>NZ_CP005286.1:1340656-2681312 GCF_000819445.1 Corynebacterium humireducens NBRC 106098 = DSM 45392
CGCCGGAGAGGCGACGCCACGTGGTGCGGCGTACCCCGTCGAGGCCGAGGAGGTCGATGAGCCACTCCGGGTCGTGCGGGTTCTCGTTGTAGGCGGCCGCCAGGCGGAGCATCTCGCCGACGCGGATGCCGGTGTAGGAGCCGCCGCCCTGCAGCATGATGCCGATCCGGTTGCGCACCTCCTCCGGCTGGGTGACCGGGTCGAGTCCGAGGACGCGGATGCGGCCGGAGGTGGGACGTGTGAATCCCTCGCACATTTCGATGGTGGTGGTCTTGCCGGCGCCGTTGGGGCCGAGCAGGGCGAAGACCTCACCGCGTTCCGCCGTCAACGAGATCCCGTCGACAGCGGTGGTGGGTCCGAAGGACTTGACCACATTCTCTAGTTCCAGAGCTGGTCCGGCGCTGACACCGGGGGCTCCACCGAAAGTTGCAGACACGGTTACTCAGTGTAGGCCACGGATCGTGCCACGCCGCATCAGCCACCAGCCGAGCGTCACGACGGCGACGAAAACGACCGTCGCCCCCAGATAGATGGAGGCGACCGTTGACGCCGGGAGAGCGAGTCCGCGGGGGAGGACGGTGAAGGAGAAGAAGGCGGAGTAGGCGACGACGCTGACGCGGAAGAAGGTGCGGTTCGCCCATGCGGCGAGGGGCAGGATCGCCCACAGCATGTACCAGGGGTGCACGACGGGGAAGAGGATGACGAGCACGAAGGTGGCCACGCCCAGCCCGCCGACCGGGTGGATCGTGCCCCGGTAGGTGGCGAAGAGGAAGCGGACGAGGAACCCGACCGCGACGAGCACGCCCACCCCGCGGGTGATGAACAGCATCGTCGTCGTGTGGTCGCCGAGCCCCAGCAGCATGCCGACGAACCCGGCGGACACCCCGATGTTCGTGGTCATGGACAGCCAGCTGCGGATCGTCGCCGCCCCGCCCTGGCCTGTCACCCAGCCGAGGCCGATGCCGGTGACCACGGTGATGAGGGCGATCGTCGCGACGAGCAGCGTCACCTGCACGAGCACGGCCAGCACGAGGGAGACGACGGGACCCCGCCCGACCCGCAGGAAGTGCCTCGCCAGGTTCATGCCGACGAAGCCGAGCGCCAGGAAACCGGTCACCTTCACCAGGCCTGCCCCGCCGATGAGCAGCGCCGACAGGACGATGAGTCCGGCACCGCCGGCGGGATCCACCGGCTGCCCGTTCCGTCCACCGAGCTTGTCGACGCCCCGCAGCCCCACCTCCAGGCCGACGAGCATAAGTCCGAGGAGCACGGACTCGTTGTGGATGCCGCCGATGAGGTGGAGGATCGTCAGCGGGTTGAGCATGCCCAGCCACAGGGCCGTCACCGGGTTGACGCGGCAGCGCCGCGCGAGGCGGGAGATGGCCCAGCCGGCGGCGATGAGCCCCAGCAGGGAGACCAGGCGGTGGGCGATGACGCCGAGGGTGATCGAGTCGGCGGTCACCCGGCTGATCGCGGAGGCGATGCCGAGGGCGACGGGCCCGTAGGGGGAGGGGGAGTGGGACCAGATGAACGGCACCGAGCGGGCCAGGGGGTCCTCCGGGCCGAGCAGGTCGACGGGGCCTGCGGAGTAGGGGTCCATGCCACGCGCCACGATCGACCCCTGGGCGAGGTAGGAGTAGATGTCCTGCGTGAACAGTGGCGCGGTGAACAGGATCGGCAGCACCCAGGCGGCGAATGTCCGTTTGATGAGCGACCGGGTGACGGTGGGACCGGAGATCGAACCACCCCGGTAGGAGGCCCCGACGAACGGCGCCATGAGTACCCAGGCCAGCACGAGCAGTCCGACACCGACGAGCACCATCACGGAGGAGGTCTGCAGCATGCGGGCCACGAAGAACCCGCCGGGGAAGGAGGAGTAGGGGTTGCCCAGCACCGGGAGGGCCCCGGCACCCAGCGCCCCGAGGCCGATGAGCAGGGCCCCGATGGTGCCGATCCAGCGCAGCAGCTGGAAGCGGTTGAGTTCCCGGATCCCCAGGTGCCGGTCGCGTGCCGTCGTCTCCGGGTCCTCACCGGGATCCACGTGGAGGAGGGCGGACCGGGAGCCGGCATAGCCCAGCCGCGGCAGGCTGGAGATCAGGGCACGCAGGAGCGGCGGTCGTCGGGTGGTCACGTGGCTCATCCTATCCAGGCCGGGTGACGGTCCCGCGACACGCCGCCGGACCCCGAGGTGGACACGTGGAATGAATTAGGGAACACTAGTGTTGTCGAATGTAAGGGCCAACGGACCACCACCCGATGGCCACCACGACTTTTTCTTTACCCCGAGACAGCAGGAGGAGGTGGCGACAGTGTCAGCACAACCCCAGAACACGACCCCGGAGACCCGGACCGTCGAGGGCGACACGCGTCGCCAGATCATGCTCATGCTGCTCAAACTTGCACCGGTCACGGCCTCCGACCTCGCCGACCGCCTCGACATGTCCGCCGCCGGCGTCCGCCGGCACCTGGACATCCTCGTGGCGGAGGGGCTGGCGGAGACGCTCGACCGGCGCGTCCGGTCGACCGGCACGGCGGCGGCGCCGCGCGGGCGACCGGCGAAGGCGTTCCGGCTCACCGATCAGGGGAGGTCCCAGTTCGGGCACTCCTACGATCAGCTGGCAGCCGAAGCGCTGGAGCTCCTCCGGGAGACCGGAGGGGAGGAGGCCGTCCGCAGACTCGCGGCGCAGCGCATCGCGCGCATCGTCGAGGGGGTCACCCCCGCAGGGGAGGACGAGGACTCCATCCAGCAGACAGCGGGGGAGTTGGCCGACGCCTTCGACCGTGCCGGGTACGCTGCAACGGTCACCCGTGCCGGGAGCGGTATCCAGATCTGCCACCACCACTGCCCGGTGGCCCATGTGGCCGCCGAGCACCCCGAGCTGTGTGAGGTTGAACACCAACTGATCTCCGATCTGGTCGGCGTTCACGTCCAGCCCCTGGCCAGCATCAGTGGTGGCCACGGAATCTGCACAACCAACATCCCCCTGACACCCATCGAGAAACTTCCAGAAGAAAGGAGCGGATCATGACCCAGGCAACGCAGAACCCCGGTTCGACCACGCCGGAGAGCATGAGCGATGACCAGATCATCGAGTCCATCGGTCCGTACAACTACGGCTGGCACGACTCCGACGAGGCCGGCGCATCCGCACGCCGTGGCCTCAACGAGGAGGTCGTCCGCGACATCTCCGCCAAGAAGGACGAGCCGGAGTGGATGCTCGAGAAGCGTCTGAAGGCGCTGAGCATCTTCGAGCGTAAGCCGATGCCGACCTGGGGAGCTGATCTGTCGGGCATCGACTTCGACCAGATCAAGTACTTCGTCCGCTCCACCGAGGGCCAGGCGCAGTCCTGGGAGGACCTCCCCGAGGAGATCCGCAACACCTACGACCGTCTCGGCATCCCCGAGGCAGAGCGCCAGCGTCTGGTCGCCGGCGTCGCCGCGCAGTACGAGTCCGAGGTCGTCTACCACCAGATCCGCGAGGACCTGGAGGAGCAGGGAGTCATCTTCCTCGACACCGACACCGCCCTCAAGGAGCAGCCGGAGCTGTTCCGCGAGTACTTCGGCACGGTCATCCCGGACGGCGACAACAAGTTCTCCGCCCTGAACTCCGCCGTGTGGTCGGGTGGCTCCTTCATCTACGTCCCGCCGGGGGTCCACGTGGACATCCCGCTGCAGGCCTACTTCCGCATCAACACGGAGAACATGGGCCAGTTCGAGCGCACGCTCATCATCGTGGACGAGGACGCCTACGTCCACTACGTCGAGGGCTGCACCGCCCCGATCTACAAGTCCGACTCCCTGCACTCCGCGGTCGTCGAGATCATCGTGAAGAAGGGCGGCCGCTGCCGCTACACCACGATCCAGAACTGGTCGAACAACGTCTACAACCTGGTCACCAAGCGTGCCAAGGCTGAAGAGGGTGCCACCATGGAGTGGGTCGACGGCAACATCGGCTCCAAGGTCACCATGAAGTACCCGGCCGTCTGGATGACCGGCCCGCACGCCAAGGGCGAGGTTCTCTCCGTCGCCTTCGCCGGCGAGGGTCAGTTCCAGGACACGGGCGCCAAGATGACCCACATGGCCCCGTACACCTCCTCGAACATCGTCTCCAAGTCGGTGGCCCGCGGCGGCGGTCGCGCGGCCTACCGTGGTCTGGTGCAGGTCAACGCGAACGCGCACCACTCCTACTCGAACGTCGAGTGTGACGCACTGCTGGTGGACAACATCTCCCGTTCGGACACCTACCCGTACAACGACATCCGCAACGACCACGTCGTCCTCGGCCACGAGGCGACCGTGTCCCAGGTGTCGGAGGACCAGCTCTTCTACCTCATGTCCCGTGGACTGAAGGAGGAGGAGGCCATGGCGATGATCGTCCGTGGCTTCGTCGAGCCCATCGCCAAGGAGCTGCCGATGGAGTACGCGCTCGAGCTCAACCGCCTGATTGAACTGCAGATGGAAGGATCGGTGGGCTAACCGATGACCACAGCTACCGCTGTCGACGCCGCCACCCCGCACAACACCAAGGGTGACCTCTTCTCCTCCTTCAACGTGGAGGACTTCCCGGTCCCGCACGGCCGGGACGAGGAGTGGCGTTTCATTTCGCTGCGCCGCATCCGCGGCCTGCACAACGACAAGTTCGACGAGGCCGTGGCCCAGGACGTGCGTGTCGACGTCCCGTCGGCCGCCGCAGGCTCCGTCACCGTCGAGACCGTCGCCAAGGACGATGAGCGTCTCGGCCGTGCCGCCGCCCCGGTCGACCGTGTCGCCGCCCAGGCCTGGACCTCGATGACCGAGGCCTCCTACATCGGCGTGGCGAAGGACGCCGTCGTCTCCGAGCCGATCTCCGTGACGGTCACCGGCCGTGGCGAGGGCGTCACCTCCTTCGGTGCCGTCGTCGTCGACGTCGCCGACGGCGCCGACGCGATCGTCTCCATCCGCTACACCGGCACCGGCACGCACGCCGACAACCTCGAGTTCATCGTCGGCGACAACGCCCGCCTGACGGTCATCGTCGACGCCGACTGGGACAACGGTGCCGTGCACCTGTCCGGTCAGCACGTCGTCCTCGGCCGTGACGCGACCCTGCGCTACAACGCCGCCACCTTCGGCGGCGACGTGGTCCGCATGGTCCCGCGCGTGAAGTTCACCGCCCCGGGCGGCGACGCCGAGCTGCTCGGCGTCTACTTCGCGGACGACGGCCAGTACTTCGAGAACCGTCTTCTCGTCGACCACGCCGTGCCGAACTGCCGCTCCAACGTCATGTACAAGGGTGCGCTGCAGGCTGACCCGTCCTCGGATCTCCCGGACGCCCACACCACGTGGGTCGGTGACGTGCTCATCCGCGCCAACGCGCAGGGCACCGACACCTACGAGGTCAACCGCAACCTGGTCCTCACCGAGGGCGCCCGCGCCGACTCGATCCCGAACCTGGAGATCGAGACCGGTGAGATCGCCGGTGCCGGCCACGCCGCCACCGTCGGCCGCTTCGACGATGAGCAGGTCTTCTACCTGATGGCCCGCGGTATCCCCGAGGCCGAGGCCCGCCGCCTCATCATCCGTGGTTTCTTCTCCGAGGTCATCAACCGCATCCCGGTTGAGTCGATCCGGGAGGAACTGGAGAAGCGCGTCACCGACGAGCTCGAGTCCGTCCACGCCTAAGTACCGCACCCACACTTTTTGAACTGAAAGAGACGTACATGTCCACCCTGGAAATCAAGAACCTCCACGCACAGGTGATCCCGACGGACGGCAGCGGCGAGCCGAAGCCGATCCTCAAGGGCGTCAACCTGACCGTCAAGTCCGGTGAGACCCACGCCATCATGGGCCCGAACGGCTCCGGCAAGTCCACCCTGGCCTACGCCATCGCCGGCCACCCGCGCTACGAGATCACCGAGGGCGAGATCCTCCTCGACGGTGAGAACATCCTCGAGATGGACGTCGACGAGCGTGCCCGCGCCGGCATGTTCCTCGCTATGCAGTACCCGACCGAGATCCCGGGCGTCTCCTCCGCCAACTTCATGCGCTCCGCCGTCACCGCCGTCCGCGGCCAGGCGCCGAAGCTGCGTGAGTGGATCAAGGAGCTCAACGCCGCCCGCGAGGCACTGCAGATCGACAAGTCCTTCTCCGAGCGCTCCGTCAACGAGGGCTTCTCCGGCGGCGAGAAGAAGCGCCACGAGGTGCTGCAGCTCGACCTGCTCAAGCCGAAGTTCGCCATCATGGACGAGACCGACTCCGGCCTCGACGTCGACGCCCTGCGCGTCGTCTCCAGCGGCATCAACAGCTACCAGGATGAGACCAACGGTGGCATCGTGATGATCACCCACTACAAGCGCATCCTCAACTACGTCCAGCCGGATTACGTCCACGTGTTCGCCGACGGCCGCATCGTCACCACCGGTGGCGCTGAGCTCGCCGACAAGCTCGAGGCCGACGGCTACGACCAGTTCCTGTGATGTCGGGATACGTGCAGGCGGACGGTTCGCTCGACGTCGAGAAGATCCGGGCCGAGTTCCCGATCCTCTCGCGGACCGTACGCGATGACCAGCCGCTGGTCTACCTGGACTCCGGTGCCACCTCGCAGCGTCCGCTGCGGGTGTGGAAGGCGGAGGAGGAGTTCGTCCTCAACACCTTCGCCCCGGTGCACCGCGGTGCCTACCAGCTGGCGGAGGAGGCGACCGACGCCTACGAGCACGCCCGCGAGCGGATCGCGGAGTTCGTCGGGGCCGAGGGCCACGAGATCGCGTTCGTGAAGAACGCGACCGAGGGGCTCAACGCCGTCGCCTTCGCACTGGGTGATTCCCGTGCCGGTCGGTTCCGCATCACCGCGGACGACACCGTCGTGGTCACCGAGCTCGAGCACCACGCCAACCTGGTGCCGTGGCAGGAGCTCTGCCGCCGCACCGGCGCGAAGCTGAAGTGGTACGGCGTCACCGAGGACGGCCGCATCGACCTCGACTCCCTCGAGCTCGACGAAACCGTCAAGGTGGTGGCCTTCACCCACCAGTCGAATGTGACCGGTGTGGTGTCGGACGTGGCGGAGATCGTGCGCCGCGCCAAGGAGGTCAACGCCCTCACCGTGCTCGACGCCTGCCAGTCCGTCCCGCACATGCCGGTCAACTTCCGTGAGCTGGGAGTCGACTTCGCGGCCTTCTCCGGCCACAAGATGTGCGGTCCGACGGGTGTCGGCGTGCTCTACGCCAGGGCGCCGCTGCTCGACACCCTGCCGCCCTTCCTCACGGGTGGCTCGATGATCGAGGTGGTCCGCATGGCGGAGTCGACCTACGCTCCGGCTCCCCAGCGTTTCGAGGCCGGCACCCAGATGACCAGCCAGGTCGTCGGGCTCGGTGCCGCCGTGGAGTTCCTCACCGAGATCGGCATGGACCGCATCCACGCCCACGAGCAGGACCTGACCGCCTACGCTCTCGAGCGTCTGCAGACGGTTCCGGGGCTGAAGATCGTCGGTCCGACGACCGCGGAGAACCGTGGTGCGGCGGTGTCCTTCAACCTGGAGGGCGTGCATCCGCACGATCTCGGCCAGGTGCTGGACAGCCGGGGCGTGTGCATCCGTGTGGGTCACCACTGCGCGTGGCCGGCCCACCGCGCACTGCACGCCCAGTCCACGGCCCGGGCGAGCTTCTACCTGTACAACACGCGTGCGGAGGTCGACGCCCTGATCGACGCGATCAACCACGCCCGAGACTTCTTCGGGGTGAACTGATGAACCTGGAGTCCATGTACCAGGAAGTTATCCTGGACCACTACAAGAACCCCCAGCACGCGGGTCTGCGTGAGCCTTTCGAGGCGGAGGTGCACCACGTCAACCCGTCGTGCGGCGACGAGCTGACGCTGCGTGTGCAGCTGTCCGAGGACAGCACGGTGCTTGACGACGTCTCCTACCACGCCGAGGGATGCTCCATCTCCCAGGCCTCCACGTCCGTGATGGCGGAGGAGATCATCGGCCTGCCGCTGGAGGAGGCCAACGCCAAGCTCGCCGAGTTCGAACGCATGATCCTCTCGCGCGGCACGGTGGAGGGCGACGAGGACCTCATCGGTGACGGCATCGCCTTCACCGGCGTGTCCAAGTACCCGGCCCGCGTCAAGTGCGCCCTGCTGGGGTGGAAGGCCTTCCAGGCCGCCACCGCCGAGGCACTCAACGAAAGGGAGAAGAAATGACCGAGCAGAACGACCCGACCGACAACGTCCAGCGCCAGCGCCCCGAGAACCTCACTGAGGAGCAGGAGTCGCTCGCCTTCGACGTCACCGAGTACCTCTACGACGTGATCGACCCGGAGCTGGGCATCAACGTCGTCGACCTCGGCCTCGTCTACGACGTGTGGATCGAGGACCGCGAGGGTGAGGACGTCGCCATGATCAACATGACGCTGACCTCCCCGGCCTGCCCGTTGACCGACGTCATCGAGGACCAGGTCCAGGCGGCACTCGTCGGCAACGGCATCGTCGACCACATCGACCTCGAGTGGGTGTGGCTCCCGCCGTGGGGCCACCACATGATCACCGAGGACGGCCGCGAGCAGCTGCGCTCGCTCGGCTTCGCCGTGTAGAAACCAGAGAGAACCCCGGTGGCTCCGTCGTCAGACGGAACCACCGGGGTTTTCGCCTGCCCGTGGTCCCTCGTCTACGGGGCCGGACGTGCGGACTGTTCCCGGATCTGGTCGTAGCAGGCGAGGAAGTAGGCGACGTTGGCGGGGCTGAACTCCTTCGTCGGTTCGCGGGAGAAGAAGGTGCTGACCGGGCCCCTGTCGCGGTCCGGGTGGCGTGTCACCATGGCGAGCCGGTTCCAGCAGAAGTCCCCGGGGGAGTCCCCGTACCATTCCTGCGCCGCCTGCCGCCCCTGTTCGATGGCGGGGCCGGCGTTGATGAAGGTGTAGAGGGCCAGCGCGATGACGGCCGCCGGCACGAGGAGAAGTGGCCGCACCAGTCGGAAGGGGCGCGGGCCTGGGCGGGCGGCGGGTGTCGGGACCGTGGAGGCGTCGTAACGGTGCACACTGCCCCGCCCGTCGAGGGGTCGGGCGCTCATCTCTGTGAGGGCACTGCCGGGGACGCCGTGGCGGATGAGTGCCGCGCGGAGGGTGGCGGGGGAGGGGTCCTCGTCGAAACGCAGGACGAGGGAGCCCTGCTGGAACTGGGTGGTGCGGTATTCGACTATGTAGTCGCGTCCGGCGTTCATGGCCCCAGCTTAGGGGCCATTAGGTATATCGGGGCAGGTTGGTAGGATGGCCCCTTGTGATTGTCACCAATGACCTCGAAGTTCGCGTCGGCGCCCGCACTCTCCTGACTGCCCCCGGACAGCATCTGCGTGTCCAGCCCGGTGACCGTATCGGACTGGTGGGTCGCAACGGTGCCGGCAAGACCACCACGATGCGCATCCTGGCGGGGGAGACCCAGCCCTACGGCGGCACGGTGACCTCCTCCGGCGAGATCGGCTACCTGCCGCAGGACTCCCGCGAGGGCAACATCGACCAGACGGCGCGTGACCGCGTGCTCTCCGCCCGCGGACTCGACCGGCTGCGCAGTTCGATGGACCGCCAGCAGGAGATCATGGAGGGGGCGGAGACCGCCGCGAAGCGGGACGCCGCGATCCGCAAGTACTCCCGCCTGGAGGAGCAGTACTACGCCCTCGGCGGCTACGAGGCCGATTCCGAGGCCGCGCAGATCTGCGACAACCTCGGCCTGCCCGCGCGCATCCTCGATCAGCCGCTGCACACCCTCTCCGGTGGTCAGCGCCGCCGCGTGGAGCTGGCGCAGATCCTCTTCGCCGCGACGAACGGCTCCGGCAAGTCCGCGACCACCCTGCTTCTCGACGAGCCCACCAACCACCTCGACGCCGACTCCATCACCTGGCTGCGTGGTTTCCTGGCGAAGCACGAGGGTGGGCTCATCATGATCTCCCACGACGTGGAGCTTCTCGACGAGGTCTGCAACAAGATCTGGTTCCTCGACGCCGTGCGCGCCGAGGCCGACGTGTACAACATGGGCTTCACCAAGTACAAGGACGCCCGCGCCCTCGACGAGGCCCGCCGCCGCCGTGAGCGTGCCAACGCCGAGAAGAAGGCCGCGGCCCTGCAGAAGCAGGCCGCCAAGCTCGGCGCCAAGGCCACGAAGGCCGCCGCCTCCAAGCAGATGCTGGCCCGTGCGGAGCGCATGCTCGGCAACCTCGACGAGGTGCGTGTCGCCGACCGTGTCGCCGCCATCTCCTTCCCGGAGCCGGCCCCCTGCGGCAAGACCCCGCTGTTCGCGAAGGGGCTGACCAAGATGTACGGCTCGCTCGAGGTGTTCGCGGGCGTGGACCTGGCCATCGACAAGGGTTCGCGCGTCGTCGTCCTCGGTTTCAACGGCGCCGGCAAGACGACCCTGCTCAAGCTCCTCGCGGGTGTGGAACGCACCGACGGCGAGGGCGGCATCGTCACCGGCCACGGCCTGAAGATCGGCTACTTCGCCCAGGAGCACGACACCATCGACCCGGACAAGTCGGTCTGGCAGAACACCATCGAGGCCTGCCCCGAGGCCGGCGAGCAGGACCTCCGTGGCCTCCTCGGCGCGTTCATGTTCTCCGGCGAGCAGCTCGAGCAGCCCGCCGGCACCCTGTCCGGCGGTGAGAAGACCCGCCTCGCCCTGGCCGCGCTCGTCTCCTCCCGCGCCAACGTCCTGCTTCTCGACGAGCCCACCAACAACCTCGACCCCCAGTCCCGCGAGCAGGTCCTCGACGCTCTGCGTACCTACAAGGGGGCCGTCGTCCTGGTCACCCACGACCCGGGCGCCGTCAAGGCCCTGGAGCCGGAGCGCGTCATCGTGCTTCCCGACGGCGACGAGGACCTCTGGTCGGACGAGTACATGGAGATCGTCGAACTGGCGTAGCCTGGCGCCATGTTCGGTAAATCGACAAACAAGGAACGTATCGAAGAACTGACCCGGCGTGTCGCCTCCCTGGAGCAGACGGTGGCGACCCTGTGCAGGCAGGCGGGGATCCCGCAGCCGCCGCCCCTGGGCGTGGAGCCCTCCGACCACGTCCGTACCCTCGCCGCGGAAGGCAAAGCGACCCACGCGATCAAGGCCCTGCGTGAGGAGACCGGCCTGGGGCTACGGGCGGCCAAGGAGATCGTGGACCGACTGCCGCAGCGCTGACCTACCGTGCGTAGCGGGTGGCGAAGTTCCGCAGGATCCGGTCGTCGCGGGTGAGGTCGACGCCGCGGGTGCCGGCGAGGATCTCCGCCAGCTCGTGGGGCTCGTAGTAGCCGGCGTTGGCGTAGATGCGCAGGCGCTGCTCGAACTGGGCTGGCGCCAGCTCGGGGTGGAACTGGGTGGCGTAGACGTTGTCCTGCACGCGGAACATCTGGGTGGGGCAGTCCTGGCCGGTGGCCAGCAGGGTGGCGACGTCGGGAAGCACCGTGATGGCCTCCTTGTGGCCGACCATGGTGTTGAACGACTCCGGCACGCCCTCCAGCAGCGGGTCCTCGCGGACTACGCTCACCTCGATGACGCGGGGTTTCTCGCTGTAGGTGCCGTCGATACGCGCGCCGATGGCGGTGCCCACGGTGCCGACGCCGTAGCACGCGCCGAAGAGGGGGTAGTCGCGGTCGAGGACCTCGTCCATCATGAGGGCCAGGTCCGCCTCGACGCGCTGCTGCAGCGGGGACTTCACGGCGTCGGAGGAGTTGAAGGGGCTGCCGCCGAGGATGATGCCGGAGAAGTCACGCAGGTCGAGGCGTCCCAGGGGGCGTTCCTCGAGGCGGATCTGGACGATGCCGTCCCGGCCGAGTCCCATCTTCTCCCGGAAGCTGACCACTTCTGCGGCGGCCGCCTCGTTCTCCGGTCGGGTGCTCAGGAGCACGAAGGGTTTGCGGGGGTGGATGGTCGGTCCGGACATACCAAGTAGTCTAGTCAGCTTGCCGCCGCAGTCCCTAGCCGACCCTGCGGCGGATGAGCTTGTCCACCTCGACCGCTGTGAACACGACGACGCCGACGAGGACGGGGACCAGCCACGTGACCGCGTCGACCGGCGTCGTGCGGAACGCCGACTGCATGAAGGGCAGGTAGGTGAACGCCAGCTGCAGGGCGAGCATGAGCGCCACGCACAGCCAGGAGACCGGGTTGGTGGTGAACAGTTCCTTCCGCAGGGCGCTGACGCGGGCGAAGCGGGCGGAGAAGAGGTAGAAGATCTGGCCGACGACCAGCGTGTTCACGGCGATGGTGCGGGAGACCTCCAGCGAGGCGCCGTTCATCTGCAGGTACTGGAACACGGCGATGGTGGCGCCGCCGAGCAGAACCGAGAGGTAGATGATGCGCAGGATCGCCTCGGAGTCCAGGAGCGAGGCATCCGGGTCGCGGGGGAGGCGGCGCATGACGCCCGGTTCCGCGGGCTCGAAACTCAGCGACAGTGACAGGGTGATCGCGGTGATGAGGTTGACCCACAGGACCTGCAGGGGAGTGATCGGCAGGGTCATGCCGACGAGCATCGCCACGAAGATGACCAGGCCCTGCGCACCGTTGGTGGGCAGCATGAACACGATCGCCTTGCGCAGGTTGTCGTAGATCGTGCGCCCCATCTTCATGGCGGCGGCGATGGTGGCGAAGTTGTCGTCGGCGAGCACGATGTCGGCGGCGTCCTTCGTCGCCTCGGTGCCCTTGATGCCCATGGCCACGCCGACGTCGGCCTGCTTGAGGGAGGGTGCGTCGTTGACGCCGTCCCCGGTCATGGCGACGACCTCGCCGTTGGCCTGTAGCGCGCGGACGAGGCGGAGCTTGTGCTCGGGGGAGGTGCGGGCGTAGACGTCGTGGTGGCGGACGATGGTCTGCAGCTCGGCGTCGGTGGCCTTCTCCAGTTCGGCGCCGGTGATGGCCCGGCTGCCGTGCAGCCCGACTTCCCGCGCGATGGCCGTTGCGGTGGAGGCGTGGTCGCCGGTGATCATGCACACCCGGACGCCGGCCTCCTGCACGACGCGGACGGCGTCGAGGACCTCGTCACGCGGCGGGTCGATGATGCCGTAGAGGCCGAGGAAGACGAACCCGCCGGCGTCGACGTCCTCCTCCGTCAGGTCCTCCAGCTCCTCCCCGGGACGCCAGGCGGCGGCGAGGACACGCAGGCCACGGGCACCGAACTCCTCGATCCGTTCCTCCCAGTAGCCACGGTCGAGTGGTTCGGTGCCGCCGTCGGGGCAGGACTGCCGCCCGCAGCGGTCGAGCAGCCGGTCGGGTGCGCCCTTGAGGTGCACGACCGGGCCGTGCGGCATGTCGTCGAGGGTGGCCATGTACTTGAAGGCGGAGTCGAAGGGCACCTCCGCCCGTCGCGGCGCCTCGTCCCGCACGCCCGCCTTGAGGGCGAAGGTGCGCAGGCCGCCGTCGGTCGGCTCGCCGGTGAGCACCCACCGCCCGTCCCGCTTGTCGACGCCCGCGTCGTTCGCGTACGCCGCCACCTCCGCCATGCGGGCGAGGTCGGGGTGGTCGTGGACGGTGACCACGGCGTCGTCGAGAAGCAGCTGTCCCTCGGGGGCGTAGCCGGTGCCGGTCACCCGGTAGGTGTGCCCGCGGGTGTGGACGGCCCGGACGGTCATCTCGTTGCGGGTGAGCGTGCCGGTCTTGTCGGTGCACACGGTGGTGACGGAGCCGAGCGTCTCGACGGAGTTGAGGCGGCGGGTGATGGCGTTGCGGTCGGCCATCTTCTGCACGCCGAGCGCCAGGGTGATCGCCATGACGGCGGGCAGGCCCTCGGGGATCGCGGCGACGGCGAAACCGATCGCCGACATGAGGACGTCCGCCCAGCCGGTGTCGTAGATGATGACCGACACCGCGATCATGAGCACCGCCAGCAGCACGGCGCCGACGGCGAGCATCGACGAGAAGCGGCTCATCGACCGGGTGAGCGGGGTCTCCGCGGCCTCGACCCCTTCGAGCATGGTGGTGATGAGGCCGATCTCGGTGTCCTCACCCGTGGCGGTGACGACACCGCGTCCCGCGCCGGCCGCGACGGTCGTGCCGGAGAAGGCCATCGAGGTGCGGTCCCCGAGGTCCGCCCCGGTGGGCGCCGGTTCGACCTGCTTGTCGGCGGGCACCGACTCGCCGGTGAGCGCGGACTCCTCGACCCGCAGACTCGTGGTGCGGAACAGCCGCAGGTCCGCGGGCACCCGGTCCCCGGCCCGCAGCTTCACGACGTCGCCCGGCACCAGCTCCGCTGAGTCGACCGTCACCCACGCCCCGTCGCGGAGCACCTCGGAGGAGGGGGAGAGCATGTCGCGGATGGCGGCCAGCGCGTTGGCGGCCTTGCCCTCCTGGAGGAAGCCGACGGCGGCGTTGACGATGACGACCGCCGCGATGACCACCGTGTCGACCACCTCCCCGAGGACCGCCGTCATGACGGCCGCGGCGATGAGGACGTAGATCATCGGGTCCCGGAACTGACGCAACAGCCGCTGCCACCACGTCTCCTCGGCGGCCTGGGGGAGCGCGTTGCTGCCGTACCGCTCCCGGGCGGCGGCCACCTCGGCGCCTGTCAGACCATCAGGGCGACTGCCCAGTTCCTCGAATACGGCGGGGACGTCCTGGGCGTAGGCGGGGGTGCTCACATTCCGCCACTGTACCCGCGGGAACGTCGCTAAGCTGGTGACATGACAAGCAGGAACCCGTCCCTCGCCCAGATCCGCAATGAGTTCAACGACCTGTCCACCGCCGCCCGCGTGAGCATCATCGCCGCCGTGGTGCTCGAGCTCGCCGGGAAGATCGCCTCCTGGGTGGACCTGTCCCGGCGTCCGGCGGGGTCCGTCCGCGGCCCGAAGTGGGTGTGGGCGCTGGCCCAGCTCATCAACGGCGTCGGCCCCGCCGCCTACTGGGCCTTCGGCCGCAGGTGATCACCCGGGGTCGCCTGTCCTACCCGCCGTACCTGCAGCTGGCGACACTGAAGCTGGCGAAGGGGAGGTCACCCGCGGAGATCGGGCTGCGCCGCTGGACGGTCACCGACCATTCCGCGGTGCTCGGCCACGGCGAGGAGGTCTTCGCCGCGGCGAGCGAGCGACTGCTCACCTGGCGGGCGCACGCCCATGCGCGGGTCCGGGCGGAGAGGCTGGGCAACCTCGTCCGTCTGCACTTCGGCCCGACGACGTCCTCGTGCCTCATCCTGCGGGAGGAGAGGACCGCCACCCGCACCACCCTCGTGTACGGCACCCTGCCCGTCCACGTGGAGTCGGGGGAGGAGGCCTTCCTCATCGAGCTCGCCCCGGACGGGACGGTCACGGGCAGGGTCATCGCCTTCTCCCGGCACGCCTGGTGGCTGGCGAAACTGGGCGGTCCGGTGGCCCGGGCCGTGCAACGCTGGGCGAATCGCCGCTACGTGGCGGGCATGCGTCCCTGAGAGTTTCCGTAGGGTGGTGGCATGACTGACTCACACAGCACCACCCCGAAGAAGGTTCTCGTCATCGGCGGCCACGGCAAGGTCGGCCAGCTGACCACCAGCCGCCTCATCGCGGCGGGCATGGACGTGACGTCACTGATCAGGAACCCCGACCAGGCCCCCGACATTGAGGCGCTGGGCGCGACCCCCTTCATCCGTGACCTCACCGCACTGGGGGTGGAGGACTGGGCGGCGCAGCTCCGCGACTACGACGTGACGATCTGGACCGCCGGCAACGCCGGCAAGGACGGGGCGAGCGCCACCTACGCCATCGACCGCGACGGCGCGCTGGCCTGCATCGACGCCCTCGAGCAGCTGCGTGCCGAGGGGCTCACCCCGCCGCGGCTGCTCATGGTCTCCTACCTGGGTTCCCTCGATCACGGCGTCGACCCGGAGGACTCCTTCTACCCCTGCGCCGACTCCAAGGAGGCCGTCGACCGGCGTCTGCTGGGATCCGACCTCGAGTTCCTCATCCTCGCCCCCGCGCGTCTGACGCTGGAGCCGGCGGGTGGACTGGAGGTCGTCGACAACGTCCGTCCGCAGGACGGGCAGCTGACCACCTCGCGGGAGCTCGTCGCGAAGGTGCTCGTCGAGATGGCCACCCGCGAGACCCTCCCGGAGCGGCAGATCCTGCCCTTCGTGGACGCGGACGGCGGCGGCAACGCCGGGGAGGCCGCGATCAGCCGCCTCTAGGCGCGACGGCAGTGGTCGATGAAATTCTCCAGGAGCTTGTTCGACCACGTCGTGTCGATCGACGGCAGTGACGCGAGGATCGTCTCGTAGTCCTCGGGGGAGAAGTAGCCGTAGTCGTAGTAGAAGTCCATGCGGGCGTGCATGGCCACGGCGTCCATGTCGGCGTGGAACTGCGTCGCCCACACGCGGTCGCCGACGCGGATGAACTGGACGGGGCACGTCGGGCCGGTGGCCAGGACGGTGACGCCGTCACCGAGCTTCTCGACGTTCTCCGTGTGGCCCGTCAACGAGGTGAAGGAATCCGGCAGCCCCACGCACAGGGGGTCCTCCCAGCCGGCCTCGGTGAGTTCCACCACCGTCAGCCCCGAGGGCTCGGCGTGGGAGTGCCCGATCTCGCCGCCGTACTCGTGGACCAGCCAGCTGTTGCCGTAGCAGACGAGGAAGACCGGCAGCCCGGACCCGCAGATACGCTGCAGCTCCGCGTGGACCTGCAGCTGCCAGTCGTCCCAGTGCTCGTTGGTGATGTTGAGGGAGCAGCCGCCGACGAGAATTCCGTCGTAGCCGCTGAGGTCCCCCGCGGAATCCTCCGCGGTGCCGATGTTGACGTGCGTGAGGTTCTCGGGGTCGAGGCGGCTGGCCAGCAGGAAGTCCCGCTCCTCCGCAGAGGCGATCTGCGAGGCGAGTTCACCTGAGCGGAGAGAGACGAGAAGGATCTTCGGCATAGGAAACAAGCCTATACGGTCCGGCGGACGGACCCCTCGACCAGGTCGAGGACCTCCTCGAGACCCTCGGTGGACCCCCCGGAGGCGAGCCTGGTGATCAGTCCGTCGAGGACCGTCTCCAGGTAGGTGTGGAGGACCTCCGGGGTGACGTCGGTACGCATGCGGCCGTCGGCGCCGAGGCGGGCGAGCCTCTCACGCACCGCCTGGTCCAGCACCTCCTGGTGCAGGTGCCAGCGGCTGCGGAACACCGGGTCGGTGCGCAGCATCTTCGTGATCTCCAGGCGGGTGGCCAGCCAGTCGTGGCGCTCGGGGTGGTCGAGGATGTCACGCATCACCTCGACGAGCCCCTCCCGGGCGACGAGGCTCGCCTGCCGGGCCGCGTCCTCCCGGGCCAGTGCCAGGAAGAGGTTCTCCTTGTCACCGAAGTGGTGGAAGATCGCACCCCGCGACTTGCCCGTGGCCTCCTCGAGGCGGCGCACCGTGGCGCCCTCGTAGCCGTACTCGGCGAAGCAACGCCGCGCGCCTTCGAGGATCTCGGTCTGACGACGCGTCAACTCGGTGTCGCTGACCACGGGCATGAGGGGACTCCTGTCGGGGGAATAGGGAAAAAGGGGAGAGGGGGCTGCTCTCCCCGGTGGCGTGACGCCTTAGCCGGGGATGCAGCCCCCTCTCAGAGGCAGTTCACACTGCGGGAGGATGCTCGCTTACTTGGCAGCAGCGATCATCTGACGCAGGACGTACTGCAGGATGCCGCCGTTGCGGTAGTAGTCGGCCTCACCCGGGGTGTCGATGCGGACAATCGCGTCGAACTCCACGGTGGAGCCGTCCTCCTTGGTGGCGGTGACCTTGACGGTCTTCGGGGTCTCGCCCTCGTTCAGGGCGGTGATGCCCTCGATGTCGAAGACCTCGGTGCCGTCCAGGCCCAGGGACTCGTGGGACTCGCCCTCCGGGAACTGCAGCGGGATGACACCCATACCGATCAGGTTCGAGCGGTGGATACGCTCGAAGGACTCGGTGATGACGGCCTTCACGCCGAGCAGGATGGTGCCCTTCGCGGCCCAGTCACGGGAGGAACCGGTGCCGTACTCCTTGCCACCCAGGACGACCAGCGGGGTGCCGGCCTCCTTGTAGTTCATGGCGGCGTCGTAGATGTAGGCCTGCGGGCCACCCTCCTGGGTGAAGTCACGGGTGTAGCCACCGGTGACGTCGACCAGCTGGTTGGCCAGGCGGATGTTCGCGAAGGTACCGCGGACCATGACCTCGTGGTTACCACGACGGGAGCCCAGGGAGTTGTAGTCCTTGCGCTCGACACCCATGGAGTCCAGGTACTGGGCTGCCGGGGTGCCCGGCTTGATGGAGGAGGCCGGGGAGATGTGGTCGGTGGTCACGGAGTCGCCGAGCTTGGCGAGGACGCGGGCGCCCTTGATGTCCTCGACCGGCTGCGGCTCGAGCGGCATGCCGTCGAAGTACGGTGCCTTACGGATGTAGGAGGAGTTCTCGTCCCACTCGAAGGTCTTGCCGGTCGGGATGTCGAGCTCCTGCCACTGCTTGTCGCCCTTGAAGACGTCAGCGTAGTCGGCCTCGTACAGCTCGCGGGAGATGGAGGCCGCGATGGTCTCCTCGATCTCCTCGGTGGAGGGCCAGATGTCCTTCAGGAAGACGTCGTTGCCGTCCTTGTCCTGACCCAGGGCATCGGTCTCGAAGTCGAAGTCCATGGTGCCGGCGATGGCGTAGGCGATGACCAGCGGCGGGGAGGCCAGGTAGTTCATCTTGACGTCGGGGGAGATACGACCCTCGAAGTTACGGTTGCCGGACAGGACTGCGGTGGCGGCCAGGTCGTGCTCGTTGATGGCGGAGGAGACCTCAGCCGGGAGCGGACCGGAGTTGCCGATGCAGGAGGTGCAGCCGAAGCCGGAGAGGTAGAAGCCCAGGGCCTCCAGATCCTTCCAGAGGTCGGCGCGCTTGAAGTAACCGTCGACGACCTGGGAGCCCGGGGCGCAGATGGTCTTGACCCACGGCTTGGACTTCAGGCCCAGCTCGTTGGCCTTGCGGGCCAGCAGGCCGGCTGCGACCAGCACGGACGGGTTGGAGGTGTTGGTGCAGGAGGTGATGGAGGCGATGGCCACCATGCCGTGGTCGAGGGTGTACTCGCCGCCCTGCGGGGACTCGACGATGACCGGCTTGGAGGCGCGGCCCTCGGCGGAGTCGGCAGCGGACTCGCCGTTGCCCGGGAAGGACTGGTTGTAGTCGTCGCCGACGGCCTTGGTGGCGCGGACCGGCTCAGCGACCTCGTCGGAGGCGTAGGTCGGCAGGTCCTTGCGGAACTGTGCCTTGGCCTCGGAGAGGAGGATGCGGTCCTGCGGGCGCTTCGGGCCGGCGATGGACGGGACGACGGTGGAGAGGTCCAGCTCGAGGTACTCGGAGTACTCGGCCTCCGGGGCGTCCTCGTAGAGCCACATGCCCTGAGCCTTGGCGTATGCCTCGACGCGGGCGATGTCCTCCTCGGAGCGGCCGGTGAGCTCGAGGTACTTGATGGTCTCCTCGTCGATCGGGAACATGGCACAGGTGGAGCCGAACTCCGGGGACATGTTGCCGATGGTGGCGCGGTTCGCCAGCGGGACGGACTTGACGCCGTTGCCGTAGAACTCGACGAACTTCTGGACGACGCCGTGGTTACGCAGCATCTCGGTGATGGTGAGGACCACGTCGGTGGCGGTGACGCCGGCCGGGATCTCACCGGTCAGCTTGAAGCCGACGACGCGCGGGATGAGCATGGAGACCGGCTGGCCCAGCATGGCAGCCTCGGCCTCGATGCCGCCGACGCCCCAGCCCAGGATTCCCAGGCCGTTCTCCATGGTGGTGTGGGAGTCGGTGCCGATGCAGGTGTCCGGGTAGGCGAGGCCGTTGTTGTCGAAGACAACGCGGGACAGGTACTCGATGTTGACCTGGTGGACGATGCCGGTTCCCGGGGGAACGACGCGGAAGTTGGAGAAGTTCTCGGCACCCCAGCGGAGGAACTGGTAGCGCTCCTCGTTGCGCTGGTACTCGATCTCGACGTTCTTCTCCAGAGCGGCGGAGGTACCGAATGCCTCGACGATGACGGAGTGGTCGATGACCATCTCGGCCGGGTTCAGCGGGTTGACGTCGTCCGGGTCGCCGCCCAGGGTCTTCACGGCCTCGCGCATGGTGGCCAGGTCGACTGCACAGGCGACACCGGTGAAGTCCTGCATGAGGACACGTGCCGGGGTGAACTGGATCTCGATGGAGGGCTCAGCCTTCGGATCCCAGTTGGCGATTGCCTCGATGTGCTCGGTGGTGATGTTTGCGCCGTCCTCGGTACGCAGAAGGTTCTCGCCGAGAACCTTCAGGGAGTACGGCAGCTTCTCCATGCCCGGCACGGCGTCGAGGGCGAAGTAGTCGTAGGACTTCTCGCCGACCTCGAGGGTGCGCTTGGCGTTGAAGGAGTTCTTGCTTTCGGTCACAGGGAGCTCCATTTCCTCTTCATTGAACTGGAATGTTCGTTACCCGCACCCGTCTACCCCGGTCAAGGTAGGCGTGCACCGGCAGAACGCGGTGGTACGTCCCCAAGTGTAGGGATTCGGACCAACGACCGCTGCAATTCTAACAGTACGAGCGTCTTGTTTGTGGCTTTTCGCTGTGTGTCCGGCGCGTCGCCACCCCCGCCACACCCGCGGAGGATAGAAATAGCGGTGTCCGCACGCCGCCCCATGCGAAAGAAGCCGCACCACGATGATTCCCGCCGGCATCGACACCGATGACCTCGCCCGCCAGATCGGGGAGGACGCCGTCGCCTTCGGCGGGAAGGTCCCGGCTGAGCGGATCGCGGAGCTGGAGCCCGGGCTTATCGACGCCGTCGGCCACGCCGACGCGACCGGCTTCGGCTCGCTGGGCGTCGTCATCCTGGGGGAGACCCCGCCCCACACGCCGGATCTGCGCGACGTGGCGCAGGACGTCCTGCTGGCCACCGACGTGGACACGGTCATCGTCCGGGCGCCGGAGTCGGGGGCGATCGTCAGCGACGTGCACACCCGGGCCGACATCGAAACCGCGCAGTGGCCTTTCCTGGGCGATCCCGACGTGGTCGGGGGAGTGTTCGGGTTCATCGACGACGTGAACGGCTCCTCCGTGGACTGGGTCTCCGCCGTCGCCCTCATCGTCATCGCCCTGGCGGCGGTGGTGGTGTTCACGGTGCTGGGCGCGCGGCGACGTGCAGGCTGGTCAAGCCCCCAGGCCTGACCCCCCATTTCAGTGCCACGGAAACTGATGCAGAATCGTTATTCTTTTCCAGGGTAAGCGCCTCGGGAAACTCTAAAAATGTGATGAACATCACA
Organism: Corynebacterium humireducens NBRC 106098 = DSM 45392; assembly: GCF_000819445.1. Lineage (NCBI taxonomy): Bacteria > Bacillati > Actinomycetota > Actinomycetes > Mycobacteriales > Corynebacteriaceae > Corynebacterium > Corynebacterium humireducens. The sequence goes on from NZ_CP005286.1 coordinate 1,361,825, forward strand.
TGATTGTTACCATTCCGTCATTCTGCAGGTCACGCCCCACACGGTGGTCATGTGGCGAGCCTTTACTCGTGGTAACGATGATAAACATTGGGTCACGAAGCCCTGGAGTGTTCTATGGTGCCGTTATCGGCTCATGGGTCGATGGACACCTCCAACAGAATCAGCTGTCGCGACCGGGACGGTCGTCAACGTCATCGCACGGGCATGTGGGGAAGCACGCCAAGCGCGGAGAGGCACTGAATCGATGCTGCGGGGTCTGGATACCCGTGTGCCCTGACCGATGATCAATCGATTCGGCACCCTCACAGTCAAGGGTCACACCTTGATGGTGTGGGTACGTGAGGAGTACACGTGGCCCCGACCACTCTCGTTCACGCACGCCTGCGTTCGGTGTTCGCCACCGCGCTGTGCGCTGCGTCCCTGACGGCCTTCACCCCGGCCGTCTCCCACGCGACACCAGCCTCCCCGGCGACCGCGGAGTCCGCCGCCGAGCTGGTCAACGACGTCACCCGGACCCAGGCAGAGATGGACCGGCTGGCCCTCGAGATCGGCGGACTGCACGAGGAGGTCAACAAGGCGCTCGTCGACCTGCACGACGCCCAGGCCACCGCGGAACAGGCCCGCCAGGCCGTCGTCGTGGCGCGTGCCCAGCTGACGGAGACGCAGGAGCGGATCGAGGAGGCCCAGGCCCGTCTCGACGAGATCTCCCGTGCCGCCTACCGCCGCACGGCCACCCCCGCCGCCGTGGCCACCCTCGCCGGCGAGGAGGCCTCCGAGCGCTCCCTCGACCGCCAGACCTACCTGCGCACCACCGCGGAGAAGCAGCGCGCCGCCGTCGAGGAGCTCGACCAGCTGCGCACGGAGCAGGCCAACCGCGAGTCGGAGCTGCGCCAGCTGCGCAACCTCGCCGAGGAGCGGGAGGCCCGCGCCCTGGCCCGCGAGGCCGAGGCCCGCACCGCCATCGAGGTGAACAACTCCCGCATCGGCGAGCTCACCGTCGAGCGCGACCGCCTCGCCGCCGAGCGTGACGCTGCGCAGGAGCAGCTCGACGCCGCCCGCAACGAGATCGCCGCCGGCAACGCCGCCCAGCAGGACGCCCAGGAGTACCGCGAGGCCGACGCCGTCCGCCGGGCCGCCGAGGACGAGGCGGCCGTCGACACGCAGGCCGCGGACGAGGCCCGTCGCGTCGTCGAGGAGGAGACCGCCGCCGCCGAAGAGGCCCGCGTTGCGGCAGAGGAGGCGGCCCGGGCCGCCGCCGAGGCCGAGGAGCGCGAGCAGGAGGTCGTCCGCGCCGCCGAGCAGGCTGCCGCGGAGGCCCGTGAGGCCGCCGCCCAGGCTGAGGCGGAGGAGGCCGCACGGGAGGCGCAGGAGCGGATCGACCGCGAGCGTCGGGAAGCGGAGCAGGCTGCGGAGGCCGCCCGCGAGGCGGCACGTCAGGCTGAGGCTGAGGCGGCGGCACGTCGGGAAGCACAGGAGCGCGCCGAGCAGGAGGCGGCCGAGCGGGCCGCCCGCGAGGCGGAGGCACAGGCCTTCCGGGACGCCGCCACGGCCGCAGCTGTCGCGGCCGCCGCGGCGGTCATCGCGGCGGCGCAGGCCGACCACATCTCCCTCGAGAACCCGTACCCGTCCGTCGCGGACGAGGACGCGGCGCCGACCCCCATCGCGCCGATCCAGAACCCCACGGGCACCGTGACCGAGGAGCCGGCGGCCGAGACGCCGTCCAGCGTCGGCTCCGCCACGGACTCCACCGACGCCGAGGCCGACAGCTCCCTGTCGACCGGCCCGGTCCTGGACACCCTCCAGGAGATCAGCGAGCAGGCGGCGGCGGAGATCGCCCCGATCGGTGACCGTGCCGCGCAGATCGAGGCGGTCATCGCCCGCGCCGAGTCCCAGCTGGGCGTGCCCTACGCCTGGGGTGGCGGCAACGCCTCCGGCCCGACCCGCGGCATCCGCGACGGCGGCATCGCGGACTCCTTCGGTGACTTCAACAAGATCGGCTTCGACTGCTCCGGCCTGGTGCTCTACGCCTTCGCCGGCGTCGGCATCGCCCTGCCGCACTACACCGGCTACCAGTACAACCACGGCACCAAGATCGACCCGAGCCAGATGCAGCGCGGCGACCTCATCTTCTACGGTCCCTCCGGCAACCACCACGTGGCCATCTACCTCGGTGACGGCATGATGCTCGAGGCCCCGAACTCCGGGTCCACCGTGCAGAAGGCCCCGGTCCGCTGGTCCGGCATGTCCCCGTACGCGGTGCGGCTGATCTAGTTCGCGGCCAGTCGTCCGGCCGTCAACCGAAGGGTTGATAGGCTCAGGCACATGGCTGATGAACTGAACTTCGACGCCCTCCTCGTCCTCTCCTTCGGTGGTCCCGAAGGTGACGAGGAGGTCGTCCCCTTTCTGGAGAACGTCACCCGTGGCCGCGGCATCCCGCGTGAGCGTCTGGAGAAGGTCGGTGAGCACTACTTCCACTTCGGCGGCGTGAGCCCGCTCAACCGCCTCAACCGGGAGATCATCGGCAACCTGGAGAAGGAGCTGGCCTCCCGCGGGATGGAGCTGCCGGTCTACTTCGGCAACCGCAACTGGCACCCCTTCGGTGAGGACACCGCCGAGCAGATGTCCCGCGACGGCGTGCGTCGCGCCCTCGTGTTCGCCACCTCCGCGTGGGGCGGCTACTCCGCCTGCCTGCAGTACAACGAGGACATCCGCCGGATGATCGCCCACCTCGAGGAGAAGGGGGTGGAGCCGGTCGAGTTCACCAAGCTGCGCCAGTTCTACGACCACCCGGTGTTCGTCCGTCTCATGGCCGACGCCGTCCGCGAGTCCCTGGACAAGGTCCCGGCGGAGCGTCGCGACGCCACCCGCGTCCTGTTCACCGCCCACTCCGTGCCCACCGCCGCCGACGAGGCCGCCGGCGGCCCCGAGGACCCGCACCTCTACTCCCGCCAGGTCGCGGAGGCCTCCCGCCTCATCGCGGAGGCCGCGGGCGTCGACGAGTACGACGTCGTGTGGCAGTCCCGTTCCGGCGACCCGCGCACCCCGTGGCTCGAGCCCGACATCGTCGACCACACCACTGACCTCGCGGCCGCGGGCGTCACCGCCGTCGTCGTGTGCCCGGTGGGCTTCATCTCCGATCACATGGAGGTCATCTGGGACCTCGACACCGAGCTCGTCGAGGCCGCCCGCGACCTCGGCACCGACGGCGTCCACGTCGAGCGCACCCGCACCGCCGGCCCCGAGCAGGAGTTCGCCGGCATGGTCGTCGACATCATCGGCGAGCTCGTCGAGAACTCCGAGCCCGCCTCACTCGGCACCGTCACCGTCCAGGGCTGCACCGTCAACGGCGCGGCCTGCCGCCCGGGCTGCTGTCAGGTCAGCCGCCCGAACTCGCGCACCGCGTAGGCCACCCCGGCCATCCGCGCGGCGCGGATGTGCCGCCACAGGCCCAGCAGCTGCGGGTCGATGCGGTGGTCGTTCATCCGGCGGGTGACCGTCTCGATGATCGCCCCCACCCGGTCGGCCCGCGCGAAGAGCTTCGCCGCCCGCCCCGGCACCGCCGCGGGCAGGCCGGGCGTGTCGTAGAAGTCGGCGAGGGTGCCCACCGTCAGGCGTGGCGACGCCAGCGCGTCGGTCGTGTACCCCGAGGCCATGACCAGCCGCGCCGCCTCGTTCGTCGCCTGCGTCAGCAGCTCGTCCGCCTCACCCGGGCTCAGCCACGCCGGGGCCGGCAGCGGCCCCTCCTCGACGAACCACTCCCAGTTCCCCTCCGCGTCCGGGACGAGGATGTGGTGGGTGAGCGGGGCGGCGTCGGCAAGCACGAGGGCCCCGGCACTGCTTACCGACGCCGCCTCCGCCGCCGCGCTCCCCGCCGGCAGGGCGGGCGCCTCGCCCGGCCCGGAGAGCACCAGACGCAGGGCCGGCTCCTCCCCGTCGAGGCCGACGCTGCGGCGGATGTCCCCGAGGACGTCGACCAGGCCGTCCGCCCCGAGATCCGCCAGCGCGTCGATGACGTTGTCCGTCGCCTCGAGCCCGTGGAGCCACGCACCCAGCCAGACGGCGGTGTTCTGCAGCGGGGACCAGACTTCGGCGCGGATATCCATGGCGGGGGAGTCTAGCCGATACAGTGGTCGGCCATGAGCTTCCACGATCCCTACGCCGGCGACATCCTCTCCGGCCACGCACGTTCCCGCCCCCGCGAGTACCCCAAGGTCGAGGCCACCCCCGGCCTCGTCGTCGAGGTCCGCGGCGACGACTACGTCGGGGCGGTCGTCGGCTGGGAGCGCACCTACGACGGAGAGTTCGTCCGCCTCGAGGACCGCCGCGGGGTGCAGCGCCTCTTCCAGCTCGTGAACGGCGGCTTCCTCCTCGAGGGGCAGCCGGTGACACTCATCCGCCACGTCCCGCGCCAGGAGCCCCGGGTCCGGCGCTCGAACTCCGGGTCCCGCCGGGTGGAGAACCTCGAGGCGAAGGTCGCGGCCCCGTCGCGTATCTGGGTGGAGGGTGTCCACGACGCGGCGATCGTCGAGAAGGTGTGGGGCCATGACCTGCGCGTCGAGGGCGTCGTCGTGGAGTACCTCGAGGGCCTCGACAACCTGGAGTCCCGCCTCGCCGAGTTCGGCCCCGGACCCGGGCGGCGCGTCGGCGTGCTCGCCGACCACCTCGTCGAGGGCTCCAAGGAGACCCGCATGACGCAGACGGTCGGGGAGCACGTCCTGGTCACCGGCCACCCGTACATCGACATCTGGGCGGCGGTGAAGCCGGCGGCCGTCGGCATCCGGGCCTGGCCCGAGGTCCCCTACGGCGAGGACTGGAAGACCGGCGTGTGCCGACGACTCGGCTGGTCGGACCCCCGGGAGGGCTGGCACCGCGTCTACTCGGCGGTCTCCAGCTTCCGGGACCTCGACTCCACCCTCATCGGCGCGGTCGAGCGTCTCGTCGACTTCGTCACGACGCCCGAGCTCTCCAAGGCCGACCTCATGTAGGGGCAGTTGGTACGTTGGATCCCGTGGAGGCAATCGTCTGGTTCATCGCAGCACTCGTCCTCGCCGGCCTCGAGCTGGCGGTCGGGGAGTTCACCCTGCTCATGCTCGCTGGTGCCGCCCTCGCGGCCGCCGGCGTCTCACTGGCGGGGGCTCCGCTGTGGGGATCCGTGGTGGCCTTCGCCGTCGCGGCCTTCGCGCTGCTGGTGTTCCTCAAACCCTTCCTGCGCCGCCGCATGGCGGCACCGAAGGCACTGGACACCTCCCCGCAGGCCCTGGTCGGGTCCACCGCGGTCGTCATCGAGGCGATCGAGGCCCACGGGGGACAGGTACGTCTCGACGGATCCATCTGGTCCGCCCGCTCCCTCGACCCGACCCACACGTTCGCCGAGGGTGAGCGTGTCTCCGTGATCAGCATCGACGGCGCCACCGCAGTCGTCTGGAAGGAAAACTAGATGTCCGGTCTCATACTCCTGGTAGTCCTGCTCGTCTTCGTCGCCGTCGTCGTCATCAAGTCCATCGCCCTCATCCCGCAGGGTGAGGCGGCGGTCATCGAACGGCTCGGCAGCTACACCCGCACCGTCTCCGGCGGTCTGACCCTGCTCGTCCCGTTCATCGACCGCGTCCGCGCCCGGGTGGACACCCGTGAGCGGGTCGTCTCCTTCCCACCGCAGGCCGTCATCACGCAGGACAACCTGACCGTCGCGATCGACATCGTCGTCACCTTCCAGATCAACGACCCCGCCAAGGCGATCTACGGCGTCGACAACTACATCGTCGGCGTCGAGCAGATCTCCGTCGCGACGCTGCGTGACGTCGTCGGCGGCATGACGCTGGAGGAGACCCTGACCTCCCGCGAGACCATCAACCGCCGCCTCCGCGGCGAGCTGGACGCCGCCACCGCCAAGTGGGGCCTGCGCATCAGCCGCGTGGAGCTCAAGGCCATCGACCCGCCGCCGTCCATCCAGCAGTCGATGGAGATGCAGATGAAGGCGGACCGCGAGAAGCGCGCCATGATCCTCACCGCCGAGGGCCGCCGCGAGTCCGACATCAAGACCGCCGAGGGTGAGAAGCAGGCCCGCATCCTCTCTGCCGAGGGTGAGAAGCACGCCGCCATCCTCCAGGCCGAGGCCGAGCGGCAGGCGATGATCCTCAAGGCCGAGGGTGAGCGTGCCGCCCGCTACCTGCAGGCGCAGGGTGAGGCGCGCGCGATCCAGAAGGTCAACGCCGCCATCAAGTCCTCGCAGGTCACCCCCGAGGTGCTGGCCTACCAGTACCTGGAGAAGCTGCCGCAGCTGGCCGAGGGCCAGGCCTCCACCATGTGGATGATCCCCTCCCAGTTCGGCGACTCCCTCGAGCAGTTCGCCCGGGCCTTCGCCAAGCAGGACGACCAGGGTGTCTTCCGCTACGAGCCCTCCCACGTCGACGACGAGACCCGCCAGATGGCCGGTGACGAGGACACCGACGACTGGTTCAACACCGCCACCGACCCGGAGATCGCCGCGGCGGTCGCCGCCGCCACCGCGGTGGCCAACAAGCCCGTCGACCCGGAGCTGCACGAGCTCAAGGCCCAGAAGAAGCCTCCGGCACCAGCCGCGGAGATCGAGGCCCCGGCCACCCTGGACCCGGTGGAGGACTTCGGCGCCGGGGGCGTCGAGAAGCGTGAGCCCGAGACCGACTACTAGTCCGTGGCACCCGCGTTCGCGCGGGTCAGCAGGTTGACCGCCAGGCCCCAGCCGGCGGTCTCCGCCTGCCACCCGGCCGCCTGCAGGCGCTGGGACATCGCCTGCTTGGAGATGCCCAGCTCCTCGGCGGCCTCATTCTGATTCAGCCCCGAGCGCACCAGTGACGTGGCCTCCCGGCCCTCGATGGTGCGCTTGCTCAGCACATGCCCCATGAGGGCGAAGACGGCCGCGATGTCCGACTCCAGGGTCGAGGACCCCTTCGGGCTGATCGCCACCTTCACCGTGCCCGCCCGCACCGAACCGCGCAGCGCCCCGGTCGCGGACGCCCGGGTGTGGTCCTCGTCGGTCGAACCCGGGGCCACGCCGATACCGATGGCCCAGCTGCCGTCCGACAGCAGCGCCATCACCGTGTCGCACAGGGCGGCGGGGGAGTCCACGACCGCGCAGATGTCCTCGACGCCGAGGATCTCGAACTCACCGACCCCGTTCAGGGTCGACAGCGCTTCCGCGGAACGACGCACCAGCTGGGCGCGGCGGATCTCCCGTCCCCGGTAGCGTGCATGAATGGCCAACATGGCACATAGTCTACGTCACAGACTTGACCGGTAGTCGATGGTCGACGGCGAGTCCGATGAACCCCGCCACCGCCAACGCCACCGTGAGGCCGATGACCACCGGATCCAGGTCCCCGGCCAGCATGTCCCCCAGGAACACCGTCACCACCGTGCCCGGAGCCGAACCCGCGAGCGTCGCCACGGTGAACATCCCCAACGGCACGCTCGTCAGCGCCGCCGCATAGTTCATGACCGAGAACGGCACGCCGGCGATCATCCGCAGGCTCGTCACCGCGAGCCAGCCCCGCTGCTCCAGACGCGCATTGATGCCCGCTACAGCTGGATGCCGCAGCCGCGGTGCCATCCAGTCACCGAGCAGCCCCCGCACCACCGACAGGCTCAGCGCCGCCGCCACCGTCGTCGCCGACAGAGCCACCAGGACGCCCACCCAGGGGCCGAACAGGACGCCGCTGGACAGCGTCAGGATCGTCCGGGGCACGGGGAACTGCGTGATGAGTACGTACCCCACCCAGAACAGCCCCAGGAACCACGGACCCGCCGCCTCCGCCCACTGCCGCAACGTGGCGATCGACGGCACGTCCACCACCACCGACACCCCCACGAAGGCGATGAGCGCCAGGAGCACCACGAGGCGGCGCGGCCACGACCAGGCGGCCACCGCGGCGACAGCGTCGCGGACGACGCCGACGACGAACTGCCCGAACTTTCTCACAAGCGGTCAGTCTACGCCCCCGGGAGCGCAGGTCAGGCAGGGAGTGATGGCCGCGGCGGGGGAGCATCGATACGCTTGAGGGGGACCGTGCACCCGAAGACTCCCGAGGAGACACCATGGCAGACCTGCGCACCGACCACGGACCCAACCCCTACGTCCTGGACATCGAGGACGTGACCAAGGAGAACGAGGCCTTCCGCGACACCCTGTGGACCGGGCAGTACCTCCAGATGACCGTGATGGCCATCCCTGCCGGCGGTGAGATCGGCGCGGAGGTCCACGAGGACCACGACCAGTTCCTCCGCCTCGAGGCCGGAAAGGGCCGCATCATGATCGGTGACAGCGAGGACAAGCTCGACATCGACCAGGAGGTGGAGGACGACTTCGCGATCTTCGTGCCCGCCGGCAAGTGGCACAACTTCGTCAACGAGGGCACCGAGACCGTCAAGCTCTACTCCATCTACGCGGCCCCCGACCACAGGCCGGGCACCTACCACGAGACCAAGGAGGACGCGGACAACGATCCGCACGAGCACTAGGAGCAACCCCGCGCCCCGCCCCCTTCCTGAGGGGCGGGGCGCGTTCTCATGACCGCCAGAGCTCGAGCTGCTCCCAGTAGGCCGGCGCCCCGAGCGACTCGACCGTCAGGGCGAAGGAGGTGGGGAAGCGGCGTAGCAGCTCCGCGGCGGTCGCCGACCAGTTGACCGACGGGTCGATCGAACGCATCAGGTAGGCGACGACCGCCAGGGCGTTGTAGGTGCTGAACTTCCGGTCGTCGGAGTCCCGCAGGTGGTCGAGCACGGGGATCTGCCCCAACTTGGGGCGCGGAGGGGTGTAGAGCAGCCTCCGGTTGAACAGCCGGGCCTGATGGGCGGCCAGGTTGCGCACGTAACTGAGGCTGGCGAGCCAGCTGCCCATCATCGCCTTCGTGGGGATCCCGAAGGCGGCGGCGACCTCCTCGGCGTCCTCCCGCCGCATCGCGCGGTACAGCACGGAGAGCTGACCCAGCTCGAGGATCTCCGTCAGGGCCCACACCGGCATCCGGTCGTCGTACTTGCGACGGAAGTGCCGGACGAACCACTCGTCGGAATCCGCCTGCCGCTCCCGCACACCCCTCAGCCACTGGGCGTGCTTGCTCGGCTCCCCCGGGTCCGGTGAGGGCATGGAGAAGGACTCGATGAAGTTGTCCGGGTCCTCGTAGGCGAAGGCGGAGATCCGCCCCAGGACGTAGCCGAGGCGCATGCGCAGCGCCACCTCGATGCGCTCCAGACCGTCGAGGAACAGCAGGCGCAGTTCCCGGTCGAAATCGATGATCTCCTCGGCGTGGGCGAGTGTGGTGCCGGGGCGGAACACCCCCGACGCCCGACGGTGGATCTCACCGTCGGCGTCCACGTGCTCCTCGAACACCCGGTAGGGGTACAGGTAACCGATGAGCCGGTAGTAGCCGATGGCCTCCAGGACGAGGCGGGCGCGGGCACGGTCGTCCACCTGCAGGTTCTGCTCCAGCAGACGGTCGACCTGGGCGTCCACTGTGAGCCAGGGCTTGTCGTACTGCACTGCCACACCTTTCCGCTCTTCCCGTGAATGGAAAACAGCCCGTACCTGTACGGCATCGGGCTGACCATGTTGGTGCCCAACCTAGCACAGGAGAGGGGCTCCCCGGCCGTGACCGTTCCGTGTGACACCGGGGCCCCGAACGAGTCGTCTCGAACTTCGGTGTCACACCAAATGGTCAGGGCCTCCCACCGCAACCGGGGGTTAAGCACTAAAAAGTGTGTCCGTGACTCTGCGTAGCCCCAGCACAGTGCCACTAAACCGGGGTTTAATAGCTGGGCCCGAACCCCGGAAAGTGGACACGGGGATTTCATCAAGATGCGATAGTCAGTGTAGCTAATCAGGCGGCTTCAAAGGCATTCGGCGAGCGGTAGCCGCACCATGAGTGCAAACGTTTCGTGTTGTACCGGGTGCACCACCGAAACACATCCCGGCGGCACACCAGCTGACTTGGAAAAACAGGCTCATCCTGAAGGACTTCCCGCTTCAGTGACGCGTTGAACGACTCCGCCAACGAGTTATCCGCACTCGTCCCGATCGCTCCCATCGACTGGGTGACGCCGAACTGCTCACACAACCTCCGGTACTGCTCAGAGGTATAAACACTGCCGTGATCCGAGTGGAAAATCGCCCCGTCAAGACTACCTCGGGCCCCGTGGGCCATCGTGAGGGCTTCTTCGACCAACTCGGTGCGCATGTGGTCGGCGATCGCGAAACCGGTCAACTGCCGCGAATAGCAATCAATAACGGTGGCCAGGTACATATTCGACCCGTCCGCGATCGGCAGGTACGTGATATCGCCGACGTAGACCGTGTTCGGCTTGGCTGCGGTGAACCGACGTTTCAACAGGTCCGGGAACTTCGGAACCCGTTTCGCAGACACGGTGGTCTTCACGCGGCGTTTTTTCGTGTAGCCGAACAGACCCATCTGCCGCATCAGCCGGGCCGTGCGCTTGTGATTGACCCGCTGCACAACAACGCCGCCGGCGGAGTTGCCGTCGCTGGAGTTGATAGTCGCAGTCACACGTTTCGCCCCGTAGCAGCCGTTCTCGGCGTTGAAGGTGGTCTTGATCTGCGCTCCCAGCACCGCGTCGGCGACGAGGCGTTGCTGGCGGGCAGGGGCAGCCGATTTCCAGGCGTAGTACGAGGACCGGTTGATCTTCAGAACCTCACATAACCGCTTGACCTCGTAGAAGTCTCGGTGGTCGTCAACAAATCGGAAGCGGTTCACCAATTCGTCTCTTCCGCGAAATATTTAGCCGCCTTGCGCAGGATCTCTCGTTCCTCCCGGAGCTTGGCGTTTTCGCGTTCCAACACGCGGATGCGCTCGGTATCGGAGAGTCCTTCAGCCGGGGTGCGTGCGCTGTTGGCCGCGGCGACGGGGCTGGCGACTTTCTCGCCGTTGGCGTTGGTTTTGGTGCCGGTGCCGAAGGAGTCGAGCCAGGTGCGCAGGGAGTTGCGGTTGACTCCGAGATCGGAGGCGATCGCGTTGATCGTTGCTCCGGGAGTCGACTCGTACAACGCCACTGCGTCACGCTTGAACTGCTCGGTGTAGGTCTTGCGTGGCATGGTGGAAAGGTACCTCACTTCCCCAGCGAAATGCTGGTTTCAGCGTGTCCACCATCAAGGGGTCAGGTCCGCTCCCGAACAGCTATTTCCCGCACGTTAACCCACCCCGGTGCCGCCTTCTGCTAGGCCCGCTCGATTGGCTGTAAGCGGTGACCACAAACCGACCCCGCTGCCCCGTATGCAGCCACACCACCAAGAAAAACGGCACCACCAGCAAAGGCACCACCCGCTGGCGCTGCACCGACTGCGGACACTCCTTTGTCCGCACCACCCAGCACGACCACCCCCACGCCGCCACCATGCGGACCTTCATCACCTGGGTCACCGGCACACAATCCCTGACGGCCCTGGCCGAACACCACGGCCGCCACCGCAACACCCTCAGCCGTCGGATGTCCTGGTGCTGGTGGATCATCCCACCCTCAGCAGTCGACCCGCACCGCATCCACGACCAGATCTTCCTCGATGCCACCTTCCTGGCCAGCGGCTGCCTGCTCATCGCCGCCAGCCGCACCCACATCATCAACTGGACCTGGGCACGCACAGAAACCACCGCCGCCTACCGGGAACTGATCAGCCCGATCCCCGCACCATTGATGGCTGTCATCGATGGTGGCCAAGGCGCCGCCTCCGCGATCACCTCCACATGGCCGACCACAATCATCCAACGGTGTCTGGTCCACGCCCAACGAGTTGTCCGCCGCCACACCACCAGCCGGCCACGCACCGACGCAGGGAAAACCATCTACCGTCTGGCCCTGCAGCTGACCCGGATCACCACCCTGGACCAGGCCGCCGAATGGACCGCGCACCTCCAGCAGTTCGGTGCCGTCTACCAGGACTGGCTCAACCAGAAGACCACCGTCCAGGACCCGGTGACCCGTCAGTACAAGCAGGTGTTCACCCATCCACGGGTCCGTGCCGCCTATCATTCGCTGCTGTCGTTGTACCGGCGGAAACTGCTGTTCAACTACCTCCAACCACCTGCCGGGGCCGTGGACCCGGACAGGTTCGCCCCGACCACCAACGTCCTGGAGGGCGGGTTCAACGCACCGGTCAAAGAGCTCGCCCGTCGCCACCGCGGACTGTCGCGTCCCCATCAACGCACCGTCATTGACTGGTGGCTGTACCTGAAGACACAAACTCCTGACGATCCAGTAGCGATCGCCAGGAGTCAGTCCTGGGGCCAAGTCGCACTTTCCACGGCGCAGGACTTGGTCAACCACGAAAACACCCGCCCCGACATAAACGGAATCGGTGCCCCTGCAGGCTACGACACTGCGATTGATTCCAGCTACCAGCACTCCATGGGCATCCAGCAAGGATGGATAGGCCGCTGACCCGCCTCGTCTGGCCCAGACGACACGCCCGGGCCAGACACACTTTTTGGTGCTTAACCCGCAACCGGTGGGAGGCCCTGGAAAGGAGTGATGCCGCGGGACATATCCTGTCCCGCGGCATCACATCTGTGCCCGGAGGGGGACTTGAACCCCCACGTCCGTTAATAGGACACTAGCACCTCAAGCTAGCGCGTCTGCCATTCCGCCACCCGGGCTGGGTGTCATTCTCTTTTCTGTGCTCACCCTCTCGGCTGGGCACCTGCATTACTGTAGCCCTACTCATGTGAAAGACACAAATCGGCAGGTCAGAGGCTAGTTACAGGGGTGTAAGAGACACTGTTTAAAGCACTGTTGAGCACACACAGCGCACAAGCGGAGAAACGTCGCTACGGGGAGCCCCGGAGGGCAGCGGGGGAGTGGCGCCGCATTCCCCGGACACCGGGGTGTGATCTCAGGTACAACGGGGTTATGAGCAACTACGCAGACGATCCCCGTTTCCCCGGTCCCGACCCGTACGCCCCGCTGAAGGACCTGCCGTCCTTCACCCTGACCTCCCACGACCTGCAGAACGGTGACCAGCTGGCAGCCGACCAGTGCGCGCCGCTGAACATCTCCCCGCAGCTGTCCTGGTCCGGTCTGCCGGAGGGCACCAAGTCCCTCGCGGTGACCTGCTTCGACCCGGACGCCCCGACGGCCTCCGGTTACTGGCACTGGGCGGCGTTCAACATTCCGGTGGAGACCACCAGCCTGCCCAGCGGTGCAGGCAAGACGGAGGACCTCGGCGTCGGCGCCGTGACCCTGGCGAACGACGCCGGCATGAAGGCCTACTACGGCGCCAACCCTCCGGCGGGCCACGCGCCGCACCGCTACCTGTATGCGGTGCATGCGGTGGACGTCGAGAAGCTGGACATCGACCCGGACTCCACGGCGACGGTGCTGGGCTTCAACCTTTATTTCCACTCCCTCGGCCGTGCCATCCTGTGGGGCTGGTACGAGAACAAGTAGTCTCTAGAGGCTATGAGCCAAAAGAACTCCCGCCCCGAGCGGACCTTCCGGGTGCCCCTGGCGCTGCGTGTCGGCGGCGCCTTCATGGCGCTCGCTGTTGCACTGGCCATCTTCGCCGTCGTGGCGGTGTTCCTCGACGGCTGGATGGCCCCGTTCGCGGTGACGCCGCGTTTCCTCTCCATCCTGGTGGCCGCGGTCATCCTCGGCGCCTTCGCGACGATCCGCGCCGACCAGTCCTCCAGCCGCACGCAGGTCGTCGCGCTGGCGGTGGCGGTGGCGATCGTCATCTTCTCGCGGTTCATCCCCAATGAGCCGCTGGGCCTCATGGCGCAGTACTGGCTGGCGATGTACGCGGTGTTCGCGTTCATGTGTGCGCTGATCATCCGGCGCTCGCTCATCCCGAGGCGTTAGAAGGCACGAGAAAGCCCCCGCGAGTCTCAACTCGCGGGGGCTTCACTGTGTCAGTTGTGCGCCGGGTTGGCCAGCCAGGGCAGGTCCGACCCGATGGCCTCGGTGATGCTGTCCAGGCCGTGGCGGTGGATCTGGTCGGCGATGCCGCGGTGGATGTCGCGGATCCAGTCCGGGCCGCCGTAGATGAAGCCGGTGTAGCCCTGCAGGAGGGTGGCGCCGGAGGTGATGCGCTCCCACGCCTGCTGCGGGGTGGAGATGCCGCCGACGGAGATGAGCACCAGACGGTCACCCACCTTCGCGTGGAGGCGGCGCAGCACCTCGAGGGCGCGGTCGGCGACCGGCGGGCCGGAGATGCCGCCGGCCCCCATGGCGGCGACCTCGGCGGCCGGGGTGGACAGTCCCTCGCGGGAGATGGTCGTGTTCGTGGCGACGATGCCCGCCAGGCCCAGGTCCAGGGCGAGGTCGGCGACGGCGTCGACGTCCTCGTCGGAGAGGTCGGGGGCGATCTTCACCAGCACCGGCGTGGTGGTCGACTCCTGGACGGCCGCCAGGATCGGGCGCAGCGACTCGACGGCCTGCAGGTCACGCAGACCCGGGGTGTTGGGGGAGGAGACGTTGACCACCAGGTAGTCGGCGAGGTCGCCGAGGAGGGAGGCGGAGCGTCGGTAGTCGTCGACGGCCTCCTCAGCCGGGACGACCTTGGTCTTGCCGATGTTGATGCCGATGACGTCGTCGGAGCGGCGGCGGCGCAGGTTCTCGGCGGCGACGGCGGCGCCGTCGTTGTTGAAGCCCATCCGGTTGAGGATCGCCTTGTCCGCCGGCAGACGGAACAGTCGGGGGGTGGGGTTGCCCGGCTGCGGGGAGGCGGTGACGGTGCCCAGCTCGGAGTAGCCGAAGCCGAGGGCGGTCCACGTGTCGGCGGCGGAGGCGTTCTTGTCGAAGCCGGCCGCCAGGCCCAGCGGGCGCGGGAAGGTGACGCCGAAGACCTCCTGGGAGAGCACCGGGTCGGTGACGGGGACGACCTTGCCCAGCAGACGGTTGAGCGGTCCGGCGGCCTGGAGCACACCGAGTCCACCGGCGATGAGGCCGTGGATGCGCTCGGGCCGCAGGGTGAACATTCCCTTCAGGGCCAGCTGGTAGGCGGAGTGGCGCAGAGACACGTGCGGGGTCCTTCCTAGGAGGAGACGTCGGTGATGATCTGGAGGCCGTCGCCGGTGGCGGAGGCGAGGACGAGGGTGCCGTCGGCGAGCGCGATGACGTTGTGCACGTCGGCGACGGTGTCGAGGGTGACCTTCTCCTCCGGCACGCCGGTGGAGAGGTCGAAGCCGTGCAGGGTGTTGTCGGCGGTGGTGGAGATCCACGCGAGGTCCCGCTCGCCGTCCCAGGCCACGCCCCAGGGGCTGCCCGCGACGGGGTGGGTCTGGTGGAGGCGCACGACGTCGGTGGCCGTGTACACGGCGAGCTGGCCGCCGCGGTTGTCGGAGGCGAGGATGACACCGTTGTCGCCGACCGACATCTGCCCGATGCCGAGTCCGACGCGCAGGGTGCCGCCCTGGCGGCCGTCACGCCAGTGGACGTCCTGGATGGTGGTGCTGGTGAAGTTGGAGCGCACCACGGAGTCCCCGGCGCCCTCGACCGGGACGGCCACCAGCTGGCTGGTGTGTCCGGCGACGGTGATGGTCTCGACCGGCTCGTCGTTGCCCTGCTCGAAGACGAGCACCTTGCTCTCCTCGGCGGAGCCGACGATGAGCTCACCGGTGGAGGTGAGGACGGCGGAGTCCGCCGGTGCAGCGGCGGTGCCCGCGAGGGAACGCTTCTCGACGTCCCCCGTGGCGGCGTCGACAAGCAGCACCTCGTCACGGCACGCGAGGACGAAGGTGTCGGCGGAGGCGTTGAGGTCACCGCAGTGGGCGGAGACCTCCACCTCGGTGGCGTCCCCGGCGCGCAGCTGCTCGAGGGTGCCGAGCGCCAGGGTGGTCCCCGAGCGCAGGCCCAGGACGTCGCCGGCGGCCTCCATGTCGGAGACCTCGGCCCATGCGGCGGGCAGGTCGAGGACCTCTCCGGCGGGCGTGGTGGACGGGGGTGACACCTCCGCCACGGCGTTCCCGAGGTCGGGGACCTCCGGGTTGGGGCCCACGTTGCAGGCGACCAGGAGGAGGGAGGTGGCGGTCAGCGCCGCCAGGGCTGTCACACGTCCGGCATTCACGCTTAGTGAGCCTATCAGCGTGACACGTCGTCCAGTGCCTTGACGATCGCCCGGGGCAGGACCGTGCCCGTCGCGGTGAGCAGCTCGGCGAGCTGCTCGCGGCGGGAGGCGCCGACGATGGCCGAGGCGACGCCGGCCCGGTCGCGGGCCCACGCCAGGGCGACGACCGCCGGCGGGATGTCCAGGCCGTCGGCGGCGGTGGTGACGGCATCGACGACGGTGTGGGACTTCAGCCCCAGCCGCGCGTGCACCTCGGCGCGCATGCCGTGGGGCAGGGAGCTGCGGTAACGCCCGGTGAGCACGCCCTGCGCCAGCGGGGCCGCCGCCAGGACGCCCACCCCGAGGTGGCGGGCCGCGGGGACGAGCTCCTCCTCGATGTCGCGGTTGAGCAGGGAGTACTCGTGCTGGGTGGCCACGATCCGCGGGGAGGACGTCACCGCCAGCTGCCATCCGGCGTAGTCCCGCACGCCGGCGTAGCGTGTGCGACCGGTGCGCACCGCCCAGTCGAGGGTGTCCTGCACCTCGAGCGGCGGGGTCTTCTCGTCCCAGTAGCCCACCGACCACAGGTCGAGGTGGTCGGTGCCCAGCACGCGCAGCGTCTCGTCGAGCTGCTGCATGAGGGTGCGGCGGGAGCAGTCGACGCGGCGGCCGACGGGGGAGTCGGGGGCGACGCCCGCGGAGGAGGAGAGGACGTAGGCGGAACGGGGGAGGGCGGCGTCGGCAAGCACGGAGGCGAGGACCTCCTGGGACCGGCCGTGGCCGTAGGCGGGGGAGGAGTCGATGAGCGTGCCCCCGGCGTCGAGGAACATACGCAGCATGACCTGCGCCTCCTCCTGCCCGGCGCCGACTCCCCAGGTCCCGGTCCCCAGACCGAGCTCCGAGACGCGCAGACCGCTGGACCCCACCAATCGTTGTTTCACGCTCACCACAGTAGTAGTAGCGTTGGCCGGGTGAATGACCTGACCGTACTCGCCTCAGCCACCCCGGAGCAGATGTCCTGGCTCCAGGTCGTGGTGCTCTCTGTCGTCCAGGGACTCACGGAGTTCCTGCCCGTCAGCTCCTCCGGCCACCTGCGCATCGTCTCCGAGCTGTTCTTCGGCGTCGACGCCGGTGCCTCGTTCACCGCCGTCGTGCAGCTGGGCACGGAGGCCGCGGTGCTGGTGTACTTCGCGCGGGAGATCTGGTTCATCCTCACCGGCTGGTTCCGGGGCCTGTTCAACCCGGCGGCCCGGAACTTCGAGTACCGGATGGGGTGGATGGTCATCGTCGGCACCCTGCCGGTGGCGATCATCGGCTTCCTGGGCCGGGACATCATCCGCGAGGGCGCCCGCAACCTGTGGATCACCGCGACGGTGCTCGTGCTCTTCTCCTTCGTGTTCATCTTCGCGGAGAAGTTCGGCAGGAAGCAGCGCAGCTTCGACGAGCTGACGATGAAGGACGCGGTCATCATGGGCCTGGCGCAGTGCCTGGCGCTCATCCCGGGCGTCTCCCGCTCCGGCGGCACCGTCTCGGCCGGTCTGTTCATGAACCTCGACCGTGAGGTCGCGACCCGCTTCTCCTTCCTGCTGGCGATCCCCGCGGTGCTGGCCTCCGGCCTGTTCTCGCTTCCCGACGCCTTCGCGCCCCAGGCCGGCCAGGCCGCCTCCGCGCTGCAGCTGGGTGTGGGCACGCTCATCACCTTCGTGCTCGGCTACCTCTCGATCGCGTGGCTGCTCAAGTTCGTCGCCCACCACTCCTTCGCGTGGTTCGCGGCGTACCGCATCCCGGTCGGCCTGGGCGTCATGGCGCTGCTGGCCCTCGGGGTGCTGCAGCCCTTCTAGACCGGGTAGGTGCCACCATCGGGGAGGCGTTAAGGTTGTTGACATGCTTTCCTGGCCCCATCCTGAAGTCCCGCGTCTCGGCGGCACCCCCGTCCCGCTCGCCCTCCACGACACGGCGGACGGCGTCGTCCGCCCGGTGGAGGCCCCCGGCGCCGGGGACGCCGGGATGTACGTCTGCGGCATCACCCCCTACGACTCGACCCACCTGGGGCACGCGGCCACCTACCTGACGTTCGACCTGGTCCACCGCCTGCTGCTCGACCAGGGCCTGGGCGTCCACTACGTGCAGAACATCACCGACGTCGACGACCCGCTCTTCGAGCGTGCGCAGCGCGACGGCGTCGACTGGCGGGAGCTGGGCACCGACCAGATCAACCTTTTCCGCTCCGACATGGAGGCACTGCGCGTCATCCCGCCGCGCGACTACATCGGGGCGATCGAGTCGGTCGACGAGGTCATCGAGATGGTGCAGAAGCTTCTCGACGCCGGCGCCGCCTACGTCGTCGACGACGAGTACCCGGACGTCTACGCCTCCATCGAGGCGACGGGGAACTTCGGCTACGAGTCCAACTACGACCGCGCGACGATGGAGGAGCTCTTCGCGGAGCGGGGAGGGGATCCGGAGCGCGTCGGCAAGCGGGACCCCCTGGACGCCCTGCTGTGGCGTGCCCACCGGGAGGGGGAGCCCGCCTGGGACTCGCCCTTCGGCCCGGGGCGGCCGGGCTGGCACATCGAGTGCTCGGCGATCGCGACGAACCGTCTGGGGGCGTCGTTCGCCATCCAGGGCGGCGGCAGCGACCTGATTTTCCCGCACCACGAGTTCTCCGCGGCGCACGCCGAGGCGGGGCTGGGGGTCGAGCGCATGGCGGGGCACTACGTCCACGCCGGCATGATCGGCCTCGACGGGGTGAAGATGAGCAAGTCCCTGGGCAACCTCGTCTTCGTGCACCGTCTCACCGCCGCCGGGCACGAGCCGGACGCGATCCGCCTCGGCGTCTTCGCCTCCCACTACCGTTCCGACCGCGACTGGTCGGACCGGGTCCTCGCCGACGCGGAGGCCCGCCTCGCGGCGTGGCGGGAGGCCTGCGCGCAGCCCGGCACCCTGGCGGGCGCCGAGGCGCTGGTGGCGGAGCTGCGCACCCGCCTGGCGGACGACCTGGACACCCCCGGGGCGCTCGCCGCCGTCGACGCGTGGACCGTGTCCGACCGGGGCACAGACGAGGAGGGGGCCGCTGAACTGGTCCGCACCGCCGCCGACGCCCTGCTGGGCGTGCGGGTGTAGGCGTTTTCGGGAACAATGTGCACCATGACCATCCGCGCGGAATTCCAGCAGAACGTCGACGACTTCATCACCGAGCTCACCGAGTTCGCCACCGGCAGCTACCTCAAGGAGGACGAGAAGGAGTTCTGGGACGAACCCTTCAACCCGGCCGCCCTCCCGGAGCTGAGGAAGATCCTCGAGGATCTGCTCGACTCCCTCGACGGCCTGCCCGCCGATCCGCCCGGGGAGATGCTGGTGACGGTGGTGCAGAGGTACGTCGAGAAGCTGGAGACGTACAACCGGAAGCACGACGACGCCGTCCTCGAGCCGGAGGAGACCACCGTGCTCAACGAACTCATCCATGACGCCTCCGCCGCCACCGGCGCGGACGACGAGGCACTGTCCGAGCTGCCGGAGATCGATTAACCCCACACTCACCGCCCCCGCCGCCATCTTCTGGGACATGGACGGCACCCTCGTCGACACCGAGCCCCTCTGGGAGCAGTTCACCTACGAACTCTCCGAGCTCATGGGTCGCCGCCTCACCCCCGCGCTGCGGGAGACCACCATCGGCGGCAGCTTCCACCACACCGTCCAGGTGTGCGCGAACCATGCCGGGCTCACCGTCACCGAGGACGATCACCCGCGCTTCCGCGCGTTCATGAACGAGCGCATGGCGGAACTGATGCGTGCGTCGCTCGCCCCCAATCCGGGGGTCACCGAGCTTCTCGACGACCTGTCGACCCGCGACCTGCCCATGCTCGTGACCACCAACACCGAGCGTTCCCTGGCGGACCTGTCGATCGCGGCGGTGGGGGAGCACTACTTCTCCGGTTCCGTCACCGGCGACGAGGTGCCCCGCCCGAAGCCGGCGCCGGACATGTACCTGCGGGCGGCGGAGAAGGTCGGCGCGGACCCGGCGGACTGCCTCGTGTTCGAGGACTCCTTCACCGGCATGACCGCGGCCGTCACCGCGGGCTGCCGGGTGATCGGGCTGCCGTGGTACGAGGACACGGTGGTGCCGGAGGGAGTGGTCACACTCGCCTCCCTGCACGGCAGGAACGATTTTGTGGGGGTGGGGGCGGACACGGTGCTGGACTGGTTCCACCATCTGCAGCGCTGAGAGGTGGGGCATGGAATAATGTCCCCCCGTGAAGAACTTTGACTCCCTGTTTGCCGAACTCACCGATCGTGCCGCCTCCCGCCCCGAGGGCTCCGGCACCGTGGAAGCCCTGGACAAGGGCGTGCACCATATCGGCAAGAAGATCATCGAGGAGGCCGGGGAGGTCTGGATCGCCGCCGAGTACCAGTCCGATGAGGAACTGGCCGAGGAGATGAGCCAGCTCATCTACTGGACCCAGGTCATGATGGTCGCCCGTGGGCTGACCCCCGACGACATCTACAAGAACCTCTAAGGAGACCACCATGATCAAGATCGCCGTCCCCAACAAGGGTTCACTGTCGGAGGCCGCCGTGGAGATCCTCCGCGAGGCCGGCTACAAGGGCCGCGGCGACAGCCGTGCCCTGGCCGTGTTCGACCGTGCCAACGACGTGGAGTTCTTCTTCCTCCGCCCGAAGGACATCGCCATCTACGTGGCCAACGGCCGCCTCGACATGGGCATCACCGGCCGCGACCTGGCCCACGACTCCGGCGCCCAGGTCGACGAGCTGCTGCCCCTCGGCTTCGGAGCCTCCACCTTCCGGTACGCCGCCCCGGCGGACGAGACCTGGACCGTCGAGGACCTGGCCGGCAAGCGCATCGCCTCGGCCTACCCGAACCTGGTCAAGAACGATCTGGCCGCCCGCGGCATCGAGGCCGAGGTCATCCGTCTCGACGGCGCGGTGGAGATCTCCATCAAGCTGGGTGTCGCCGACGCCATCGCCGACATCGTCTCCACCGGCAACACCCTGCGCCAGCAGGGCCTGGCCCCCTTCGGTGAGCCGCTGGTGACCTCCGAGGCCGTGATCGTCGGCCGCCGTGACCTGGAGCTCACCGCCGAGCACAACCTCGTCCTGCGCCGCATCCAGGGTGTGCTCACCGCGCAGAACTACCTCATGATCGACTACAACATCGCCCGCAGCGAGCTCGAGGCCGCCTCCGCCGTCACCCCCGGTCTGTCCGGCCCGACGGTCTCCCCGCTGTCCCGCGACGACATGGTCGCCGTGCGCGCCCTCGTGCCGCGCAAGGGCGTCAACACGGTCATGGACCAGCTCGACGAGCTCGGCGCCGAGGCCATCCTGGCCTCTGAGCTGCGCATCGCCCGTATCTGACCGCCCGCTTTCCCGCCGGCCCCGGACCTGGACTGGTCCGGGGCCGGCGACGTATGGGGACAGTCGGAATGCGCGCTGACTAAGATGGGCGGGTGAGACTTTTCTTACATTTCCCCAGTTAGTCGAGTGAGAGGAACCCCACCATGGCGCAGTCCCCGGAGCCCACGGAATCCACGGAGTCCACGGAACAGCCTGCCGTCAACCCTGACGTTGAGGTGGAGGCTGCAGCCCCCGCCACCACCGTCGCCCGGAAGACCCGCACCGAGGAGGACCTCCTCGGCTACCTCGAGGTCCCGGCCAACGCCTACTACGGCATCCACACCATGCGCGCGATGAACAACTTCCAGATCTCGCGCACCACGATCAACCACGTGCCGGAGTTCATCCGCGGCATGGTGCAGGTGAAGAAGGCGGCGGCGATGGCCAACCGCCGTCTGCACACGCTGCCCGCCAAGAAGCACGAGGCGATCGTGTGGGCCTGCGACCAGATCCTCGAGGAGGGTCGCTGCATGGACCAGTTCCCGATCGACATCTTCCAGGGTGGCGCCGGTACCTCGGTGAACATGAACACCAACGAGGTCATCGCCAACCTCGCGCTCGAGTACCTGGGGGAGGAGAAGGGCCGCTACGACATCATCAACCCCAACGATGACGTCAACATGTCCCAGTCCACCAACGACGCCTACCCGACCGGCTTCCGCCTGGGCCTCTACGCGGCACTGTCGACCCTCATCCAGCAGATGGACGACCTGCAGAAGTCCTTCCGCGAGAAGGGCCGTGAGTTCCAGGACATCCTCAAGATGGGCCGCACCCAGCTGCAGGACGCCGTCCCGATGACCCTCGGCGACGAGTTCAACGCCTTCGCCCACAACCTGGCCGAGGAGCAGTCCGTCCTGCGCAACGCCGCCGACCGCCTCCTGGAGGTCAACCTCGGTGCGACCGCGATCGGCACCGGCGTGAACACCCCGGCCGGCTACCGCCACCAGGTGACCGCCACCCTCGCGGAGGTCACCGGCCTGGACGTCAAGTCCGCCCTCGACCTCATCGAGGCGAGCTCCGACACCGGCGCCTACGTCCACGCCCACTCGGGTGTGAAGCGAGCCGCCATGAAGCTGTCGAAGATCTGCAACGACCTGCGTCTGCTCTCCTCCGGTCCGCGTGCCGGCCTCAACGAGATCAACCTGCCGCCGCGCCAGGCCGGTTCCTCGATCATGCCGGGCAAGGTCAACCCGGTCATCCCCGAGGTGGTCAACCAGGTGTGCTTCAAGGTGTTCGGCAACGACCTCACCGTCGCCATGGCCGCCGAGGCCGGTCAGCTGCAACTCAACGTCATGGAGCCGGTCATGGCCGAGTCCATGTTCCAGTCGATCCGCATCCTGGGCAACGCCGCCGTGACCCTGCGCGAGAAGTGCGTGGAGGGCATCACCGCCAACGCCGACGTCTGCCGTACCTTCGTGGAGAACTCGATCGGCATCGTCACCTACCTCAACCCGTTCATCGGCCACCACAACGGCGACCTCGTCGCCCGTGAGGCCGCGGAGACGGGCCGTTCCGTCAAGGACATCGTCCTCGAGCGTGAGCTCATGGACGCCGAGACCCTGGAGCGGGTGCTGAGCAAGGAGAACCTCATGCACCCCGAGTTCCGGGGTCGTCTGTACCTCGATCAGTAGGCGATAACTGAGAGCCCGGTTGTGTGGAGTTCCACACAACCGGGCCTTTTTCTTCCTTCTGGACAGGGTAACGGAAGCATCCGGACAGTATTCTGTTAAGTAGTATCTTCCTTCCCGAGAAAGTTCCACGACATGCTCCTGGCACTCCAGATCCTCATCGTCCTGGGCGCCATCTTCCTCGGCGCCCGCCTCGGCTCCATCGCCATCGGATTCGCCGGTGGCCTCGGTGTCCTCCTGCTCAGCCTCACCGGCATCCCGGTCAGCGCGGAGGGCATCCCCTTCGACGTCATCGGCATCATCATGTGCGTCATCGCGGCCATCTCCGCGATGCAGCTCGCCGGCGGCATGGACTACCTCGTCCACGTCGCCGAGCGTTTCCTCCGCCGCAACCCCCGCCAGATCACCCTGTGGGCACCGGTGGTCACCTGGCTCATGACCGTCCTCGCCGGCACCGGTCACACCGCCTTCTCCACCCTCCCTGTCATCGTCGAGGTGGCGAAGGAGGGCGGCGTCCGTCCCTCCCGCCCGCTGTCCGTCGCCGTCATCGCCTCCCAGATGGCGATCGTCGCCTCGCCGCTGTCCGCGGCGGTGGTGTTCATGGCCTCCGCGCTCGAACCCCGCGGCGTCAGCTACCTCACCCTGCTGGGGATCATGATCCCCGCGACCTTCCTGGCCATCTTCCCGACGGCCCTGCTCACCAACCGGATGGGCCGCGAGCTGGCCGACGACCCCGTCTACCGCGAGCGCCTGGCCAAGGGGCTCATCCAGCCCCCGGCCGACCGCGGACAGTGGCAGCCGCGCCCCGGCGCGAAGGCCTCCGTCGGCCTGTTCCTCGCGGCCATCGTCCTGGTCATGCTCTACGCGACGGCGATCTCCGAGCAGGTCGGCCTCCTCAGCGACCCGACCCTGCCCCGCAACGAGGCCATCATGACCATCATGCTGGCCACCGCCGCGGCGATCGTGCTGCTCACCCGCGTCCCGGCGGACGAGATCCTCAAGACCCAGGTGTTCCGCTCCGGCATGTCCGCCTCCGTGTGCGTCCTCGGCGTCGCCTGGCTGGGCACGACGATGATCAGCCACTACATCGACGAGATCCAGGTTCTCGCCGGTGACGTCCTCACCGCCCGTCCCTGGCTGCTCGCCGTCGTCCTGTTCTTCGCCGCCGCCCTGCTCTACTCCCAGGCGGCCACGGCCAAGGCGCTCATCCCGGCCGCCCTCGCCATCGGGGTGTCCCCGCTCACCGCGGTCGCCGCCTTCCCGGCCGTGTCCGCGCTGTTCATCCTGCCCACCTACCCGACCCTGCTCGCCGCCGTCGAGATGGACGACACGGGCTCCACCCGCATCGGCCGCCTCGTCTTCGACCACCCCTTCCTCATCCCCGGCACCCTCAACATCACCCTCGCCGTGGTCTTCGCCTACGGGATCGGCGCACTCCTCATCTGAGGAATAGCCTGGGGGTCATGACCGCACCGCTCACGGACGTCGCCATCGCCCAGGCCCACACCCTGGAACCCATCACCGAGATCGCCCTCCGCGCGGGAATCCCGCCGGAGGCACTCATCACCTACGGACCGACGAAGGCGAAGGTGGACATCACGCGGCTGCGTCCCGGGCGGGACGTCGGCAAGCTCATTCTCGTGACGGGCATCTCCCCGACACCGGCGGGGGAGGGCAAGTCCACCGTCCTCATCGGGCTTGCCGACGCCCTCACCCGCCTCGGACACTCCGCGGCCGCCGCCCTACGCGAGCCCTCCCAGGGCCCCGTCATGGGCATCAAGGGCGGTGCCGCGGGCGGCGGCTACTCGCAGATCGTGCCGATGGAGGACATCAACCTCCACTTCACCGGCGACTTCCACGCCATCGCCGCGGCGACGAACACGCTGGCGGCGATGGTCGACAACCACGTCCAGCAGGGCAACGCGCTGGGCATCGACTCCCGCCGCATCGTGTGGCAGCGCTGCCTCGACGTCAACGACCGGTCCCTGCGCAGCGTCATCACCGGACTCGGCGGCACCGCGCACGGCACCCCGCGGGAGACCGGCTTCACCATCACCGCCGCCTCCGAGATCATGGCCGTCCTGTGTCTGGCCGCCGACCTGCCGGACCTCAAGGAACGCCTCGCCCGGCTCACCGTGGCCTTCACCTTCGACGGCACGCCCGTCGCCGCCGACGAGCTCGGGGCGACCGGCGCGCTGGCCGCCCTGATGAAGGAGGCGATCAACCCCAACCTCGTGCAGACCCTGGGCGGCACCCCCGCCTACGTCCACGGCGGACCCTTCGCCAACATCGCCCACGGCTGCAACTCGCTCATCGCGACGCAGGTCGCGCTCCGGCACTCCGACATCGTGCTCACAGAGGCCGGTTTCGGCTCCGACCTGGGGGCCGAGAAATTCTTCGACATCAAAGCCCGCCACGGCCGCCTCGACGTCAACGCGGTGGTCATCGTCGCCACCATCCGCTCGCTCAAGTACAACGGCGGCCTGCCCCGCACCGACCTCGGGACCGAATCCCTCGACCACCTGCGGGAGGGCGTGAAGAACCTGGCGCGCCACGTGGCCAACATCCAGCAGTTCGGCGCCACGCCCATCGTCGCGCTCAACCTCTTCACCGGCGACACCGCCGCCGAACGGGCCTTCCTCCGCGCCTGGGCGAAGGACTTCCACGTCGCGCTCGCCGAATGCGAGGTGTGGGCCCGCGGCGGGGAAGGGGCCGAGGACCTGGCCCGCGTCGTCCTCGAGAACCTCTCCCAGGGTTCCTCCCTGCTCTACGACCCGGAGCGTGGCGTCGAGCACTCCATCGAGGTCATCGCCCGTCGGATCTACCGGGCGGAGAAGATCGAGTACTCGCCGCAGGCCCTGCGCGACCTGGCGGTGCTCAGGGAGAACGGCTGGGACCGGCTGCCGGTGTGCATCTCCAAGACGCAGTACTCCTTCAGCGACGACCCCACCGCCCTCGGCGCGCCCACCGGACACACCCTCCACGTGCGTCAGCTCATCCCGCGCACCGGCGCCGGTTTCATTGTCGTGCTCACCGGCGCCGTGATGACCATGCCCGGCCTGCCCGCCCGCCCGGCAGCGGAGGGCATCGACATCGACGACGACGGGCGGATCACGGGGCTGTTCTAGCTCTGCAGGTCCGCCGTCGAGCCCGGCCAGCCCGGGTACTCCGGCGGGGTGCCCCCGAACTCCGGGCACAGGGACTGGAAGGAGCACCAGCCGCACAGCTTGGACTTCCGCGTGCGGAAACGCCCCGTGGCGCCGTCGGAGGCGATCTTCCCCCACAGGTCGCCGAGGTCACGCTCGAAGTACTCCAGCTCCTCCCGGGAGGGGGCGAGGAACATCGAGTCGAGGACCTTGAGGTACATCAGCCGCAGCTGGTGGGGGATCACCCCGTACAGGCGCCAGTACACGAGCGCGTAGAAGCGCATCTGGAACTGGGCGTCGTGGCTGTAGCGGGGGAGCGGCTTCTTGCCGGTCTTGTAGTCGACGACGCGGACCTCACCCGTGGGGGCGACGTCGACGCGGTCGATGAAACCGCGCACCGGCACGCCGTTGGGCAGGACGGTGTCAACGTACATCTCGACGGCGTGGGCGTCGAAACCCTGCGGGTTCTCCATCTCGAAGTAGCCGCGCAGCAGGGAGCGGCACTCGACGAGGAAGTCGAGCAGCGACTCCTCCGGCACCAGTTCCTGCAGCTCCGCGTCGGCGGCGACCATCTCCGCCCAGTGCGGCTTGAGCTGCTTCACGGCCGCCGGGTAGGTGCGCTCGTCCCGCGGTTGCGCGTGCATGTACTCGAGAACCGCGTGCACGAGATTGCCCTTGACCTGCGGCAGCGTCTTCGGCTCCGGCAGGCGGTCGATGGCGCGCAGACGGTAGAGCAGCGGGCACTGCTGGTAGTCGGAGGCACGGGACGGGGACAGGGCGAGCGGGCGGGGTGCAGACGTGGTCATGATGGGCACCACCTTATCCGTGGCAAGCTGGACACATGAACCAGACTCTCGACTTCCTCGACTTCCTCGCCGCCAGCCCGAGTTCCTACCACGCCGCGCGCGTGGTCGCCGACCGGCTCATCGACGCCGGCTTCGCCCTCCAGGACGAGACCGACCCGTGGGACGCCGGCCCGGGCGGTCACGTGCTCGTCCGCGGCGGCGCGGTCATGGCGTGGTGGGTGCCCGAGGACGCGTCCCCGGACTCCGGGTTCCGCATCATCGGCTCCCACACCGACTCCCCGGGCTTCACCCTCAAGCCGGGCCCCGCACTGTCCTCGGCGGGCTGGTCGCAGGCCAACGTCGAGGTCTACGGCGGTCCGATCCTCGCCTCCTGGCTGGACCGCGAACTGACCTTCGCCGGCCGGGTGGTGCTGGGTGACGGCTCGGTGCGGCTCGTCGACACCGGCCCCGTCGCCCGTATCCCGCACCTGGCGATCCACCTCGACCGCTCCAAGGAGCTCGAGCTCAACCGCCAGCAGCACATGCAGCCGGTGCTCGGCCTCGTCGGGGAGGGGCACACCCCGGTGCTGGACCTGGTGGCGGAGAAGGCGGGCGTCGAGAAGCAGGACATCGACGGCTTCGACCTCATCACCTGCGACACCCAGCCGGGACAGGTGTTCGGCGCCGACGCCGAGCTCATCGCCGCCGGACGCATGGACAACCTCACCTCCGTACACGCCTCGCTGGTGGCGCTGCTCCACGCCGTCGAGTCCGGGGACACGGGTGACGACGTCCTCGTGCTCGCCGCCTTCGACCACGAGGAGGTCGGCTCCGCGTCGACGACCGGCGCGGCCGGCCCCATCCTCGAGGACGTGCTCGCCCGGACCGCGGCCGCCCTGGGGGCGGACCTCGACGCCACCCGCCGGATGTACGCCCGTTCCACCTGCGTGTCGGCGGACGCGGCGCACTCGGTGCACCCCAACTACGTGGGCAAGCACGACCCGGGCCACCACCCGCTCATCGGCGCCGGTCCCGTGGTGAAGATCAACGCCAACCAGCGCTACGCCTCCGACGCGGAGACCGTCGCCCGTTGGCGCCGCGCCTGCCGGGCGGCGGGCGTGCCCAGCCAGGACTTCGTGAGCAACAACGCCATGCCCTGCGGCTCCACCATCGGCCCCATCACCGCCACCCGCCTGGGCATCCCCACCGTCGACGTCGGTGTGCCGCTGCTGGGCATGCACTCCGCCCGCGAGCTCGCCGGGGTGCAGGACCAGCTGTGGTTCGCGGAGGCTCTTGAGGCATACTTGATTGGTTCTTGACCCCTCCCGCTAGGAGCCCCCATTGGCCTACTCCGGTCCCTTCCAGCCCGGTGACCGCGTCCAGCTCACTGACGCCAAGCGCAGGCACTTCACCCTCATCCTCAACCCGGGGGAGAAGTTCCACACCCACAAGGGCGAGATCCTGCACGACCAGATCATCGGGATGGACGAGGGCTCCGTCATCCAGTCCTCCCTGGGCGCGGACTACCTGCTGTTCCGGCACCTCATGGTCGACCACGTCCTGTCGATGCCGCGCGGCGCCGCCGTCATCTACCCGAAGGACTCCGCGCAGATCCTCGTCGAGGGCGACATCTTCCCGGGGGCCCGCGTCCTCGAGGCCGGCGCCGGCTCCGGCGCGCTGTCCATGGCGCTGCTGCGCGCCATCGGCCCGGAGGGTGAGCTGATCTCCTACGAGATCCGCGAGGACCACCTCGAGTTCGCCGAGTCCAACGTCGACGAGTACTTCGGCGGCCGCCCGGCGACCTGGGACCCGCGCCTCGGTGACCTCACCCAGGTCACCGTCGAGGACCTTGGCGGCCCCGTCGACCGCGTCATCCTCGACATGCTCGAGCCGTGGGAGTGCCTCGACGTGGTCAAGGACGTGCTCATCCCGGGCGGCGTGTTCATGACGTACGTGGCCACCGTCCCGCAGCTCATGAAGGTGATGGAGGGCATCCGCGAGCGCCAGTGCTTCACCGAGCCGCGCGCGTGGGAGTCCCTGGTCCGCGAGTGGAAGGTCGAGGGTCTGGCGACCCGCCCGGAGCACCGCATGAACGCCCACACCGCCTTCCTCGTGCTCACCCGCCGCCTCGCCGACGGGGTCACCCCGCCGCGCCCGCAGCGCCGCGCGCGCAAGTAGGGGACGGCCCGGCGCGGGCACCGGGGTTAAACGCCGGGGTTGAACACCGTCAAGGTGGCGAGGGTTACAGTTGTCTCATGACTAACGCCCAGACCACCGATGCGACCGCCCTCCGGCGGGAGATCCAGACCCTGAGCAGCCGCAACGCCAAACTCGCGCAACTGCTCAAGTCCTCGCGGGACAAGCTCAAGGATCTGTCCGCCCAGATCGACGCCCTCGGCGAACCCGCCTCCACGTACGGCATCTTCCTGGAGGGGGGAGTGGGCCGTGACGCCGAGGTGTTCACCGCGGGCCGCCGGATGCGCCTCAAGGTCTCGCCGGACGTGGCCGACTCCGACCTGGTGCCGGGCTCGCTCGTGCGGCTGGGGGACGGGGCGATCGTCGTCGAGGTCTGCGGTTTCCCGGACACCGGTGAGCTGGGCATGCTCACGGAACGTATCGGGGCGGGGCGTGCGCTGGTGGCCAACGCCACGGGCGAGGAACGCCTGGTCCGCCTGGCGGCGCCGCTGGAGAAGACCGCCCGTGCCGGCGACACCCTGCTGGTGGACACGAAGGCGGGGGTGGCGCTGGAGCGCATCCCCAAGACGGAGGTCTCCCAGCTCTCCCTGGAGGAGGTGCCGGACGTCTCCTACGCCGACATCGGCGGCCTCGACGAGCAGATCGAGCAGATCCAGGACGCCGTGGAGCTGCCCTTCTCCCATCCGGAGCTCTACCGCCGCTACCAGCTCAACCCGCCGAAGGGCGTCCTGCTCTACGGCCCGCCAGGCTGCGGCAAGACGCTCATCGCGAAGGCGGTGGCCAACTCGCTGTCCCGCCGGGTCGGCGACGGCGCCACCAGCTACTTCCTCAACGTCAAGGGCCCGGAGCTGCTCAACAAGTACGTCGGTGAGACCGAGCGTCGCATCCGCCTCATCTTCGAGCGCGCCCGGGAGCTGGCGGGGGAGGGCCGGCCCGTCATCATCTTCTTCGACGAGATGGAGTCCATCTTCCGCACCCGTGGTTCCGGCGTGTCCTCCGACATGGAGACCACCGTCGTGCCGCAGCTGCTCACGGAGCTCGACGGCGTGGAGAACCTGGCCAACGTCATCATCATCGGCGCCACCAACCGCGAGGAGCTCATCGACCCGGCGCTGCTGCGCCCGGGTCGCCTGGACGTGAAGATCCGCGTCCAGCGCCCCACCCGGGACGGGGCGCGCGACATCTTCGAGCGCTACCTCACCGAGGCGGCGCCGCACGCGGTGCCGGTGGCGGAGTTGATCGAGGTGGGCGTCGAGAAGCTCTTCGAGCAGCGACCCTTCGTGGAGCTCACCCTCGTCGACGGTGAGGTGGAGGTCCTCGACTACTCGGACTTCGTGTCGGGCGCGATGATCGCCAACATCGTCGACCGCGCGAAGAAGCTGGCCATCAAGGACCACCTCGCCGGCGTCAGCGAGGACGGCGTCACGGTCGCGCACATCGAGGAGGCGGTCGCCGCCGAGCAGAACGAGTCCGAGGACCTGCCGAACACCGCGAACCCCGACGAGTGGTCGCGGATCGCGGGCAGGCACGGCAAGCGTGTCGTCCAGGCGCGAGTGATTGGTTAGGGTGTGACGACATGAGCAGATTCATGGGTACGGAAACCGAGTACGGCATCGCGACGCCGTCGGACCCGGGCATCAGCCCGATCCTCACCTCGACGCACGTGGTGGTGGCGTACGCCGCGATGAACACCGGCGCGCGCTCCCGCTGGGACTACGAGGAGGAGTCGCCCCTCCGGGACACCCGCGGCTTCGACCTGCGCCGCTACCACACGGTGCCGGTTGTCGACCCGGACGCGGTGGGCATCGCCAACGTGGTCACCACCAACGGCGCCCGCTTCTACGTCGACCACGCGCACCCCGAGTACTCCTCGCCGGAGGTGTCCAACGCCTACGACGCGATGGTCTACGACGCCGCCGGCGACGTCATCATGCGCAAGGCCGTCGCGAACGTGCAGGAGCTCTACGAGCAGGGCGTGAGCATCCTCAAGAACCACGAGCCGTGCCCGCCGCTGAAGATCTACAAGAACAACGTCGACGGCAAGGGCGCCTCCTACGGTGCGCACGAGAACTACCAGTACTCGCGCCGCACCGACTTCGACGTGCTCACGCAGGCGCTCATCCCGTTCTTCGTCACCCGCAACGTCATCATCGGCGCGGGCCGGCTGGGCATCGGCGAGGCCGGCGAGCAGGACGGCTTCCAGATCTCCCAGCGGGCGGACTACTTCCACCAGGAGATTTCGCTGGAGACGACGCTCAACCGCGGCATCGTCAACACCCGCGACGAGCCGCACGCCAACGCCGTCCACTTCCGCCGCCTGCACACCATCGTCGGGGACGCGAACATGTCGCAGACCTCGAACTTCCTCAAGCTGGGCATGACCAAGCTGGTCATCGACGCCATCGAGAACGACGTCGACTTCTCCGACCTGCGCCTGGTCGACCCGGTGGCGGAGATCAAGCGCGTCTCCCACGACCTCACGCTCACGCACCGCCTGGCGCTTCGCGACGGCCGCGAGCTCACCGCCCTGGAGATCCTCGCGGAGTACCGCTCGCGGGTGACCGCCGTCGACGACGTCGACGAGCGCGTCATCGCCCTGTGGGGCGAGGTCATGGAACTGCTTGCCGACGACCCCCTGAAGACCTCCCACCTGCTGGACTGGACGGCCAAGTGGTCGCTCATCAAGGGCTACCTGGACCGCGGCGTCGACATCTCCGACCCGAAGCTCAAGCTCATCGACCTGCAGTACTCCGACATCGACCCCGCGAAGTCGCTGTACCACGCACTCGTGCGCAAGGGTCGCATGGTCACCCTCGCCACCGAGGAGGAGATCGCGGAGGCCGCGCAGACCCCGCCGGCCGCTTCCCGCGCGTGGTTCCGCGGTGCCGTGTCCGCGCGTTTCCCCGACGACGTCATCGCCGCGAGCTGGCAGACGATGATCCTCAGGTACTCCGGCGGCACCGCCCGTTTCCAGACCAACGAGGTGGACAAGCTCACCCGCGACCACGTCGGTGAGATCATCAACTCGGCGGCCGACACCGACGAGCTGATCGAGAAGCTCACGGCCGTCGACTTCGCGCCGGACCACTACGTCACGCACCACAACAAGACGCACGTCAACAAGCCCCACCAGCACTAGACAACCCACAAGAAGGAGCCCGAGAACAATGACCGGACCCCAGTCCCAGATCTCCGCCGGCGGCGGCAGCGACAACAGCGGCGACGACGCCTTCGAGGCCGGCCAGGCCCAGCTCAACACCACCGGCACCGATGACCTGCTCGACGAGATCGACGGTCTCCTCGAGACCAACGCCGCCGAGTTCGTCCGTTCCTACGTGCAGAAGGGCGGACAGTAGTCCCTCATGACCTCCCCCGTGTTCGCCCGCCGCATCGTGGGCGTGGAAACCGAGTACGGCATCACAGCGGTCGCCGGTGAGGGCGGCAGCTCGCTGACCCCGGACGAGATCGCCCGCTACCTGTTCCGGCCGATCGTCGACAGGTACGCCAGCTCGAACATCTTCACCCGCAACGGTTCCCGCCTCTACCTGGACGTCGGCTCCCACCCGGAGATCGCCACCGCCGAGTGCGACAGCCTCACCCAGCTGCTCAACCACGAGCAGGCGGGCGACGTCGTCGTCGACGAGCTGGCCCGTCGCGCGGAGGAGGCCCTGGCCGCCGACCGCATCGACGGCCGCGTCTACCTGTTCAAGAACAACGTCGACTCGGTGGGCAACTCCTACGGCTGCCACGAGAACTACCTGGTCAGTCGGCACCTGCCGCTGCGGAACCTGGGCAAGCAGCTCCTGCCGTTCATGATCACCCGCCAGCTCATCTGCGGGGCGGGCATGGTCGGGCGGGCGACGGGCGGCTACCAGCCGGGCTTCGTCATCTCCCAGCGCGCGGACCAGGTGTGGGAGGGCATCTCCTCGGCGACGACCCGCGCGCGGCCGATCATCAACACCCGCGACGAGCCCCACGGCGACTCGCAGCGTTTCCGCCGCATGCACGTCATCGTCGGCGACTCGAACATGTCGGAGACGACGTTCGCGCTCAAGGTCGGGGCCACGCTGCTGGTCCTCGAGATGGTCGAGGCGGGCGTCGCGCTGCCGGACTTCGAGATGCACAACCCGATCGGCCACATCCGCGACATCGCCCGCGACATGACCGGCGGCACCCTGCTCGACCTCAAGGCGGGCGGCACCGTCACGGCGCTCGAGGTGCAGGAGGCCACCCTCGCCGCTGCGACGCAGTGGCTGGAGGAGCGCCCCGACGAGGGCACCCCGACGGCGGAGCTGCGCCGCGTCGTCGACCTGTGGACCCGCCAGCTGGAGGCGATCCGCACGCAGGACTTCTCCCGGGTCGACCGCGAGATCGACTGGGTGATCAAGCTCAACCTGCTCAACCGCTACCGCGAGCGCCTCGGCGAGGACTGGGGGCACCCGAAGCTCGCCCAGGTCGACCTCACCTACCACGACATCCGCCCCGGCCGCGGCCTGTTCCCGCTGCTGGAGAGCCGGGGCCTGGCCGAGCGCTGGACCACGGACGAGGCGATCCACGCGGCGCGGGACACCGCCCCGGAGACCACCCGCGCCCGTCTGCGCGGGCAGTTCATCGCGCGGGCGGAGGAGCTGGGCGTGCCCGTCACCACCGACTGGGTGAACCTCAAGGTCAACGAACCGGAGCCGCGCGTGGTGGAACTTCTCGATCCTTTCGTGCCGGTTGACGCGCGCGTCGACGAGCTCCTGGCCTATCTTGAGGAGAGCGCCGCGGCGCGCGGCTGAGCTAACGGCAGGAGGCCCCATGGGCAGGCAGGACAAGGCGGTGCACCGCCTGACCAACCTCGTGTTCGCACTGCAGGAGGCGGACCGGCAGGGCGGGCGCATGCTCACCCCGGAGTGGATCAGACGGAATGTCGACGGCTACGCCGACAGCACCCAGGAGGCGTTCCAGCGGCGCCTCATCCGCGACATCACCACCCTGGGCCGCGCCGGCGTGCCCCTCGAGCAGCGCAGTGCCGGCGCCGACGGCGGCACCGCCTACCGGCTGCTCACCGACCGCTACGAACTCCCCGAGGTCTCCTTCACCCCGGAGGAGGCCGCCGTCCTCGGCATGGCCGGGGACCTGGGGGAGTCGAGCGAGCTCGGCGTGTTCGCCCGCTCCGGATGGACGAAGCTGGCCGCCGCCGGCGTGCGCCGGGACCTCTCCGAGGCGCCCGTGTTCACCACCGTGAACGACAGCCACCGTCTGTCCGCGGAGGTCCTCAACAACATCCTCACCGTCATCCGCGCGGGCCTGCGGATGTCCTTCGACTACGTCGCCACGCCCACCTCCGAGCCGGTGCGCCGCACCATGGACCCCTGGGCGCTGGTGCCGCTGCAGGACCGCCTCTTCCTCGTCGGCCACGACATCGACCGTGACGCACCCCGGTCCTTCCGCGTCCTGCGCATCGCCAAGGTCTACGGCAAGCGCACCCCGGCGACGCACCCCCGCCCGGAGACGAACCTGCAGGAGGTCGTCGAGAAGTCCCTGCGTGCGCTGCACCAGCGTGTCGACGCCGTGCTCACCATCCCCGAGGGGATGGCCCACGAGCTCGCCGCCGCCGGTGAGCGCCGGGCGGACGGGCGCACCGAGCTTCTCGACGTCGACCGCACCTGGCTGGCGCGCACCGCCGCCGGCTTCGCCCCGGACGTCATCGTCCACGAACCCGCCGACGTGCGCGCGGACGTCATCGCGCTGCTGAAGGGAGTGTCCCGTTGACCCGCCACGTCGACTCCTCGACGAAACTCGACCGCCTCGTCCGGTCGCTCAACCTCATCCCGTACTTCCAGTCGCACCCCGACCGCAGCCTCATGGAGGCGGCGAAGGACCTGGGCCGCGACCCCGCGGAACTGCAGCTGGAGATCCAGCGCCTGCAGTGCTGCGGCGTGGGCACGTGGCCGGAGGAGCTCGTCGACCTGGAGGCGAGCTGGCAGCGGGTGTCCATCTCCAACTCCCAGGGCATGGACCGCCCGCTGCGGCTCACGCCGACGGAGGCCGGCGCGCTGCTGCTCACCCTCGAGTCGCTGGAGGCGATGCCGGGGCTCACCGACCGGGAGGCGGTGCTCTCGGCGGCGGCGAAGCTGCGCTCGATCATGGACTCCGAGGCCGTGGCGATCTTCGACTCGCTGGCGGCCGACGACCCCGCCGAGTCCACCCCGCAGGAGATCCTCCGGGAGGCCATCTCCGCCGGCCGCCGCGTGGCCTTCACGTACCGTTCCATCTCCTCGGACACCACCCGCCGCCGGGAGGTCGACCCCGCCAAGATCTTCGTCACCGAGGGGGAGACCTATCTCACAGCCTGGGACGGGGAGGCCAGCCAGCACAAGAACTTCCGCGCCGATCGCATGAGTCAGGTGGAGATCCTTGACCAGGAGGCGTCGCCGCACCTGGAGAAGCTCCCCTTCGACCCGGAGGACCCCTTCGGCTACCGCATGATCGCCCAGCAGGCGGACCTGCTCATCCACCCCGAGCACACCTGGCTGGCCGACTATTTCCCCATCACACTGGGCGAATCCGTCCCCGGCGAACCCGTGCCCGCCCGCATGCCCGTCGGTTCCGAGGGGTGGTTCATCCGCTTCGCCCTCGGACAGTCCGACCGGCTCACGGTGACGGGGCCGGAGGAGCTGGTGGCGAAGGTGCGACGCCGCGCATCCGCCGCCCTCGCCGCGTATGATGGCACGCCAGACAGTTAGCGCCGTAGAAGTGCTACCGTTGCCCTGATACACCTGCTCTCCACTGAAAGGCAGTCATGCCCAACATCGGTCCCACCGAGCTCATCATCATCGTCGTCGTGCTGATCCTGCTCTTCGGCGCCAAGAAGCTGCCGGATGCAGCCCGCTCCCTCGGACGCTCCATGCGTATCTTCAAGTCCGAGGTCAAGGAGATGAGCAACGACGACCAGCCGCAGCAGCCGCAGGGCCAGATCGCTCCGCCGCAGCAGCCGCAGCAGGGCTACTGGGAGCAGCCGCAGAACCAGCCGCAGGCACAGCCCCTGCAGCAGCCGCAGAACCCCCAGCAGCAGGGCCAGTACGGGCAGCCGGGACAGCAGTACCCGCCGCAGGACCCCGGGTACCCGCAGAACCCGCAGCAGCCGAACCAGCAGTAGGGCAGGTAAGCGTCGACAATGTCCCAGTCCGGTGACGTGACCCGGCGGCGCCCGCGGCGGAGCAGGAAGAAGAAGTCGCCCACCGGCGACATGTCACTGGTGGAGCACCTGCAGGAGCTGCGCCGTCGCGTCATCATCTCGTTGCTCGCCCTCCTGGGCGGCACCATCCTCGGCTTCCTCTGGTACCAGCACAGCCCTTTCGGGCTCATGCCACTGGGTGAGATCCTCCGGGGACCCTACTGTGCCCTGCCGCCGGAGAGCCGCGCGGATTTCACGGGTGACGGCGAGTGCCGCCTGCTCGCGACAGGCCCCTTCGAGATGTTCATGCTGCGCCTCAAGGTCGGTGCCCTCGCTGGCCTGGTG
Organism: Corynebacterium humireducens NBRC 106098 = DSM 45392; assembly: GCF_000819445.1. Taxonomy (NCBI): domain Bacteria; kingdom Bacillati; phylum Actinomycetota; class Actinomycetes; order Mycobacteriales; family Corynebacteriaceae; genus Corynebacterium; species Corynebacterium humireducens. Next base: position 1,398,517 of record NZ_CP005286.1, read on the forward strand.
CTGTCGTCGCCGGTGTGGCTGTACCAGATCTGGGCGTTCATCGTCCCGGGCCTGCACAAGAAGGAGCGTCGCTCCACCTTCACCTTCGTGTCGCTGGCGGTGCTGCTTTTCGTCGCCGGCGCGATCATCGCCTACTTCGTCGTCCACTACGGCCTGGCGTTCCTGCTCACCATCGGTGACCAGACACAGGTCGCCGCGCTGACAGGTGAGCGCTACTACAACTTCCTGCTGGCTCTGCTGCTCATCTTCGGCGTGAGCTTCGAGGTGCCGCTCATCATCGCGATGCTCAACATCATCGGCGTTCTCGAGTACGAGACGATCAAGGAGAAGCGCCGGATCATCATCCTCGTGCTCTTCGTGTTCGCCGCGTTCATGACGCCGGGCCAGGACCCCTTCTCCATGGTCGTCCTCGCCCTGTCGCTCACCCTGCTCGTCGAGATGGCCATGCAGTTCGCGCGTTGGAACGACAGGCGCCGTGAGCGGAAGCGTCCCGAGTGGATGGACCTCGACGACGACACCGCCTCGCCGCTGAGCAGCGGCCCCGGTGGGCTGGCGGCCCCCGACCCGATCGCAGCCCCGCAGCCGGTGGAACCCGCCCGCCCGCGCAGCAGCTTCGAGCAGCAGGGGCCGGGAGGCAGCGGCCCCGGCTCCCCGGGCGCCTTCGACGACGTGCTGTAGCACCCCACCCCGTGGCCAGCCTGGTCACGGGGTGTTGTCGTCGGGGGTGACCGGCATGGGTCACGGGGGCCGGGCGCGCGCCCGCGTTTTCAGTAACGTGGATCCCATGAACGGTAACGTCGCCCCCGGCTCCCACCTCGCTGAGTTCGCCTCCCGCTTCTCCTTCCCCCTGGACGACTTCCAGATCCAGGGGTGCCAGGCGGTGGAGGAGGGCCACGGGGTTCTCGTCTGCGCACCCACCGGTGCCGGCAAGACCATCGTCGGCGAGTTCGCCGTCTCCCTGGCGCTGTCCCAGGGCACCAAGTGCTTCTACACCACGCCGATCAAGGCGTTGAGCAACCAGAAGTTCCATGACCTGCAGAAGGACTACGGCGAGGACGCCGTGGGCCTGCTCACCGGTGACGTCTCCATCAACGGCAACGCCGAGATCGTCGTCATGACGACCGAGGTGCTCCGCAACATGATCTACGCCGGCTCGGCCACACTCGACCGGCTCAGTCACGTCGTCATGGACGAGATCCACTACCTCGCCGACCGGGAACGTGGTGCGGTGTGGGAGGAGGTCATCCTCAACCTCGACGAGTCGGTCAACATCATCGGCCTGTCGGCCACCGTGTCCAACTCGGAGGAGTTCGGCGACTGGCTGTCCACGGTGCGCGGTGACACGAAGGTCATCGTCACCGACAAGCGCCCCGTCCCGCTGGAGCAGTGGATGATGGTGGGCCGCAAGATCTACCCGCTCTTCGAGCCGGGCACCGGCGGCCAGGTCAACCGCGAGCTCGAGCACGTCATCTCCCGCATCCAGGCGGACCAGGCGGAGGAGGGGCGCGCCGACTACGAGTCGGGCCGCGGCTTCCGGGCCCGCGCGGAGGGCCGCCGTTCCGGGATCAAACGTCCCGAGGACCGCCAGCGCCCGGTCGGTCGCCCCGACGTCATCCGGGTGCTGCAGGGCCGCGACATGCTGCCCGCCATCACGTTCATCTTCTCCCGCGCGGGCTGCGACGGCGCCCTCCACCAGTGCCTGCGCTCCAACCTGGTGCTCACCGACCACGCGGAGGCGCAGCGCATCGAGGAGATCATCGACGAGGGCGTCGAGGGCATCCCGGAGGAGGACCTCGAGGTCCTGCAGTTCCCCCAGTGGAAAGCCGCCCTCAAGCGGGGTTTCGCCGCCCACCACGCGGGCATGCTCCCGGCGTTCAAGCACATCGTCGAGAAGCTCTTCGTGCAGGGCCTGGTGCGCATGGTCTTCGCCACGGAGACCCTCGCCCTGGGCATCAACATGCCGGCGCGTTCCGTGGTGATGGAGAAGCTCGTGAAGTTCGACGGCGAGGGGCACGTGGACCTCACCCCGGGGCAGTACACGCAGCTCACGGGCCGGGCCGGACGCCGCGGCATCGACGTCATCGGGCACGCCGTCGTCCAGTGGTCCCCGGCGATGGACCCGCGGGCGGTGGCGGGGCTGGCGTCGACACGCATGTACCCGCTGATCTCCACGTTCGCCCCCGGCTACAACATGGCCGTCAACCTGCTCGGCATGATCGGCTTCGAGCCTTCGCTGCGGCTGCTGGAGAAGTCCTTCGCCCAGTACCAGGCCGACGGTTCCGTCGTCGACGACGTCCGGGAGATCGAACGCGCCGAACACCGCGTGCGCGAACTGCGGACACAGCTTCTCGACGCCATCGGCACCTTCGCCCCACCCACCCGCGACGGCGAGGACCCCGCGGAGATGCTCATGGAGTACATGCAGCTGCGCCGCGACCTCAGCGAGGAGGAGAAGGCCTCCCGCGTCCACTCCCTCGAGCAGCGCCAGCAGGAGACGGTCACCCTGCTGGGCAAGATGCAGCTGGGCGACGTCATCGTCATCCCGGGACGCAAGCACCCGGTGCTCGCGGTCGTGGTGACGCCCGCGAACCAGACCCGCGACCCCCGCCCCTGGGTGACCACCGAGCAGGGCTGGTCCGGGCGCATCGACGCCTCCTCCTTCCACAACCCGCCGCAGACCATCGGCCGGATGAAGCTGCCGCGCCGCGTCCTGGACAACCCCCGCCGCAACACCCGCCACATCGTCGACCAGTTCCAGCGCACCCGCTTCAAGCGCCCGAACAAGATGCGCGAGCGGGCGCGCGTCCGCGACTCCAAGAAGGTCGTCGCCCTGCGCGAGGCCATGCGCAACCACCCCGTCCACTCCTGGCCGGCCACCGACCGCGAACAGCTCGCCCGGGTGGGGGAGAAGCTGGCCCGCCGCGAGCGGGAGCTGGCGCGGCTCAACGCGCGCGTCGAGAAGGCCACCGACACCCTCGGCCGCCACTTCGAGCGCATCATCGGCCTGCTCTCCGAGATGAGCTACGTCGAGTTCGAGGGCACAGGCCCGGACCGTGTCCCGGTGATCACCCCCGAGGGTGAGCTGCTCTCCCAGATCCACAACGAGTCCGACCTGCTCGTCGCCCAGTGCCTGCGCCGCGGCATCTGGAACGACCTGGACCCGGCGGAACTGGCCGGCGTGGTCTCGCTGTGCACCTTCGAGAACCGCAAGGGCTTCGGCGGTGAGGCGAACGCCGCCACCGACCGGATGGCCGACGCCATGGACGCCACCGTCCGCATCTGGCAGGAACTGGCCACCGACGAGAAGCGCCACCGCCTGCCCATCACCCGCGAACCGGAGGCCGGTTTCGCCCTGGCCATGCACCAGTGGGCGGCGGGCGCCCCGCTCGGCTACTGCCTGGCCGCCGCCGCCGAGTCCGGCGCGGAGATGACCCCCGGTGACTTCGTCCGCTGGTGCCGCCAGGTCATGGACCTGCTCGGCCAGGTGGCCAAGACGGCGTACACCGACGACGTGCAGGCCAACGCCCGGCGCGCCATCGACGCGATCCGGCGTGGTGTGGTGGCGATCGGTAGCTGAGGCGATCCCGCCTCCCAAGTGCGAGAGGAGATGTTCGGGGTCAATGCCCTCTCGAACCTGCGCCGCCTCCGGGCACCCCGTCTCGACGATGTGGTCTCGACCGTGTGAAATGCGCCCCCGCTAGTACGCCGCGTCCAGCGCCTCCACCGCCGCCCGGATCGCCCGGCGGTGCGGAGCCACCTGCGCGACGGTCGCCAGGCCGGTGTTCCAGCCGAAGGGGTCGGTGATCATCGACTGCACCGCCACGATCTCCCGGTCGACCAGCACCGGCCCACCCGAGTCCCCCTTAACGGCCCGGGGGTTGTTGAACAGCACCGCCGCGGAGGTCACCAGCGTGCGCAGGTTCCGGCCCAGCGCGAACGGGGTGCGCCCGAGGACGCGGCCGGTCCGGTGCTGCAGCCTGTGCCAGCTCTTCCCGAAGCCCTCGGTGACGGTGGGGGCGAGCCAGGGGGCGGGGTGCGTCGACAAGCGGAGGAGCTGCTTCGGCGGGGAAGGGCGGTCGAGGCGGAGCACCGCAAGGTCGGTGCGCGGGATGCGCACGGCCCCGAGGACCCGGGCGTGGAAGTGCGCGCCGCCGACGCGGATCGGTCCGGAGCGTTCCCGCAGGAAGTGGGCGCAGGTGAGCACGTACTCGGTGCGGGAGGCGGGCGTGGCCTCCAGGTCGGGGCTGATGAGCACGCCGGAGCAGTAGGCACGGCCGGAGCTGAGGCGGACGGTGATGGCGGACACGGTGTCCCAGGGTACCTACCATGGGGGCATGGCTGATCTCTTTCCCGTCGACGTCTACGACCGGCGCCTCACCCGTGCCGCTGAACTGTGCCGCGAGGAGGGGTTGGCCGGTCTCATCATCGGCACGGGCCCGGAGCTGGCGTACCTGACCGGTTCGTGGGTGTCGTCCCATGAGCGGCTCACGGTGCTGGTGATCCCCGCGGAGGGGCGGCCGGTGCTGCTGGCTCCGGCGACGGACATCGGTGACCTGGAGCGTTCGGCGTTGCCGCACCTGGACGTGGTGGTGCGCGGCTGGGTCGACGGCGATGACGCCCACGCGTGGGCCGCCGCGGTGCTCGACCACGGTCCGGTGGCGCTGGGGTCCTCCCTGACGACGGTGCACGTGCTGCGCCTGCAGGAGCTTCTCGACGCCCCCACGCTCCCCGCCGCGACCACCCTCAAGGAGCTGTTCATGCGGAAGGACCCCGCGGAGATCGAGGAGCTGGCATTGGCCGCCGCCGCGATCGACCGGGTGCATGAGCGGGTGCCGGCGCTGCTGCGTCCGGGGCGGACGGAGGCGGCGGTGGCGGCGGATCTGTCGGCGCTGATCCTCAAGGAGCATGACGTGGTGGACTTCGTCATCGTCGGTTCCGGCCCCAACGGGGCGAATCCGCACCACAGCCACTCGGGTAGGGAGCTGGTGACCGGTGACGTCGTGGTCGTGGACGTGGGTGGCACCCGTGGTCCGGGCTACCACTCGGACTCGACGCGCACCTACGTCGTCGGGGGTCCCGGGGAGGCGTCCCGCGAGGTGCGCAACGCCTACCGGGTGCTGCAGGACGCGCACGGGGCGGCGCTGGCGCAGGCCCGCCCCGGGGTGACTGCGGCATCCGTGGACGCGGCGGCCCGCGAGGTGATCGAGGAGGCCGGCCTCGGGGAGTACTTCATCCACCGCACGGGGCACGGCATCGGCCTGTCGACGCACGAGGAGCCCTACATCATGGCCGGGAACGGCCTGGTCCTGGAGCCGGGGATGTGCTTCTCCATCGAGCCGGGCATCTACCTGCCCGGGAAGTGGGGGATGCGCCTGGAGGACATCGTCGTGGTCACGGACACCGGCGCGGAGTCCCTCACCCGGCAGGAGCGTGAGCTGCGGTGACCGGCGTCCTGCTGCTCGGCGGCACCTCCGAGATCGGCCTCGAGCTGACCCGCCGTCTCTGCAAGGGGCGCCCGGTGGTACTCGCCGCCCGCCGGGAGACCGACCCGGGCCCGCTTCTCGACGCCGGCGCCACCGCCGTCCACCACCTCGACTTCGAGGCGGGCGACCTGGGGAGCCACCGGGACGTCGTCACGCGGGCGGTGGAGCTGACCGGGGGAGTGGGCACGGCGGTCGTGGCCTTCGGCATCCTCGGGGACCAGGCGCGCGCGGAGCGGGACGAGGCGCATGCCGCGGAGATCGCCACGGTCGACTACACCGCCCAGGTGTCGGTGCTGACGGTGCTCGCCGACGTCATGGAGGCCGGTGAGATCGTCGCGTTCTCGTCCATCGCCGGGTGGCGGGCCCGGCGCGCCAACTACGTGTACGGCTCGACGAAGGCGGGCCTCGACGCCTTCTGCCAGGGCCTGTCCGACCGCCTGCACGGCAGCGGGCTGCGGCTCATCACGGCGCGGCCCGGTTTCGTCATCGGCTCGATGACGGAGGGCATGGACCCGGCACCCATGTCCGTCACCCCCGACCAGGTGGCGGAGGCCGTCGCCGCGGAGATCCGCGGGGGCCGCGACAGCACCACGCTGTGGATCCCCGGCCGGCTGCGCCTCCTGGCGTGGGTCATGCGCGTGGTGCCGCGGCCGGTGTGGCGGCGGATGCCCCGCTAGCTGCGGCCCGGGAGCAGGGGCGACTCGGCGTCGAAGATGAGCCCGAGCGGGGCCAACACGCGCACGACCTGCTCGGCGATGCCCTCGCTGAGCCCCTCGATCTGGATGATCCCGCCCCGGCACACGCGCACGGGGGCCTCGATGACGTCGAGCATCCGCGCGATGTGGGTGCTCATCGTGCCCTCCACGAGGCCCGCGCCGAGGGTGACCAGCCCCTCGGACTGCCCGAGCCAGCCGATCTCGCCCTCCGGGGCGGCCGTGGCGGCCGTGGTGGCGGGGGCGGGGTGGAAGCCGGGGACATCGACACACATGACGCCGTGGAGCCGCACGCGGCCCTCGAGGGTGACGTGGATGCGGCCGTCACCGTGGTCGTCGGCGAAGGTCGCGAGCGGTTCCCAGCCACCCGGCGGCACCGAGTGGTCGGCGGGGATGAGGTCGGAGAAGTCTGCGCTGGCGGTCATGGGGGGACATTCTAGTTAAGGTGGGGCCCATGGTCGGAAGCCGCTCACCCCGGATCCACCGGGCCGGTGTGCACGCGGCCACCGCGCGGGCCTGGGTGCCGCTGATGGGCGACGTCGGCAGGGGAGTGGTGCGACGCCTCCGCGGGGGCACGCGCTCGCCGACGCGGCCGAGGTTCGCGGACTGGGAGTCCGAGCCCAGCTTCTCCGACGCCACCTGGGTCATCGGCCGTCCGCCCGGCACGCTGCTCGCCTCCGCGCCGATGCGTCTCATGGGTGGTTCCGGCGGCATCAACCGGGCGACGGCGTGGCGCATCGAGTACGTCACCACCGACGCCCGCGGCCGCACCATCACCGCCACCGGCGCCTACCTGCACTCGCACAGCCCGTGGCGCGGCGGGGCCCGCCCGGTCATCGCGTTCGCTCCCTCCACGCAGGGCGTCGCGCCGCACTGCGACCCCTCGTGGTCGATGTCCGTCGGCATGAGCGTCTCCCTGCGCGGGCCGGTCGACGTGGTCGCCTCCTATGAGCTGCCCGCCGTCACCGCGCTGCTGGCCTCCGGTGCACACGTCGTGCTCACGGACTACCCGCGTGACCCGGACCTCGGCTGGCAGCTCTACTGCGACCACCCCTCGGGCGGGCACGCGCTCCTCGACGCCGTCCGTGCCGCCCGTCAGCTCCACCTCCCGGAGTCCGCCCCGGTGGGGTGCTGGGGCTTCTCGCAGGGCGGGGCCGCCGTCGGCTGGGCCCTGGAGTATCCCGGCTACGCCCCCGACGTCAGCCCGGTCGCCGCGGTCATCGGGGCGCCGCCCTCGCGTCTCGACGACGTCCTCGCCCACGTCGACGGCTCCCTCGTCACCGGGGTGCTCTCCTATGCGGTCGCCGGGCTGCTCGTCGTCTCCCCGGAGATCCGCGCCGAGATCCTCACCGCCCTCACCCCGGAGGGCCTGGACCACGTCACCGCCGACCTCGCCACCTGCGCCGTCAGTTCCGTGTTCACCTCCGGCTGGCGCGGCACCCACCGCTGGACCCACGCGGGCGTGCCCCTCGGGGAGCTTCTCGACGACCTGCCCCACGTCTCCGCCGAGTTCGACGCCCGCCGCCTCGGCTGGGGCACGCCGTCGGTGCCAGTGCTGCTGTGGGGGTCGCGTCACGACGACGTCGTGCCCGTCGCCCAGGTCCGCGAGCTGCGCGACACCTGGCGCGCCGCCGGGGCCGACGTCACCTGGTACGAGGACCGCAGCCTGCGGGTGCCCGGCCGGACCGGGGCCAACCACTTCGGTCCCTACTACCGGCACCTCACCCGCAACGTCGGGTGGTTGCTCGATCAACTACGCCGGTAGGGTGGCTCATGTGCCGTTGATCTTCGCTGTTTTCCCCGTCCTCATCATCGAGGCCCTCGTCTTCTGGGCCGCCGCCTCCTGGCTCGGCATCGGATGGGCGTTGTTCCTCATGTTCGCCCTCATGGCCGTGGGCGTGCTGGCCGCACCCCTGGAGATGCGCCGCGTCGGTGCCCTGGCCGCCCGCCAGAAGGTGACCGCCGGCCGCGTCGCCGGTGATTACGGGCTCCTCACCGCCGGGGCGATCCTCGCCGGTTCGCCCGGCATCGCCTCCTCGGTGGTGGGACTGCTGCTCATCCTCCCGCCGACCCGTGCCGTGGTGCGCGGGCTGCTGGCGCGCAAGCTCATGAAGTCGATCGAGGATCTCGGTGTCCGCAGCTTCGAGGCCACCCAGGCGGGCCGCCAGGGGACCAGCTACGGCAGCTTCACCGACCCTGCCGCGCCGCCCGCCGACCGGCCCGGCCCCACCGGTCCTGCCGAGGTCATCGATGAGGCCGAGATCGAGAAGTGGACCAAGGACATCCGCCCGGAGGACTTCAAGTGATCCTCCTGCTGCGGCTGCTGCTGGCCGCAGCCTCCGGTTTCCTCACCTACACCTCCAATGAGCCGCTCGGCTGGTGGCTGGCGGGCCTGGTCGGCATGGCCGGGCTCTACGCCGCGCTCATGCCGTGGCGGGGGCAGGGTCCCTCGCTGAGGTCCGGGGCGCTGCTCGGTTTCACCCACGCGCTGGTGCTCTACCTGTTCATGCTGCCGTGGATCGGCGTGTTCGTGGGCAACCTGCCCTACATCGCCCTCGCCGTGTTCTGCGCCCTCTACGCCCTGGTGATGGGCGTCGGGGGCGTCGCCGTCGCCCGCTGGCGCTACGGCGCGCTCGCCTTCCCCTTCGTCTACCTGCTGGTCGAGTGGGCGCGCAGCTCCTTCCCCTTCGGCGGTTTCGCCTGGGTGCGTCTGGCCTGGGGGCAGATCAACGGGCCGCTGGCCAACCTCGCCGTCTGGGGTGGCCCGGCCCTGGTGAGCCTGGCGACGGCCGCGGTCGGCGCCGGCCTGGCCGTCCAGTTCCTCCGCCACCGTGGCGTGCGCGTCGCCGGGGCGCTCACGGTCCTGGTGGCCCTCCTGGCGGGCCTCGTCACCGGCTGGACCGTGGTCGACCGGGACTCGGTGACCGTCGGTGAGGTCCGTGTCGCGGCCGTGCAGGGCAACGTGCCCCGCCTGGGCCTGGACTTCAACGCCCAGCGCCGCGCCGTCCTGGCCAACCACGTGAGGGTCACCGAGGAGCTGGCGGGGGAGGAGCTCGACATGGTCATCTGGCCGGAGAACTCCTCCGACGTCAACCCCTTCGCCGACCCGGAGGCCGGCGCGCTGGTCAGTCATGCGGTGCGGGCCGTCGATACGCCGATCGTCGTGGGCACCATCACCCGTGACGAGGTCGGCGACCGCAACACCATGGTCGTCATGGACCCGGAGACCGGCCGCGGTGCACAGCACGACAAGCACTTCCTCCAGCCCTTCGGCGAGTACATGCCGTGGCGTGACTTCTTCCGCCTGTTCAGCGAGTACGTCGACCAGGCCGGTGACTTCAAGCCCGGCCCGCCGGAGTTCACCGTGCCGGTGCGTGACGTCGTCCTCGGCGTCGCCACCTGCTACGAGGTCGCCTTCGACCCCGCGCTGCGCACGGCCGTCCGCGACGGCGCCCAGATCCTGTCCACGCCCACGAACAACGCCACCTTCGGCTTCACCGACATGACCTACCAGCAGCTGGCGATGAGCCGCATGCGGGCGATCGAGGTCGACCGGGCCGTCGTGGTGGCCGCCACCTCGGGGGTCTCCGCGATCGTCCACCCGGACGGCTCCGTCAGCCAGGAGACCGGGATCTTCGAGTCCGGCAAGCTCGTGGAGACCCTGCCGCTGCGGGATTCCCTCACCCCGGCGGCACGTTTCGGTGATCGCACCGAATATGCCCTTATAATCCTCGGAGGCATCCTCTTCGCTGCCGCTCTGGTGGGCACCCGCCGACAGACCACCCCCAAGAAGGAGACTCCGTGACCAACCCCAGTGACGCGACCCTGGTGATCATCCCGACCTACAACGAGCTGGAGAACCTCCCGCTGATCGTCGGCAGGGTCCGCGCCGCCACTCCGGAGGTCGACATTCTCGTCGTCGACGACAACAGCCCCGACGGCACCGGTGACAGGGCCGATGAGCTGGCCGCCGCGCACCCCAACGTCCACGTCCTCCACCGCGAGGGCAAGGGCGGCCTGTGCGGCGCCTACGTCGCGGGCTTCCAGTGGGGCCTCGAGCGCGGGTACACCGTCCTCTGCGAGATGGACGCCGACGGCTCCCACGCCCCGGAGCAGCTGCGCCTGCTTCTCGACGAGATCGACGACGGCGCCGACGTCGTCATCGGCTCCCGCTACGTACCGGGCGGCAAGGTCGTGAACTGGCCGAAGAAGCGCTGGATCCTGTCCAAGGGCGGCAACATCTACATCTCGCTCATGCTGGGCGCCGGGCTCACCGACATGACCGCCGGCTACCGCGCCTACCGCCGCGACGTCATCGAGTCCCTCGACCTCGACGAGCTCTCCAACGCCGGCTACATCTTCCAGGTCGACCTGGCGTGGCGTGCCGTCTCCGGCGGTTTCGACGTCCGCGAGGTCCCGATCACCTTCACCGAGCGGGAGATCGGCGAGTCCAAGCTGGACGGCAGCTTCGTCAAGTCCTCGCTGGCCGAGGTCACCCGCTGGGGTGTCCGCCACCGCCTCGAGCAGCTGTGTGACATCTTCAGCGTGACCCGCCGCATGTTCCAGCACGAGTACCGCCACTGGAAGCGCAGCCGCCTGCGCTAGAAAACAGAAACTCCCCTCCCGGGGGTGGGAGGGGAGTGACGGGGGGACGTCGACAAGCGGGGGACTAGCCCTGCTCAGCCGCCTCCTGCGCCTGCTGCTCCTTGAGCAGGCGGGAGGCCGCGCGACGGCGCTTGCGGAGGAGCTCGATGCGCTCCTCCAGCAGGACATCCAGCTCCTCGAGCGTACGACGCTCCAGGAGCATGTCCCAGTGGGTGCGCGGCGGCTTCACCGGCTTGGACTCAACGCCCTCACCCTCGACGAGGGTGCCCAGCTGGCCGTTCTTGCACATCCACTCCTCGGGGATCTCCGCATCGTCGGCGAACGGGACCTCGTAGATCTCACCGTTCGCGGTGCGGTACTTCACCATCTGGCGCGGAGCAAGGTCGTGGTCGCGGTCAGTTTCGTAGCTGACGGCACCCATTCGACTGCCGCGGAGTACGCGATCTGCCATTGCGGCATCATCCTTTTCGTTTGTTCACTGGTAGACGTACCACTATAACGGACGAGCCGCCCGTTTTGTTCCCGCCAAGACCTCCGGAGATCAGTTATGGTGGTCACGTGACGATATCCCCGACCAATCCCGCGGTGTCCTGCGCGTGGTGCGGCAAGGAGCTGGTCCTCACCGGCCGCGGCCGCCCCCGGAAGTACTGCAGCAGATCCTGTAAACAGCGGGCATATGAACAACGTCAGAGTGTCTCAGGTACCAGTATCCCGGCGGAAGCGGTTATCATTCATCCGGACCGCGCAGCCGCCCTGCGAGACTCACTCTTCGAGCTGCGTTGCGCGGCTGAAGACGTCGCCACCGCATCTGCGGAGGGCGCCGAACCGGAGGAGATCCGCGTCCTGTGCTCCGAACTCGTGGCACTCGCACGGACGATCGAGAAGTTGAGGTAACTACGGGTATGACCACCCAGAACAAGTCCGCCAGCAAGGTCGTCATCGCGATCTTCGTGATCCTCATCGTGGTGCTCGCCCTCGTGGCGGTCGTGCCGACCCTGCTCGCACTGGCGATGGGCCCCGGCATCAAGACCGAGGGGATGAATTCCCAGGGTGCGAAGCCCGCGACCACCGACGTCAACGGGGAGTGGCACGTCGCCCACTACCGTGGCCAGAACACCACGTCGGTCGGCTTCACCTTCTTCGAGATCCTGCCGTCGGACCGCCGTTCCACCTCCGGGTCCACCCAGGCCGTCGAGGGCTGGGCCACCATCGAGGAGGGCACCCTCAAGGCCGGTGAGGTCGTCGTCGACATGAACGAGATCTCCACCGACAACGAGCGCCGCGACATCAACGTGCGCAACAAGATCTTCCACACCAACCAGTTCCCGACGGCCACCTTCTCGATCACCGAGCCCGTCGACCTCTCCGAGGTTCCCGGCAACGGCACCCCCGGAAAGGTGACCCTCACCGGCGAGATGGAGATCCGCGGCGAGACCCGCCCGCTGGTCCACGAGTTCGACGTCCTCCGCGACGGCGACCGCATCATCGTCGCCGGTGACGTCCTGATCAACCGCAACGAGTACGGCGTGGAGTCCCCGGAGTTCGTCGCCGCCAAGATCGACGACACGGGTGAGCTGAACATCCGTCTCGCGCTCGAGAAGTAGGGGAGCCACATGAACCCGTCCCGCATGATCCCGGCGATCTGGATCCGCCTCATCGTGATGCTGGTGTTCGGCATCTTCGTCTCGTGGCAGGGGTACTGGTTCATCGGCATCCTGGCCGGCGTCCTGGTCCTGGTGTCCATCTGGCAGCTCTGGATGGCGTACAGGCAGCGCGGCGGCAGATAGGTTTTCCCACGTAAGTTACGTCACAGTGACGAAACGGGGACGGGTCCGGGGTCACGGAAGAAACGCGGCCACCGGGCCTTTTCGTCCCTGAGGCGGGATATGACCTCAGGGAGATTTCGCTTTTCGACGCCCGGGCGGACCGGGGACATCGCGCCGGCCCGGAGCGCGTGGGACGCGCGGAGCGTCGGCAAGCGGCCGGGCGCGTCACGGAGGGTCAGGGCGCAGGGACATTGAGCCGAGCCATGCAGGAGGTCCCGGAGACACCGATTCCGGGTGAATCCCCAGCCACCCCCAATGCGCCGATAATGTACATTATGTCATTTCACATCAAGACCCGCCGCCCCACCAGGACCCGGACAGATGCCCGACGAAGTGCAACAATGGGTGCATGCTCTCCCCGTTGTTCGACTCGCACCTGCACATCATCGACCCCCGGCACCCCCTGGTCCCGAACCGTGGGTTCATCCCGCCACCCTTCTCCGTCGATGACTACGTGCAGCGGGTCAAGGGGCTCAACGTCATCAGCGGCGCGGTCGTTGCCGGTTCCTTCCACGGTTTCGACACGGGCCACCTGGTCGCGGCGCTCCGGAAGCTCGGACCGAACTTCGTCGGTGTCGCGCAGGTGCCCGGGGACATCTCCGACTCGGAGATCCTGCGTCTCGACGCCCGCGGCATCCGCGCCGTCCGCTTCAACCTCGCCCGCTGCGGTTCCGTCACCCCGGAGGCCCTCGACAGCCTCGCCCGGCACGCCTACGACGTGGCCGAGTGGCACGCGGAGCTCTACGTCGACTCCCGTCATCTCCCCGAGCTCCACGACACGCTGGCGGCCCTGCCGTCGGTGAGCATCGATCACATGGGCATGACCCGGGAGGGTCTCCCCCATCTGCTGCGCCTCGTGGAGGCAGGCGTGAAGGTGAAGGCCACGGGCTTCGGGCGGCTGGACTTCCCGGCGGTCGACGCGATCCGGGCGATCATGGACGTCGACCCGACGGCCCTCATGGCCGGCACGGACCTGCCTTCGACGCGCGCCGAACGGCCCTTCGCCGACTCCGACCTGGAGATGCTCCGGGACACCATCGGCCCGGAGCACATGGAGGCCGTGTTCCACAGGAACGCGGAGGCCCTCTACCTGGACCCCGTGGCGGTCGAGGTCTAGTTCTCCTCGGGCATCTGACCGGGCTCCTCGGGGAGCTCGCGGCCGTAGTGGGCGCACAGGGCCGGGTGGTAGTCCTCCCACCGCAGCGAGTCCGGGTCGCCGCCCTCGAGGGCCACGATGAGGCGGTCGAGGTAGTACTCCCAGCCGGGGCCGAGGTCGGCGGCCTCGTGGTCGAGGTCGTCGAGACGCTGGCGGAACTCCAGGTCGGTCTCCTCCCCCGCGGCGTTCAGGGTGACGGCCAGCACCCAGTCCCCTGCCGGGCTCTCCAGGGTGACGGCGAGGGCGGTGGGCGCCTCGCAGTGCTGGATCCGCACGTCACCGGGCTGCTCCGGGGCCTCCCGGGTGGTGAGGACGACGGTGCCCGTGGCGGGATCGCCCTCGTAGGTGCCGTACCAGGTGCCGAGCAACGCGGGGTCGGTGATCTGGTTCCAGACCGCGTCGATGACGAAGGGGATACGGCGGGTGATGATCAGCTCGGGGCCGATGACGCCGGTGGACAGGTAACCGGTGGGCTCACGTGTGGTCATGTCCCCATGGTGCCAGCTCAGCGGCGTCCCTGCCGGTTGCGGTGCGTGAGGGTGAACTGGACGGTGTCCAGCATGCCCAGCCGGAACAGGGCCTCACGCAGGGCGAACTGGTAGATCCACAGGCGTCGGTACGCGATGTCGAAGCCGGCGGCCGCCGCCTCCCGGGTGTGACCCTCGAAGAGGGAGCGCTGCATCGCCAGGGACTGCTCGTGGTGGCTGCCGACGTGCGTCTGGGCGATGACCCGCAGCCCCGACTCCCGGTCGGCGAGGCGGTGGACGTCCTCGGCCGTCGGGTAGTCCAGGCCCGGCCACACGTAGGCGCGTAGCACCCCGAGCGCCTGGCGGGCCACCGGCGACAGCGCGTCCGTGGCCGTGACCGACTGCATGGTGGCGTAGCCGCCGATGGTGAGCAGCCGGTCAAGTGCCCGGATGTAGCGCACCCGATTGCCCTCGCTGAGCATCTCCAGCTTCTCCACCGACACGATCGCGTCGTAGCTGCCCCGCCACTCGCGGGGGCCCGGCACCGGCGTGTCGATCACCGAGACGTGCACCGAGGGCTCCACGCCCGCGAGCAGGAGCTGCTCCCCCACCGCCCGCGCCTGCGCGGGGTCCGCAGTGAGCGTGTCGACGGTCGCCCGCCGGTGCGCCGCCTGGATCGCCACGGCTCCGCCCGAGGTGGCGTACTCCAGCAGATGGGTGCCGGCGGTGACGCGGGCGGCGTCGAGAAGCATCGTGACGGCGCGGGTCTGCGCGTCGCCGAGATCCTCCCTGTCGACGGCCGCCGGGGCGGAGAACGTGGTCAGGTCAACGAAGTGTGTGGCGGGGCCGCGCCCGTGGTTGGGCACGGCGGTGCGCACGGTCGTCGGCACGCCCGACGCGAAGACCCCGCCGAAGGCGCTCAGCCCGTCACCGGAGCTGAGCCGCACCAGTTCCGTGGGCAGCTCACCACCCCCGTACGGGCGGGGCGGCAGCGGCCGTCCCCCGAGCTGCGGGCGGTACCCGGTGGAGATGAGCGCCTCCAGCACGTCCACGAGCCGCTCCGAACGCCACTCCCCGGCCATGAAACTCTCCGCCAGACCCAGCCAGCCCGATACAGCCAACCGGGGGAAGAGCGCCTCATGCTCGACGACGAGATCCGGGGTGCCCTCCGGGTCGAGATCCAGCCCGGCGGCCGCGCAGGCCCGCGCGAAACCGGCCTCCGCGACGCGTGCGCGCAGGTCAACGAGACGCCCGGCGGGGACGTCCGCCACGCCGGGCCACGCCTCCGCGTCGATCGCCGCCAGATGTGGATGTCTCACAGCGTCCGATCCTATCCCCCTCCCCCGCGGGAAACGGGAAGGCGCGACCGACTCCACGCCCGGAACCGGGGTGGCTTCGCAAGTGTGCACTGCCCGGGACTTTGTTCAAACGGGGAACCATATACGATGGAGCCCGTTGTTTCCCGCGAAGTAGATGAGGAACTCTAATTTCATGACGAACACCCCTTTCCGTCCTGAGGGCGGCCGCCATCACGTGGTCATCATCGGCTCTGGCTTCGGTGGCCTATTTGCGGCCCAGGAGCTGAAGAACGCAGACGTCGATGTCACCATCATCGACCGCACCAACCACCACCTCTTCCAGCCGCTCCTGTACCAGGTAGCCACCGGCATCCTGTCCTCCGGCGAGATCGCCCCGTCGACCCGCCAGGTACTCAAGGGCCAGGAGAACGCCAACGTGGTCAAGGGCGAGGTGACCGACATCGACCTCGAGCGTCAGGTCGTCACGACCTCCCTCGGCGCCTACACCCGTGAGTTCGAGTACGACTCCCTCATCGTCGCCGCCGGCGCCTCCCAGTCCTACTTCGGCAACGACCACTTCGCAGAGTTCGCACCGGGCATGAAGACCATCGACGACGCCCTCGAGATCCGCGCCCGCGTCATCGGCGCCTTCGAGCGCGCCGAACTCGCCAAGGACCCCGCGCAGCGTGAGCGCCTGCTCACCTTCGTCATCGTCGGTGCCGGCCCGACCGGCGTCGAGCTCGCCGGCCAGCTCGCCGAGCTCTCCCACCGCACCCTCGTCGGCGAGTACTCCAACTTCTCCACCTCCGCCGCCAAGATCCTGCTTCTCGACGGCGCCCCCCAGGTCCTCCCGCCCTTCGGCAAGCGCCTGGGCCGCACCGCCCAGCGCCAGCTGGAGAAGCTCGGCGTCACCGTCAAGCTCAACGCGATGGTCACCCACGTCGACGACAAGACCGTCACCTACAAGTCCATGGTCGACGGCTCCGAGACCACCATCGAGGCCTTCACCAAAATCTGGTCCGCCGGCGTCGCCGCCTCCCCGCTGGGCCGCCTCGTCGCCGACCAGGCCGGCGTCGAGATGGACCGCGCCGGCCGCGTCATGGTCAACGACGACCTCACCGTCGGCGAGCACCGCAACGTCTTCGTCATCGGCGACATGTCCAACTACAAGAACCTGCCGGGCGTCGCCCAGGTCGCCATCCAGGGTGGCCAGTACGCCGCCGAGCAGATCGCCGACCAGGTCGCCGGCCGCACCGCCGTCGACGAGCGCCCCACCTTCGAGTACTTCGACAAGGGCTCCATGGCGATCGTCTCCCGCTTCAACGCCGTGGTGAAGATGGGCAAGGTCGAGGTCACCGGCTTCATCGGCTGGCTGCTGTGGCTGGCCGTCCACGTCCTCTTCCTCGTGGGCTTCCGCAACCGCTTCGTCTCCATGATCAACTGGGGCGTCAACGCGCTGTCCCGCACCCGCTACAACCTGGCGACCACCCGCCAGCAGCTGCACTCCCGTACCGCGCTGATGAAGCTGCAGGCCATCACCTCCGAGATCGAGGGCGACACCCCGATCGAGCTGCGTGACACCACCAAGTTCACCGGCAAGAAGGAGCTGCGCTAAGCCGCTCCCGCCCGACAACCCCCGAAGAGGAACGAACACGCCCCACCGTGTTCGTTCCTCTTCTTTTCCGCCCTTCCCGCTCGGTGGTCGGCCCTGACCCGGGGGCTATAATCGAGGACAGTTGTGACATCGACACACACCCCACCACTCCCTGAGAGGTTGACACGTGACCACCGTTATCCCGCCTGTGACCCAGGCCTGGGAAGGCTTCGCTGAGGGGGCGTGGACCGACACCATCGACGTCCGCGACTTCATCCAGCGCAACTTCACCCCCTACACCGGCGACGCCGCCTTCCTGGCCGGCCCCACCGACAAGACCCTCCGCACCTGGCAGCACCTGGAGGACAACTACCTGTCCGTCGAACGTGAACGCCGCGTGTACGACGTCGACACCGAGACCCCCGCGGACATCGACGCCTTCGGTCCCGGCTACATCAGCGAGGACGACGACGTCATCGTCGGCCTGCAGACCGAGACCCCGCTCAAGCGCGCCATGATGCCCTACGGCGGCTGGCGCATGGTCGAGACCGCCCTCCGCGAGGCCGGACGCGAACCGGACCAGCGCGTCAAGGAGATCTTCACCCGCTACCGCAAAACCCACAACGACGCCGTCTTCGACATCTACACCCCCCGCATCCGCGCGGCCCGCTCCTCCCACATCATCACCGGCCTCCCCGACGCCTACGGCCGCGGCCGCATCATCGGCGACTACCGACGCGTGGCGCTCTACGGCGTCGACAGGCTCATCGCCGACAAGGAGGCCGCCAAGCACGCCGTCCACGACGCCGGCTTCTCCGAGCACTGGGCCCGCTACCGCGAGGAACACGCCGAACAGATCCGCGCGCTGAAGAAGCTGAAGGTCATGGCGGAGTCCTACGGCTTCGACATCTCCGGCCCCGCCACCACCGCCCAGGAGGCCGTCCAGTGGACCTACTTCGGCTACCTCGGGGCAGTGAAGTCC
This sequence comes from Corynebacterium humireducens NBRC 106098 = DSM 45392, assembly GCF_000819445.1. Taxonomy (NCBI): domain Bacteria; kingdom Bacillati; phylum Actinomycetota; class Actinomycetes; order Mycobacteriales; family Corynebacteriaceae; genus Corynebacterium; species Corynebacterium humireducens. The sequence continues at coordinate 1,416,641 of NZ_CP005286.1, forward strand.
CAGGACGGCGCCGCCATGTCCATCGGCCGCCTGTCGAGCTTCCTCGACATCTACATCGAACGTGACCTCGCCGCCGGCACCCTCACCGAGGAGGGCGCCCAGGAGCTCATCGACGCACTGGTCATCAAGCTGCGCATCGTCCGTTTCCTGCGCACCATCGACTACGACCAGATCTTCTCCGGCGACCCCTACTGGGCGACCTGGTCCGACGCCGGCTTCATGGACGACGGCCGCCCGCAGGTCACCCGGACGTCCTTCCGCCTGCTGCAGACCCTCCGCAACCTGGGCCCCGCCCCCGAACCGAACATCACCATCTTCTGGGACGACCAGCTGCCGGAGGGATACAAGGAGTTCTGCGCGGCCATCTCCATCGAGACCTCCTCGCTGCAGTACGAGTCCGACAAGCAGATCCGCGACCGCTGGGGCGACGACGCCGCCATCGCCTGCTGCGTCTCCCCCATGAAGGTGGGCAAGCAGATGCAGTTCTTCGGCGCCCGCGTCAACGCCGCGAAGACCCTGCTCTACGCCATCAACGGCGGCCGCGACGAGATGAGCGGCAAGCAGATCGTCGAGGGGCACTCCCCCATCACCGGCGACGGCCCCCTCGACTTCGACGAGGTGTGGCAGAAGTACGAGGAGATGCTCGACTGGGTGATCAGCACCTACGTCGAGGCGCTCAACATCATCCACTGGTCGCACGACAAGTACGCCTACGAGGCCATCGAGATGGCCCTCCACGACTCGGACATCATCCGCACGATGGGCTGCGGCATCGCCGGCCTGTCGATCGTGGCGGACTCCCTCTCCGCGATCCGCTACGCCGACGTCTACCCGGTGCGTGACGAGACCGGCCTCATCGTCGACTACCGCACCGAGGGCGAGTTCCCCGTCTACGGCAACGACGACGACCGCGCCGACGACATCGCCGCGACCATCGTCCACACCGTCATGGCGAAGATCAAGGAGATCCCGCTCTACCGCGACGCGATCCCCACGCAGTCGGTGCTCACCATCACATCGAACGTCGTGTACGGCAAGGCGACCGGCAACTTCCCGTGCGGCCACCGGGCGGGCACCCCGTTCGCGCCGGGTGCGAACCCGACGAACGGCGCCGACAACCACGGCATGCTCGCGTCGATGCTGTCCGTCGGCAAGCTCGACTACAACGACGCCCTCGACGGCATCTCACTGACCAACACCATCACCCCCTCCGGGCTCGGCCGCACCAAGGACGAGCAGGTTGAGAACCTCGTCGGCATCCTCGACGCCGGTTTCATCATGGACGAGAACTAGGAGAACCCAGTGTCCACCAAGACCTTCGACGAGCGCATGGCAGACATGAAGGCCGCCCGCGCCGCCCACAACATGGAGTCCGGCCTCTACCACGCCAACATCAACGTCCTCGACCAGTCGACCCTCGAGGACGCGATGCACAACCCGGAGAAGTACCCCAACCTGACGGTGCGTGTCTCGGGTTACGCGGTGAACTTCGTCAAGCTGACGAAGGAACAGCAGCAGGACGTCATCTCCCGGACCTTCCATCACGGTGCCTGAGGACGGCGTCACCGGCGTCGTCCGCCTCTCACCCGAGGAGGGTGACCGGGTCCGGGGCGTCGCCGCGGGTCTCGGCGGCACCGCCGAGGATCTCACCCGTCCCGAGCTTCTCGACGCCCGCGTCACCGGCGACGTCGCCCTCGTCCACTCCTGGGAGATCGTGACCGCCGTCGACGGGCCGGGGACGAGGATGACGCTGTTCCTCACCGGCTGTCCGCTGCGGTGCCAGTACTGTCACAACCCCGACACGATGGAGATGCGCACCGGCACCCTGGAGCGCGTCGAGGACGTCGTCAGCCGCATCAAGCGCTACCGGCGCATCTTCCGGGTCACGCGCGGCGGGCTGACGATCTCGGGCGGGGAGCCGCTTTTCCAGCTGGCCTTCACCCGGCGGGTGCTGGCGGAGGTGCATGCGGCGGGGATCCACACGGCGATCGACACGTCGGGGTTCCTCGGGGCGCGTCTGAGCGACGAGGACCTGGAGAACATCGATCTCGTGCTTCTCGACGTCAAGGCCGGCGACGAGGCCACCTACCGCGAGGTCACCGGCCAGTCGCTGCAGCCGACGATCGACTTCGGTGACCGTCTCGCCGCGCTGGGCAAGCCCGTGTGGGTGCGGTTCGTGCTGGTGCCGGGGCTGACGGACGATCCGGCGAACATCGAGCGGGTGGCGGACATCGTCGCCCGCTGGCCGAACGTGGAGCGGGTGGAGGTGCTGCCCTTCCACAACATGGGGGCCGACAAGTGGCGGGCCCTCGGCCTGCGCTACAACCTGGGCAGCACGAAGCCGCCGACGTCCCGTTCCCTACGGGAGGCGCGGCAGGTGTTCCGGGACCGCGGGATCGTCACGTACTGATCAGAGCCATCGCGGAGCGGTCGCGGATCGGGTGGATGTTCCGGCGGGGTGGCCCGCCGTCCGGTGGGTGGTGGACCACCCCGCCGGGTGCCCTTTCCATCCGGCCGTGGCGGGGCGGGGCGTCCGGGTCGTCGTCGTTGCGGGCGTTGTGCAGCCGGCACAGCATCGTCAGGTTGCGGATGTTCGTCTCCCCGCCCTCCGCCCAGGCGGTGAGGTGGTGGACCTCGCACTCGGAGGCCGGGGTGGTGCACCCGGGGTACGGGCAGACGATCGTCTCCGCGGAGAGGAGGACGCGCTGCTTGAAGTTGGCGAAGCGCTCGTCCCGGTACATGTTCACCCCGCCGTGCACGGGGTCGAAGATCCCGACGTAGCCCTCGTCGGCCATCGCCTCGGCGACCAGTTCGGCGCCGGTGATGGTGGTGCCGTCGGTGCGGGCGAAGACGGTCTCGTCGCCCTCCTGCCGGAGCACCTTCGTCGACTCCGGCAGCGGCAGCACGGTGATCACCACCTCGCGGGCGGGCCCGCCACCCCGGGTGTCCAGGAAGGCGTCGAACATCGCCTGCTCGTAGGTCAGCCGCGGGTCGTCGCGACGGAGCTGGCCGGCCACGGTGCGGATGCCGCCGAGCACGTCGGCGATGACGCGTTCGGGGCCGGTGACCGTGAAGGTGCGGTTGCCCAGGCCGTCGGTGTTCTTGCCGCCCTTGAGGGCCCGCCGGCCGTAGGCCTTCTTCTCAGCGTCCTCCACCCCGCGGTTGTACTCGCGCACGCGAGTGGCGGCAGCCCGGTCGATCTCCTCCACCGTGCCGCGCAGGGAGCACAGCTCGACACGCAGCTCCCACGGGGTGACCGCTGCCCCGCGCAGCAGCTTGCGGGTGTGCTTCTCCACCACACCCAGCGCATCCAGCGACAACCCCACGGCAGCGTCCCGGGCCGCCTTCTGCAGCTTCCGGTGACGGGTCGGGCCGAAGTACACCCCGGCGAGCTTCTGCCACGCCCCGGCGTCCCGGAAACCCAGCGACGACAGCACGGCGGCGTCCACCGTGCCGGTGGACAGGGCCTCCAGCACGGGGACGGCACGCAGGGCCTCGAACGCCGCGATCAGGTTCATGCCCCGCACGGTAAACGTGCGACAGGCGCTCGTCGACAAGCACCTTCCCGGGCCTGTGGATAAACCCCCCTTATCCACAAAAAAGCCGCTCCCGGAGGAGCGGCGCTTGACAGTGCTAGAAGAACGTGGTCGTCCAGCCGAGCATGGAACCGATCGTCTCCCAGCCGAGGACGGCGTCCACGGAGAGGGCGACGAAGACGAGTGCCAGGTAGTTGTTCGACAGGATGAACAGCTTGAGCGGCTTGACGTCCTTGCCGGCCTTGACGCCGTTGTGCAGGACGATCGCCATGACGAGGAAGTACAGGCCACCGATGAGGGCACCGGCGAGGTAGATCCAGGAGGCGGCCGGCACGAGCAGCAGCGTGGTCACGACGGTCGCGACGGTGTACCACACGATCTGGCGGGTGACCTGGACGGGCTTGCGCACGACGGGGAGCATCGGCACGCCGGCCTTCTCGTAGTCGGCGCGGTACTTCATGGCCAGGGCCCAGGTGTGGGGCGGGGTCCAGAAGAAGATGATCATGAACAGGACGATGGCCTGCCACCACTGGGCGGGGATGCCCTCGGGCATGTTGTCGGTGATGACGGCCCAGCCGACGAGCACCGGCATACAGCCGGCGGCGCCACCCCAGATGATGTTCTGCCAGGTCCGGCGCTTGAGCCACTTGGTGTACACGTAGATGTAGAACCAGTTGGTCAGGATGATGAAGAAGGCGGCGAGCCAGGAGTTCGCCAGCAGCCCCAGCCACAGCACCGAGATGATGAGCAGGGACCACGCGAAGATGGTGGCCTTCCTGTTCGTCACGGTGTGACGGACCAGCGGGCGGGCGCGGGTGCGGCCCATCTTCTGGTCGATGTCGGAGTCGGCCACCATGTTGAAGGTGTTGGCCGCTGCGGCGCCCATCCAGCCACCGACGACGGTCAGCAGGATGAGGATGATGTTGTTCTCGCCACGCTCGGCCTGGAGCATCGCCGGAATCGTGGCTACGAGGAGCAGCTCAATGACCCTCGGCTTCGTCAGCGCAATATAGGCCTTGATTGTCTCCAAGAGAAGGTTCCTCCAACGGCAGGTCAGGAAATGTCACCGGATACGCGCACTTGTTGTCGCGTCTACCAGTACCGGTCGGACGGGGACGTCGAAAAGTTCCCGGCGTACCCCGGACGACGTCTCCGATGAAATAGAATCCAGCCCCGTCATACTAGCGTCCGGACTCGGGCGCGGGACAATCCCCCGCCCAAACCCATCTATTTCAGCACAGTTCCGAGGGCCGCGGACCATGATCGCCAAACAAGTCACTAAGGTGGTGAGGTGACGTGGACCCCCGGTGCCGGGAACGGGCGCACAGACCTCCGCCCCGGCACCGGTTCACGGCCCACCTGAACTCCTTGACGATCAACCTGAAGTGAGGATCCATCGTGACCCTGTCGCCCGACACGCAGGCGCTGACCGAGCGCCGCTACCCCGCCGACTGGACCGAGACCGACACCCGCGCCGTGGACACGGTCCGCATCCTGGCCGCCGACGCGGTGCAGAACTGTGGCTCCGGGCACCCGGGCACGGCCATGTCCCTGGCACCGCTCGCGTACACCCTGTACCAGCGCGTCCTGGACCATGACCCCAACGACACCGACTGGGTCGGTCGCGACCGCTTCGTGCTCTCCTGCGGCCACACCTCCCTCACCCAGTACATCCAGCTCTACCTCGGCGGCTTCGGCCTCGAGATGGAGGACCTCAAGGCACTGCGCACCTGGGACTCCCTGACCCCGGGCCACCCGGAGGTCGGCCACACCCGCGGCGTCGAGATCACCACCGGCCCGCTGGGCCAGGGCCTGGCCTCCGCCGTGGGCATGGCCATGGCCGCCCGCCGTGAGCGTGGCCTCTTCGACCCGGAGACCCCGGCCGGCGAGTCCCCCTTCGACCACTTCATCTACGTCATCGCCTCCGACGGTGACCTCCAGGAGGGCGTCACCGCCGAGGCCTGCTCCCTGGCCGGCACCCAGGAGCTGGGCAACCTGATCGTCTTCTGGGACGACAACCGCATCTCCATCGAGGACGACACCCAGATCGCCTTCACCGAGGACGTCGTCGCCCGCTACGAGTCCTACGGCTGGCAGACCATCGAGATCGAGGGCGGCGAGGACGTCTCCGCCATCGAGGCCGCCATCGTCGCCGCCAAGGCCGACACCACCCGCCCGACCTTCATCCGTCTGCGCACCATCATCGCCTGGCCGGCCCCCAACGCCCAGAACACCGGCGCCTCCCACGGCTCCGCGCTGGGCGCCGACGAGGTCGCCGCCACCAAGGAGATCCTCGGCTTCGACCCCGAGGTCCACTTCCACATCGACGACGAGGTCCTCGCCCACACCCGCCAGCTCTGCGAGCGTGGCGCCGAGAAGCGTGCCGCCTGGCAGGAGAAGTTCGACGCCTGGGCCGCGGCCAACCCGGAGAAGAAGGCGCTCTTCGACCGCGTCGTCGCCCGCGAGCTGCCGGAGGGTCTGGCCGAGTCCATGCCGACGTGGGAGGCCGGCGAGTCCGTCGCCACCCGTAAGGCCTCCGAGGCCGCCCTGCAGACCCTCGGTGCCGCCATGCCGGAGCTGTGGGGCGGTTCCGCCGACCTCGCCGGCTCCAACAACACCGTCATCAAGGGATCCCCCTCCTTCGGTCCGCGGGAGATCTCCACCGACACCTGGTCCGCCGAGCCCTACGGCCGCAACCTGCACTTCGGTATCCGTGAGCACGCCATGGGCGCGATCCTCAACGGCATCGCCCTCCACGGCCCGACCCGCCCCTACGGCGGCACCTTCCTCATCTTCTCCGACTACATGCGTCCGGCCGTGCGCCTCGGCTCCCTCATGGAGTCCGACGTGTACTACGTGTGGACCCACGACTCCATCGGCCTCGGCGAGGACGGCCCGACCCACCAGCCCGTCGAGACCCTGGCCGCGCTGCGCGCGATCCCGGGCCTGTCCATCCTGCGTCCGGCCGACGCCAACGAGACCACCCAGGCCTGGGCCGCGGCGCTCGAGTACAAGGAGTCCCCGAAGGGCCTGGCCCTGACCCGCCAGAACATCTCGGTGCTCGAGGGCACCAAGGAGAAGGCCGCCGAGGGTGTCCGCCGCGGCGCCTACGTCCTCGTCGAGGGCTCCAAGGAGACCCCGGACGTCATCCTCCTGGCCACCGGTTCCGAGGTCCAGCTGGCCGTCGAGGCCGCCCGCACCCTCGAGTCCGAGGGCGTGGCCGCCCGCGTCGTCTCCATGCCGTGCATGGAGTGGTTCCTCGAGCAGGACGCCGCCTACATCGAGTCGGTCCTCCCGGCCGCCGTCACCGCACGCGTCTCCGTCGAGGCCGGCATCGCCATGCCGTGGCACCGTTTCACCGGCGCCACCGGCCGCAACGTGTCCCTGGAGCACTTCGGTGCCTCCGCCCCGTTCGAGAAGCTCTTCGAGGAGTTCGGCATCACCGCCGACGCCGTCGTCGCAGCCGCCCACGACTCCATCTCCGCCAGCAAGTAAGCGACCAGCCGAAAGTAAAGGACCTACCCATGACCCACATCGACGAGCTCGCCGCGCTGGGTACCTCCACCTGGCTCGATGACCTGTCCCGTGACCGCATCACCTCCGGCAACCTGGCCGAACTGATCGAGTCCAAGTCCATCGTCGGCGTCACCACCAACCCGGCGATCTTCGCCGCCGCCATGAGCAAGGGCGACTCCTACGACGCCCAGATCGCCGAGCTCAAGGAGTCCGGCGCCGCCGTGGACGAGGCCGTCTACGCCATGTCCGTCGACGACGTCCGCGACGCCTGCGACATCCTCCTGCCTGTCTACGAGCGCACCGGTGGGCAGGACGGCCGCGTGTCCATCGAGGTGGACCCGCGCATCTCCGCGGACCGCGCCGCCACCATCGCGCAGGCCCGCGAGCTGTGGAACAAGGTCGACCGCCCCAACGTGATGATCAAGATCCCGGCCACCCCGGAGTCCATCCCGGCGATCACCGACGCCCTGGCGGAGGGCATCTCCGTCAACGTCACCCTCATCTTCTCGGTCGCGCGCTACCGCGAGGTCATCGCCGCGTACCGCGAGGGCATCCAGCAGGCCGCCGAGAAGGGGCTCGACGTGTCGCAGATCCACTCGGTCGCGTCCTTCTTCGTCTCGCGTCTCGACGTCGAGATCGACCGCCGTCTCGAGGAGATCGGCACCGAGGAGGCGCTGGCGCTGCGCGGCAAGGCGGGCATCGCCAACGCCCGGCGTGCCTACGCGGTGTTCCAGGAGATCGGCCGGAAGGATCTGCCGGAGGGCGCCAACGTGCAGCGTCCGCTGTGGGCCTCCACCGGCGTGAAGAACCCGGACTACCCGGCGACCCTCTACGTCACCGAGCTGGCCGGCCCGGAGACCGTCAACACCATGCCGGAGCCGACCATCGACGCCGTGCTCGAGCAGGGTGGCCTCCACGGCGACACCCTGAGCGGCACCGCGGACGACGCGCAGGCCGTCTTCGAGCAGCTGGTGCAGGTCGGCATCGACATGGAGGACGTCTTCGCGGTGCTGGAGCGCGAGGGCGTCGAGAAGTTCGTGTCCTCCTGGTCCGAGCTGCTCGACTCCATGGAGTCCCGACTGCGCTAGCAGTCCCCTCCCCGACAGGAAAGGACCTGAGCGCATGCCCCTCCCCGTGACCGGCACCGACGCCTGGATCAACCCGCTGCGGAACACCGTCGACAAGCGGCTGCCCCGCATCGCCGGCCCCTCCGGCATGGTGATCTTCGGCGTGACCGGTGACCTGGCCCGCAAGAAGCTGCTCCCGGCCATCTACGACCTGGCCAACCGTGGCCTCCTGCCGGCCGGTTTCACCCTCATCGGTTTCGGCCGTCGTCCCTGGAGCAAACCCGAGTTCGAGGAGTACGTGCGGGAGGCCGTCGAGAGCGGCGCCCGCACCGAGTTCCGCGAACACGTGTGGGAGCGGCTGGCCGAGGGCATGCACTTCGTCGAGGGCAACTTCGACGACGAGGGCTTCGACCGCCTCGCCGCCACCCTCGCCGAGATGGACACCTCCCGCGGCACGGCGGGCAACTGGGCCTTCTACCTGTCGGTCCCGCCGGACTTCTTCACCGCCGTCTGCCACCAGCTGGAGCGCTCCGGCCTGGCGGAGGCCGGTGAGGAGTCGTGGCGTCGCGTGATCATCGAGAAGCCCTTCGGCCACGACCAGGACACGGCCCGGGAGCTCAACCGGGTGGTCAACGCCGTCTTCCCGGAGGAGTCGGTGTTCCGCATCGACCACTACCTGGGCAAGGAGACGGTGCAGAACATCCTGGCGCTGCGCTTCGCCAACCAGCTCTTCGACCCGATCTGGAACGCGCACTACGTCGACCACGTGCAGATCACCATGGCCGAGGACATCGGTCTCGGTGGTCGGGCCGGCTACTACGACGGCATCGGCGCCGCCCGCGACGTCATGCAGAACCACCTCCTCCAGCTCCTGGCGCTGGTGGCCATGGAGGAGCCCATCGCCTTCGACCCGGCTGAGCTGCAGGCGGAGAAGGTCAAGGTCCTGCGCGCGACCAACCCCGTCTTCCCGCTGAACAAGACCACCGCCCGTGGCCAGTACGCGGCGGGCTGGCAGGGCTCGCACAAGGTGCGTGGCCTGCGTGAGGAGGAGGGTTTCGACCCGGACTCCACCACGGAGACCTACGCCGCCTGCACCCTGGAGATCAACTCCCGCCGCTGGGCGGGCGTGCCCTTCTACCTGCGGACCGGCAAGCGCCTGGGGCGCCGCGTCACGGAGATCGCCCTCGTGTTCAAGGAGGCGCCGCACCAGCCCTTCCTCGAGGGGCAGACGTCCTCGCTGGGGCAGAACGCGATCGTCATCCGCGTCCAGCCCGACGAGGGCGTGCTCATGCGCTTCGGCTCCAAGGTGCCCGGCTCCGCGATGGAGGTCCGTGACGTCAACATGGACTTCTCCTACGCGGAGGCCTTCACCGAGGCGTCCCCGGAGGCCTATGAGCGGCTCATCCTCGATGCGCTTCTCGACGAGTCCTCGCTCTTCCCCACCAACGAGGAGGTCGAGCTCTCCTGGGCGATCCTGGACCCGATCCTCGAGTTCTGGGCTGAGAAGGGCCAGCCCGAGGAGTACGAGTCCGGCACCTGGGGGCCCGCCTCCGCCGACCGCATGCTGGAACGGACCGGCCGCGCCTGGCGCCGCCCCTGACCTGGAAGGGACCCGACTTGAAGATCGAACTGCCGGACACCGACACCCGGAACATCGCCGCCAGCCTGCTCGAGGCCCGGGAGCACAACTCCCAGACCACCGGGCGGGTGCTCACCCTCATCGTCGTCGCCGCGCTCGACGACGACGTCGACCACATCATCTCCGTCACCCGCGACGCCTCCCACGAGCACCCCGCCCGTGTGCTGGTGCTGCTCACCGGCCGGGAGGACGCTGACTCGCGTCTCGACGCCGAGGTGCGCGTCGGCGGTCACGCCGGCGCCTCGGAGATGGTCATCATGCGCATCACGGGCGAGATGGTCAACCACCTCGCCGCGGTGGTCACCCCCCTGCTGCTGCCGGACACCCCGGTCGTCGCCTGGTGGCCGACCACCGCGCCGGAGAACCCCTCCGGGCATCCGCTGGGCCAGCTGGCGCAGCGCCGCATCACCAACGCGGACCACCCGGACAGTGAGTCGGTCCTCCGGCTCCGCCGTGCCACCTACGCCCCCGGTGACTCCGACATGGTGTGGTCGAAGATCACCGCCTGGCGCGGTATCGTCGCCTCCTCCCTGGACCGTCACCCGCACGAGGACGTGGAGGCCGCCGTCCTCACCGGCCCGGCGGATGAGCCGCAGATCGACATCGCCGCCGGCTGGCTCGCCGACCGCCTCGGTGTGCCGGTCCGCCGGGAGGTGTGTGAACCGGGTAACGACGCCCGGCTCTTCCCCATCCGTCGTCTCAAGTTCGAACGCGCCTCCGGCCCGGTCCGCGTCGAGGTGCTCGACCACCGGACCGTGCTCGTCGCCCTGCCAGGGCGCCCGGAGTCGCTCGTCGCCATGAACGAGCGTTCCGACGCCGACTGCCTCTCCGAGGAACTGCGTCACCTCGACCCCGATCTCGCCTACGCCAACGCTCTGCGCGGACTCACCCGTGTGAAAGGAATCAATGGTCACCCTGCGTCGTCCTGACACCCTGTCCACCCTGCTCGACCAGGCCGCCACGTCGCTCATCGACGTCGTCGCTGCCCTCCAGACCACCGGGGGCGGTGTCCACGCCGACGGTGTGGCCCGCCTGGTGCTCACCGGCGGCGGCGCCGGCATCGGCCTGCTGGAGCGCGTCCGTGAGCTCGAGGACGCCGACTCCCGCATCGACTGGTCCCGCGTCCACGTCTTCTTCGGCGACGAGCGCAACGTGCCCGTCTCCCACGAGGACTCCAACGAGGGGCAGGCGCGTACCGCCCTGCTCAGCCACGTCGACATCCCGGAGGCCAACATCCACGGCTACGGCGCCGACGGCGGCGACATGGAGGACAAGGCCCGCGACTACGAGCGGACCATCGCGGAGGTGGCCCCCGAGGGCTTCGACATCCACCTGCTCGGCATGGGCCACGAGGGTCACATCAACTCCCTGTTCCCCCACACCGACGCCGTCCGCGAGGCCGAGCGCCTGGTCATCGCCGTGACCGACTCCCCCAAGCCACCCGCCGAACGCCTCACCCTCACCCTGCCGGCCGTGCGCCGCGCGGAGCAGGTGTGGCTGCTGGTCTCCGGCGGGAACAAGGCCGAGGCCGCGGCGCAGATCATCGCGCGGGCCAACCCCGAGGACTGGCCCGCCGCCGGTGCCGCGGGCACGGAGGACACCATCCTCTATCTCACGGACGACGCCGCCACCGCTCTCTGATCACCCGCTGGTGCCGCCGGTCGGTCGAGCCCTGCCAGAACTCGATCCGCTCCGGCACCAGCCGCCACAGGCGCCAGTCCCCTTCCGCGACATCCGCCCGTGCCTCTGCGCTGCGGGCGGCGAGATCCGCCGCCGTCTCCTCCGGACTCGCCTCGGTCACGTGCCCGCTCACCCGCACCGAGCGCAGCAGCGGCTGCCACCAGAACGTCATCGCCGCCACGGGGTGGGCGGCCAGCTGGCGTCCCTTCCGGCTCGACGCTGTCGAGGCGAACGCGAATCCCCGGGTATCGACCCCCTTGAGGATGAGCACCCGGGCATCGGGCACGCCGTCCTCCCCCACCGTCGACAACGTCATCGCGTGCGGCTCGGGAACGCCCGCGTCGATGGCCGCCTCCAGCCAATCCGTGAAGAGATCGACGGGGTCGCGGGCGGGGTCGTCGACAAGCTCGCCGGGCGGGTGGCCGCTGAGCGTGGGCAGGGAACGCAGCATCTCCATATCCCCACCCTAAACGCGAAAGACGCCCCCGAGGGGGCGTCGATAAGCATTGAACCTAGCCGGCGAAAGCCTGGATGAGGTTCAGCGCCACGATGCAGGCGATCCAGATGACGGCCATGAGGATCGTGTAGCGGTCGAGGTTCTTCTCGACGACCGTCGAACCCGAGAGGTTCGACTGCATGCCGCCACCGAAGAGGCTGGACAGGCCGCCGCCCTTACCCTTGTGCAGCAGAACGAACACCGTCATGAGCACGGCGGTGAGCACGAGGATGATCTGGAGTGCGAGGGTCATGAAGGTCCTTTGCGGGAATCGGGCGGCACAAACTCCGGCTCAGTCTACACCAGGTCTACCCGGAGTTGCGCAGTGCGGTGGCGAGTCCGTTCATCGTCAGCTGGATGCCGCGGGACACGGCGCGTCGGGAGTCGCCGGCACGGTGGCGGCGCAGCAGCTCCAGCTGGATGATGTTGAGCGGCAGCAGGTACGGGAAGCGCCTGCGCACCGAACGGGCCAGCGCCGGGTTGTCGGCGAGCAGCTCGGCGCTGCCGGTGACGGTGCTGAACATCTCGCGGGTGAGCTCGAACTCCTCCGTGATGACACCGTGGACGCGCTCGGCGACCTCCCGGTCGTCGATGAGCCGGGCGTAGAGCTCCGCGAGATCCATGCCCGCCTTCGACATGACCTGCGCCATGTTGGACATGATCGAGGTGAAGAAGGGCCAGGACTCGTAGAGCTCCCGCAGCTCGGCGATGCGCTCGTCCCTGTCCTCCCCCTCCCCGATCCACTCGGCCAGGGCCGTGCCGACGCCGAACCAGCCCGGCAGCAGCACACGCGACTGGGACCAGGCGAGCACCCACGGGATGGCGCGGAGATCGTCGACGCCCTTGGTCTGCTTGCGGGCGGTCGGGCGGGAGCCGATGTTGAGGGAGCCGATCTCGTCGAGCGGGGTCGACTGGGTGAAGTACGGGATGAACCCCGGGTCCTCGTGGACGAGCTCGGAGTACTTGCGGCGGGAGATCTGCGCGAGTTCGCTCATTATCTGCGTCGCGCGGGCCCGGTCGGCGAGGTCGTCGACGGTGAGCAGGCTGGCCTCGAGCGTCGCGGAGACCAGTGCCTCCAGGTTGCGGCGGGCCGTACGCGGGGAGCCGTACTTGGCCGAGATGATCTCGCCCTGCTCGGTGATGCGCACGGAACCGTCGACCGCCCCCTGCGGCTGGGCGAGGAGCGCGTCGTAGGAGGGGCCGCCACCACGGCCGACGGTGCCGCCGCGGCCGTGGAAGAGTCGCAGGCGCACACCGTACTCGCGGCCGACCTTCACCAGGTCGGTCTCGGCGTCGTAGAGCGCCCAGTTGGCGGCGAAGTAGCCGCCGTCCTTGTTGGAGTCCGAGTAGCCGAGCATGACCTCCTGGATGTCGCCGCGCTGGGCGAGGTACGCCCGGTAGATCGGCAGGTCCCACAGCTCACGGAGGATGCCGGCGCCGGCCTGGAGGTCGTCGATCGTCTCGAACAGCGGGATGATGTCGACGCTGCCGGTCGGGCCCTGGCCGTTGGCCTGGATGAGGCCGACCTCCTTGAGCAGCACCATCGGCTCGAGGATGTCGCTGACCGACTGCGCCATGGAGATGATCTGGTGCGGGATCATCTGCTCGCCGAAGCGGGCGACGGAGTCCGCGGCCTGGGAGATGAGGTCGAGCTCCCGCTGGGTCGGCTCGGAGAAGCCCCGGTAGCCGCGCGGGACGAGGGGGCGCGGGGTCTGCAGTTCGCGGGTGAGCAGCTCGATCTTCACCTCCTCCCGCAGCGTGTCGTAGTTGGGGTGGACGTGCGCGGTGGCGAAGACCTCGGTGAGGACGTTCTCGAAGGACTCGGAGTTCTGTCGCAGGTCGATCGAGTACAGGTGGAACCCGAAGGAGGCGACGGCCGCCCGGATGGAGCTGAGACGGTCGTCGGCGATGATCTCGTCGTGGGAGGCACGCAGCGAGGTGTCGATGACCCTGAGGTCCGCCTCGAACTCCTGCGGGGAGCCGTAGGGCTCATGCTCGCGGTGCCAGACGCCCTCGACGGCGTCCTCCCCGATGAGCGCCGCGGTCGTGGCGAGGATGCGGCCCCGGACGCCGTGGACGGCGCGGCGGTAGGGCTCGTCGACACGCGAGGGGACGTCGTTCTTTCCCCGCCCGGCGAGGGCGACGAGCTCCACGGTGACGGAGGTCATGCGGTCGGAGAGGCTCAGCTCGTGCTCGAGGGCGTGGAGCTGCGTGACGTAGTACTTGAGGACGGTCTGGGCGGCGCGTCGGGAAGCGTAGTCCAGTGTGTCGGCGGTGACGAAGGGGTTGCCGTCGTGGTCGCCGCCGATCCAGGAGCCCGGGCGGACGATGGCCTGACCGGCGCTGTTGCGCAGGTCGGCGCCGAAACGCTCCGTGAGCGTGTCGACGACGTGCCGGTTGAGCGCCGGGATCTCCCGGAGCAGGGAGAGCGTGTAGTAGCGCAGGCCGACCTCGATCTCGTCCTCGATGCGGGGGCGGGCCTGCCGGATGAGCGCGGTCTGCCACAGGATGGTCATGCGGCGGCGGATGTTGCGCTCGATCTCCGCGAGACGGTCCTCGGTGCGGGCGTTCGGCTCCGCGTCCTGGACGGCGTGCCGCTGCAGCATGAGCTCGGTGATGTGCTTCTGGGCGTCGAAGACGGTGCGGCGGCGGGTCTCCGTCGGGTGGGCGGTGAGCACCGGGGCGACGAGCCCGGCAGACAGCGACCTCTCGATGTCCGCGGCACTGACGCCGGCCTCCCGGAACTTCTCCCACGTGGCGTTGAGGGTGGAGTCGGGGGCCCCGCCCTCATCGAGGATGCGCTCCCGGTGGAAGTCGTCGTGGATGTCCTCCGCGAGGTTCGCCATCAGGGCGAAGTGGCTGAACGCCCGGATCACCGGGGTCGCGCGCTCCGGCTCGATGTTCCGGAACAGGTCGACGAGCACCTCCAGGGAGGCGTTGCCCTTGGCCACCTCGAAGGCCTGCTGGCGGGCGTGCTCGACGAGGTTGAACACGTCCTCGCCCTCCTGTTCCGCGATGACCTGGCCGAGGATACGGCCGAGGTAGCGGATGTCTTCCTGCAGATGATCGCGGACGGTCATTGAGTGTCTCCCTGTTCGTACTCGAAGAAGGCGGGGATGCGGTTCGCCTCCCCATCATGACGCATATGACGGCCGTGCGTGGGGATTGCGCACCATATTCCCCGGAGAAAGGACACCGGCCCCGGGCACTGAATGTTCAGTGCCCGGGGCCGGTGGATGAGGTGATGCTAGACGACGGACGCCGCGGCGGCCGCCAGCTTGGCGAACTCCTCGCCGTCGAGCGAGGCGCCACCGACGAGACCACCGTCGACGTCGGGCTGACCGACGATCTCGGCGACCGAGTCGGTCTTGACGGAACCGCCGTAGAGGATGCGGATGCCGTCGGCGACCTCGTCACCGGCCAGCTCGCGGACGAGACCGCGGATCGCCGCACAGACCTCCTGGGCATCGGCCGCGGAGGCGACCTTGCCGGTGCCGATGGCCCACACGGGCTCGTAGGCGATGACGGTGTTGGACAGGTCCTCGGCGGACAGGCCGGCCAGGGAGGCACGGGTCTGCTCGACGACGTAGTCGACGTGGGTGCCGGCCTCGCGGATCTCCAGCGGCTCGCCGACGCACACGATCGGGCTCATGCCGTGGCGGAGGGCGGCAGCGGCCTTCGCGGCGACCAGCTCGTCGGACTCGTTGTGGTACTCGCGGCGCTCGGAGTGGCCGACGACGACCCAGGTGCAGCCGAGCTTGGCGAGCATCTGAGCGGAGACCTCACCGGTGTACGCGCCGGACTCGTGCCGGGAGACGTCCTGGGCACCGTAGGTGACCTTGAGCTTGTCCCCGTCGACGAGCGTCTGCACGGAACGGAGGTCGGTGAACGGGACGGTGACGGCGACGTCGACCTTCTCGTAGTACTCCTTCGGCAGGGCGAAGTCGAGCTTCTGCACGGTGGCGATGGCCTGGTGGTGGTCCAGGTTCATCTTCCAGTTGCCGGCGATGAGGGGGGTGCGTGCCATGGGTGGGGCACTCCTTTCAGAGTGGGTGGTAAGTGCTTAGCGGTCCAGGACGGAAACGCCCGGGAGCTCCTTGCCCTCGAGGAACTCGAGGGAGGCGCCGCCGCCGGTGGAGATGTGGGAGAAGCCGTCCTCGTCCAGGCCGAGCACGCGGACGGAGGCTGCGGAGTCGCCGCCACCGACGACGGAGAAGGAACCGTTGTTCGCGGTCGCGTCGATGATGGCCTTGGCGACGCCCTCGGTGCCCTTGGAGAACGGTGCCATCTCGAAGACACCCATCGGGCCGTTCCAGAAGACGGTCTTGGAGGTGGCGAGGACGTCGGCGAACTTCTTGACGGACTCCGGGCCGATGTCCGGGGACAGCCAGCCCTCCGGGATCTCGTCGAGGGCGACGACCTTGTGCTCGGAGTCGGCGGAGAACTCGGCGGCGGCCACGAGGTCCACCGGGAGGACGATCTTGTCGCCGAAACGCTCGAGGAGGTCCTTGCAGGTGTCGATCATCTCCTCCTGCAGCAGGGACTTCTGGGTGTTGTAGCCCTGGGCGTTGAGGAAGGTGTAGCACATGCCGCCACCGATGATGATCTTGTCGGCCTTGCCGGCCAGAGCCTCGATGACGCCCAGCTTGTCGGAGACCTTGGAGCCGCCGAGGACGACGACGTACGGGGACTCCGGGTTGGTGGCGGTCTTCTCCAGGACGGAGATCTCCTTCTCCACCAGGTTGCCGGCGTAGGCCGGGAGACGCTTGGCGACGTCGTAGACGGAGGCCTGCGCACGGTGGACGACACCGAAACCGTCGGAGACGAAGGCGCCGTTGTCGGCGGCCAGGGCGGCGAGCTCGTCGGCGAAGGCGCCGCGCTCGGCCTCGTCCTTGGAGGTCTCGCGGGCGTCGAAACGCACGTTCTCGAGGAGCAGGACGTCGCCCTCGGTCAGGCCGTTGGCGCGCTCGTGGGCGTCCTCACCGGTGACGTCGCCGGCGAGGGCGACGTACTGGCCGAGTGCCTCGGAGAGGGCCTCGGCGACCGGGGCCAGGGAGTACTTCGGGTTGACCTCGCCCTTCGGGCGGCCCAGGTGGGCCATGACGATGACCTTCGCGCCACCCTCGACGAGCGCCTTGAGGGTGGGCAGGGAGGCGGTGATGCGGCCCGCGTCGGTGATCTCACCGGCGTCGTTGAGCGGGACGTTGAAGTCGGAGCGGACGAGGATGTGGCGGCCGTCGACGCCCTCGTCGAGCAGGTCCTGCAGAGTCTTCACGGTCATGGCTGTCTCCTTGACTTTTGTCTTCAGATGAGAAAGGGGCGGCTGATCTGAGGGGGTGGATAGCCCTGAGGCCCGACGTGTGCCGAGGCACACCCCGGGCCACAGGGGCGCACTCCCCCGGTCTCAGCCGGAGGCCGGGGAAGTGCGGGGTCGCGGTCCTAGAGCTTGGAGGCGACGAGCTCGGTCAGGCGCAGGAGCTGGCAGGTGTAGCCCCACTCGTTGTCGTACCAGGAGACGACCTTGACCTGGTCGCCGATGACCTTGGTCAGGCCGGCGTCGAAGATGGAGCCGTGCGGATCGGTGACGATGTCGGTGGAGACGATCGGATCCTCGGTGTAGGCCAGGGTCTCACCGAACTCGCCCTGCGCGGCCTCCTTGATGAAGGCGTTGACCTCCTCGACAGAGGTCTCGCGGGAGGCGGTGAAGGTGAGGTCGGTGGCGGAACCGGTGATGGTCGGGACGCGCAGTGCGTAGCCGTCCAGCTTGCCCTTCAGCTCCGGCAGGACCAGGGAGACGGCCTTGGCGGCACCGGTGGAGGTGGGCACGATGTTGACGGCGGCGGCGCGGGCGCGGCGCAGGTCCTTGTGCGGGGCGTCGTGCAGACGCTGGTCACCGGTGTAGGCGTGGATGGTGGTCATCAGGCCGCGCTCGATGCCGAGCTTGTCGTTGAGGACCTTGGCCATCGGGGCCAGGCAGTTGGTGGTGCAGGATGCGGCGGAGATGACGTTGTGGTTCTCCGGGTCGTAGTCCTGGTGGTTGACGCCGTAGACGAAGGTCGCGTCCTCGTTGGAGGCCGGGGCGGAGATGATGACCTTCTTGGCGCCGGCCTCGATGTGGGCCTTGGCTGCCTCGGCGTCGGTGAAGAAGCCGGTGGACTCGATGACGATGTCCACGTTGTGGGCGGCCCAGTCCAGGTTCTTCGGGTCGCGCTCAGCGGAGACGGCGATGGTCTTGCCGTCGTAGGTGATGGAGTCGTCGTCGAACGAGACCTCGCCCGGCAGCTTGCCGAGGATGGAGTCGTACTTCAGGAGGGTCGACAGCGTCTTGTTGTCGGTGAGGTCGTTGACGGCGACGATCTCGATGGCCTCGCTGCGCTCCAGGACTGCGCGGTAGAAGTTACGGCCGATACGGCCGAAGCCGTTGATGCCAACGCGGATGGTCACAATTTTCTCCTCGGGTTTGAGTACACGTGTCCGGATGTGACCGCACTGTCCGTCGTAGTGACTGGCGTTCACGGCCCATCAAGCGACAGTTTAGCGGCACTTACCCCGCTGTGCAGCGAAGAATCAGACATTTTCAGACATCCGCGGATTTCCGATTATGTTTGCCCTCACATTCCGGTCCGCCCCACTTCCCGAAAGTCGTTGTCAACGGGGGGTCGCAGGCGGCCGGGCACCGGGCGGTCCTCCGGACACCGGCGAATAATATCGGTCACACATGCCCGATTCACCCCCGAATGGAGCACGCCAGGGGACGCCCGGGCGCTCAGGCGCCGTCGAGAAGATCGTCGGTGACCGCCTCATTGGTGTCCGGGATGCCCAGTTCCTCGGCCCGCTTGTCCGCCATGGACAGCAGGCGACGGATGCGGCCGGCGACCGCGTCCTTGGTCATCTGCGGGTCGGCGAGACGGCCCAGCTCCTCCAGTGAGGCCTGCCGGTGCTGGACACGCAGCTGCCCGGCCTCGGCGAGGTGCTCCGGGACGTCGTCGCCGAGGATCTGCATGGCCCGCTCCACGCGGGCGGCCGCCGCCACCGCGGCCCGGGCGGAACGGCGCAGGTTCGCGTCGTCGAAGTTGGCCAGGCGGTTGGCGGTGGAACGGACCTCGCGGCGCAGGCGCTTGTCCTCCCACTCCAGACGGATCTGCTGCGCGCCCATGCGGGTGAGCAGCGCCCCGATGGCGTCACCGTCGCGGATGATGACGCGGTCGGTCCCCCGGGTCTCCCGCGTCTTCGCGGTGATCCCCAGGCGGCGGGCCGCACCGACCAGCGCCAGGGCCGCCTCCTGGCAGGGACAGCTGACCTCCAGCGCGGAGGAACGCCCCGGCTCCGTGAGGGAGCCCTGCGCGAGGAAGGCCCCGCGCCACGCGGCCTCGTTGTCGGCGACGGTGCCGCTGATCACCTGCGGCGGCAGGCCGACCACAGCATGTCCGGAGCGGGTGATCAGCCCCAGACGGCGAACGAGGTCCTCGGTGCCCTCGGTGACGCGCAGCAGGTGACGGGCGTTCTTGGAGGCGCCGCCGGCGCTGATGCGGTGCTCGTGGACCTCCACGCCGTAGAGCTCGGTGAGCGAGTCCGCCAGGCGACGGGCGACATCGGCGGAGTCGAACTCGGCCTCCATCACGAGGCTGCCGGCGATGATCTGCATCTGGCCCGCGAAACGCAGGAGTGCCGCCGCCTCGGCGGCGCGCGCCGACTGGCGCGGCACCACAACCCGTGCGAGTTCGTCCTTGACCTTTGCTGTCAATGCCACAGCCGCGACCGCCCTTCTCTTGTCTGATCGTCCGGTCCAGTGTAGACAACGGCCGCGGCGGGCTCTGCGTCCCCTCAGCGGGGATCAGTCACGGGACCCGGTGTACAGGGAGGTGAAGGCCCGGGAGAGCTTGACCGGGTCGTGGATGTTCAGGCGTCGTCCGTCGGCGTCGACGGTCCCGAGATCCTCGAAGACCGCCTCCGCGCCCAGGGCGGCCGCCGCCCGGACGAGGTAGGCCCGTTCCGCGGAGGTGGGGATCGCCTCACTGTCGACGAGCACCCGGTCGACCCGCAGCAGCGGCGCGTGCTGGCTGAGCATGTGGATGTGGCGCTCGGAGGAGAACCCCTGGGTCTCCCCCGGCTCGGCCGAGAGGTTGAGGACGACGACCCGGAGGGCGTCTGTCTCGTTGAGGGCGTCGACGACGCCGGGCACCAGCAGGTGCGGGATGACCGAGGAGAACCAGGAGCCGGGGCCCAGGGTGACCAGGGTGGCGTTGCGGATCGCCTCGACGGCCAGCGGACTGGGCTCCGGGTGCTCCGGGATGAGACGCACGCGGCGCACGGTGCCGGGGGTCGTCGCGACGGCCACCTGTCCCCGCACCGGGCGGATGACCCGGGGGTCCTCGTCGAGCCCGGCGACCTCCGCCTCGATCTCGAGCGGCTGGTTGCACACGGGGAGGACACGGCCGTGGGAGCGGGTCAGCTCCCCGACCTTGTCCAGGGCGGCCTGCTCGCTGCCCAGCACCTCTGCGAGGCCGGCGATGAGGATGTTGCCCACCGCGTGGCCGGCCAGGGCCCCGGTGCCGCCGAAGCGGTGCTGGAGCGTCCGGGTCCACAGGTGTGCGTCCGCGTCGTCGCTGGCCAGGGCGGCCAGCGCCATGCGCAGGTCGCCGGGCGGGATGATGTCCATCTCGCGGCGGAGGCGTCCCGAGGAGCCGCCGTCATCGGCGACGGTGACCACGGCGGTGATCGAGTCGGGTTCGCTCAGTCGTGCGGCGACAAGTGTCTGGAACAGGCCGTGCCCGCCCCCCAGTGAGGTGATGTGCATGTGGTGCTTCCGGGTCGGGTCAGTCGCGGGCGATGTCGCGGTGGAAGACGTTGACGTCGAGGTCGGGGAGCTCGGACAGACGGCGCTTGAGCTCCTCCGAGACGGC
This sequence comes from Corynebacterium humireducens NBRC 106098 = DSM 45392, assembly GCF_000819445.1. Lineage (NCBI taxonomy): Bacteria > Bacillati > Actinomycetota > Actinomycetes > Mycobacteriales > Corynebacteriaceae > Corynebacterium > Corynebacterium humireducens. Next base: position 1,437,478 of record NZ_CP005286.1, read on the forward strand.
GACGGAACGGTGGTGGCCACCGGTGCAGCCGACGGCGACGGTGATGAAGTTCTTCCCCTCGTGGCGGTAGCCGGCGAGCATGGAACGGAACATGTCGACGAAGCGGTCGAGGAACTCCCCCGCCCCCTCCTGGCTGAGCACGTACTCACTCACCGGGGCGTCGGTCCCCCGGAATCCGCGCAGCTCGGGGATCCAGAAGGGGTTGGGCAGGAAGCGGACGTCGACCATGAGGTCGGCGTCGCGCGGGGAGCCGTGCTTGAAGCCGAAGGACTGGATCGTCACGTGCTGCTGGTTGTGCGCCATCGTGCCGAAGGAGGCCTCGATGGCGCGGCGCAGGTCATGGACGGACAGGTCCGAGGCGTCGATGACGATGTCCGCGAGCTCCTTGATCGGCTGCGTGAGCGCACGCTCCCGGTCGATGCCCGCCTGCAGGGTGTCCTCCCCCTGCAGGGGATGGGTGCGGCGGACACTGTCGAAACGGCGGATGAGCACGTCGTCGCGGGCGTCCATGAACAGGATCGTGGGACGCATCCCCCGGGCGGTGAGGTCCTTGAGCACCTCGCGGAGGCTGCCGCCGAAGCCGCGGCTGCGGACGTCGGTGAGGAAGGCTACCTTCTCCACCGGCGGGTCCTGCGCCAGGGCCGCCTCAAGGAAGGGGGCGATCAGCTGGCGGGGCAGGTTCTGGACGACGAAGAAGCCCTTGTCCTCCAGCACCTTCGCCGCGGAACTCAGTCCCCCGCCGGACATGCCGGTGATGAGGACGGGGGGTGTCGAGAAGCGGGCGGGCGCATCAGGAGTGGACGTCATGCGGCCATCCTATCGCGGGCCGTCCCCCGCCGTGGGGTGCAGGTGAGTGAACACCGCCGCCGCGAGTTTCGGCCCGAAACCGCGCACCTCCGCGATCTCCTCGACGGTGGCCTCCCGCAGCTTCTTCACCGACCCGAAGTGCCGGACCAGCTCGGTCCGGCGGGTGGCACCGAGGCCGGGCACACCGTCGAGCTCGGAGACGCGCATCCGCTTCGAGCGCTGCTGCCGGTGGTAGGTGATGGCGAAGCGGTGGGCCTCGTCACGGATCTGCTGGAGCAGGAAGAGGCCCTGGGAGTTGCGCGGCAGGATCAGCGGGTCCGCCTCGCCGGGCACCCAGATCTCCTCCAGGCGCTTGGCCAGGCCGATGAGGGTGACGTCGACGATGCCGAGCTCGTCGAAGACCTTCTGCGCGGCGTTGACCTGCGGGAGGCCTCCGTCGACGATGAACAGGTTCGGCGGGTAGGCGAAACGCCGGACGTCGGTGCTCATCTCCTCGACCTGCTCGTCGGCGAAGGTCTGGGCCTCGGCCTCCTCGTCGGGGACGCTGAGCCTGTCCTGGTTGTGGCGCAGGAAACGGCGCCGGGTGATCTCCGCGATGGAGGCGACGTCGTCGGAGTGTCCCCCGCCGGCCGCCTCCTTCACCCGGTAGCGGCGGTAGTCGGACTTGCGGGGCAGGCCGTCCTCGAAGACGACGAGCGAGGCGACGACGTCGGTGCCCTGGATGTGGGAGATGTCGGTGCACTCGATACGCAGCGGGGCCTCCTCGAGGCCGAGCACGTCCTGGATGTCCTGCAACGCCGCGGAACGGGCCGTGAGGTCGCCGACGCGCTTGAGCTTGTGCTGGCGCAGGGCGTCCTGCGCGTTGCGCCCGACGGTCTCCAGGAGTGCCCGCTTGTCGCCGCGCTGCGGGACCCGCAGGTCGACGGCCGCGCCGCGCAGCTCCCCGAGCAGGGTCGCGACCTCGTCCGCCTCGTCCGGCAGGTGCTGCACGAGGATCTCCCGCGGCACGACGGCCCCGGGGCGCGGCGGCTGCGAGGAGTACCTGTCGACGCCGCGGCGTTCGACGCGGTCGGCCTCGTCGCGGGCGTCGAGAAGCGCACGTTCGACGGCGTCGGAGTAGAACTGGATGAGGAAGTCCTGCATGAGCGCCTCGACGGGCTCCTCGGTGCGCTCCACGACCCAGCCGCGCTGGCCGCGGATGCGGCCGCCGCGGACGTGGAAGATCTGGACGGCGGCCTCCAGCTCGTCCGAGTGGACGGCGACGAGATCGGCGTCGGTGCCGTCCCCGAGGACGACGGACTGCTGCTCCATGACCTTGTTGATCGCCTCGAGGTCGTCGCGCAGGCGGGCCGCGCGCTCGAACTCGAGTTCCGCGGCGGCCTCCTCCATCTCGCGGGTGAGCTGGCGGACGACCTGGTCGGTGTGGCCGTTCATGAAGGAGACGAAACCGTCGACGATGTCGCGGTGCTCCTCCGGGCTGACGCGCCCGACGCACGGGGCGGAGCACTTGTCGATGTAGCCGAGCAGGCAGGGCCGGCCGAGGCTCTGGTGCCGGTTGTAGACGCCCTTCGAGCAGGTCCGCACCGGGAAGACCCGGGTGAGCAGGTCGAGGGTCTCACGCACGGCCCAGGCGTGGGAGTAGGGGCCGAAGTAGCGCACCCCCCGGCGGCGCGGGCCGCGGTAGAAGAAGGCGCGCGGGATCGTCTCCCCGGTGGAGACGGCCAGCAGCGGGTAGGTCTTGTCGTCGCGGTACTTGACGTTGAAGCGCGGGTCGAAACGCTTGATCCACGTGTACTCGAGCTGCAGCGCCTCCACCTCGGAGGCCACCACGGTCCACTCCACCGACGCCGCGGTGAGCACCATCTGGCGGGTGCGCGGGTGGAGGGTGGTGACGTCCTGGAAGTAGTTCGCCAGGCGGGCCCGCAGGCTGTTCGCCTTGCCGACGTAGATGACGCGCCGGTGCTCGTCGCGGAACTTGTAGACGCCCGGCTCCGTGGGGATGGTCCCCGGGGCCGGGCGCCAGGTGCTCGGATCAGCCATCAGGTGCTAGTCCTGCGGCATGTACTTGGCCTCGAGCTCACGGAACTCGGACACGGCCTTGACCACGGCCGGGCCGTCGGAGGCCTGCATCGCCCACATGGGGACGTACTCGAACTCGGGCAGCTCCAGACGCGCCATGCGGGAACCCTGCGGGAAGAACAGGCCGTAGATGACGGCCCACGGGTAGAAGCGGGTGCCGATGATGTTGCGGATCTCCACGCCGTCCTCGTTCGCGCGGACCCGCGGACGGGTGAACGCGAGGTACGCCAGCACGGAGAGGATGACGCCGACCATCGGGAAGGCCAGCTTGTCGATGAAGGAGATGCCCGCGCCGGTGAACTCGATGTCCAGGAAGTAGCCCATGAAGATGTGCACCGCCATGAGGACAGCGATGCAGATCCACGCCAGTCGCCGCAGGGAGGGCGAGCGGACCTCGAACTCCCAGGGCTTGGTGGTGGTCTGGGCGTGCGGGTCGAGGGCGGCGTAGTAGGCGAGCTCCTCGTCGCTCAGCTGACGGCGGGTGTTGTCGGTGTTCATCTCACTCACGCCCGACAGTCTAACCCTGGTCCGCAGGAAGGCCAGCCTGCGTGCGGATGCGGCGCAGCGTCAGCGCGGCGTCGAGGGCCGCGATCATGGCCTCTGCGCCCTTGTCCTCCACGGAATCCGCGAAGCCGGCCCGGTCGATGGCCTGCTGCTCGTCGTTGGTGGTGAGCACGCCGTTGCCGATCGGGGTGGACTCGTCCAGCGCGATGCGGGTCAGGCCCTCGGTGACGGAGTCGCACACGTAGTCGAAGTGCGGCGTGCCGCCGCGGATGACGCAGCCCAGGGCCACGACCGCGTCGTGCGTGCGCGCGAACTCCTGGACGACGACGGGCAGCTCGAGGGCACCCATGACGTGTGCCTCGGAGAGCTTCTCGACGCCCGCCTCCCGCGCCGCCGCGACCGCGTTACGGCGCATCTGCTCGCAGATCTCGGTGTTCCAGCGGGCGGTGACGACGGCGACGCTCAGGCCGGCGGCGTCGAGGGTGCCGTCGAGGACGGGGAGACCTTCCTTGCTCACGTGTGTTGCTCCTTAGTTGTCGGGGTGTCCGGCGTCCCAGGCGTCGACGCCGGGCAGGTCGTGGCCCATGCGGTCACGCTTGGTGCGCAGGTAGCGGATGTTGTCGGCGTTCGGCTCCACCGGGATGGAGGTGCGGCCGCTGATGTCGACGCCGAAGCCCTCGAGCGCGGCGCACTTGGTGGGGTTGTTCGTCAGCAGGGAGACGGAGCCCACGCCGAGGTCACGGAGGATCTGGCCGGCGGCGGAGTACTCGCGGGCGTCGGCGGGCAGTCCCTGCTCCAGGTTGGCGTCGACGGTGTCGAGCCCCAGGTCCTGGAGGCGGTAGGCCTCCATCTTGGCCATGAGGCCGATGCCGCGGCCCTCGTGGCCGCGCAGGTAGATGATGACGCCCCGGCCGGCCTCCTGCACCATGCGCATCGACTCGTGCAGCTGCGGACCACAGTCGCAGCGGCGGGACGAGAAGACGTCGCCGGTCAGGCACTCGGAGTGGACACGGACGAGGACGTCGCCGTCGCCGGTGACGTCACCGACGGTCAGGGCGACGAACTCGGTGCCGTCGACGCGGTGGCGGTAGCCGTACATGCGGAACTCACCGAACTCGGTCGGCATGCGGGTCTCCACCAGGCGCTCGACCTGCGACTCGGTGCGGCGGCGGTACTCGATGAGCTGCTCGATGGAGATCATCGCCAGGCCGTGCTCGTCGGAGAAGCGGCGCAGCTCCGGGCCGCGGGCCATGTCGGTCGGGTCGTCCTCGGAGACGATCTCGCAGAGCACGCCGGCCGGGCGCAGCCCCGCCAGGACGGAGAGGTCCACGGCGGCCTCGGTGTGGCCGTCACGGGCCAGCACGCCGCCCTCGACGGCCCGCAGCGGCACGACGTGGCCGGGGCGGGTGAAGTCGAGGCGGGTGGTGGTCGGGTCGGCGAGACGGCGGATGGTCTCCGCCCGGGACGTCGCGGAGATGCCGGTGGTGCCGGTCGCGGCGTCGACGGTGACGGTGTACGCGGTGTGGCGGGCGTCCTGGTTCTGCGCCACCATCGGCGGCAGATCGAGACGGTCGCAGTCGGCGTTGGTCAGGGCGGTGCAGATGTAGCCGGAGCTGTAGCGGACCATGAAGGCCACGAGCTCGGGGGTCGCCAGCTCGGCGGCGAAGATGAGGTCGCCCTCGTTCTCACGGTCCTCATCATCCACGACCACGACCGCCTTGCCGGCCGCGATGTCGGCGATGGCGCGCTCCACCGTGTCGAGGCGCAGGCTGTCGGTCTTCTCCAGGGTTTCGTCACTCACGGGGATCAACCTTAGCCCTCCGCACGGCCGGTCCGACCGTCGGCCCTGTCGCCGAGCATCTTCTCGACGTACTTGGCCAGCACGTCGACCTCGATGTTGACGACGTCGCCTTCGGCGAGTTCACCGTGGGTGGTCTCCGCGAGGGTCGTCGGGATGAGGGAGACCTCGAACCAGTCCTCCCCCACCGCGGACACAGTCAAGCTGGTGCCGTTGACGGCGATGGAGCCCTTCTCGACGACGTACCGCGCCAGGTCCGCGTCCAGCGAGAATCGCAGCACGTCCCAGTTCTCCGAGCTCTCCCGGCTGAGCAGGCAGGAGGTACCGTCGACGTGGCCCTGCATGATGTGTCCGCCCAGGCGGGCACCGGCGGCCAGGGCACGCTCGAGGTTCACCCGCGAGCCGACCTGCAGCTGCCCGAGGCCGGTGCGGTCGAGGGACTCCTGCATCACGTCGGCGGTGAACTGCGTGTCACTGTGCTCCACGACCGTCAGGCACACGCCGTTGACGGAGATGGAGTCACCGAAGGAGGCGTCGGTGAGCACCTTGCTGGCACCGATCGTCAGACGCAGGGCGTCCTCCTGCGGCTCGAGCTTCTCGACGCGGCCGATCTCCTCAACCAGTCCTGTGAACAACTGCTCAGTCCTTTCGGGTCATCTCGATGAGCACGTCGTCGCCCAGCTGGACGACGCGGCGGGTACGGAATCGGAGGGCGTCGTCGATGCTCAGACCGACCGCCTCCGTGAGGACGCTCCGGCCCTGCCCGAGCAGCGCCGGAGCGACATACGCCTGGATGTGGTCGACCAGGCCGGCCTCCACGAATCCGGAGGCCAGGTGCGCGCCGCCCTCGACGAGGACGTCCCGTGCCCCTGTGTCCCACAACCGCCACAGGGCCTCCGGAATTCCCCGGTACTGCTCGAAGCCGAGGCGGTGCAGGTTGCCGGCGTGCCCCGTGAGGGAACGGCCGCCGATGACCACGCGCCGCGGCTGCACCGGCAGCTCCCGGTCCCCGTCCCGGGCGGTGAGCGAGGGGTTGTCGGCGATGGCGGTGCCGGTGCCGATGATGATCGCGTCACGCCGTGAACGGTCCCCGTGCACGTGCCGACGTGCCTCCGGTCCCGTGATCCACTGGCTCGACCCGTCCAGCGCCGCGGTGAAACCGTCGAGGGTCTGGGCGAACTTGAGGGTCACCGAGGGCCGGTTGCGGCGGACCGCGGTCAGCCACGGCACCAGGGCCTCCACCTCATGGTCGAGGCACTCGGCGTTGACACCGTTCTCGCGCAGGAAGGTGGCGCCCCCGGTGGCCACCGGGTTGGGGTCCGGCTGGCAGTAGTAGACGGTGTCCACGCCGACGTCGACAAGCGCCTGCGAACAGGGACCCGTGCGACCGGTGTGGTTGCAGGGCTCGAGGGTGACCACGGCGGTGCCGCCGCGTGCCCGCTCCCCCGCCTCGCGCAGCGCCATGACCTCGGCGTGCGGGCCGCCCGCGGGCTGGGTCGCGCCCCGGCCGACGAGCTCGCCGTTCCGGTCGAGGATCGCCGCTCCCACCGGCGGGTTGGGGCTGGTCCGGCCCCGCACCTCCGCGCCGGAGCTGAGGGCGGCGGCCAACGCCCTACCGATGTCGTCCATCTAGATGGTGGCGAGCTGACGCAGGTTGTCGACGGCCGCGGCCGGGTCCTCCTTGCCGTACACGGCGGAGCCCGCGACGAAGGCGTCGCAGCCGGCCTCGGCGGCCGCGCGGATCGTCTTCTCGGAGATGCCGCCGTCGATCTCGATGAGGGTGTCCAGCTGCGCGGCGTCGATGGCCTCCCGCAGCGCCCGGACCTTCTCCAGCTGATCCGGCATGAAGGACTGGCCGCCGAAGCCCGGCTCCACCGACATGACCAGGACGAGGTCGAAATGCGGCAGGTCAGCCAGGTACGGCTCGATCGGGGTGCCCGGCTTGAGGGAGAAGCCCGCCTTCACGCCCTTCGCGCGCAGGTGCTGGGCCAGGGCGACATGGTCCTCGGTCGCCTCGACGTGGAAGATGACGCAGTCGGCTCCGGCGTCGACGTAGTGGTCGACCCACCGCTCCGGGTTCTCGATCATGAGGTGCACGTCGAGGTGCTGGTCGGTGATCTTGTCGACGGTCCTCGTGATGTCCGGGCCGAAGGACAGGTTGGGGACGAAGTGACCGTCCATGATGTCCACGTGGATCCAGTCCGCGTTCGCGACGGCGCGGACCTCCTCGCCGAGCTTCGAGAAGTCGGCCGCGAGGATGCTGGGAGCGATGATCGGAGATGCCATGGCCACGAGTGTACGCGGGGCCAGGTGAGGCGCCGAAACGGCGCTTACTCCTCCGGCTGCCCTTCCTCACGGTCCGGGCGGGTACGGCGCCTCCGGCGACGACGCACCAGGGCCAGGACGGCGGCGGCGATCGCGGCGATGACCACCAGCCACGGCAGCAGCCCCATGAACACGATGATGACCGACTGCAGGGAGAACAGGAAGGTCTCCCACGCCTGCTCGAACACGTTGGGCGGGCGGTAGCCGTCGTCGTCGACGGTGAAGGTGACGGTGAGGGTCGACAGGGCGACCCGGTCGGAGAGCCAGTCGAGCTGCCCCGTCAGGGAGTCGAGCTCGGCCTGCCGCTGGGTGAGCATCTCCTCGGCCCTGAGCAGATCCTCGACGGAATCGGCCCCGGCCATGAGCTCACTGAGACGGTCGATGGACGCCTGCAGCGCCCTCTGCCGGGCCTCGAGGTCGGCCTTCTCCTGCCCCACGTCCGTCGACGTGGTCGACTGGGCGACGACCTCCCCGCGGTCGGCGAGGGAGTCGAGCACGGTCTGGAACTCCGCCGCCGGGACCCGGGCGGTGACGGTGGCCCGGGGCAGGTCGTTCCGGGTGCTGGTCTCCGAGTCGGCGATCCGGCCGCCGTGCTCACGGACGGTGGCGCTGAAGTCCGCGGCGGCCGCGGCGGGGTCGTCGGTGCTCACGGTGGCGGTCCCGGTGGTGATGACCTCCTCGCGGACCTCACTGTCCGGCGCTGCGGCCCGGTCCTCGATGTCGGTGTCCGCCAGGCCGGGGGCGTACTCGGCGACCATTCCCCCGGAGCCGGGGAGGTCCGGGATGTCGAAACTGTCGGCCCCGCAGGCTGTCAGCGTGAGCAGGCCGACCATCATCAGGCCGACCACTCGCGCGACCACCTGTGTTCGTTTCGCCTCCATGCTTTCCAGGGTAACCCTCAGGAGGCGTCACGGGGAGGGTGAATCAGATCTCCTCGCCGGCCCAGACGATCCACAGCTGGTCCTGGCCCTTGCCGTCCTGCTCGGTGGAGAACGCCACGCCGACGTTCCTCCCCTTGATCTTCCCGAGGTCCGGGTGGCCCTCCTGCCACTCCTCGATGTGGTGCTCCAGGCCGTCCGGCCCCATGTACCCGCGACTCGATGCCGCGGTGTAGCCGGCCGCCACCACCTCCGGGAGGAGCGAGTTCAGGGTGACCTTCCCGGTCCAGTCGTCCGCCAGCTTCTGGGCGATGGCGGTCAGCTTCGGGTCGACCTCATGGCCGGCCGCGACGAGAGCCTTCTCCACCTCAGAGACGACCTCGGCGCCCGGGCGGTCCTCATCGGGGTCGGTGGGATCTGCAGGGTCAGCGGGATCAGTCGGATCGCTCGGGTCAGCGGGATCAGTCGGATCAGTTGGATCAGTCGGCTCGGAGGGAGCCGGGACGACGGTCCGCGAGGAGGACAGGGAGGAGGCGTCGGCGACGGGGGTCAGCAGCAGAGCCGTGGCGGCGGCCACGGCGACAGCGGTGTGAAGGATGTTTCGCATGGGCCGATTGTTACATGAGTCATCACGGGAGGGGGCGGTTCGCCCCGTTTCTCCCCTGCCGCCCTCTACCACAGGGGCGTGACACGGGGCGTCGGAAAGCGGCGTGTTGTCCACAGGTTGCGCCGGAGGCCGGAGTTGTCCACAGGTTGCGGAGGACACTCTCGACGGCGGCGGCACGTCGTGGTGTGGTGAGGGGGACATCAACCACACAGGGGGAGAACATGCTGACGATGGTGGGCACACACCGGTACCTGACCGTGACCATGACGCTCAAGGGGGCGGAGCACAGGCTCGTGCGCACATTGACCGTCCGGGACACCATGACCGTGGAGGAACTGCTGGACCGGATGTGCATCGCGCTCGGCCGGTACCCGAGCCCGGACGCGATCCTGAGGATCGACGGGCGGTACCACGGCCGCGAGGCCCACCACTTCGAGCACCCGCAGCTCTCCGAGGAACTGCTCGGCAGGCCCCTCCCGGACCACGTGCAGGACGCCGAGTTCATACTCAGCCGTCTCGACGGCTGGGTGTTCCGCATCGACATCCGCAGCGACGAGTACCGGGACAAGGACGTCCCGGCGATCCTCAAGGACACCGTTCCCCTGCTCCCCGGACCGAAACTGCGGCTCGCGGAGTACAACGCGGTCCAGATGGCCCGGAACGGGGAACCGCTGCCTCCCGACCTGGAGCGCGCCATCATCATCGAGGCGCTGATCGGCCTCATGACCCCCGAGCTCCCCGACCCGGAGTCCGCCATGGAGCTGTACACGGTGCTGCGGGCGGAGGGTCGCCAGGACGAGCTGCGCAGCTACCACCACTTCATCTCCGGGGTCCCGGACGTGGAGATACTCTTCGAGCTCCTGCGGCTGGCCACCTCCGAGAAACCGCCGCGCGTGACCAACCACGGCTTCCTGCCAGTCGCGGTGGTGCGGACGCTCGCCGGGAAGTTCCCCGAGCTCGTCCCTCCGGTCGGTCACAGCTACGGCTACCGGGGCGGCATCAACTCGGCACGCGACGCCACCGCCCTCACCGGCGTCCTGCAGGTGGGGGTGGACGCCGGCGTGCTCACCGCAGAACCCGGCTCCAGCCTGGGTGCCACGGACTTCGGCCGCGACATCCTCGCCGGTGCCGACGGCAACCTGCCGCAGCTGCGGGCACGGATACTCCGGGCCTGGATCGCCCGGCCCCTCCCGTCGATCCCCGAGATCAGGCGGCACCGGCCCCGCCTCACCTTCCAGGAGTACCTGGAGAGCCAGGACACCGAGCCGCGCGACATCGACGACTTCCCCGGGCGTCGCCTTCGTCCGTACAGCCCTCCGCACCGTGGGGAGGAGCTCCCGTTCTGAGCCGTCCGCTCCCCGCGGGAGGGCTGCATGGGGCAAGATGATAGGTCTCAGAAACTCTCCACCCGGAAGGACTCTCCCACGTGACCACCTCGAACACCGACGCCGCGCAGCCGCTCGTCGTCACCGCCGACCACGCCGATGGGAAGATCCGGGAGATCAAGCTCAACAACCACCCGAAGCGCAACAGCCTCAACATCCCCATGTGCGACGCCATCGAGGAGGCCATGCTGGCGGCCGTGGAAGACGGCGCCCGGGTGGTCCTGCTCCACGGCGACGGCACGGTGTTCTCCGCGGGTGCGGACCTGTCCGGCGACGTCTACGCGGGTGGTTTCTACCCGCGCCTGCTGCGGATGCTCGGCACGATCCAGACCCTGCCCATCCCGGTGGTCGCCTGGATCAACGGCCCCGCCATCGGCGCCGGCACCCAGCTGTCCATGGCGTGCGACCTGCGCGTGGTCAATGACACCGCCCTGTTCCGCGTGCCCATCGTCGACGTGGCCATCGCCCTCGACGAGGTGACCATCCGCACCCTGGAGCACCTCGTCGGCGGGGCGATCGCCCGCACCATGCTCTTCACGGGCGCGGCACTGTCCGCCGAGGACGCCGTCCGCTCCGGCTACGCCGTGCAGGCCGGTGGCTTCGACGACGCCCTCCAGCTGGCGCAGCTGCTGGCCACCAAGGCCCCGCTCACCCTGCGCCACCTCAAGTACGAGTTCGCCCACACCTCGCACGCCCCCTACGACGAGACCGCCCGCGGCGAGGCGGCCGCCGCAGCCTGGCACTCCCGGGACGTGCACGAGTCCCGGGCCGCCCGCGCCGAGAAGCGCGCGCCCAACTTCACCGGAGAGTAGAGGAGGAGGCATGGAACGCGAGCCGGGGAGGCGCACCCGCCGGACCGTCCTGCTCGCGGCCGGTGCGGCGGGCGTGCTGCTCGTCGCGCAGCTCCTGCTCATCGCCTACGAACGCGGGAATCCGGGGCAGTTCCCCGAACCGGGACGCCACACCCACGTCCCGGCCCCCACCTCCCGCCCCGTGCCCTCCCCTGCCCCGCGCCCCTCGACCGGTCCGCTCCGGGGCAGCGCCTGGTACTGGGAGCTCATGGACCGGTCCCAGAGCATGTACGAGTACTACCGGGACTCCCCGGCGAGCGACGACGAGGTGTACAACCAGGCGTTCCTGCTGCTGCTCTCCGACCGGATCGCGGCGTTCCGTCTCCTGGCCGACACCGTCGGCACGGACGAGGAGCACCGTGCGCTCTCCCGCAAGCACGCCCTCGGTATCGAGCAACTCGAGGAGAAATACCTGCAGGAACGCCCCCTGGGGACGGACGTGCTGCTCAGACGCCCCGACGGCAGCGTCCTGGAGTATGACGGGTCCACCGCCCCGGGACGCAGCTGAAGGGGCTGAGAGATCAGCCCCGGCGCAGCACCGCGAAGAACATCGCGTCGGTGCCGTGGCGGTGGGGCCACATCTGCACGCTCCGGTGCGTGCCGACGTCCTGCATCGGGGCGACCAGCTCGTGCGCGTCGAGCTCCACCGCACCGAGTTCGGCCACGGCACGGTCGACGATCGCGCGGGTCTCCCGCAGGTCCGGGGAGCACGTCGAGTAGATGACGACGCCGCCCGGGCGGACCAGGTTGAGCGCCGAGGCGAGCAGTTCGTACTGGAGCGGTGCCAGACCGTCGATGTCGGACTCGGCCTTGCGCCAGCGGGCCTCCGGCCGGCGGCGCAGGGCGCCGAGGCCGGAGCAGGGGGCGTCGACAAGCACGCGGTCGTAGCCGGGCTCGAGTCCCGGGTCCCGGCCGTCGGCGACGTGCACCTTCACGGGCAGCCCCCGGGTGGTCTGCTCCACCAGCTTGGCGCGGTGCGGGGAGACCTCGACGGCGTCGACGTGGGCGGCGTCGATACGCGCGAGCGCGCCCATGAGCGCCGCCTTGCCGCCGGGACCGGCGCACAGGTCCAGCCACCGGCCGCGGTCCTCCCCCTCGAGAGGGGCCTCGACGACGGCGCGGGCGATGAGCTGCGAACCCTCGTCCTGGACGGCGGCCAGCCCCTCGCGGACCGGCTCGAGGTCCCCGGGGTCGCCGCTGCTGAGGTGGACGGCGTACGGGGAGTACTCGCCCTCCTCGCCGCCGGTCATGAGTGCCAGTTCCTCCGCGCTGATCTCGCCCGGACGGGCGACAAGGTGCACGGTCGGGCGCTGCGAGTCCGCGCCGAGCGCCGCGTCGAGGTCCCCGAGGCCGAGGACCCGGGAGAAGGACTGCGCGATCCACTCGGGGTGCGCGTTGCGGAAGGCGGCGGCCGCGATCTCGCCCGGCGGGGTGAGCCTCTCGATCCACTTCTCCGGTCGCGTCCGGGAGATGGTGCGCATGATGCCGTTGGCGAATCCCTTGGCCTTCTCGTGGCCCGCGGCCTCCACCAGCCGGACGGTCGTGTCGACGGCCGCATGCGGCTCCACCCGCGTGTACAGCAGCTGGTAGGTGCCCAGCCGCAGGGCGTCGAGCACCTCGGGCGCGATCTGGTCGAGCCCGCGCGAGGAGCACTCCGCGATGACGGCGTCGAGCACGCCCAGGGTCCGCAGCGTGCCGTAGGTGATCTCCGTGGTGAACGCGGCGTCACGGTCGACGATCCGGCGTTCGCGCAGCATGCGCGGCAGGATCAGGTTGGCGTAGGCGTCGTCCTCCCGGACGCGGGTGAGCACGTCGAAGGCCAGCAGACGCGGCTTGTCGACGCCCGCAGTGTTCCGCCTCTCCGGCCGCTTCCGGCTCTGCTGCGGCCGGGCCTGCCGCGGGGCCTGCTTCGGCGTCTGTTTCGGGGCCTGCCTCTTCGGCTCCTGGCCGGAGGACTTGGCGCGGGACCGGAATCCACCACTCACTGGAAGCTCACCTTCTCGCCGGACTGCAGGGCCGCGTTGCCGCGGGCCCAGTCGGCGGCGTTCATCATCTTCTTGCCGGGGGGCTGCGCCAGGCCGAGGGTCACGGCGCCGGTGCCGGTGCCGACGCTGACGGTGTTCTTGTCCACGTGGATCTCGCCGGGGGCCAGGCCCTCCACGGCGGAGCCGGGGGTGACGGGGCCGATCTTCACGCGGTCGTCGAGAAGCATGGTCCAGGCGCCGGGTCCGGGGGTGTGGGCGCGGATGTGCCGGTCGACGGCGAAGTCGGGCTGCGACCAGTCGATGCGGGCATCCTCGGTGGTGATCTTCGGGGCGTAGGTGGCCTCGCCGACCTGCGGCTCGGCGACCAGCGCGCCGGCCTCGAGGCCGTCCATCGTGGCGGCGAGGAGGTCGGCTCCCGAGTAGGCGAGGCGGGTGAGCAGGTCGTCGGCGGTGTCGGTGCCGCGGATCTCCTCGGTGACGGTCCCGAGAACCGGGCCGGTGTCCAGGCCCTCCTCGATACGGAAGGTGGCGGCACCGGTGATGTCGTCGCCCGCGCGGATCGCGGCCTGCACGGGGGCGGCCCCGCGCCACGCCGGGAGCAGGGAGAAGTGCAGGTTGACCCAGCCGTGGGTCGGCAGGTCGAGCAGGTCCTTCGGCACGAGGTTGCCGTAGGCGACGACCGGGATGGCGTCGGGGGCGAGCTCGGCGAGGCGGGTGCGGATGGCGTCGCCGTCCTCGGTGCCCGCCTTGAGGGTGGTCGGGGTGAGGACCTCGATGCCGTGCTCCTGGGCGAGGGCACTCACGGGGCTGGGGTGGAGGGTGCGGCCCCGGCCACGACGGGCGTCGGGGCGGGTGAGCACCGCGACGACCTCATGGTCGGTCTTGAGCAGCCGCTCCAGGGCGACGACCGCGGGCTCGGGGGTTCCGGCGAAGATCAGGCGCATGTGTTTCCTTTGACTACTTGTTGAACCACTCGGAGGTGCGGATCTTCGCCATCGCGTCCTTGCGGAGCTCCGGCGTGAGCCGCCTGAGGAAGAGCACCCCGTCGAGGTGGTCAGTCTCGTGCTGGATGCAGCGCGCCATGAGCCCGGAGGCGACCATGGCGACCGGGTTGCCGTCGACGTCCTGCCCGGAGACCCGGACCGTCTCATAGCGCTCGGTGTCGGCGGAGATGTCCGGGATCGACAGGCAGCCCTCCTGTCCGAGCTGGGTCTCCTCCCCGACCGCCTCCCACACGGGGTTGATGATGTGGCCGCGCAGACCGTCCTCGACGTGGCTGCAGTCGTAGACGAAGATCCGGCGGGTCAGGCCGATCTGGTTGGCGGCCAGGCCGACACCCCCGGCCTCGTCCATGGTCTCGAGCATGTCCTCGACGAGGGTGCGCAGGCTGTCATCGAACTCGGTGACCTCGTCGGACCGCGTGGTCAGGACGGGATCGCCGAACAGGCGGATCTCACGGATTGTCATGGGTGACAGTCTACGTCCCGGGTGGCGGCGGCTGAATTCGGTGCAGGCCGCACGCTAGCCGATGTGCAGCGGATCCACCTGGATGCGCAGCGGCAGGTCCTCCCTGCGGCCGGCCTTGGCCACCACCGCGGCCCGGAGGGCCCGGCCCAGGGCCGCGCGCGGGCCGAGGGGTGCCCGCAGCAGCAGACGCTGGGGCGGACCGAAACGGTTCTCGTCGTACTCCCCCGGCAGCGTGACGCCGGGCGGCAGGTCGACGGGCCCCAGGACCTCGACCTCGGGCGGCAGCGAGACCAGCTCGAGGAAGGTGTCGAGTGCGGCGTTCGCCCCGTCGACGGCGACCATGTGGACGGCCGGGGGGAAGCCGACGTCGCGACGCTGCGCCAGTTCCCGCGCCGCCGCCCCCACCATGTCCCAGCGGATGAGGGACTGCACCACCGGCAGGCCGGCGTCCGCGACGACCACCACCTCCCCACTGCGGTAGGCGGGGGCCACGAGGGTGGCCGCCCCGGCCCACCGGGACAGGGTGTCCTCGGTGGCGCGCAGGTCCTGCCGCCCGAGCAGCGCCCAGGTGTCGAGGAGGACGGCGGCGCCGTAGGCCCCGTCGTCCACGCGCGGTTCGGCGCCGGGCGTCGCGACGACGAGGGCCTTCTCCGCCGGCACCGTGTCCACGACACGGTTGCCGCCGGAGGTGACCACCCGCACCGAGGGGAAGGCCCGCCCCAGTTCCTCGGCGGTCCGGTCCGCCCCCAGGACGACGGCACGTAGACGCGGAGAACCGCAGTCGCCGCAGCGGTGGCGGGCGTCGGGGGCCCCGCACCAGCGGCAGGTGGGCACGCTGCCGTGTTCTCCCCCGCGGACGGGCAGGCCCAGGGGTCCGTTGCAGCGGCGGCAGCGGGCGGGCGCGCGGCAGGACGCGCAGGCGAGGGTCGGCACGTATCCCTTGCGGGGCACCTGGACCAGCGCGGGTTCCCCCCGGTCGAGCGCCCCCCGCAGGGCCTCGAAGGCCCGTTTCGGCAGGCGGGCGGAGGCGGCCAGCGGGTCCCGTTCCAGCTCGAAGTCCGAGTCGGCGGTGGCGCGGATGAGCGGGGCCCGGCGGCGCACCGTGTCGCGGGAGGCGACCAGGTCGTGCATCCAGCCCGACTCGACGAGCAGCTGCGTCTCCGCGGAGCGGGTGTGGCCGGCGAGGATGAGGGAGCAGCCCTCCTGTGCGCTGCGGGTGGTGAGCACCTCCCGCGCGTGCACGTAGGGGGCGCGGGGGTCGACGAGGTTGTCGTCGCCGTCGTGGAGGACGACCGCCAGCCGCAGGTCGTGGACCGGGGCGAAGGCGGCCGAGCGGGTGCCGATCACCAGCCGTCCCTGCCCCGCCAGCACCGAGAGGAAGCGCCGGTAGCGGGCCTGCGGTCCCTGCGCCGCGGTGAGGACGGTAATCTGCTTCGCGCCGACCAGCTCCCGCAGGGCGGCCTCCAGCGTGTCGACGTCCCGCTGGTCCGGCACCACGAGCAGCGCTCCACCACCGTCGAGGACCACCTTGACGGCCAGCGCCGCCAGGGCCTCCGCCCAGGAGTCGCCGGGGGCCACCTGCCAGGCAGCCCGGGCCGTCTGCCCCGCCAGCACCGCGTCGACGAAGGACATCCCGTACGCGTAACCCGCCCACGCGGAGAGGTCCGGTTCGGCGGTCTCCCCCAGCTCCTCCCAGGGGGTCGACACGTCCGCCTCCTCCGCACGGGCGTGGCGGGTGGGCAGCGCCGCCCGGATGAGGTCGGAACGGTTGCCGGCGTACCGGTCGGCCAGCGCCTCGATGAGCCGGGCGGTGCGCGGCGGGTACACGACGTGCGGGGAGATCACCCGCTCGATCCAGCTCAGCCCGCCCTCGTGCTCGGTGTCGGCGCGGCGTTCGAGGAGGACGGCGTCGACAAGCCGCCCGGCGAAGCGGATGCGGACGCGGACGCCGGGCTGGGCGTCGTCATCCAGCGTCGACGGCACCTGGTAGTCGAAGGGCCGGTCGAGGTGGGCCAGGCCCAGGAGAGGCAGAACCCGCGCCACCGGCAGGTGTTCTGCGGGGACGCGGGGGGAGGCCATGCCGAATACTCTAGCGGCCCAGAGCCGCCTTGAGCTCGTCCACCCGGTTGAGCCGCTCCCAGGGCAGATCCAGGTCGAGGCGGCCGAAGTGGCCGTAGGCGGAGGTCTGCGCGTAGATCGGGCGCAGCAGGTCGAGCTCGCGGATGATGGCGGCGGGCCGCAGGTCGAAGACCTTCTCGACGGCGCCCTGGATGTCCGCGTCACTGAGGCCCGCGGCGGCGGTGCCGAAGGACTCCACGTAGAGGCCGACCGGCTTCGCGCGGCCGATGGCGTAGGCCACCTGGACCTCGACGCGCTCGGCCAGGCCGGCGGCGACGATGTTCTTGGCCACCCAGCGCATGGCGTACGCGGCGGAACGGTCCACCTTGGACGGGTCCTTGCCGGAGAAGGCGCCGCCGCCGTGGCGGGCCATGCCGCCGTAGGTGTCGACGATGATCTTGCGGCCCGTCAGGCCAGCGTCGCCCATCGGGCCGCCGAGGATGAAGGAGCCGGACGGGTTGACCAGGAGGGTGAGCTCCTCGTCGACCATGCCGATCAGGCCGGCGTCGGCGATGACCCAGTCGAGGACGTGCTCGCGCAGCTGCTCGTGCAGCCAGTCCTGGGTGACCTCCGGGTCGTGCTGCGTGGAGATGACCACGGTGTCGAGGCGGACCGGGCGGTCCTGCTCGTCGTAGGCGAAGGTGACCTGGGTCTTGCCGTCGGGACGCAGGTGCGGGACGATGCCCTGGTTGCGCACCTCGGTGAGGCGGCGGGCCAGGCGGTGGGCCAGGGCGATGGGCAGCGGCATGTACTCGGGGGTCTCGTTGCTGGCGTAGCCGAACATGAGGCCCTGGTCGCCGGCGCCGGCGCGGTCGTCCTCGTCGATCTCGACGCCGGAACGCTCCTCGTGGGAGGAGTCGACGCCGTCGGCGATCTCCTGGGACTGCTCGCCGATGGCGATGTTGACGCCGCAGGTGGTGCCGTCGAAGCCGACCTCGGAGGAGATGAAGCCGATGTCCACGAGGGTCTTGCGCACGAGCTGCGGGATCTCGACGTAGCCGGTGGTGCGGACCTCACCGACGACGTGGACCTGGCCGGTGGTCACGAGCGTCTCGACGGCCACGCGCGCGGTCGGGTCCTGCTCGAGCATGGCGTCGAGGATGGTGTCCGAGATGGCGTCGCAGATCTTGTCCGGGTGGCCCTCGGTGACGGACTCGCTGGTGAACAGGCGGATCGTGGCGGGCTTGTCGAAGGCCACCGTGGTGGTGGCGGGGTTCTCTGACACGGGCGGGTCCTTTTCGGGGGTCAAATTAATGATATGACTGAGCGTCCCGCCCAATATAGACCAAGCGGTCTAAAAGCGTCAATTGCGCAGGTCGTCGACGGCGCTGAGGATCGCCGCCGCCACCACGTGCTTGGAACCGTCCGGAACCTCCGTGACAGCGCCGTCGGCGGTGAGCAGCCAGCCGCTGTTGCGGGTCTGGCCGAAGACCCGGCCCTCCCCCACCTCGTTGGCCATGAGCAGGTCGCAGCCCTTGCGGGTGAGCTTGGCCTGCGCGTACTCGAGCGCGCTGGTCTGTCCGTCACCGGTCTCTGCGGCGAAGCCCACGATGGTGGTCTCTGCGGGGACGAGACCCTCGCGGCGCTGCTGCACCGTCGTGGCGAGGATGTCCGGGTTCTCCACCAGCTCCAGGAGCTGAAGCGCCGCGTCGTCGTGACCCTTCTTCATCTTCGCGTCCGCCTGGCTGACGGGACGGAAATCGGCGACGGCCGCCGCCATGATGATGACGTCCATCTCCGGCGCCAGCCTGCCGACGACCTCCGCCATCTCCCGGGCGCTGGTCACCTTCTCGACGGTCGCCCCCGACGGCGTCGGCAGGTCATCGGTGGCGCCGGCCACGATGGTCACCTGGGCCCCGCGGTGGGCGGCGATCTCCGCCAGCGCGAAACCCTGCCGGCCGGAGGAACGGTTGCCCAGGAAGCGCACCGGGTCGAGGTTCTCCTGCGTGCCGCCGGCGGTGATGAGCACCCGGCGTCCCGCCCAGTCCGGCGTGAGGTCCGCCCCGTCGAGGACGGCGCGGGTGAGCTCGGCGATCTGGTCCGGCTCCGGCAGCCGCCCGGGGCCGGTGTCCCTGCCCGTCAGCCGGCCGTGGGCCGGCTCGAGGACGATGACGCCGCGTTCCCGCAGGGTCCGCACGTTGGCCTGCGTGGCGGGGTTCCACCACATCTCCGTGTGCATCGCCGGGACGACGATGACCGGGCACTGCGCCACGAGCACCGTCGCGGTGAGCAGATCGTCGGCACGGCCCGCCACCAGCCGGGCCATGACGTCCGCCGTCGCCGGGGCGATGACCACCGCGTCCGCCTCCTGGCCGACGCGCACGTGCTGCACCTCGTCGACGGCGTCGAAGACGGTCGTCGACACCGGATGGCCGCTGAGCGCCTCGAAGGTCGCCGCGCCGACGAAGTTGAGGGCGCTCGGGGTCGGCACCACGCGGACGTCGTCACCCGCCTCCTTGAGGTCCCGCACCAGGTGGCAGGCCTTGTAGGCGGCGATTCCCCCGGACACTCCGACAACGACACGACGTGGCTGCTTCTCAGTCATGGGTCCGACTCTAGTCAAGCGTCCGGGTTTCCACGGGTGCCCGGGCCGCAGGTCGGCACAGACGACGACACCCCCTCCACCACGGGGGCGGAGGGGGTGTCGGAGGGGAGGGGACGCCTAGGCGCCTTCCTCGTGGTCCAGCAGGCCCGCGTCGATCTCGCGCAGGGCGATGGACAGCGGCTTCTCGCCGGGCTCCGGGGTCACCAGAGGACCGACGAACTCGAAGACGCCCTCATCATGCTGCTGGTAGTAGCTGTTGATCTGGCGTGCACGCTTGGCAGCGAAGATCACCAGCGCGTACTTGGACGACACCTTGTCCAGCAGCTCATCGATCGGCGGGGCGGTGATGCCCTCCGGCGCGTCGTAGACGGCCGTGGAGACGGCGGAGTTGGACGTGTCGTTGTTCACGTTGGTCACGTACACCTTTTTCTGGGTTGAGAGTTAAAGCCTGCCGAGCAGAATATCACTGATGGCCTGGACAGCCTCATCCAGCTCTTCGTTGACCACGACGTGGTCGAACTCGTCCTGGCTGGCCAGTTCCTCGCGGGCGGTCTCCAAACGACGTGCGATGACGTCCTCCGGCTCCGTCCCACGGCCGGTGAGGCGCTCGACGAGCACCTCCCACGACGGCGGGGCGAGGAAGATGGACCGTGCCTCCGGCATCATCTTCTTGACGTTGCGGGCGCCCTCCAGGTCAACCTCCACGAGCACGGGGCGACCCTGTGCCAGTGCCTCCCGGACGGGGGCCGCGGGGGTGCCGGAGCGCTGGATGCCGCCGTGGATGTCAGCCCACTCGAGCATCATGCCGTTGTCGATGTTCTCCTGGAACTGGTCCGGGGAGACGAAGAAGTAGTCGACGCCGTCGACCTCGCCGGGACGCGGAGCGCGGGTGGTCATCGACACGCTGAAGTACAGCCGGTCGACGTCGCTGCGCAGGCGATGAACCACAGTGGACTTGCCCACCGCGGAGGGCCCGGCCAGGACGACCAGACGACCCGCGGGGTTCTCGCCGGGCATGACCCTAGTCCTCGGAGAAGCCGAAGCGCTCCAGCAGGGCGCGACGCTGACGGTCACCGAGGCCACGGAGGCGACGGGTCTGGGCGATCTCGAGCTGCTCCATGATCTCCTTGGCCTTGACCTTGCCCACCTTCGGGAGGGCCTCGAGCAGTGCGGAGACCTTGGTCTTGCCGATGATCTCGTTGTCCTGTGCCTTGTCCAGAACCTCCTTGAGGTTCGTCTCTCCGCGCTTGAGCTGCTCCTTGAGCTCGGCGCGTGCCTTGCGGGCCTCTGCGGCCTTGGCGAGGGCTGCCTTGCGCTGCTCGTCAGTCAACTGGGGAAGGGCCACGGGGTTTCCTCCGATTCAAATGGGCTGATAGTTCAAGTTGTCCGGGTACTCACGTACCAGATCTCAGTGGCCTGCAGCGTGTGGTCACACCACAGCGCACTGACTCCGGACCAGTTTAGCACCGGCCCTGACGCCACCCCTCTGACATGCCCATTCAGGCACATCAGCGGATCGCGATTTCTAAAGTACCAGGTCGCCACCCGGTCGTCCCAATATTCAGCGACCTGGGAATTCCGCGGCGGCGCTGACCACCGCGTCCCGCAGGTCCCCGACCCGGGGGCCGGCCCCCAGGACAGCACGGGAGATGTTGGGGAACGCGAGCTTCTCGACGCCGCGCGCGATCCGCGCCACGTCCTCCGCCGAGCCGCCCTGCGCGCCGACGCCCGGCATGAGCACCGGGCCGTTGAGACGGGACAGGTCCGGCGCCTGCTCCAGGGTGGCGCCGACGACGACGCCGACGTTGCCGGGACCCTCATGCGCCGCGTTGCGCGCGGCACACTCGTCCACCACCTGCTGGGCGATGGTACGACCGTCCTGACCTGCATGGTTCTGCAGGACCACGGCCTCCGGGTTGGAGGTCGCGGCCAGCACGAACACTCCCCCGCCGGTGGCCTCCGCCAGGTCGAGGACCGGGGCCAGCGCCCCGACCCCGAGGTACGGGGAGACCGTCACGGCGTCGGCACGCAGCGGGGAGTCCTCCCCCAGCCAGGCGTCGGCGTAGCCGGCCATGGTGGAGCCGATGTCGCCGCGCTTGGCGTCGGCCACCGTGAGGCAGCCGGCCTCCCGCAGCGCCGCCAGCGTGGCCTCGAGGACCTTGAAGCCGGCGGAGCCGTAGCGCTCGTAGAACGCCACCTGGGGCTTGACCAGGGCCGCGGTGTCGGCGAAGGCCTCCACGCAGCGGCGGCTGAACTCGGCCAGACCCACGACGGAGTCCTCCAGCCCCCACGCCTCCAGGAGGGAGGCGTGGGGGTCGATGCCGACGCACAGGCGGCCGCGGGTGGCGGCGGCGTCGAGAAGCCGGGAACCGAAGGTCATCAGTGCTCGAGCTCCTGCAGGGCGAGGACGCCGAGGTCGTCGGCACGCAGTGCCTCGATGCCCTGGACGGCGGCGGTGATGCCCTGGACGGTGGTCACCAGCGGGACGCCGGCGCTGACGGCGGCGGCACGGATGTCGTAGCCGTCGTGGCGGGCACCGGCGGAACCGGCCGGGGTGTTGAGGATGAGGTCGATCTCACCGGCGAGGATGAGGTCGACGATGGACTCGCCCTCCGCACCGCCCCGGATGTCGGAGGCCTTGAGCACGGTCTCACACTCGATGCCGTTGCGGCGCAGCATGGAGGCGGTGCCTGCGGTGGCCAGGAGGGTGAAGCCGAGGGAGGCGAGACGCTGGATCGGGAAGATCAGCGTGCGCTTGTCCCGGTTGGCCACGGACACGAAGATGCGGCCCGCGGTGGGCAGCTCGCCGAACGCGGCGGCCTCGGCCTTGGCGAAGGCGGCGCCGAAGTTGTCGGCCAGGCCCATGACCTCACCGGTGGACTTCATCTCCGGGCTGAGCAGGGTGTCGAGCATGGAGCCGTCCTCCGTGCGGAAGCGGTTGAACGGCAGCACGGCCTCCTTCACCGCGATCGGGTGCTCCAGCGGCAGGGAGCCACCGTCGTAGTCGGTGGGGATCATCCCCTCCGCGCGCAGCTCGGCCAGGGTGGCGCCCATCATGATGCGGGACGCGGCCTTGGCCAGGTGGACGCCGGTGGCCTTGGACACGAACGGGACCGTACGGGAGGCACGCGGGTTGGCCTCGATGACGTAGAGGATGTCGTCCTTCAGCGCGAACTGGACGTTCATCAGGCCCTTGACGCCGATGCCGTGTGCGAGAGCACGGGTCGACTCGCGGACCTTCTCGATGTCCTCCGGGCCGAGGGTCATCGGCGGGAGCGCACAGGCGGAGTCGCCGGAGTGGATGCCGGCCTCCTCGATGTGCTCCATGACGCCGGCCAGGTAGACCTCCTCGCCGTCGCACAGGGCGTCGACGTCGATCTCGATGGCGGAGTCGAGGAAGCGGTCGACCAGGACCGGGTGGTCCGGGGACAGCTCGGTGGCGCGCTCGATGTAGTCGGCCAGGGAGTCCTCGTCGTAGACGATCTCCATGCCGCGGCCACCCAGGACGTAGGACGGGCGGACCAGGACCGGGTAGCCGATGGAGTCGGCGACCTCGCGGGCCTCCTCGAAGGAGGTGGCGGTGCCGAAGGCCGGCGCCGGCAGGTCCGCCTTGCGCAGGACCTCACCGAACTCGCCGCGGTCCTCGGCCAGGTCGATGGCCTCCGGGGTGGTGCCCACGACGGGGACGCCGGCGTCGGCCAGGCGCTGCGCCAGGCCGAGCGGGGTCTGGCCGCCGAGCTGGACGACGACGCCCGCGACGGTGCCCGACTGGGACTCCGCGTGGTAGATCTCCAGGACGTCCTCGAAGGTCAGCGGCTCGAAGTAGAGACGGTCGGCGGTGTCGTAGTCGGTGGACACGGTCTCCGGGTTGCAGTTGACCATGACGGTCTCGTAGCCGATGCGGGACAGCTCCAGGGCCGCGTGGACACAGGAGTAGTCGAACTCGATGCCCTGGCCGATGCGGTTCGGGCCGGAGCCCAGGATGATGACCTTCTCCTTCTCGGTCTGCGGGGACACCTCCGACTCCGCGGACGGGTCCAGCTCGTAGGCCGAGTAGTGGTACGGGGTCTGCGCCTCGAACTCGGCGGCGCAGGTGTCGACGGTCTTGTACACCGGGCGGATGCCCAGCGACCAGCGCAGACGGCGGACACCGTCTTCACCGGCGAACTCCGGGCGCAGGGCGGCGATCTGGGCGTCGGACAGGCCCAGGTACTTCGCCTCGCGGAGGAGGTCGGCGTCGAGCACGGGGGCGTCGAGAAGCGTCTGACGGAAGTCCACCAGGGCCTTCATCTCGGCGAGGAACCACGGGTCGACGGCGGAGGCCTCGTGGACCTGCTCGACGGTGGCGCCCAGGCGCAGGGCCAGGTCGATGTCGTAGAGGCGGCCGTCGGTCGGACGCTTCAGGTCCTCGAGGACGGCGTCGAGGTCGGTGGCGCGGTCGCCGGCGAAGGACTCGTCGTCGGTGGTCCAGAAGCCGTGCTGCTTCTGCTCCAGGGAACGCATGACCTTGTTGAGGCCGGCGATGTAGTTGCGGCCGATGCCCATGGCCTCACCGACGGACTTCATGGTGGTGGTGAGGGTGTCCTCGGCGCCCGGGAACTTCTCGAACGCGAAGCGCGGGGCCTTGACGATCACGTAGTCCAGGGCCGGCTCGAAGGCGGCCGGGGTGACGCCGGTGATGTCGTTGGTGATCTCGTCGAGGGTGTAGCCGATGGCCAGCTTGGCGGCGATCTTGGCGATCGGGAAGCCGGTGGCCTTCGACGCCAGCGCGGAGGAACGCGACACGCGCGGGTTCATCTCGATGGTGATGCAGCGGCCGTCGGCCGGGTTGATGGCGAACTGGATGTTGCAGCCGCCGGTGTCGACGCCGACCTCACGGATGATGGCGATGCCCAGGTCACGCAGCTCCTGGAACTCGCGGTCGGTGAGGGTGAGCGCCGGGGCGACGGTCACGGAGTCACCGGTGTGCACGCCCATGGCGTCGACGTTCTCGATGGACGCGACGGCGATGACGTTGTCCTTGGAGTCACGGACGAGCTCGAGCTCGAACTCCTTCCAGCCGAGGATGGACTCCTCGATGAGGACGTTGGCTTCCGGGGATGCGGCCAGGCCGCCACCGGCGATGCGCTCGAGGTCCTCCTCGTTGTACGCCAGGCCGGAGCCCAGGCCACCCATGGTGAAGGACGGACGGACGACGACCGGGAGACCCAGCTCGGCGACGGTCTCGTGGACCTCCTCCATGTTGTGGCAGACGCGGGAGCGGGCGGACTCGCCGCCGACGGACGCGACGATGTCCTTGAACATCTGACGGTCCTCACCGCGCTGGATGGCGGGGATGTCGGCGCCGATGAGCTCGACGCCGTACTTCTCCAGGCTGCCGCGACGGTCCAGCTGGATGGCGGCGTTGAGGGCGGTCTGGCCGCCGAGGGTGGCCAGGACGGCGTCGATCGGGTGACCCTGCTCGATCTCCTTCTCGAAGATCCGCTCGATGTACTCGGGCTCGATCGGCTCGACGTAGGTGTGGTCCGCGAACTCCGGGTCGGTCATGATGGTGGCCGGGTTCGAGTTGATGAGGGTGACCCGCAGGCCCTCCTCCTTGAGGACGCGGCAGGCCTGGGTGCCGGAGTAGTCGAACTCGCAGGCCTGACCGATGACGATCGGGCCGGAGCCGATGACCAGGACGTGCTTGATGTCTGTGCGCTTGGGCATTGTTTTCCTTAAACTCCTGGTTTCTTTACTTCTCGACGCCTGCGTGGCCGGCGGAACCGTCCATCAGCTCGATGAACTGGTCGAACAGCGGGTTCGCGTCGCGGGGGCCGGCGGCGGACTCCGGGTGGAACTGGACGGAGAAGGCGCGGCCGTCGACGAGCGCGACGCCCTCGACGGTGTCGTCGTTGAGGCACACGTGGGTGACGCGGGCCGGACCGAAGTCGGTCTCGAAGGTCTCCCCCTCCGGCGCCTGCAGGGCGAAGCCGTGGTTCTGGGAGGTGATGTCGATCTTGCCGGTGAGGACGTTCTTGACCGGCACGTTGATGCCGCGGTGGCCGAACTTCAGCTTGTAGGTGTCCAGACCGAGGGCACGGCCCAGGATCTGGTTGCCGAAGCAGATGCCGAACAGCGGCAGACGCGCCTCGATGATCTCGCGGGTGGTGGCGACCATCGCGTCGGCGGTGGCCGGGTCACCCGGGCCGTTGGACAGGAAGACGCCGTCCGGGGAGTACTGCGCCAGGTCGGAGAACGGGGTGGAGGCCGGGACGACGACGGTTCGGATGCCACGCTTGGCGAACTGCGCCGGGGTCGTGGACTTCAGGCCCAGGTCGTAGGCGACGACGGTGTAGCGGGCCTCGCCCTCGGCGGGGACCTCGTAGACCTCGTTGGTGGTGACCTCGCCGGTGAGGTCGGCGCCCTGCATGGTCGGCTGTGCCTTGACCTCGGCGACGAGGACGTCGACCGGGCGGTCGGCGTTGTCGCCGGTGAAGATGCCGGCCGGCTGCGAGCCGTGGTCACGCAGGTGGCGGACCAGGGCGCGCGTGTCGACGCCGCGGATGCCCACCAGGCCCTGCTCCGCCATCTCCTCGGGCAGGCTGCGCTGGGCACGCCAGTTGGAGACGCGGTGCGCGAGGTCACGGATGACCAGGCCGGCGGCCCAGATCTTGCCGTCGCGGGACTCGTTGTCCTCGTCGTTCCAGCCGGTGTTGCCGATCTGCGGGGCGGTGTTGACCACGATCTGACGGTGGAAGGAGGGGTCCGTGAGGGTCTCCTGGTAGCCGGTCATGGCGGTGGTGAACACGGCCTCGCCGAGAGCCTTGCCGGCGGCGCCGAAGCTGTAGCCGCGGAAGGTGCGGCCGTCGGCGAGCACGAGCACGGCCGGGATGCGGGTGTGGGTGGAGGACGTCAAGGCGTCACCTTTCGCAGTGTGGACGGTGTTGTCGGTGTTGTTCATGTCTGGTCAGTTCTCCTCGCGCGGCTCGGCGGGGACGCCGTCGACGCAGGTCAGTCGGCCGCGGAGCACCGTGGTGGTGACCTTCGCGGAGAACTCCATGCCCTCGTAGGGGGTGTTCTCGGCCTTGGAGGCCATGTCCGCGCCACGGGCGGTCCAGGTGCTTCCCGGGTCGACGATCGTCAGGTTGGCGGGCTCGCCGACCGCGATGGGACGGCCGTGCCCCGGCAGGCGGACGATCTCGGCGGGGCGCTCACTCATGACCTTGGCCACCCAGCGCCAGTCGGCGCGGCCGGTGGCGACGAAGAGCTCGGCGACGATCGCCAGGGAGGTCTCCAGGCCGAGCATGCCCGGCTTGGCGTACTCGAACTCCACGCACTTCTCCTCCGAGCCGTGCGGGGCGTGGTCGGTGGCGACGCAGTCGATGGTGCCGTCGAGAAGCGCGTCCCGCAGGGCCAGGGTGTCGTGCTCCTCGCGCAGCGGCGGGTTGACGCGGTACTGGCCGTCGTAGGTGTGCAGTTTCTCGTCGGTGAGCAGCAGGTGGTGCGGGGTGACCTCGGCGGTCATGGGGATGCCCTGCGCCTTGGCCCACTTGACCAGTTCGACGGAGCCGGTCGTGGAGGCGTGGCACACGTGGACACGGTTGCCGTAGTCGCGGGCGAGCAGCGCGTCGCGGGCCACGATGGACTCCTCGGCGGCGCGCGGCCAGCCCCGCAGGCCCAGCTTCGCGGCGGTCTCACCCTCGTGGGCGACGGAGCCCTCGGTGAGGCGCGGCTCCTCGGCGTGCTGGGCAAGCAGGACGTCCTGGCCCTTGGCGTACTCGAGGGCGCGGCGCATGATCTGCGGGTCGTCGACGCACTTGCCGTCGTCGGAGAACATGCGCACCCGGGCCTGGGAGTTGGCCATCATGCCGAACTCGGTGAGCTCCTTGCCGCCCAGCCCCTTGGTGATGGAACCGATCGGGTGCACGTCGCAGATCGCGGCGTGCTGGCCCTTGAGCCACACGGACTCGGCGATGACCGGCTGGTCCATGACCGGCATCGTGTTGGCCATGGTGAACACGGCGGTGAAACCGCCCTTCGCGGCGGCCTGGGAACCGGTGACGATGGTCTCGGTGTCCTCGCGGCCCGGCTCACGCAGGTGGACGTGGATGTCCACCAGGCCCGGCAGCAGGACGTGACCCCGGCCGTCGACGGTGCGGTCGGCCTCCGCGTCACGGTCGGCGTCCAGGGAGACGATGACGCCGTCCTCGATGAGGACGGTGACGGGGTCACCCTCGCCGTAGAGACGGACGTCGACGAGCTTGAGCGTTCCGGCCTCGACGGGGGCCAGCGGACCGGTGGCGGGGAAATCAGCGTTGGTCATGTGAACTCCTAGATTCCGGACGGGCCGTCGGTGGCGAGGAGGGTGAACAGGACAGCCATGCGCAGGTGCACACCGTTGTTGACCTGCTGCAGCACCGCAGCGTTGTCGTAGTCGGCGACGGCGTGGTTGATCTCCATGCCGCGCAGCATCGGACCCGGGTGCATGATGATCGCCCCGTCCTTCATGGCGGCGGCGCGGGCCTTCGACAGGCCGTACAGGGTGGCGTACTCGCGGTGCGACGGGAAGAAGCCGCCGAGCATGCGCTCCTGCTGCACGCGCAGCATCATCACGACGTCGGCGTCCGGGATCTCCTCGTCGAAGTCGCGGGCGACGCGCACCGGCCAGTTCTCCACGCCGTAGGGCAGGAGGGTCGGCGGGGCGACGAGGACGACCTCCGCGCCGAGGGTCGACAGGAGGTCGACGTTCGAGCGGACGACGCGGGAGTGGAGGATGTCACCGACGATGAGGACCTTCCTGCCCTCGATGTCGCCGATGCGCTGGCGCATGGTCACGGCGTCGAGAAGCGCCTGCGTCGGGTGCTGGTGCGAGCCGTCGCCGGCGTTGATCACCGAGGTGCTGTAGCCGGCCCCGGTGACCCAGTCGGCCACGAGCTGCGCGGCACCCGAGGAGGGGTGGCGCATGACGATGGCGTCGGCGCCGATGGAGGCGAGGGTCAGGGCGGTGTCCTTGAGGGACTCGCCCTTCTTCACGGAGGAGGAGGACGCGGACAGGTTGATCACGTCGGCGCTCATCCACTTGCCCGCCGTCTCGAAGGAGGAACGGGTGCGGGTGGAGTTCTCGTAGAAGAGGGAGTAGATCGTGCGGCCCCGCAGGGTCGGCAGCTTCTTGATCTCCCGTCCCTCCAGCGCCTCACGGAAACGGTCGGCCTCGTCCATCAGGCCGAGGATCTCGTCGCGGTCCAGGTCGGAGATGGACAGCAGATGCTTCATCAGTTGTTCTCCCGGGTGTCGGGCTTGGTCAGGATGACGGCGTCCCGGCCGTCGATCGCCTCGAGGAGCACTGCGACGTCCTCGGCGCGCGAGGTCGGCAGATTCTTGCCGACGTAGTCCGCGCGGATCGGCAGCTGGCGGTGGCCCCGGTCGACGAGGACCGCGAGCTGGATGTTCTCCGGGCGGCCGATGTCACGCAGGGCGTCGAGGGCGGCGCGGATGGTGCGGCCGGAGTACAGCACGTCGTCGACGAGGATGACCGTGGCGCCGTCGATGCCGCCGGCCGGGATGGTGGTGGGCTTCAGGGCGCGATGCGGCTTGTTGCGCAGGTCATCGCGGTAGAGCGTGATGTCGAGGGCGCCGACGGGCACCGCCACGCCGGAGAACTCCTCGATCTTCGCTGCCAGCCTGTCGGCCAGGGGCACTCCCCCCGACGGGATGCCCAGCAGCATGACTCGACCGGCCTCCGGGGAGTCCAGGGCCGTTTTCTCAATGATCTGGTGCGCGATGCGTGCGACAGTGCGGGCGACGTCGTCGGAGCCGAGCAGCTCCACCGTGGTCGCGCCGTCAGTGCGTTCACTCATCGTGACCTCCTTCCCCGCCTCTCTGTGCGGAACTTAAAGGATGTCGGACAAACAACGTACAGAGAACGTACAGAGCCGATCCCGGGACGTTGACGGTCCATGGATGTCTATGCTTGAAGACTGCAGCCGATACTATCACCCGCCGCCCCCACCATGGGCGTGCCCCCGACGACGAGAAGGACATCCCGCCGTGAGCCTGACCACAAGTCACGTCGTTCCCGCACCCCGCGAACAGGTCTGGGAGTGGCACACCCGCCCGGGGGCCCTCGTCCGACTGACGCCGCCGTTCCTGCCCTTCATCCCCATGAAGCAGGCCGACAAACTCTCCGACGGCACCACCATCTTCGGTCTGCCGGCCGGCCTCAAGTGGGTCTCGCGGCACGACCTGTCGAACTACCGCCGCGGCCACCGCTTCACCGACGTGTGCATCAACGCCCCCGTGAAGACCCTGGCCAACTGGCGCCACGTCCACGACTTCGCCGACCACGAGGACGGCACCCTGGTCACCGACACCGTCACCACCCGTCTGCCGGCCAACGCGATCACCTCCTTCTTCGCCTACCGGCAGCAGCAGCTGATCAACGACTTCCTCTTCCTCGACCGCGTCGCCGCCCTCCAGCCGGAGAAGCCGCTGACCATCGCCCTCACCGGTTCCCGCGGCCTCGTCGGACGCGCCCTCATGGCGCAGCTGGGCACCGCCGGCCACCACGTCATCCAGCTGGTGCGCCGCAACCCGAAGCCCTACCAGCGTCTGTGGGAGCCCTTCTCCCCCGCCCCGGACCTCCTCGACGGCGTCGACGTGCTCGTCCACCTCGCCGGCGAGCCCATCTTCGGCCGTTTCAGCGCCGCCCACAAGCAGGCGATCCGCGATTCCCGCGTCACCCCCACCAACCGCCTCGCCCGCCTCGTGGCCGGGTCCCCCACCGTGCACACCATGATCGCGGCCTCCGCCGTCGGCTACTACGGCGCCGACCGTGGCGACGAGGTCCTCACCGAGACCTCCGAGCGCGGCGAGGGCTTCCTGGCGGACGTCGTCTCCGAGTGGGAGGCCGCCACCGTGGTCGCCGCGGAGGCCGGCAAGCGCGTGATGAACGTCCGTTTCGGCGCGATCATGTCCGCCCGCTCCGGCATGCTCCCGGTGCTCAAGGCCCTGTTCTCCACCGGCCTGGGCGGCAGCTTCGGCGACGGCCAGATCTGGTTCCCGTGGATCTCCATCGACGACGCCACCGACATCCTCACCCGCGGCGTCCTCGACCCCGCCTGGTCCGGCCCCGTCAACGCCGTCTCCCCCACCGAGACCCTCAACCGGGACCTCACCGCCGCGCTGTCCACCGAGCTGCGCCGCCCCGCGTTCATCCCGATCCCCTCCATCGGCCCCGCCATCATCCTCGGCCGCCAGGGCGCCCAGGAACTGGCGCTGGCCAACCAGCGCGTCCGGCCCCAGATGCTTCTCGACGCCGACCACACGTTCCGCTACCCCACCCTCGACCGGACGCTCGCCCACGAGTTGGGCGGCGAGTCGCTTTTCGACGCCGTCCGCGAGCTCGAGGCCCCCGAGGGGGAGAACCAGCTAGGGTTGGACGGGTGACTTCTGCACCCACATCACCCATTCCCGACACCCCGGTGTCCCCGGTCACCCCGGAGCGGATCTCCGAGCTTCTCGACGCCGAGGGGCTCCAGCACCGCCTCGAGTCCGCCCCCGTGGCCGCCGGCGAGACGCCGACGACCATCGTGCGCACCGGTTTCATCAACACGGCCATCGCCATCAGCATCGACGGCGACCAGCTCGTGTGCGACTCCATGTGGCGCGGTGAGGCGCCCAAGGACGAGGCACCGAAGGTCCTCGGTCTGGTCAACGAGTGGAACCAGACCCAGTACATGCCGACTCTGCGCTTCTTCGAGAACTCCGCCGGTGCCGGGCACCTGACCATCAGCGCCCTCCGCCAGATCAACATCGAGCACGGTCTGAGCCGCAACCAGATCGGTGCGTTCATCATGTCCACCCTCGACGGCGTCCTGCGCGCCTACGAGTGGGTCGAGGCCCAGCTCCCGGAGCTGGTCACCTGGGAGGAGAAGCACGACAATGACTAACCTCAGCCCCGTCACCATCGACCGCCTCATCGAGGCGATGCGCGGTTTCGACGTCGAACTGGAGAAGGTCGGCGACGAGGACTCCGGCGTCGCCGCCGCCAACCTCAACGACATCCCGGTCACCTTCGCGGTGCTGGGCTCGGTGTTCATCGTGCGCGCGGACGTCGTCACGGAGCAGACGCTCAACGACGCCGACCCGACCCTCTACCTCGCCGCGAACCAGGTGAATTCGATCTCCTTCGGCGCACGCGCCACCATCGTGGACCGCGCGGAGAACCTCATCGTCCGCACCGAGCGTGACGTGCCCATCGCCGCCGGCATGAACGACGAGCAGCTGGCTGCCTCCGTGCGCGGCGCCGTCGACGCCGTGCTCACCGCCCACGACGGCATCAAGGCCACCGCCGATGACCTCGCCGAACTGCGCAAGCAGGTCGAGGCGGAGCTCGACGCCGCCGACGAGCAGTAGACCGGCAACCAGAAGATGCCGCGAGGGGCGTCCCGTCATGGTGGCGGGAGCCCCTCGCGGCATCTTTGCGTTGGTGGCTGGGGTGGCTAGGCCTTCTGCGCCCGCTCCAGCTCCAGCTCCACGTTGAAGTCAGCCGGCGGCCAGGTCAGGTCCATCGAACGCAGGGCATCCAGCACGAGGTACTTCACCGCCATGCGCGCGTACTTCTTCCGGTCACCCGGGATGCAGTACCAGGGGGCGAAGTCAGTGCTGGTCCGCTTCATCGCGATCTCGTAGGCCTGCTGGTACTCGTCCCACAGCTCGCGCTCGTCGAGGTCACCCGGGTTGTACTTCCAGTGCTTCTCGGGATTCTCCAGACGCTCGAGGAGATTCTCCTTCTGGAAGTCCTTCGAGATGTGCAGCATCACCTTGATGATCTTCACGTTCCGGGTCGCCATGTCGCGCTCGAAGTCGACGATCGCGTCGTAGCGGCGCTCGATCTCCTCCGGCGGGGCCATCTGCCGCACGCGCTGGATGAGCACGTCCTCGTAGTGGGAGCGGTCGAACACCGCGATCTGCCCGACGGCCGGCTCATGCGGGCGGACGCGCCACAGGAAATCGTGCCGACGTTCCTCGGCGGTCGGGGGCCCGAAGGCCCGGATCTTCAGGGCCTGCGGGTCGAAGGCCCGGAACACGTGGCGGATGACACCACCCTTGCCGGCCGTGTCCATGCCCTGCAGGACGAGCAGGACGCCACCGGTGCCCGGTACCCCGGAGCGGCCGTTGGCGTAGAGCTTCTCCTGCAGCTCATCGAGCTCGTCGTCGTGCTCGTGGAACTCGCGTTCCCAGTCCTCCTTGTCCCACTCGAACCCGGGCGTCGAGGTGGGGTCGACGTCAGCCAGCCGGAATCCGGGGCCGACGCGGTGGGACAGGGCTTCTTCCATCGTGAACTGATCCATACCACGATGGTATAGATATTCAGCCCACGGCTACTCGGCGGACTCCTCAGAATCCCCGTCATCCGCGAAGGGGTTGAGCTCCGAGCCTGCCTGGACGACGTCGTCAAGCACGGCGTGGATGTACGGTGCGGCGACGTCGGAGCCGTACTGGCTGGCCAGCTCGACGCCCTCCACGACGGCGGTGGCGCCGTCGACCTCGGGGTTGAAGAGGATCTCCCACACGCCGACGCGCAGGATGGCGCGGTCGACGGCGGGCAGGCGGTTCAGCTCCCACGTCTCCGCGAGGTAGCGCTCGATCGTCTCGTCGATCGTGTCCAGCTGCTCGGCGGCACCGGTGACGATGTCGCGGGTGTAGGAGGCGATGGGGGCGACGCCGTGCACGTCGACGCGTGCCAGTTCGATGCGGTCCTCGACGACGGCGACGGGGTCGATGTCGCGGGCCTCCGCCTCGAAGAGGATGTCGACGGCGCGTCGGCGCGCGCGGTAACGGGCACCGTGGCGACGCCAGTTACGGTCGTCCCCCTCACGCTCCTCGCCGACGCGGTCGGCGGGCTGGTCCTTGGTGTCGCTCAAGTCCGTGACCTACGCGTTGACGCGGGACAGGTACTCACCCGTGCGGGTGTCGACCTTGACGACGTTGCCTGTCTCCAGGAACAGCGGGACCTGGATCTCGGCGCCGGACTCGAGGGTGGCCGGCTTGGTGCCGCCGGTGGAGCGGTCGCCCTGCAGGCCCGGCTCGGTGTGGGTGATCTCGAGGTCGACGGAGATCGGCAGCTCGGCGAAGAGTGCCTCACCCTCGTGGAAGGAGACCTGGACCGGCATGTTCTCCAGGAGGAACTGGGCGGCCTCGCCGAACTTGTCCTCGGACAGCTCGACCTGCTCGTAGTTCTTGTCGTCCATGACGACGTAGGAGGAGCCGTCGTTGTACAGGTAGGTCATGTCACGACGGTCGACGGTGGCGGTCTCGACCTTGACGCCGGCGTTCCAGGTCTTGTCGACGTTCTTGCCCGTCAGGACGTCCCTGAGCTTGGTGCGCACGAAGGCGGGGCCCTTGCCCGGCTTCACGTGCTGGAACTCGACGATCTGCTGGAGCTTGCCGTCGACCTTGAGCACAAGGCCGTTCTTGAAATCGGCGGTAGTTGCCACGAAGTGTCTCCCTCGTAAAAGATGTCCCGGTTAAATGACCTAATCAGACTACACCACCGGCGGCAACGGCCCTAGACGATGCGCAGTTCCTTGCTGGCCGGGGTGATGATGCGGGCCGGCCCCTGGGTGACGATGATCGTGTCCTCGATGCGCACGCCACCTCGGCCCGGGACGTAGATGCCCGGTTCGATGGTGAGCGTCATGTGCTCGGACAGCGACCCCTCACCGGTCTGCGCCGCCCACGGGCCCTCGTGCACCTCGAGGCCGATGCCGTGACCGGTCGAGTGGACGAAGTACTCGCCGTAGCCGGCGTCCTCGATGACGGAGCGGGCTGCCGCATCGACGTCGACGAGCCGGGTGCCCGGGGTGGCGGCATCGATGCCGGCCTGCTGGGCGCGGAGGACGACGTCGTAGACCTCGCGGGCGAAGTCGTCGGCCTCCCCCATGACGACGGTGCGGGTCATGTCGGAGTTGAAGCCGCGGGAGTGGGCGCCGAAGTCGAGGATGACCAGGTCGCCGCGGCGCAGGATGCGGTCCCCGGCGGTGTGGTGCGGCTTCGCGGAGTGCGGGCCGGAGGCGACGATCGTGTCGAAGCTGGGGCGCTCCGCCCCGAGGCGGCGCATGCGGTGCTCGAGGTCGGCGGCGATGTCCCGCTCGCTGCGGCCGACGGCCAGCTCACCGGCGGCGATGAGGTCGTCGAAGGCCTGGGAGGCGAGCTCCGCGACCTCGACGAGACGCAGGCGCTCGGTGTTGTCCTTGGTGAGACGGATCTCCTCGATGATGCCGGTGACCGGCACGAGCGTGACGTCCTCGTTGCAGGCCTCCTGCAGGCGCTCCAGCTCGGCGACGGTGACGTGGGAGGCCTCGAAGCCGACGCGGCGGGGCCCCTCGATGCGGCGCAGCAGGGCGAGGGCGGACTGCCGCTCGATGACGGCCTCGATGTCCGGGACCTCCTCCGCGATCTGCGTGGTGTAGCGGCCGTCGGTGCAGATCTCGGCGGTGAGGTCCTTCGCCAGGACGAGCGCGCCCTGGGAGCCGGAGAACCCGGAGAGGTAGCGGACGTGGTTGAGGTTGGTCACCAGCATCTCGTCGATGCGCATGCCCGCCAGCCGTGCCGAGAGCGTGCGACGTCGGGTGAGGAATCGGGTGTCCGCGTATGCCATGTGGCCCTCCTACAAGGTCGTGGTTTTCGTTCCCCACAACACTAGCGCTTCGCGACGGCCTCCAGCGCGAGCAGGTAACCGTGCGTGCCGAGTCCGGCGATGACACCCCGGGCGATCGCCGAGAGGTAGGAGTGCTGACGGAAGGGCTCCCGTGCGTGCACGTTGGAGATGTGCACCTCGATGAAGCCGGCGCCGTCGGCGACCTCGGCCAGGGCGTCGCGCAGTGCGACGGAGGTGTGGGTGAAGCCGCCGGGGTTGATGATCACGGGCCAGCCGGCGTCGGCAGCCTCGTGCACCCAGTCGATGAGGTCACCCTCGTGGTTGGACTGGCGGCAGTCGACGTCGACGCCGAGGACGGCGGCGCGGTCACGGATCTGCTTCTCAACGTCGGCCAGCGTCGTCGAACCGTAGACCTCCGGCTGCCGCTTCCCCAGCCGGTTGAGGTTGGGGCCGTTGAGGACCAGGACCTGCACGGCGCTACTCCCCGGAGACGGCGGCGTAGGCGGACTCGAGTTCCTCCGTCGTGGGACCCTCGAGGCGGGTGGTCTCCCCCACGCCGGTGAGCGCGACGAAGCGGATGTGGCCGTCGCGGTTCTTCTTGTCGCGGGTCATGGCGGCGTAGAGGTCCCCGAAGTGGCCGGCCGGGTAGGTCGTGGGCAGGCCGATGGCCTGCAGGATCCGCTCGTGGCGGGCGACCAGGTCGGCGTCGATGAGGCCCCGGGCATGGGAGAGCTGGGCGATGAACATCATACCGACGGCGACGGCGTGGCCGTGGCGCCAGCGGTAGTTCTCCCGCAGCTCGACGGCGTGGCCGAAGGTGTGGCCGTAGTTGAGGATCTCGCGCAGACCGGACTCCTTGAGGTCCTGGCCCACGACATTCGCCTTGACCTGCACGGAGCGGGCGATGAGTTCGGGGAGGTGGCCGTCGGCACGCAGGCAGGCGACGGGGTCGTGCTCGTAGCGCTCGAGGATGACCGGGTCGGCGATGAAGCCGGTCTTGATGATCTCCGCGGAACCGGCGATGAGCTCGTCCATCGGCAGGGTGGCCAGGCGGTCGAGGTCGATGAACACGGCGGTCGGCTCGTGGAACGCGCCGACGAGGTTCTTGCCGGCGGCGGTGTTGATGCCGGTCTTGCCGCCGACGGCGGCGTCGACCATGGCCAGCAGCGTGGTCGGCACCTGGATCACCCGGATGCCGCGCATCCAGGCCGCGGCGACGTAGCCGGCGAGGTCGGTGACGGCGCCGCCGCCGAGGCCGACGATGACGTCACCGCGGCCGAAGGTCTCCTCGCCCAGGCGGTCCCACAGGGCGCCGGCGACCTCGAGGGACTTGCCCTCCTCAGCGTCGGGTACCTCGACCAGGACGGTCTCCAGGCCCCGCCCCGTGAGCGCCGCGCCGAGCTTCTCTGCGGGGGCCACGAGGGTCGGCTGGTGGATGACCATGACCTTGGCGGCCCCGGTGGCGGCGGCGCAGTCGGCGACGGCGGCGTCGAGGTCGTGGTCGATGGTGACCTCGTAGGGGGCGGGTCCGTTGACCTTGATGATCGTCACGTGGGAAGTCCTTACTGCGGCGGGCGTCTACAGGGTGTCGAGGAAGCCGAGGATGTCGGCGACGGACTGCTGCGGGGTGCGTCCGTCGGTGCGGACCCGGAAGTCCGCCACCTCATGGTAGAGCGGTGCGCGCTGCTCCAGCAGGTTGCGGTAGTGCGCGGCGGGGTCCTCGGAGGCGAGGACGGGACGGGTGGCCTCGTGGGCGGTGCGGCGCACGCCCTCCTCGACGGAGACGTCGATCCACACGACGCAGTGGCCGGCGAGCAGCTCGCGGGTGGAGTCGGTGAGCACCGCTCCCCCGCCGAGGCTCACGACGCCGCCGGTGGTCAGCGCCTCCGCGACGTGGCGGGCCTCCAGCTCGCGGAAGGCGGGTTCGCCGAGGTCGCTGAAGACGTCGCCGCAGGAGTGGCCCGTCTCCTCCTCGATGAGCTGGTCGGAGTCGACCAGCGGGAGGGACAGGGCGCGTGCCAGGCGACGCCCGATAGTCGACTTGCCGGCCCCGGGCGGGCCGACGAGGACGACCTTGGGGCGGGCGTGGCAGACGGCGGCGCTGAGGTCCGGGGTGGTCACCTAGGCCTCCCCGTCGTCCTGGAAGCGCAGTCGCTCGGCGACGTACTCCTGGTACGCCTCGATGTTGCGGCGGGTCTCCGCGATGGAGTCACCGCCGAACTTCTGCAGGACGGCACGGGCGAGCACGAGGGTCACCATGGCCTCGGCGACGACGCCGGCGGCCGGGACGGCGCAGACGTCGGAACGCTGGTGGATGCCGGTCGCGGCGGAGCCGTCGGCCATGTCGACGGTCTTCAGCGCGCGCGGCACGGTGGAGATCGGCTTCATCGCGGCGCGGACGCGGAGGGTCTGGCCGTTGGTCATGCCGCCCTCGAGTCCGCCGGCGCGGTTGCTGAGGCGGTCGACGCCGTCCCCGGTGCGCACCATCTCGTCGTGTGCCTCGCTGCCGCGGCGGCGGGCCTCCTCGAAGCCGTCGCCGACCTCGACGCCCTTGATCGCCTGGATGCCCATGAGGGCGGCGGCCAGCTGCGCGTCGAGACGGTCCTCGCCCGAGATGTGCGAACCCAGGCCGATGGGCAGGCCCTCGACCACGACCTCGACGATGCCGCCGAGGGTGTCGCCGGCCTTCTTGGCGGCCTCGATCTCGGCGATCATGGAGGCCTCGGCCTCCTTGTCGAAGGCGCGCACCGGCGACTCGTCGATGGCCTCCAGGTCGGCGAAGGTCGGCTCGGGGCCGGTGTAGGCCTCGGAGCGGCCGATGGAGATGACGTGGCTGAGCACCTCGACGCCGAGGGTCTCACGCAGGAAGTTGCGGGCGACGGTGGCGGCGGCGACGCGGGCGGCGGTCTCCCGGGCGGAGGAACGCTCGAGGATCGGGCGGGCCTCGTCGTGGTCGTACTTGATCATGCCGGCGAAGTCGGCGTGCCCCGGGCGCGGGCGGGTGAGCTTGGCTCCCCGGCCGGAGGTCATCGCGGCGGCGACCTCCTCGTCCTCCATGTCGAGCGGGTCGGCGGACATGATGGTCGTCCACTTGGGCCACTCGGTGTTGCCGATCATGATCGCGATCGGGCTGCCGAGCGTCTTGCCGTGGCGGATGCCGGTGAGCAGGGTGAGTTCATCGGCCTCGAACTTCATGCGCGCGCCACGGCCGTAGCCGAGGCGACGGCGGGCGAGCTGCCAGGAGATCTCTTCCCGGGTCACGGGGACACCGGCGGGCATGTGTTCAAGCAGGGCAACCAGGGCCTGACCGTGGGATTCCCCTGCTGTAGTCCATCGAAGCATGCGGACAGTATCTCATGAGTGGCAAGTCACACCGGCCATGACTCCCGAAAGCACGGCGATCAGTGCCCCCACCAGCATGGACGGCCCGTGCGGCACGACCTCCGCCCGCGTGACGACGCCCCGTCCCACCGTCACCGCCGACGCCGTCAGCACCGCGAGGATCACCGCCCCCACGCCGCCTGCGGCGGCGGCCAGGGTGCCGAGGCTGAGGGCGAGTTTCACGTCCCCGCCGCCGATGCCCCGGCCGGGCAGGTGGAACGCGGCCCAGGCCACTCCCCCGAGGGCCACGGCCGGTTCCGTGAGCAGCGCACCCGCCAGCGCCCCGCCGGCCGCGGGCAGGGTGTACCGGTCGGGCAGGCGGTGGTGGCGTTCGTCGACAAGCACCAGGGCCACGGCCCACCCGACGATGACCGTGACCGCTCCCCCGAGGATCCACACGCCCCGCAGACTACTGCAGGGACGCCTCCAGCGCGCGGCGCATGGCGGCCCGCGGGGCGGGGCGTCCGGTGAACTGCTCGAACTGGCCGTAGGCCTGGTGGGCGAGCATGATGTGCCCGCCGACGGTGAGGTACCCGTTGGCGGCGGCCGCCACCGTCAGCGGGGTGGGCCAGGGCTCGTAGATGACGTCGAGGATCGGGGCGTGCGCGAGCGCCTGCTCATGGCCCTCGACGGCCGCGGAGGGCACCGTGGAGACGATGACCTCGGCATCCGCGGCGGCGGCCCGCAGGTCGGTGTCGAAACCCCGGAAACGGAACTCCACGCCGAAAGGCTCCAGGAGGGGGGCCAGCTCGGCGCTGCGGTCGGAACGGTTGATCACCGTGATGTCCTCGACCCCCGCGTTCGCCAGCGCCCAGAGGGCGGGACGGGCCGTGCCGCCGCCGCCGATGACGAGCGCGCGGCGGGTGGTCGCCAGGCGCTCCCCCAGCAGCTCGTCGAGGGCCCCGGAGATGCCGTCGCAGTCGGTGTTGTCGGCCCGCCACCCCGCCTCCGTGCGGACGAGGGTGTTGGCGGAGCCGATCTGACGCGCCCGGTCGGTGACCTCGTCGGCGAACTCGAGGGCCGCGAACTTGGCGGGCATGGTCACCGAGAAGCCCCGGTACGTCTCGTCGGCCTCCCCGACGATGCGGGGCAGGTCCTCGGCGGTGCACTCGATGCGGGTGTAGTCCCAGTCGGACATCCCCAGATCCTCGTAGCCGGCGTTGTGCAGGATCGGCGAACGCGAGTGCTCGATCGGCGAGCCGAGCACCGCCGCGCGGTACCGGATGTCGGGGGCGGTCAGCGGGTGGCTCATCGGTTCGTGTCCAGGACGCCGGACTCCAGGGCCTGCTGCACGTCGGCGAGGTGCTCCTCGAAGGTGTCGTTGAACACCGTCGTGCCGTCCTGGTCGACCGTGACGAAGAAGAGCCAGTTGCCCTCCGCCGGGTTCTCCATGGCGGTGATCGCCTCCATGGAGGCCGCCGCGATCGGGGTCTCCGGCAGACCGTCCTTCGCGTAGGTGTTCCACGGGGTGACCATGGCGCGGTCCTCGTCGGTGGTGGCGACCTCGACGTCGGGCAGACCGTAGTTGACGGTGGAGTCGAACTCGAGACGCATCGGCTCCTCGAGGCGGTTGAGGATCACGCGGGCGACCTTGTCGAAGTCACCCGCCGGGGCCTCACGCTCCACCAGCGACGCCGCCGTGAGCAGCTCGTACGGGGTCAGCTCGAGCGCGCGGGCACGCTCGACGATGCCGGTGTCGTTGAACTGGCGGGCCGAACGGGTGATGAGGTCGGTGATGATGCCCTCGGCGTCCAGCTCCGGGTTGACCACGTACTGGCCCGGGACGATGAGCCCCTCGAGGCGCTTCGGGTCGTTGCCGCGGGCGGCGACCGCCTCCCGGGCCCACTCCGGCACACCCAGGGAGACCAGGTCGGCGTTCGCGCCGACCTGCTCCAGCTCGGCGGCGGAGATGCAGTTGGTGGAGCCCTCGGTGCAGGTCACCCGGGAGATCTGGGAGTAGATGCCGGGGCGGGTGCTGCCGCCGACCACGGTGACGTCGAGAAGGGTGGAACCACCGTGGATGTCGAGGAGCTCCACGCGGTTGGCCGGGTCCAGCAGTGCCTGGACCGCGGCGGCCGCGGACATCTCCCCCTGCAGACGGTAGAAGCCCGGCTGGATGTTGCCGGCGTCGGGGTTGTTGGCGGCGGCGGTCTGGAAGGCGGAGTCGGTCTTGACGATGCCGCGCTCCTCCAGCTCCGGGCCCAGCTGCGACACCGAGGACCCCTCGGGGATCTCGACGAGCTGGTACACGCCGTTGCCGCTGCCCCGGTAGTCACGGTCGGCCACGGTCTCCCCGCCCCCGGAGATCTGCACCCCGATGTAGATGACGGCGCCGATGAGCAGCACCAGCGAGGCGATGAGCACGGCTAGACCACGCTGGCGGCGCTTCACGTACTTCGGGTCCATGCGACGGCCACCGCGGCCGCGCTGCTGGGTGCTAGTGGTCATGGATGCAGCTCCTGTGGGTTGTCGGCAGCTCGCGCGTCGAGCCAGGACTGGAGGATCTCGACTGCGGCCGCCTGATCGATGACCTTACGGCCGTCCTTCTCCGAGACACCGGAGGCCCGGAGCGCGGCGGTGGCGGCGACGGTGGTCAGCCGCTCGTCGGCCATCCGCACGGGAATGGACCGACCCGCGTTGCTCAGGCGGCGGTGGAGGCGGAAGGCGATCTCCTTCGCATGCTTCACGCTCACCGAACCGTGCCCCTTGAGGGTCCGGGGCAGACCCACGACGACCTCGACGGCGTCATACTCGTCGATGATCTCCAGGAGACGGTCGATGTCCCCCTTGTCGCGGTCCTTGAAGCCGGTCTCCCGGGCGACGGTCTCCACGGGCATCGCCAGCCGGGCGTCACGGTCGGACGCGGCCACGCCGATGCGCACGGTCCCCACGTCGAGACCGATGCGGCGTCCGGGGCCGGGATCGTCGGCGCCGGGGGTGTCCGGGGTGACCTTCATGTGGTGACGGTGACCTTTCGTGGAGTGGTTGCGTGGTGCGCCTTAAACGTATCCGCCCTCCCAACGATGACATGACATGAACCCCGGCGTGTCTCAGGACCTTCCCAGGGGTTACCCCCAGGAAGGTCACAGCCGCTACACCGGAATTCAGGATACTCAGGCCACCTAGAGGCCGGCGAGCTCCTCGCGCACGGCGCGGAAACCGGCGTCGAGACCCTCGGCGTTCGAGCCGGAGCCCTGCGCCATGTCCGGCTTGCCGCCGCCGCGGCCGTCGACGTAGCCCGACAGCAGCTTGACCAGCTCACCGGACTTCACGCCCAGCTCGATGGCCTCCTTGGTGGCGCCGACGATGAACGGCAGCTTGCCGCCGTCCGCCGAGGCGAGCACCACGACGCCCGGCTTGCCCGCCAGGCGGCCGCGCAGGTCGGTGGCGACGGTGCGCAGGTCACCGCCGGAGACGCCGTCCGGCAGGCGGTGGGTGAGCACGGTGAACTGCCCGGCCTCCACGGCCTGGTCGAGCAGCGCACCGGTCTGGGAGGCCAGCTGCTGACGGTGCAGGTTGGCGATCTCCTTCTCGGCGGCACGCAGCTTCTCGGTGAGGGAGGCGATGCGCTCCGGCAGCTCCTCGCTGGGGGCCTTGAGGGAGGCGGCCAGGCCGGAGGCCAGGGCGGCCTCCTTGGACAGGTAACGGAAGGAGTCCATGCCGGAGTAGGCCTCGATGCGGCGGGCGCCGGAACCGACGGAGGACTCGCCGAGGACGGCGACGGGGCCGATCTGGGAGGTGTGCTCCGTGTGGGTGCCACCGCACAGCTCGATGGAGAACGGGCCGCCGATCTCGACGACGCGGACGTCGTTGCCGTAGTTCTCGCCGAACAGGGCCATGGCACCCATCTTCTTGGCCTCGTCGAGGGTGGTCTCGATGGTGTTGACGGGGAAGTCCGCGTCAACGGCCTGGTTGGCGATGGTCGAGATCTCCTCCAGCTGCTCCGGGGTGAGCTGCTCGGTGTAGTTGAAGTCGAAGCGCAGGTAGCCCGGGCGGTTGAGGGAACCGGCCTGCACGGCGGTGGGGCCGAGCACCTCACGCAGTGCGGCGTGGATGAGGTGGGTGCCGGTGTGGGCCTGGCGGGCGCCGTGGCGCCATGCCTCGTCGACCTCGGCGCTGACGCGCTGGCCGAGCTCGATGCCGCCGGCGGTCACCTTCGCCTTGTGGACCCACAGCTTCTTGCCGACCTTCTGGACGTCGTTGACCTCCAGGATCGTGCCCTCGGAGACCAGGCGGCCGCGGTCGGCGGTCTGGCCGCCGGACTCGGCGTACAGCGGGGAGACGTCGAGGATGACCTCGACGTCGTCGCCCTCCACGGCCTGGGTGACGGACTGGCCGTTGATGACCAGGCCGAGGACGGTGGCGTCGGCGGTGAGGTCGGAGAAGCCCACGAACTCGGTCGGGTTGTTGTCGACCCACTCACGGTAGACGGAGACGTCGGCGTGGCCGTGCTTCTTGGCCAGGTTGTCGGCCTTGGCGCGGGCGCGCTGCTCGCTCATGGCGGCCTCGAAGCCGGCGACGTCGACCTCCAGACCGGCCTCGGCGGCCATCTCCAGGGTGAGGTCGAGGGGGAAGCCGTAGGTGTCGTGCAGGGTGAAGGCGTCCTCGCCGGAGAACTGGGTGATGCCCTGCTCCTTGATGGCGGAGGCGGCCTCGTCGAAACGGTGGGTGCCGGACTCCAGGGTCTTGAGGAAGGCGCGCTCCTCGGTGACCGCGGTGCGGATGATGCGCTCGCGGTTCTCGGCGATCTCCGGGTAGGACGGAGTCATGGTGTCCATGATGACGGTCATGAAACGCTCCATGGTCTCACCCGTGGCGCCGAGCAGACGGGCGGAGCGGATGATGCGGCGCAGCAGACGACGCAGGATGTAGCCGCGGCCCTCGTTGGAGGGGGTGACGCCGTCGAGGATGAGCATCATGCCGGTGCGGGAGTGGTCGGCGATGACGCGGAAACGGATGGCGTCCGGGCCGTCGCCCTCGTACTTCGCGCCGGTGATCTCCTCGGCGGCGTCGATGACGGGGCGCAGGAGGTCGGTCTCGTAGACGTTGTCGACGCCCTGCAGCAGGCAGGCGACACGCTCGACGCCCATGCCGGTGTCGATGTTCTTCTTCGGCAGGTCGCCGATGATCTCGAAGGTGTCCGGGCCGGTGCTCTTGCCGCGCTCCTTCTCCATGAAGACCAGGTTCCAGATCTCCAGGTAGCGGGTGTCGTCGACGGCCGGGCCGCCCTCGGCGCCGTGCTCGGGGCCACGGTCGAAGTAGATCTCGGAGCAGGGGCCGCACGGGCCGGGCACGCCCATGTGCCAGTAGTTGTCGGCCATGCCGAGGCGCTGGATGCGCTCCGCCGGGATGCCGACGACGTTCTCCCAGATGTCGGCGGCCTCGTCGTCGTCGAGGTAGACGGTGACCCACAGGCGCTCCGGGTCGAGGCCGTAGCCGCCCTCGGACACCGGGTTGGTCAGCAGCGCCCAGGCGTGCTTGATGGCACCCTCCTTGAAGTACTGGCCGAAGGAGAAGTTGCCGGCCATCTGGAAGAAGGTGTTGTGGCGGGTGGTGATTCCCACCTCGTCGATGTCGAGGGTGCGCACGCACTTCTGGATGGAGGTGGCGGTGCCGTTCTTGAAGGGCGGGTTCTGCTCACCCAGGAAGTAGGGCTTGAACGGAACCATGCCGGCGTTGACGAACAGCAGGTCCGGGTCCTCGAGAATCAGCGAGGCGCTGGGCACGGCCTCGTGGCCGGCCTTGACGAAGTGGTCGGTGAAACGCTCCCGGATCTCATGGGTCTGCACGGGCGTGGTCCTTCCAGGGGTTGGCAGTTCTTACAACGGCCCCACTTTACCCCCTGGGTACGCCAGACAGCGGAAGAGCCCTGGCTGAGGGCCTGCAGCTCCGCCACGCCCACCGGGCACAGGCGACCGGTGCCCTTAGGGGCGGCGCACCATGAATCCGAGCTGCCCGACGTAGAGGTGCTCCCCCTCCAGGTGGAAGCCCAGTTCAGTGCTGCCGTCGCAGTTGTTCCCGAGGCTCGGCTTGGAACGCATGCGGGCGAGGAAGACGTCGACGTCCTCGCAGGGGACGCGGATCCAGAAGCCCTGGTCACAGCTGCGGTACTTCTCCCGGATACCCGGTGGCAGCCACGGATTCTCGCGCCAGCCCTCCAGGGCCGGACCCTCCCGCGCGAACTGGCGCGCGGCCTCTGTCTGACGCACCGACCCGGAGGGGTAGATGC
The DNA here is from genome assembly GCF_000819445.1 of Corynebacterium humireducens NBRC 106098 = DSM 45392. Lineage (NCBI taxonomy): Bacteria > Bacillati > Actinomycetota > Actinomycetes > Mycobacteriales > Corynebacteriaceae > Corynebacterium > Corynebacterium humireducens. The sequence goes on from NZ_CP005286.1 coordinate 1,482,080, forward strand.
GCCGGAGTTCGGCGATGTAGTGGGTGGCGAGCGTGGTCAGGTCCGGGTAGCGGCTGCAGCTGCGGGCGACCGCCTGGGTCGGGGAATCTCTGTGTAATGTCCTCATATTCCTATGTTATATGGACTTGCCACGGAAAGTTATGGTTTTCACAGACAGAATTCAGCGGCCACGTACAATGCGCCGCAGCCGCCCGATGTAGTCGGCGATGCGCTTCTCCGCGCCGTGCGGTTTCGGCTCGTAGTAGACGGCGTCCGCGAGCTCCTCCGGCAGGTACTGCTGCGTGACCACCCCACGCGGATCATCGTGCGGGTACACGTAGCCCACGGCGTGACCGAGCTTCTTCGCCCCCTCGTAGTGCCCGTCCCGCAGATGCGGCGGCACATGCCCGATCCGCCCCTCCCGGACGTCCTGCTGCGCCCGGTTGATGGCCTCGTAGACGGCATTCGACTTCGGGGCGGTCGCCAGGTGGACCGTCGCCTGCGCCAGGGTGAGCCGCGCCTCGGGCAGACCGATGAGCGCCACGGCCTGCGCCGCCGCCACCGCCGTCTGCAGGGCGGTGGGATCGGCCATGGCGATCTCCTCGCTCGCCGCGATCACCAGCCGCCGGGCGATGAACCGCGGGTCCTCCCCCGCCTCGATCATGCGCGCCAGGTAGTGCAGCGCGGCGTCGACGTCCGAGCCGCGGATCGACTTGATGAAGGCACTGACCACGTCATAGTGCTGGTCCCCGTCACGGTCGTAGCGCACCACGGCTCGGTTGACGTTGTCACGGATCACCTCCGTGCTTATCGACGCCCCGTCGGCCACCGCCTCCGCGGCGGCCTCCAGGTACGTCAGGGCACGGCGGGCGTCCCCGCCCGCGAGGAGGACGAGCTGCTCGAAGGCGGCGTCGTCGATACGCACGCGACCGGCGAGCCCCCGCTCGTCGTGCAGCGCGCGGGTGAGGACGTCGCGCACGGCGGCGTCGTCGAGCGGCTGCAGCTGCAGCAGCAGCGAGCGCGACAACAACGGGGCGACCACGGAGAAGGAGGGATTCTCGGTGGTCGCGGCGACGAGCAGGACGGTGCGGTTCTCGACGGCCGCGAGCAGCGCATCCTGCTGCGTCTTGGAGAAACGGTGGACCTCGTCGATGAACAGGACCGTGCGCTGCCCGTGGATGAGGTCGCGGCGGGCGCGGTCGATGACCTCGCGGACCTGCTTCACGCCCGAGGTGAGCGCGGAGAGACCGACGAAGTTCTGGTCGGTGGCCGTCGAGATGAGCGACGCGATCGTCGTCTTGCCCGTGCCCGGCGGCCCGTAGAGGATGACAGAGGCCTCCCCCGCCCCCTCGATGAGGCGGCGCAGGGGGCGGCCGGGGCCGAGCAGGTGCTCCTGCCCGGCGACCTCGTCGAGGGTGCGCGGGCGCATCCGCGCCGCGAGCGGGGCATGGTCGCCCACGCGGAAGAAGTCGGAGCCGTGGCTCTCGGCCACCGGCTCGTCGCCGAAGAGCGCGTCCTGTCCCACCGGCCCCCCTAGCGGACCGGCAGCCCCGGCTCGGCGACCCGGTCGGCGATGCCCTGACTGAAGGCGGCGATGACGCCGTAGGACGGGTCCGTGCCGCGGGCGGCGTAGCGGGCCAGCGCCTCGAAGGTCTCGAAGATGTCGCGGCGCACGACGATCTCCTCGGCCGTGAACGGGCCGTGCGAGGCCGGGCGCAGCAGATCAGTGACACCCTCGACGGTGTTCGGGTCGATGTGCTGGTCCTGCTCCTCCGCCTCGTGCAGGACGGCGACGGCCGCCGACATCGAGCCGAAGTGCAGCAGCGCCACACTCGACAGGGCCCAGCCCAGGAGGGCGGCCATGATGCGCGAGTGCAGGTGCGCCTCGTTCTTCACGTTCGGCCACAGACGGTCGACCTCGTGGGACCAGGCGTCGACGAAGACGTCGGCCTCGTCGTCCGAGATCGGGTGGCTGAACAGGAACTGGGGGAACCCGGCGATGACGCACGCCAGGTCGAAGGACACGTCCCGGAAACCGGCCCACTCGTAGTCGAGGAAGTGGGTCGTCTCGGAGACGATGATGTTGTCCGGAGACAGGTCGAAGGGCGTGAACGCCCGGTGGTGCGCCGAGAGCAGACGGTTGCGGCCGTCCGCGGCGAACTGGCTCACCAGGTCCGGGATCTCGATGCCGGCGCTGCGCAGCAGCTCCTCACCGATCTGGATGGACTGGATGAGGGCGGCGTCACGGAGCTTCTGGATCTCCGAGGACTCCGGGTGATTCCGCAACATACGCGTGAACAGGATGTTGAAGTCCTGCTCCCGCTCCGCCGTGCCCGCGTGCATGCGCCCCAGAGCGGTACCCAGGTTGCGCAGGATCGAGACCCGACGCTCCGGGTCCTCGAGCTCCAGCAGATCGGCGAAGGTGTCGCCGTCGCCGGAGTCCGTGAGCACGATGATGCGCTGGGTCACGTCGTAGGCGAGCAGGACCGGACCGGGGCGCACCTCCTCGCTCAGCGAGGTGGTGAACTGGTAGGAGACGATCTCCCGGACGAGGGCCGCGTCATCCAGCCGGTCGCCCGTCTCGGGGACGAACTTGAGGATGACGGAGCGCTGCTGCAGAAACGGCGACGATGCGACACGTGCGCGGAGTACCACCGCGCTGCCGGATCCGCTCAGCTGCGTCACGTCGGTCAGCTGCTGCGTACCTCCGAAACGCCGCGAGAGCAGGTCCTCGGCGATGTCGACGATGTCGGCGGGCTTGAGCATTGCTTAGGCCTTCTCACCCTTCTCGGGGGCCGGCTTGCCACCCTGCTGGGCAGGCTTGGCCGGCTTGGCGTCGATGCCGGCCTCCTTGCGCTGCTGCGCGGTGATCGGGGCCGGGGCCTCGGTCAGCGGGTCCACGCCGCCACCGGACTTCGGGAAGGCGATGACGTCGCGGATGGAGTCGAAGCCGCCGAGCAGGGAGACGATGCGGTCCCAGCCGAAGGCGATACCGCCGTGCGGCGGGGCGCCGAAGGCGAAGGCGTCGAGAAGGAAGCCGAACTTCTCCTGCGCCTCCTCCGGGGCGATGCCCATGACGTTGAAGACACGCTCCTGGACGTCACGCTCGTGGATACGGATCGAACCGCCGCCGATCTCGTTGCCGTTGCACACGATGTCGTAGGCGTAGGCGGTGGCCTCGCCCGGGGTCTCGTCGAAAGTGTCCTTCCACTCCGGCTTCGGGGAGGTGAAGGCGTGGTGGACCGCGGTCCAGGCGGAGGAGCCCAGGGCGACGTCGCCGGAGGCGGTGGCGTCGGCGGCCGGCTCGAACAGCGGGGCGTCGACGACCCAGGTGAAGGCCCAGTCGCCCTCCTTGATCAGGCCGAGCTTGTCGGCGATCTCCCCGCGGGCGGCACCGAGCAGCGCGCGGGAGGACTTGGCGTCGCCGGCGGCGAAGAAGATGCAGTCGCCCGGCTTCGCGCCGACGTGCTCGGCGATGCCGGCACGCTCCTCGTCGGTGATGTTCTTGGCGACGGGGCCACCCAGCTCGCCGTCCTCGCCGACGAGGATGTAGGCGAGACCCTTGGCGCCGCGCTGCTTGGCCCACTCCTGCCAGCCGTCGAGCTGACGACGCGGCTGGGAGGCACCACCCTCCATGACGACGGCGCCGACGTAGTCGTTCTTGAACACGCGGAAGGTGGTGTCCTTGAAGAACTCGGTGCACTCGGTGATCTCGATGTCGAAGCGCAGGTCCGGCTTGTCGGAGCCGAAGCGACGCATGGACTCGGCGTAGGTGATGCGCGGGATCGGGGTGGTGATCTCGTAGCCGATGAGCTTCCACAGCTCGACGAGGATCTCCTCGGCCAGGGCGATGACGTCGTCCTGGTCGACGAAGCTCATCTCGACGTCCAGCTGGGTGAACTCCGGCTGGCGGTCGGCGCGGAAGTCCTCGTCGCGGTAGCAGCGGGCGATCTGGTAGTAGCGCTCCATGCCGGCGACCATGAGCAGCTGCTTGAACAGCTGCGGGGACTGCGGCAGGGCGTAGAAGGAGCCCGGCTTGAGGCGTGCCGGCACGAGGAAATCACGCGCGCCCTCCGGGGTGGAGCGGGTCAGCGTCGGGGTCTCGATCTCGGTGAAGTCGTGGTTGTCCAGGACGCGACGGGCGGCACGGTTGGCCTCGGAGCGCAGGCGCAGGGCCTGTGCCTGGCGGTCGCGGCGCAGATCCAGGTAGCGGTACTTGAGGCGGGTCTCCTCGCCGACCTCGCCGCCCTGGGAGGAGTCGTCGATCTGGAACGGCAGGGCCGCGGCCTCGTTGAGGACGGTGAGCTCGGTGACGTTGAGCTCGATGTCGCCGGAGGCCAGGTTCGGGTTCTCGGAGCCCTCCGGGCGCGGCTCGACGACGCCGGTCACCTGGATGCAGTACTCGGAACGCAGGTCGTGGGCGCGCTCGGCGACCTCGGACTCACGGAAGACGACCTGGGCGAGGCCGGAGCGGTCACGCAGATCGATGAAGATGACTCCTCCGTGGTCGCGGCGGCGGGCCACCCAGCCCGTCAGGGTCACGGTCTGGCCAGCGGATTCTTTGCGGAGGTCGCCCGCGAGGTGAGTGCGCAGCACGTTCGTTCTACGTCCTTCCAGGATGTGTCACAGAAATGGTCGGCAACTGCCCCCGCTCGGCGGGCAGTCGTGTTCTCCGGGGAAGTGTACCCCGCCCCGAAACCGACCGGTCCACTCCCCCACGGGCACGTGTGATCTATGGCATTATCAACACATGACCTTCCGTAAAGACGCCAACGTCACTGGTGGTCGCCGAGCCACCACGGGCGGCAGTGGCGGACGCATCGCCGCCGGCGGCGGTATCGGCTCCCTTCTGCTCATCGGGCTGTTCCTCCTGATGGGTGGAAACCCCTCCGACATCGGCGGCATGCTCGGTGGCGGACAGTCGGGCGGTGGCCCCGAGAGCACCCTCGAGCACTGCAACACCCCCGAGGACGGAAACAAGCACGCGGACTGCCGCGTCGACTTCACCGCCCAGTCGGTGGACCAGATGTGGGCGACGATGCTGCCCCAACAGGCCGGCATCGAGTACCGCGAGCCGGGCCGTGTCGTGTTCGAGAACGTGGTCGCCTCCGGGTGCGGCCAGGCCACCTCGGCCACCGGCCCCTTCTACTGCCCGGCCGACCAGTCGGCCTACTTCGACGTGTCCTTCTTCGACCAGCTCAACCGCATCGGCGGCACCAACTCCCCGCTGGCGCAGATGTACATCGTGGCCCACGAGTTCGGCCACCACATCCAGCAGCTGGAGGGCACCCTGTCCCTGTCCAACTACAACGACCCCGGCGAGGACTCCAACGCCGTGAAGATCGAGCTGCAGGCCGACTGCTACGCCGGCATCTGGGTCGCCCACGCCGACAAGGGCGAGAACGCCATGCTGGAGCCGATCACCCGCGAGCAGGTGGCCGGCGCCATCGACACCGCGCGTGCCGTGGGTGACGACAACATCCAGAAGCGCTCCGGCGGCGAGGTGCGCCCGGACCTGTGGACCCACGGTTCCTCCGAGCAGCGCCAGAACGCCTTCCTCACCGGCTACAACGAGGGCACCATGGCCGCCTGCGACACCCTGGAGCGCGGCGTGTACCGCTAGGTGCCCCCGCTTCTCGACGCCCCCTGCACCCCGAACTCACACCGTGAGTTCGGGGTGCAGGTCCTTGGCCATGATGGTGCGGGCGCCGCGGGCGGCCAGGGAGGAGACGACCCACGCCCCCAGGCCGACGCCGAGGAGGACGACCACGGCCTGCCCGGCGCGGTGGTCGGCGCTCCCCCACCCACCGATGATGGTGTGGCGGAAGAGGTTGACGCTGAAGGTCATGGGGTCCCAGGTGTGCACCCACCGGAGGAGGGCGGGCTGGGTCTCCGCGGGATAGAGCCCGCCGGAGGACACCAGCTGCAGGCCCATGAGGATGAGGTTGACCACACGCCCGGCGGTGGCTCCCACGACGGCGTTGACGGCCTGGGTCACGGCCACGAACACCGCGGACACGCCCCACAGGGCGAACAGGAGCATCACCGGGTGGGCGACGTCGATGCGGATGAGCTGCGTGAGCACGACCCACACGAGCAGGGCCTGACCGGTGCCGACCACGAGGCCGGGCAGGTAGCTGGCCAGCACGGCACGGAAGGGGGCTGTGCCGGAGTCGACGGCGCGGCGCTGCAGCGGGTGGAGCACCATCCACATGACGGTCGCCCCCATGAACATGGCCAGGCTGAGGAAGAAGGGGGCGAGTCCGGTGCCGAAGGTGGTCATGTCGTGGGCCGTCAGTTCGCGGGTGACCGGTGTCGCGGCGGAGCGGGAACCCGCGTCCAGGGAGTCCCCCTCCCAGCGCGGGACGTCCTCGGCGGCCCCGCGCAGGCGGAGGCTGAGCTCCCCGGCGCCGGCGTCGAGTTCGCCCAGGCCGCTGTTCAGCGTCCGGGAGCCGGCGTCCAGTTCCACCAGTCCGTCGCGCAGGGCGGAAGCCCCGATGGTGAGCTGGGTGCTGCCCTCGGCGAGTCGGCTGGTGCCGTCGGCCAGCGAACGGGTACCGATGACCAGCTGGGTCGACCCGTCCTGGAGCTGGCGCAGCCCCTCGGCCAGCTCCTGTGAGGCGGTGGCGGCGTTGTCCACGCCGCTGCGGTACCCCGAGTCCGGGTCGGAGAGCTGGGTGGCGATCTGCCGGGCGCCCTCCTGGAGCGCGGTGAGCTGCCCCGCGGTCTCTGCACCGATGCCCTGTTCCCGGACCTGGGCCGCAGCCTGATCGACCTGGTCGGCCAGGCCGACGGCGGCGGGGAGGCCCGACTGGCGCAACTGGGTGGACACGGTGATCAGCGGGGCGAGCACGTTGTCCTGCAGTGCGGTCGCCGAGGCTGCGACGCCGCCCACGGCGTCGACACCCGCGGAGACCTGACGGGCCCCGGCGGCCAGTTGGTCGGTGGCGGCCTGCAGCTGGCCGAGGCCGTCGGCGAGGCGGGCGGAGCCGTCGGTGGCGGTCGCCAGGCCGGCGTCGAGACGCTCGGCGCCGTCGGCGAGAAGGGCGGCGCCGTCCGCGGCCTCACCGGCACCCTGCCCGAGGCGGGTGGAGCCGTCGGCCAGGTCGTCGGCACCGGCGCGGGCCCGGTCACTGCCTGCGGCGAGTCGGGCGGAACCGCTGGCGGCACTGCCTGTCCCCTCCGCCAGCTGCCCGGCTCCGTCGGCGGCCTGGTCCAGTCCGGTGCCGATCGTGCCGTAGCCGACGAGGAGACGGTTGGTGATCGCCTCTCCCAGCTGCGCGTTGATCTCCTCGAGCATGATCGTGGTGATCTGGTTGCCCAGCACCGTCGGGATGAGGCCGTTGGTGTTGTTGAACGCCACGTTGAGGGTCGCCTGCTCCGGAGCCCCGGAGTCGAGGCTGGTCACGGCGTGGCTGAAGTTCCGCGGGATCTCCACGGCGAAGTAGTAGCTGCCGTCGGAGACGCCGTCCCGGGCCTCCTCCGCGGGGACGAGGTGGAGATCGACCGCCTCAGCGTCGACGAGCGCGTCGGCGATCTCCCCGCCGATCTCGCCGTCGTCGGAGTTGACCAGGGCGACCGGCAGCCGGTCGAGGTGACCGACCGGATCCTGGTAGGCCCACACGAACAGTCCGCCGAAGATGAGCGGCAGGCACATGATCACCACCAGCGCCAGCGGCGGGAGGGTGCCGCGGCGGAAGCGGCGGAGTTCGGTGCCGATGTGCAGGAGCGACATGTCAGGCCACCTCGGTCAGCTCGGGGAGAAGGGGGACGTACCGGTCGTCCGTGTCCGGCTCGACGGGGTTGACCGTGCTGACCACCACCGGCAGGTCCCCGCTCAGGGGCCGGAGGCGGGCGATCATGCGGTCGCGCAGTTCCAGGGAGCGCAGCTGGTCGATGTCGTCGACGACCAGGGCGGAGGCGTTCTCCCGGGCCAGCAGGGCCAGCATGATCCGCAGGGCGAACCGTTCGGAGACGGGCAGGTCCTGAACCGGGGTCCGGGGGTCGGGGTCGAGGTCGAGCCGGTCACAGAGGGTGGCCACCCGGTCGTCGGAGAACACGTCGCGCGGGATCGGCCGCCAGAAGGGGCGCGACCAGGCGAGCTGCTCGCGGACGACGTCGCGCACGGGCACGAGGCGTTCCAGGCTGTCGACGGGGGTGGCGCCGGCGAGCGCCACCCGGGGGAACAGGTCGCGGGGTGCGGTCGCCTCCCCGAGGTGGACGCTGCCGCCCCGTGCTTTCCGACGCCCCGCCAGCGTCAGGCTCAGCGCGGTGGCGTAGTTCTCCCGCGCGGTGTGGAGGAGGGTGAGTCCGGGGCCGGTGGTGAAGGTCCACGGCCCGCCGGTCTGGTCCTCCCCCACGGTGAGGTCGACTGTGCGGAGGTAATCCACGGTGGTCACGTCCTTTTTGCTAAGCGGAGGATTAACTATCACTTCTGGAGCGCTATAGTTCTCCCCTGAACCCCGATTGTCAAGGAGGCACCCATGCGAGCCGATGCCCTAGTCCGCCGCCGCCTGCTCATCGACGCCGCCACCGAGCTCTTCTGCACCACCCACCCCGCGGAGGTCACCCTCGAGGCGGTCGCGAAGAAGGCGGGGGTCGGGATCGCGACGCTCTACCGCAACTTCGCCGACCGTGAGGAGCTCATGGTCGAGTGCGCCGCCTCCGCCCTGCGCCGGGCCGTCGCCATCGCCCAGCAGGCGCTCGCCGACTTCGCGGACGACCCGGCCGCCGCCTGGGAGGGATTCGTGCGCGGCCTCGTCGACCTCGGCGTCGGTCCCCTCGTCCCCGCGCTGGCCCCCGAGCACCTCACCGAGCTGCCCCCGGCCGTCAACGCCGTCCGCGACGAGCTGGCGGGCAGCATCTCCGACCTGCTCAGCCGCGCCCAGGAGGCGGGGCTGGCCGACCCCTCCCTCAGCGGGCCGCAGTTCATGGCCCAGCTCATCGTGATCACCCGCCCCCCGATCAGCGGGGTCCTCGATCTCGACCCGGACGTCACCGACCGTCTGGTGACGGCCCTGCTGCTGCCTCCGGCCCGCTGAAGCCCAGCCGCTCCCGCTCCGCCCTGATGATGGCCTCCGCGAGCTGTCCCTCCGTGACGTCCACGGCGTCGTCCACCTGCGCGGACTCTGAGGGGCGGGCGTAGGCGTCGAAAAGCTGCGTCTTGCCGGCGAGCATCTCCACCATGCGCTCGTCGACGGTGTCGTCGCCGATGAGGCGGTGCACCAGCACCGTGGAGGTCTGCCCCATGCGGTGGGCGCGGGCGATGGCCTGCGCCTCGATCGAGGGCTTGACCTGGGGCTCGACGAGGATGACCACGGACGCGGCCTGGATGTTGAGTCCGGTGCCGCCCGCGGTGATCTGGGCGATGAGGGCCGAGCCGGCGGGGGCGGCCGCGAGGTCGTCGATGAGCTCCTGACGGGCGGCCGGGGAGACCTGCCCGGAGAGCCGCCCGACGACGCGGTCCCCCAGCTCCTCCTCGAGGCGGTCGAGCACGTCGAGGAAGTAGGTGAAGATGAGCACGCGCCGGTCGGCCTCGGCGGCCTCCTCGACGATCTCGCGGATGCGCTCCAGCTTCGCGGGCACCGCCTTCGGGGTGGTCATGGCGGCGCGGCGCATGGCCATGAAGTTCCCGGCGCGCACGGCCTCGGCGTAGTGGCGGTGGTCGGCCGGGGTGAGGTCGATCCAGTCGGTCTGTTCGAGGCGCTCGGGGAGTTCGTCAAGGACGTCGGCTTGATTGCGGCGCAGGTAGGCCGGGGCGATGTGCCGGCGGAAGTCCGCGGCCTGCATCGTCGACATGCCCGTGGTCAGCAGGTCGGGGGCCACGAAGCCGACGAGCGTGGCGAACTCCTGGACGCGGTTCTCCAGCGGCGTGCCGGAGAGCAGCAGGGCGTGCGAGGCGGCGTCGATGAAGCGGCGCACCGCCTTCGTGCGGCCGGTGGAGGGGTTCTTGATCATGTGGGCCTCGTCGACGACGACGAAGTCCGGGTGGCGCAGCTGCGTGGTGCGCGCGCCGTCGTAGGTGAGCAGGCAGATGCCGCCGGTCTCCTCCCACGCCCGGACGGCGTCGACGCGGTCGGTACCGTGGGCACGGTAGACGGGCAGGTCGGTGAAGCGGCGGGACTCGCGCTCCCAGTTCGTCATCACCGACGCCGGGCACACCACGAGGGTGTGCCGCCGCCCCTCGGCGTAGAGGTGCGCGGCAGCGGCCAGCGCCTGGACGGTCTTGCCCAGGCCCATGTCGTCGCCGAGGATGACCTTCTCCTGCACGAGGGTGAAGCGGGCGCCGAAGGACTGGTAGCCGCGCAGGTGCAGGTCGGTCAGGTGGGTCCGGTCGAGGCGGAGGGCGCGGATCCGCTCGAGGACGTCGGCCGCCAGGTCGTCGCCGCCCTCGACCTCCAGGTCGAGCAGGGTGGCCAGCAGCGCCTGGTAGTGGGCGGGTCGGCTGAGGTAGTCGGCCCACGTGTCCCCGGAGAGGCTCACCGGGCGGGCCGGGGCGAGGATGTCGGGGTTGACTTGGGCCCAGTCGATGTCGTCGCTGAACTCACGCCACTCGGGTGAGCCGGGGTCGGCGAGCACGTCCCACAGTCCACCGGTGGCGGGAACCTTCTCCGCGTACGCGAGGATGCGGCGGCGGCGGGCGCGCTGGATCTCGTCGAGGACGTTGATCTGGTCGAACTGCGCCAGCAGCCGGACCAGTCCGGTGGCCGCCCGGGTGGGTGTGTCGCCGATGCCGGTGGTGTGCGTGCCGACGGCCTCCTGCCGCAGCGTCTCCGCCGCCGCGCGCAGGCGGCGGGCGGTGGTCGCACCGATGCCCTGGATCTGGGTGAGGCGGCCGGTGGGCATGGCCAGGACGTCGGCGACGGTGAACACGCCGATGTCCTCGAGCCCGGCGAAGCGCAGGCGTTCGTTGGTGGCGGTGCGCAGCGCGTCGACGGGCAGCTGCCGCAGGAGGATCTCCGCCCTCTCCGCGGTGAGGGCCGTGAGCAGCCGTTCGGCCTGCTGCCGCAGCGCCGGCTCGGAGTGCGGGTCGGCGGCCAGGGCACGCGCCCGGGACAGCACGTCCGCTTGCCGTGTGGCGTCGTGCTGGTGCAGTGTCCGGCCCGACGCGCCGAGGGCCTTGCCCACCCGCTCCCGCGCCGCCGCCAGCAGGTGCTCGGGCGTGCCGTGGCTGCCCGGGTGGAGGTGCACGCCGCGGGACTGCAACTGGTCGGCCTGTCCGGCGATGTCCAGGTAGGTGCGGATGTCCAGGTCCAGCGCGCGGAAGGAGTGGTCGTACAGGCGCGCCTGCAGGTCGGTGGCCGCGGTCCGCGCCTGGGCCAGCCGGGCGCCGCCGAAGAGTCTGCCGAGCAGACCCGGCGCGGCCCCCTCAGCCTGGCTCCGGAGGGAGGTGAGGACGGCGGCGGCCGCCAGGTACTGGCGGATGCGCCCCCAGGAGTTGGGCAGGCGGTCGAGTTCCACGGAGGAGTAGAAGCCGGCGGGCCAGGTGACCGCCCCCGGCGGGAGGAGGTGGCAGGTCTCCCCCAGGGCGACGGCGCCGCGGGTGTCCGGGGTGAGGCGGGGGGCGTCGATACGCCGGGACGCCTCGGTGGCACGGTGCAGGACGTCGTCGGCCTCCCGTAGGAGGGCGTCGAGGTCGGCGCGGGTGAAATCAGCCATGGTTCTCATCTTCTCACTACCCTGAGAAGTGTGAGTGAGCAGACATCTACCAACCGCGCCATCCCTTTCCTGGCGGCCTTCAACGACATCGAGGCCTATCTGCGGGAGTTGCTGAACGCGAAGAAGTCCGACAACTTCCGGTGGATGGTGGACCAGGCGGTGCGTCGGCACCTGATCTCGGAGGATCACGCGGGTGACCTCAAGGAGTTCGCGGAGCTGCGCAACGCGATCAGCCACGGGCGCTACACCGAGGACATGCGGCCCATCGCGGAGCCGCTGGAGGAGACGGTGCGTGACATCGAGCGGATCCGGGACATCCTGCGCGATCCGCCGACGGCCCTGGGGGTGCTCGGTCATCATGAGGTGCGTACCGTCGCCCCGGACGACGACATCCGGGAGGCCCTGCGCATCATCCGTTCGACGACGATCTCGCAGCTGCCGATCTACGACGACGGCCGCTGCATCGGCATCCTGACCACCAACACCATCGCGCGGTGGGTGGCCGCGGACCTGGACGACAACGACCACCTCGACGCCCGCACGATCGCCGAGGTGCTCGACTGGGCGGAGGACAACGACCGGGCGCTGTTCCTCCCCCGTGACGTGCTGGCCCAGGAGGCCATCGACGCCCTGACGACGCCGAAGAAGGACGGGTCGATGCCACGGGCGGCGATCATCACCGAGCACGGCCGCAAGGACCAGCGGCCGATCCGTGTCATCGGCGGGTCGGACATCGCGGTGCTCATGGAGGCCGTGGCGACGTAGTCCGGAGGTGACACCTTGACACGATGTTGACATGTCACATACAGTGGGGGCCATTAGCGAAACAACTGAGGAGAAACCCACCATGCAGTTCGGCATCTTCACCATCGGCGACGTCACCACGGACCCCACCAACGGCCAGACCCCCACCGAGCACGAGCGGATCAAGGCGACCCTCGCCATCGCCCGGAAGGCCGAGGAGGTGGGCCTCGACGTCTTCGCCACCGGCGAGCACCACAACCCGCCCTTCGTCGCCCCCGCCAATCCCCCGGTCCTGCTCGCCCACATCGCCGCCCAGACCGAGAAGCTCATCCTCTCCACCGCGACGACCCTCATCACCACCAACGACCCGGTCCGCCTGGCCGAGGACTACGCCTACCTGCAGCACCTCGCCGACGGCCGCGTCGACCTCATGATGGGCCGCGGCAACACCGGCCCCGTCTACCCGTGGTTCGGCCAGGACATCCGCCAGGGCATCCCGCTGGCGATCGAGAACTACCACCTCCTGCGCCGCCTGTGGCGTGAGCCGGTGGTCAACTGGCAGGGCCAGTTCCGCACCCCACTGCAGGGCTTCACCGCGACCCCGGCACCGCTGGACGACGTCCCGCCCTTCGTGTGGCACGGCTCGATCCGCTCCGTGCAGATCGCCGAGCAGGCCGCCTACTACGGCGACGGCTTCTTCCACAACAACATCTTCTGGAACAAGGAGCACACCGCGAAGATGGTGGACATCTACCGTCGCCGCTACGAGCAGTACGGCCACGGCCAGGCTGACCAGGCGATCGTCGGCCTCGGCGGCCAGGTGTTCATCGGCGAGACGGAGCAGGCCGCGAAGGACTTCTTCCGCCCCTACTTCGACAACGCCCCGGTGTACGGCCACGGCCCCTCCCTCGAGGAGTTCACCGACATGACCCCGCTGACGGTGGGCACCGTCGAGCAGGTCATCGACCGCACGATGGAGTTCGCCGACTGGGTGGGCGACTACCAGCGCCAGCTCTTCCTCGTCGACCACGCCGGCCTGCCGCTGGAGGTCGTCCTGGACCAGATCGAGATCCTGGGCACCCAGGTCGTCCCCGAGCTGCGCCGCCGCATGGAGGCCCGCCGCCCGGAGCACGTCCCCTCCAACCCGCCGACGCACGCGTCGCTCAAGGAGAACCGCAACTCCCCGCACTTCCGGGTCTCCCCGGGTGAGTCCGCAGAGGAGGCCAAGTAGTGCGTACCCTGACCGTCATCTCCGCCGGCCTGGGCGTCCCGTCGACGACCCGCCAGGTCGCCGACCAGATCGCCGCGGCCACCTCGGCCGCGGTCTCCGCGCGGGGTGAGAACCTGCAGATCCAGGTCATCGAGCTGCGCGAACTGGTCAACGACCTGGGCCGCGCCCTGACCACCGGCATGTCCTCCCCCGCCCTCGACGAGGCGAAGGAACTCGTCTCCGCCTCCGACGGCCTCATCGTGGCCACGCCGGTGTTCAAGGCCAGCTACTCGGGACTGTTCAAGACGTTCTTCGACGTCCTCGACCGGGACGCCCTCAACGGCATGCCCGTCATCATCGCCGCCACCGCCGGCACCGCACGTCACTCCCTGGTGCTCGACTACGCGATCCGTCCGCTGCTCACCTACATGCGTGCCTTCGTGGTGCCCACCGGCGTCTTCGCCGCGACAGACGACTTCGGCTCCGAGGAGGGATCGCTTCTCGACGCCCGCGTGAACCGCGCCGCCGCCGAGCTCGCGGACCAGATGGTCGCCTCCGCCAGCGTCGGCGGCCTGGGCGGGGTCACCTCCGCCGGGCAGGCCACCCGCCGCCTCACGGGCGTGGACCCCGCCGAGAACCTCGTGCCGTTCTCCCAGCTGCTGCGCGGCCACGACGGCATGTGACCCGACCCCGGAGAGGGTTTGGCTATCATGCGGCCATGCATCTTGACGCCGAACTCCTCTCCCCCACCACGGTCATCGACTCCGACCACCCCGACATCGTCGCCCTCGCGCGGACGCTGACGGGCGCCACCCCGCCGCAGACGGTGCGTAACGTCTTCGAGTACGTGCGCGACCGCATCACCCACCCGGCGGACACCGGCGGCACCGGGGTCGCCGTCAGCGCCTCCGAGACGCTGCAGGCCGGCGAGGGCATCTGCCACGCCCAGGCCGCCCTGCTCGCCGCCCTCTACCGGGCGGCCGGCATCCCCGCGGGCCTGCGTCACCAGCAGGTGGACACCGAGACGGGGCAGACGGTGCTGCACGGCATCGCCACGGTGTGGGCCCCCGACATCTCCGAGACCGGCGGCTTCCTCCTCGTCGACCCCCGCTACCCGGAGAGCGACCCGCGCCACTCCGGCCACGACTGGCAGACCCGGGCCCTGCAGCCGCCCTTCGAGCGGAACCTGCCGACGGTCCACACCGACATGCCGCCGGCGGTGGTCACCGCCCTGCGGGAGGCCACTGACGCGCAGTCACTGCTGCGCGGGGGCCTGCCGGCCACCCTCGACTGACTCCCCCTCAGGACAGGGCGGCGCGCAGCTGCCCGACGACCGCGTCGAGCGCCACGTCCTCCTGCGTGTGGGCCGCCAGGTCCTTGACGGCGACGGTGCCCTCCTCGAGCTCCCGGTCGCCGAGGACCAGAGCCACGCGGGCACCGGCGCGGTCGGCACCCTTCATCGCGCCCTTGAGACCCCGGTCGCCGTAGGCCATGTCGGCGGAGAGGCCGGCGGCCCGCAGCTCGTTGATGAGCAGCGCCATCGCCTTCTTGGCGGCGGCTCCGAGGGCCACGCCGTACACGTCGACGCGACGCTCCACCCCGTCGAGAGTCACGCCCTCCGCCTCGAGGGCCAGGACGGTGCGGTCGACGCCGAGGCCGTAGCCGATGCCGGAGAGGTCCTGGCCGCCGAGCTGGGCCATGAGGCCGTCGTAACGCCCGCCGCCACCGATGCCCGACTGGGCGCCGAGTCCGTCGTGGACGAACTCGAAGCAGGTCTTGGTGTAGTAGTCGAGACCACGGACCATGCGCGGGTTGATGACGTAGGGGACGGACATGTCGTCGAGAAGCCCGGTGACGGTCTCGAAGTGCTCCTGCGCCTCGACGGAGAGGTGGTCGAGCATGAGCGGCGCGTCGGCGGTCATCTCCTGGACCTCGGGGCGCTTGTCGTCGAGGACGCGCAGCGGGTTGATCTCCGCGCGGGCGCGGGTCTCCTCGTCGAGCGGCAGGCCGAGGAGGAACTGCTGCAGCTTCTCCCGGTACTCCGGGCGGCAGGTGCTGTCGCCGAGGCTGGTGAGCTCCAGACGGAAGTCCCGCAGCCCCAGGGAACGGTAGCAACGGTCGGCCAGGGCGACGACCTCGGCGTCGAGGGCCGGGTCGTCGACACCGATGGCCTCGACGCCGACCTGCTGCAGCTGGCGGTAACGGCCGGCCTGCGGACGCTCGTAGCGGAAGAAGGGGCCGGCGTAGTTGAGCTTGACGGGCAGCTGGCCGCGGTCGAGGTTGTGCTCGATGACGGCGCGCACGACTCCGGCGGTACCCTCCGGGCGGAGGGTGACGGAACGGCCGCCCCGGTCCGCGAAGGTGTACATCTCCTTGCTCACCACGTCGGTGGACTCACCGACGCCGCGGGCGAACAGGGTGGTGTCCTCGAAGACGGGGAGCTCGATGTGCTGGAACCCGGCGAGATGCGCCTGGTGGATGAAGGTGTCGCGCACCTTCAGGAACACCGGGGACACCGGCGGGACGTAGTCCGGCACACCCTTGGGTGCGGACAGGGCGGCAAACTTCTGCTTCTTCTCGGTCACGGCCACATACCTTACCTAGCGACCCAGCATGCGCAGGAACGGGTTGGTCTGCCGCTCGGCGCGCATGGTGGTGATGTCGCCGTGGCCGGGGAACAGCTGGAGGCTGTCCGGCAGGTCCCACACCGGTCCGCGGAGGGTGGCGTCCATGTCCGCGGGCGAGGACGAGTCGAAGTCGGTACGGCCGATGGAACCCTTGAACAGGACGTCGCCGGTGAAGCAGAAGTCCTCGTGGACGAGCAGGACGGAACCCGGCGAATGGCCCGGGGCGTGGACCACCCGCAGCTCCACGCCCGCCAGGGTGACGGTGTCCCCGTCGTGCAGGTCGCGCAGGTCCTCGATGGGCACCATCTTCTTCACCTCGAAGAGGACGCGCGACTGCGGGAGGATGCCCTCCTCGTGGAGCATGAACTGGTCCGCGGGGTGGAGGTGGACGGGCACGCCGTAACGCTTCGCCAGGTCACCGGCCTCGCGGACGTGGTCGATGTGGCCGTGGGTGCACACGATCTCACTGAGTTCGGCGCCGGTCTCCTCGAGCAGGGCGATGACCTGCCGGGCGGCGTGCATGCCGGGGTCGATGACACCCGCCTTCCCGTCGTTGACGACGACGAAGGTGTTGGTCTGGTACGGGCCGGCGGTGAATCCGTGGAGCTGCATGCCAGGCAGTCTAGCCCGCGGGCTGGTACTCGTGAACCTCGTAGGTCACCTCGACCTGCGGAACCTCCCCACCCGCCTCGAGGGTGAGGTAGGGCAGGTGGCAGTCGTCGAGAAGCATCCACCCGGCGGCGGCCTCCGCCTCATGGGTGGTCACCCCGGTGGCGTCCACGAGGGAGGCCTGCAGGGGCGACTGCTTGTCGACGCCCGCGAACTCCACCAGGTACACCCCGTCACCGCAGCCCGGCTGCCCGGCCGGGAACCAGTTGCCGGCGGGGCCGAGGATGATCTGCGGCAGTCCCCCGCGCCACACGGTGAACTCCCCCTCCCAGCTGCGGACATGCTCGACCCCACCCCAGGAGTCCGTGGCCGCCGGTGCCGGGCCGGCGGTGACGCGGTTGAGCCGTGCGTCGGCCAGCGGATCCGGGGTCTCCTCGACCGTCGTGTCCGCCGTCCCAGCCGCCTCGGCGGTGGCCGTCGGAGTCTCGGCGGCCCGGGCCACGAGGTCCTGCCCGTCGTCCGGACCACGCACCCCCAGCACCACGGCGGCGACGATACCGCCGATGATGAGGACGATCGCGGTGAGGATCGCAACGAGACTGTTTCTCTCCGAACGGGTCATGCAGATCATCATGACAGACAGCAGGAAGCCCCGGCCAACCGCTACGGGTGACCGGGGCTCGGACGGGGGTCTAGGAGAGGGCGTTGACCGCGGCGTCGTAGTCCGGCTCGTCGGTGATCTCGTCGACGAGCTGGGTGTAGACGACCTTGCCGTTCTCGTCCGCGACGATGACGGCGCGGGCCAGCAGGCCCTGCAGCGGGGAGCCCTGCAGGGTCAGGCCGTAATCCTCACCGAAGGAGGAACGGAAGGCGGAGCCGGTGGTGACGTTCTCGATGCCCTCGGCGGAGCAGAAACGGCCGTGGGCGAAGGGCAGGTCCTGGGAGACGCCGAGGACGACGGTGTTGTCCAGGGAGGTGGCGCGCTCGTTGAACTCGCGGACGGACTTGGCGCAGACGCCGGTGTCCAGGGACGGGAAGATGTTGAGGACGACGCGCTTGCCCGCGAAGTCGGCCGGGGTCAGCTCACCGAGGTCGGTGCCGACGAGGGTGAAGTCCGGCAGCTGGTCGCCGACGGCCGGCAGCTCGCCTGCGGTGGTGGTGGATTCGTTCTTGAAGGTTACGTTTGCCATGCCCCCACAATAGAGATGTCCACCACACCGTGCCACGGTCACACCGCGCCGGTTAGACTGACTGACCGTACATGTCCGACAACGTCAGGAAGAGTCACCGGTGACCGACAACAGGAAACGCGGCGAGGACGCCCTCGCCCAGCTTGACCGCGAACTGAAATCCCGCGACCGCGCCGAGAAGTCCCGCCCCCTCAAGATCGGTCTGGCGGCCGCCGTGGTGATCCTCGCGATCGTCGGTGGCATCTGGTTCCTCGCCACCCGGGACACCGGCGAGGAGGTCACCGCCTCCGAGGAGACCACCACCACGGAGACCCCGACCATGGAGCCGCTGGCCATGACCCGCGCCACCGCCCTCCCGGAGACCGTCACCTGCGAGTACCCCGAGGCCGGCGAGCCCGCCCGCGAGATCTCCGCCCCGGGCACCGAGAACATCCCCACCACCGGCACCGTCAACGTCACCCTCACCACCGGCCAGGGCCCGATCGGCATGGAGCTCGACCGCTCCGTCGCCCCGTGCACCGTCAACGCCATCGAGCACTTCGCGGCCGAGGGCTACTACGACGACACCGTCTGCCACCGCCTGACCACCTCCGGCATCCACGTCCTGCAGTGCGGCGACCCGTCCGGCACCGGTGCCGGCGGCCCCGGCTTCCAGTTCGCCAACGAGTACCCGACCGATGAGCTCGAGGGCCCGGCCACCTCCCCGGTGATCTACCCGCGCGGCTCCATCGCCATGGCCAACGCCGGCGCGGACACCAACGGCTCCCAGTTCTTCCTGAACTACCAGGACTCCCCGCTGGCCCCGGACTACACCTACTTCGGTCAGATCTCCGAGGAGGGCCTGGCCACCCTCGACCAGATCGCCGAGGCCGGTGTCGAGGGCGGCGCCGCCGACGGTGCCCCCGCCGAGGAGGTCCGCATCGAGACCGCCACCCTCGGATAGACACCCGTCACACCGCTTATCGACGCGCCCTCCCTCCCGGATTCACAACCTCCGGGAGGGAGGGTTTGCTGTTTCCCACAAGTTGTTGCGACTCTTCACAGCGCCAGATAAGGTGAGCATTGTTCATCTGTAGTCACCTGCACTAGGAACTGGTATCCCCATGAAGCTCTTCTCCCGCAAGGCTCTTGCCGCCGTTGCCACCACCGTCGCCCTGACCACCGCCGGCCTGTCCGCCCCGGCTTTCGCTGAGGAGAATGGTGCCGGCACGACCACCACCGCCACCACCACCGCGACTGCCACCGTCACCCAGGCTCCGGAGGGCTCCGCCGACTTCCTCGGCTCCTCCTCCACCGGCGATGACGAGGACTCCCTCTCCTCCGACCCGAAGGAGATCCGCGAGTGGGTCGCCGTCTTCACCGCGATCATCGGCGCTCTGTCCACCGCCTTCGTCTTCATCGACCGTCTGGGCCGCTAAGCTTCACGCTCTGACACCAGTTCACCGGGCCGTCCTCCCCACGCGGGAGGGCGGCCCGTGACGATTCAGTACCCGTCGACCCCGCGGAGCACCACCGGGTCGAAAGGCTGGCCGGTGCGGATCACCGACATCGTGCCCGTCGGCTCCAGCACCATCGCCTGCACCTGCTCCAGCGAGGCGAGGCCGGCGCGCCGCACCGCGGTGTAGACGTCGGTGCGGCTGAGATGGGCGGAACGCATGGCGTCGACAAGCATCTGCCCCTCCGAGACGACGAGGACCGGGCGTCTGCTCAGCACCCTCCCCCACCCGGTGAAACGCCGGAGCATGCCGAACGCCGCCTCCAGCACCATGAGCGTCGCCAGGCCGATGAGCCCGGCGACCAGCGTAGGCGGATGGCCGATGATGACACGCCCGGCTACAGCGCCGAACATGATGACCACCACCGCGTCCGAGGCGGTCATCGCCATGAGCACCCGCGAGCCGAAGAGCTTGGCCAGCAGCATGAACCCCAGGTAGATGCCGGTCGCGGTGGCGATGATGACGGGGATGCGCCACGGCTCGATGAGCAGTTCCTCCAAGAAGCGTTCCACACGCTCCACCGTAGTGCCGGGGAGACGGCGAAGGCCGGGCCCCGCGTGATGCGGGGCCCGGCCGGTGCGTGTCGGCGGCTGCTGGAACTAGCGGGAGCTGCCGACGGAGGAGAGGGAGGACTTGGCGGAGCCCAGGGAGGACTTGGCGGAACCGAAGGACGACTCGGCGGAACCGCCATTCTTGTCAGCCGGCGGGGTCGGGGCGGCAACCTGCTTAGCGTCCGTGGTGATGACCAGGTCGGCGAGGGTCCACTCACCCTCGGGAACAACCAGTTCCACGGTGGCGGTGCCGTGCTCGCCCAGACCGGTGGTGATCTGGGAGAAGTCGTTGTCGATCGCCGCGGTGACCTCGGTGGTGCCCAGCGCCACGGTGACGTTCTCGGCGATCGGCTCGCCGGCGGTGGAGTAGTTCAGGGAGGCCAGGTTCAGGGTGACGGTCTCGCCGGTAACGAGCTCGCCCTCCTCGACGGTGACAGCGATGTCGGACTGCTTGAGGCGCGGCTCGACGGACTCGTTGGCCTTCAGGTAGTCGATGAGAGCCTGGACGTCCATGTAGCCGACCAGGTTGATGTTGCGGACATCGTCCGGGTTGATCAGGCCGTCACCACCCTCGAAGAGGAAGGTGGAGGCGGCGACGGTGTAGTCGGCGTTCGGATCGATCGGCTCGCCGTTCAGGCGGGCGTCGATGATCCGCTCGCCCTGCTCGGCAGCCGGGTCGTAGGTGTAGGTGAAGCCCTCGGAGACACCCAGCGCCAGGCGCGGACGCTCGCCGCCGGGCTTCCACTGGTTCTCCAGGGTGTCCAGGACGGCCTGTCCGGTCATCGTGGCGACCGAGACCTCGTTGCCGAACGGCTGGATGGTGACCACGTCGGCGTAGGTGACCTCGCCGGCCGGCAGATCCGCGCGGACGCCGCCGGCGTTCATGAAGCCGATCTGGATCTCCTGGCCCAGGAGGGCACCGAGGGAGGCACGCTGTGCCTCGGCGATCAGGTGGTTGAGGGTTGACTCGACACCGCGGTTCGATCCCGCGTCCGCATCGGCGTTGGAGCCGCGGTAGAAGGAGTTGTCGATGGTGGCGATGACTTCCTCGCCGATGACGTCGGCCTGGGCCTTGGCCTCGGCGACGATCTGAGCCACTTCCGGATCCTCTTCGATTCCGAGTTCCTCGACCGCAGCGTAGTCGTACTGCTTGATGGCGATGCTGTCGATGGTCTTGGTGTCGGTGTTGAAGGTGAAGTCGACGTCGGTGAGGACCTTGCCGTACTCCAGGGACTGAGCGTACGGGAGCGGCGCGTCGGCGACGGCGTACTGCTGGTGGGAGTCACCACCGAAGAGGAAGTCGACGTAGGTCTCGTCGAAGCCGTCGACGTAGCGGGCGGCGTCCTCGTGGAACAGGGCGATGACGACGTCGGCCTCGCCGGAGTCCTTCAGGCGCTGCGCCTCGGCGTTGGTCTCGGCGATCGGGTCACGGAACTCCAGGCCCGCGATGCCGGCCGGAGAGACCTTGTCGGCGGTGGTGGTGGCGACGGTGCCGACGAAGCCGATCTTCACGCCGTTCTTCTCGATGACGGTGGACGCGTTCAGGAGACGGGTGTCGTCCTCCTTGTAGACGTTGGCGCCGAGGATCGGGAAGTCGGAGTTCGGGATGATGCGGTTCAGGAGGTCGTCCTGGCCCTGGTCGAACTCGTGGTTGCCCACTGCGGAGGCCTCGACTCCGGCGGCGTTGAGGAAGTCGATGGTGTACTCGTCGTCGGTGATCGCGGAGATGAACGCGGAACCACCGACGTTGTCACCGGAGGTGGTGAAGACGTTCTCGTCACCGTTGATCGTGTTGTTGAGGCCGGCGATGAGTGCGGCGCCCATCTCCTTGTTGTAGTCATCCTCCGCGAGACGGCCGTGGAAGTCGGTGATGTTGGACACCGAGAACTCGACGGTGTTGTCCTGGGCCAGGGCGGCCGGAGCGAGGGAGAGGGCGAGGGCGGCGGTGGTCGTGGCTGCGAGGAAGCGGCCGAAACGACGGAGAGACACGGGAGAACTCCTGTAAATCGTCAAATAGCGGATCAGGAATAGTTCTAACCTGACAATGAGCTACGCACACGATGAGAATTGGCGACTACCTGCGGGTTCATGTCCCCTGGCCCCAGAATTAACCCTCCGGTCACCCGATGTGGTCACACTATTAACCGGCGTCACTATCCCTTAACGTCGTACCACCCCCACAAGTGTGAGCACTCGTGAGGGTGGTGTGACGGAGGTGAAACAACCGTCTCGCGGCCTGTCAGGCGGTGACGCGGTAGACGTCGAACACGCCCTCCGTGTTACGCAGCGTCGTGAGCAACTGCCCCAGCTGCTTGGTGTCCGAGACCGAGAACGTCATCCGGATCGTCGCGACATGGTCGTCCGAGGCGTGCGAGTTCATCGACATCACCGACAGCTTCTGGTCACTGAACACGCGGGTGATCTCGAAGAGCAGGCCCTGCCGGTCAAGCGCCTCCATCTGGAGGGTCGCGGCGAAGGCCCCGCCCGCGGCCCCGGAGGTCGCCCACGCGACGTCGATGAGGCGTTCCGGCTCGGTGCGCAGCTTCTCGGCGTTGGTGCAGTCGGCGCGGTGCACCGACACTCCCCCGCCGCGGGTGACGAAACCGAAAATCTCGTCGCCGGGCACCGGCTGGCAGCACTTGGCCATCTTCGCCATGACGTCCGGGCTGCCCTCGACGAGCACGCCGGTGCCGGACTCGGAATCCGTCGCCCGGGCCCGGGAGCTGATGATCTCCGAGATCGGGGTGCGGGCGGCCAGCGCGTCGACGGCGTCATCCTGGTCGCCGAACGCGGCCATGAGCTGGTTCGCCACGTGGTGGGCTGACACGCTGCCCGCGCCGATGGCCGTGTACAGGGCGTCGACGTCCGGGTAGTGCAGCTGCGTGGCCACCGTCTTCATCGACTGCGCGGTGAACAGGCGGTGCATCGGCAGGCCGCCGCGCTGGACCTCCGCGGCGAGGGCGTCGCGGCCGGCCTCGAGGTGCTCCTCGCGGCGCTCCTTGGCGAACCACTGCCGGATCTTCGCCTTCGCCCGCGGCGAGACCACGAAGTCCTGCCAGTCACGGGAGGGCCCGGCGTTCTGGTCCTTGGAGGTGAACACCTCGACGCGGTCGCCGGACTTCAGCGTGGACTCCAGGGCCACGAGCTTGCCGTTGACCTTGGCGCCGATGCAGCGGTGGCCGACCTCGGTGTGCACCGCGTAGGCGAAGTCCACCGGCGTGGACTCGGCCGGCAGGTTGACCACGTCACCCTTGGGGGTGAACACGAAGATCTGCTTGGCCGTGAGGTCGTAGCGCAGGGAGTCGAGGAACTCGTTGGGGTCCGCGGCCTCCTTCTGCCAGTCGAGCAGCTGACGCATCCACGCCATCTGGTCGACCTCGTCGCGGTCGCCCTTGTGGGAGCCCTTCGACTCCTTGTAGCGCCAGTGCGCGGCGACGCCGAACTCCGCGTTGTAGTGCATCTCGTGGGTGCGCACCTGCACCTCCAGCGGGCGACCCTGCAGAGCCATGACCGTGGTGTGCAGCGACTGGTAGACGCCGAAGCGCGGCGAGGAGATGTAGTCCTTGAAACGTCCCGGCAGCGCCGAGTACAGGGAGTGGACGACACCGATGGCGGCGTAGCAGTTGTTGACGTTGTCCACCAGGATGCGGATGCCCACGAGGTCGAAGATCTCGTCGAAGTCGCGGCCCCGGACGATCATCTTCTGGTAGATCGACCAGTAGTGCTTCGGGCGTCCCATGACCTCGGCGTCGATGTTGTTCTCGCGCAGGGCCGTGGTCACCTGGGTGACGATCTCCTTGAGCGCACGGTCCCGGGAGGGGGCGCGGTCGGCCACGAGCCGGACGATCTCGTCGTACTTCTTCGGGTAGAGGATGGCGAAGGACAGGTCCTCCAGCTCCCACTTGACACTCGCCATGCCCAGGCGGTGCGCCAGCGGGGCGATGACCTCGAGGGTCTGCCGTGCCTTCTTCGCCTGCTTCTCCGGCGGGAGGAAACGCATGGTCCGCATGTTGTGCAGACGGTCGGCGACCTTGATCACCAGGACGCGCGGGTCCTGCGCCATCGCGACGATCATCTTGCGGATGGTCTCCGCCTCCGCCGCCGCCCCGAGGGCGACCTTGTCGAGCTTGGTCACGCCGTCGACGAGACGGGCCACCTCCGAGCCGAAGTCGTCGGTGAGCTGCTCCAGGGAGTAGTCGGTGTCCTCGACGGTGTCGTGCAGCAGGGCCGCCACCAGCGTGGTGGTGTCCATGCCGATCTCCGCGGCGATGGTCGCCACCGCCAGCGGATGCGTGATGTAGGGGTCCCCGGACTTGCGGAACACCCCCTCGTGGAGCGTCTCCGCGAGCTCGTAGGCGCGGGAGAGCAGCTCGGCGTCGGCACGCGGGTGGAACTGCCGGTGGATGGACAGCAGCGGGTCGAGCACCGGGTTCGTCTTCACCCGGCTGCCGGTCAGCGACCGGGCCAGCCGGGCGGACATGCTGCGCACGCCGACGTTGGAACGCTGGCGGGAACGGTCGGTCATTCGTTGATCACCACCAACGGCAGATCCGCCAGGCGCTCGCGCCCACCGAGTTCCGCCACCTCCAGGACCACGACATTGCCGACGACCTCGCCACCGCACTGCTCGATGAGGCTGCGGGCGGCGACGAGGGTGCCGCCGGTGGCCAGGACGTCGTCGACAAGCACGATCCTGAGGCCCTCCAGTTCCTGCCCGTCGGCGGGGACCTCCAGCGCGGCGCTGCCGTACTCGAGGGCGTACTCCTCGCTGACGACCGGCGGCGGCAGCTTGCCCTTCTTCCGGATCGCCAGGATGCCGAGGCCCAGCTTGTAGGCGACGGCCGAGCCCAGGAGGAAGCCGCGGGCGTCGAGCCCGCCGATCATCTGGGCGCCGAGGCGCTCGCAGGCGTCGGCGAGCTCATCGACGACGAGCTGGAACGCGTCGGCGTCGGCGAGCACCGGGGTGAGGTCCTCGAAGAGAACCCCTTCCGCCGGCCAGTCCTGCACGTAACGGATGCGGGCGGCGAGCGCCTCGCGGGCGCTGCCGTATCTACTCGTCTGCGTCTGCTGAGCCACCGTCGTCCTCGCTTAGCCATCGGTCCATGTTCCAGCCGATACCGGCCATACCTGTGTACACCACTACGTTACCCACTGTGCGGTCGATCACGAATCGGCGGGGCTGGGCGGACAGGGGGATGCCCGGCACCTCTTCCCAGAGCTTCTCCTCCTCCGCCCGGAGGTCCGCCAACGCATTCGCGCGGGCCGACGCCGAACCGACCTCCGCCAGCGGATCCACCGCGAGAAGCACCGCGTCGAGGGTCCCCTCGCGCAGGACCTGCCCGCCCCACTGTCCCGTGACCAGACGGGAGAGGTCCGCCAGGGTACCGGCCTCCGCGGAGGCGTCGACGACCGTGACGCCCGCCGGTTCGCAGGAGGCGCGGATGGCCTCGACCATCGCCGCCTTCCGCTCGTTGGGGCCGGCGTAGCCGATGCGCACGGTGGTGCCCCACAGTCCCTGGGCGCGGGTGAGGTCCGTGCCCAGGTGGCCCTCCGCCACGTCGGCGAGCAGCGGGGCCAGAGGGTCGTTGTGCTGCAGGGAGTGCAGGCCGACGGGCGGCACCTCGATGCCACTCACCCGCGAGGACTCCGCAGCGACGGCCCGCTGATCGACGCACGCGGCGAAGGCCTGCCGGGCCCACGGACTGCCCAGGACCCCGGCGTTGGCGAGGACCAGGGTGTCGGTGAGGTCGCCGACGCGTTCCTCGATGGTCAGCGTGTTGGTCGGGTCATCCCGGTCGACGAAGTCCTGCTGACCACGGCGGATGTCGGCGATGCGGAGCGCACCGGCCTCGTCGAGCTGCCGCGGGTCGGTGCCGCCGGGCCACACCACGATGGTCCGCAGGTTCGGGGCGTCACCGTAGTAGTGCTCGTTGGGGACGAGGACCACCTCGCCCTGCTCCCCCACCCTGTCGATGACGAAGGGGCCGGACGTCACCTGCAGCTGCGGGTCGAAGGCGTCCAGGTCGAAGCCGTCCCGCCACACCGGCGCGACCTCAGAGAGGGTGACCCAGTCATCCGTGGCCAGGGCGGTGTGCAGCTCGTGCTCGCTGAGCCCCGCCTTCGCCGCCACCGCATGGGAGGGCAGCACCGTGCCGGGGCCGAAGAGGTGCCGCCAACGGCCACCCGAGTTCTCGTTGAACACCACGGTGAAACGCTTCTGCCCCGGCTCACAGTCCAGTCGCAGCACCTCACGGGTCTGCGGGAGGTGGGAGCCGAAGAGCCCGGCGTGGACCCCGGCCTTGTAGTGGAGGAGGAAGTCCGTGCAGGTGACGGGCACGCCGTCCGAGTAACGGGCGTTCTCCGTCAGGGTGTACACGACCTGCCGGTTGGCGCCCGGCAGCACCTGCGTGGTGACCAGGTCGGTGTTGGGGATCATCTGCCCGGAGGGGCCGGGCACGAAGACCGCCGGGTACAGACGCCCCGACAACGCCTCCGTGTTCGAGGAAGACCCCACCTCGCTGCCGGCGTTCGTCGTGAGCAGCGGCGTGTCCACCAGGTAACCGAAGAAGTCGGTGCTCTGCACCGCCGCCGGTTCCTCCCCCGTCCCGTCCGCGGGCCCACCGGAGCAGGCCACCAGGCTGAGCGTGGTGAGCACGGCGACCGTCACCCCCACCAACTGCCGAATCGCCACGTCTCGCCTACTTTCCGTCCCCCGGCCCAACACCGGATGCTGAACTGCACATTATAGGCGGTGGACCGGGGTTTCCCACCCCGAACCCGGGGGTCAGCGCCGGTCGGGGCGCCAGGTGCTGCCCACGCCGGGGGCGTCCGGGCCGGACACCGTGCGGTGCGGGGTCGCGGGGGCGGCGTCGACAAGCGCTCCGTCCTCCCCGGCCTCCCCGGAGCGGCCGGCACGGTAGTCCGCGACCTCCTGGTTGTGCCGCTTCGTGTCCTTGCGGCGGTTCATCAGGCCCACCAGGATCGGGGTGGCCAGGAAGATCGAGGAGAAGATGCCCTCGACGACGCCGATGAGCTGGATGAGCGCCAGGTCCTTGAGCGTGCCGACGCCCATCAGCCACACCGCGACGATCATCAGGGCGACGATCGGCAGGGCGGAGATGACGGAGGTCGAGATGGAACGCATGACGGTCTGGTTGACCGCCAGGTTCGCCTCCTCCCCGTACGTGGAGCGTCGGGAACTGAGGTAGCCGGCCGTGTTCTCACGGACCTTGTCGAACACGATGACCGTGTCGTAGATCGAGAAGGACAGCACCGTGAGCAGACCGATGACGGACGCCGGGGACACCTCGAAGCCGAAGAGGGCGTAGATGCCGGCGATGAGGATGCCGTCGACAAGCAGCGCGAGCATGGCGGCCGCCGCCATCTCCTTCTCCAGGCGGAAGGCGATGTAGAGGAACGCCAGGCCGAGGAACACGGCCATCGCGATGAGCATGCGCTTGGTGATCGTCGAGCCCCACGACTCGGAGACGGTGGAGTCACCGATCGCGTCCGGCGAGGGGCGGCCCTGCGCGTCGAGCGGCTGGTGCTCCTCGAAGATCGCGGCGCGGGCGGCGTCGACCTGCTCGGTGGTCAGGCGCTCGGAGTTGATCTCCAGGATGCGGGAGTCACCGGCACCGACGATCTGGGTGAGGGTCGGGGTGACGCCGGTGGCGTCGACGAAGGTCTCCTCGACCTCGTCGACCGTGAGTTCCGCGGCCGGCATGTTCATCTTGGTGCCGCCCTCGAAGTCGATGCTGAGGTCGAAACCGCGGATGCCGATCGCCGCGATCGAGACGACCAGCAGCGCTGCGGTGATCCAGTACCAGAGACGGGAACGGCCGATGAAGTCGACGCCGCCCTCACCGGTGTACAGACGGCTGAACGTGCCCTTGCTCATCTACTTCTCCTCCGTGGATGCGGTGGCCACGAGGGCCGGGGCGGTGGTGTCGCGTGCTTCCCGACGATTCTGCGCCGCCAGCTCGAAGACCTTGCCCATGCCGTTGACGGAGGGCTTGGCGAAGAACGGCTTGCGCGCCGCCAGCAGCATGAGCGGGGCGGTCACCAGGAAGGTCACCACCAGGTCGAAGACCGTGGTCAGGCCCAGCGTGAACGCGAAGCCCTTGACCTCGCCGACGGCGAGGAAGTAGATGACCACGGCACCGATGAGGGTGACCATGTTGCCCGTGACGATGGTGCGCTTCGCACGGTCCCAACCGTGCTGGGCGGCGGAACGGAAGGTACGGCCCTCACGGACCTCATCCTTGACGCGCTCGTAGAACACGACGAAGGAGTCGGCCGTGGTGCCGATACCGATGATCAGGCCGGCGACACCGGACAGGTCCAGCGAGTAGCCGATCCAGCGGCCCAGCAGGATGAGGGAACCGTAGACCAGCAGACCCGCGGTGAACAGCGTCACCAGGGAGATGAAGCCGAAGAGGCGGTAGTAGGCGAACACGAAGATCGCCACCAGGATGAGACCGACCACGCCGGCGATGAGGCCGGCCTGCAGGGAGGCGACACCCAGGGACGCGGGGACGGACTGGGCGGTGCCGCCCGGCTCCCCGTCCTCACCGGCGAAGGACAGCGGCAGCGCACCGTAGCGCAGGTTGTTGGCCAGCTCCGCGGCCTCCTCCTGCGTGAAGCTGCCCGTGATGGACGTACCCGAGCCGAAGGGCGTCGCCGACTGGATGACCGGCGCCGAGATGATGCGCGAGTCCAGGGTGATGGCGACCTGCTGCTGCAGGTACTGCTGGGTCAGCTCGGCCCAGGTCTGGGAACCGGAGTTCGGGCCGTCGGTCTTGAAGGCGAAGTTGATC
Source organism: Corynebacterium humireducens NBRC 106098 = DSM 45392 (assembly GCF_000819445.1). Taxonomy (NCBI): domain Bacteria; kingdom Bacillati; phylum Actinomycetota; class Actinomycetes; order Mycobacteriales; family Corynebacteriaceae; genus Corynebacterium; species Corynebacterium humireducens. The sequence goes on from NZ_CP005286.1 coordinate 1,510,960, forward strand.
TCCATCTGACCGGACTGCGGGTTGAAACCACCGGTGATGGCACGCGAGGTGTCGATCTCGTTGCCGGTCAGTCGCGGGCCGTCCTCGTCGGTCACGCCCGACAGCAGCGGGGCCGGACCCAGGAGGTAGACCTGGCCGGAACCTGCGTCACAGGTCACCAGCGGCAGGTGCGGCTCATCGGAGCCGGCCAGCGGGTCGGTCTCCGAGTCACAGCGCAGCAGGGTGGTGGCCGCCGCCTGGACGGTCGGGTCCGTCGACTGACGGTCGGCGCGCAGCTGGTCGGTGATCTGCTGACGACGCTCCGTCGCCTCGATCGAGTTCGCCGGCTCCGGCAGCGGCGTGGCCGTGACCTCCGGTGCCTCCACCGGGTCGGTGCCCTCCGGCAGCTGCTGGTTGAAGGCATCGAGGATGAGTCGCATGGAGGACTCCGCCTCCTCCTTCGTCACCACGCCGAGCTCGACCCAGCGGTTGGCCATCTCCCCCAGGGTGCCGGTCAGCGCCTCATTGTCCGGGTTCGCGGGGAACTCGACCGGGCGGAACAGCAGCTGGGAGGTCTGACCCACGGAACGCGCCTGCGAGGTGTCCTCGCCCGGCACCGTGATCACCAGGGTGTTGCCGTCGGTGACGACGCTGGCACCCGAGACACCCATGCCGTTGACACGGTTCTCCAGGATCGTGCGGGCCTGCGCGAGCTGGTCCGCGGTCGGCTCCTGCCCCTGCGGGACGAGCGTCACGCGGGTGCCGCCCTGCAGGTCGATGCCCAGCTTCGGGCTCGCCTGCCGGTCACCCGTGAACAGGACCAGCGCCCAGACCACAGCGAGAATGAGGGCGAACAGCGCGAGCGCGCGCTTCGGCCAGGCCCGTTGGGCCCCCGGCTTTTCGCGTCGGGTTGTGACGGACAATGCGGTTCTCCATCTGTGTTGCTACCAAAACTCCCACCTGCCGACCGACAGGCGGCGGCAGGTGCACAACCGATCATGCTACGTCATCCCCCCGGAACTGTCCGTGTGCGGCCCCGGCAAGTTCCCTGCGGAAACACCTCACCCGCCGGCCCCGGGAGGGACGGCGGGTGAGGGGGTGCGCGCGGAACGGGCCGGGCCGATCCGGTCAGTGCGGCTAGCGGTTCTCCGGGTGGTCCGGGAAATCCGGGTAGTCGGTCCTGTTCTCCGGGTGCTGCTGCTCCGGGTGCTGGTAGCCGATCTGCCCGCCCGGGGCCGGGGTGGTGCCGGTGACGGCACCGAGGTCCTCCGGGGTGGCCTGCCGCATGATGGCGATGCGGTCCATGGTGACCACGACGCCGGGGGCGATCTCGACCTCGACCTGGGTCTCACGGGCGGTGACGATCGTGCCGTGGATGCCCGCGACAGTGACGACACGGTCGCCGGCACCCAGCGCGGACTGCATGGTCTGCAGTTCGGCCTGACGTCGACGCTGGCTGCGCATCATGAGGAAGGACGGCAGGATGAAGACGGCGATCACCAGGAGGAGAAGAAGTAGGTCCATGGTGAGCAAGTGTGCCAGATTCCCCGGGCCCCGTTCCACCTGGGAACCGCGCCGGTGCCCGTCAGAACTGGCCGAGTGCGCCCTCTGGTGGCTCCAGCCCGAGGTGACGCCAGGCGGCGGCGGTGGCGACACGTCCCCGTCCGGTCCGCGCGATGAGTCCGGCGCGCACCAGATAGGGCTCGCAGACCTCCTCGACGGTGCCGGGTTCCTCACCGACGGCGATGGCGAGGGTGTTCACACCGACCGGCCCGCCGCCGTGCCCGCGGATGAGGGCGTTGAGCACGGAACGGTCGAGGCGGTCGAGGCCGAGCTCGTCGACGTCGAAGACCTCCAGCGCCCCCTGGGCGGCGGGCAGGTTGATGTGGCCGTCGGCGTTGACCTCCGCGAAGTCACGGACACGCCGCAGCAGACGGTTGGCGATGCGCGGTGTGCCGCGTGACCGGGAGGCGATCTCCACGGCGGCGTCGGCGTCCATGGTGACGTCGAGGATGCGGGCGGCGCGGGTGACCACGCGGGTGAGGTCGTCGACGTCGTAGAACTCCATCTGCGCGGTGAAACCGAAGCGGTCACGCAGCGGGCCGGTGAGCATGCCGGAGCGGGTCGTCGCCGCGACCAGCGTGAACGGCGGGAGTTCCAGCGGGATGGACGTCGCGCCGGGCCCCTTGCCCACGATGACGTCGATGCGGAAGTCCTCCATCGCCATGTAGAGCATCTCCTCGGCGGGGCGGGCGATGCGGTGGATCTCGTCGATGAACAGGACGTCGCCCTCCATGAGGTTGGAGAGCATCGCCGCCAGGTCCCCGGCCCGCTCGAGCGCCGGGCCGGAGGTCATCCGCAGGTTCGTGTTGAGTTCCTGCGCGATGATCATCGCCATCGTCGTCTTGCCCAGTCCCGGAGGACCGGACAGGAGGACGTGGTCCGGGGTGACCCCGCGGTTCCGCGCGCCGGTGAGCACGAGGGAGAGCTGGTCACGCACCTTGCGCTGGCCGATGAACTCGTCAAGGTTGCGGGGACGAAGGGTCGTCTCCGACTCCTGCTCCCCCGGCTGCATCCGCATGTCGACCTCCCGGTCGAGCTGCAGGTCCTCCGGGAGGGCGAACTCCGTGCGTTCCATGTCGCTCACGCCGTCCGCCTACTTCCGGCCGAGCTGGGTCAGGGCTGCGCGCAGGGCCGCGGCGGTGTCGAGGTCCGGGGCGTCCGCGAGCACACCCTCCACGACGGGCCCGGCCACGCGGTCCGTGAAGCCGAGGCCGATGAGGGCCTCCGTGACCTGGAGTGCGACGGTCTCCGCAGCCGGGGTCAGCACCGGGGAGTCCTCTCCCGCCTCCTCCGGCGCCGGCACGTAGGCCGCCACCTTGTCCTTGAGTTCGAGGATGAGCCTCTCGGCCATCCGCTTGCCGACGCCCGGGATCCGCTGCAGCCCCTTCGCGTCCTCCCCCGCGATCGCCCGGGAGATCTCCCCGGCGTCGAAAACGGAGAGGCACGCCACAGCCAGGCGGGGGCCCAGCCCGGTGACGGTCTGCAGCAGGTGGAACATGCCGCGGTCCTCGTCGGTGGCGAAACCGTGGAGGGTCTGGGCGTCCTCGCGCACGACGAGGCTGGTGAGCAGGAACGCCTCCTCCCCGCGGCGCAGGGTGGCCAGCGTGTTCGGGGTGGCCTCCACCCGGTAGCCGACGCCGGCGCACTCGATGACGGCGTGGTCCAGGCCGATGCCGATGACGGTGCCACGGACAGATGCGATCATGACGGGTCTCCTCCGGAGTTGAGCAGGGCGGCGGTGCGGGCCAGCAGCGGGGCCCGCCAGCAGTGGCACACCGCCAGCGCGAGGGCGTCGGCGGCGTCCGCCGGTTTCGGAGGCTCCGAGAGCCCGAGGATGCGGGTGATCATGCTGGTCATCTGCCGCTTGTCGGCGCGGCCGTTGCCGGACACGGCCTTCTTGACCTCCGACGGGGTGTACATGTGCACCGGGATCCCGCGCTGGGCGGCGGCGAGCACGAGGACCCCCGAGGCGTGCGCCGTGTGGATGACGGTGGAGACGTTGCCGCGTTCAAACACCCGCTCGACCGCGACGACGTCCGGACGGTAGTCGTCCATCCACTCGTTCACCGCGTTGGACAGCCGCAGGAGACGGTCCGGCAGCTCCTCCCCCGTCGGGGTCCGCACCACGCCGACCGCCACCGGGAGCACCTCCCGGCCCCGGCCGGCCTGGACGACGGACAGGCCGCACCGGGTCAGACCCGGGTCGATGCCCATCACGCGCAGTCCCGTCAGATTCACTCGAACGCCTCTCTGGGCCCGCGCGGGACCCGTGTGCCAGTGTCCCCCAAGTTATAGCACACGTGTCCGAACGTCTAGTCCTCGAGAGCGGCGATGACCTCGTCGGAGAGGTCCATGTTGGTGTAGACCTCCTGGACGTCGTCGGCGTCCTCGAGGGCCTCGATGAGCTTGATCATCTTCTTCGCTCCCTCGACGTCGAGGGAGACCTCGACGGAGGCGCGGAAGTCCTGTCCGGCCTCGTCGACGGTGATGTCGGCCTCCTCCAGGGCCTTCTTCACGGCCTGCAGGTCGGTCGGAGCGCAGACGACCTCGAACTTCTCGTCGAGGTCGTTGACCTCCTCGGCGCCGGCGTCGAGAACGGCCATGAGGACGTCGTCCTCGGTGAGCTCACCCTTGTCGACGAGCACGACGCCCGTGCGGGAGAACATGTACGAGACGGAACCGGACTCGCCCAGGTTGCCGCCGTTCTTGGTCATCGCGGTGCGCACCTCGGTGGCGGCGCGGTTGCGGTTGTCGGTGAGGCACTCGATGAGGATCGCCACACCGTTGGGGCCGTAGCCCTCGTAGGTGATGTTCTCCCAGTCGGAGCCGCCCGCCTCCTCGCCGGCGCCGCGCTTGCGGGCGCGCTCGATGTTGTCGTTGGGGACGGAGGCCTTCTTGGCCTTGCGGATCATGTCGTCCAGCGTGGGGTTACCCGCCGGGTCACCGCCGCCGATACGGGCCGCGACCTCGATCGCCTTGATCGCCTTCGCCCACTCCTTGGAGCGCTTGGCGTCGTTGGCCGCCTTCTTGTGCTTGGTGGTCGCCCACTTTGAATGGCCTGCCATCAGATCCCTTTCTCTCGGCCCCGCCCGACAACCCCCGCGCGCTCAACCGTGGTCCGGACGGCCAGGGAGCGGCAACGCGGGGGTGGGCAGGGGCATCACGCTGATATGACCCGTCCGAGTATACGCTGGTCGCCGCCCCGGACCACCAGCCCCCGTCAGTCGCGCTCCGAAATGGTCGCCGGGACGGACAGGGCACCCTCGCGCAGCGAACGGGTGAGCCCCTCCTGCGTGACCATGGCGACGAGGTTGCCGGCACGGTCGAAGATGCGCCCGTGGGTGAGGGCCCGACCGGCGTGGGCGGAGGGCGAGACCTGGTCGTAGAGCAGCCAGTCGTCGGCACGGAAGGGGCGCATGAACCACATCGCGTGGTCGAGGCTGGCCATCTGCACCTTGTGCCCCTCGTGCGGCACCAGCGCGGAGTACAGCAGCGTCATGTCCGACATGTAGGCCAGGGTGCAGACGTGGAAGGTCGGGTCGTCGGGCAGCGGGCGCTTGGAACGGAACCACACCACCTGCTGGCTGGGGGTGTACTTGTTGTGCTCGTAGGAGTCGGCCGGGACGACGCGGATGTCCCAGTCACCCCACTCCTCCAGCAGGGCACGCGAGGAGACGGGCAGCGCGGAGCTGTCGGTGGGCACGTCCTCCGGCATGGGCACGGTGCGCATGAGGTCGGAGTGCTCCGGGCCGACGTCGCCACGCGAGTGGAAGCTGACCTGCATGGAGAAGATCGTCTCGCCGTCCTGGACCGCCCGCACCTGGCGGGAGGAGAAGGAACGGCCGTCCCGGATACGGTCGACGAGGAAGACGGTGGGCTCGGCCGCCTTGCCTGCCGCCACGAAGTAGCCGTGCAGCGAATGGACATCCCTGCCCGGGTCGACGGTCTCGGTGGCCGCGACCAGCGCCTGCGCGGCGACCTGCCCGCCGAAGGTGCGCAGCAGTTTCGATTCCGCCGCCGGTCCCCGGTAGATGTCCGTGTCGATGCGTTCCAGTCCGAGGATGTACTCGATGTCACTCATGTCGCTCAACCTTACCTCCCGGAAATCAACCGGACGGTTGAGCCTGCGACCATTGTGTTTCCCTGGCCGGGCGGTAGGCTGGACGATTATGACGACGACGACCCGGCCCGCCACTGAGCAGGGCCTCACTCCCGCCAAGTTCCACCGTTTCGCAGCTGCCCTGGAGATGTTCACCTGGGGTTTCCTCATTCTCGGCATGATCCTGAAGTACTCCGGCACCACCGCGGCTGTCGTGCCGGTCGCCGGCGGCATCCACGGCTTCGGCTTCCTCACCTTCATCGCCATCACGGTCCTGCTGTGGGTGAACAACCGCTGGACCCTCGCGCAGGGCCTGGTGGGCATGGGTGTGTCGGTCATCCCGTTCGCCGCCTGGCCGTTCACGATGTGGGCCGACCGCAAGCAGCTGCTCGAGGGCGGCTGGCGTTTCCGTGCGGGTTCCGGGGAGGAGCCGCGCACCCTCCCGGAGAAGGTCCTGGCCCAGTTCGTCCGTCACCCGGGTCGTTCGATCGCGGTTCTGCTGGCGCTCATTGCCGTGGTCTTCACGGTCCTCGTCATGATGGGCCCGCCCTACGACCCGGACGCCATCGCCGACTCCCTCGGCTGATCTGCCTGCACAGACGGGAAGAACCCGCCGTGTCACCTGACACGGCGGGTTCTTCCTTTTGCTGTGCTTGTCGACGCCCGCGGCGTCGGGAAGCGTCCTACCAGCCGCGCTCGGAGAGGCGGTGCGGGACCGGGATGTCGTCGACGTTGATGCCGACCATGGCCTCGCCGAGGCCGCGGGAGACTTCCGCGATGACCTTCGGGTCGTCGTAGTTCTGGGTGGCCTTGACGATGGCGCGGGCGCGCTGCTCCGGGTTGCCGGACTTGAAGATGCCGGAGCCGACGAAGACGCCGTCGGCGCCGAGCTGCATCATCATGGCGGCGTCGGCCGGGGTGGCGATGCCGCCGGCGGTGAGCATCGGCACGGGCAGGCGGCCCTCGCGGGCGACCTCGACGACGAGCTCGTAGGGGGCCTGCAGCTCCTTGGCGGCGACGTAGAGCTCGTCCTCGGCCATGGAGGTGAGGCGGTTGATCTCGGCGCGGATGGTGCGCATGTGGGTGACGGCGTTGGAGACGTCACCGGTGCCGGCCTCGCCCTTGGAGCGGATCATGGCGGCACCCTCGTTGATGCGGCGCAGTGCCTCGCCGAGGTTGGTGGCGCCGCAGACGAAGGGGGTCTCGAAGGCGAACTTGTCGATGTGGTTGGCGTAGTCGGCCGGGGTGAGGACCTCGGACTCGTCGATGAAGTCGACGCCGAGGGACTCCAGGACCTGTGCCTCCACGAAGTGGCCGATGCGGGCCTTGGCCATCACCGGGATGTCGACGGCGGCGATGATGCCGTCGATCATGTCCGGGTCGGACATGCGGGAGACGCCGCCCTGGGCGCGGATGTCGGCGGGGACACGCTCGAGGGCCATGACGGCGATCGCGCCGGCCTCCTGGGCGATCCGTGCCTGTTCCGGGTTGACGACGTCCATGATGACGCCGCCCTTGAACTGTTCCGCGACGCCGCGCTTCGCACGTCCGGTGGTGTTGGTGGTCACAGTTGATCTGCTCCTGTTCGACAAATAACCTGTTTCAACCCGAAACCTTATGCGTCCGCGCCACCCGCGTACCAATCACCCCGCTCTTTCGATTCTGGGAATAGGATCGTCGCGTGCACAGAACGCGCTCTGTTCCGGCGGTGTGGCTCGGGTGGATCGTCTCCCGGCTGGTGCTGCTGCGTCTCATTCTCGCCGAGCCGATGCCCTTCGGCGACGTCCGCTACTACCACAGCGGAATCAGCGGGGCGGACCCGACCGCCCTCCTGGAGTACCCGGACGCCGGCGTGTGGCCGGTGCGCCTGCTGGGGTGGGTGACGGGCCTGGAGGGCGTGCCGTTCGTGGTCGGGTTCGTCCTCATGAACGTGCTTGTCGACGCCGCCGTGCTCGCCCTCCTGCTCCTGCGCGGCGGGCAGCGCCGCGTCCTCGCCGCCTGGTTCTGGGTCCTCTTCGGCCTGGCGACGGGCCACGTGCTGTGGCTGCGCCTCGACCTGTTCCCCGGGGTCCTCGTGGCGGGGGCGGCGGCGCTGCTGTTCACCCGCCCGGCGGTGGGTGCCGCGGTGCTGGCGGCGGCGACCGCGGTGAAGCTGTGGCCGGGGGTGCTGGCCGCCGGCCTGGTGGGCGGGCTCCGACGGTCCGGCACGTGGGTGCGGGTGGGTTCCTTCGCCCTCGCGCTGGTGGCGTTGGCGGCAGTGACGTGGATGACCTCGGGACCGGGCAGGCTGCTCAGCCCGCTGACCTACCAGGAGGACCGGGGACTCCAGATCGAGTCGGTGGCGGCCACGCCCTTCCTCCTCCGGGCCCACGGGGACCCGGGGGCGTACGTGGTGGACTACGCGGCGTCGAGAAGCTATGAGATCCACGGGCCGGGCACGGACCTGGCCGTGCGCGTGGCGGATGTCGCGCTGTACGCGGTGCTCGCCCTCGCCCTCGGGTGGGCGGTGTGGCAGCTGCGCGCCGACCGGTGGCGGCCGCGGGTGGCGGTGGCGTTCCTGCTGCTGCTCGTCCTGCTGCTCATGGTGACCAACAAGGTGTTCTCACCGCAGTACCTCGTGTGGGTGGGTCCGCTGCTGGCGGTGTGCCTGGCGGTGGCGCGCTCCCGCCTGGTGCTGCTGCTGGCCGCGCTGTCCGTCCTGACGGCCGCGCTCGGGCTCTACGTGTACCCGTACCACTACGACGAGCTGCTGGCCTCCCCCGGCAGCGTGGAGATCGCGGTGCTGGCGGCACGCAACCTCCTCGTCGTGCTGATGACGGCCCTGACGGCCCTGTGGCTGTCCCGGGAGGTGCGGCTCAGCGGGACACCAGCGCCGGGCGTTCCGGCGCGGGGGCGCAGCCGTCGAGCTTCGTCCGCCACTTCCACACCACGGCGGCGGTGAGCGCCACCAGGGAGATCACCGCCAGGTAGGGCTGCGCCGGGGCCCAGACGCCCATCGCGCCGGAGGTGCCCAGGATGAGCAGCACGATCTTGTTGCACACCGGACAGGCGACCGCGAACCACGCGGCGAACACGCTCACCGACATGAGGGTGCCCCGTTCGGCGGGACGTTCCTCCGGCACCGCGCAGGCGGCGTCCTCCGTGCGGCCGATGCTGAACCAGGCGCCGGTGAGCAGCGCCGTGGCGCCGAGCACCGGGTACTCCCACCAGCGGACCGGCACCTCCCGCCCGAAGAGCGGGGTGGGGATGATGTCGGAGGGGATGCCGATGAGCAGCAGCGTGCCCAGGGCGGCGAGCACCCCGTAGAGGGGCAGGATCCTTCGTCCACGCCAGGTTGTCATGGCCCCCATCGTGCCAATACCCCTCAGGGTATGCAACTAGGTGCGGTACTCGAAGAACTCGGGCAACGGGGCCGTCCCCCCGAGGCGCAGCGCCCTGACCAGCGGACGCAGGCGCAGGGCGCGGGTGTCCGCGACCGCGTCATTGTAGAACCGGTGGGCCAGCTGGACCCGCACCTCGGCGTCGACCAGCTGCGCCGGCGGCTCCCCCTCCCGGCGGGCCAGGGCCGCCGAGAGATCCCGCTCCCGGGCGATGCGTTCCTCGATGGCACCGTGGGCCAGCGGGCGTTCCTCCGCCGCGCAGGCCAGCTCGCGGACCTCCGGCAGCAGCGCCGCCGCCACCGCCACCCGCCGGTCCAGGGCGGCCTGCAGGGCGGCCAGGGCGGCGTCGGTACGGATGTGCAGCCGGTTGAGCCGCTGCGCCGTGAAGTAGGCCCACAGCACGACCGAGGTGACGAGCACCGCCAGCAGGATCCACCAGATCACCGCGCCACCCCCACGACCGAGCCGTCGGCGACCGTCTCGTAGACGGTCAGCACGTCCGAGGCGACCGTGTCCCAGTCGTAGCGACGCGCCCGTTCCTCCCCCGCGGCGATGAGGCGGGCCCGCAGCGCGGGGTCGTCGAGGAGCCGGCGCAGGCTCTCCGCCAGCGCGTCGACGGAACCCACCGGGAAGAGCACCCCGGCCTCCCCCGCCACCGCGGCGAAGGCCTCGAGATCACTGGCCACGACCGCGCACCCCGCCGCCATCGCCTCCACGAGCACGATGCCGAAGCTCTCGCCGCCGGTGTTCGGCGCGACGTAGATGTCGGCCCGGCCCAGGATCGCCGCCTTCTCCTCCTCGGAGACCCGTCCCACGAAGTCGACGCCCGGCACCTCCCGCGCGCGCCCGCCGCCGATGACGGTGACCTTCACCTCACGGTCCAGCCGTTCCAGGGCCGCCAGGAGGATGTCGAGCCCCTTGCGGGGTTCGTCGAGACGCCCGAGGAAGACGATCTCCGGGACCGCGCCGGGCGCGGTGCGGGCCGCCGCGAATCGGGCGGTGTCGACCCCGTTGGGGATGAGCACCGGGTCGCCGCCGAGCTGCTCGACCTGCCAGCGCCGCGCCATCTCGGACACGGCGATGCCGCCGCGGATCTTCTCCAGCGCCGGCCGCAGCAGCGGACGGGCCAGCTGCAGCATCAGCGAGCCCGAGCTGGAGGCGTGGTACGTGGCCACGACCGGCCCCTGCGCCATCCACAGCGCCGCCATGGAGTAGCTGGGCGAGTTCGGCTCGTGGACGTGCAGGACGTCGAAACGCCCCTGTGTGATGAACTCCCGCACCCGCGCCCGCACCGCCGGACCGAAGGACAGGCGCGCCACGGAACCGTTGTAGCGGATGGGCACGCTCCGCCCGCCGCGGGTGACGAAGTCGGGGACCTCCGTACTCTCCGACGCCGGTCCCAGCACCTCCACGTGGTGTCCGCGGGCGATGAGCACCTGCGCCAGGTCAAGGATATGGGCTTGAACTCCGCCGGGTTCATCGAAGGAGTAGGGGCAGACGATGCCGATGCGCATCCCCACCGTCACCCCCTCCGGTCCACGGGCCACTGCGGCTGCAGCATGTGCCAGTCCTCCGGGTGCCGCCGGATGTTGGCGGCGAAGGCGTCCGCGACACGCTGGACGGTGTCCCCGAGCGTGTCGACGACCACCTCCTCCGACACCGACATCCCCCAGCCGTCGGCACCCTCGAACCAGCAGTGGACCACGTGCAGGGCCGCCCCCGTCTCCAGGGCGAGCTGGGCGCTGCCCCGCGGCATCGAGGTCCGCTCGCCGAAGAACTCGACGGGCACCCCCGTGCCGCGCAGGTCCCGCTCCCCCAGCAGCGCCACGACGCCACCGGCCCGCAGCACCTCCCGGAGCCGCTCGAAGGGCGGCTGCTCTCCCCCGGTGTGCGGCAGCACCTCGAAACCGAGGGACTCGCGGTACTCCACGAAGGCCCGGAAGAGCACCTCCGGCCGCACCCGCTCCGCGACGGTGGTGAACTGCCCGTGGTAACGGGTCAGGAAGAGCCCCGCCATGTCCCAGTTGCCGGAGTGCGGCAGGGTGAGCACCACCCCGCGCCCCGAGGCCAGGGAGGCGTCGATGTGCTCCCGCCCCTCGAGACCGGCGAGGAGGCGGTCGTGGAGCGTGGGGTCGTCGAGAAGCGAGGTGAGGCGGAACGCCTCCCGCCAGTAGCGGGCGTAGGAACGGACGGACGCGCGGACCAGCTCCGCCGTCACGTTCTCCGCCCCCACGACGCGCGTGAGGTTGCGGCGGAGCATCTCCATGCCCCGGCCCTCATCGGAGACCAGGTCGGCGCCCCTGTCGAAGAGCCACGCGACCAGCTGCTCCGGAAGATGACGGACCAGCCGCCAGCCGGCCAGGTAGCCCAGGGCCGCCGGATCGAGGGTCATCGGGCGCCGGCCCCCTGCGGATCGGAGTCACGGGTACCGGGCGGCGGGGCGATGTGGTCGAGCGCCTCCGGGTTCCGGGAGGCGGTGAACAGCCGCTGGACGACGGTGAACACCGAGCCGAAGGCCAGGGCCCAGAGGGCCGTCTCGATGGCGAAGGGCACGCCCAGGCCCTCCAGGCCGACGCCCACCAGGGCGATGATGAGGCGCTCGGGGCGCTCGACGAGACCGCCGACGATGGTGAAACCGCTGGCCTCGCCGCGCGCCTTGACGTACGAGGTCACCTGCGAGGCGATGAGCACGACAAACGCCGCGACGACCAGCGCCGGATAGGCATTGTCGACGAAGACGAGCCACCAGATGATCGAGGCGAAGAGCACGCCGTCGGTCACCCTGTCGCACGTCGCGTCGAGGGTGGCGCCGAACTTCGTGCCCCCGCCCCGCAGGCGGGCCATCGTGCCGTCGACGAGGTCGAAGGCGGCGAACAGCCCCGAGGCGACGGCGGCGGCGAACAGGTGCCCGCTCGGGATCAGCAGCAGGGCGATGGCGCTGGTGACGACCGTGCCGATGACCGTCGCCATGTTCGGGGTCAGTCCGACACGCAGCAGCGCCCGCGCCACCGGCTCCACGACGACCGACGCCGGCCTCCGCCCCCGGGTGCTAAGCACCGGAGACCTCCACCCAGGCGTCGGCGAGCAGCTGCCGGGTGTCACGCAGCAGCTGCGGGAGCACCTTCGTGCCGCCGAGGATCGTCATGAAGTTCGCGTCGCCCGACCAGCGCGGCACGATGTGCATGTGGATGTGGTTGCCCACCGACCCGCCCGACGCCTTGCCCAGGTTGAAGCCGACGTTGATGCCCTCCGGGTTCGACACCTTCTTCAGCGTCTTCACCGCGGTGGTGACGAAGCCCATGAGCTCCGTCATCTCCTCCGCCGTGAGGTCCTCCAGGTCCGCGGTCTTGCGGTACGGGATGACCATCATGTGCCCGGCGTTGTACGGGTACAGGTTGAGGATCGCGTAGACCAGCTCACCCCGGGCGACGATGAGGGCGTCCTCGTCGGACATCTTCGGCGCCTCGATGAACGGGTCGGCGGGTGCCCCGGACCCCACCGCCGGACGCTTCTTGATGTAGCTCATCCGGTAGGGGGCCCACAGGCGGGTCAGCGAGTCGTCCTCGCCGACGCCCGTGTCGGTCCAGTTACTGTCGGCGGGCTGCAAGGGCTGCCTCGCTCGGCTGCTCGTTGACGCGGTCCCGGACCCAGGCCTCAATCAGCTCGACGGCCTCGGCCACCGGCACGCCGTTGACCTGCGTGCCGTCCAGGAAACGGAAGCTCACAGCGTCAGCCTCGACGTCGCGGGCACCGGCCAGCAGCATGAACGGGATCTTGCCGGTCGTGTGGTTGCGGATCTTCTTCTGCATGCGGTCGTCCGAGGTGTCCACCTCGGCGCGGATGCCACGCCTGCGCAGCTCGGCGGTGACAGCCTCCAGGTGCGGCGCGAAATCATCCGCGACCGGGATGCCCATCACCTGGTGCGGGGCCAGCCACGCCGGGAAGGCGCCGGCGTAGTGCTCGAGGAGCACGCCGAAGAAACGCTCGATGGAGCCGAAGAGCGCACGGTGGATCATGATCGGGCGCTTCTTGGAGCCGTCCGGGGCGGTGTACTCGAGGTCGAAACGCTCCGGCAGGTTGAAGTCCAGCTGGACGGTGGACATCTGCCAGGTACGGCCGATGGCGTCCTTGGCCTGGACGGAGATCTTCGGGCCGTAGAACGCGGCGCCCTCCGGGTCCGGCACCAGGTGCAGGCCCGACTTGTCGGCCACCCGCTGCAGGATGTCGGTGGAACGCTCCCAGATCTCGTCGGAACCGACGGACTTCTTCGGGTCCCGGGTGGACAGCTCCAGGTAGAAGTCGTCCAGGCCGTAGTCCTGCAGCAGCGAGATGATGAAGTCGAGGACCGTGGTCAGCTCCTGCTCGAGCTGGTCCTCGGTGCAGTAGATGTGCGCGTCGTCCTGGGTGAAACCGCGGGCGCGGGTCAGTCCGTGGACGACACCGGACTTCTCGTAGCGGTAGACCGTGCCGAACTCGAACAGACGCAGCGGCAGCTCACGGTAGGAACGGCCCCGGGAGGCGAAGATGAGGTTGTGCATCGGGCAGTTCATCGGCTTGGCGTAGTAGTCCTGCGCCGGCTTGGTGACGTTGCCCTCCTCGTCCGTCTCACCGTCGAGCTGCATCGGGGGGAACATGCCCTCCGCGTAGAAGTCCAGGTGGCCGGACTTCTCGAACAGGTCACCCTTGGTGATGTGCGGGGTGTTGACGAAGGAGTAGCCGCCCGCGATGTGCTGACGACGCGAGTGCTCCTCCATCTCCATGCGGATGGTCGCACCGTTGGGGTGGAACACCGGGAAACCGGAGCCGATCTCGTCCGGGAAGGAGAACAGGTCCAGCTCGGCTCCCAGGCGACGGTGGTCACGCTTCTCGGCCTCGGCCAGCATGTGCTGGTACGCGTCGAGGGACTCCTTGTCCTCCCAGGCGGTGCCGTAGATGCGCTGCAGGCCGGCGTTGTCCTGGTTGCCGCGCCAGTAGGCGGCGGAGGAGCGGGTGATGGCGAATGCCGGGATGTAGCGGGTCGTGGGCACGTGCGGGCCACGGCACATGTCCGACCACTCGACCTCACCCGTGCGCGGGTTGATGTTGTCGTAGGCGGTCAGCTCGCCGGCGCCGATCTCGGTGGCCTCGTCGGAGTCCGGGTCGATGTTGCCCTTGTCGGCGACGAGCTCCAGCTTGAAGGGCTCGTCGGCAAGCTCCTCGGCGGCGGCCTCGGTGGAGGCGTAGGTGCGGCGCTCGAACTTCTGGCCCGACTTGATGATCTTCTTCATGCGACGCTCGATCGCCTTGAGGTCCTCCGGGGTGAAGGGCTCGGCGACCTGGAAGTCGTAGTAGAAGCCGTTGTCGATGGCCGGGCCGATGCCCAGCTTCGTGCCCGGGAACTCGGCCTGGACGGCCTGGGCGAGGACGTGAGCGCAGGAGTGACGGATGACGCCGCGCCCCTCCTCGGAGCTGGCCGGCACGGGCGTGAACTCCGCGTCGGTCTCCGGGGTGTGGGACAGGTCGCGGAGGTTGCCCTCCGCATCCTTGACGACGACGACGGCGTCCGGGCCCTTGTTCGGCAGATCCAGCTCCCGCATCGCGGTGCCGACGGGGGTGCCGGCCGGGACCGTGAACGAGGGGAATGCGGGGGCGGTGGTGTTCACCATGAGTGTGCTGCGCTCCTTAACTTGCGCTCACGCAGGCGGCGGCATACCTGGCCGCTGCCTGCTCGACATGTCGGGCACGGCTGCGATCCCCGGCGGGGCGCAGTCGCTTCGGCAACATACTACCCCGCCCGGTCACGGGTTCCTGCAGTGGCGTGGAACCGCGTCCTGAACAGCGGAAAGGCGCGGCACGGGGACCACCAATGTCCCGTGCCGCGCCCGGTTCTCGCGGGGGCGTCAGGCCTCGAGGAGGCGCTGCGCCCAGTAGGCGTCGCCGGTCGAGCCGTCCTCGCTGGTTCCCGGCGGGATCCAGTAGACGGCCGAGCCGATGTGCGTGATCCACTCGTTGAGGCGGTCGGCCTCGTCGAGACGCTTCTGGATCGGGTCGTACTGCAGGAGCGGATCCTTCTGGAAGCACAGGAACACCAGGCCCGAGTTGGACAGCTGTTCGCTGCCGGGCTCCGGGGCGATGTCGTAGTTGTAGGCACGACGCTTGATGCGCTGCTCCGGGTGTCCCTCCGCCGGTTTGGCGCGGAAGACATGGCTCTGCTGGTCGATGACCGGCAGGCCGAACTTGTCCGTGGCCGTGAAGTCCGGTTCGTCGAACTCGTCCTCACCGGTCAGCGGGGCGCCGGTGTCGAGCTTCCGGCCCATGGCCTCCTCACGGGAGGGGCGGTCGAGCATCTCCCAGGTGTCCATGTTCATGTTGATGCGGCGCACGACCATCGAGGTCGAGCCCTGCATCCACTCCGGGGCGCCGTCGGCGATCCACACCTGCTCGTTGAACTCCTCCTCCGAGCGGGGGTTGACGGTGCCGTCCACCTGGCCGAAGAGGTTGCGCGGGGTCTCCCCCGGCTTGTGCGCGCCGTAGGCACGCAGGAATCCCTGCTGCATCCAGAACACCCGTGCGTAGTCCATGCCGGAACGCACGAGGTGACGGGTGGCGTGCGCGAGCATGATGGGATCGTCGGAACAGATCTGGACGACCAGATCCGTC
Source organism: Corynebacterium humireducens NBRC 106098 = DSM 45392 (assembly GCF_000819445.1). Lineage (NCBI taxonomy): Bacteria > Bacillati > Actinomycetota > Actinomycetes > Mycobacteriales > Corynebacteriaceae > Corynebacterium > Corynebacterium humireducens. The sequence goes on from NZ_CP005286.1 coordinate 1,526,620, forward strand.
TGACCCCACCGGTCCTCGAGCTGGTCCAGCTTGTACTCGGGAAGTGGCTGCAGCCACTCAGGCCGCTTGTCGACGGCGTCGATCACCTCGAACACCCGCGGGCCGAATCCACACGTGATGGTGAGGTTCGACGGCGCGACCACGAGCTCCGGCTCCAGGCTGCCCAGCGGGGTCTCGCCGGTGCACAGGCGCCGGGAGTCCTCCGACCAGGACCGCATGAGACGGGCCACCGCTCCCCTGTCGACACCGTCGACCAGGTTGAAGCCGACGAGGTTGAGGTTGGCCTGGGCGGGCGTGGAGATACCCGCCTGGCGCTCCCCGTCGAAGGGGACGATGGCGTCGTAGAGCCGGGTGTCCGCGGCGGCGGTCATCTTCGCCGCTGCCCTGTCCTGCGGGGTGGCGCAGGCCGCCAAGGCAGCACCACCCGCCGTGACGGACAGTCCGGTGAGGAACCCGCGACGGGACAAAGCTGACATGTCTGTTATTCCACTTCCTGGGTAGTGTGCTGGATCTAGTTCTCGGACTCGGACTCAGCGTCGTCCATCTGGCCCATCTGGTGGCCCTGGAGGGAGCCGTCGGAGTTGTAGCTCTCCTCGCCGGAGGCGATGGTGCGGACCGGGAGGTCCTTGACCTCCTGGGTGGAGCCGTCGCCGAACTCGATGATGATGTCGATGGTGTCGCCGGCCTCGATCGGCTCGTTGTAGTCCATGATCATCATGTGGTCGCCGCCCGGCTTGAGCTCGTACTCCTCGCCTGCCGGCAGGACGAAGCCACCCGGCTTCATCTGCATGACGCCGTCGACGACCTCGTGGAGCTCGTAGGTCGGAGCACCGAGGTTGGAGGTGAATCCGACGACGTTGATGTCCTCGTCGCTGTTGTTGGTGAAGATGCCGAAGATACCGGTCATGTCCTTCTCAGCCGGCTTGGACTTGACGAAGCCCTCGGTGAAGGTGACCCACTCGGCGTTCTCGCCCTCGCCGACGACGTCGGTGGCCGTGGTGGTGGCGGTGGTCTCGGCCGCGGTGGTGGCGGTCGTGGTGGTGTCAGCGTCACCGTTGTCGGAGCAGCCGGCGAGCGCGAGAGCGGAGACAGCGAGAACAGAAAGTGCGATACGGCCTCGGGTGAACATAATTTACTCCTGGGTGTTTTTCTGGCCCCGGGCGATCACCATGACGATGACGCCGAGGATGGCGAGTATGCCCACTCCTGCGAGGATCCACGTGAGCGGATTCTGCAGCATTCCGGTGTCCTCCGACGCCTCGGACGCGGCATCCGCGGTCGACTCGGCGGCAGTGGAAGCCGCGTCGCGCTCACCGGCCACCGTGAAGGTGGTCATACCGCGCGTCGAGTGACCGTCGGAGGACGTGATCTGGAAACCGATGCGGTAGTCACCGGGCCCCGGGTTCACGTCGGCCGGCACCTCGATGCTGACCATGCGCCCGTCGATGGACGGCGGACCGGAGAAGAGGATCTCCCCGGAATTGATGTCCGAGATGGCGAAGGTGTTGAAGTCCAGCTTCACGTAACCGGAGAACTCCAGCTCGATGACCTCCGGAAACTCATCGACCACATCCCCGTTGTCGGGGTTGCCGCCGATGACCAGGTCATGAGCCGGGGAAACCGGGGCAGCCAGAACCAGCAGGCCGGCGGTTGCGGCCGCCGCCGTGAGGTTCCGGAGCTTACGGAATCGGGACTGCGTCACAGAGTGCTTCACCTTCGTTCGGATCATGATCAGGGCATACGATACCCACACTGCGCGGGCATCAACAGAGCTGTCGGAGTGGCGTCGGACATAGTTCCCGGGGGTACTTTCCATGACACGGATCTCCGGCAATTCCACAGATGGCTGTCACATCACGCAACACATGGGCCTGCGAATATATTCCCGACCAGGCGAAACTGTGATGTAAAGCACCCGCGCCCATCAAAGGGTTGAATCCCATACCCTCCTTGGGTATGGGTCGCCGCAGCGCTTCCCGACGCCCGGAAAAGCAGAAGACCCCCGGCCGACTGCTGTCGACCGGGGGTCTCCCGGGTGGTGGCCCCAGCCGGGCTCGAACCGAGACCCGCCACTGTCCGGCAAGCCCACAAAATCCCACCCCAGGTCCCACGCAGCCGCGACCACGAGGGTTAAGCACTAAAAAGTGTGTCCGTGACTCTGCGTAGCCCCAGCACAGTGCCACTAAACCGGGGTTTAATAGCTCCCGAACAGCTATTTCCCGCACGTTAACCCACCCCGGTGCCGCCTTCTGCTAGGCCCGCTCGATTGGCTGTAAGCGGTGACCACAAACCGACCCCGCTGCCCCGTATGCAGCCACACCACCAAGAAAAACGGCACCACCAGCAAAGGCACCACCCGCTGGCGCTGCACCGACTGCGGACACTCCTTTGTCCGCACCACCCAGCACGACCACCCCCACGCCGCCACCATGCGGACCTTCATCACCTGGGTCACCGGCACACAATCCCTGACGGCCCTGGCCGAACACCACGGCCGCCACCGCAACACCCTCAGCCGTCGGATGTCCTGGTGCTGGTGGATCATCCCACCCTCAGCAGTCGACCCGCACCGCATCCACGACCAGATCTTCCTCGATGCCACCTTCCTGGCCAGCGGCTGCCTGCTCATCGCCGCCAGCCGCACCCACATCATCAACTGGACCTGGGCACGCACAGAAACCACCGCCGCCTACCGGGAACTGATCAGCCCGATCCCCGCACCATTGATGGCTGTCATCGATGGTGGCCAAGGCGCCGCCTCCGCGATCACCTCCACATGGCCGACCACAATCATCCAACGGTGTCTGGTCCACGCCCAACGAGTTGTCCGCCGCCACACCACCAGCCGGCCACGCACCGACGCAGGGAAAACCATCTACCGTCTGGCCCTGCAGCTGACCCGGATCACCACCCTGGACCAGGCCGCCGAATGGACCGCGCACCTCCAGCAGTTCGGTGCCGTCTACCAGGACTGGCTCAACCAGAAGACCACCGTCCAGGACCCGGTGACCCGTCAGTACAAGCAGGTGTTCACCCATCCACGGGTCCGTGCCGCCTATCATTCGCTGCTGTCGTTGTACCGGCGGAAACTGCTGTTCAACTACCTCCAACCACCTGCCGGGGCCGTGGACCCGGACAGGTTCGCCCCGACCACCAACGTCCTGGAGGGCGGGTTCAACGCACCGGTCAAAGAGCTCGCCCGTCGCCACCGCGGACTGTCGCGTCCCCATCAACGCACCGTCATTGACTGGTGGCTGTACCTGAAGACACAAACTCCTGACGATCCAGTAGCGATCGCCAGGAGTCAGTCCTGGGGCCAAGTCGCACTTTCCACGGCGCAGGACTTGGTCAACCACGAAAACACCCGCCCCGACATAAACGGAATCGGTGCCCCTGCAGGCTACGACACTGCGATTGATTCCAGCTACCAGCACTCCATGGGCATCCAGCAAGGATGGATAGGCCGCTGACCCGCCTCGTCTGGCCCAGACGACACGCCCGGGCCAGACACACTTTTTGGTGCTTAACCCGACCACGAGCCCTGAAAACAGAAAAAACCCCCAGGCGACCGGGGGTTTTCACGTGGTGGTCCTAGCTGGGTTCGAACCAGCGACCTTTCCGGTGTGAACGGAACGCTCTTCCACTGAGCCATAGGACCTTGTGCGATAAGGAACCTTACACGGAGAGGCACAGTTAGACCTAATCCGCAGGTCACGCCACTTTCCGGCCCTCTCGACGCCCGCCGGACCGTCAGCGAATGACATCGACGTAATTTCGAGACCTTCCGGCAGCCCGGAACCATGCCCCGACCTGGCGATTTGTGTTCTGACGGCGGATGAGGATAAAGTTTTGACTCGCACCACGGCAACAGCCACGGTGCAGTGCGGATGTAGCGCAGTTGGTAGCGCATCACCTTGCCAAGGTGAGGGTCGCGAGTTCGAGTCTCGTCATCCGCTCTCATTTCACCGGGCCAATCGGTATGAAATGAACCCGCGCGATTAGCTCAGCGGGAGAGCGCTTCCCTGACACGGAAGAGGTCACTGGTTCAATCCCAGTATCGCGCACAGAGACCCACAAGGTCTCGATTGCGGATGTAGCGCAGTTGGTAGCGCATCACCTTGCCAAGGTGAGGGTCGCGAGTTCGAGTCTCGTCATCCGCTCTGGTACCTTCTCACCAAGGTACCCCTGAGGCGGCAACGCCACGGTGGAATGGCCGAGTGGTGAGGCAACGGTCTGCAAAACCGTGCACACGGGTTCGATTCCCGTTTCCACCTCTGGTTAGATCCTGCGCGATTAGCTCAGCGGGAGAGCGCTTCCCTGACACGGAAGAGGTCACTGGTTCAATCCCAGTATCGCGCACAGAGACCCACAAGGTCTCGATTGCGGATGTAGCGCAGTTGGTAGCGCATCACCTTGCCAAGGTGAGGGTCGCGAGTTCGAGTCTCGTCATCCGCTCAAGGCAGAAGGGCCGGTCCATCAGGACCGGCCCTTTTTCGCACGCTTGTCGACGCCCTCCGCCTACCCTGGTGACATGATCACAGACATCATCGGTCCGCTGCTTCCCCCCACGGAGCCGGAGCTGCGTGCCATCTTCATCACCTCCCTCAACGGTTCCATCACCGTCGACGGCCGTTCCGGGGCCCTCGGCAACGACACCGACCGCGCCCTGCTGCTGGCGATGCGCGACTGGTCGGACGTGGTCCTCGCCGGTGCCCACACCGTCACCGCCGAGAACTACGGAGGCGTGGTCACCTCGCCGGAGGTCTCGGCCGCCCGTGTCGCAGAGGGTCGTCCGCCGGTCCCCCGCCTGGCGGTGGTCACCCGCAGTCTCCGCCTGGATCCGGAGTCCCGTTTCTTCCGGGAGGCCACCACTCCCCCACTCGTGCTCATCCCCGGGTCCTCCTTCACCGACCCGGATCTCGCTGCACAGCGGGACCGTCTCACGGCCGCCGGCGCGGAGATCCACTCCACCGGAGACGGCAGTCCCGCGGAGATCGTCCGCGTGCTGCACGGCCTGGGGCTTCCCCGCATCTCCTGCGAGGGCGGGCCGGCGCTCTTCTCCGAGGTCCTGCGGGCCGGACTCGTGGACGTGCTGCACCTGACGGTCGCGCCGGTGATCCACGCGCCCGTCGAGAAGCAGCTGGCACACGACGTGCACACCCGCTTCACCCTCGACCGTCACCTCGCCACCGACGACGGCACGCTGTTCCTCCGCCTCCGCAGGCCGGGCGCGGGGCTGCGGTAATGTCGTCGGCGTGACTTCGCCGACGACCCGACTCGAGAACCTGTGGGTTGCCCGCACCCCGCTGACCGACACGACGCATTCCCGCCGCACCCCCGTCGACCGCATCGGCCGGCTCGTCGCCTGGCCGCTGGCCGTCGTGCTGGTGCTGCACCGGATCTTCGTGCTCGCGCTCAACGGCTCGGTCACCGACGACTTCACCACCGTCTACTCGGCGGTCCGCCGCTCGCTGGAGGGCGTGCCGGTCTACAACGAGGTGTACCACCACGTCGACCCGCACTACCTGTACAACCCGGGGGCCACGCTGCTGCTCTCCCCGTTGGGCTGGCTCACCGAGCCCGACGCCGCGCGCACGGCGTTCATCATCGTCAACGCGGCCGCCGTCATCGCCGCCCTGGGGATGCTCACGCGGATGTTCGGCTACTCGCTGCGCTCCCTGGTGTGGCCTGTGGCCGTCGTCATCGCCTTCCTCACGGAGGCGGTGCGCAACACGCTCATCTTCTCCAACATCAACGGGCTGCTGCTCCTCGCGCTGGTCGCCTACCTGGCGCTGCTCCTGCGGGGGCGCGGCTGGCTGGCCGGCCTGGTGATCGGGCTGGCGATCCTCATCAAGCCGCAGTTCGCGCCGCTGCTGTTCCTGCCCGCCGTGAAACTCGACTGGCGCACCGTCCTCGGCGGCGTCACCGTCCCCGTCGTGTTCAACCTGGTGGCCTGGCCGCTCGTCCCCGGGGCCTCCGAGTACCTGACCAACCTGGTCCCCTACCTCAGCGAGGTCCGCGACTACGCCAACTCCTCCCTCGCGGGCGCCGCCATCTACTTCGGTATGCCGCCCCTCCTCGAGAACGCCCTGTGGCTGCTCTTCGCCGCGGTCGTCGGCGTCGGCGTCATCGTGCTGCTGCGCTGGCGCTACACCGACCCCCTGCTGTGGGCGACCACCACGACGGGCCTGCTCATGACCGGCGTGTTCTTCCTGTCCTCCCTGGGGCAGATGTACTACTCGATGATGCTGTTCCCCATGATGTTCACCGTCCTGCAGCGCACCAGCGTGTTCCACACCTGGCCCGCCTGGCTCGCGGCGTACCTCTTCCTCACCCCGGACTCCTTCCACTCCTGGCGCGAGCCGGACCTGTCCCGCTGGATGGACTTCTTCCACCCGACCCTCGGCTGGGCGACGATGCTCGTCGTCATCACCACCTGCGCCGTGGTCTGGTGGCGCGCCGAATCAGTAGAATCGTCACATGACCGACTTCAAGCTGATCAGCGACGACGAATGGCGCCGGCGACTCACCCCTGAGGAGTTCCACGTCCTCCGGCGGGCCGGCACTGAACCGCCCTACGTCGGCGAGTACACCGACACGAAGACCGAGGGCGTCTACTCCTGCCGCGCCTGCGGCACCGAGCTCTTCCGCTCCACCGAGAAGTTCGACTCCCACTGCGGCTGGCCCTCCTTCTTCTCCCCCCTCGCCGGGGACCGCGTCATCGAACGACGCGACACCTCCCACGGCATGGTCCGCGTCGAGGTGCTGTGCGCCGCCTGCGAGTCCCACCTGGGTCACGTCTTCGAGGGCGAGGGCTACGACACGCCCACGGACCTACGCTACTGCATCAACTCGATCGCCCTGACCCTCGAGGAGGAGTAGGAACGCAAGAACGCCCCGCCGGCAGGAGCTGGCGGGGCGTCGTCACGCGGTGCCTACGGGAGGATCTCGACGACCTCACCGATGTCGGCGACACGACGGCCGGAGAAGAACGGGGTCTCCTCACGCACGTGCAGACGGGCGTCCGTGTAGCGCATCTGGTGCATCAGGTCAACGATGCGGTCCAGCTTCGGCCCCTCGAAGGCGAGCATCCACTCGTAGTCGCCGAGCGCGAACGCCGGGACGGTGTTGGCGCGGACGTCCGGGAAGTCGCGGGCGGCCTGGCCGTGCTCGGCGAGGATGCGGCGACGCTCCTTCGGGTCGAGGAGGTACCACTCGTAGGAACGCACGAACGGGTACACGGTGATCCAGGCCTCGGCCTCCTCACCCATGATGAACGACGGCAGGTGCGAGCGGTTGAACTCGGCCGGACGGTGCAGACCGGTGCCGATCCACGCGGCCTCGAGGAGCTGGCCGAGGACGGTGGTGCGTCGGAAAGCCTGGTAGGCGGCCTGCAGATCCTCGAACTCCTCCGCGTGCCACCAGATCATCAGGTCGGCCTCGGCGTTGATGCCCGCGATGTCGTAGATACCGCGGACGACGACCTTCCCGCCGTCGGCGAGGGTGTCGAAGAAGGCACGGGCCTCGGCGATGATCTCGTCACGCTCGGTGCCCAGGGCACCCGGGATGGCACGGAAGGTGACGAACTGGGTGTAGCGCTGCATGCTGTTGAGTTCGTCGAAGTTCAGTTTGCTCACGAAGATCCTCTTTCTGCGGTTGGGGGCGATGCCATCCATCATAAGTTGGAGTGACCCACGGAGGGCAACCCACGGCGCGCCTCCGCCTCAACAGGTGCACGCGTGGTTAATTTGATGACGTGTTCACCCCAGACTCTCCCGAGACCCCGACGCCGCTCAACCGCGCCACCGCGGGCAGGGGCGCCACCTTCGGTGCCGATGACGAGACCGGAACCCCGGCCGTGTTCACCCGCGCCGTCGAATCGATGCACAGGGCCGAACTGCGCCCCGAGATCACGCTCGGCACGATCCGTCCGCCGCAGCGCCTGGCCCCGTTCAGCCACGCCATCGGCCTCGAGGTCGAACGATCGTGGGACGAGGCCGCCGCCTACGGCGACGCCTTCGGCAGGCTCATCCTCCTCCATGACCCCGGTGCCGACGAGGCCTGGGAGGGTGCCATGCGCCTCGTCGCCTACATCCAGGCCGACATGGACCACGAGGTCGCGGCCGACCCGCTGCTTCCCGACGTCGCCTGGCAGTGGCTCAACGAAGGCCTCGCCGGGGCCGGCGCCGACCACACCAACCTCGGCGGCACCGTCACCGCCACCGCCTCCGTCCGCTTCGGCGAGATCGGCGGCCCGCCGCGTGCCCACCAGCTCGAGATGCGCGCGTCGTGGACCGCCTCCGAGCTCGACCTGGCCCCGCACGTCCTGGCGTTCTCGCGGGTGCTGGCCAACGTCGCCGGACTGCCCCCGGAGGGTGTCGCCCGCCTGGGCTGAGCCTGGTTTAAGCTGGGGGGACCATGGCTCCACTGATCTCTCCCCGCGACGGCATCCCCCGCGTGCTCTCCACGCCGGCGGATTTCACCGCCGCGGCCGCCGCCCTCGCCGACGGGCAGGGCCCCGTGGCGATCGACACGGAACGCGCCTCCGGCTTCCGTTACGACGACCGCGCCTTCCTCGTCCAGGTCCGCCGCCGCGACGTCGGCACCTTCCTCCTCGACCCGGAGGGACACCGCCCCGAGTTCACCGCCGCGCTGGCCCCGGCCCTCAACGGCCTCGACTGGATCATCCACGCCGCCCCCTCCGACCTGCCGTCCCTGGCCTGGTTGGGCCTCTACCCCGGCACCCTCTTCGACACGGAGCTCGCCGGCCGCCTCGCCGGCTTCGACCACGTCAACCTCGCCGCCATGACGGAGATGCTTCTCGACGTCCACCTGGCCAAGGGCCACGGCGCCGAGGACTGGTCCCAGCGTCCCCTGCCCGCCGACTGGCTCGCCTACGCCGCCCTCGACGTGGAACTGCTCCTGGAACTAGGCGACACGATGGCCGAGATACTCGACCACCAGGGCAAGCTCGAGTGGGCCTCCCAGGAGTTCGAGCACATCCGGCGCACCCACGCCACCATCACCGGCCCCACGGAAACCACGTGGCGCGATGTGAAGGGCATCTCCACCCTCGGCCGCCCCGAGCAGCTGGCCGTGGCCCGGGAACTGTGGATGACGCGCGAGTCCATCGCCGTCGCCGAGGACCTCGCCGTCGGCCGGGTCCTGCCGAACAAGGTCCTCATCGAGGTCGCCCGCACGCTCCCCCGCACCGGCCGTGACCTGGCCCGCGTGAAGGGCTTCCCGGCCCGTCGCCGCTCCGCGGTGAGCTTCTGGGGCGAGGTCGTCGAGCGTGCCCTCACGTCGAACCCCCGCACCTGGCCGAAGCGCGAACGCCCGCCCCGCGGTCTGCCCTCCAGGCAGGCATGGTCCAACGAGTACCCGGACTCCTACGCCCGCTACTCCGCCGCCCGCGACACGATCGACGAACTGTCGGCGGAGCTGGAGATCCCCACCGAGAACATCCTGCGTCCGGCCACGCTGCGCGAGGTCGCGTGGGCGGCGACGAACGGTCGCGAAATCCGCTCCCCTCTCGAGCTGCCCGACATGCTGCGGGCCCACGACGCGCGGGAGTGGCAGATCGACCTGACGTACCCGATCCTGCAGGACGCCCTGTTCTAGTTGTTGATCAACGCCATGGCGGAGAGTTGCCGTATCGGGTGAATGTTGCTCCGTGTTGGCCCACCATCCGGAGGCAGATGCACCACCCCACCAGGCCGGCGCTCCAGGCGTCCATTCCGGGGTGGGGCATTCGGATCATCGTCATTGCGCGCGTTATGTACCGCGCACGCCATCGACAGGTTCTCGATGTTGGTCTCCCCACCCTGCTCCCAGGCGATCAGATGATGTACCTGGCACTGACTCGCCGGGGTCGTACACCCCGGGTGCGGGCACAGGATCGTCTCCGCTGCCAGCAGCATCCGCTGCTTCCAGGTGGCGACACGCTCCTCCCGGTACATGTTCACCCCACCGGAGACCGGGTCGTACAGACCCACCACCCCGACAGTGGCCATCTCCCGGGCCACCAGCTCCGCCCCGGTGATGGTGGTGCCGTCGGTGAGGGCGAAAATCGTCTCATCACCCTCCTGCCGCAGCAGCTTCGCATAATCCGGTAACCCGATGACCACGTGCGGGACCGGGGTGACCGGACCGGTCACCCCCGCCCCGCCGGCCAGCAGGGCGTCGAACATCGCCTGCTCATACGACAAGCGTGGATCGGCTCGTCGTAGTTCCTGGGCTTTGGTGTGCAGGTCCCCGAGGAAAGCGGCCATGAGGTGTTCCGGGCCGGTGAACGTGGCGGTGCGCAGGCCCCAGGCGTCGGTGTTCTTCCCACCCTTGAGGGACCTGCCCCCGTAGGCCTTCTTCTCCGCGTCCTCCACCCCACGGTTGTAGGCACGCACCCGGGCGGCGGCCGCCTGATCAATCTCGGCAACCGTGCCTCGCAGGGCGCACAACTCGACACGCAGTTCCCAGGGGGACACGGCAGCACCCGACAGGAGGCGGCGGGTGTTCTTCTCCACCACCCCCAGAGCATCCAGAGACAACCCTTCGGCCGCCGACCTAGCAGCACGTTGCAGCTTCCGGTGACGGGTCGGCCCGAAGTAGATCCCGGCCAGCTTCTGCCAGGCCCCCGCGTCCCGGAAACCCAACCCTGACAGCGCAACGACGTCGACCGTGCCGGTCGCTAACGCCTCCAGCACGGGGATGGCCCGCAGGGCCTCAAACGCCGACATCAGGTTCATGCCCCGCACGCTAAACGCCCGACAGGCACACGTCGACACGCCGACCGCAAGGCCTGTGGACAACACCTAGTTATCCACAGAAAAACCGCTCCCGGAGGAACGGCGCTTGACAATCAGTCCTCGACGAGCCCCTCGAGCCAGCCGCTGATCGAGGCGAGGATGCCGTCGTGGTCGAGACCGACCTCGGCGAGCAGCTCGGAACGGGAGCTGTGCATCGGGAAAAGGGACGGGAAGCCGAGGCGGCGCAGCGGGGTGTCCACCTCGGCGGCGGAGAGCACCTCGGAGAGCAGGGAGCCGACGCCGCCGCGGACGATGCCGTCCTCGATGACGACGACGAGGTCGTGGTCGTCGGCAAGTCCCACCAGGGAGGCCGGGACGGGGACGATCCAGCGCGGGTCGACGACGGTGACGTTGACGCCGAGGGCCTCGAGGGAGGCCGCCACCTCGAGGGCCACTCCCGCGAAGGAGCCGACGGCGACGAGCAGCACGTCGAGGCCGTCCTCGGTGGCGTCGCTGTAGTGGAGCATGTCCACGCCGTCCTCGAGCTGCATGAGCGCGGGGACCTCGGTGGGCAGGGCGCCCTTGGGGTAGCGGACGACGGTGGGGCCGTCGGTGATGTCGAGGGCGGCGTCGAAAAGCTCCTTGAGCTGGGCGCCGTCGCGGGGGGCGGCGATCCGGATGCCGGGGACGATGCTGCTGAGCGCCATGTCCCAGACGCCGTTGTGGGAGGCGCCGTCGGGGCCGGTGACGCCGGAGCGGTCGAGGACGAAGGTGACGGGGAGGCCGAGGAGGCCGACGTCCATGAGCATCTGGTCGAAGGCGCGGTTGAGGAACGTCGAGTAGATCGCCACGACGGGGTGCATGCCGGCCAGTGCCAGGCCGGCCGCCGAGGTGACGGCGTGCTGCTCGGCGATGCCGACGTCGAAGAAGCGGTCCGGGAACTTCTCGGAGAAGGGTGCCAGTCCGGTGGGGCCGGCCATGGCGGCGGTGATGGCGACGATGTCGTCGCGTCGTTCCGCGGCGTCCAGGACGGCGTCGGTGAACACGCTGGTCCAGTCCGGCTTGGACTGGCTGAGGGCCACGCCGGTGAGGGGGTCGATGACGCCGGTGGCGTGCATCTGGTCGGCGATGTCGTTGACCGCGGGGGCGTAGCCGTGACCCTTCTCGGTGACGGCGTGGACGATGATCGGGCCGTCGTAGTTGCGTGCGTAGGTCAGTGCGTGGAGCAGCGACTTCAGGTCGTGGCCCTTGACGGGGCCGACGTACTTCATGTCGAGCTCGGGGAACATCTCGGTCGGGATGATGTGGGACTTCACGCCCTCCTTCACCGCCGAGAGCGCCTCGAAGGTCCGCTCCCCGACCCAGCCCATCGACTTCAGGGTCTTCTTGCCGTGCTCCATGAACTCGTCGTAGGAGCGCTCCATGCGCAGACGTGCGAGGTTGTCGGCGAAGCCGCCGATGGTCGGTGAGTAGGAGCGGCCGTTGTCGTTGACCACGATCACGACGTTGCGGTCGTGGCCGGAGGCGATGTTGTTGAGTGCCTCCCAGCACATGCCGCCGGTGAGGGCACCGTCTCCCACGACGGCGACGACCTTGCGTTCGCTGCGGCCGGTGAGCTGGAAGGCCTTGGCCATGCCGTCCGCGTAGGACAGGGCGGCGGAGGCGTGGGAGGACTCGGTCCAGTCGTGCTCGGACTCGTTGCGGGCGGTGTACCCGGAGATGCCGCCGCGCTGCCGGAGGGTGTCGAAGGCGTCGGCACGGCCGGTGAGGATCTTGTGCACGTAGGACTGGTGCGAGGTGTCGAAGATGATCGGGTCCTCGGGGGACTCGAAGATGCGGTGCAGGGCGATCGTCAGCTCGACGACGCCGAGGTTGGGGCCGAGGTGCCCGCCGGTCGCGGACACCTTCTCCACGAGCAGCTGCCGGATCTCGTCCGCCAGGGCCTCAAGCTGTGCCACATCGAGGCGCCTGAGATCGGCGGGCGAGGACAGTCCACTGAGAATACCCATCGTTGTCTGCTCGACTCCTTCAACCTTGTCCGACCGGGGTTCCGATCATCTTACCCGGACAGTCATCTGCCCCGAATCAGCGTGTCAGTTCCGCCATGACCTCGAAGTGGTGCGTGCCGGGGAAAGCGTTGAGCACCGCCAGACGCTTCAGGCGGTAGCCCTGCTCCCCCCACGCGGCGACGTCCCGCGAGAAGGTCGCGGGATCGCAGCCGACATGGATGACGCGCTCCGGGTTCTGCTTCGCGACGCCCGCCACCACATCATCCCCCGCGCCCGTGCGCGGCGGGTCCAGCACGACGACACGCGGCGCCGGCAGGTTGCCGATCGCCTTCTCCACCATCCGGTTGTGCTTCTCGACGACGTACCCCTCCAGCGACTCCTGCGTCAGCTTCGCCGCCGCCTGCGAGTAGTCGACGGAGTGGATGACGGCCCCCTCGCCGAGGGAGTCGGCCAGGGCGGGCACGAACAGGCCGACGCCGCCGTAGAGGTCCCAGCCGACGGCGGGCGTGCCGTCGGCCGGACCCAGGTCGGCGAGCCACTCCCGCACGAGCCCGGTGTAGGCGTCGGGGGCGGCGCTGTGGGCCTGCCAGAAGGCGGTGGCCGGGAAGCGGAACGTGTGGTCGTCGGCACGCTCGGTGACGGTGCCGGAACCCTCCAGCACCTGCTGGACCTTCTCCACGCGACGACCGCGCGGCGCGCGGCGGGACTCCACGACGTGACGCTCACCCGTCGAGTCCAGGACGGCGACGATCTCGGCGCCGGGGGTGTACGTGGCCTCGAGGAGACCGTCCAGCAGACCCGGCACCACCTGGGTGCAGGCCACGGGGATGATCTCGTGGGAGTTCCGCGCCCGGAAACCCGCGCGCCCCTGCTTGTCGACGCCCAGGCGCACCCGCGTGCGCCACCCACGTACCGGCTCCAGGGGGTGGAGCTCCGGGGTCGGCGGCTCCGCCACCCTGCCGAGGCGGGTGAGCTGCCCCTGCAGGATGTCGGCCTTCAGCTGCGTCTCCGCGGCCGGATCCAGATCACCGAAGTCGCAGCAGCCGGCGCCGGCGGCAGCCGCCGGGCAGGCCTGGGCGACGCGCAGCGGACCGGGGGTGGTCACGCTGACGACCTCGGCGCGGGCGAAGCGCTTCTTGTCCTGCGTGATGGACACCTCGACGACGTCGCCGGGGTACGCGCCGCGCACGAAGACGACCCGCCCGTCCAGCTCGGCGATGCCCTCGCCGCCGTGTGCCATGCGGGTGATCTCGAGTTCGGTCACAGAAGTGCTCCTTGGTGGTTGAGAAGTGGGGAGTCAGACGTTACACGCCGCTACTTCTCGGTCGTCTCGGTGGCGGACCCGTCCTCCAGGTCACGCAGGGCGGCGGCGGTGTCGTCGATCGCCTGCTCCTCGGTGTCCTGCTGGGTCTGCTGGGCCTGTGCCTCGCGCATCTGGGTGGCGCGCTGCTCCATCGCCTGCTGCACCTGGGACACCAGCTGCTGCGGCAGGACGACCGGCAGGGAGTTGCCGGCCAGGATCGGGTCGTCGCCACGGTAGACGAAGGTGCGGGCCGTGACCTCGCGGGCGAGGTCCCGCATGCCCTCCTCCTTGCCGTTCGGGGCGGTGGTGGTCATGCGGAGCATCCAGCGCGGCCCCTCGACGCCGATGACACGGATCATGCCGTGCTCCCCCGTGCCGACGACCTCGGGCCCCCAGGGGCCCTGCTCGACCTCCACGGTGAGGCCGTCCGCGGTCATGCCCTGGACGATCTGCTCGCTCGCCTCGGCCCACTGGCCCGCGGAGGTCGGGGCGGCGAAGGCGACGGGGGTGATCCGGCCGAACTCGGTGACGATGTGGACCATCTTCGGTCCCTGCTCGCCCATCTCGACCTGCACCTGGGAGGTCTTCGGCAGCGGGATACGCAGCGATCCGAGGTCGAGGACGCCGAGCGAGAAGTCGCTGAAGTCGAACTCCCCGATGTTGACGGTGTCACCGTCGAAGGGGCCGGTGTCACCGGTCGCGGCCTCCGGCTCCTCCTCCGCCGGGACCTCCGGGGTCGGCTCCTCGTAGGTGGACTGGGCCTCCTCTACCTCCCCGTCGTCGGTCTCGTGCGGCTGGTCCTGCTTCTTGCCGAATGGCCACAGTGCCATGAGTCATCGTCTCCTTGAGGTTGTGTTTCGGCCCACTGTACTAGCGGCTAATGAACGCCGGTGGACCCGTGCCCACCCGCTCCCCGCTCGGTGGCGTCGAGTTCGTCGACCTCCACGAAGTCCACGAGCTCGACGCGCTGGATCACGAGCTGCGCGATCCGCATGCCGCGGGTGATCTCGATCGGGGTGTGCGGGTCCAGGTTGATGAGGGACACCTTGATCTCCCCGCGGTAGTCCGCGTCGACGGTGCCGGGCGCGTTGACGATGCTCAGCCCCTGCTTCGCGGCCAGCCCGGAACGCGGGTGGATGAGGCCGACGGTGCCCAGCGGCAGGGCCAGGGCGATGCCCGTGCCGACGAGCTGCCGCTCCCCCGGCGCCAGGGTCACGTCGGTGGTCGCGTAGAGGTCGACGCCGGCGTCACCCCGGTGGGCGCGGGCGGGAAGGGGCAGGTCCTTGTCCAGTCGGGTGATGCGGACCGGGCTGTATTCACTCATGTACGTCACGGGCACCAATCTACCCATGGGTTAGAGTGGTGAATCGTGAGTGACACCGGTTCTGCTTCTGCCTCCCCCGTCCGCACGCTCTACCGTGAGCGTCAGTGGGTACCGCTCTACTGGTGGTTCCTGGCGGCCTTCCTCGTGGTGCTGACGTCGATGCAGCTCTACCACAACCGCACCATCATGTGGCTGATCGTGCCGCTGGTCGTCCTGTCGGCGATCGCGGTGTGGGTGCTGCTGAGCTGGTCGTCCACGGTGCTCACGGTCGAGCAGGATCCCGACGGCACGCGGTGGCTGTCGGTGAAGTCCGCGAACCTCCCCCACACCGTGGTGTCCCGCTCCCTGGCCGTCCCCGCGACGGCGAAGCGCAACGCGATGGGCCGTCAGCTCGACCCGGCCGCCTTCGTGGCGTCGCATGGGTGGATCCACGAGATGGTGATGCTGGTCCTCGACGACCCGGAGGACCCCACCCCCTACTGGCTGGTGAGCACCCGCAACCCGGAGGAGGTGCTCCGGGCGTTCCTGCCGGAGCAGACCGACACCTCGCTGGCACACCTCGAGCGCTGAGGTCGCCCGGAGAAGACGAGAAGCGCCTGTCCACCGTGGGGTGGGCAGGCGCTTCTGTGTCTCCGGGCTCCTTAGGCGCAGTCCAGGCAGACCTCGGAACCGTCGTCCTGGGTGAAGGCGACACGGTTACGACGCTGCACCAGGAAGCACTCCGCGCAGGTGAACTCGTCGGCCTGCTTCGGCACGACGGTGACGTTGAGCTCCTCGCCGGAGAGGTCGACGGCCGGGAGGTCGAAGGGCTCGACGATCTCACCGTCATCGTCGATGCCGGGGCTCTGGCTCTCCGCGGCCTTGAGACCCTCGAGGGAGTCGGTGTCGAGCTCGTCCTCGACGCGGCGGCGCGGGGCGTCGTAATCAGTCGCCATAACTCGTACATCCTTCACGTGTAGATCGTCCGCGGTCCACGGCCGATGTGCGTAGTATCGTGCCGCATATTAAGCCAGAATTCCCCGTGTGTCATACTCCCAGTTCGCGGGGGTGTTTCCTGGGGTTTTCCGCGACCTTTTCAACGACCGGTGAGCGGCCTGAGCACACCGGCCCCGGAGACCAGTTCGGCCCACGCCCCGGCCAGTGGACCGGCGGCGGCGGAGACGGCCTCGCCGGCGGACCCGGGCGTCGACAGCCGGGGGGTGTGCACGACCGCCCCCGCCTCCCGGGCAATGAGCGCGCCGGCCGCGAAGTCCCAGCAGTGCAGACCGTGCTCGTAGAAGGCGTCGACGGTTCCCTCGGCGACGCGGCAGAAGTCGAGCGCGGCGGCCCCCATGCGGCGGATGTCACGGACCTGCGGCAGCACGGTCGCCAGCAGCGCGGCCTGCTGGGCACGCCACGTGGAGGAGTAGGAGAATCCGGTCGCCACCAGCGCCAGCGCGGGATCGCTGACGTCGTTGCAGCGCAGCCCGATCTCCTGCCCGTCCCCGGAGCGGGTCGCCCCCTGGCCCAGCGCCGCGGAGTACACCAGGCCGCGCGGGACGTTGACCACGCAGCCGGCGAGCACCTCCCCGTCGACGGCGGCGGCGATGGAGACGGCGTACTCGGGCAGTCCGTAGAGGAAGTTCACGGTGCCGTCGATGGGGTCGACCACCCAGGAGACACCGCTTGCCGACGCCCGCTCGCTCCCCTCCTCCCCGATGATGCCGTCGTCGGGACGCAGGGTGAGCAGCCGGTCGACGATGTAGTCCTCGGCGAGGGTGTCCACGACGGTCACGGGGTCCACCGCGGAGGTCTTGGTGGTGGAGAAACCGCGGATGTCCCCACCCCCCTGTTCGGCGAGCTCCGCCCGCTTGGCCAGGATGCGTTCACCGGCGGCGACGGCGACCTCGACGGCGATGTCACGGAGGTCACGGAGGTGGGCAGGATCGTGAGAAGTCATGGGGCCCATTGTGCCCGCTCTTTGTATGCTGGGCGCCATGACCAACATCGGCTTCGGCATTGACATCGGCGGCTCCGGGATCAAGGGGGCCCGCGTCGACCTGGACAACGGTGACTTCGTCGGCGACCGCATCAAGATCGCGACGCCGCGGCCCGCGACCCCGGAGGCGGTGGCGAAGACCGTCGCCGAGATCGTGCGCCTCGCGGAGTGGGACGGCCCGGTGGGCCTGACGATGCCCAGCGTCATCAAGGCGCAGATCGCCCGCACCGCGGCGAACATCGACGAGTCGTGGATCGGCACCGACGTCCACGAGCTCTTCGCCCGCCACCTCGGCGACCGGGAGATCACCGTGCTCAATGACGCCGACGCCGCCGGCATCGCCGAGGTCGCCTTCGGCGATCCGCGGGCCCGCCAGGGTTCCGCGCTGTTCCTCACCTTCGGCACGGGCATCGGCTCGGCGCTGCTCATCGACGGCCACCTGTTCCCCAACACCGAGCTCGGCCACCTCATGATCGGTGACTTCGAGGCGGAGGAGCGGGCCTCCTCGGCGGCGAAGGACCGGGACGAGCTGAGCTTCCGCAAGTGGGCCAAGCGCGTCAACCGGGTCCTCGCCGAGTACGAACGCCTGCTCAACCCGGGTGCGTTCATCGTCGGGGGCGGCATCTCCCGCGAGCACGAGAAGTGGGTTCCGCTGCTGGAGGTGGAGGCCCCGGTCTTCCCGGCGCAGCTGCGCAACCGGGCCGGGATCGTGGGTGCCGCCATGGCCGTCGCGGCGCACGTGACGCCCTGACCGGGCGGGCGTAGACCAAGGGCGGTTGAACCGCCGGGGAATAATTGCTCTATACTGGGCGGTTGATCGTGAAGACCATGCCGACGGTGGACGTCGGCGGATTTTCACTAGTGTGGTCCCGGGGGCCGGTTCCCCATCCCCTCACAGGGACGAACACATTCATGTTGGCTAGGCGAAAGGGCGTACGTGGCAGCCACGGATTCTTCAGGCAATGCAGCGACCGACAATGCAGAGACTACTGCGTCGGCCGCCGATACCCCGGTGAAGAAGGCCGCCAAGAAGGTGGCGAAGAAGACCGCGCGCAAGGTCGCCAAGAAGACCGCGCGCAAGGTCGCGAAGAAGACCACGCGCAAGGTCGCCAAGAAGGCCGTCAAGAAGACGGCCCGGAAGGCCACCAAGGCCACCACCAAGGCCGAGGTCGACAACGAGGATCTCGAGGACGAGCTGGACGACGACCTCGAGCCCGAGGAGCCGGACTTCGACGAGGAGAACCTCGACGAGGACGAGCTCGGTGAAGAGGAAGAGGAAGAGGAGGAGGAAGAGGACGAGGGTGCCTCCGTCTGGGACGAGGACGAGTCCGCCGCCCTCCGTCAGGCCCGCAAGGACGCGGAGCTGACCGCCTCCGCCGACTCCGTCCGTGCCTACCTCAAGCAGATCGGCAAGGTGGCGCTGCTCAACGCGGAGCAGGAGGTGTCCCTGGCCAAGCGCATCGAGGCCGGCCTGTACGCCACCTACCGCATGGAGCAGATGGAGGAGGCCTTCGCCGCCGGCGACAAGGACGCGAAGCTGACCCCCGCGGTCAAGCGTGACCTGCGGGCCATCGCCCGCGACGGCCGGAAGGCCAAGAACCACCTGCTGGAGGCCAACCTCCGTCTGGTCGTCTCCCTGGCCAAGCGCTACACCGGCCGCGGCATGGCGTTCCTGGACCTCATCCAGGAGGGCAACCTGGGCCTCATCCGCGCGGTGGAGAAGTTCGACTACACCAAGGGCTACAAGTTCTCGACGTACGCCACCTGGTGGATCCGTCAGGCGATCACCCGCGCCATGGCCGACCAGGCCCGCACCATCCGTATCCCGGTGCACATGGTGGAGGTCATCAACAAGCTGGGCCGTATCCAGCGTGAGCTGCTCCAGGACCTCGGCCGCGAGCCCACCCCGCTCGAGCTGGCCAAGGAGATGGACATCACCGAGGAGAAGGTCCTCGAGATCCAGCAGTACGCCCGCGAGCCGATCTCCCTGGACCAGACCATCGGTGACGAGGGTGACTCCCAGCTCGGTGACTTCATCGAGGACTCCGAGGCCGTCGTCGCCGTCGACGCCGTCTCCTTCACCCTCCTGCAGGACCAGCTGCAGGACGTGCTGCAGACGCTGTCCGAGCGTGAGGCCGGCGTCGTCCGTCTGCGCTTCGGCCTGACCGACGGCATGCCGCGCACCCTCGACGAGATCGGCCAGGTCTACGGCGTCACGCGTGAGCGCATCCGCCAGATCGAGTCGAAGACGATGTCCAAGCTGCGTCACCCGTCGCGTTCGCAGGTCCTGCGCGACTACCTGGACTAGTCCGGCCACTGAAAGCAGAGAACCGCCCCCGGTCATCGACCGGGGGCGGTTCCTCTCTGTCTAGGGCAGCTGCGGCCGGTACGCGGCGGGCAGGCCCGCACGGCCGTAGCTGGCACGGCGGTGCGCCCACTCGACGGGGCCGGGCCAGCCGAGCCAGTCCCACACGTACGCCCAGAGCAGGGTGGCCAGCCACACGCCGGAGGCGATGCCCATCTGCACCAGGATGCCCGACTCGCGGCCGAGGCCGAGGGTGAAGGGCTGGGTGAGGATGACGAAGAGCGCCGACTGCAGGATGTAGCCCGACATCGAACGCTGGCCGAGGGCCACGAAGGCGCGCAGCGCCGGGTTGAGGGTGTCGGTGGTGCCGCGGAAGACCAGGGCCACGAGCGCCAGGATGCCGGGGCCCGTGAGCAGTCCGAGGCTGTTGTTGAGGATGGACAGCGGCATCTCCCAGGCGGCCGGCAGCACCCCGATGGAGGACAGTCCCCAGGGCAGGCCGATGACCAGGATGACGGCGGCGGCCACGGCCACCCAGGTCAGGAGGAGGCGGCGGTGCTGGTCGACGTCGACAAGCACTCCTCTCCGCGCCCACACGAAGCCGATGATCATGATCGGCCCCAGCATGAGGACCACCAGCGGCAGGCTCGCCAGGGTGCCCAGCAGTCCCATCGTGTTGAAACCGAGGTACTGGGCGTAGCTGTCGATGCTGATGTCACTCATGTCGGGGAACATGTCGGTGAACTGGGGGTAGAGCACCATCGCGGCGGCGACCAGCGAGGTGACGAACACCTGCAGGCCGATGAGCACCCACGCGATGATCAGGAGGGTGCGGTCACGCAGGGTGATTAACCCGATGAGGATCATCGCAATCACGGAGTACTGCACGATGATGTCGCCGAAGAAGAGGAGCACCAGGTGGACGACGCCGATGAGGGCGAGCAGCCCGTACCGCCTCCACATCACCTTCCGGGCCTCATTCGGCGGGAAACCGCGCCGCCACAGGCTCATCGTGATGAGGCCGACGCCGAAACCGAGCAGCGTGGAGAACATCGCCAGTCCGCGGACGTGGACGAACATGCCGTGGAACACGACCGCGACGGACTCGGCGAGGGTGGGGGTGCCGTAGATGCCTCCGAACCCGGCGGCGAGGTCCGCGTTCACCGGGATGGCCCACGCGGTGGGGAGGTTCGCCACGGCGATGCCGAGCAGCGCCAGACCCCGGGCCAGGTCCGGTGCGATGTAGCGGACCTTCTGCGGGGTGGTGGACGGGGTCGCGGAGCTCATGGCTACTGGTTCAGCCAGGTGTCGATCGCACGCTCCACGCACTGCTGCCGCTCGGTCGGGTCGCTGATGCTGATGCAGTCCATCATGCCGGTGTCCGACAGGACCACCGCCATCAGCACCCAGAAGATGACGGACAGGCCGATCGCGATGAGCGACAGCACCAGGCCGGTGACGGCCATGCCGGTGCGGCGCCCCGGACCGTTGATGCGGCGTCCGCGGACGAGCGCGATGATGCCGATGATGAGACCGACGAGGCCGAAGATGACGGCGAAGGCCGTCGCCACGACGCTCACGGCGACGAGGAGGGACAGGATGCCGACGCCGAGGGCCCAGCCGGCGACGCCGTTCTTCCTCTCGTCCACCGCCCACGTCGAGGCGGCGTCGGAACCACCGGCGGAACCGTAGCCGCCGTACCCGGCCGAGCCCGCCGAACCCCCGTACCCGGCATACCCGGGATCAGTGGGCGGGACCGGGGTGGGGGCCGGCGTGGCGTCCGCGCCACCGGAGGGGTACCGGTAGGCCTCGTAGTTCGGGGGCGTCGCAGCCCGGTCGGGGCCGGGTTCCTGCGGCTCCCCCTGGGGCGGGTGGGAATTGAAGGGGTTGCTCATCTTCGTCAACTTTCGGTGTGGTGTCCAGTGTTTTCCTCCACACTAACCACAGAATCGGGCAGTTTCCCGTCGCAGGACCGGGGAACCGGGCCTGAACTGGGAGTCACCACTGACGGAGATAGGCGATCCGGTCCCGGAGCTGCTCGGCGGTGCACAGGGCCGTGGGTGGTCCGCCGCAGGCGTTGCGGGCCTCGGTGTGGATGGCCCCGTGCGGGCGGCCGGTGCGACCGGCGGTGATGGAGACGATGGCGTTGAGTTCCTTGCGCAGCTGCGGGATCTCGTCGCTGGCCACCCGTTCGGCGGCCGCCCGGTTGCCCGCGGACTGGCGGGCCTCCTCATCGGCCTTGGCGGCGGCGTCGCGGGCGTCGAGCTGCTCCTCCTGCCGCTTGCGCAGGAGGGCCTTCATCTGCTCGGCGTCGAGAAGCCCGGGGAGGCCGAGGTAGTCGGCCTCCTCGTCGGAGCCGGCGAAGGTGGCGGTGCCGTAGGTGGAGCCGTCGTAGATGAGGGAGTCGAGTTCGGCCTCGGCGCCGAGGGACTCGTAGGACTTCTCCTCGTCCTTCTCGGTCTGCTCCCGGTTGGCCTCGGCGAGCGCCTCGTCGTCCCAGCCCTCCTGGGGGCGGTCGGGCTTGCCCAGGACGTGGTCACGGGAGGTCTCGAGCTTCTCGGCCAGGCCCAGCAGGACCGGCACGGAGGGCAGGAACACCGACGCCGTCTCGCCGGGCATGCGGGAACGCACGAAACGGCCGATGGCCTGGGCGAAGAAGAGCGGGGTGGCGGCGGACGTCGCGTAGACGCCGACGGCCAGGCGGGGGACGTCGACGCCCTCGGAGACCATGCGCACGGCGACCATCCACTCGTCGGTGTTGCCGGAGAACTCCTCGATGCGGGCCGAGGAGCCCGGTTCGTCGGAGAGGATCACCGCCACCGGGGTCGAGGACATCTTCTCCAGGATCCGCGCGTAGGCACGGGCGGTGGCCGTGTCGGTGGCGATGACGAGGCCGCCGGCGTCGGGCATGTTCTTGCGCAGCTGCAGCAGGCGGGTGTGCGCGGCCTGCAGGACGGCCGGAATCCAGTCGCCCTTGGGGTCGAGCGCGGTCTTCCAGGCCCGTGCCGTCTGCTCCGCGTTGAGGGGCTCGCCGAGGCGGGCGGCGTACTCCTCGCCGGCGGAGGTGCGCCAGCGGGCCTCACCCGAGTAGGCGAGGAACACGACGGGGCGGACGACGCCGTCGGCCAGCGCGTCGGCGTAGCCGTAGGTGTGGTCCGAGCGGGAGACGAGGTGCCCCTCGCCGTCCTCCTCGTAGCGGACGAAGGGGATGGCGGCGTCGTCGGAACGGAAGGGCGTACCGGTCAGCGCGAGCCGGTGCTCGGCGTCGGCGTAGGCCTCCCGGATGCCGTCGCCCCAGCTCTTGGCGTCACCGCCGTGGTGGATCTCGTCGAGGATGACGAGGGAGCGCTTCGCCGAGCACACCGCGTGGTGCTTGTACGGGTGCATGGACACCTGCGCGTACGTCACCACGACGCCGTCGTAGGCGGGGTTGACCGCGGAGGCGTTGGTGAAGTGCGGGTCGAGGGCGAGTCCGACGCGGGCGGCGGCCTGGGACCACTGGATCTTCAGGTGCTCGGTGGGCACGACGACGATGATGCGGTCGACGGTCCGGGAGGACTTGAGCTCGGTGGCCACGCGCAGCGCGAACGTCGTCTTGCCGGCGCCCGGGGTCGCGACCGCCAGGAAATCCTTCGGTTTGTGGAGCAGGAACTTCGTCAGCGCCGACCGCTGCCAGGCGCGGAGCTGCCCCTTCGCGGCCCCACTCACTTGCGACGCAGGCCCTTGTAGATCCGTTCGCAGTCGGGGCACACCGGCGAACCCGGCTTGGCCTGCTTGGTCACCGGGAAGGTCTCGCCGCAGAGGGCGACGACCATGCTGCCGCTCACGGCGGACTCGACGATCTGGTTCTTCTTGACGTAGTGGAAGAACTTCGGGGTGCCGTCGTCGAGGTCGGTGTCTTCCCTGATGTCGGTGCGTTCGATGGTCTTCGTACTGGTCTTCACGCAAACCATCATGCCCCACATCTGACCGGAAAGGCACACAGGGCTACCCTGAGCTGTATGGATCAGGACACCTTCGACGCCGTTGAGGACCCCGCGGACGAATCCCCGACCGGCGCTGGCCGCCGTCGCCGCCGACTGCTGCGACGCCGCCGTGCGGAGCTGATCACCACCGCCCGCCGCTCCCCCGCCGAGAATCTGCGCCACCGTGAGCGGGTCTACACGTGGCTCCAGCTCTCCCGCCTCCCGGCGCTGCTGGTCAGTGCCGGCAGCTACCTGTGGCTGGGTGACTGGGTCTTCTCCGGCGTCCTCTTCCTCATCTCCGTCCCGCTGCCGTGGATCGCGGTGGTCATCGCGAACGGCAAGGGTGAGGTCCGGGAGAAGCGCACCCGCAACGTGTACAAGCCGCAGGCGGCCCGCGAGTACTACGCCGCCGTCGACGCGGCCGAGAAGGCCCGGCTGGAGGCTCCGGAACGCCCGGAGCTGGAGGCCGGGGAATCCGACATCATCGACCACGAGGAGGACACCAAGTGACTCTCGCCGCACTCGCCCCCGAGTTGATCACCCTGTTCCGCGAGGCCGGGTTCACCGCCGACGGCATCGCCGCCCACCTGGGCCCGAACGCCACCGAGGCGATGCACCGCGGCGAACCCGCGGCCGTGCGTTACGTCGCCTCCGACGACTCCCTGCTGTCGCGGCTCATCCGTTTCTTCGTGCTCCGCGACGCCCTCCCCGCCACCGCCCTCGCCGATCTGGTGGGCGCCTCCCTGGCCACCCGGCTTCTCGACGCCGGCGCCGTCCGCGCCGACCGCACCGGCACGGTGACACCCGTGCTGGACATCCGTCCGCACGTCATCGTCGGCGAGAACCGCTGGGTGTTCTCCGACGCCGACGCCTCCATGACGCAACACGTCCCCGGCCCCGACCACGTGCTCGGCGTCGGCGCGGCGAGCCTCTCGCTGCTCCAGTCCACGCCGGTCACCCCGGTGGACACCGTCCTCGACCTGGGCACCGGCTCCGGCGTCCAGGCCCTCGGCCAGGTCGGCATCGCCGCGCACATCACGGCCACCGACATCCATCCGCGGGCCCTCGAGCTGGCGGCCGCCACCTTCGCGGGTGCCGACGCCCACGTGGAACTCCTCCAGGGCCCCTGGTTCGAGCCGGTCGCGGGCCGGACCTTCGACCGCATCGTCGCCAACCCCCCGTTCGTCGTCGGTCTGCCGGAGGTCGGCCACGTCTACCGGGACTCGGGCCTCAACCTCGACGGCGCGTCCGAGCTGGTCGTCTCCCAGGCGGCGGACCACCTCGCCCCGGGTGGCACCGCCCACCTGCTGGCCGCCTGGGTGCACACCCACGAGGAGTCCTGGGCCTCCCGCGTCGCCTCCTGGCTGCCCCGGCGCGGCGTCGCGGCGTGGATCATCGAGCGGGACGTCGCCGACCCGGCCCACTACGTCGGCACGTGGCTGCGCGACGAGTCCCTCGACCCCCGCTCCCCCGCGGCTGCGGAACGCACGCAGGCCTGGCTGCGGCACTTCGCCGACCACGGCGTGACCGGCATCGGCTTCGGTTTCGTCGCCATCCGCGAGATCGGCGACGAACCCTCCGACATCATGGCCGAGACCATGCCCCAGGCCTTCACCGATCCCCTGGGCCCCGAGGTCGACGAGTACTTCGACCGGATCGCCTGGCTGCGGCACCGCTCGGCGGAGGACCTGTCGGCCGCCACGTTCCTCGCCCGCCCCGGTCTCGCCCGGGAGGACATCTCCCAGGCCGACCTCGACGCCGGCGTGGGTTTCGCCCCCGCCGCCCTGCGGCTGACCCGCACGGACGGACCACGGTGGTCGCACGACGTCGACAAGCACCTGGCGTCGATCGTCGCCGGCCTGCACCCGCAGGGGCTGTCGCTCGGGGAGGTCGTCGGCCTCTACGCGATGGCCAACGACCTCGACGAGGAGCAGCTGCTCGAGTCGGCCGTGCCCGCGATCGTCGACCTGGTGCGTCACGGCCTGGTCCTGCCGGCGGAGCTGGTCCTGTGAAGGCCGTCCTGACGCGCGTGAGCTCGGCCTCGGTGACCGTCGACGGGGAGGTCGTCGGCGAGATCGGCCCCGGCATCCTGGCGCTCGTCGGCGTCGGCCGGGAGGACTCCCCCGACGCGTGGGAGACGATGGTGCGCAAGATCGCGGAGCTGCGCATCCTGGACGGGGAGCAGAGCGTCTCCGAGGCCGGACAATCGGTCCTGCTGGTCAGCCAGTTCACCCTCCACGGCCGGACCGCGAAGGGGCGGCGCCCCAGCTGGTCGGATGCCGCGCCGGGAGAGGTGGCGGAGCCGGTCATCGCGCGGATCGCCGAGGGCCTGCGGGCCCGGGGCATCCCGGTGGAGGAGGGTGTCTTCGGTGCGATGATGCAGGTCACATCGGTCAACGAGGGGCCGTTCACGGTGCTCGTGGAGTGCTGATCCGGCTTTCGGGAACAAAAGGGACCTCCGGAACGTTGTACCTTTAAGACCGGCGAAAATAGGAGGCCTCCTGATGACCAACCCTTCCCTGCAGGATTCTGACGTAGAGACCACCGACCGCGGGAGCCGTCGCGGCCAGACGAACGACAACCCGTCCGCGGACCTGGTCCGTGTCTATCTCAACGGAATCGGGCGCACTGCGCTCCTGAATGCGGAGGAGGAGGTGGAACTCGCCCAGCGGATCGAGGTCGGCCTGTACGCCGCCCATCTGCTGGAGTCGGACCGGAAGCTGACCCGCGCCATGAAGCGTGACCTCAAGGTCCTGGCGAAGGACGGCAACAAGGCCCGTGCACACCTGCTGGAGGCCAACCTGCGTCTCGTCGTCTCCCTGGCGAAGCGTTACACCGGCCGCGGCATGCCGCTTCTCGACCTCATCCAGGAGGGCAACCTGGGCCTCATCCGCGCGATGGAGAAGTTCGACTACGCCAAGGGCTTCAAGTTCTCCACCTACGCCACCTGGTGGATCCGCCAGGCCATCACCCGCGGCATGGCCGACCAGTCGCGCACGATCCGTCTGCCCGTCCACCTCGTCGAGCAGGTGAACAAGCTCTCCCGCATCAAGCGTGAGATGTACCAGCACCTGGGCCGCGAGGCCACCAACGAGGAGCTGGCCGAGGAGTCCGGCATCGAGGAGTCCCGCATCGAGATGCTGCTCCGCCAGTCCCGTGACCCGGTGTCCCTGGACATGCCCGTCGGCGCCGACGAGGAGGCTCCGCTGGGTGACTTCATCGAGGACGCCGAGGCCACCGACGCCGAGTCGGCGGTCGTGGCCACCATGCGCCACTCGGACATCCGCGCCGTGCTGGGCACCCTCGAGGACCGCGAGCAGGACGTCATCCGTCTGCGTTACGGCCTCGACGACGGTGTGCCGCGCACCCTGGACCAGATCGGCCGCCGCTTCGGTCTGTCCCGTGAGCGTGTCCGCCAGATCGAGCGTGAGGTCATGAGCAAGCTGCGCGACGGTCACCGCGCCGACCGGCTCCGCGAGTACGCTCTCTGAAGCGTCTGAGCACCCCATGATCAACACCCGTTGACACGGGTGGCACCGCCCTCCCGGACCCCGGGAGGGCGTTCTCCTTTAGGGTAGGCTTCTACCCAATGTGACTTGCAGAAAGGCGTTGTGGCTGTGAAGGATCTGGTCGATACCACCGAAATGTATCTGCGGACGATCTACGAGCTCGAGGAGGAGGGCATCGTCCCCCTCCGGGCCCGTATCGCCGAACGTCTGGAGCAGTCGGGTCCGACCGTCAGCCAGACCGTCGCACGCATGGAGCGTGACAACCTCGTCGTCGTCCGCCCGGACCGTTCCCTCGAGATGACCCCGGAGGGCCGCGAGTTGGCCACCGCCGTCATGCGCAAGCACCGCCTCGCCGAGCGTCTGCTCACCGACATCCTCGGCCTGGACATCCACCAGGTCCACGACGAGGCCTGCCGCTGGGAGCACGTCATGAGCGAGGCCGTGGAGCAGCGCGTCGTCGCGGTCCTCGATGACGCCACCCGCTCCCCCTTCGGCAACCCGATCCCGGGGCTGGACGCCCTGGGCGTGGTGGGTCCCGCCACCGCCGACCACGGAATCCGCGCCGTCGACCTGCCGGAGGGCAAGCCGGTGGAGGCACGCATCGTGCAGCTCAACGAGATCCTCCAGGTGGATCTGGAGCAGTTCTCCCGGCTCGTCGACGCCGGCATCGGTGTCGGCGCCACCGTCACCGTCACCCACGAGGGCGGCACGATCCGTCTGTCATCGGGCAACTCCGACGTGGAGCTCAACCCCGAACTCGCCCACGCCGTCCGCGTCGAGCTCGTCTGATGAAGCTGCTGGTCACCGGCGGTGCCGGGTACGTGGGTTCCGTGTGTGCGCAGGTCCTCCTCGAGGCCGGCCACGAGGTCGTGGTGGTGGACAACTTCAGCACCGGCAACCGGGAGGCGGTGCCCGCGGGCGCACGCCTGGTCGAGGGCGACATCCGTGATGTCGCCGCCGACGTGTTCTCCGAGGGCGGCTTCGACGGTGTCCTCCACTTCGCCGCCCGTTCGCTGGTCGGCGAGTCCGTGGAGCACCCGGAGGAGTACTGGCGGCACAACGTGGTCACTACGCTCGTGCTTCTCGACGCCATGCGCGCCGCCGACGTGACCAACCTCGTCTTCTCCTCCACCGCCGCCACCTACGGTGAGCCGGAGGTCGTGCCCATCACCGAGGACATGCCGACGCAGCCGACCAACCCCTACGGGGCGTCGAAGCTGACGATCGACCACATGATCACCTCCTACGCCCACGCCCACGGGCTGGCGGCGACGAGTCTGCGCTACTTCAACGTGGCCGGCGCCTACGGTGACATCGGCGAGAACCGGGAGATCGAGACCCACCTCATCCCGCTGGTCCTGCAGGTGGCGCTGGGGCACCGTGAGCAGATATTCATGTTCGGCGACGACTGGCCCACCGCCGACGGCACCCCGGTCCGTGACTACATCCACATCCGGGATCTCGCGGACGCGCACGTCCTGGCGCTGGAGACGAACGAGCCGGGCCGTCACCGGATCTACAACCTCGGCTCCGGGGACGGCTACTCCGTGCGCGAGGTCATCGAGATGTGCCGGAAGGTGACCGGCCACCCGATTCCCGCGGAGGTGGCGCCGCGCCGCGCGGGTGACCCGGCGACGCTCATCGCCTCCTCCGACCGCATCCGGCGGGAGCTGGGCTGGAACCCGACCCGCACCGACCTGGAGACGATCGTCACCGACGCCTGGGCGTTCACCAGCCGTCTCGGTGACCGGGCCTGGTCGACACGACGCTAGGCTCCACCCCGTGGTTGGCCCGCACGATCCGGGAGCCCTCCCGCACGGACCGCACCATGAACTCGAACTCCCCGGCCTGCGCGGGCACGAGCAGCAGCTGTGAGAGCGAGTGGCTGCGGTCCTCCTCCAGCACGGCCAGCAGGGCGTGGGTGGAACGCATCGTCAGACGCAGTTCCACCATGCACAGCGCGTAGACCGCCAGCGCGTTGTGCCGGATGAAACCCGTGAACGTCCGGGCCACCGCCAGCATGAGCTGCGCGCCGGTGCCCGGCTCCTGCAGGACATCCTCGATGAGCAGGTCACGCAGCTCGAGGGTGCCCAGGAGGGTCGCCACGGTGAGCAGGACCTCCTCGTCGGCGAGCAGGTCGTCGAGGGGCACGTCGCGGGCCTCCCCGATGAACAGGCGGGCGTCGGCCGCCAGCGCCGGGTAGACCGTGGGCGACAGCTCGTGTGCCCGTTCCAGGGCGAAGCGGGTGAGGTACGCGCACTCCGCCTCGTCGAAATGGGGGTTGGCGCGTCGGAAATGCTCCTGCGCCTCCGCCCGGTTCAGGTCGGGCAGCTCCCCCTGCTCCAGCAGGGGCTCCATCGCCCGGGCGCTGGACACGGGGGCGATGACGTCGTGGGTCCAGGAGGCGTCGAGCTCCGCGAGCGCCGAGGGCGGCCCGAAGCCGATCCGGACGGGCTCGCCGGTGAGGATCTCGCGGGTCACCCACGCGAGGTCGAGCCGGAGGAGCCCGGCGCGGGTCATGGCGACGAGGGTGTCGATGACCTCGTTGATCTCCGCGTCCGGGCGGGTGGTGACGAGGAACCCGAACACCACGTCCTGGCCCATGTCCTCCACCGCCTGGGCCAGCTCGGGGAGCATCACCAGGTCATCCAGGTCGATGCGCAGCACCGGGCCCAGTTCCATCTTGTCCGGGGAGCCGGTCTCGGAGAACGTGACGAAGACGAGGGAGTCGTGCGGGTAGAAGCCGAGGATCCCCGGCAGGTTGGCGGCGATCTGTCCGGGCGAGTTGAGTGACGTCGTGGCTGCTGTCATGCCCCGCACACTGCCCTGGATCGGGGCGGGGTGGAAGGGGGCGTCGGAAAGCGGCACCCGTGCCTGTGGACAACCCCACCCTGTCCACAGGCCGACGGACGCGCGCTGGCGGATCATTACCCGATCGGGCAGAATGGTACGGCTAGACTGGACCCTCACTGGAATAACACCCGTGTGAGGTGCGTTGCAGCGAATGTATGCCGTTAGAGCCGAAGGAGGATGATGGGTATGCACGACAATGAGCGCCGCATGTACGAGCTCGAGTACCCGGCCCCGGAGGTGGGTGCGGGGACACAGGACGGCCCGACGCTGATCGTCGCCCTGCAGGGTTACGCCGACGCCGGCCACGCCGTCCAGACGAGCGCCGACCACCTGCTCGCGGCCCTGGACTCACGTCCGTTGGCATCGTTCAACAACGACGAGCTGATCGACTACCGCTCGCGTCGCCCCGCCGTGACCATGGACAACAACCAGATCACCGGGATGGAGAACCTCGACCTCGGGATCCGCGTGCTCCGGGACACCGAGGGACGGTCCTTCCTGCTGCTCTCCGGCCCCGAGCCGGACCTGCGGTGGGAGGCGTTCACCGAGGCCGTCGCCGATCTGGTGGAGAAGTTCGGCGTGCGCCGCACCATCTGCCTCTACGCGGCCCCGATGGCCGTGCCGCACACCCGTCCCCTCATGGTGTCCGCGCACAGCAACACCCCGCAGCTGGTGAACTCCATGTTCACCTACGACTCGAAAGTCATCCTGCCGGGTTCGGCCTCCATGATGCTCGAGCGTGCACTGCACAAGCGCGGCCTCAACGTCGCCGGCTTCACCGCCCACGTCCCGCACTACCTCGCGGCCTCGCCGTACCCGGCCGCCACCCACGAGCTTCTCGACGCCGTGGCCCGCGCCGCCGACCTCACCCTCCCGCTCCGGGCGATCGAGATCGACATCGAGCGCGTCGCCCAGCAGCTGGCGGAGCAGGTCGACGACAGCCACGAGATCCAGCAGGTCGTCGCCCACCTCGAGCGCCAGTACGACGAGGAGCTGGAGCGCTACCGCGCCTCCAATCCGAAGGCCATGCTGCCCGGGGAGCACGAGATGCCCTCCGGCGATGAGATCGGTGAGGAGTTCGAGCGTTTCCTCGCCGCCCTCGACGCCACCGAGGAGGACAACCGGACCGAGGAGGTCGGCGGGCCGCGTGAGCTGCCCGACGAGGACCCGGACGACGACGAATAGATACAGCGGACACCCTGTCTGCCCCTGGAGGGCCGGCAGGGTGTTTCTGTGTCCGGGAACGCCCCCGCCTGCCGTCCGGCTAGGGTGAATAGGTGTGAACCTCGCTCAGATGCTGCCCGACCTGTCCGACGTCCCCGAGAGCCTGCTGGATGAATCGATCTTCGATTCCTTCCTCGCCTGGGTGCGGGGGCGCGGCATCGAGCTCTACCCCGCGCAGGAGGAGGCGGCGCTGGGCATCCTGGCCGGCGACAACGTCATCCTGGCGACGCCGACCGGTTCGGGCAAGTCGATGGTGGCCAACGCGGCGCACTTCATCGCGATGGCCCGCGGGCAGCGTTCCTTCTACACCGCCCCGATCAAGGCGCTGGTGAGCGAGAAGTTCTTCACGCTGTGCGAGATCTTCGGCCCGGAGAACGTCGGCATGATGACCGGTGACGCCACCGTCAACGGCAAGGCGCCGATCATCGCGGCGACCGCGGAGATCGTGGCGAACATCGCGCTCCGGGACGGCGCGGACGCGCGGATCGACCAGGTCGTCATGGACGAGTTCCACTACTACTCCGACCCGGAGCGCGGCTGGGCGTGGCAGGTGCCGCTGCTGGAGCTGCCGAAGGCGCAGTTCCTCCTCATGTCCGCCACCCTCGGTGACACGACCTTCCTGCAGGAGGACCTCACCGCCCGCACGGGCCGCACGACCTCGCTCGTCGCAGGTTCGGAACGCCCCGTGCCGCTGGACTTCTCCTACGTGTACACGCCGGTGCACGAGACGATCGAGAACCTGCTGCAGGACGGCAAGGCGCCGATCTACGTCGTCCACTTCTCCCAGCGCGAGGCCACCGAACGCGCGCAGGCGCTGACCAGCCTGAAGATCATCGACGACGAGACCAAGGAGAGGATCGTCGCGGAGATCGGCAACTTCCGCTTCACGACGACCTACGGCAAGACCCTCTCCCGCCTGCTGCGCCGCGGCATCGGCGTCCATCATGCCGGCATGCTGCCGAAGTACCGGAGGCTCGTCGAGAAGCTCTCCCAGACGGGCCTGCTCAAGGTCATCTGCGGCACCGACACGCTCGGCGTGGGCATCAACGTGCCGATCCGCACCGTCCTCATGACGGGGCTGGCAAAGTTCGACGGCACCCGCCAGCGCATCCTCAAGTCGCGGGAATTCCACCAGATCGCCGGGCGCGCCGGACGCGCGGGATACGACACCGAGGGCACCGTCGTCGTCGAGGCGCCGGAGCACGAGATCGAGAACTGGCGTCTGCGGCAGCGCGCCGGCTCGGACCCGAAGAAGCTGAAGAAGCTGCGCCTCAAGTCCGTCCGCGAGGGGGAGGTCACCTGGTCGGAGAAGACCTACGAGCGTCTCACGGTCGCCGAGCCGGAGCCGATGAGCTCGCAGTTCCGCATGACCAACTCGATGCTGCTCAACGTCATCGCCCGCCCCGGCAACGGTTACGAGCACCTCAAGCACCTGCTGCGCACCAACCACGACACGCGCGCCAAGCAGAACCGCGACATCCTCCACACCCTGGAGCTGTTCCGCGGGCTGCTCAACGCCGGCATCGTGGTCAGGGCCGAGGACGGGACCGACGAGGAGGGTCGCCCCTACCACCTCACGCAGGAACTGCAGCGCGACTTCGCCCTCAACCAGCCGCTCTCGCCCTTCGCCCTGGCGGCGCTCACGCTGCTCGACCCGGAGTCGGAGAGCTACACCGTCGACGTGATCTCCACCTTCGAGGCCATTCTCGACGACCCGCGACCCCTCCTCCAGGCCCAGCAGAAGCAGGCCCGCGGCGAGGAGATCGCCGCCCTCAAGGCCGAGGGTGTCGACTACACCGAGCGCATGGCCATCGTCGAGGACATCACCTGGCCGCAGCCGCTGGCCGAGGAACTCGAGGACGCCTACGAGACCTTCACCGAGGGCGCCCCCTGGGCCCGCGAGTTCGAACTCTCCCCGAAGTCCGTCGTGCGCGACATGATCGAGCACGCCATGACGTTCTCGGACCTCATCGCCACCTACGGCCTCGCCCGCTCCGAGGGCGTGGTCCTGCGCTACCTCACCGACGCCTGGCGCACCCTGCGTCAGTCCGTCCCCCTGGACTCGCTCAACGACGAGCTCGAGGACGTCATCGAGTGGCTCGGCGAACTCATCCGTCAGGTCGACTCCTCCCTCATCGACGAGTGGGCGCAGATGGGCGACGAGGACACCCCCATCTCCAAGGAGGACCTGGAGCGCGAGCTCGCCTTCGGCCTCGAGGACCCCACGGCGCTGACGGCCAACAGGCGCGCGTTCACCATCATGGTGCGCAACCTCATGTGGCGCCTCGTCGAGCTCTTCGCCTGGGAGAAGGAGGACCGCCTCGCGGAGCTCCTGGACTACCTCGAGCGCGACGAGAAGCCCGACTGGGGTGCCGAGCTCGACGCCTACTTCGACGAGTACGCCGACCTCGACATCGGGCCCGACGCCCGCTCCGGCGACTACTTCACGTTGTCGCAGGACGGCCGCGAATGGACCGCGCGGCAGATCATCAAGGACCCGGAAGGCGACAACTCCTTCCAGCTTGTCGCCGTCGTCGACCTCGACGCCTCCGACGCGGAAGGCGAGGTGCGGCTGAAGTCTCTGGAGATGGTGCGGCGATGAAATCCCACCAGCAGACCACGGCCACGCACTAGAGCCGGCAGGGCCACCTCCACTGCTCGACAGGCACGGGAAGCAGGGGTGCGACGGCGCGCAGGAACTCTCCCGTGTCCGCGTCGCCGCACTGTCCCCACAGGTCAGCGACCCGCAGGAAGTCCTCCACGCCGATCTGCAGATCCACCGCCGCGTCCGCCCCGTCCCGGAACACCACGTGACCATCGGTGGCCCGCACCGCCCAGGTGTCACCCGTGCCGCTGACTGCGACGCGCCGGTAGGGGGTATCGGTCCACCCTGCAAGATCGATCCTGATGTCGGGTGAGAGTTCCCGCCCCTGCAGTGCGACCAGCGTGTCGGCTGTCTCCCGCCCCAGGAGTTTCCTCACACGGAGTCGCACGACGGGGCTCAGGTGTGCGTCGGTGACGGCGGGGTACTCCCCCACCCGTCCGACGATGCGGGACAGCGTCCTCAGGTGCGGGACCGGTTCGACCGGGAGGAAGGTGTCCCGCTCAGAGTAGAAGCGCAGCGCCCGTGCACACAGCTCCTCATCAAGTGGGGATCCCTGGTGGTCCAGATTGAGGATCACGTCCTCGCACATCTGACCACTGAGGAAATAGTCCAGACCTCGTTCCCTCACCGCCGGCGGATAGGTCTCGGTATCGTCATCGCCGACCTCGGGGTACTCGTCGACGAGGTACTCCCCCGGGGTCATCCCCGGGCCTGTGTACAGGCACCAGCCGGAGCCCGAGGTCGGGTCGGCAAGGACCGTGTCAATGATGTCTGCCAGGGGGTGGGTGCGTCCGGTCTCCAGCATGCTCCGATGATAGGCCGCCGACGCGACCCGGGCAGCCTACATCCCCTCGACAATCCCCCGCATGATCTCCGCGGTCTCCGTCGGCGTGGTGCCCACCCGGACACCGGCCGCCTCGAGCGCCTCCTTCTTGGCCTGCGCCGTGCCGACGGAACCGGTGACGATGGCACCTGCGTGCCCCATGGTCTTGCCCTCCGGGGCGGTGAACCCGGCGACGTAGCCGACGACGGGTTTGGTCACGTGCTCCCGGATGTAGTCGGCGGCGCGTTCCTCGGCGTCGCCGCCGATCTCGCCGATCATGACGATGGCCCGGGTGTCGGGGTCCTCCTCGAAGGCGCTGAGCGCGTCGATGTAGGCGGTGCCGATGAGGGGGTCGCCGCCGATGCCGAGGGCGGTGGAGATGCCGACGTCGGAAAGCGCGTGCATCATCTGGTACGTCAGCGTGCCCGACTTCGAGATCAGTCCCACGGGGCCGGGGCCGCTGATATCCGCGGGGATGATGCCGGGGCAGTTCGGGCCGATGATCCGCGTGCCTCCCTCCGTCCGCGCGTGCGCCAGCATCTCGGCGGTGTCGCGGACGGGCACGCCCTCGGTGATGACGACGATGAGCGGGATCGCGGCGTCGATGGCCTCGCAGACCGCCTCCCGGACGAAGGGGGCAGGCACGAACACCACGGACACGTTCGCGTCGGTGGCCGCGCGTGCGTCGGCGACGGTGCCGAACACCGGCAGCTCGTGGCCGCCGACCGTCACCGTCTCGCCCGCCTTCTTCGGGTTGGTGCCGCCGACCACGTTCGCGCCGGCGGCGAGCATCCGGGCGGTGTGCTCCCGCCCCTCACGCCCGGTGATGCCCTGGACGATGATGCGGGATTCGGAGTTGAGGAAGATCGCCATGTCGGTGCCTTTCGCTAGACGACGCTCGGGGTCACCGCGGCGAGCTCCGCCACCCGGTCCGCGGCCTCGTCCATGTCGTCGACGACGGTGACGAGGGGGTGATCGTACTCGCGGAGGATGCGGCGTCCCTCGTCGACGCTGTTGCCGTCGAGACGCACGACGATCGGCTTGCGGGCCGTGTCCCCGAGGTGAGTGAGCGCCTCCACGATGCCGGTGGCCACCGCGTCGCAGGACGTGATGCCTCCGAAGACGTTGACGAACACGCTGCGCACCTGCTCGTCCGAGAGGACGATCTCCAGGGCCGCGGTCATCGTCTCCGGGCAGGCGCCACCGCCGATGTCGAGGAAGTTCGCCGGCTTCTGCCCGCCGTGCCGCTCCCCCGCCCCGGACACGACGTCGAGGGTCGACATGACCAGCCCGGCGCCGTTGCCGATGATGCCCACCGAACCCTCGAGCGTGACGTACTTGAGCCCCTGCTCGCTCGCGCGTCGCTCGATCGGGTCGAGGTGGTCGGCGGCCTCGGCGAGCTCCGCGCGGTTGTCGTGACGGAAGGCGGCGTTGTCGTCGAGGGTGATCTTCGCGTCGAGGGCGATGATGTCCCCCTGCACCGTGAGGACGAGCGGGTTCACCTCGACGAGGGTGGCGTCCTCCTCGCGGAAGACCTCGGCGAGCCGCCGGATGACGGGGACGACCTTGTCGCGGAGGTCGGCGGGGAGGGCGTCGACAAGTTCGTGGGCGTCGAAGCCCTCGAGGGGGTCGACCTCCACGCGGGCCAGCGCCTCCGGCCGCTCCGCGGCGAGCTTCTCGATGTCCACGCCTCCCTCCACCGAGAACAACCCCAGGTAGGAGCGCCGCGCGCGGTCGAGGAGCAGCGAGAAGTAGTACTCCGCCTCGATCTCCACGCACTCCACGACGAGCACCCGCTCGACCGTGTGCCCGCGGATGTCCATCCCCAGGATCGCCTCCGCCGCCTGCTCGGCCGCCTCGGGCGCCGCCGCGACGCGGACACCGCCCGCCTTGCCGCGGCCGCCGATCTTCACCTGCGCCTTGACGACGCACTCCCCGCCCAGCCGCTCCGCCGCCGCGCGTGCCTCCGCCGGAGTCTCAGCCACCGTTCCGGACAGAACCGGAACGCCGTGGGCGGCGAAGAGTTCAAGGGCCTGGTACTCGTAGAGGTCCATGCCCTGCAGTGTATAGACGTTGCCGCACGCACGACGCCGGATCGGCGATACCCTGCGGCCACACGCCCCGGACGGAGGCGCTACGCCGTGGTGGGCGCGTCCCACAGCTCCAGGAAGCGTTCCACCAGCTCCCCGAGCCGACCGCTGCAGAGTTCCGACGTCAGGTGGCCGTAGCCGAAACGGTCTCCCCTGCTCTGCCACGTGAACCAGGTGGACATGTCGCGCCAGGTCGCCTCACCGATGGGCTGGTCGTAGATCGGCTTGATGTGATCGAGGTACCGGAAGTCCGGACCGGCCAGCCGCACCCCAGCCAGCACACCGTCCCACACGATCTCCGGGGCGTTGAACTCGTCGGGATTCTCCCGGAACCAGGCCAGGTGTCGGCCGGCAGCTATCCACTCCGCGAGTGCCCGGACCTGCGAGATGTCCCCGCGGGCGCCGTAGAGCACGGGGTCCGCGCGATGTGAAGTCAGGTCCACATCCTCCCCCGGCCTCAACCACTGGGAGCTGTGGGAGAGGAGGAGAGCGGCGGGGAGCTCTGCGCCCGGCTCGCTGAACCACATGAGCAGGGGGCCTTCCGTGCCGAACATCACCGGGTCCGGGATCTGGCTCCCCCAGGTCGCGGCGAACCCCTCCGGACGAAGGAGGATCCGGAGCTCCTGGACGACGGGCACCGGCAGTCCGAACACCTCATCCGTGACCACGAACTGCTGGACCGGAACCGACACGGCTGTTGTCTCCGTCCGACTGACCTCCCACACAGCCATGATCTCCCGGGCCGCCGCGGTGAGTTCGAAAAAGTCGGCGCGGGGATCCCCCACCTCTTCCCTCTCTGCTTCCTGCTCATGCACCCACAGATGCACCGGGTCACCGTTCGGCGTACTCATGGGGATCCTGGTGACACGTCGACCGTCGACACGCATGACGGGCAGCGACGGGGACTCGAACGTCCAGCGGAGCTCCGAGTCATCCCCTTCCATCGCCCCGTGGGTGACGGGCACCTCCCACCCGAGCCGGGTGAGATCCAGGGTGGTACGGAGGTACTCCGCTCGCTTTTCGACGTGCACCAGCCGAGCCAGCGCAGAAGGCACGGATCCACCCAGAACACGCGGCAGACGGGTGTCGAGGAACTCGTCGACGGCGAGCCGGAGGCTCACGGGGTCCACGGCCGACCATGCGTAACTGACGGGATTCGGGGCATCGTAGGTGTTGGACATGACCACAGGGTCTCAGACAGGTGTGACAGACAGCGTGCGACCACCACACAACTGTCCTACAGGTCTGGCAGGGGGGAATTAGTTTCGTGCTGTCGGGAACACCGGTACAGGGGGTTCTGGAATCCATTCACGCAGGCCAGACACCGGAAGTGACTCTCGATTCGCGTTCCCGGACACTCCCTGCCGCCTCGTAGCAGTCAATGATTTTCCGCAATCTCGTGTTCACACGGCGTTAACCCATGTACCGTGGCTCATACAATCACATGCTTATGTAACCCACATCACTCGAAAGGTGAACACAATGAAGAGCCGTCTCATGCAGTCCATCGCTCTCGCCGCCACCGCCGGCCTGGCACTGAGCGCCTGCACCACCTCCGACGACACTGCCGCGGACGACCCGGGCACCGTCGTCACCACCGTTGAGACCCCGGGCGGCACCCCGGTGGAGACCACGGTCACCACCGCCGACACCGCCGACCAGGTCGCCGGCGAGGACCCGATCTTCAACGTCATCAACGCCGCCCTGGCCGAGTACCCGGAGGGCATCATCGTCGACATCGACCGTGAGGACGACACCGACAGCTACGAGATCGACCTGGTCCAGGGCGACCAGCTCATCGAGCTGCAGGTCGACTTCGACGGCACCCTCCGCGAGGACGACCGCCAGGGCGACGAGGACATGATCGTCCGCGCCCAGAACGCCACCGTCACCGCCGAGGACGCCATCCGCGAGGCACTCTCCCTGCACCCGGAGGGCCTGCTCGACGAGGCTGAGCTCGAGGACGCCGACGGCACCATCCAGTGGAAGATCCAGCTGGACGACGCCGACCGTAACGACCTCGCCGAGCTGGACATCGCCGCCAACTAGGCCGGACTGCCCCTTAGTGACCAGAACCCCGCCACCGGTCTCCGGTGGCGGGGTTCGCCATTGCCGCACGTCCCCTGCCCCACAGCCCCCGGAAACCACGAACGCCGCCCTCCGGGACGGAGAGCGGCGAAGTGGGGTACGTCGGCAAGCAGTTAGCGTGCAGCCTCGATCTGGACGGTCTGTGCGACCGCCTGGATGACGGCGGCGACCTTGACGGCCTCCCAGACCTGCTCCTTGGTCAGACCCTCCTCGCGGACGGTCTTGTCGTGGGCCACGACGCAGTTCTCGCAGCCGTTGATGGTGGAGACGGCCAGGGACCACAGCTCGAAGTCGGCCTTCTCGACGCCCGGCTTGGCGATGATGTTCATGCGCAGGCCGAACTTGACGTTGGTGTAGTCCTCGCCGAGGAAGTGCTTCGCGCGGTAGGCCACGTTGTTCATGGCCATGACGGTGGCGGCGCCGAGGGCTGCCTCGAAGGCCTCGTCGGAGAGGTGCTCCTTGGCCTCCTCGGAGATCTCTGCGAAGACGGTGTCGTTGCCGGTGGCGGCAGCGGAGGCCAGCAGGGTGCCCCACAGCTGCTGCTCGTTGAGCTCGGTGGTACGGGTCAGGGAGCCCAGGTTGAGCTTCTGGTCCTTCGCGTACTCGGGGAGGGCGCTCCTCAGGTTATCGATCGACATTTACTTCAGGGACTCCTGAACGACGTCCATCTTGTTGATGTTCTTGGTCGGGTCGTTGGCCTGCCAGTTGCATGCGCAGACCTCCTCGGACTGCAGGGCGTCGAGGACACGCAGGACCTCGTCGACGTTGCGGCCGACGGCGTCCGGGGTGACGGAGACGAACTGGATGATGCCGTCCGGGTCGATGATGAAGGTGGCGCGGTCGGCGACACCGTCGGCGTTCTCGACGCCCAGCTCACGGATGAGCTCGTGCTTGATGTCGGAGAACATCGGGAACGGGATGTCCTTCAGCTCTTCGTTGGTGGCGCGCCAGTTGAAGTGGGAGAACTCGTTGTCGATGGAGCCGCCCAGGATCTGGGTGTCGCGGTCCTGGAACTCCTCGTCGAGCTTGCCGAATGCGGCGATCTCGGTCGGGCAGACGAAGGTGAAGTCCTTCGGGTAGAAGAAGACGACCTTCCACTTGCCCGGGTACTTGTCGAGGGAAACGGTCTCGAAGTAGTCCTCCGGCTGCTGGGCGTTGGCCTCAGCCAGGTTGCCGCCCTTGAGGGCGAGCAGCTCGAACTCGGGGAACTTCTCTCCAACGGTCATGATTGCCATGCGTAAATCTCCTCAGAAAAGTGGGATGTGACGGCCGTCACGGAAAGGTCTTACGTTTGCGCCTTTCCGAAGCCACAAACCATTATGCACCCTCAAACACGATCCGTCAATAACAAATTCTGTGGAGTTGATGTAAAGTGATAGGCATGAACAATAAGGAGTACCGTCCGACGCTCTCTCAGCTGCGCACCTTCGTCACCATCGCTGAGAACAAGCACTTCGGCACGGCGGCCACGAAGCTGGGCATCTCACAGCCCTCCCTCTCGCAGGCCCTCGTCGCCCTGGAACAGGGACTGGGCATCCAGCTCATCGAGCGCTCGACCCGCCGCGTCATCGTCACGCCCGCCGGCGAGGAACTGCTCCCCTACGCCAAGGCGACGCTCGACGCCGCCGACGCCTTCCTCGCTCACTCCCGCGGCACCCACGGCACGCTGATCGGCCCGCTGACCATCGGCATCATCCCGACGATCGCCCCCTACGTCCTGCCCGGCCTGCTCACCGCCACCGCCGCGCAGTACCCGGAGCTGGAGCCGCGCATCGTCGAGGACCAGACCCGTCACCTCGTGCAGATGCTCCGCGACGGCCAGATCGACATCGCCGTCATGGCGCTGCCCTCCGAGGCCACCGGTGTCGCCGAAGTCCCCCTCTACAGCGAGGACTTCGCCGTCGTCGTCCCCGAGGGCCACGGGCTCGCCGGCCGCACGGATCTCGGCCTGTCCGACCTCGACACCCTCGACCTGCTGCTTCTCGACGACGGCCACTGCCTCCACGACCAGATCGTCGATCTGTGCCGCAAGGCGGACCTCAACCCCACCGAGGCCGCCAACTCGGTCACCCGCGCCTCCTCGCTGACGACGATCATGCAGCTCGTCGCCGCGGGTCTCGGCGCCACCCTGGTGCCCGTGTCCGCGTTGCGTACCGAGTGCCACCGCCCGGGCCTGGCCACCGCCACCTTCCGTGACGACGTCACCGCCCAGCGCGAGATCGGCCTGGTCTACCGCAACTCCAGCTCCCGGGCGGAGGAGTTCCACGTGCTCGGCACCCTGGTGACCGCCGCCTTCGAGGAGGCGGTCTCCCCCACCGAGTGAGCCGCTAGCGTGCGTCCACCGGCAGTGCGCCACCGGAGGCCTGGCGGTACATCATCGCCAGCGTGAGGAGGTACGCCGGGCCGAGGATGAGGAGCGCCAGCCCCAGGGTGACCATCGCGCCGAGGAGCATGACGATGCCGGCGACGAGGTTGAACACCAGCAGACGCCCGTAGTTGTTCAGGCCGGCGCGGAATCCCTCCTTGATCGCCCCGCCGAAGCTGGCGCGGCGGTCGATGACGTACCAGATCATGAGCTGGGTCAGCGGGGTCACCAGCAGCGAGAGGACCACCGCCACGAGGAGTAGCCCCAGGACGACCCCGAGGAAAGAGAGGAAGTCGTCCTGCGAGGTCAGCTGGTCGACCGCGAAGAGGCCGCCACCGAGGGCGACGGGCACCAGGATGACGGCCAGGACCAGCACCATGAGGAACTGGAGGAGGATGTAGAGGCCCACCGCGGGGCCGAGGTTGACGTTGCCGGTGAAGTCCCGGAAGCTCAGGTCCTGCTTGTCCACCTGGCGCAGTGCGCCGTGGTAGATGAGGACCGTCACCACGACCGAGGCCACTCCGTAGAGGAGCTGGAAGATCAGTCCCCCGGCGTTGAGACCGGTCTCCATCCCCGGGCTGAACTCCGCGGGGACCTGCCCGCCGGAGGTGGGGAAGAGGAACTCACCCACGGCGGACACGATGAGGCTGACCACCAGCAGAGCCAGCATGCCCAGGATCCAGACCTTCCAGTTGCGGAAGACCGCGCTGAAGGCCCAGCGCACGGCCGCCATCGCGTCGATACGACCGGTGCCCTGCGGCTGGATGCCGGCGGGCTGCCCGGCGCTGCCCCAGTCGGCCGCCCCGTAACCGGAGTAGCCGGAGTAGCCGGCGTAGCCCGGCGCGTCCTCCGGGTGCGGGGTCGAGGGGTAGGAGGGGTAGGAGGGGTAGGAGGGGAATTCGCCGTTCCCGCCGTCACCGGAATCTCCGCGGTTCTCCGGGTGCTGGGACCGATCCCCGAAAGGATCGTGGGGGTTGGTCATCACTCTGACCTTTCTCATGTGGAGGAAATGCTGCAACCGGTCCCACGATAGAGCAGTTGCCGCGAGCCGGTAGGATGAGACGTCAGCCATGACTAACGCTTCTCCTTCCCCGATCACCCGGGACGCGCTGTACGAAATGCTCAGCGACGTCACCTTCGCCGACGAACGAGCTTTCCGACGCCGCCTGCACCGCGCCCGCTCCCCGCAGGCGCTGGAGGCGATCGCGAAGGACGTCCACCGCGCCGTCGAGAAGCGGCAGCTGATCGACATCGGCGTGCCGGAGATCACCTATCCCGAGACCCTGCCGGTGTCGGCGCGCCGCGAGGACATCGCGGAGGCGATCGAGAACAACCAGGTCGTCATCATCGCCGGTGAGACCGGTTCGGGTAAGACGACCCAGATCCCGAAGATCTGCCTCGACCTGGGGCGCGGCCGCCGCGGCCTCATCGGGCACACCCAGCCGCGCCGCCTCGCGGCCCGCACCGTCGCCGAACGTATCGCGGAGGAGCTGGGCCAGCCGATCGGTGAGACCGTCGGTTACGCGATCCGTTTCGACGACCGCGTCTCCCCCACCTCCGCCGTCAAGCTCATGACCGACGGCATCCTGCTCGCCGAGATGCAGCGGGACCGCTTCCTCAACGCCTACGACACGATCATCATCGACGAGGCGCACGAGCGTTCCCTCAACATCGACTTCATCCTCGGCTACCTCAAGCGTCTGCTGCCGAAGCGTCCGGACCTCAAGGTCATCATCACCTCCGCGACGATCGACCCGGAGAGCTTCGCGGAGCACTTCGCCGACGCCTCCGGCGAACCCGCCCCCATCATCGAGGTCTCCGGCCGCACCTTCCCCGTGGAGATCCGCTACCGGCCGATGGAGTTCGAGCGCGACGGCAAGGTCGTCGACCAGGACCCCCTCGACGCGCTGTGCGAGGCCTGCGAGGAGCTCATGCTCGAGGGCCCCGGCGACATCCTCTGCTTCTTCCCCGGCGAACGCGACATCCGCGACGCGATGGAGGCCAT
Source organism: Corynebacterium humireducens NBRC 106098 = DSM 45392 (assembly GCF_000819445.1). Taxonomy (NCBI): domain Bacteria; kingdom Bacillati; phylum Actinomycetota; class Actinomycetes; order Mycobacteriales; family Corynebacteriaceae; genus Corynebacterium; species Corynebacterium humireducens. The sequence goes on from NZ_CP005286.1 coordinate 1,569,808, forward strand.
CGAGGGCCGCAAGTGGCGCGGCGTCGAGGTCACGCCCCTGTTCGGACGCCTGTCGAACCAGGAGCAGCACCGCGTCTTCGAGCCGCACTCCGGCCGCCGCATCGTCCTGTCGACGAACATCGCGGAGACCTCGCTGACCGTCCCCGGCATCCGCTACGTGGTGGACACCGGCACGGCCCGCATCTCCCGCTACTCGACGCGCAACAAGGTCCAGCGCCTGCCCATCGAGCCGATCTCGCAGGCCTCCGCCAACCAGCGTTCCGGCCGCTGCGGCCGTGTCGCCGACGGCATCGCCATCCGCCTCTACTCCGAGGAGGACTTCAACTCCCGCCCGGAGTTCACCGACCCGGAGATCCTGCGCACCAACCTGGCCAGCGTCATCCTCCAGATGGCGCTCATGCGGCTGGGCGACATCGCCGAGTTCCCCTTCGTCCAGGCCCCCGAGAACCGCGCCATCCGCGACGGTCTCCTCCTGCTCCACGAGCTGGGGGCACTGACCGACGAGGAACGCGACGGCCAACCCGTGCTCACCCAGATCGGCCGCGACATCGCCCGCATCCCGGTCGACCCCCGCATGGCGCGCATGCTCGTCGAGGCCAACCGCCTGGGCGAGCTCGACGCCGTCATCGTCATCGTCGCCGCCATGACCATCCAGGACGTGCGCGAACGCCCCCTGGAGAAGCAAGCGCAGGCCGACCAGAAGCACGCCCGCTTCAAGGACTCCACGAGTGACTTCCTCAGCTCCCTGAAGCTGTGGGACTACATCACCCAGTCCCGCGACGACCTCTCGGGCAACGCTTTCCGACGCCGCATGAAGTCCGAGTACCTCCACTACATGCGCATCCGTGAGTGGTACGACCTGGTCCGGCAGCTGCGCGAGGTCACCCGTCAGCTCGGCTGGTCGGCCCGCCACCTGGGCGAGGTCGCCGGCGAGCGCAGCTCCGACGCGATCCACCAGTCGCTGTTGTCCGGCCTGCTCTCCCACATCGGCGCCCGTGACGGCAACACCCGGGAGTTCAGGGGTGCCCGCGGCACCCGCTTCATGATCTTCCCCGGCTCCTCCCTGGCGAAGAAGCCACCGGAGTTCCTCATGGCCGCCGAGCTGGTGGAGACCTCCCGCCTGTGGGCCCGGGACGTCGCGAAGATCGAACCCGCCTGGGTGGAGAAGCTCGCCGCCCCGCTGCTCAAGCACCAGCACTCCGAGCCCAGCTGGTCCCGCAAGCGGGCCTCCGGCATCGCGCACCAGAAGTCCACGCTCTACGGCGTCACCATCGTCGCCGACCGGATCGTCCCCTACCACCGGGTCGACCCGGAGGCGGCCCGTGACATGTTCATCCGGCATGCGCTCATCGAGGGCGACTGGACGACGCACCACACGTTCTTCCACTCGAACGTCGAGAAGCTCGAGGCCGCCGCGGAGGTCGAGGAGAAGGCCCGCCGTCGTGGCCTGGTCATCGACGAGGAGGCGCTCTTCGACTTCTACGACGCGAAGCTGCCCGCCACCATCACCACCGGCCGGCACTTCGACTCCTGGTGGAAGAAGGAACGCCAGAAGAATCCGCACCTGCTCGACTTCGACCCCGAGGCGCTCCTCGGCGACGACGCCGAGGAGATCACCGAGGCCGCCTTCCCCGACAAGTGGCGCAAGGGCACCATCGACTACGACCTCGAGTACCGCTTCGAACCCGGCCACCCGCAGGACGGCGTGACCATCCTGGTGCCGATCCCGCTGCTGGCCGGCATGGACCGGGAGGGCTTCGACTGGCTGGTGCCGGGCCTGCGCGAGGAGCTGCTCACCGAGCTGATCCGCACCCTCCCGAAGGACAAGCGCCGCACCGTCGTGCCCGCCCCCGACTACGCCCGGCAGGCACTGCCCCGCCTGGTCCCCTACGAGGGATCCCTCGTTGAGCAGTTCACCCAGGTGCTCCACTCCATGGGCGGCCGCCACATCACGGCCGAGGACTTCCGCCCGTCCGCGATCCCGCCGCACCTGAAGATGACGTACGGGGCCGTCGACAAGCGGGGCAAGGTCATCGACGCCGACAAGGACCTCGGGGCCCTCATCAAGCGGCAGGCCGGGTCGATCACCTCCTCGGTGAGCAAGGTCGCCCGCACCTCCGAGTCGCAGGCCGTGCCGAAGTGGACCAGCGACACCCTCGGCACCGTCCAGGAGGAGGTGACCACGGTCGTCGACGGCCACGAGGTCACCGCCTACCCGGCGCTGGTGGCCACCCCCGGGGGCGTGGAGATCCGCGTCCATCCGACGAAGGCCGCCGCCGACGCCTCCATGATGACCGCGACGCTGACGCTGCTCCTGCGGGAGATCTCCGTCAACGCCGGGCAGATGACCCGCGGGCTGCCGCTGCAGCAGCGCGTCGCCGTCGACAACTACCCGCACGGCGGTGCCCAGGGACTCGTCGAGGACGCCCGCGTCGCCGCGATCCGCGACCTCATGCTCGAACACGGCGGCCCTGTCCGCTCCCCCGAGGAGTTCGAGGCCCTCCGCGCGAAGGTCGCCCCCGAGGTGGCGGGCGTGGTGCGCCGCACCATCGTCTCCCTGGCGCCGGCCCTCATCGAGTACCAGTCCGTCGCCGAAGAACTCTCCCGCTGGAGCGGCGACGCCATCGACGACATGACCGCCCAGCTGGAGTTCCTCCTCCCCCGCAACGCCGTCACCCTGCACGGTGCCGCCCAGCTGCGCCACCTGCCCCGCTACCTGCAGGCCATGCGCATCCGCCTGGAGGAGATGGCGCAGGACCCGGACAAGGACGCCGACCGCCAGGACGAGGTCGAGGAGGCCCAGTCCTACCTGACGCTGCGCCTGGCCAAGCTCCCGCAGGGCCGGGAGAAGACGCGCGAGGTCAAGGACATCCGCTGGATGATCGAGGAGCTGCGCGTCAGCCTGTTCGCCCAGCGCCTCGGGACGGCCCGGCCGATCTCGCTGCGCCGGATCCAGAAGGCGGTGGACAAGCTCCGCTGACGGGTCAGCCCTCGAGGGCGGAGGCCTCCTCGCGGGCGCGGCGGCGCATGAGGCGGATCTCCGACTCGAAGTCCTCGGCCGACTCGAAGGACTTGTAGACGGAGGCGAAACGCAGGTAGGCGACCTCGTCGAGCGCACGGAGCGGCTCCAGGATCGCGAGGCCGATGTCGTTGGCGTGGACCTGCGAACTGCCGTGGGAGCGGACGGTCTCCTCGACCTCCTGCGCCAGGCGCTTGAGGGCGTCGTCGGAGACGTCACGGCCCTGGCAGGCGCGGCGCACGCCGAGCACGACCTTGTCGCGGCTGAACGGCTCCGTCACCCCGTTGCGCTTGATCACCAGCAGGACGGCCTTCTCGATGGTGGTGAACCTGCCGCGGCAGGAGGTGCACTCACGGCGGCGGCGGATCGAGGCACCGGAGTCGATGATGCGGGAGTCGATGACCCGCGAGTGGTCGTGATGGCAGAACGGGCAGTACACGGTGTGCTGTCAGCGCCTTTCTGGGACGGGAGGACGGGGCTGTTCGTGACCCCTCAGTCTACCCGCGGCGTTGGTCCACTCAGCGCCCCTGGACGGTGACGGGGTGCATGACCGGTTCCTCTCCCCCGTCCACGCCCAGCACGGCGGCTCCGACGACCGCCAGCCCGAGCAGTCCGCCGAGCAGGTAGGTGAGCCCCACCTCCCGGCGTCGGCGGGCGCGGTCCCGCCAGGTCTCGTGGCACACCTGCTCGACCGTCCCGGGCACGACTGCGACTCGGCCCTGCGTTCGATCGGAGGGCCGCAGCGTTCGAATGCCACGCTGTTCCGCGGAACCCTCCCGGAATCCGGAGGGCTCCCAGACGGCGGCCGCGGGCACCACGGCCTCCACCGGTCGAGAGTCGCTGCCACCTGCACGGGAGTCGTGGATGAAGGTCGTCATGGTGCGGTCCTTTCCTGGCCTGTCTGATCTGCGGGAAGAATATCGGCGACGGCAGACACCCCGAACCTCAAACCGTTCAGGTGTTCGAACCCGCCGCTGTGTTCGATTTATAGCACCCGTTCGAAAGTCTGTCCACAAAACGCCGGAAATACTCGAACATCCGTACCACGACGTGGTAGACATGTATCAGGTGAATCACGCACTCACGGTGCGTCATTCGAACAGACCCGGGCAGTCGCCGCCCGCGCACCACCAGCCCCCGCAAGGAGCGAGAAGACCATGTCCGCCAAGACCCCGCCCACCGGCAAGCCCGACCCGTCCACCCTGTCCGACCGCCAGCGCCGCATCCTGGAGGTCATCCGGGACGCCGTCGTCCTGCGGGGCTACCCGCCGAGCATCCGTGAGATCGGCGACGCCGCCGGGCTGCAGTCCACCTCCTCGGTGGCCTACCAGCTCAAGCAGCTCGAGAAGAAGGGCTTCCTGCGGCGCGACCCGAACAAGCCGCGCGCGGTGGACGTCCGCACCCTGCCGTCCACCGAGCCCGCCCGGAAGCCGGGCCGGAAGGTGGCGGCGAAGCCCTCCGCCCCGACCTCTGCCCCGGAGGGCGCGGGTGCCGCCAACTTCATCCCGGTGCTGGGTCGCATCGCCGCCGGTTCGCCGATCCTCGCCGAGCAGGAGGTGGAGGACTACTACCCGCTGCCCGCCGATCTCGTGGGCGACGGCGAGCTCTTCATGCTCCAGATCGACGGCGAGTCGATGCGGGACGCCGGCATCCTCCACGGCGACTGGGTGGTCGTCCGCTCCCAGCCCGTCGCCGAGCAGGGTGAGTTCGTGGCCGCCCTCATCGACGGGGAGGCGACGGCCAAGGAGTTCCACAAGGACTCCACGGGCGTGTGGCTTCTCCCCCACAACGACGACTACGCCCCCATCCCCGGCGACCAGGCGGAGATCATGGGCAAGATCGTCTCGGTGTTCCGCCGCCTCTGACCCACCCCCGAGGGAACGGGCATTTCACCGCCCCGAGATCCACAGCTTCCCACCCAAGCGGGCATGTCAGGGGCCCGTGACCGGCAATTCCGCCACCCCCGCCATAGGAGCCGTCCGCCCCCGTCGGCGCAGGACAACTGACTTCGTCCTCCCCCGAAACTCCGATGTTTGAAACAATGGGAAAAACGGACATGGCCGATGTCCGATTTCACCACCCGGGTGCCAGAGGAGTCCACATGTACGCAGAGGAACGCCGTCGGCAGATCGCCTCCCTCACCGCTGTTGAGGGGCGCGTCAATGTCACCGAACTGGCGAACCGATTCGAGGTCACCGCCGAGACGATCCGCCGGGATCTGGCGGTGCTCGACAGGGAGGGGGTGGTGCACCGCGTGCACGGCGGCGCCGTCGCGAGCCAGACCTTCCAGACCACGGAGTTCTCCCTCGACGCCCGTTTCCGTTCCGCCCCGACCGCCAAGTCGGCGATCGCCCGCGCCGCGCTCCGTTTCCTGCCCGAGCCCCAGGGGGGTCTCTTCCTCGACGCGGGTTCCACCATCGGCACCCTCGCGGATCTCATCGCCGAGCAGCCGAACGCCCGGCAGTGGTCGATCGTGACCAACAGTCTGCCCATCGCCCTCAATCTGGCCACCAAGGGTCTCAGCGAGGTGCAGCTGCTGGGTGGTTCAGTCAGGGCGATCACGCAGGCCGTCGTGGGCGACACCGCGCTGCGCACGCTGGCGCTCATGCGTGCCGACGTCGCCTTCATCGGCACCAACGCCCTCACCCTCGACCACGGCCTGTCCACCGCGGACGCGCAGGAGGCCGCCATCAAGTCGGCGATGGTGACCAACGCCCACAAGGTCGTCGTGCTCTGCGACTCGACGAAGCTGGGAACCGACTACCTGGTGAGCTTCGCCGGCATCGACGACATCGACGTCGTCATCACCGACCCGGCCGCACCGGAGTCCTTCGTCACCGCGCTCCGCGAGCGCGAGGTCGACGTCGTCATCGCCGAGAACTGACCTCGCGCCACGCGGGCGCCGGTTACCCGAGGATCATCTCCCGGGCGATCTCGCGTGCCGCGGTGGCGCCGGGGGCGTCGAGAACCGCGCGGGCGACCTCCTGGCACGCGGCGAGATCCAGCTCCGCCAGCTGCGCACCGACGCCGGCCACGGCGGTCGACGCCGCCGACAGCGAGGTCACGCCCAGGCCGGTGAGCACGCACGCCAGCTTCGGGTCGGCGGCGGCCTCGCCGCACACGCCGACGGGGGTCTCGGTGAGTTCACCGACGCGGCAGGTCTCCTTGACCAGACGCAGGACGGCCGGCTGCCACGGGTCGGTGAGGTAGGCCAGGCTCGGGGAGAGACGGTCGGCGGCCATCGTGTACTGCGTGAGGTCGTTCGTGCCGATGGAGACGAAGTCCAGGTGGGGCATGATCTTGTCGGCCATGATGACGGCCGCGGGGACCTCGATCATCGCGCCCGGGGTGAGGCCGCGCTCGCGGCACAGCTCGGCGAACCAGCGGGCCTCCCGCTCGCGGGCCAGCATCGGGGCCATGACCCAGGTGGGGGCGTCCTCGCCGCGTCCCTCGGCGGCCAGCGCGATGGCGTCGAGCTGCCGGACCAGGATGCCCTCGTTGCCCCAGGCGATGCGGAGACCGCGGACGCCGAGCGCCGGGTTGTCCTCGTGCTCCATGTTGGCGTAGGCGATGGGCTTGTCGGAGCCCGCGTCGAGGGTGCGGATGACCACCTTGGAGGCCGGGAAGGCCTCGAGGACCTTCCGGTAGACGGCGGCCTGCTCCTCCACGGAGGGCTCCTGGGAGGTGCTGAGGAAGCTCATCTCCGTGCGGTAGAGGCCGATGCCCTCGGCCTGGGTGTCGGCGGCGATGCGGGCGGCGTTGCCGTCGGCGACGTTGGCCAGCAGCTGCACGCGGTGACCGTCCTTCGTCTGGGCCGGACCACGCCACTGGGCGACGATCGCGGCACGCTCCCGGGAGGAGGCGACGGAGGCGCGGGCGGTCTCCTCGTCGGCGTTGAGGGTGACGGTGCCGCTGGCGCCGTCGACAAGCACGTACTCACCCGCGGGGATCTCGTGGACCGCCCGGCCGGCGGCGACGATGCAGGGCACGTTGAGCTGGCGGGCGATGATCGCGGTGTGGCTGGTGGGGCCGCCGAGTTCGGTGACCAGGGCGACGACGAGCTCCGGGTTGAGGGTGGCGGTGTCCGCCGGGGAGAGGTCGTCGGCGAACAGGACGGACTCCCGGGTGACGTCGGGCAGGCCCGGCTCGTCCTCGCCGCGGAGTTCGGCGATGACGCGGTCGCGGATGTCGCGCAGGTCGGTGGTGCGCTCCGCCATGAGTCCGCCGGCGGCCTCGAACATCTCCACGAACTTCTGGGTGGCGGCGACGGTGGCGTAGTCGGCCGGATGCCCGGCGGTGATGTTCTTCTTCACCGTCCGGCGCCAGCCACGGTCGGTGACCATGCCGGCGGTGGCCTTGAGGACCTCGGCGGCGGCCCCCTCGACGGTCTCGGCGCGGGCGCTCAGGCGCGCGGCGACGGCGTCGGCGGCGGTGGTGAAGCGCTCGAACTCGGAGTCGTGGGCGTCGTCGGCGATGGTGGTTCCGGCGGTGGGCAGCTCGGGTCGGGGGTGGACCCAGATGGCGGGTGCGTAGGCGATTCCGGCGACCACACCGGTGCCCTTGATGATCGTGGAGTCTGAAGTCATGGTTGCTTGTCCCATCTCACAGTGACGAGGTCTTGTGACCTCCAGAACACCACAAAATCCACTAGTTAGCAACGATCCAGACAGGCAACCCTTGACAAACGGACACAATCGGACAATGATGATGTTGTAACACCACATTAAATGTGACTTAATTCATCATTTTCATAACGTCCCGCCCGGGACAGCCCCGGAGCGCCCCGATCCCCGGGTCGCGCCCCATAGGATTGATCCAGCTCAGGACCTGTTCGGTCACCCGACCGGACACCGCTCCGGGCACGCGTCCCCCGCCACCCAGCGGACACGCCGCAACGACACGTTTTTCCGAACGGACAGGGAGCCCGCCGTGATTCTCACCCTCACCCCCAACCCCAGCATCGACGCGACCATGCAACTGGGGACGCGGCTGCGCCGCGGGCTCGTCCACCGTCCCTCCTCCATCTCCCAGGTGGCCGGCGGAAAAGGCGTCAACGTCACGCACGCCCTGACCCTCGCGGACAAACTCAGCCTCGCCCTCTTCCCGGCGGACGGCAACGACCCCTTCGTCGCCCTGGCCCGCCAGTCCGGGATCCCCTTCCACGCCATCCCGGTGTCCGAGGGCGTCCGCATCAACACCACCCTCACTGAACCGGACGGGACCACCACCAAGATCAACGGCCTCGGCGCGCAGATCGAGCCGCCCACCCGCCGCATCATCGAGGAGACCGTCGTCCGCCTCGCCGCGAACGCCTCCTGGCTGGTCATGGCCGGTTCCCTGCCGCCCGGGGTCCCCACCGGCTGGTACACGGAACTCATCACCACCGTCCGCGCGACGCACCCGGACCTGCCGGTGGCCGTCGACACGTCCGACGCCGCGATGATCGCCCTCGGCGAGGGCTTCGAGGTCGCCGCCCCGACCCTCATCAAGCCCAACGGCATGGAGCTCGGGCAGCTCGTCGACCGTGACGGCGAGCACCTCGAGGCGGCCGCCGCCCGCGGCGACTTCTCCCCGGTCATCGACGCGGCCCGCGTCGTCGTCGACCGCGGCGTCAACGAGGTCCTGGTGACGCTCGGCGTCGCCGGAGCCGCCCTCGTCACCGCGCAGGGCGTCTGGCTCGCCACCCCTCCCCCGGTCGACGTCATGTCCACCGTCGGCGCGGGCGACAGCTCGCTCGCCGGGTACCTCATGGCCCGCGCGGAGGGCGGCAGTCCCGCCGACTGCCTGGCCCGCGCCGTCGCCTACGGCACCGCCGCCACCGGCCTGCCCGGCACCACCATTCCTTCCCCCGCACAACTGAATCTCGAGGAAACCCATGTCCGTCATATCTCCTGACCTGGTACACCTGGACGCCGACCTCGGCGGCACGACCACCGAGGTGATCACCGCCCTGGCGGGCGTCGTCCACGCCGCCGGCCGCGCCAGCTCCCCGCAACTGCTCGCCGACGCCGCCCTCGCCCGTGAGGCCCAGAACCCCACCGGTGTGCCCGGCCGCGTCGCCATCCCCCACTGCCGTTCCGCCGCCGTCGAGGTCCCGACCCTGGCCTTCGCCCGACTGTCGCGCCCCGTCGACTTCGGCGGTCCCGACGGCGACGCCGAGCTCGTCTTCCTCATCGCCGCCCCCGAGGGCGGCGGCAAGGCCCACCTGAAGATCCTCTCCAAGCTCGCCCGCGCCCTCGTCCGGGGTGACTTCCTCGAACGACTGCGCGCCGCCACCACGGAGGAGGAGATCGTCACGGCCGTCGAGGAGGTCGTGGGTGACATCCCGCAGACCACCCCGCCCGCCGAGAAGCCCACCGACAAGCCCGTCGAGAAGCCGCGGACCCGCCTCGTGGCCGTCACCGCGTGCCCCACGGGCATCGCCCACACCTACATGGCCGCCGACGCCCTGGCGCAGACGGCCGCCGCCCGCGAGGACGTGGAGCTCCACGTCGAGACCCAGGGCTCCTCCTCCACTGAGGCCCTCGACCCGGACCTCATCCGCGACGCGGACGCCGTCATCTTCGCCACCGACGTCGGCGTGCGTGACCGTGAGCGTTTCGCCGGCAAGCCCGTCATCGAGTCCTCCGTCAAGCGCGCCATCAACGAGCCGTCGGTCATGCTCGACGAGGCCGTCGCCGCCTCCCGTAACCCGGAGGCACGCCGGGTGAGCGGGACGGCGTCGGCAAGCGCGGAGAAGCAGACCGAGCTGAGCTGGCCACGCCGCATCCAGCAGGCGGTGATGACGGGTGTGTCCTACATGATCCCGTTCGTCGCGGCCGGTGGTCTGCTGCTCGCCCTCGGCTTCCTCGTCGGCGGCTACGACATGGCCAACGGCTGGCAGGCCATCGCCCTGCAGCACTCGCTGACCAACCTCCCCGGCAACGAGGTGCTTGTCGACGGCGCCACCGTCGCCTTCGACCGCTCCGGCCTCGCGCTGTACCTCGGTGCGGTGCTCTTCGCCACGGGCCAGATGGCCATGGGATTCATCGTCGCGGCGCTGTCCGGCTACACGGCCTACGCCCTGGCCGGACGCCCCGGCATCGCCCCCGGTTTCGTCGGCGGCGCGATCTCCGTGCTCATCGGCGCCGGCTTTATCGGCGGTCTGGTCACCGGTATCCTGGCCGGACTCGTCGCCTGGTGGATCGCCTCGTGGAAGGTGCCCCGCATCCTCTCCTCGCTCATGCCGGTGGTGATCATCCCGCTGCTCACCTCCCTCATCGTGGGTCTGACGATGTTCCTGCTGCTCGGCCGCCCTCTGGAGGGCATCATGACCGGGCTGACCGACTGGCTGTCCTCGATGTCCGGCTCCTCCGCCGTCGTGCTGGGCGTCATCCTCGGTCTCATGATGTGCTTCGACCTCGGTGGCCCCGTGAACAAGGCGGCGTACCTCTTCGCCACCGCCGGCCTGTCCACCGGTGACGAGGCCTCCATGCAGATCATGGCCGCCGTCATGGCCGCCGGCATGGTCCCGCCGATCGCCCTGTCCGTCGCCACCATCCTCCGCCGCAGCCTGTTCACCCCGGCCGAGCAGGAGAACGGCAAGTCCGCCTGGCTGCTGGGACTGTCCTTCATCTCCGAGGGTGCGATCCCCTTCGCGGCGGCCGACCCGTTCCGCGTCATCCCCTCGATGATGGTCGGCGGTGCCGTCACCGGCGCCACCGCCATGGCCCTGGGCGTCGGTTCCCGCGCCCCGCACGGCGGCGTGTTCGTCCTCTTCGCCATCGACCCCTGGTGGGGCTTCCTGCTGGCGATCCTGGCCGGCACGGTCGTCTCCGCCGCCACCGTCATCGCCCTCAAGCAGTTCTGGCCGACGAAAGCGGTAGCAGCCGCCACGGTCGATGCCTAAACTGGCCACAGAACCCCTTAATTCACGAAAGGACCCCACCCATGGCCTCCAAGACCGTGACCGTCGGCTCCGCAGTCGGCCTCCACGCCCGCCCCGCCGCCATCGTCGCTGACGCCGCCGCCGAGTACGACGACGAGATCCTCCTCACCCTCGTCGGTGACGAGGACGGCGAGGAGGCCGATGCCGCCTCCTCCCTCATGATCATGGCGCTCGGCGCCGAGAAGGGTGACCAGGTCACCGTCACCTCCGACAACGCGGAAGCCGTCGAGAAGATCGCGGCTCTCATCGAGTCGGACCTGGACAAGTAGTCCGGACACGGAGAACGCCTCCCTCCCCTGTCAGCAGGGGCGGGAGGCGTTCGTCGATTCGGGGTCACATGTAGGCGATGATGATCGCGTCGTGGCGTTCGGCCGCCTCGGCGAAGAACTGCGCCAGGGCGGGCAGGTCGTGGGAGTAGGTGACCTCGCCGACCTCGGAGAGGGCCTGCGCGATCATCGTCACCTGGACGGGGGCCAGCGCGTTGCGCGTCGGCTTGAACTGCCACATCTCGCCGCCGTTGAGGGCCGGCTCCGCGTGCGTGAGCATGAGGTCGTCATCGAGGATGAACCACTCGTCGCTGAGACGCAGGACAGGGAGCTCAGCCTCCGCAATGAGCTTCTCGACGACCGCCACCCGGTCCGGGTTGACCGTCAGTCGCAGGTAATCGTCCTTGGAGACGGCAAGGTAAACAGGAACACGCATGCCTACCGTTCTACCACCGGCAGCCCCCTGCGGGCTGCCCGGAGGCGGGGATCACCCAGGTGTCTGTGACGAATATCGCGGGATGAGGCCAGGGTGACGTAGGGGTCGGGTCAGTGGTGGAACTTGGCGTGCCGCCCCTCCCCGAGCGTGACGTAGAGCCACTTCAGCACCGGGTAGGCGACGATGATGCCGGCCGAGCCCCAGGCGATGCCCTCCAGCTCGATGCCGCCGACCGTGAGCGTCAGGTTGCCGATGCCGGCGATGAGCGCCACCGCCGCGGCCGTGAGGTTGACCGGGTTGTTGAAGTTGACCCGGTTGTCCTGCCAGATGCGGATGCCCAGCATGCCGATGAGTCCGTAGAGCACCAGGGTCGCCCCGCCGAGCACGCCGGTGGGGATGGTGAAGATGAGTGCCCCGAACTTCGGGATGAACGCCAGGGCGACGGCGGTGGCCGCCGCCACCCAGTAGGCGGCCGTCGAGTAGACGCGCGTGGCCGCCATGACGCCGATGTTCTCCGCGTAGGTCGTCGTGCCGGAACCACCGAAGGAACCCGCCAGGGTGGTGGCCAGGCCGTCGGCGACGAGCGCGTCACCGGCCAGGTCGTCGAGGTTCCGGCCCGTCATCTCGGACACGGCCTTGACGTGGCCGACGTTCTCCGCGATGAGGACGATGACCACCGGCAGGGTGACCAGGATCGCCGAGAGACGGAACTCCGGGGTGTGGAACTCCGGCAGGCCGAACCACGCGGCGTCCGCGATGGTGTCCGCGGCCCCCTCTGCGAGGTTGCCCGTGAGGGTGGCGAACACCCAGCCGACGACCACGCCGATGAGGATGCCCAGCCGCGCCACCATGCCCCGGCCCGCGACGGTGGCCAGGAGGATGGCCACGAGGGTCACGGTGGCCACCAGGGGCTGCGTCTGGAAGTTGCCCGTCGCGACGGGCGCCAGATTCAGCCCGATGAGCGCGACGATCGCACCCGTGACGGCCGGGGGCATCACCGCGTCGATGACCTTCCGGCCCGCCGCCTTGACCGCCAGGCCCACGGCGACGAGCACCAGGCCGGTGACCAGGACGCCGCCGATCTGGGCGCCGGGGCCGTGCTGCTGGCTGGCGATCAGCGGGGCGATGAACGCGAAGGAGGAGCCCAGGTAGGAGGGCAGACGGTTGCGGGTGATGAGCAGGAAGAGCATCGTGCCCACACCCGAGAACAGCAGGGTGGTGTTGACCGGGAAGCCGGTGAGGGTGGGGACGAGGAGGGTGGCGCCGAACATGGCCACGACATGCTGCATGCCGATGCCGATGGTGCGGGGCCAGCTGAGTCTCTCGTCGGGCGCGACGACCGCGCCGGGGGCGATCTTTCGGCCGTCGCCGTGGACGGTCCATCCGAGGTTTCTGAGGGTCACGGTCTCACAGTAGCGCCGTTGCCGCCCGGACTCCGGCCGGGAGGCTACTCCTCGCCGTCGTCGACGACGAACTCGGCGAGCTCGCCGGCCATCTGCCGGGGCAGGCGGACGTCGATACGTGTGCCGTGCTCGGTGTACTCCTCGGAGCGGACGGTGCCGTACTCGTGGAGGCGCGAGATGATGTCGCCGCGGGTGAACGGGACGAGCAGCACGAGGTGGGCGTCGAGGGAGTTGAGGAACAGCTCGATGCGCGCCTCCAGCTCCTTGATGCCCTCGCCGGTGACGGCGGAGACGTACACCGCGTCCTCGACGGCGTGTCGCAGCTCCGCCAGGACCAGCGGGTCGGCCTGGTCGATCTTGTTCACCACGATCATCTCCGGCGGGGCCTCCTCCCCGGTCTCCTTGACGATGTCGTAGATGACCTTGTTCACGGCCTCGATCTGCTTGAGGGGGAAGGGGTCGGAGCCGTCGACGACGTGGAGGACCAGGTCGGCGGCGAGCACCTCCTCGAGGGTCGACTTGAAGGCCTCGACCAGCTGCGTGGGCAGGTGGCGGACGAAGCCGACGGTGTCGGTGAACACGACCGCGCGGCCGTCGGCCAGCTCGGCGCGCCGGGTCGTGGGATCGAGGGTGGCGAAGAGCGCGTCCTCGACGAGCACGCCCGCGCCGGTGAGGGCGTTGATGAGCGAGGACTTGCCGGCGTTGGTGTAGCCGGCGATGGCGATCTGCGGGATCGTGGACGCCTGGCGTCGCTGCCGCTTGATCTCGCGGGCGGTCTGCATGCCGGCCAGCTCACGGCGGAGCTTGGCCATCTCGGTGCGCAGGCGACGACGGTCGGCCTCGATGCGGGTCTCACCCGGACCACGCAGACCGACGCCACCGTTGGACCCGGCGCGGCCACCGGCCTGCCGGGACAGGCTCTCGCCCCAGCCGCGGACGCGGGTGTACAGGTACTCCATCTGGGCGAGGGAGACCTGCGCCTTGCCCTCCTTGGACTTCGCGTGCTGGGCGAAGATGTCGAGGATGAGCATGGTGCGGTCGATGACCTTGGTGTTGAGTGCCGTCTCGAGGGCGACCAGCTGGCCGGGGCTGAGCTCACCGTCGAAGATGACGGTGTCGGCGTCGGTGGCGAGGATGATCTCCTTGAGTTCCTGCACCTTGCCGGAGCCGATGTAGGTGCCCGGGTCCGGCTTGTCGCGGCGCTGGTAGAGGGCCTCAAGGACCTCGGCGCCGGCGGTCTCGGCGAGGGCGGCGAGTTCGTCCATGTTGGCCTCGACCTCGGCGGTCGTGCCCTCCGTCCACACGCCCACGAGGATGACCTGCTCGAGGCGCAGCTTGCGGTACTCGACCTCGGTGATGTCCTCGGCGTCGGTGGAGCGGATCTCCGTGGTGCGGGTGACGCGGCGGAAGCGGTTGCGGTCGTCCAGGTCGAGTTCACCGACGGTGGGGGTCAGGAGCCCGGACAGGTCCGTGCCGGAGTCCTCCCGGATGGTCGGCTGCGGGGCGTTGTCGCGGAAGGCGCGGGCCAGCAGATCCTCATGCGAGGTGTGGTCGGGGTCGTGCTTGAAAACATCAGTCATTAGTGTCCATTGTTCCACGCCGGACCGAGAGTTAACAGTACCGGTCCGCCGCAACCTTCCTGGACGGGGCAGGAACGGCACGCGCTGGCCCCGCAGGACTCCGGTGCGGTGAAGTGCCGGAGCACCGCGTGGACGAGGGCCTCGGGCAGCTCGGTGTGTTCCGCTATTTCCCGGGTGGTGCGTGCCCCGGCGTCGACGGCGGCGCGGATGCGGGCTACCGGTCCCACCGTCACCACCACACGCTGAGGAGCTGGAACGTGCCGACGGCCAGCAGCCACGCGACCCCGAGCTGCAGCACCAGGCCGGTGAGCGTCCACCGCAGGCCGATCTCACGGCGTTGGGCGGCGAGGGTGGCCACGCACGGGGTGTAGGCGAGCAGGAACATCATGAAGGCCCACACCGCGGGCACGGTGTGTCCGCCGGAGGCCTCCGCGAAGTCCCGGGTGACGGCCTCCCCCAGGTCCTCGCCGGGGTAGGTCTGCGCCCACGTGGACAGGACGGCCTCCTTGGCGACGAACCCCGTGACCAGCGCCCCCGTGAGCGTGCCGGAGCCGAAGCCCGCAGGCGTGAAGACCGGGGCGAGGGTGCCGGCGACAGCGGCGTAGGCGGAGTCCGCGACGGGCAGGTCCTCGTCGGCGAAGCGGTGGTCCCCGACCACCGGGGTCGCCTGCAGGAGGAACACGACCGTCACGCAGGCGACGATGACCGTCGAGGCGGTCCGCAGGAAGCCGGAGACGCGGGTCCAGGTCACCCGCCCCACCATCCGCGCGCCGGGCCACTGGTAGCGGGGCAGCGCGATGACGAGCGGTTCACTGCCGAAGCCGCGCCACAGCAGCCGCCGGACGAGCATGCCGACCCCCACGATGAGCAGCACCGACGTCAGGTACATGGCGAAGACGACGGAGCCGGCGTGCGTCGGGAAGAAGGTGGCGGCCAGCATGACGTAGACCGTCAGCCGGGCGGTGCAGGAGGCGAAGGGGATGAGCAGCGCGGTGAGGATGCGGTGCTCGCGGCGCCCCAGGATGCGCGTCGCCGCGATCGCGGGCACGTTGCAGCCGAAGCCGACGATGAGGGGGATGAACGCCCGCCCCGGGAGGCCGATGGCACGCATCGTCCGGTCGGCGACCACGGCCGCGCGCGCCATGTAGCCGGAGTCCTCCAGTACCGCCAGGCACAGGAACATGAGCGCCATGAGCGGGACGAAGGTGAGCACCATGCCCACCCCGGCGATGAGTCCGTCGACGATGACGGCCTCCGCGAACCGGTTGCCCAGCAGGGTGCGGGCGGCCTCGCTGACGGGACCGCTGAACAGCCGGTCGAGGAGGTCCTGGAAGGGGGCGGCCACGGTGGTGGTGATCTGGAAGACGCCCCACATGACGGCGAGGAACACCAGCGGCCCGGACACGGGGTGCAGGGTCACGGCGTCGAGCCGGTCGGTCCACGTCCGCTGCCGCGGCCGCGTGTCGACGACCCCCTCCATCACCGCGGCGATCCACCCGAAGCGTTCCTCGGCGGCGGCGATCTCGTCGCCGGCCACGGGGGCGGAACGCAGGGCGCGCGGTTCCCGCTCGAGCGCCGCCTCCAGGGCGGGTCCGAGCTCTGCGAGGTGACGGCGCTGCCGGGGGTTGACCGCCACGACGGGCACCCCGGTCGCGGCGGACAGCGCGGCGGTGTCCACCGGGTCCGCCACGTCCGTCTTCGTCAGGGCCACCACCACGCGGAGTTCGTGCTCGAGCAGCTGGGAGACCAGGTAGAGCCCGCGGGCGAGGGCGGAGGCGTCGACGACGGCGAGGACGGCGTCGGGTGGGTCGTCGAGAAGCATGTCGCGGGTGAACTCCTCGTCCGGGCTGGCGGGTTCGAGGGAGTAGGCGCCGGGCAGGTCGATGAGGTCGAGGGGCGTGCCGCCGGGCCGCCATTCGCCGCGGGCGACGTCGACGGAGGTGCCCGGCCAGTTGCCCTCCTGGACGCGGGAGCCGGTGAGGGCGTTGAAGAGCGTCGACTTGCCGGAGTTGGGGGCGCCGACGACGGCGACGACCGGGGAACCGGGAGGCGCGGAGCGCAGGGCGGGGCCGTGGCAGCCCGGGGTGTCGGCCATCATCAGGCGGGGGCGACGGTGAGACCGGAGGCGGTGCGCCGGTCGATGACGTACCGGGCCGTGCCGATGCACACGAGGCAGGCGCCGCCGATGGCGCGGCGGTCGAGGGAGAACTCCACGCCCTGTCCCAGCCCCAGTTCCGCCAGGCGGCGCCGGATGTCGGCCGGCAGGTCGGGGTTGACGGCGAGCAGGCGCAGCGGGCAGTTGCGCGGTGCCGTGGGTAGCGGACAGGTCATCATGTTCCCCTGATTCTCGGATAGGCCCCACCGATATGTAAGGCTTGCCTTACTGTAGTCCGGCGCGGGCGTTTTGAGAAGCCCCGGGCGGGCATGTTTTTCCCGCACCCGCGAAGGGATAGACTGGACAACCATGAGCACCGACCTGAAGAGCATCGGACTGGGTTTTGACCGCTGGCAGGACGCCGTCGAGGCGGCCATCGCCACCAACCAGCTGGTCGTCACCGGCGAACTGCGCGGTGGACAGCTGATCCAGTTCACGGACGCCTCCGGCGCCCAGATCAACATCCTGGCCGTCGAGCCTTTCGCCACCTTCGCCGGCTTCGAGTCGGTCACCCAGACCTTCGCCCACGTGAGCATGGTCAACGACGTCCTCGCCCTCTGCGAGATCGTCACCCCGGACGGCACCGTCCTCACCTCCGTCACCTGCAACCTCGCCCAGGGCCCCCTGCTTGTCGACGCCCCCACGCAGACCTGGCAGCAGGTCGGCATCACCGCCCTCGGCCTGGACACCACCACCTACGCCTCCGCCGCCGAGTACGAGGCCGCCACCGGCGAGGTCACCGGCCTGCTCATCTCCGAGGGTGCACAGCTGGTCACCTCCGGCTCCGGTGCCGCCGCCCCGGACGCCTCCGCGACCTTCTCCGCCCGCGTCCTCGACTCCGAGTACCGCCACAACCAGCTCACCGGCCAGCGTTTCATCCACGCCACCGTCGACGGGGCCTTCCCCTTCGACCTGTGCCTCCCCGACGGCCCGGAGCTCCCGGCCCGTGACTCCGTGGTCGCCGGCACCGCCGTGCTCACCGCCTCCGTGCTCTCCCCCATGTCCGATGGCGGGGGCTGCGGTGGCTGCGGCGGAAGCTGCGGCTGCGGCGGACACTAGGGGCGCGGTAACCGTGCCCGACCGGATGCTGGTGAGACCCGAGCCGAATCGACGACTGTGGATTCTGCTCATCATCCTCGCCAGCTGCGTCGCGGTCCTCGGCATCTTCCGCCTGCAGGGCTTCCTGCTCCTCGTGCCGATCGCCGCGGTCGCCCTGTTCGTGGTGACCAAACGCCCCGACTCCAGTGAGACCCTCGCCCTGCGCTCCTCCATCGCGCTGAGCGCCGAGGACATCCAGGACGTCATCCACGAGTTCGACCACTTCGCGTCGGGGACCGATGCGGAGGCCATCGCCGACCGCACCCTCAGCCGCCCGGCCCTCCTCGACCTGGACTGCACGGACGGCGACATCGCCGCGTTCCACCACCAGTACGCCACCGCCCGGCGTTTCCTCGGGCGTCTCGACGCCCGCCTGGCCAACCCGGACCTCGACGTCTCCCAGCTGGAGGCCCTGCTCCAGGTCACCGACCTGCGGGCCCTGGAGATCAAGGAGACCTGGCTCGCCGCCCGGCAGGCCGCGCAGCGTCTCGGCCCCGACTACTGAGCCCCTCAGGGGCGCAGCAGCTCCAGCGCCCGGGAGGCCGGGTCGGCGGCGGCGACGAGCCACACGATGCGGGGGTCCCGGTTGAACCACGACCGCTGACGACGCACGTAGCGCCGCGTGCCCGTGATCGTGCGTTCCACGGCGTCCTCCCAGCTCAACTCCCCCGCCCGGGCCGCCAGGACCTGCGCGTAGCCGATTGCCCGGCCCGCGGTGGAGTCCGCCACCAGCCCGTGCTCGGCGACCAGGTGGTCCACCTCCTCGACCAGTCCCCGCTCGAACATCTGCCGGGTGCGCAGCTCGATGCGCGGGTTGAGCCACTCCGGCTGCGTCCGCAGACCGAGGATCCGGGTGCCCCACCGCGGGGGCGCGTCCTTCGGCGGCTGCGACGCCTGGAAGGGCCGGCCCGTCAGCTCGATGACCTCGAGCGCCCGGACGGTACGGCGGGGGTCCTTGTCCTCGATGACCGCGGCCGCCGCCGGGTCCACGGCCGCCAGCTCGGCGTGCAGGGCATCGATGCCGACGTCCGCCAGGCGCCGTTCCCACCGGGCGCGAACGGCGGGGTCGGTGGGCGGGAACTGCCAGTCGTCGAGAAGCGACTGGACGTAGAGCATGGAACCCCCGACGAGGATCGGTATCTTCCCGCGGGACATGATGTCCTCGACGTCCGCCACCGCGTCGGCCTGGTAGCGGGCGACGGAGGCGGTCTCCGTGACGTCCCACACGTCGAGCTGGTGGTGCGGGATGCCCTCCCGCTCCTCCACGCTGAGCTTCGCGGTGCCGATGTCCATGCCGCGGTAGAGCTGCATGGAGTCGACGTTGACCACCTCGCCGCCCAGTTCATGCGCCAGCACCAGGCCCAGCGCCGACTTGCCCGAGGCCGTCGGGCCGACCACCGCGACCGGGGTCATATCTGCCATGCCGCCACGTACCTTCCCACTCCATGCTCCATGTCCGCGTCCACCAGTTCCGCCCGCCGCGGCCGCAGGGCCGCCAGCTCGTGCCACAGCTCCGGCTCCAGGATGCCGCCCCCGTCGGGCAGGTCACCGACCTCCCGCCCGGCCAGGAGGTCCCGGCACCAGGCGTCGGCCGCGGCGGCCTGCGGGAGCAGCGCCAGCGGGGCCCGCTCCGTCAGCCCGGCGGAACCGTCGAGGGCCACCAGGGTCAGCGCGGCGGGGTCCGGTTCCCCGAGCTCCGCACGCACGTCCGTCACCCGGGAGGCCCGCTCCCCCAGCACATAACGCTGCACCAGCTCCGGCAGGTGGTGCCCCGCCCCGACCTGCACCTGCGGGGCTCCCCAGGCCCGGAAGGAACCCTCCACGCCGGTCTCCCACCGGGGGGACCGGGAGCCGACGAGGTGGACGGGGCGGCCACCGGTGGCGTCGACAAGCGAACGCACCGCGGCGACCATGCGCTGACCTGCGGCATCGCGGGGGGCGAGTTCCCGGACCAGGGCCGGTCCGGCGGGCATCACGACGAGGTTGGTGCTCACCCGGGTCATCCTACTGACTCCTGCTGACAGGCCCGAACGCTGCGCGGTATGTTGGTTGAAGCACTACAGGCAGCCGTGTCGCGCGGCATGACGACCAGCAAAGGACCCCGACATGACGAACTCTCCGACGCCCTCCCCCACGCCCGGCCCCAAGCCGGGCCTCCGTCCGGGCCCGAAGCCTGGTCCGCTGCCCGGTGTCGGCCACCGTCCGACACCCTCGCCGCGTCCCGCCGCCCCGGCCGCCGTCCGCCCGCCGAAGAACGACCCCGCCAAGTGGGGCCGCGTCGACGCCGACGGCACCGTCTTCGTGAAGACGGCCGACGGCGAGCGCGAGATCGGGTCCTGGCAGGCCGGCACCCCCGAGGAGGGCCTCGCCCACTACGGCACCCGCTTCGATGACCTGGCCACCGAGGTCGAGCTGCTCGAGGCCCGCCTCATCGCCCACCCGGACGACGCGAACTCCATCAAGGAGACCGCCGCCCAGCTGCGGGAGACGCTGCCGACCGCCGCCGTCATCGGTGACCTCGTCGGCCTGGACCGGCGCCTGGGCGACATCATGGAGCACTCCGACGCCGCCGGCGAGCAGGCGAAGGCCGACCGCGCCCGCCGCCGGGAGCAGGCCATCGCCCGCAAGGAGGCCCTGGCCGCCGAGGCCGAGGAGCTGGCCGAGAACTCCACCGAGTGGAAGGCCGCCGGCGACCGCCTGCGCGCCATCCTCGAGGAGTGGAAGACGATCCGCGGCATCGACCGCCGGACCGACGACGCCCTGTGGAAGCGCTACTCCCGCGCCCGCGACTCCTTCAACCGCCGCCGCGGCTCCCACTTCGCGGAGCTGGACCGCAGTCGCGCCGCCGCCCGCCGCGCCAAGGAGGCCCTCGTCGAGCGTGCGGAGGCCCTCAAGGACTCCACCGACTGGAACGACACCGCCCGCGCCTACCGTGACCTCATGAAGGAGTGGAAGGCCGCCGGCCGTGCCCCGCGCGACGTCGACGACAAGCTGTGGGAGGCGTTCCGCGCCGCCCAGGACCACTTCTTCAACGCCCGTAACGCCGTCAACGCGGAGCGGGACAAGGAGTTCATCGCCAACGCCGAGGCCAAGGACGCCCTCCTCGCCGAGTACGACGCCCAGATCGACCCGGCCAAGGGACTCGACGGGGCCCGCGCGAAGCTGCGTGAACTGCAGGAGAAGTGGGACGAGATCGGCTACGTCCCCCGCCACCAGGTCCGTGAGTACGAGGACAGGATCGGCGCGATCGAGAAGCGTGTCTCCGAGGCGGAGGAGTCCCAGTGGCGCCGCACCGACCCGGAGGCCCAGGCCCGCGCCCAGCAGTTCCTGGACAAGGTCGCCGAGTTCACCGCGCAGGCCGACGCCGCCGCCGCGAAGGGCAACACCAAGAAGGCGGAGAAGCTGCGCGCCCAGGCCGCCCAGTGGCAGGAGTGGGCGGACGCCGCCGCTAAGGCAGTGGAGGACCTCTAGCCCGGGTTTTTCACGAGAAGTAGCGGGACACCGGCTGAAGAAATGAAGAAAGTGACCCTTGACCAGGTAAATTGGTAGTTGCTTAGACTCCAGACACCCAGGTCGAAAGGATCACCTTCAGGGTGGATACTACCAGCTTCCATATCGGCACCCCCGCACCTTCCCAGCTGTGTTCGAACGCCGGACTCATGCTACTGGCCACCACCGCTGATCAGGTCGGGGTGGCCGCTGCGATCGACACTGAACTCGGGGACCGGCAGAACCCGAACCTGGTCCACACCACCGGCCACACCATGACCACTCTCGCCCTGGCACTTGCCCTCGGTGGGGACGACGCAAATGACGTGGACCTCCTGGATCCGCTGGTGGCCACCGGCCTGATCGACCAGGTGCCCTCAGACTCCACGGTGCATCGCCGCCACGCAGAACTCGCCGGCCTGGGTTCTGACGGCACCACGGCGATCCTGGCGGGGATGAAATCGGCCCGTCGAGCCGCCTGGGCCGCCTGCGGCACCCGCAACCCCGCAGCCCGGGCCACCACCGACAATCCACTGGTCATCGACCTGGACGCCACCGAAATCCTCTCCCACTCCGACAAAGAGCATGCCACCCCGACGTGGAAGAAACACTTCGGATTCCACCCCCTGGCAGCGATCATCGACCACGGCGACGGGCTGACCGGGGAACCCGCAGCCGTGCTCCTGCGCCCCGGCAACGCCGGATCCAACACCGCCGCCGACCACATCACCGTGCTGGACCAGGCGGTGAGTGCTCTGCCCGAGCACGCCGACGGACACGAGTGGGACACACGCCTGCTGGTGCGTACCGATGCCGCCGGTGGTTCCCAATCCTTTCTCAACCACCTCAACGACCAGGGCCTGGCCTATTCCATCGGGTTCCCGGTGACCTGGCAGATCGGGGAGATCGCCTCGACCCTGGGGGACCCCGTCAAGCAGGGCATCATCCGCCCCGACGGCACCGTCACCGACCCGGGTGACGGCTACGTTGCCGATATCACCTCCCGGATGCGGTCCTGGGCCGGGGAACCCCTGGGCACCGACCTGGACAAATACCCCGACGATTTGCGGATCATCATCCGGGTGGAACACCCCGCGTCCGGGGCGCAGCTGCGCATCACGGATGTCGATGGCCGCCGGGTTCAGGCCTTTGTCACCAACCGCCCCGGCCATGCCAACCGGCTCGACGTCCTGCACCGCGGCAGGGGCAGGTGCGAGCAACGGATCCGGGATCTGAAAGACTGCGGGTTGGGGAAACTCCCGCACGAGGGTTTCCGAATGAACCAGGCGTGGTGTCATGTGGCGGTCCTGGCAATGAGCCTCGTCACCTGGGCGGGGTTGGTCACCGCTGCCGGCAGTACCGCGGCACAGCAACGGCGGTCGCGGTGGTGGGTATGGGAACCGAAGACGCTGCGGGCGAGGATGTTGTCGATCGCCGCGATCGTGGTGCGTCACGCAAGGCGGGTCAGCCTGCGGTTCGATGCCGCCGCGCCCCACCGGGAGTTACTGGAGCATGGGCTGGCCAGGATCAGACGGATCGTCTGATCCTGGCCCCATCCAGCCGCACGCTTTCGTCACTGCAGTCCTGAAGTTCCCCTACGATCTCATACCGGACCCTGGTTTCCCGGCCCAGTACCCGCCGGGACTCCGCAGACCCTGCAGTCGGTCACCCCCGTGCTGAGGACTCAGCAACAAGACCCGTGAAAAATCCGGGCTAGGGTGCGTTTCACCCGTATTGATCGGCCGGTTCCGGGTGCGGAACCGGCCGATGCCGTTGTCAACCTCGTATTCCTCGCCAACCTCGCCGCCCAGGAGACCACCGGCGACACCGCCTCCTCCACCTCCGTGGAGCGTGTGCAGCACCGCCTGCGCGGCTCCGTGGAGTACGACACCCTCGCCTTCGCCCTCGAGGTGCCGGACGAGGATCCGGCCGGCTACCTCCTCGTCAGCACGCCCCTGATGGAGGACCGGGACGTCGTTGAGGCCGAGGTCATCCTCGACGCAGGGCATCTCCCCCTCCCGGGCGCCGGTTTCGAGCCGGAGGGCCGCGCGGTGCTGTCCACGCTGTTCGCGGAGGCCGAGGCCGTCACCGCCTGCCTGGGGCGCAGCGTCGTGCAGACCTGGCTGCTCCACCCCGCCGACGAGACCCCGGGCACCGGCGAGTGGGCCGACCTCCTCCGCGAACGCGGCTACTCCCTCGGCCTCACGGAGATCCAGGGTGTCGTTGAAGTGGACGCGGGCACGCCCGACTGGCCCTCAGGGGTCACCGTGGAGGTGGTCCGCAACCTCCGCTTCCCGCCCCCGCTTATCGACGGCGTCCTCGCCCTCTACCACCGCGCCTCCGTCGACGTCCCCACCGGTGGGCTCGTCGCCGAGCCCGTCGACTGGACGCGGGAGCGGCTGGCGGCGGCCGCCCGCCGGGTGGTCAACACCGGACGCGAGATGGTCAGCGTGGTGCTCTCCGACGCCACCGGGGTCATCGGCATCAGTGAGATCACCCGCTTCCCCGGCTCCGAGCCGGGCATCGCGGAGCAGGGCATCACCGCCATCGACGTGCGGGCCCGCGGCAACGGCTACGGCCTACGCATCAAGCAGGAGGCGCTGCGCGCGGCGGCGGAGCACCTCGGGGCGACGCGCGTCTACACGTCGAACGCCGCCGACAACACCTGGATGGTCGACATCAACCGTCGGCTCGGGTGGCGGGTCGTCAGCGGCGGATCAGGCTGGCAGAAGCGTCTCTAGCCCTTCTGGTGACGCTCGCTGGCGCGGGAACGGCGGTCGTCGATGAGCAGCGGGTTCTCCTCCGGGGAGACGTTGGCCTGCTGCTGCATGCGGCCGACCTCGTCGAGGTTGTCGGAGCTGGCGCGGTCGCGGGCCAGCTTCTCCTGTTCCGGGTTACGGCGGAACATGGTCATCGCGTAGCCGAGGAAGGCGAGGACCAGTGCCAGCAGGGAGATCCAGAAGCCGAGGTTCATCTCGACGCCGTCGTCGGCGTTGGCGCGGGTCTGCCGCAGCCAGAGGGCGAAGAGCGAGTACGCGGTGCCGACGGTGGTGATCATCCACGCGGGGATGGCCACGAACAGGCGGCGGGTCAACAGCGTGAGTGTGGTCAGCACACCGACGCCGAGGAAGGCGAGGACGGCGTAGACGTACTCGGTGATCTTGATCCCGGCGTCGGCGGCCGGCTGCAGCTGGAACAGGACCTCGTAGCCCCGGACGGAGCCGGCCTGCGGCAGGACGAGCGACACCGCGTAGAGGACGACGGCCGCGACGAACAACCAGAGCCGACCTCCCAGATCCAGGCGGGAAGCCACGCGCTTCTCACGGGTGGCGAGCTCCTGTGGGACGTTACTCACGGTCGGTGTTCTCCTCTGGGGGTCGGTGGTGACTTTCTATGCAGCCTACGTCAGCAGCCGCAGGAATCCGCGGCGGCCGAGGGTGCCGAGGGCTCCGGGCGTCCGATGGACGGCAGCCCCAGGCCGACGCCGATGGGCTCGGTCGTGGGGACCTGTCCGGCGGCGGACATGTCGCCGGCGCGGGTGCGGCGGTGGGTGAGCACGGTGGCGTCGGCAAGCAGATGGTGCGGTGCGGAGGCGGTGACCGTGGTGGTGACGATGTCACCGGGACGGATGTCGCCATCGAGGTTGCCCTGCGGGGCGAAGTGCACGAGGCGTCCGTCGCGGGCGCGGCCGGTCATGCGGCCGGTCTTCTTGCGGCCTTCGGCCTGGACGAGCAGCTCCACCTCGGTGCCGACGAGCTTCGCGTTCTCCTCACCGGAGATGCGCTCCTGGAGGGCGAGGAGACGCTCGAAGCGCTCCTGGACGACCTCCTTGGGGATCTGGTCCTCATACTCGGCGGCCGGGGTGCCCGGGCGCGGGGAGTACTGGAAGGTGTACGCGGAGGTGAAGCGGGCCTTCTCCACGACGTCGAGGGTGCCCTGGAAATCCTCCTCCGTCTCGCCGGGGAAGCCGACGATGATGTCGGTGGTGATGGAGGCGTGCGGGATCTTCTCCCGGACCTCGTCGAGGATGCCGAGGAACTTCGCGGAACGGTAGGAGCGCCGCATCTCCTTGAGCACCTTGTCCGAGCCGGACTGCAGCGGCATGTGCAGCTGCGGGCACACGACCGGGGTCTCGGCCATGGCGTCGATGACGTCGGAGGTGAACTCGGCCGGGTGCGGGGAGGTGAAGCGCAGGCGCTCCAGGCCCTCGATCTCACCGCAGGCGCGCAGCAGCTTGGAGAAGGCGCTGCGGTCACGCTCCAGCTCCGGGTCGGCGAAGTTGACGCCGTAGGCGTTGACGTTCTGTCCCAGCAGGGTCACCTCGGTGACACCCTGGTCGACCAGGGCCTGTACCTCGGCGAGGATGTCGCCCGGGCGGCGGTCGATCTCCTTGCCGCGCAGCGCGGGGACGATGCAGAAGGTGCACGTGTTGTTGCAGCCGACCGACACGGACACCCAGCCCGCGTAGGCGGACTCGCGCTTGGCGGGCAGGACGGAGGGGAACGCCTCGAGGGCGTCGACGATCTCGACCTGCGCCTCCTCGTTGTGTCGGGCGCGTTCCAGCAGCGTCGGCAGGGAGCCGATGTTGTGGGTGCCGAACACCACGTCGACCCACGGGGCCTTCTCGACCACGGTGTCCCGGTCCTTCTGCGCCAGGCAGCCGCCGACGGCGATCTGCAGACCAGGCTGCTCGCGCTTGGTGGCGCGGAGCTGGCCGAGGGTGCCGTAGAGGCGTTCGTCGGCGTTCTCGCGGACGGCGCAGGTGTTGAACACGATGAGGTCGGGGTCATTTTCGCCGGCGGCGGTGTAGCCGGCCTCCTCGAGCAGACCCGAGAGACGCTCGGAGTCATGCACGTTCATCTGGCACCCGAAGGTGCGCACTTCGTAGGTGCGGGGGGTGTCGGTCTCAAGCTGTGCCACGGTAGGCCATTGTAACGACCGTGCTGGTGGCGACCTAAACGGTGCAGGTCGTCACCTTCCGGTGCTTAACAGGCTTCGCGATGTTGCAGAAAAGTTAACCCAAAGTCGTATGACCAAGGCGCGCTTATGTCTAAGATCAGGCTATGACCCAGACCACACCTGCTTCGGATCATGTTCCACAGAACACCGGCACGCCCATGATCCGGATGACGGACGTGCAGAAGTACTTCGATGACTTCCAGGCACTCAAGGACATCAACCTCGAGGTCCCCAAGGGCCAGGTCGTCGTCGTCCTCGGGCCCTCCGGCTCCGGCAAGTCCACCCTGTGCCGCACGATCAACCGCCTCGAGACCATCGAGTCCGGCACCATCGAGATCGACGGTGTCCTCCTCCCCGAGGAGGGCCGCGACCTGGCCCGGCTGCGCGCCGACGTCGGCATGGTCTTCCAGTCCTTCAACCTCTTCCCGCACCTGACCATCAAGGACAACGTCACCCTCGGCCCGATGAAGGTCCGGAAGATGAAGAAGGCGGACGCCGAGAAACGCGCCATGACCCTGCTGGAACGCGTCGGCATCGCCAACCAGGCCAGCAAGTACCCGGCGCAGCTGTCCGGTGGACAGCAGCAGCGCGTCGCCATCGCACGTGCGTTGGCGATGAACCCGAAGATCATGCTTTTCGACGAACCGACCTCCGCCCTCGACCCCGAGATGGTCAATGAGGTCCTCGACGTCATGGCCAGCCTGGTCAAGGAAGGCATGACCATGGTGGTGGTCACCCACGAGATGGGGTTCGCGCGTCGCGCCGCGGACCGGGTCCTGTTCATGGCCGACGGAGCGATCGTCGAGGACGACACTCCGGAGGAGTTCTTCACCAATCCGAAGACGGACCGCGCCAAGGACTTCCTCGGCAAGATCCTCTCCCACTGATCCCCCTGATCCCCCTCATTCACGCAACTTTCACAGCAAAGGAACCAAGACAATGAAGCGCAACATCTACCGCCTCACCGCCCTCACCTCCACCGTCGTCCTCGCCGGCGTCACCCTCGCCGCCTGTGGCGACTCCTCCGGCGGCGGTGACGGCATGCTCGCCGCCATCGAGTCCGGCAACGTCACCATCGGCACCAAGTACGACCAGCCGGGCCTCGGCCTGCGCAACCCGGACGGTTCCATGGCCGGCCTCGACGTCGACATCGCCGAGTACATCGTCAACCACATCGCCGAGGACAAGGGTTGGGACGCCCCGACCATCACCTGGCGTGAGACCCCCTCCGCGCAGCGTGAAACCCTCATCCAGAACGGCGAGGTCGACCTCATCGCCGCGACCTACTCCATCAACAAGGGCCGCTCCGAGTCCGTCAACTTCGGTGGCCCCTACCTCATCACCCACCAGGCGCTGCTCGTGCGTGAGAGCGAGACGGAGATCTCCGACCTCGAGTCCCTCGACGGCAAGATCCTCTGCTCCGTCACCGGCTCCACCCCGGCACAGAAGGTCAAGGACGCCCTCCCAGGTGTCCAGCTGCAGGAGTACGACACCTACTCCTCGTGTGTCGAGGCACTGCGCCAGGGCAACATCGACGCAATGACCACCGACGCCACCATCCTGCTCGGCTACTCCGCGCAGGCCCCGGGCCAGTTCAAGGTCATCGAGATGGAGAAGGACGGCGCCCCGTTCACCAACGAGTACTACGGCGTCGGCCTGGCCAAGGACGACTCCGAGGGCACCGACGCCATCAACGCGGCCCTCACCGAGCTCCACGAGTCCGGCGAGTTCGACAACCTGCTGCAGAAGAACCTCGGTGGTGACGAGGCCGTTGCACCGGGCACGCCGGGCGACCTGTCCTTCCTCGACAACTAGCAGACCGCCGACTAGGAGTCCCTCATGACGACGCTATGGGCCGAGCTCGGTCCCCGGTTGTGGCCGGCCTTCTGGCTGACCATCCAGCTGACGGTCTACTCCGCCATCGGGTCGATGATCCTCGGTACCATTCTCACCGCCATGAGGGTCTCCCCCGTGAAGATCCTGCGCGGGTTGGCCACGTTCTACATCAACACGGTCCGTAACACCCCGCTCACCCTGATCATCATCTTCTGTTCCTTCGGCCTGTACCAGAACCTCGGTCTGGTCCTGGCCGACCGGACCTCCCCCACCTTCCTGGTGGACAACAACTTCCGGCTCGCGGTGCTCGGCTTCGTGCTCTACACCTCGGCTTTCGTGGCCGAGTCACTGCGCTCCGGCATCAACACCGTCCACTTCGGGCAGGCGGAGGCCGCCCGTTCCCTGGGTCTGTCCTTCGGCCAGATCTTCGGCAACATCGTCTTCCCGCAGGCCGTCCGCGCCGCGATCATCCCCCTGGGCAACACCCTCATCGCCCTGACCAAGAACACCACCATCGCCTCGGCGATCGGCGTGGCGGAGGCCTCGCTGCTCATGAAGTCGACGATCGAGAACCACGCCAACATGCTCTTCGTGGTGTTCGGCATCTTCGCCCTCGGCTTCATCGTCCTCACCCTGCCCACCGGCCTGGCCCTCGGCCGGCTGTCCGACCGGATGGCGGTGAGGAAATAATGTCCGTACGCGCGACAGTGCTCTACGACGCCCCCGGGCCCCGTGGTCGTCGCAACAACGTCATCTTCACCGTCCTCACCGCGGTGCTCACCGCCCTGGTACTCGGCTGGATCATCTGGACCCTCAACGACAACGGCCAGCTCACCGCCGCCAAGTGGATGCCGTTCCTCGACTCCCTCACCTGGCGGACGTACATCCTGCCGGGCCTGTGGGGCACCCTGAAGTCCGCCTTCGCGTCCATCATCCTGGCGATGATCCTCGGTGTGCTGCTCGGCCTGGGCCGCCTCTCCGAGATGGCGTGGCTGCGCTGGATCTGCGCGGTGATCGTCGAGTTCTTCCGCGCCATCCCGGTGCTGCTGCTCATGATCTTCGCGTACCAGATGTTCGCCATCTACCGCATGGTCCCGCCCCGGGAGCTGGCGTTCGCGGCGGTCGTCTTCGGCCTGACGATGTACAACGGCTCCGTCATCGCGGAGATCCTCCGTTCCGGCATCAAGTCCCTGCCGAAGGGGCAGACCGAGGCCGCCCGCGCGCTCGGCATGTCCCACTCGCAGACGATGCGCACGATCCTCCTGCCGCAGGCGATCGCCGCCATGCTGCCGGCGCTCATCGCGCAGATGGTCATCGCCCTGAAGGACTCCGCGCTCGGCTACCAGATCGGCTACGTCGAGGTGGTCCGTTCCGGCATCCAGACGGCGTCCGTGAACCAGAACTTCCTGGCCTCGCTGACAGTCGTGGCGATCATCATGATCCTCATCAACTGGGCGCTCACCTCGCTGGCGCAGCGCATCGAGCGGCAGCTGCGCGCCGGCCGCGCCCGCCGCAACATCATCGCCAAGGTGCCCGAGCTCCCCGACCAAGGCCTCGACACCAAGGACAACGTCAACGTCGACTGGCACGACCCCGACTACGTCGAGATCAAGAACCCGGGCCAGTAACCTTCCGTTTGCCGACGCCGCCGTCAACCCCCGTGGTTGGCGGCGGCGTCACTGCAGTTGCGCGACCCGCTCCTCCAGGGCCTCCCGCGCGATGCGCAGGCTCATCCCCTGGTTGAATCCCCGCCGGGCCAGTACCCCGACGATCCGACGCAGCGCCTTGTCGGACTCGGCCCGGTCCTCCGGGACGGTACGCACGGAACGGGCCTTCTTCGCGGCGAGGCTGCGTGCCATGCTCTCCTCGTCCGCGGGGTCGATCTGCTCGAGGGCGGCGGCCCGGGTGCCGGCGTCGACGCCCTTGTCGCGGAGCTCGCGGTCGAGCACGCGCGCGGACTTGCCGCGGCGGGCGTGCCGCTGGCGCACCCACTCCTGCGCGAAGACCGCGTCGTTGAGCAGGCCGACGCCGGCGAGGTCGTCGAGGACGTCGTCGATGACCACCGGATCGAACTCGAGGTCCACCAGGCGGCCGCGCAGCTCGTGACGGGAACGCGCGCGGGCGTCGAGAAGCAGCAGTGCCCGGCGGCGTACCGCGGCCTTCGCCTCCTCGGCCTCGTGGTCGAAGAGGTTGCCGGGCGTGTACTCGGCAATCGCCGCCCGCAGCTGCGCGATCCTCTGTTCCTGGCTGGTCACCGCTGCCCTCCCCTACTTGGCGGCGGCGCTGGCGGCCTCCGCCTCATCGTCGTCGAAGTCGACGTTCGGGACCATGTCGACCGGGTCGTCGCTGAGGCTGTCCTCCTCCGTGGCGGCGTCCGGGCCGATGCCGAGCTTGCCGAAGATCTTGCGCTCGATCTCGTCGGCCAGCTCCGGGGTCTCCTTGAGCAGCAGGCGGGCCTTCTCCTTGCCCTGGCCGAGCTGGTCGCCCTCGTAGGTGTACCAGGAGCCGGACTTCTTCACGATGCCGTTCTCCACGCCCATGTCGATGATGGAGGACTCGCGGGAGATGCCCTCGCCGTAGATGATGTCGAACTCGGCGATCTTGAACGGCGGGGAGACCTTGTTCTTGACCACCTTGACGCGGGTGCGGTTGCCGATGGCGTCCTGGCCGTCCTTGAGGGTCTGGATCCGGCGGACGTCGAGTCGCACGGAGGCGTAGAACTTCAGGGCCTTGCCACCGGTGGTGGTCTCCGGGGAGCCGAACATGACGCCGATCTTCTCGCGCAGCTGGTTGATGAAGATGGCGGTGGTGCCCGAGGAGTGCAGCGCACCGGTCATCTTGCGCAGCGCCTGGCTCATGAGGCGGGCCTGGAGGCCGACGTGGGAGTCACCCATCTCGCCCTCGATCTCGGCCTTCGGGGTCAGCGCGGCGACGGAGTCGATGACGATGATGTCGATGGCGCCGGAACGCACGAGCATGTCGGCGATCTCGAGGGCCTGCTCACCGGTGTCCGGCTGGGACACGAGCAGGGCGTCGGTGTCCACGCCGAGCTTCTTGGCGTAGTCGGGGTCGAGCGCGTGCTCGGCGTCGATGAAGGCGGCGATGCCGCCGCCCTTCTGCGCCTGGGCGATGGCGTGGAGGGCCACGGTGGTCTTACCGGAGGACTCCGGGCCGTAGACCTCGATGATGCGGCCCCGCGGATAACCGCCGATGCCGAGCGCCACGTCGATGGCCGTGTTGCCGGAGGAGATGACCTGGATCGGCGGGCGGTTGTCGTCACCCAGGCGCATGACCGCGCCCTTGCCGAAGTCCTTCTCGATCATCGCCAGCGCTGCGTCGAGAGCCTTCTGGCGGTCATCGCCCTTGGCGGCGGTGGCCTTCTTCTTGGGTGCCATGGTGACGGTTCCTTCTCTTGGGTGGTCGATGGTGCCGGGGGTGCCGGTGTCGTCGGTTGCTGGGTCGGGTGTGCAAATGTCCACACCCTCTTAGACCCCGGTCTTCCCCGGAAGGATCCCGGTTCCGACAGGTCGGTCACGAGTGCGCGATCTGGGCCCCACCGTATCCACAGGGCGGGACATGAGGATCATCGACTTCGAACATACACGCACACCCGTTCGAACACAACGTCAACGGCCTGGCAGGTCGCGACCCAGACGGCGCTCCTCGGGGACGTCGAAGTCCCGGCAGACCTCCTCCCAGACGCGCCGCAGGTCAACGCCGTCCTCGACGAGGTCCCCGACCACCCCGCCGAGACCGGCGAGGTAGTGGCTGTGGACGATGTGGCGGGCCTTCGCCCGTCCGAACTCGTCCGCGAGCAGTTCATGGAATTCCGCCAGTCGCATGCCACGATGGTACCGACACGCCATCCACAGGCGCCCCGGACACCGTGCTGAACGGCGTTCAATGCTATCGTTTCCGCCATGACCACTGCTGCACGCCCCGCCCGCACCTCCCGTTCCGCGGTGCAGGATCTGGCCTACATCGCCGTCTTCGCCGCACTCATCATCGTGCTGGCCTTCGTGTCCATCCCGGTCGGAGCCGCCGGAGTCCCGATCGTCCTGCAGAACGCGGCGATCGTCCTCGCCGGCCTCGTCCTCGGTGGACGCCGCGGCTTCCTCGCTGCCGCCCTCTTCCTCTTCCTCGGCCTCATCGGACTGCCGGTCCTCGCCGGTGGCCGCACCACCCTCTCCGCCCTGGCCGGCCCGACCGTCGGCTACCTCGTCGGCTACCTCGTCTCCGCCGGCGTCGTCGGGCTCATCGCCTACCGCGCGCGCCCGCGCAAGCGCGGTGAGCAGGCCATCTGGTTCACCGTCGCCGCCGTCGTCGGACTCCTCCTCCAGTACACCCTCGGGGCGCTCGGCCTCGTGTGGCGTGCGGGCCTGTCCCTCACGGAGTCGATCATCGCCCAGGGTGCCTTCATCCTCCCGGACGTCGCCAAGTTCGCCTTCATGGTCGTCATCGCCCTCGGCATCCACGCTGCCTTCCCGGATCTGCTGGCACGTCGTAAGTAATGCCCACGATCACCTTCGAGGACGTCTCCGTCACCTTCGACGGGGACGTCTCCCCCACTCTCGACCGGATCTCGCTCACCCTCGACGAGCACCGCATCGGCGTCATCGGCGCGAACGGCTCCGGCAAGTCGACGCTCGCCCGCCTCATCAACGGCCTCGGTGAGCCCACCTCCGGGCGCGTGCTTGTCGACGCCGCCGACGTCACCCGCCACGGCCGCGACATCCGCCGCCGCGTCGGCTTCGTGTTCTCCGACGCGGAGAACCAGATCGTCATGCCCCAGGTGCGTGACGACGTCGCCTTCTCCCTCCGCCGCCTGAAGCTCTCCCGCGCTGAGCGGGACGCGCGTGTCGACGCCGCCCTCGCCCGCTTCGGCCTCACCGACCTCGCCGAGAACTCCCCGCACACCCTCTCGGGCGGGCAGAAGCAGCTGCTGGCGCTGGCGTCGGTGCTGGTCATCGAGCCGGACCTCATCATCGCCGACGAGCCGACCACCCTGCTCGACCTGCGTAACCGGGCCCGCATCGCCCGCGAGTTCGCCGCCCTCGACCAGCAGCTCATCGTGGTCACCCACGACCTGGACATCCTCGCGGACTTCGACCGCGTGATCTGCCTCGACGACGGCCGCGTCATCGCCGACGGCTCCCCCACCGAGGTCTGCGCCCACTACCGTTCCCTGATGCTCGCATGAGGAACATCCCGCTGGGCGTCTACCTGCCGGGAACCACCCCCATCCACCGCCTCCCCGCCGGCTGGAAGTTCCTGTTCCTCCTCACCTTCATCCTGCTCTCGACCTTTCTGGTGAAGACGCCCCTCGTGGCGGCGGGCTGGCTGGCGGCCGTCGCGCTCGGCTACGTCGTGGCGCGCGTGCCGCTGCGCACCGCCCTCGGACAGACCCTGCCCGTCCTGCCGGTGCTGCTCGTCCTCGGTGCCTTCCAGTGGTGGCAGCGGGGCTGGGAGTTCGCGCTGACCACCGTGCTGGTCCTCTTCGCCTCGGTGGCTGCGGCAGCCCTGCTCACACTGACCACGACCATCGCCGAACTCATGGGCGCCGTGGAACGCGGCCTCTCCCCCTTCGCACGGTTCGGCCTGCCCGTCGAGACGATCTCCCTCGCGGTGTCACTCACGCTGCGTCTCATCCCCCTGCAGCTGGCCACCGTCCACGAGGTGCTGGCCGCCCGGAAGGCCCGCGGCGCCGGGTTCTCCGTCGCCGCGTTCGGCACCCCCGTGCTCGTGCGCTCCATCCGCCGCGCCCGCCTGCTCGCGGAGGCGCTCATCGCCCGCGGCGTCGGCGACTAGAGGGTGTTACGAAAGTCGTTTCAGCCAGTAGCGGATATTCGCCAACTGCACCGTGGCCTCGAAATGCACCGCTAACTTGTCGAAACGCGTGGCACACCCACGATGCTGCTTGATCCGGTTGATACCCCGCTCCACGGCATTACGCCGCTGGTAAGCCACGGCATCGAAGGCAGGGGGTCGGCCACCGGCCGACCCCCTGCGCCGACGGTTGGCGACCTGGTCCTTCGGCTGGGAGATCGTCGCCTTGATCCCCCGCGCCCGCAACCACGCCCGGTTCGCCCGTGAGGAATACGCCTTGTCCGCCAACACCCGCTCGGGTCGTTTCCGCGGCCGACCACGCGTGGCGGACGGCACCCGGATTTTCTCCAGTACCCGCACCATCTGTGGACCATCACCGGCTTGACCTGGGGTGATCGCAAAGGACAGCACCCCGCAGTCAGCGTCAATGGCCACATGGATCTTGGTCGACCACCCGCCCCGCGAGCGGCCGAACCCATGATGATCCGGCTCCCCCGGGTGGCGGAGGGGGCTGTCTTTCCGTGCACCCGCGGCGTGGATATGTCCACGGGTGGTTGTGGAATCCACGCTGACCTCCCAGGAGGGTTTTCCTTTCTCCTGGGCGTGGGTGAGCAGCCGGGTGTGCACGTTCTCCCATACTCCGTTGGCCCGCAGCCGGGCGAACAGATCGTGGACCCGCCACCAGGGGCCGTAGCGCTCATGGACGTCGCGCCACGGGCAGCCGGTGCGGATGCGAAAGAAGATGCCGTTGACCAGGGACCGTAGGTCCCAGGTGCGGGGGCGTCCCCGCCGTGACGGGGCCGGTAGCAGTGGGACAAGCAGGTCCCATTCAGCGTCGGTGAGGTCATGGCGTGCTGAGGGCGGTACAGTAGGCAACGAGGGTTTCCTTGCAAGCGTTGATGATTCGACACCAACAGCGTGCGCGGGGAGACCCTCGTTGCTGTTTATGACACGCCGGTCTCACTCACCGGATTTTCGTAACACCCTCTAGTCCCCCAGGCACAACGCGGCCCCGGAACCTCAGTTCCGGGGCCGCGTCAGGTGCTGCCGGTTACACGTACGGGATGAACGGGAGGGAGGACAGGAGGGTGTACAGGGCCAGGGGGATGGAGGAGAGAAGTGCGCTCATGACATCAGCCTAACGTGAAAGTGGTGGAGGCGCCGCAGACGATCGGGCAGTCGGCGCCGGGGACGAAAACTACTCGTGCACGCACCCGCTGGTGTCGTGCAGACCGCACTGGGGGATGCCCAGCATCGTCAGACCCAGCGAGGAGAGGAACAACGCCATGGAACTGACGAAATAGGTGAAGTCTCGGATGTAGGAACTCATACCCTCACTGTATGCCATTTGACTCATGCGTTGTGGCAACACGTGATCACGGAACGGCAACAGCCCCGACCTTTCCGGGCCGGGGCTGTGTGGAGTTGACTACTCGCCGCGCAGTTCGCGCATGCGCTGGGCGACGGCGTCGTCGGTGACGTTCGTGGTGCCACCCTCGATGGCCTTGTCCGCCTGGCCGGAGGTCAGCTGACCGCCGCCCTGCATCTCGGCGCGGATCTGCTCGAGGCGGGAGTGACCGGCCATCTGGATGCCGGCCTGCTGCACCTCGGCCATGCGACCCTCGACGGAGTTCTGGGCCAGCTCGGCCTGACCGAGGGCGTTCGCGTAGCGACGCTCGATCTTCTCGCGCACCTGGTCCAGGTTCGGGGTGGAACCGGCGGTGATCGCGTTCATGGACTGCAGGGACTCGGAGACCTTCTCCTGCATCTTGGCCTGCTCCAGCTGGGAGAGCAGCTTGGTGCGCTCGGCGACCTTCTGCTGCAGGGCCATGGCGTTGCGCTCGACGGCCTGCTTGGCCTGGTCGGCCTGCTGCAGGGCCTGGTCGTGGAGCTGCTTGGTGTCCTCGACGGACTGCTCCGCGGTGACGAGCTGCGCGGCGAAGGCCTCGGCGGCGTTCTCGTACTCCACGGCCTTCTTGTCGTCGCCCTCGGCGCGTGCCTTGTCGGCGAGCTGCAGTGCCTGCCGGGTGTTGGCCTGGAGCTTCTCGATCTCACCGAGGCGACGGTTGAGCTGCATCTCCAGCTGACGCTGGTTGCCGATGACGGCGGCGGCCTGCTGCGACAGTTCCTGGTGCTGGCGCTGGGCATCCTCGATGGCCTGCTGAATCTGCACCTTCGGGTCGGCGTTCTCCTCGATCTTCGAGTCGAACAGCGCCATGAGATACTTCCATGCCTTGACGAAGGGGTTAGCCATGTCGGTTCGGGCCTTCCTGATTATCGTTCAATGTTTTACGCCACCATGGTAGCGGAGAGGTGTGTGGACCGTCGGTTATGCATGCAGTGATTCGGAGGCGAGTTCCTCGGCCACGGACTGCAGCGCCATGGAGCCGGCGGCCTCGATGAGGACGTCGGCGACCGAGGTGCCCAGCGCATGGCACACGGAGGCCAGCAGCTCGCTGGAGACCTCCTTGCGGCCGCGTTCCAGTTCGGAGAGGTATCCCGGGGAGACCCGCGCCGTTTCGGCGAGTTCCCGGAGGGTGATGCCCTGGTCCGCCCGGAAGGCGCGCAGGGCGGCACCGAGTGCCTCCCGCAGCAGTGGTTCGGGTGTGCGTCGGGTGGTGACGATCGGGGTATCAAGTACAGCGGTGGTAACCATTACTCCTTCTAACGTCCGGGTTGCCCGGATTGTTCCACGCGGGAGGCAAGTCCCGTTAATGCGGCCTGCACCGCCTGTTCACGGATGTCACGTCGGGTTCCACTGAGCTGCAGGCGCTGCGTGTCGACGCCCGCCTTCCCCGCGTACCCGATCCACACCTCACCCACCGGGTGCTCCCCCTGCGCGTCGGGTCCGGCGACCCCGGTGAGGGACACGCCCCAGTCCGCCCCGCAGCGCTCCCGTGCCCCGACCGCCATGGCCGCGGCGGTCTGCTCCGCCACGGGGTCCGCCCCCTCCGGCACGCCGGCGAGCGAGTACTTCAGGTCGGTGGCGTAGGTGATGAGCCCACCCCGCAGCACCGTCGAGGCACCCGGGGTGTCCGCCAGCGTCGCGGCGGCCAGCCCCGCGGTCAGCGACTCGCAGAACGCGACGGTGAGACCGCGGCGGCGGAGAGCCTCGACGAGGGTCACTGCTTCCTCGAGTCCCAGAGGTACTGCACGCCGGTGATGACGGTGACGGCGACGGCCGCGAGCATGATGAGCCAGGTCGGCAGGTCCATCCACGCGGGCAGCGGCATGAGGTACAGGCCGATCGCGAGGGCCTGCAGCGTCGTCTTGATCTTGCCGCCCTTGGAGGCGGGGACGACCAGGCCGCGGCGCAGCATGACCATGCGCCACAGGGTGATGCCGAACTCACGCACCAGGATGACCACGGTCACCCACACCGGCAGGACACCGGTGATGTTGAGGCCGACGAGGGCCGCGGTGATGAGCGCCTTGTCTGCGATGGGGTCGGCGATCTTGCCGAAGTCGGTGACCAGGTTACGGGCGCGGGCGATGTCACCGTCGAGTTTGTCGGTGATCATCAGGGCGACGAAGACACCGAAGGCCCACCACATCTGGCCCGTGAGCAGGAGCCAGAGGAAGAGCGGGATGACCAGGATGCGCAGGCTCGTCAACACGTTGGGGAGGTTGAAGTTGCTGGGCGGGGCCGGCTCGGTCGGCGTTGGTGCAGTCACGACTCACACCCTACCCGTCAGCCCCGGCGTAGAATCGGAGGGCATGAAGTACTTCGCAGTCCACTACCAGTACCCCGACGGTTCCGACGAGATCGTACGCCTGCGCCCGGAGCACCGCGCCTGGCTGTCCACGCTCGCCGAGACGGACCGCCTCGTCGGCTCCGGCCCCTACGTCGACCGGCAGGGTGGCGCGCTCATCGTCATCCGCATGTCGGACACCGCCACCCTCCGGGACGCGGAGGAACTGATGGACAACGACCCGTTCACCCGCGAGGGTGTCCTGGCCGGCCGTGAGGTCCGTGAGTGGAAGCCGGTGCTCAACGTGTTCCGCTCCCCGACCGACGAGTGCTAGACCCCGCACACCAGAGACCCCCGGCACCTCACGGCACCGAGGGTCTCTCGGTTACTTGTCGCCCAGGTCGCTGAGCCGGGTGGACCCGTTCGCGGTGCCGGGGCGCTCGGCCGGCAGGTCAAGGTGGCCGGTGGAGTACTTCTCCTCGTCGGTGAGCTCGTGGTCCCACTCCTCCGGACGGATGCGGGTGTCGATGGCGCCCTGCGCCTCCTCCCACTTGTTGCGCCAGATGGACGCGAGCACCGTGACCGTGAGGATGCTGACGATGACCAGCAGTGAGGCCTCCGTCGGGATCTCCGGGACCGAGACGTCCTCACCGCCGTTGATGAACGGCAGGTTGTTCTCGTGGAGGGCGTGCAGCATGAGCTTCGCGCCGATGAACGCCAGGATGAGCCCCAGGCCGTAGGGCAGGTACACCAGACGGTCGAGCAGGCCGTCGAGAAGGAAGTACATCTGGCGCAGGCCCATGAGCGAGAACGCGTTGGTGGTGAACACCAGGTACGCCTCGGTGGTGATGCCGTAGATCGCCGGGATGGAGTCGAAGGCGAACATGACGTCGACCAGGCCGATGGCGACCAGCGCCACGAACAGCGGGGTGAGTGCGAACTTGCCGTGGAACTTCGTGGTGAGCTTGTCACGGTCGTAACCCGGGGTGACCGGCACGACCTTGCGCAGCCACCTGATGATGCGCATGTCGTTCGGGCTGGTCTCGGGGGCGTCGGTGATCTCGTCCCAGAGCAGCTTCACGGCCGTCCACAGGAGGAAGATCGCGAAGAGGTAGAACACGTCGGACCAGGCGGAGATGATCGCCGCGCCCGCCAGGATGAACAGCAGGCGGAAGAACAGGGCCAGGACGATGCCGATGAGCAGCACCTTCTGCTGGTACTTCCGCGGGATCTTGAACGCGCCCATGATGAGCGCGAAGACGAAGAGGTTGTCGACGCTCAGCGCCTTCTCCGTCACGTAGCCGGTGAAGTACTCCATGCCGTGCTGGTGGTCCCACATGAAGTAGACGAACACACCGAACAGCAGCGCCAGGCCGACGTAGAACCCGGACCACAGGGCCGATTCCCGGATGGTCGGTTCATGCGGGGTGCGCACGTGGGAGTAGAAGTCGAAGATGAAGAATCCGAGGATCACCACGATGGTGGCGACCCAGATCCACAGGGGGACAGTCAAAGCGTGAGCCTCCGGTCTCTCAGGGGTTGCATAAAGGACCGGAGGTCTCCCCCACCCTGCCGGGGCGGGGCCGACACGACCGGATTCCACTGCGGGAAACGTGCTGACGATCGGTGCCGCTTAGGGGGTACTCCCCTCCATGCGCGTTCACTATACACGTGTCGACGGCGTCGAAAAGCAGTCTCAGAAGACGCCGCGCGGCGGGTCCGCCTGCACGACGGTGACGTCGTCGGCGGGCTCTTCCTCCCAGCCCTCCTCCTTGGGCGCCTCCGCCGGGTCGGCGCCCTTGATCATCCAGATGATCGTGTCCAGCTCCTCCGGCTTGACCAGCACGTCGCGTGCCTTGGAGCCCTCGGAGGGACCGACGACGCCGCGGGTCTCCATGAGGTCCATGAGGCGGCCGGCCTTGGCGAAGCCGATGCGCAGCTTGCGCTGCAGCATGGAGGTGGAACCGAGCTGCGAGGTGACGACGAGTTCGACGGCCTCGAGGAGGTCGTCCATGTCCTTGCCGATGTCCTCGTCGATCTCCTTCTTGGCGTCGCTGGCCCTGTCCTCGGTGACGCCCTCGGTGTAGTTGGGCTGGGCCTGGGACTTGGCGGCCTCGACGACGCCCTGGATCTCCTCGTCGGTGACGAAGGCACCCTGCAGGCGCTGCGGCTTGCCGGCGCCCTGCGGGATGAACAGGGCGTCACCCATGCCGATGAGCTTCTCCGCGCCGGCCTGGTCGAGGATGACGCGGGAGTCGGTGAGCGAGGACGTGGCGAAGGCCAGGCGGGACGGGACGTTCGTCTTGATCAGGCCGGTGACCACGTCGACGGACGGACGCTGGGTGGCCAGGACGAGGTGGATGCCGGCGGCGCGGGCCTTCTGGGTGATGCGGACGATGGAGTCCTCGATCTCCTTGGGCGCGGTCATCATGAGGTCGGCGAGCTCGTCGACGACGCAGATGATGTACGGGTACGCGCGGTACTCGCGCTGCGAGCCCGGCGGGGTCTCGATCTCCCCGGCCTTGATCTTCCGGTTGAAGTCCTTGATGTGGCGCACGCGCGCGGACTTCATGTCCATGTAGCGCTGCTCCATCTCCTCGACCAGCCACTGCAGGGCGGCGGACGCCTTCTTCGGCTGCGTGATGATCGGGGTGATCAGGTGCGGGATGCCCTCGTAGGGGGTGAGCTCCACCATCTTCGGGTCGACGAGGATGAGGCGCACCTCCTCCGGGGTCGCGCGGGTCAGCAGGGACACGAGCAGCGAGTTGATGAACGCGGACTTACCGGAGCCCGTGGAACCGGCGACCAGCAGGTGCGGCATCTTCTGCACGGAGTGGGAGATGAAGTCACCCTCGATGTCCTTGCCCAGGCCGACAAGCATCGGGTCGTGGTTGCCGCGGGTCGCGGGCGCGTTGAGCACGTCCGCCAGGCGGACCATCTCACGGTCGGTGTTGGGCACCTCGATGCCGACGAGCGACTTGCCCGGGATCGGGGTGAGCAGACGGACGTTGTCCGTGGCCACGGCGTATGCCAGGTTGGACTGCAGGTTCGTGATCTTCGAGACCTTCACGCCCGGACCCAGCTCCACCTCGTAGCGGGTGACTGTCGGGCCGCGGGAGAA
Organism: Corynebacterium humireducens NBRC 106098 = DSM 45392; assembly: GCF_000819445.1. NCBI lineage: Bacteria > Bacillati > Actinomycetota > Actinomycetes > Mycobacteriales > Corynebacteriaceae > Corynebacterium > Corynebacterium humireducens. The sequence continues at coordinate 1,610,615 of NZ_CP005286.1, forward strand.
GCCGGTGACGGTGGCGTCGACGTTGAACTCGTGGAAGACCTCGGTGATCGCCTCGATCATCCGGTCGTTGGTCTCGGTGCGGGTCTTGGGGCGCTCGCCGTCGATGAGCAGGTCGGTGCTCGGCAGGCGGTAGTCGGTGGTGGTCTCCGGCTGACGCGGCGCCGGGGCGGGCTCGTCGGCGAGCTCCGACTTCGGCGTCGCGGCGGGGACGGCGGCGGCGTCGATGCCGGAGCGCGCCACGATGGCCCGGCGCATCTGCTCGCGCGAGGCGGCGACGGCGTCCTCGGACACCGCCGGGAACTCGTCGGTGTCCGCGCGGGTGACGGGCGTGTCGAACAGCGTGTGCTGGGTGTCGTGCTCGAACTCGTCGCTGGGGTCGTCGTCCGGCTCCTCCACCGGGTAGTTGTCCATCGGGCTTCTCGACGTCCGCGTGGTCCGCGCAGCCCGGGCCGGACGCGCCGGCCGGGCGGGGCGGGGACGGCGTTCGCGGCCCTCGGCGAGGTCCTCGATGTCGTCGTCGGCGTAACCGTAGAGGTCGTCATCCCCGTCGGCGGGGAGGTCGTCGTGCTCCGCGCCGGGCCAGCGGAATTCGCGGATGAGCTCCGCGGCGTAGTCGAAGGCCTGCCGGGTGGTGATGCCCGTGACCTTGAGCGCCCCGTAGATGATCACCAGGATGAGCAGCGGCACCGCGACGTAGGAGCTGAAGCCCATGGCGAGGGTGCCGCCGGTCCACGCGCCGATCGCGCCGCCGGCGATGAGGCGGCCCTCCCAGGTCTGCGGGTCACCGGCGAACAGGTGCACGAGGCCGAGCATCGACACGGCGATGAGGCCGGTGCCGAGGGCGATCCTGCCGCGGTCGCCGGGGCGGTGGCTGACGCCGATCATCAGGGCGATGGCCAGGGCGATGAGGGCGACCGGCAGGATGAGCGCGCCCGCTCCGATGACGAGGTGCGCGCCGTGGGAGATGGCCGCGCCGATCGGGCCGGCGATGTCGAGCCACACGGAGGCGCCGAGCACCGCCGCCAGTCCGAGGATCGCCAGGGCGATGCCGTCGAGGTCGGCGGGTTCGTGGTCCTGCTCCGGCTCCGTGGCGCGGGTGTTCTTCGCGGGTGCGGTGTCGGAGTCGCCGCGGCGGGCGGCGCTGCGGGTGAGGCTGCCCACGCCGCGGGCGAGGGAGCTGAGGCCGCCGCCGACCGCACGGAAAGCGCTGCCGGTCCTCTCGTCGGAGGTCTCAGCAGCGCGGAACGCAGAGGTCTGGGCGGCCGGGGGTGCGGCCTTCGAGGAGCCGCGACCGGAGGGTCGGGTGCGGTCCTTCCTGTTGCCCTTCTGGGTGCGGGGTGCCGAGCTTCGTACAGACATGGTCCCCACTGTAGTTGCTCAAACCACACTATTCACATCAGCCACACCGGACTCAGGTGAATCCTCGGTTATGAAACAGTCAAGTTCACAGCCCTGATCGGCGGACGTCGGAGGCGGTGCCGTCAATAAGCACCTCGACGGCGTCGCGGCCGAAGACCCACAGCAGCAGCTCCCCCACGGAGCCGGAGACACGCACGACGTTCTCCCCGTCGAGGCTCACACCCCGCTGATCCGCCGCGACGATCCGCGGCATCCCCGTCGGGTGGAGGATCACCGGGGAGAGGCTGCGACGCAGCAGACGCGGCGCCAGCATCCGCAGGATCCCGTGCAGCTGCTCCTTCACCACCGTGCTGAACTCCCGCGGACGCGCCACCCCGTCACCGCGGCGCACGTCCTCGTGGTGGACGAAATGCTCCGCGGTGTTCATCTGCCTGTCGAGGAGCCGCACCGGATTCAGCCTCCCCGGCCCCTGCGCCCAGTCCCGCACGAGATCCTCGTAGTCGCGCTCCCCCGCCTTCGCGCTGGCCTTCGCCAGACGCCCGGCCAGCGCCGGCACGAACATGCCGGCCGCGGCGGGCAGGTTGTTCTCACGGAGATACAGGTGCACCGCGAGATCCCGGGTGGTCCACCCCTCACACAGCGTGGGGGCGTCGGGGCCGAGCTCGAGGAGGAGGGCAGCCAGGCGGGCACGTTCGGTGCTGGAGAAAGACATGCACCCCAGCATAGTGCCGGGGTGCATGCGGGGAACGGGATTAGAGCGACGGGCGCGCCGAGGCCCTGATCTGGTCGTCGTCGATGGTGCTGTCGATGTCGGAGGTCATCGGGACCACCGTCGGCAGGATCATCGGCTCACGACGCCACTTCTGCTCCACGAAACGGGAGACGCGGCGACGCAGCTGCTGGACCATGCGGTACGGGTTGTTCTCGCCCTCCGCGGCCAGATCGTTGAGGACGGTCTCCGCCAGCTCCTTGACCTCGGGGGTCATGGCGCGGTCGTCCTCGGTGAAGCCCTTGGTCTCCACGGTCGGGGACTCCATGAGTCGGCCCGTGCGGTTGTCGATCACCGCGGTGATGGAGATCAGGCCGCCGGAGCCGAGGCTCGTGCGGTCCGCCAGGACGTCGGCGTCGACCTCACCCATCGTGGTGCCGTCGACGTAGAGGTTACCGACCGGGATCTGGCCGACCACCTGGGCGCGGCCGTCGACGAGGTCGACGACGACGCCGTTCTGGGCCAGCACGACGCGGTCGCGCTCGGTGCCGGTCGCGATGGCCAGCTCCTTGTTCGCACGCAGGTGACGCCACTCGCCGTGGACCGGCATGGCGTTCTTCGGGCGGGCCGCGTTGTAGAGGAACAGCAGCTCGCCGGCGTAACCGTGACCGGAGGTGTGCACCTTGGCATCCTTGCCGGTGACCACGGTCGCGCCGATCTGGGCGAGCATGTTGATGACGCCGAACACGGCCTCCTCGTTGCCCGGGACGAGCGAGGAGGACAGGATGATCAGGTCGCCGTCGCGGACGGTGATCTGGCGGTGCTCACGACGGGCCATGCGGGACAGGGCCGCCATCGGCTCACCCTGGGTACCGGTGGTGATGAGCATGACCTTGTGCGGCGCCAGCTTCGAGGCGTCGTCCATGGACACGATCGTGCCGCGCGGGGCCTTGAGGTAGCCCATCTTCTCGGCGATCTCCATGTTGCGGATCATCGAGCGACCGTTGAACGCGACCTTGCGGCCGGCGGCGACGGCGGCGTCGACGGCGGCCTGCACACGGTAGACGTTGGAGGCGAAGGACGCGAGGATGACCCGCTGACGGGCGTCGGCGACCAGACGCTTGAGCGTCGGGGCCACGTCGGCCTCGGACCCGGAGACACCCGGGGTCGTGGCGTTGGTGGAGTCGCACAGCATGAGGTCGACGCCCTCGTCACCGAAGCGGGACAGGGCCGGCAGGTCGGTCGGGCGACCGTCCGTCGGGGTCTGGTCCAGCTTGATGTCACCGGTGTGGATGACCAGGCCGGCGCCGGTCTTGATCGCCAGGCCGAGGCAGTCCGGGATCGAGTGGTTGACGGCCCAGAAACGGATGTTGAAGGGGCCGCGGTTCTCGTTGGACTGCTCGTTGACCTCGATGAGCTTCGGACGCTGGCGGTGCTCCTTGCACTTCGCCGCGATGAGCGCGAGGGTGAAGCGGGAGGCGAGGATCGGGATGTCCGGGCGCAGCTTGAGCAGCCACGGGATGGCGCCGATGTGGTCCTCGTGACCGTGGGTGACGACGAGTGCGTCCACGCGGTCGAGGTGCTTCTCGATCGGACCGAAGTCCGGCAGGATGAGGTCGACGCCCGGCTCACCCGAGGACGGGAAGAGCACGCCGCAGTCCACGATGAGCAGACGGTTGTTGTACTCGAAGACCGTCATGTTGCGGCCGATCTCCGAGATGCCGCCCAGCGCGTAGATGCGCAGGCCGTTGCGCGGGGCCTTCGGCGGCTCCGGCAGACGACGGGTCAGGTCAGCGCCCTGCATGGACTTGACGACGTTGCGACGTCCCCGTCCCCCCTGCTGACCACCCTGACCGCCCTGGCCCTGGCCACCCTGACCGCCGCGGCCACCACGGCCGCCGCGGGCGCGGCCGCCACCGTTCCGGGAGCGGTTGCCGCCGCCCCGCGGGGCGTTGTCGGTGTCCGCGGACTTCCTTTCGGTGGTCTTCTTCTCGGCGGATGCGCCGTTTCCGTTCGTTTCCGGGGTCGGTGCCTGGAAAACCGGGGATGCACCAGTGCTCTCGGTCTCCGGCGGGCCCGCCTTGCGGGTGACCTTCCGGGCACGACTACGGGATTCAGTCATATTTAAAGGACTCCAGCCTTTTCCATGTCACGGCGGAGGGCCTCGATCTCCTGCTCGTCGGGAGCGACGACAGGCAGACGCGGGTCCCCCACCTCAATGCCCTGCAGACGCAGGGCAGCCTTGGCCATGCTGACACCACCCAGGCGACCCTGAGCGGCGATCAGCGGTGAAAGAACAGTGGCGTTGATTTCCCGCGCACGGGCGAGGTCGCCTTCCTCGAAACTTGTGTACAGCTCACGCAGTGCCTGGGGTGCGGCATGGCCGACCACGGAAACGAATCCCGAGGCGCCGAGCGACAGCCACGGGACGTTGAGCGGATCATCGCCCGAGTACCAGGCGAGACCGGTCTCATGCATGAGCGGTGCAGACTCAGCCATGTTACCCTTTGCATCCTTCACCGCACGAATGGTGGGCAGCTCCGCGAGTCGGCGGATGGTGTCCCCCTCGATCGGGATCGAGGAGCGCGGCGGGATGTCGTAGAGCATGATGGGCAGGTCGGTGGCCCCGGCGACGGCCTTGAAGTGCTGGTAGACACCCTCCTGGCTCGGCTTCGAGTAGTAGGGGGTGACCACGAGCAGGGCGTCGGCGCCGGCCTCGGCGGAGGCGCGGGCGAGCTCGATGGAGGAGGCGGTGTCGTTGGTGCCGGCACCCGCGATGAGCTTGCAGCGGTCGCCGACCTCCTCCTTCACCGCCTTGAGCAGGCTGATCTTCTCGTCGAGCGTGGTGGTCGGGGACTCACCGGTCGTGCCTGCGAGCACGAGGGCGTCCAGACCGTTGTCGACGAGGTGGGCCGCGATGCGGCGACCGGCCTCGAGGTCCAGGGCGCCGTCCCGGTCGAAGGGCGTGACCATGGCGACGCAGACGGTACCGAAGTCCTCGACTCCGGTCTTCGAAGTCATACCTGTACTCATGGTGTTCAAGGTTACCTGTTTACCTTTCCGCTGGGGAATCCCTCGCTGGTCAGAAGTCGGTGGCGTAGGGACTGACGGCCATCTCTGTGCCGTCGGAGAGAGTGGAGATCTGGAAATCGGCGAAGAGCACCGGGGACTGCTGCGCGAGGAGGCGGAGGCACGCCACCGCCAGTGCCCGGATCTCGACGTCCGCGTGCTCGGTGGCCCGGGCGCCGATGAAGTGGCGCCACGCCCGGTAGTTGCCGGTGACGACGATGCGTGACTCCGTGGCGTTCGGCAGCACCGCGCGGGCGGCCTGCCGGGCCTGCTTCTTGCGGAGCAGGGCGTTGGGCTCGTCGGAGAGCTTGTCCTCGAGGGCGTCGAGAAGCTCCTGGTAGATGAAGCGGGACTCGTCCACGGCGCGCAGCATGAGGCGGGCGAGCTCCGGGTCGTCGGCGATGAGCTTCGGCAGCACGACCTCGGCCTCGTCGGTGTGGACGAAACGCTGGGAGAGCTGCGAGAAGCTGAAGTTGCGGTGGCGGACCAGCTCGTGGGTGGCGGAGCGGGAGATGCCGCGGATGTAGAGCGTCGCGGTGGCGTGCTCGAGCAGTGCGGTGTGTCCGACCTCCATGATGTGGCGGAGGTAGGCGTCGTTGGCCGCGGTGCGCGGGTTGGGTTTGTCGAAGGTCTCGTAGCAGGCGCGGCCCGCGAACTCGACGAGCGCCTCGGCGCCGGTGGCGGTGTCGTCGGCCTCCCAGTCGACCCCGGCGGGCGGGGTGAACTGCGTGGCCGCGATGAGCTGGACGTCCAGGTCGACGGGCTTGGCCATCTAGAGTCCCAGGTAGCTGTCGAGCCCCACGGTCAGGCCGTCGTGGTTCGCGATCTCACGGACACCGAGGAGCACGCCCGGCACGAAGGAGGTGCGGTCGTAGGAGTCCTGGCGGATGGTCAGGGACTGGCCCTGGGCACCGAAGATGATGTCCTCGTGGGCGACCATGCCGGTCATGCGCACGCCGTGGACACGCACGCCGTCGACGTCGGCGCCGCGGGCACCCTCGAGGGTCTGCTCGGTGGCATCCGGGATGGGGCCGAGGCCGGCCTCCCGGCGGGCGGCGGCGATGCCCTGCGCGGTGTGGATCGCGGTGCCGGAGGGGGCGTCCAGCTTGTAGGGGTGGTGGTACTCGACGACCTCGGCGGAGTCGAAGAAGCGGGCGGCCTGCCGCGCGAACTCCATGGCCAGCACTGCAGAGATCGCGAAGTTCGGGGCGATGAGGACGTTGCCCGCCCCCTCGGCGGCACACCACTCACGGACCTGCGCGAGGCGCTCCTCGTCGAAGCCGGTGGTGCCGACCACCGCGTGGATGCCGTTGGCGATGCAGAACTCCAGGTTGCCCATCACGGAACCCGGAGTGGTGAAGTCGACGACGACCTCCGCCCCGGCGTCGAGAAGCAGCTGCAGGTCATCGTCCTGATCGACCTGCGCGACGAGCTCGAGGCCCTCCGCCCCGTTGACGCCCTCGCACACCGCCGAGCCGACACGGCCCTTCGCGCCGAGCACTCCCACCTTGATCGCCATGGTTCCTCCTTGAGTTCCTGAAAGATTCAGTGCCCCAGTCTAGGCGCATAGAATCGTTGCATGCGCATCAACATCACCAGCGGACCTGACCCCTTGATGGTGGACACGCTGAAACCAGCATTTCGCTGGGGAAGTGAGGTACCTTTCCACCATGCCACGCAAGACCTACACCGAGCAGTTCAAGCGTGACGCAGTGGCGTTGTACGAGTCGACTCCCGGAGCAACGATCAACGCGATCGCCTCCGATCTCGGAGTCAACCGCAACTCCCTGCGCACCTGGCTCGACTCCTTCGGCACCGGCACCAAAACCAACGCCAACGGCGAGAAAGTCGCCAGCCCCGTCGCCGCGGCCAACAGCGCACGCACCCCGGCTGAAGGACTCTCCGATACCGAGCGCATCCGCGTGTTGGAACGCGAAAACGCCAAGCTCCGGGAGGAACGAGAGATCCTGCGCAAGGCGGCTAAATATTTCGCGGAAGAGACGAATTGGTGAACCGCTTCCGATTTGTTGACGACCACCGAGACTTCTACGAGGTCAAGCGGTTATGTGAGGTTCTGAAGATCAACCGGTCCTCGTACTACGCCTGGAAATCGGCTGCCCCTGCCCGCCAGCAACGCCTCGTCGCCGACGCGGTGCTGGGAGCGCAGATCAAGACCACCTTCAACGCCGAGAACGGCTGCTACGGGGCGAAACGTGTGACTGCGACTATCAACTCCAGCGACGGCAACTCCGCCGGCGGCGTTGTTGTGCAGCGGGTCAATCACAAGCGCACGGCCCGGCTGATGCGGCAGATGGGTCTGTTCGGCTACACGAAAAAACGCCGCGTGAAGACCACCGTGTCTGCGAAACGGGTTCCGAAGTTCCCGGACCTGTTGAAACGTCGGTTCACCGCAGCCAAGCCGAACACGGTCTACGTCGGCGATATCACGTACCTGCCGATCGCGGACGGGTCGAATATGTACCTGGCCACCGTTATTGATTGCTATTCGCGGCAGTTGACCGGTTTCGCGATCGCCGACCACATGCGCACCGAGTTGGTCGAAGAAGCCCTCACGATGGCCCACGGGGCCCGAGGTAGTCTGAACGGGGCGATTTTCCACTCGGATCACGGCAGTGTTTATACCTCTGAGCAGTACCGGAGGTTGTGTGAGCAGTTCGGCGTCACCCAGTCGATGGGAGCGATCGGGACGAGTGCGGATAACTCGTTGGCGGAGTCGTTCAACGCGTCACTGAAGCGGGAAGTCCTTCAGGATGAGCCTGTTTTTCCAAGTCAGCTGGTGTGCCGCCGGGATGTGTTTCGGTGGTGCACCCGGTACAACACGAAACGTTTGCACTCATGGTGCGGCTACCGCTCGCCGAATGCCTTTGAAGCCGCCTGATTAGCTACACTGACTATCGCATCTTGATGAAATCCCCGTGTCCACTTTCCGGGGTTCGGGCCCAGCATCTACGTGGCGGATCAGCAGAAGGCGCAGAACTTCTACGTTAACACCCTGGGTTTCCGTATCAAGCACGACATTCCGGTCGGGGACGGCGCCCGCTGGCTCACGCTTGTCTCCCCCGCGGACCCCGAGGGCACCGAACTGCTCCTCGAGCCCATGGGGCACCCGGCGGCGGCCGTGTTCTGCGAGGCCCTCTACGCCGACGGGATGCCCTTCACCCAGTTCGCGGTCGACGACATCCAGGCCGAGTACGAGCGCCTGCGTGACCTCGGCGTCGAGTTCTCCATGGAACCCACCGAGACCGGCCCCGTCACCGTCGCCGTCTTCGACGACACCTGCGGCCACTGGATCCAGCTCATCGAAGGGGAATAACGAAACGGTAAGGCCCGGCGACAAACACCGGTTATGCCATCTATCGTGAGGATATGACCGCTTATCGACGCCCCCTCACCACCGCCGCCGTCACCGCTGCCGCGCTGGTGCTCACCGCCTGCAACGGTACGGGCACCACCGAAGGCGGAACAGGCACCACCTCCGCCACCCCCGTCACCGTGACCTCGACAGCCACCACGAACTCCCCCGCCCCGACAACCCCGACGACCACCACGGGGACGACGACGACGGTCTCCGCCACCACCGCGCCGGTCGACCGCCCGCTGGGCACCCCGACCACCGCAAGCGAGACCCGCACCCCCGTCATGTGGGATGAGCCCGCCCCGCTGGTCACCGGCGTGCGCATCGGCCGCCACGACACCTACACCCGCGTCGTCTACGACCTCGTCGGCAACGGCGAGCCCGGCTGGTACAGCGGCTACATCGACCAGCCCTACCAGGACGGCTCCGGCTTCCCCGTCGACGTGCAGGGCAACGCCTACCTGATGATCAACATCACCGGCACCACCTACCCCTTCGAGCATGACGCCGAGGAACTGGCCATCGGCCCGCATCCGGGCACCGGCGTGGTGAGGGAAGTGGTCAACACCGGTGTCTTCGAGGGCAACACCCTCACCTACATCGGACTGGATGAGCAGCTCCCCTACTCCGTCACCGTGCTGCACAGTCCTCTGCGCGTGGTGGTGGACATCCAGCACCCGTAGGCGCCGTAGGCACTGCCGGATGCGGCGGCGCGGCCTAGTATCGGCTCATGTTCGCTGACTCCGCCGCACTCCACGACTCCCTCGCCGACTCCGACCTCTCCCCCGCCCTCCGCGAGGAACTGGACTCCCTCGTCCGCCCCGCCGCCCGGCTCCTCTCCGAGCCGGGCGCACCCACGTCGCCGGGCCAGTCCCGGTTCGGAGGTCTCCCCGACCTGCCTGCGGACCTCGAGTGGCCCCGGCACCCGGACACCGGGCAGCCGCTGCCCTTCCTGGCCCAGATCAACCTCGCCGACGTCGTCGGACTCACCGACCTGGATCTGCCCGCCACCGGGCACCTGCTCTTCTTCTACGACTGCGACGAACAGCCCTGGGGCTACCAGCTGTCCGACCGTGCGGGGTTCCGCCTCCTCCACGTCGCTGACGGGGAGCTCACACCCCGCGCGGGCACCGGGGCGCTGCCCCCGCACCGCCTCACCGCCGCCCCCGGGGTGAGCGTGCCCTCCGAGAGCTCGCAGGCGCTCGACTGGTCCGAGGAGGACGACGCCTACCTCGACTGGTCCGACTCCACCCCCGACCCCACGGAGAACCACCAGCTCGGCGGCTGGCCCGCCGTCATCCAGGAGGACGACATGGAGGCCAAGTCCTCCGTGCTCACCCGCGGCGAGGAGTACCGCCACGGCATGGAGGCCGAGGGTGACTGGGTGCTGCTCGCCCAGTTCGCCTCCTCCGAGGACGGCGAGTGGTCCTGGGGCGACGACGGCTGCCTCTACGTCTGGATGCGCCGCGAGGACATCCGCGACGGCGTCTGGGAGAACGCGCACCTCATCCTGCAGTGCTTCTAACTGCCCACCAACGGCGAACGCCCCCGCTCACCAGGGTGAGCGGGGGCGTCGTCACGCAGGGGTCTAGCCCTCGATCGGGACGAGGGAGATCTTGCCGCGGTTGTCGATGTCGGCGATCTCGACCTGGATCTTGTCGCCGACGTTGACCACATCCTCGACCTTCTCGATGCGCTCGTCGCCACCGAGGTTGGAGATGTGGATGAGGCCGTCACGGCCCGGGGTCAGGGAGACGAAGGCACCGAAGGCGACGGCCTTCACGACGGTGCCCAGGTAGCGCTCGCCGACCTTCGGCAGCTGCGGGTTGGCGATGGCGTTGATCTTCTCGATCGCCGCGTCAGCGGCCTCACCGGAGGCGGCGGACACGTAGACGGTGCCGTCGTCCTCGATGGAGACGTCCGCGCCGGTCTCCTCGGTGATGGAGTTGATGGTCTTGCCCTTCGGGCCGATGAGCTCACCGATCTTCGAGACCGGCACCTTGACGGTGGTGATCTTCGGGGCCAGGCTGGACATCGCGTCCGGGCGGTCGATGACCTCGGCCATCGTGTCCAGGATGGTGATGCGGGCGTCACGGGCCTGGGCGAGGGCGTCGGCGAGCACCTGCGACGGGATGCCGTCGAGCTTGGTGTCCAACTGCAGCGCGGTGATGAAGTCCGGGGTACCGGCGACCTTGAAGTCCATGTCGCCGAAGGCGTCCTCGGCGCCGAGGATGTCGGTCAGTGCGACGTACTTGGTCTCACCGTCGACCTCGTCGGAGACCAGGCCCATGGCGATGCCCGCGACCGGGGCCTTCAGCGGCACACCCGCGTTGTACAGGGAGAGGGTGGACGCACAGACGGAACCCATGGAGGTGGAACCGTTGGAGCCCAGGGCCTCGGAGACCTGACGGATGGTGTACGGGAACTCCTCGCGGGACGGGATGACCGGCTCGAGGGCACGCTCGGCGAGTGCACCGTGGCCGATCTCGCGGCGCTTCGGGGAACCGACGCGACCGGTCTCACCGGTGGAGTACGGCGGGAAGTTGTAGTGGTGGATGTAGCGCTTGGAGGTCTCCGGAGACAGCGAGTCGATCTGCTGCTCCATCTTGAGCATGTCCAGGGTGGTGACGCCCAGGATCTGGGTCTCGCCACGCTCGAACAGCGCGGAGCCGTGTGCGCGGGGGACGAGATCGACCTCGACGCCGAGGTCACGGATGTCGGCGACACCGCGGCCGTCGATACGGAAGCCCTCGGTGAGGATCTTCTGGCGGACGATCTTCTTCATCAGCGCGTTGTAGGCGGCACGGACCTCCTTGGCGGCGTCCGGGTTCTCCGCGAAGGAACCGACGAGCTGCTCCTCGATCTCGACCATGTAGTCGTTGGCGGCGTCCTCGCGCTCGTGCTTGCCGGCGATGGTCATGATCTCCGCGAGCCTGCGGGAGGCCTTCTTCTCGACGGCCGCGAACACCTCATCGGCGTACGGCGGGAACACCGGGAACTCCTGGCGCTCCTTGGCGGCGTGCTCGGCGAGGCTGGCCTGCGCCTTGCACAGCAGGGCGATGAACGGCTTGGCGGCCTCCAGACCCTCGGAGACGGTGGCCTCGGTCGGGGCCGGGGCACCGCCCTTGACCAGCTCGATGACGTTCGCGCCGGCAGCGGCCTCGACCATCATGATGGCGACGTCCTCGCCCTTGCGACGGCCCTTGCGCTCGACGAGGCGGCCGGCGACGACCATCTCGAACACACACTGCTCACGCTGTGCCTGGTTCGGGAAGGCCACCCACTGGCCCTGCGGGTGCTTGTCGTCGGCGATGAGCGCCATGCGGACACCACCGACGGCGCCGGAGACCGGCAGACCCGACAGCTGGGTGGCGGCGGAGGCACCGTTGATGGCGACGACGTCGTAGTAGTCCTCCGGCACCTGCGACAGGACCGTGATGACCACCTGGACCTCGTTGCGCAGGCCCTTGACGAAGGTCGGGCGCAGCGGACGGTCGATCAGGCGGCAGGCGAGGATCGCGTCGGTCGAGGGACGGCCCTCACGACGGAAGAAGGAACCCGGGATACGACCCGCGGCGTACATCCGCTCCTCGACGTCGACGGTCAGCGGGAAGAAGTCGAAGCCCTCACGCGGCTGGTTGGAGGCGGTGACCGTGGCGAGAAGCATGTTCTCCTCGTCCAGGTAGGTGGTCACGGCGCCGCCGGCCTGGCGTGCCAGCTGGCCGGTCTCGAAACGGATCTCGCGGGTACCGAAGTCACCGTTGTCGATCGTGACAACTGCCTCGGTGACGCCGAAATCCTCGTCGACGTGGATCTCCACGGGGTTGCTCATGTATCTCCTCAGATCTGAGTTATCGGCGATCATCGGTGTCGCCGGATGCGTGTCTTAACAACGAGATGGGATTCTACCAGGTGAACCAGGGTGTTAAAAGCCCCTTCCGCGGTCCGGCGCGTGGGTATCTGCTAGAGGTGGGGATATGACCACATCACTGACCGCCGACCCGGCTCTCCGACGCGCCGCCGTCGCCGCCGCGAGCCCCCTCCGGGGCCGTCGCCTGTGGGGCGGACTGGCGGGTCTGACAGGCGGTGGGCTGGGTGGCGTCCTGGCCACCGGCAACGTCGGCGATGCCGCCGGCCCAGCGGCGGTGCTGCTGGTGATGCTCACGTTCGCGGTGGCGGTGGCGACGGCAAGATACTTGTCGACGCGCCGCCGCGTGGCACAGCACTACGAGCCGGGGTCGGAGCTGGTGATGTCCGAGCTTCCTCACGGTGGCGTGTCGGTGCGGACGGCAGCAGGTGCCTATTCCTTCGCGAACGACGCCCCGCGGCAGCACCGCGGGCCGGACTTCGTCTGGCTGGGAGGCCGGCGCGACGGCCTCCTGCTGCCGACCCAGCTGGTTCCCGCCGCATAGAAACGCAGAACCCGCCCTCCGACTGGAGAGCGGGTTCCGGGTGAAGTTGTTGCTTCGCTTAGCGACGCAGGCCCAGACGGGCAATCAGGTCACGGTAGCGGTCGATGTTGTTGTCGGCCAGGTACTTCAGCAGGCCACGACGACGACCGACGAGCAGCAGCAGGCCACGACGGGAGTGGTGGTCGTGCTTGTGGAACTTGAGGTGCTCGGTCAGGTTGTTGATGCGGTTGGTCAGCAGTGCAACCTGGGCCTCCGGGGAGCCGGTGTCGGTCTCGTGCAGGCCGAACTCGCCCAGGATGGTCTTCTTCTGCTCAGAGGTCAGAGCCATGATGTATCTCTCTTCGTTGTTTCAGTCCACATGAAATGTCCCTGGCCTGGTTCTTTGGGGAACCGGGCCCGGTGGCGCAACTGCTGTGGACCGCAGTCGCATGAAGCCTTGGAGGATCTTACCGGGTGTGGTGAGTGGGGACCAAATTCCTGTGACTGAGCTCAATAAAAATGCACTCTCGCCCAAATGATAGAACACGATAACTCTGTGTCCAGCTTTCGGTGCATTCTGTACCTTGTCTACTACTCTTCATCCAAAGCAGAAACCCAACAGCAAGGAACATCACTTTTCACATGAACTCCTCCACCTCGCTCTACCAGGCAGTCTGGCAGACAGCAGACACCTATCTCCGTGGCGTTGTGCCCCGCCAGAGTTACGGCGACTACATCCTCCCCTTCACCGTGCTGCGGCGGCTGGAATGCCTGCTGGAGCCCACCAAGGAGGCGGTGCTGCAAACCATCAGGCACACGAAGTTCCCGGAGAGCATGTGGGGGGCGCTGATCCGTTCCGACCATGAGCTCGGTTTCTACAACACCTCGGAGCTGTCGCTGGGGCTTATCGGCGGCAGTGACGACCACGTCAAGCAGGGCATGCTCACCTACCTGGACGCCTTCTCCGACAACGTCCGCGAGGTCTGGAGCGCCTTCAAGTTCCCGGAACTGTTGACCAAGCTAGAAGAGAACAACGTTCTGTGGGGAGTGGTCAAGCACTTCTCCCAGATCGACCTCTCGGATGAGGCCCTCGGCGAGAACGCCATGGGCAACCTCTTCGAGCACCTCATGTACCGGTCCTTCTCCGAGAACGGGCAGGTCGCCGGCGAGTTCTACACCCCCCGCGACGCCATCCGCATGATGGTCGATGTCCTGCTCTCTAGCGATGATGACGGCCTCTACGGCAAGGCACCCGCGCGTACCGTGTACGACCCGGCCGCCGGCACCGGCGGCATGCTGCTGGTCGCCAAGCGTGCCATGGAGGAACTCAACCCCAATATCCAGGTCTCCGTCCACGGCCAGGAGCTCATGGCCGAGTCCCTGGCATTGGGCAAGTCCGATCTCATCGTCTCCGGTATCTCCCCTGATGCCATCCGCGACGGTGACACTCTCGCCGATGACCGTTACGAGGGTGAGCTCTTCGACTACGTGCTCTCCAACCCTCCCTACGGCAATGACTGGAAGCGTTCCAAGGACGCAGTCGAGCGCGAGGCCAAGATCGAGGGCTCACGGTTCAGTCATGGCCTGCCGCCGGTCTCCGACGGTCAGATGCTCTTCCTCAGTCACGTGGTCCACAAGCTCAAGGAGCGGGAGCACGGCACCACCAACGGCGGTCGCGCCGGCGTGGTTACCAACGGCTCGCCGTTGTTCACCGGCGGGCCGGAGTCCGGCCCTGATCAGATCCGTAACTGGCTCATCAACGGCAACCTCATCGACGCCATCATCGCGCTGCCGACCGACATGTTCTACAACACCGGCATCGCCACCTACGTGTGGATCCTCGACAAGAACAAGGAACCGCAGCGCGACGGCAAGATCCAGCTCATTGACGCCAGCAGTATCTGGTCACCCATGCGCAAGGGCATGGGCGCCAAGCGCCGGGAGTTCTCCGACCAGGACCGGGAGTTCATCCTCGGCCTCTACCAGGACTTCGAGCACGCCGATCCGCAGTACTCGAAGGTCGTCACCCCTGAGGAGCTCGGCTTCACTGACGTGCCGATGTACCGGGTCAAGCGTTACTCGGTGTCGGTCACTGGTGACACGGTGGCAGCGGCGATGGAACACAAGCAGGCACTCACCGGCCATGAGGCCGTGATCCGCAGCTGTGCCGGCGTGGCCTGGAACGACCTACCGGACCACCTGCGTCAACAGGCCAAGAAGGCCGGTCTCAAGATGGGTGTCGGTCTTATCGACCACATCATGAACGCGCTTGCCGTCGAGGATGCTGAGGCGCCGGAGGCCGTGGACCGCAAGGGCAACAAGGTCATCGACACTGCCTCCCGGATCACCGAGCGCATTCCGCTCACAGAGGACATTGACGAGCACATAGCCCGCGAGGTGCTGCCCTTCGCACCGGACCTGGTCTGGGACATGGCGGACGCCAAGATCGGCTACGAGATACCCATGACCAGGCTCTTCTACCAGCCAGAGGAGCTGCCCTCGCTGGAGGAGATCGACGCCGAGATCGAGACCGTGCTGGAGTCCATCCGTGCCCGCTTCCAGGAGGTCAAGGAATGAGTCTTGAATGGATTGAGGGCGTTCCGACAGATTGGAAGATCTCAGAATCTCAGTTTGTGCTGGATTATCAAAGTCGAGATGTTCAAGAAGACGACGAAATAGTCACAGCTTTTCGTGACGGGCAGGTAACGCTCAGGAGCAACCGCCGAACCGATGGATTCACCATGGCAGATAAGGAGATCGGCTATCAGCATATCTGCGAAGGAGACCTCGTAGTCCATTCTATGGATGGTGGTTTCGGAGCAATCGGAGTGTCCGACTCATGTGGAAAAGCATCTCCTGTTGTCCACGCATACACCAGCACTTCGTGTGATCTCCGATTCGTTAGTTACCAGTTGAGGGCAGCGGTTGATGCAGGATGGATCGCCGCATTGGCAAAAGGCATCCGAGTTCGCTCGACTCAATTCGATCGTCCAGCCCTGGCAAACCTCAAGATCGCCTATCCGAGCATTGAAACGCAGCAGCGTATCGCCGACTACCTGGATCGGGAGACCGCCGAGATCGACGCTGCGGTCGCTGACCTGGACCGGTACGTGGACCTGCTGGAGAAGCGTCGACGTGAAGTGATCTACGAAACACTGAAGTTTCGCAAGGGACCTGGCTCAGGAATGACAATCAGCGATTCCCAACGGAGTAGAGTCGGGTTTGTCACTCGACTACTGCGACGGGGCATTTCTCCAAGATACGTCGACGAAGGTGTCCCGGTAGTGAATCAGAAGTGTGTGAGACCAGGCGGGCTTTTCGACATCAACAACTGTCGATACCATGACCCAGAAGCTAGAAGTGTCGATTTGGATTTGACGATTCAACATGGCGATATACTCATCAACTCCACGGGTACCGGAACCCTGGGGCGTTCCTGCATGGTGCGTGAAGTCTCGACCCCCATCACTTGGGACAGCCATGTCACGCTGGTGCGGCCAAACCCCGAGGTAGCATATCCCGGGTACCTCAGTTGGATGATTCTGAGCCAAGAATCTAAGCTAATTGAATTTAGCACAGGCAGCACAAATCAAATTGAACTCTCCCGCGACACGGTATTCAATCTTGATTTCATTAACGTTCCACTGGATTTGCAAAAGAAGATTGCATTTTACCTTGATCGTGAAACAGTCGAAATCGACGCCCTCATCGCTGACTCCACCAAACTCCGCGAGCTTCTCCTGAAGCGTCGCTCTGTTCTCATCACCGACGTCGTCACCGGCCGAAAGCAGGTCTAATCATGGGTATCCAGTCCACCATGGAGAAGGCGTTCGAGGACGCCATCGTCGATCACCTCACCACCCACGGCTGGCTGAGCGACACTGGCTCTGGCACCGGCGCTGGCAGCAGTGCAGCGTCTACCAGATCATCCACCGGCTGGGACAAGCGCCGGGCACTCTACGTCCCTGACGTCCTTCACTGGCTGGAGACCCAGTACCCGGAGGAGTACCTCAAGGCCGTGCCGGAGTCTCTCACCGGCGTTCAGCGCGAGGTCTACGTCTCCAAGCTGCTGGACCGGCTGGCCGAGATGCTCGACAAGACGCCGATCCTCAACAACCGCACCAAGCAGGTCCAGCACGGCCTGCTCGGTACCTTGCGGGGTGGTTTCTCGCACGCCCAGCGCGGTCAGAGGAAGGCCACCTTCGGCCCCATGGTGGCGTTCTACCCGGAGAACCCGCTGTACACGAACGCCATTGAGGACGCGCAGCGCAACCGGCTCCGTGTCTTGCGTCAGGTGCCCTTCGACGTCACCGGCACCGACACCCTTGATCTGGTGCTCACCGTCAACGGCATCCCGGTGGTCACCATGGAGCTCAAGACCGACAACACCCAGGCCGTGCGCGATGCCGTCAAGCAGTACAAGGAGGATCGCCGGCCGAACAAGAACCGGCCGCTGCTCAAGCCGGGCCGGGCTCTCGTGCACTTCGCGGTGTCCAACCAGGAGGTCTACATGTCCACCGTGCTGGCGGGCCTGAACACCTTCTTCCTGCCCTTCAATCAGGGCAACGACGGCCACGCCGGCAACCCCCCAAACCCCCATGGTTCCGACACCTCCTACCTGTGGGAGGAGGTCCTCGACACGGAGCTCTTCCTGCGTATCCTGCGCGACTACGCCCTGTGGGAACCCTCCTCAAAGGGCAACCAGGGCCGGTTGATCTTCCCTCGCTACCACCAGCTGCGTGCCACCGAGAAGGTCATGGATGACATCGCTACACGCGGCGCTGGTGGACGGTACCTCATCCAGCACTCCGCCGGCTCCGGCAAGACCAAAACCATCGCCTGGCTGGCTCACCGGGCAGGTCGATTCATTGACTCAACAGGTAAGCCGGTGTTCGACTCGGTCATCGTGGTCACCGACCGCACGGTCCTCGACGACAACATCAAGGAAGGACTGGACCTGCTCCGAGCCTCGGAGGGGCTGGTGGTCAACGTCGATAACAAGCTTGGTTCCAAATCGAAAACCCTGGAGGCGGCCCTGTCCCGGGGCGGACACATCGTTTCCTGCACCATCCAGACTTTTCCGGCACTGGCGAAGATGATGGAGAAGTCCCCCGCCCTGGCTGGGCGCAATTACTGCGTCATCATGGATGAGGCTCACTCCTCCCAGCACGGTGAGGCTGCTACCCGTCTGCGCGAGATTCTGGTCGACGTAGATCTCCCGGAGGGTGAGGACATCTCGGCAGATGATGTCCTACTCGCCATGAACAAGGCAATCGCCAACTCCCCCAACCTGAGCTTCATCGCGCTCACCGCCACCCCGAAGGGGAAGACTTTCGCTGTATACGGCGTACCGAACCCGAACGGCAAAGATGATCCGAGTGTTCCGGATGATCCCGAAAACCCCGAGAAGCGAGTGGCGTTCGACTCATACTTCATGAGCCAAGCCATCGAGGAGGGGTTTATTCTCGATGTCCTAGGCAATTACTCGACCTACCAGATGTTTGCCCGTATTCGTGACCAGCTCGACCGAGAAGACACCGTGAACCTGGGAGAGGCAGTCTCAGACATGGTCCGCTTCGTGCGGATCCACCCCACCTCCATTGCACAAAAGGTGGCGGTGACGGTCGAACATTTCCGTCGCAACGTCATGCATCACTTGAACGGCACCGCCAAAGCCATGGTCGTGGCACCAGACCGCATGTCGGCGGCCACTTGGTCGCACAAGATGAACGAGTACATCGCCAAGAGCGAATACACGGACATGACCACCCTGGTGGCTTTCTCGGGGTCACTGGCCTACAGCGACGATCCCGATGCTCCCGAGATCACCGAGGCGTCGATAAACGGTGTGCGTGACACCGCCCTACACTTCCGCGAACATGACGAGGCCAAGGTGCTCATCGTCGCCAACAAGTTCCAGACTGGATTCGATGAACCACGCCTGTGTGCCATGTACGTTGATCGCGAGCTCTCCGGCGTCCAAGCCGTGCAGACCTTGTCTCGCCTGAACCGCGTAATTCCGGACAAGCCAAAGCCCATGGTCGTCGACTTTGTCAACGAGCCCGCCAAGATCCTCAAGTCCTTCGAGCCCTATTATCGTGACGCCCACATCGAGGAGGAGATCCCAGCCAATGCACTGGCGGACCTGGGCGACATCCTCGACGCAGCTGCCTTCTACACCCCAGAGGAACTCCAGAGTCTGGCAGATGCCTACATCGCCCGTCAAGACGCTGAAACGCTGCAGGGGCTGGTCTCCCCCATCCGGGCTAGATGGAACAACCACATGCGTCAGGCGCGTCAAACCCACAACAAGGAGGCGTACAAGGAAGGCACTGCATTTCGGGCCAACCTCATCAAGTACGCCCACGCTTGGGAGTTCCTGAGCCAGATCGTGGACTTCCAAGATGTGCTCCTACACAAGCGGGCCATCGTCGCCGGCCTAATGGCGAAAAACCTCAACCTCGAACGCCAAGACGACGAAGATGACTACACCGTCGGCATCGAACTGGTCGGCGTCGCAGTCGAGCCTGCCACCGAGGGAATAGACCTGGGACTAGCTGCCGAAGAGATCGACGGCAAACTCGAACTGCCCGGTTTCGATGGCCGCCCGGTGGCCAAGAACTCACCCGTAAAGGCTGCCTTCGACGAGGCAGTGGACCAAGTGAACCAGATTCTGGCCGCAGTCGGTATCGATGCCTCGAATGAAGCCACCAAGTCTGCAATTCGAGCGAGCTACGGCATCCTAGTCGAGGATAGAACTGTGCAGGCATTGGCTCGAGAGAATGATCCTTCCCAGGTTGCTGGTACGGATGCCTTCAAGAACAAGGGTTTCGGAGCCATTATGCAAGCTGCCCGGGAGTCAAATGAAGTTTTCGAAGCCGTCACCGCTGATGCAGACAACCTGGACTTGTTCCTCACCGCCC
The DNA here is from genome assembly GCF_000819445.1 of Corynebacterium humireducens NBRC 106098 = DSM 45392. Taxonomy (NCBI): domain Bacteria; kingdom Bacillati; phylum Actinomycetota; class Actinomycetes; order Mycobacteriales; family Corynebacteriaceae; genus Corynebacterium; species Corynebacterium humireducens. The sequence goes on from NZ_CP005286.1 coordinate 1,630,442, forward strand.
TAGCGAAAATGCTCGTGGCTGCGTCCCCACGGTCTGTTGAGAAGTATTTCTCGTCCACAAACAGGCCAATCGAAGTTGATTTTGGAGCGAATTCGTCAACAGAAGCACCGGCTTCCTACTAAGAAAACAACCACAGCGTCTCGCTAGCTTCTCCGAGATACCCAGCGTGTGACAGGTATTCTCGGAGGAATTAGACGCGGCAAGATGAGACTTTCTAGCTCAACGTAGCGCGACGTGAGCTATTCTTCTCGCCGTGGCATTCCATTTACGTCACGATATTTGAAAAAGACCCAAAGATCGAAAAGTTGCCCAATTAGTAACGTGGATGTGCGCAAAGCTGCTGCATGTTGAGCCCACTGTTAGCTGTACGAACCGGGGGGCTAGTTAACCTGGTGACCTAAATCCCCACCCACGCCCCCGCCTCCGTGTACACCACAGCGAACGGCAGGGCCTTGTTCTCGTTGCCTTCGCTGAACCAGAACACCACGGGTCCCCGCTCCCCCAGGACGACGTGCTTCGGTGCGCCCCAAGTGGGCAGGCTGCTCTTGATCACGGTCTCGGCAATTACGCGGGCGCCCTTCTCGTCCACCACGGCGCGGATCTTCTGGCGGGTCGGGCGGTCGAGTCCTTTGACGAAGGCCTCGTAGTCCACGTCCTGCTGCGGGACGGTGAGGGTGTCCACCTTCTTGTCCTCGGTGGAGAAGTCCTTCATCCAACGGCGGGCGTCGGCAACCAACTTGAACCCGTCCAGGTCCAGATCGCCGGGGACCTCGGCGAACCAGGCGCGAAGCTTGCGGTCCTCGAGTGTGATGGAGACGCGGGCGACGGTGGCGTCGGCAAGCGAGGCGACCCGGGCGCCGGAGAGGGAGACTCCGGAGACCTCGGAACCGTCGTAGGCGACGAAGGGCTTCGCCTCTGCAGGGTGAGCCCAGGTGAGCTGGCCGGTGTCAATGCGCGCGGCCACGTCGAACGGCGAGACCTCCACCGTCGCCAACGCGCAGAGGTGCTCGGGCATCTCAGCGTCCAGGGCCGAAGGGAGCTGCACCAGGGGCAGCTGCTCCGCGGCGATCCGCAGGGTGACAGGGTCGAAGGCGGCGACGCCGTTGCGCAGTTCCATGGGCCCTCCCAGGTGGCTTATGTGTTAGCGGCCAGCCTAGTCAATCGCTCCATGAATGCGCCGAGGAATTTCTCCGCATCCACGCCGACGGCCACCTTGACCTGCGGCGCGACGCGCGAGAGGTCGCCGATTGTGCGGCCGCGGGTCTCCTCCGCCAGGTCGACCTGCATGGGCAGCGAGAGGCACGTGACCAGCGAGGGGTCGAGGGCGACCGCGACGGCCAGCGGGTCGTGGAGTCCGCAGCCGCCGAGGTGCGGGGCGGTGGTCTCGTAGGCGCGGATGTAGTACTCCGCGAGCTCAGCCAGCACCTCGCCGGCCCGGGTGCCCACGGCCCGCCACCGGGCGACCTCCGAGTGCGTGAGCAGGGTACGCAGCGTCACGTCGAGGCCGATCATCGTGACGTCCGCGGCCTGCCGGAACACCCGGTCAGTGGCCTCCGGGTCCTGCCACACGTTGGCCTCCGCCCAGGGGCGCACGTTGCCGGGGACGGTGAGCGCCCCGCCCATCATCACCAGGCGGGCGTGCGAAGCGAAGTACTCGTCCTCCAGCGCCGCCGCGATGCTTGTCGACGGCCCCGTCGGCACGATCACCAGGTCCTCGTGCTCACGCACCGCCGCCACGAGGAAGTCCACGGCGTCACCCGCCGACCCACCGGCCGGCGCCGGCAACGACACCTCCCCCAGCCCGTGGGCGCCGTGGATGAAGGCGGAGACCTCGGCGACCTCCCACCCGGCGGGCGAGGGTCCGGCGTACACGGGCACGTCAGGGCGACCGAAGAGATCCAGGAGAGCGCGGGTGTTGCGCACGGCATCGTCGACGGCCACGTTGCCGTAGGTGCAGGTCACGGCGATGAGCTCGACCTCGGGGGAGGCCAACGCATAGGCCAGGGCGAAGGCGTCGTCGATGCCCGTGTCAAGGTCGAGGATCAGTTTCACCCGAGGATCTCCCGCACGCGCGCCACGTCGGCCCGGATGGCCTCCAGCAGCGCCTCCACCGAGTCGAACTTCACCATGTCACGCACGTGGTCGACGAAGGAGACCTCCGCGACACGCCCGTAGAGGTCGGCGTCGCGGTCGAGGATGAAGGACTCGACGCTGCGCTCCTTGTCCCCGAAGGTGGGGTTCTTGCCCACCGAGATCGCCGCCGGGTACGCGACGCCGGGCTCCATGTCACCGTCGATGGGGTCCTCCCCCAGCACGGTGAACCAGCCGGCGTAGACGCCGTCCGCGGGCAGCGCGACGTCGTCGGAGAAGTACTGGTTGGCGGTCGGGAAGCCGAGCTCGCGGCCACCGCGGCCGGCGCCGCGCATGATCTCACCCGCCACGGTGAAGGGGCGCCCCAGGGCCCACTCGGCGCGGGCGACGTCCTGGTCGGCGAGGAAGGCACGGATGTTGGAGGAGCAGATGCGCAGGCCGTCGTCGTGAAGCAGGTCGACGATCTCGACGTCGACGCCGTGCCGCATGCCCTGCTCCCGCATCGTGTCGGCGGTGCCGGCGGCATCACGGCCGAAGGTGAAGTTCTGACCGACAACCACGCAGCGCGCGTGCAGACCGTCCACCAGCAGCGTCTGGAAGTAGTCCTCCGGCGACAGGCCCGCGAGCTCCCGGTTGAAGTCGATGACCAGCACCGCGTCGATGCCCAGCTCACCTGCCCGGCGGAAACGCTCCTCCACGGTGTTGAGCAGCACCGGCGCGCGGTCCGGCAGGAACACCTTGATCGGGTGCGGGTCAAACGTCACCATCACCGCGGGAACACCGCGGGTGTGCGCCTGCCGCACCGCCTCTTCGATGAGGCGCTGATGTCCCCGGTGCACACCATCGAACACGCCGATGGTCACCACAGTCCCCTCGAGGTCGGCGGGGATCTCCTCAACTCCGTGCCAAACAATCACCGCTACAGACTACGGCATACACTGCCTCCTATGACTGATCCCCTGGCCAGTTCCGGACTCGTCGTGGTGGACAAGCCCCAGGGCATGACCTCCCACGACGTTGTTTCCCGCCTCCGCCGCATCTTCTCCACCCGTCGCGTCGGACACGCCGGCACCCTCGACCCGATGGCCACCGGCGTCCTCGTCGTCGGCGTCGAGCGCGGCACCCGCTTCCTCGCGCACCTGGTCACCGCCACGAAGGCCTACGACGCCACCATCCGCCTCGGCGCCGCGACCAGCACGGATGACGCGGAAGGCGAGGTCCTGTCCACCGCCTCGGCGGCTGACGTGTCCCCGGAGGATGTGCTCGCCGCCATCGCGGACCTCACCGGCGACATCATGCAGCGCCCCGCCGCCGTCAGCGCCATCAAGATCGACGGCCGCCGCGCCCACGAGCGCGTCCGCGACGGCGAGACCGTCGAGCTCCCCGCCCGTCCCGTCACGGTCTCGCGTTTCGACGCCCACGAGTTCCGCCGCGACGGCGACTTCCTCGACGTCGACGTCTCCGTCGCCTGCTCCTCCGGCACCTACATCCGCTCCCTCGCGCGCGACCTGGGCGCGGCGCTCGGCGTGGGCGGTCACCTCACCGCTCTACGACGCACCGAGGTCGGCCCCTTCCTCCTCGCCGACGCCCTCACCCTCCCGGAGCTGGAGGAGTCGCCCCGCCTCTCGCTCACCCTCGACGAGGCCCTCGCCCGCTCCTACCCGGTGCTGCCCGTCACCGACGAGGAGGCCACGGCTCTGGCCATGGGCAAGTGGCTCGAACCCCGGGGCCTCAAGGGCGTCCACGCCGCGGTCGCCCCGGACGGCCGCTCCATCGCGCTCGTGCGCGAGAAGGGCAAGCGGCTGGCCACCGTGTTCGTGGCACGCCCGAACACTCTCTAGGCTGCCCGCCGCGCGTGCGCCTGCAGGGTCTCGCGCAGCATCCGGATGAAACGGCTCTCGCCCTTGACGACGTTCGCCAGGTCCCCGTACGTCACATGCATCCGCGGGATCCCGGCGTTGCTCAGCTCTCTGTCACGCTCCCGGTCCCGCCTCATCTGCTCGGTCGGCGCGACCCCGGTGGATCCGTCGTACTTCAGTTCACCGTCAGTCTCCACCACCAGGAAGCCGTTGACCATGAGGTCCACCCGGCGGCTCCCGCCGAGGACCGGCACCTGGGGCTCCACGCTGGTGACCTCCGGCAGGTCAGCGGTGAGGATCTGCGCCCGCGCCCAGGACTCGAGGGGGCTCTCCGCACGGCCGTCGGCGAGTGAGAGAGCGCGCCGGGCGGTACCCAGCCCCCGCATCCGCCCCAGATCACCGAGCAGGGCATCCGCCCGTCCGCGGCTCATGGTCGGCAGCGTGAGAACGTGATCGAAGGCCACGATCCCGTCCACCAGCCCGTGGTAGCGGCAGACGTCCGCGACCGTCCGCATGATGCGGGTCACCCGGACCCCGTTCACCTCCATGACCTGCTCCTCAGGCAGCAGGGCACGCCGGTACTGCACGCACGCTGGCCACTGCTTCACCGGCGGGCGTCCCCCACCGGGCAGCACGACGGTGGCGGGTTCCCTGTTCCCCAGGACCGGTATCCCGTGGAGTCGGGCGGCGGACTTCCCTACCAGCACCGCCTTCCGGCTGCCCAACCCCACCGCGAACGCCCGGATCGCCTGCTGCTCCCAGGGTGGGAGAGCCTGGAACTCCGCGGCAGGCACCGCGATCTCCGGGCACAAAAGCAGGAAGCTCCCCGCCCGCAGCTCCCGGCGGAACGACGGGGTACCCGCCCGGTGGGTCCGCATCCTGATGAACTCGATCTCGCCGCTCCAGTCCCGCATGGGTGCAGTATGGGCCTGGGCTGACGGGAGGTCCACCGGGTGACGCCGCGGCCTGTGGACAACGTGGCGGGCGGGTCGGGTTATCCACAGGTCCCGTAACGGGGTATCCGGGTCAGGGCATCAATCGGGTACGGCCCTCCGCCCCTCTCGATTGATGCCCGAGCTCGAATACCCCCGTAGTGAGCCGGGAAGGCGGCGGCGCCTACGTGACGGCGGTTGCGGCGATCACGTAGCCGTCGTCAAGCATCCAGCGCCCGGAGATGAACGGCACCGGCGTCGGACGCACCAGCAGGTAGGAGACGAAGGACCCGTCGGAGCGGATGTCGATCTCCGCCTCCTCGAAGCCGAGCCAGCGGTGCGTCATGGGGAACCACGCCTTGTAGGTGGCCTCCTTGGCGCAGAAGAGCAGCCGGTCGGCGCATTCGATGCCCTCGTCCTGGAGGCGTTCGAGCTGCGGCATCTCGCCGGGCCGGGCGATGGAGCTGATGACCTCGCGGGGCAGGGGCTGCGCGGGTTCGGCGTCGAGGCCCATGGAACGCACGTGCGTCTTGGGGGCGACGACGGCCGCCCGGAAGCCCTCGGTGTGGGTCATGGAACCGGTGATGTCGCGGGGCCACAGGGGCATGCCGCGTTCGCCGCGGAGGATGGGTTCGTGGTTCCACTCCCCCAGGTCGGAGAGGGCCTGGTGGGCGCACCAGCGGGCGTCGCCGAACTCGGCCTTGCGGATGTCCACGGAGTGGGACACCAGCGCCTGCTCGAGGGGGTGCAGTCCGTGGTAGTTCTGCAGGTCGGGGTGCTGCTTGTCGGTGATGACATAGCAGAAGCGCGCCGCGTCGGGGAAGAGGGAGGCGTCAAGCATCCTCGTCACCTCCGAGGCGCATGACCGGGTAGGGCCAGGGGTTGAGGTGGCCGTGGCGTTCCCATTCGCGCGGGTAGCCGAGGGAGACCTCGATGTGCGGGACGCCGGCGACCTCGATCTTGCCGGGCATGTGCAGGTGCCCGTAGATGACGGCCTGCGCGTTGTAGCGTTCGGCCCAGGTGCGGGTGTGGCGGGTGCCGCACCAGAGGGCGATCTCGGGGTGGCGCATCGTGAGGGTGGGTTCCTGCACGAGGGGCCAGTGGTTGATGAGGATGGTGGGGCCGTCGATACGCGAGAGGCGCTTGATGGAGTACGCCAGCCGGTCCCAGCACCACGCGCGGACGTCGACGAAGGGGGCGATGGCGAACTCGTCGGTCATCATGATCTGCCGGTCGTGCGCCGCCTGGACGGCCTGCTCGACGGTCATGCCGGGGCCGCGGAAGGAGTAGTCGTAGAGCGTGAACAGCGGCACGAGGGTCACACCGCCGAACACGGGGTACGGGTCCTCCGGGGTGAGCACGTCGATGGCCCGGCAGGCCTCGACGAGTTCGGTGTACTTGTCGCGCCCCTGGTAGCGGTCCGTCGAGCGGGAGAACAGCTCGTGGTTGCCCGGCACCCAGATGACCTGCGCGAAACGGTCGCGCAGCTGCGTGAGGATGCGCACCACCAGATCAGTGCGCTCCGCCACGTCGCCGGCCACGATGAGCCAGTCCGAGGGGTCGCTCGGCTGGATCTCGTCGAAGCGGACGGTGTTGGCCTTGACCGCGCCGTGCAGGTCGCTGACCGCCCACAGTGTCGTACTCATTGGCGCACCTCCTTCCTAAGTTGTCTACCACAGCGGGTCGCGGTGGCGTGTCCGCGTTGACACGTCGGTTTCCGCGCGGATCGGCGTTGCCGCAGGTCGCGGGATGTGACGCGTGGGGTTGACGTGTGAACGGTAGGTGTGACCAAACATTTCCCGGGACTACGGCTCCACCACGGCCCAGGCCATGGACCGGAAGCGCCAGACCACGGCGAGCAGTCGGATGAGGATGAACGCCAGCAGACCCACCCAGATGCCGGTCAGCCCGCCGTCGAGGGCGAAGGAGAGCCACACACCGGGCAGGAAACCGCCGACCACGGCGAGGACGGTGATGGTGCGCAGGAACGCGGCGTCACCGGCGCCGAGGAGCACGCCGTCGAGGGCGAAGACGACGCCGCCGAGGATGATCATCACGATCATGAGCCACCAGGGCCCGCCCATCGACGCGAGCACGTCCCCGTCGTCCGTGAAGATGCGCGGGATAAGCCCCGCCCCGAGGGCGAACCCGGCGCCCAGGGCGGCGGCGAAGATGAGCGAGTACAGCGTCACCCGCTGCCCCACCTGCTTCGCGACGCCCACCGTCCCCCGCCCCAGCGCCGCCCCCGTCAGGGTCTGCGCCGCGATGGCCAGCGAGTCGAGGACCAGGGTGATGAAGTTCCACAGCTGCAGCAGGATCTGGTGCGCCGCCAGCGAGGAGGTGCCGAACCGCGCCGCCACCGCCGCCGCCGAGATGAACGCCACCTGGAAGGACAGGGAGCGGACGATGAGGTCCCGTCCCATGACGAGCTGCCGGCGCATGATGTCCCAGCGGGGTCGCCAGCTGCCCGTGTGCTCCCGGCGCAGGGCCAGCAGGAAGAGCGTGCTCGTGATGCTGATGCCCACGACGTTGGCCATCGCCGAGCCCGGCAGCCCGAACTGCCCGACGAGCACCGGGATGAGGATCGCGCCGGGAATCACGCCCGCGAGCGTGTAGTAGAGGGGGCGTCTGGTGTCCTGCACGCCGCGCAGCCAGCCGTTGCCGGCCATGATGAGCAGCGTCAGGGGGATGGCGAAGGCCTCGATGTGCAGCCACTGGGCCGCGGCGGCCGCGGTGGCCGGGTCGCCGGAGAGCGCCAGGCCGATCTGCCCGGCGAACAGCCACACGACCGCGGCGAGCAGCAGCCCCACGCCGAGCCCCACCCAGGAGGCCTGGACGCCCTCGGCGACGGCGTCGGCACGCCGCCCGGAACCGTAGAGGCGGGAGGCGCGGGCGGTGGTGCCGTAGGACAGGAAGGTCAGCTGCGTGGTCACCGTCGACTGCACGGTCGTGCCCACCGCCAGCGCCGCCAGCTCGAAGGCGCCGAGGCGGCCGACGACGGCCGTGTCCAGGAGCAGGTACAGCGGGGTGGCGGCCAACACACCCAGGGCAGGCAGAGCCAGCCCGAAGATCTGCCGGGCGGTGACCGTCACTGTCGGCGCAGCTCCGCCAGCAGAGCGTCGGTGACCTCGTCCGCGGTGCCGTGCGCCGAGTAGCCGGCGGCGGGGATGTGCCCGCCGCCGCCCAGGGCCACGGCCAGGCGGGAGACGTCCATGTCCACGGAACGCAGGGAGACGTGCCAGAAATCAGGCGCGGACTCCTTGAACACCGCCCCCAGATCCGTGCCCTCCACGGTGCGGACGAAGTCGACGAGCCCCTCCACCGCCGGCAGGGAACCGGAGCACACCAGCTCCTGGTCCGCGACGATGAGCGCCAGGCGGTGCCCACCGGCCTCGTGGATCTCCACGCTGGCCAGGGCCCGGCCGATCATGCGCAGGTCGGCGAGCGAGTTGGCGTCGAGAAGGTCGACGGCGATCGCGCGGACGTCGAGCCCCGTCTCCATGAGGCGGGCGGCGTACGTGTGCATCTCGGGGCGGCCCCAGCGGAAGCTGCCGGTGTCGGTGAGCAGACCGGCGTAGAGGGCGTGCGCGATCGGCACGTCCAGCTCGACGCCCAGCTCCTCGAAGAGACGGCCCAGGATCGTGGTCGTCGACTCCGCCTGGAAGTCCAGCAGGTTGACCGCGCCGAAGCCGACGTTGGAGGCGTGGTGGTCGACGACCAGGGTGTCCTCCACCCGGGCCGCGATGTCCCCGGCGAGACGTCCGGTGCGGTCGAGGGAGCCGCAGTCGACGGTGATGATGAGGTCGACGTCGGGGAGCTCCTCCACCAGCTGCACCTCCTCCGCGCCGGGGATGGTCTGCAGATTCTCGGCGTAGGGCCAGGTCTGACCGATCAGACCCACCGCCTCCTTGCCCAGCTGACGCAGGGCACCGACGGTGGCGCAGACGGAACCGATGGCGTCGGCGTCGGGGCGCACGTGCCCCACGACAGCCACCGATCGCGCGGCCGTGACAGCCGCGGCTGCCTCGGCGTAGGAGTGCACTACTACGGCTCCTCGGTCTTGTACGGGTTCGCGTCGCCGGCCGGCGTGGCGTTCTTCTTGAGCTCGGCCAGCTCGGCGTGACGGGCCCGGGCCTTGGCCAGCAGCGCCTCCATGTGGGCGGACGCCTCCGGCACGGTGTCGACCTCGAAGGCGAGGGTCGGGGTGAAGCGCACCCCGAGCTGGTCGCCGACGATCTTGCGCAGCTGCCCGCGGGCGCGGTGCAGGGCCTCGGCGGCCTCGTCGTAGTTCGGCTCCTCGTCGATGGTGCGGCCACGGACGGTGTAGTAGACGGTGGCGTCGTGCAGATCTCCGGTGACCCGGGTGTCGGTGACGGTGATCAGCTCCAGGCGACGGTCCTTCACCTCGCGTTCGATAGCCGAGGCCACGATCGTCTGGATGCGCTTGGCCATGCGGCCGGCGCGGGCGTTGTCAGCCATGTCGGTCTCCTTGAGTCCGGGTGCGAATACGGTGCTCCATTCTACCCGCCGGGCACTGTCAGGGAACCCGCAGCCCCGGCAGGGGCCACGCCCGCCGCGGCATCCGGGCCTGCTCGAAGGGGTAGCCGAGGGAGACGTCGACATGCGGAACGCCGTCCACGTGCATCTCGCCGGGCATGTGGAGGTGTCCGTGGACGACGGCGACGGCCCGGTGGTCACGCACGAAGGACCGCGTGAGCGTCGTGCCGCACCACAGCGCCATCTCGGGGTGGCGCAGGCGGCGGGTGGGTTCCTCCACGAGCGGCCAGTGGTTGACCAGCAGCGTCGGGCCCTCCACCTCCGCCAGCCTGTCGCGGGAGTAGGCGACCCGCTCGGCGCACCAGTCCGCGACGTCGACGAAGGGGGCGATGAACAGTTCGTCGTCGAGGGTGGCGCGGGCGGCGCGGGCGTCGGCAAGCGCCTCCTCCGCGCTCATGCCCGCGGGGCGGAAGGAGTAGTCGTAGAGCGTGAACAACGGCGCCACGGTCACGTCCCCGAAGACGGGGTACGGGTCCTCGGGCGTATCGACGCCCACCTCCCGCAACAGCTCCACCAGGCGTTCGTAACGGGCCCGCCCGCGGTACCTGTCCGTGGGGCGGGCGAAGAGTTCGTGGTTGCCCGGGGTCCACACCACACGCGCAAAAAGTCGCCGGAGACGGGCGAGGGTGTCGACGACGGTGTCGATACTCTCGGCCACGTCTCCGGCGACGATGAGCCAGTCCCCCTCCTCCGCCGGCCGCAGGCGCTCGACGCGCTCACGGTTGGCGGGGAAGGTGACGTGCAGGTCAGAGACCAGCCACAAGGTGCTCATGCACCCCGAGGTTAGTCGCGCGGGACCTCGACCATCTCGAAGACCTCGAGCTTGTCGCCGATCTGGATGTCCGGGTAGGACAGGACCATACCGCACTCGTAACCGGCGTTGACCTCGGTGACGTCGTCCTTCTCGCGTCGCAGGGACTCGATCTTGACGTTGTCGGCGATGACGTTGCCGTCGCGGACCAGGCGACCCGAGGCGTTGCGACGGACCTTGCCGGACTCGACCATGCAACCTGCGATGAGGCCGATGGCGGAGGCCTTGAAGATCGCGCGGATCTCGGCGGTACCGATCTCCTTCTCCTCGTAGATCGGCTTCAGCATGCCCTTGAGGGCGGCCTCGACCTCCTCGATGGCGCGGTAGATGACCGTGTAGTAACGGATGTCCACGCCCTCGGCGTTGGCCTCCTCGGTGGCCTTGCCCTCGGCACGGACGTTGAAGGCGATGATGACGGCGTCGGACGCGGCAGCCAGCGAGACGTTGGTCTGCGTGACGGCACCGACACCACGGTCGATGATGTTGAGCTCGACCTCGTCCTCCATCTCGATCTTGAGCAGGGACTCCTCCAGTGCCTCCACGGAACCGGCGTTGTCGCCCTTCAGGATGAGGTTGAGGACGCTGGTCTCCTTCAGCACCGCATCCAGATCCTCGAGGGAGACGCGCTTGCGGGCGCGTGCCTGGGCGGCGGAACGCTTGCGGGCGTCACGCTGCGCGGCGATCTGACGTGCGACACGGTCGTCCTCGACGACGAGCAGGTTGTCGCCGGCGCCGGGGACGCCGTTGAGGCCCTGCATCTGGACCGGACGGGACGGGCCCGCCTCCTCCACGTCGTGGCCGTGCTCGTCGATCATGCGACGGACGCGGCCGTAGGTGTCACCCACGACGACGGAGTCACCGACGCGGAGGGTACCGCGCTGGACCAGGACGGTGGCCACCGGACCGCGACCGCGGTCGAGGTGCGCCTCGATGGCGACACCCTGGGCGTCCATCTCCGGGTTGGCGCGCAGATCCAGCGACGCGTCCGCGGTGAGGACGACAGCCTCGAGCAGCTCATCGATGTGGAGGTTCTGCTTCGCGGAGATGTCGACGAACATGGTGTCGCCGCCGTACTCCTCCGGCACCAGACCGTACTCGGTGAGCTGGCCACGGATCTTGTCCGGGGAGGCCTCCGGCTTGTCGATCTTGTTCACCGCGACGACGATCGGCACATCCGCCGCCTTCGCGTGGTTGATGGCCTCCACCGTCTGCGGCATGACACCGTCGTCGGCGGCGACCACGAGGATCGCGATGTCCGTGGACTTGGCACCACGGGCACGCATGGCCGTGAATGCCTCGTGACCCGGGGTATCCAGGAACGTGATCCGGCGCTCGCGGTCATCGACGACGCGCTTGATCTGGTACGCACCGATGCCCTGGGTGATGCCGCCGGCCTCACCCGCACCGACGTCCGCCTTGCGGATGGTGTCGAGCAGTCGGGTCTTACCGTGGTCGACGTGACCCATGACGGTCACGACCGGCGGGCGCTTCGCGAGGTCGTCCTCGCCGCCCTCGTCCTCACCGAACTGCAGGTCGAAGGACTCGAGCAGCTCGCGGTCCTCGTCCTCCGGGGAGACGACCTCGACGTTGTAGTTGATCTCGGCACCGAGCAGCTGGAGGGTCTCCTCCGGGACTGCCGCGGTGGCGGTGATCATCTCACCGAGGTTGAACAGTGCCTGGACCAGTGCTGCCGGATCCGCGCCGATCTTCTCGGCGAAGTCGGACAGGGAGGCACCACGGCGCAGACGCACGGTGTCGCCACCGCCGTCGGGCAGACGAACGCCACCGATGACGTTCGGGGCCTGCATCGCCTCGTACTCGGAGCGCTTCTGACGCTTCGACTTACGTCCCCGACGCGGTGCGCCGCCCGGACGTCCGAAGGCACCTGCGGTACCGCCGCGGCGTCCGCCGCCACGGAAACCGCCGCCACCCGGGCCACCCGGGCCACGGCCCTGGCCACCCGGACCGCCACCGCGGCCACGACCGGCGCCGGCCGCCTTCTGCGGCATCTGGCCCGGGGTCGGGGCCTGGGAGGTCGGCATCATGGCCGGCGACGGACGACGGCCGCCGCCCTGTGCCGGACGGTCAGTCTGGGCACCCTGGCCCGGACGCGGTGCGCCCTGGCCGCCACGACCGCCGCCGGGGCGCGGACCGCCCTGACCACGGCCACCGCCCGGACGCGGTGCCGGACGGTCCCCACCACCGGTGGAGAAGGGGTTGTTGGCCACGCGCGGGCGACCACCCGGACGCGGCATCGGACGCGGCATGGCGCCGGCGCCCGGCTTCGGTGCACCACCCGGCTTGGGGGCGGGTGCGGCCGGCTTCGGGGCAGCCGGCTTCGGGGCAGCCGGCTTGGGGGCCTCTGCGGCAGCCGGCTTCGGGGCCGGTGCCGCCGGCTTCGGTGCGGCCGGCTTCGGGGCCGGTGCCGCCGGCTTCGGTGCGGCCGGCTTCGGTGCCGGGGCTGCCGGCTTGGGTGCGCCACCCGGCTTGGGGCCGGGCTTCGGGGCACCTGCGGACGGCTTGGCCGCGGGCTTGGCCGCGCCGCCGTCCTTCTTCTGGTAGAGCGCCTCCATCTTGCGAACCACCGGGGGTTCGACGGTAGACGAAGCGGTCTTCACGAACTCGCCCTGCTCCTTGAGCGTGGCGAGCAGTTCCTTGCTGGTTACGCCGAGCCTCTTTGCGAGCTCATGGACGCGTAGCTTTCCGGGCACTTTACTCCTCTTGTTGTTACCAGAGATCGAGCGTCAAGCCCCGGAAAGGGAACTCGACCTCTAGATGACGTCTGTGACTTTCATCGCTGATGCTTCATCGTGCTGTGCTCATCAGTGTTCGGTCTTCCTTACAATGTCGGGTCCGGCAGCGGTTGCTGCGAGGTACGTACGCACGTGACCTGTGTCCAGGCTTGTCCCGGACACCCGGAACGCCCGCCCGAAGGCGCGGCGCTGTTCCGCCAGCTCGAGTGCAGTGATGTCAGGTGTGATCCACGCTCCCCGACCGGGGAGCCTCCGGCCCGGGTCCGCCAGCAGGCGGGTCGGGTCCCGGGGATCAAGAACCACCCGGAGCAGCTCGATGTCGGGCTTACGCTCACGGGTGGCGATGCAGGTACGGACGCGGATCTCGCGGGGTGCGCGGGTCTGCGTCATTCGTCTCCTACTCAGGTGCTGATCATCGACGGCACATGGGCCATCGAACAGTTTACCCCATTTTCACCTGAATTTGAACTCCCGGCCGGTGAACGTCTCAGTTGATGTCCGAGTGGATGTCGATCTTCCAGCCGGTGAGACGCGCCGCCAGGCGGGCGTTCTGCCCCTCGCGGCCGATCGCCAGGGAGAGCTGGTAGTCCGGCACGGTGACCTTCGCGGTCTGGGCCTCGGCGTCGGTGATCTCGACGTTGACCACCTTGGAGGGGGCGAGGGCATTGCCGACGTAGGTGGCCGGGTCCTCGGACCAGTCGATGATGTCGATCTTCTCACCACCGAGCTCGTTCATGATGTTGGTCACGCGCTGGCCGCGCGGGCCGATGCAGGCACCCTTGGCGTTGAGCCCCTTGACCTTGCCGGCGACGGAGACCTTGGAACGGTGGCCGGCCTCGCGGGCGATGCCGAGGATCTCGACGGAACCGTCGGCGACCTCGGGGACCTCCAGCTCGAAGAGTCCGCGGACCAGCTCCGGGTGGGTGCGGGACAGGTTGACCTGCACGTTGCGGGGACCCTTGTTCACGCCGACGATGTACGCCTTCACGCGGTCGCCGTGCTCGAGCTTCTCGCCGGGGATCTGCTCGGCGGGCAGGAGGATGCCGTCCTGTGGGTCGGCCTCGGTGCCGAGCTGGACGATGACGATGCCGCGGGAGTTCGCGGTCTCGTCGCGCTGGACCACGCCGGAGACGACGCGGCCCTCGAAGGCCTGGTACTCGTCGAAGAGGCGGACGTTCTCGGCCTCGCGGAGGCGCTTGACGATGGCGTCGCGCACGGCACCGGCGGCGATGCGGGCGAAGTTGCCCGGGGTGTCGTCGTACTCGGAGGTGACGTTGCCGTCCTCGTCGAGTTCGCTGACGATGATGGCGACGGAGCCGGAGGCCTTGTCGATGTCGACACGGGCCTCGTTGTTCTCCTCCTCCCCGCGGTACTCACGGTAGGCGTGGATGAGTGCGCTGCCGATCGTCTGGAGCATGTCATCCACCGGGATGCCCTTGTCCTTCTCGATGGTGGTCAGCGCAGCCATGTCGATATTCACTTGTTGTCCTCCTGCCAGGTGAGAGCCTGGTCATAGTCAAGTCCGGTCAGCTCTGTCTCGGCTGCCGGGGGGTTCGAGAATTCAATTTCTACCACCGCGCGGACGTTTTCCGAAAACTCGAGGACCCGCATCTCGAGGTCCTTCTTCACCGGACGCACCAGCACGACGGCCGTCTCGTCCGGGGAGAGGGCACCGACACGCCACGTGGACTTCTGCCCGTCCTCCAGCAGTTCCACGAGGCGGCCACGGTTGCGACGCCAGTGGCGCGGCAGGGTGAGCGGGGCGTCGACGCCCGGGGTGGAGACCTCCAGCGTGTAGCCGGCGCCGAGGTTGACCTCGCCGCGTTCCTCGGCGGCGTCGAGAAGCATGGAGACCTCCTGCGAGACCTGCTCCAGCAGGTCGAGGTCGGGGCGGATGTCGGAGTCGACGAAGATGCCGACGACCGACTTCCGGCCCGCACGGGTCACCTTGACGCCCTCGATGTCGAGGCCGCACGACTGTGTGACGGGAGTGATGAGGGTGACAAGTTCTGCTTCGCCGGGGAATGCCATGACACACACCCTATCGCGGGTATGGTGTCGGCTGTGAACCGTCGCCTCGCTCCCCTGCTGCTCGTGCCGCTGCTGGCTTCCTGCTCGTTGGAGGACGTCGCCGAGTTCCTCGGTCCGCAGCCGAACCCCGAGGTGGCGGCCCTCGCCGACCGGGCGCACGCCGACGGCCGCACCGCCCACGCCGCGGAGCTCGAGGCGGAGATCGCGCGCCTGTGCGGCGCCCACGAGGACGGTTCCGTGCCCGTGTCGTGCGACTACACCCCCACCCCGGTGGAACCGGGCGACGCCTTCCTGGTCACGGTGGACGCCGTCGACGCCGTCCCCGCCGAGTCCCGGGACCTCATCGCCCGGCAGTCCGTGGAGCTGGCCACGCAGGCCCCGGGCGACCACACCCTCCTCCAGGCGGAGGCCGAACAGGCGCGCGCGCTGCTGCGCGCGGAGTTCGCCACGCTCCACGGCCTCGAGGTCGCCCGCGCCTTCCACTCCCCCGACCTCACCGACCCGCTTATCGACGCCACCGAGCACCGCATCACCCTCCTCCGCGGGATCCTGGAGCCCACCGGTGACGTCCCCGTCGCGGAGCCGGGCTATGAACTACGCGGGGGCGCCGACCCTGCCGCGCCGGGGTTCGTGGCGCAGCTGGAGAAGGCGAGCGCCGACATGTGGCTCGCCGCGGTCCGCGACGCGCAGGCCGACGCCTGGCGTGAGTGGCTGGCCCGTGCCGCCGCCGCACCGGAATAACCGCCGGTAGCCTGGGAGAGGTGAGTACCTCCACCGCCCGGGCCTTCCGCTGGCTCGCCCTCCTGCTCATCGTCCTCGCGGGCGTCGCCCTGTCCTTCGGTCCGGCGGAGGCCCCCTCCGATCCGACCGCGATGGCCCCGGACGACGTCGACTCCACACGGGTCGCCCGCATCCTGCAGGAACGCCCCGGCGACAACGGCGGTGCCGCGCTCGTCCTGTTCAGCAGCGACGACCCCCTCGATCTGGCCGCCCTCGGGCCGCGGGCCGCGGAGCTGGGTGGGCCGCTGATCCCCAACGGGGACATGACCGCGGCGCTGGTGCCGGTCGAGGTCATCTCCGAGAGCCTCACCGAGAACTCCGAGAAGATCACCGGGCTGCGGGAGCAGGCGTCGGCGGACCTGCCCGCGGGGGTGACAGCGCAGGTGACAGGCCCCGCGGCCATCGAGGGCGACCTCGCCGGAGTCTTCGCCGGCGCGAACGTCCTGCTGCTGGCGGTGACGGGCGGCATCGTGGCGGTCCTGCTCATCGTCACCTACCGCTCCCCTCTCCTGTGGATCCTGCCGTTGCTGGTCATCGGCCTGGCCGACCGTGTCGCCGCCACCGGCTACACGTGGGCCCTCGACGCCCTCGGGGCCGCCTGGAACGAGTCCACCGCCGGCATCCTCTCCGTCCTCGTCTTCGGCGCCGGCACCAACTACGCCCTGCTGCTCATCTCCCGCTACCGCGATGAGCTGCACGGCACAGAGGACCGCTTCGAGGCCATGGCCACCGCGTGGGGGCCGACGGTGAAGACGGTCTTCGCCTCCGCCGCCACCGTCATCCTCGGCGTCGCCTGCCTGCTGCTCTCCGCCGTGCCGACGACCCGGGGCCTCGGTCTGGCCTCCATGTTCGGCATCGCCGTCGCGTTCCTCTTCGCCGTGTTCGTCCTGCCGGGCGTCCTGCTGCTCTTCGGCCGGTGGATCTTCTGGCCGCGGATCCCGCGCGTCGGGCAGGAGATCAGGCACGGTCTCTGGGACCGCATCGGCGGCGTGGTGCGCGCCCGGCCGGCCCTGGTCACGGTCGTCTCCCTTCTCGTGCTCGGGGTCGCCAGCCTCGGTGCCCTGCAGATCCGCACGGGGCTCACCCAGGCCGAGCAGTTCCTGGACACCCCGGAGTCCATCACCGCCGCGGCTGTGCTGGAGGAGAAGTTCCCGGACCAGGAGGCCACCCCGGCGATCATCGCCACGCAGGAGCCGGAGCGCGTCACCGCCGTCCTCGCGGACGCGGGCCACAACGTCACCCCGCAGGAACCCGCCGGCGAGTGGGACATCCTGCAGGTCAGCGGCGGCACCACCGAGGAACTGCGCTCCTCCCTGGAGGGCACCGACGCGCTCGTCGGCGGGCAGGAGGCCGAGCTCCACGACACCGAGCAGTCCGCCGCCGCGGACCGTACCCTCATCTTCCCGGTGATCCTGCTGGTCCTGCTGGTGGCACTGATGGTGATGCTGCGGTCGGTCGTGGCGCCGGTGATCATGACCGCGACGGTCCTGCTCACCAACATCGCGGCGCTCGGCCTGGGCTGGTGGATCTCCACCGGCGTCCTGGGCTTCACCAGCTTCGACGCCCTCACCCCGCTCTACTCCTTCGTGTTCCTCGTGGCGCTGGGCATCGACTACTCGATCTTCCTCATCACCCGCGCCCGCGAGGAGGCCCGGACTCACGGCACGAGCGAGGGCGTCCTGCGTTCGCTGTCGGCCACCGGTGGCGTGATCACCTCGGCCGGCATCCTGCTGGCCGCCGTCTTCGCCGCCCTGGGCGTCCTGCCGCTGGTGGTGCTCGCACAGGTGGGCATCGTCATCTTCATCGGTGTCCTGCTCGACACCCTGGTCGTGCGCACGATCCTCATCCCGGCGCTGGTGCAGCTGCTGGGTGAGCGGACCTGGTGGCCGGGCCGCGTCAGGGCGTGAGCGTGCGCATCGCCACCCGCGGCACCACGTCGAGGCCGAGGGCCCGCTCCATCTCCCGGATGATGCGCAGCCCCGGCTTCATCTCCTCCTCCGCCAGCACCCGGAACCCGAGCCGCCGGTAGAGCGGCCCGTTCCAGGGGACGTCGGCGAAGGTCGTGAGCGTCACCTCGGGCAGCCCGCGTTCCGCCGCCTGCGCCAGCGCCCACCGCACCAGTCCGGTTCCCAGCCGCCTGCCGCGGTGCTCCGGGTCGACGGAGACCTGCTCGATGTGCAGGCCGTCGTCGAGAGGCATGAGCCACAGCCAGGCGGACAGCCGCCCGTCGGGGCGCCCCTCGTCGATGACGTGGATCTCCCCGTCGGCGATGGGCCCGGCCAGGTCCTCCGCGCCCGGGGGCTCGTCGTCGGCGATCGAATCCAGCCCCAGGGTGCGGAAAGGCTCCCCGGCGCGGCGTTCCAGTTCCCGGATGAACGGGATGTCGCGCAGGAGAGCCTGTCGGAGCATGTGCCTAGCCGCGGACCAGTTCGACGACCTTGGCCACGGCCTCGTCGGCCGCGATCTCCAGGGTCTCGCCGCCGCGGATGCGCAGCTCCACCTTGCCGTCCGCGAAGGCGCGGCCGAGGATCAGGGCGAAGGGCATGCCGAGGAGTTCAGCGTCCTTGAACTTGACGCCGGGGCTGACCTTCGGGCGGTCGTCGAAAAGCACCTCGACGCCGGCGGCGTCGAGCTCCGCGACCATGCGGTCACCGGCCTCGATGGCGGCGGCGTCCTTGTTCGCGACCACGACGTGCACCTGGAACGGCGCCACCTCGACCGGCCAGTTGAGGCCCTTGTCGTCGTGACGCTGCTCCGCGAGGACGGCCATGAGGCGGGAGACGCCGATGCCGTAGGAGCCCATCGTCGGGATGGCGCGCTTGCCGTTCTCGTCGAGGATCTGGACGTCGAACGCCTCGGTGTACTTGCGGCCCAGCTGGAAGATGTGGCCGATCTCGATGCCGCGCTGCAGGGTCAGGGTGCCCTGGCCCTCCGGCGCCGGATCGCCCTCGCGAATCTCGGCGGCCTCGACGTGGCCGTCGATGTCGAAGTCACGGCCGACGACGAGGCCGACGACGTGCCTGTTCGGGGCGTCGGCGCCGGTGATCCAGGAGGTGCCCTTCACCACGCGGGGGTCGGCGAGGACGCGCACCCCGTTGGCCTGCAGGCCGCGGGGGCCGACGTAGCCGCGGACGAGGAAGGGGTTCTTCTTGAAGTCCGCGTCCTCGGCCATCGCGACCTCGGCCGGCTCGAGGGACGCCTCGAGGCGCTTCATGTCGACCTCGCGGTCACCCGGCACGAGCACGCCGAGCAGCTCGGGCTCCTCGCCCGGCGCGGTGACCTTGACCACGACGCACTTGAGGGTGTCGGCGGCGGTGACGTCGAGGCCCTCGGAGTTGGCCCAGTCCACCAGGGTGGCGATGGTCTCGGCGTCGGGGGTGTCGTACTCCACTGCCTCGGGCAGGCCCTCGACGGCCTTCTCGATGCCCGGCTGCGTCACCACGGCCTCCACGTTCGCGGCATAGTCACCCTCGGTGGCGCGGACGAAGGTGTCCTCGCCGTTCGGGGAGATCGCGAGGAACTCCTCGGAGGCGGAACCACCCATCGCGCCGGACGTGGCCCGGCAGATGGCGTAGGAGAGGCCCAGGCGGTCGAAGATCCGCTGGTAGGCGGCGCGGTGGGCGGCATAGGAGTCCTCGAGACCCTGGTCGGACATGTCGAAGGAGTAGGAGTCCTTCATCACGAACTCGCGGCCGCGCAGGATGCCGGCGCGGGGACGTGCCTCGTCGCGGTACTTGGTCTGGATCTGGTACAGCGTGACCGGGAAGTCCTTGTACGAGGAGTACATGTCCTTGACGGTCGAGGTGAACATCTCCTCGTGCGTGGGGCCGAGCAGCATGTCGTTGCCGCGGCGGTCCTGGAGGCGGAACAGGTCGTCGCCGTACTCGGTCCACCGCTGCGTCGTCTCGTAGGGCTCACGCGGCAGCAGCGCCGGGAAGAGGAGCTCCTGTCCGCCGATGGCGTTCATCTCCTCGCGCACGACGTCCTCGATCTTGCGCAGGGTGCGCAGTCCCAGCGGCAGCCAGGAGTACACACCGGGGGCGGCGCGGCGGATGTAGCCGGCGCGGACGAGCAGCTTATGGCTGGGCACCTCGGCATCAGCGGGGTCTTCGCGGAGGGTGCGAAGGAACAGCGAGGAGAGACGTGTGATCATGGTGTGAAACTTTACCCGTTACCCTGTCCCACATGCTGATAGTGCTCCCTCCTTCCGAAACCAAGGCCCCCGGCGGGGATGGTCCCGCGCTCGATCCGGAGGGACTGAGCTTTCCCGCACTCAACCCCGTCCGCGACTCGCTCCTCGAGGAACTCTCCTCCCTGCCCGTCCCGGAGGCGCTGGAGGTGCTGAGGATCTCCCCGCGGCTGCAGGAGGAGGCGGAGGCGAACCTGGCGCTGCGTTCCGCGCCGACGATGCCCGCGCTGCACCGCTACACCGGCGTGCTTTTCGACGCCCTCTCCGCCCCCACCCTTCCCCCGCACGCGTGGGAGCGCCTCGCCGTCGGCTCCGCACTGTTCGGCGTGGTCCGGGCCGGGGACCTCATCCCCCGTTACCGGCTCTCCGGTGGCACGAAGCTCGGCGGGCGGACGATGCGTTCCCGCTGGGGCTCGCTCATCACGGAGGCGCTGGCGGAGGAGGACTTCGTGGTGGACCTGCGCTCCGGTGCCTACCAGCAGCTGGGCCGGGTGCCTGCCGCCGTGACGGTGCGCGTGGAGAAGGACGGCAAGGTGGTCAGCCACTTCAACAAGCACTACAAGGGAGAGCTCGCCCGGGTGCTGGCCGGCGCGCCGGAGGAGGCCGGATCGGTCGCGGACGTCATCGCCATCGCGCGTGATTCCGGACTGGACATCACCCAGAATTCGGCGACGGAGCTGTTGCTTTCGGTGTGAGCCGGCGACCGGTTTTCTGGATTTACGCCAGCGTAAGTGGTGTAGTTGATGCCATGGGTGTTGATGAAGAGCTGAGGAAAGTAGCCGTCCTCTCCCCCTCGAAGGCGGCCCCCGCCCTCGGTGTGGAGGTCCACGAACAGGCCATGCGACGCCTGCGCGAGGAGTTCGGCCTCGAGCCCGTCGAGTACCCCACCACCCGTGAGTTCGAGTCGCTTCCCGAGGACCGCGCCCGCGACATCATGGCCGCGTTCACCGACCCGGAGATCGAGGCCGTCTTCGCCACCCTCGGCGGTGACGACCAGGTGACCGTCATCCCCTTCCTCGACCCGGAGCTCATCGCGGCGAACCCCAAGCCCTTCTTCGGGTACAGCGACAACACGAACATCCTCAACCTGCTGCACAGCCTGGGCATCCGCGCCTTCCACGGCGGCAACACCCAGGTGCAGATCGGCGCGGGCCCGAACATCGACGACATCACCGTCACCTCCCTGCGGGCCGCCCTCACGGGTGAGGGGGTCCTGGAGATCACCGACCCCGGCGAGTCCGAGGACCACGGCATCCTCTGGTCCGATCCCCTGGCGCTGGAGGTCAACGGCCTGCGCGAGTCGACGAAGCCCTGGCGCTGGGCCGGACCCTCCCGACGTGTGAGCGGCCGCACCTGGGGCGGCTGCTTCGAGGTCATCACCCAGATGTCCCTGGCCGACCGCGTGCCGCGTGCCGAGGAACTCGAGGGCGGCATCCTCATGCTCGAGGCCTCGCAGCGCCTGACCAACACGCACGGCATCATGGAGATCGTCCGCGCGCTCGGTGAGGCCGACATCCTCGGGGCGATGCGCGGCGTCATGGTGGCCCGTCCCCCGGCGCGCAGTCTCTTCCTGCCGGAGTACCGCGACCGCGAGGAGATGTACGACGCCGTCATCGAGCAGGTGACGCTGTACAACCCGGAGGCGGTCGTCGTGTGCGGCGTGCCCTTCGGTCACACCCGTCCGCAGTGGATCCTCCCCTACGGCGGCGAGATCACCCTCGACGGCGCAGAGCAGCGGATCTGGGCCGACTACAGCTAGGGCAACCCAAGTACACCGCGAGGGGTCCCGCGCCGGGTCCCCGGAGGGGCCTGAAGGTACGAAATGCGGAGCCCGGCAAAGTATCAAAGTATCAACTACCGTGGCGGGCATGAGAAACCCCTTCCGGCCCACCTTCGGCGCCAGCCCCTACCACTGGGCCGGCCGCAGCGTCGTCCTCGAGGAGTTCGCCCGCGGGCTGGACGGGTACCCGGGTGAGCCGTCGAGAAGCATGGTCATTGACGGCGCCCGCGGCATCGGCAAGACGGTGCTGCTCACGGAGCTCGAGGACATCGCCGCGCAACACGGCTGGATCGTGCTGCGCGCGACGGGTCGCGAGGACTCCGTACGCACCCTCATCGACACGACGATCCCGGCGAAGATCGCCGAACTCGCCCCACCCGCCGGTCGCGCCGTCACCGCGGTGCAGTTCAGCGGTTTCCGGGTGGACACGGAGCTTCTCGACGTCCCCTCGCCCACCCCGACCCTCGGCACCCGCATGCGCGACCTGCTGGGACTGCTGCGTGGCACCGGCGTGCTCATCACGGTCGATGAGGTGCAGGACGCCGACCCGGACAACCTCTCCGAGATCGCCCTGACGCACCAGGACCTCATCCGCGACGAGCAGCACGTGGCACTGGTCATGGCGGGCCTGACCCACGGCATCAACCGTCTGCTCGACCTGCCGGGCACGACGTTCCTGCGCCGGGCCCGCCGATTCGAGCTCGGCCCCCTCACGGATGACGACGCCCGCGCCATCATCACCGCCACCGCGGCCAAGGGGAAGCCCATCGACGCCGACGCCGCGGACCTGGCCGTCGAGATCGCCCGCGGCTACCCCTACCTCGTGCAGCTCGTGGGCTACCTGGCGTGGAACCGCGCGGGCTCGCGGATCACCCGTGCAGACGTGGAGGCGGTGTGTGCGGAGGCCGTGCAGACGATGGGCTCGCAGGTCCACGCCCCCTCCCTCAAGGGCGTGCCCCCGGCGCAGATGGCCTACCTGCGGGCGATGGCGGACCTCATCGGCGACGCGGCCGACGTCTCCAGCTCGGACGTCGCGGAGCGGGTGGGCAAGAAGCCGAATGAGGCCACCGACACCAGAGGCAAGCTGCTGGATCGGGGCCTCATCGAGGCTCCGGCCTGGGGGCGGGTGTCCTTCACACTGCCCTACCTGGCGGAGTTCCTGCGTTCCGACAACCGGACGACGCGGGTCAGCTGACGGCGGCCTTCTCGCGTCGCACCAGCGCCGCACCGGAGTACAGGCCGGCGGTGGCGATGAGGGCCGTGGCGACCATGACGGCGGTCATCGCGACGGGCTGGGACAGACCTGCGGCGGCAGCGAGGCCGACCAGCGGGGAGAGGATGCCGGCCATGACGAACTGACCGGAGCCCATGAACGCGGAGGCGGAACCGGTGACGGCGCCTGCCCGGGAGATCGCCAGGGCGGAGTTGTTGGCGAAGTTGACGCCCATGGAGGCGACGACGACGAAGAGTCCGACGAGGATGGCCCAGCGGTTGGCGTCGAGAAGCGCGGCGGCGAGGAGGAAGAGCGTCGCGCCGACGAGCACGCCGTTGCCGATGCGGGCCAGCTTCAGCGGGCCGACCTTCTTGACGATGCGCGCGTTGGTCAGCGCGACGAGGAACATGCCGAAGGTGTTGGTGCCGAAGATGAAGGCGAACTGGACCGGGGAGAAGCCGTAGTGGTCCTGGAGGATGAACGGGGAGGCGGCGACGTAGGCGAACATCGTCGAGAAGGAGAAGATGAACGCGAGGGTGAAGCCGACGTAGGCACGGTCACGCAGCAGCCCGCCCATCGCGGTGAACAGCGGCGCCATGCCACCGGTGGTGCGCTTCTCCGCGGGCATCGTCTCCGGGATCCACTTCGCGACGAGCAGCGCGCCGATGATGTTGAGGCCGAAGAGCACCCAGAACACGCCGCGCCAGCCCACACCGTCGACGATGAGGCCGCCGGCCACGGGACCCATCACCGGGGCGACGCCACCGAGCAGCATGAGCAGGGAGAACACGCGCGCCAGTTCCGGCCCCCTGGCCAGGTCGCCGGCGACGGCGCGGGCCAGCACCACGGCCGCACCGGCGGCCAGTCCCATGACGAAGCGGGCGGCGAACATCACCCACGCGTACGGCGCCAGGGCGGAGGCGGCGGTGGCCAGCACGAGGAGGACCGTGCCGCCGAGGAAGAGGCCGCGGCGGCCGCGGGCGTCGGAAAGCGGGCCGGTGACCAGCTGGCCGATGGCCATGCCGGCGAGGAAGAAGGTCAGCGTGAGCTGCGCGCCCGCCTGGGAGATGCCGAGGTCACGGCCGAGCTGCGGCAGGCCGGACAGGTACATGTTGACGGACAGGGGCTCGACGGCCGAGATGAACGCCAGGACGCCCAGGATGACCGGCGGGATGAGCGCCTTCCTGCTGGGTGGTGTGGACACGGTGGTCGCCATTTCTACTCCGGGAATACTGTTGGAACTCTATTGACAATGGTTTTTGATTACTTGTCAACAACATAGCATACACACCCCAGGGGGTATAGTCGTGCGTACCCTGGATCACATGAACGCGCCCCAGCTCGACCACCAGTTCGCCGACGCCTTCCCCGAGCTCGTCCACGCCGCGCACGCGGAGGAACAGCCCGACCCGCAGCTCATCGTGCTCAATGAACCGCTCGCCCGGGAACTCGGCCTCGACCCCGACTGGCTGCGCTCCCCCGAGGGACTCCGCTTCCTCCTCGGTCTCGGCGGCAACCGGACCGTCGCCATGGGCTACGCCGGACACCAGTTCGGCCAGTTCTCCCCGCGCCTCGGCGACGGCCGCGCACTGCTCCTCGGCGAGATCGACGGCCGCGACCTCCACGCCAAGGGCACCGGCCCCACCGTCTTCTCCCGGGGTGGCGACGGCCGCGGCGCCCTCGGCCCCATGCTCCGCGAGTACCTCGTCTCCGAGGCCATGCACGCACTCGGGGTGCCCACCACCCGGGGACTCGCCGTCATCTCCACCGGCCGGAGGATCATGCGCACCGGGGCGGTGCCCGGCGCGGTCCTCGTGCGCACGGCGGCCAGCCACCTGCGCATCGGCACCGTCCAGTACGCCCGCATCACCGACACCGGCGACCTCACCGAACGCCTCTGCACCTACGCGCGGCAGCGCCACTACCCCGACAGGAACACCCACGAGGAGTTCTTCACCGCGGTCATGGACGCCCAGATCGCCACCGTCGCCCAGTGGATGCGCCTCGGATTCATCCACGGCGTGATGAACACCGACAACACCACACTGTCCGGCGAGACCATCGACTACGGACCCTGCGCCTTCCTCGACCACTACGATCCGGCGACCTTCTTCTCCTCCATCGACACGCACGGGCGTTACGCCTTCCGCAACCAGCCGGTCATCCTCGGCTGGAACCTCGCCCGTCTGGCGGAGGCCCTGATCCCCCTCATCGAGGTCGAGACCGCGCAGGAGCTCATGAACTCCTTCCCCGACCGCTGGGAGAGGGCACAGGCCGCGGAACTGGCCCGCACCCTCGGCACCGACGACCCGGCCGTCGGCGAACGCTGGACCAGCATGCTCGAGGAGCACTCCCCCGACCTCACCGACACCCACCGCCTGCTCAACGACGACCCCGCCGCCCTCCCCGGCGGCGACTGGACCGGCCTGAACCCCATGGAGCACCCGTTCCACATCCCCCGCAACCACCTTGTCGACGCCGCTCTGCGGGCCGCCGAGGCCGGGGACCTGGCGCCGTTCCACACGCTGCTCGCCGTGGTGACGGACCCCTTCACCGACCACGGAGCCGAGTTCCGGGGGCCCGCCCCGGAGGAGTTCAACGAGCTGTTCCGGACCTTCTGCGGCACCTAGAACTCGTCGATGACCAGCTTCCCCATGCCCAGCATCCTCTGGTAGGCGCCGGGACGCGCCATGAGTTCGGCCATGTTGTCGGGCACGATCTGCCAGCTCACGCCGTAGCGGTCCTGCAGCCAGCCGCACCGCTCGAGCGCGGCGACAGCGGAGAGCCCGTTCCACAGCCGGTCGATCTCCTCCTGCCCGTGGGCGTTGACCATGAGCGACAGACCCGGCGTGAAGGTGAAAGGCTGCTCGACGGCGGAGTCCATGGCGGTGAACCACTCGCCGTACAGCTGGAACTCGGAGAACATGACCTCGCCCGAGTCGGGGTAGGTCACCCGGGTGCCCACCTGCGCCCCGGGGAACAGTGCCACGTAGTCGTCGACGGCCTGTCGTGCCTGCCCGCCGTACATGAGGTTGGGGATGATGTAGGGGCGCGGCTCCCCCGCCGGGTCGGTGAGCATGAGCTGCCAGTTGACTCCGAAGCGGTCCGCCACCCAGCCGTAGTGCTCGGAGAAGTCGTACCGGTCGAGCGGCATGAGGACGATGCCGCCGTCGGTCAGCCGATTCCACAGGCGGTCGAGGGCGCCGCGGGCATCCTCCGTGCGGGAGGGGTCGAAGTTGACGAAGAAGCTGATCGCGGGGGTCGGGCCGAACTCCGGCCCACCGTTGAGGAGGGTGACGCGGTAGCCGTCGATGAGCACGTCGACGGTGAGGGTCTCGCCGGATTCGGGGTGGGGGACGCGGGCGTCGACAAGCGTGTCGGGGAAGACGTCGGCGTAGAACTCGGCGGCCTCGTCGGCGTTCCGGTTGAACCAGATGGTGGGCACGATGCGTTGCATGGCCACCAGCCTACGGAATCGGCGAAGGCCGCGACCCGGTGGTCGCGGCCCTCACAGTGGAACTACTTCTCGAGCTTCAGGGTCTTCTGGGTGTAGTCCCAGAGCTCGTTGAACATCTTCTCGTCGTCGCCCAGCTTGGTGCCGTAGGACGGGATCATCTCCTTGAGCTTCGGGCCCCACTGGATCATGCGGTCACCGAAGCAGCGCTCGACGAGCTCGAGCATGGCGGCCGGGGCGATGGAGGCACCCGGGGAGGCACCCAGCAGGCCGGCGATGGAGCCGTCGGTGCTGTTGATCAGGGCGGTGCCGAACTCGAGGGAGCCGAAGCGCGGCGCGCGGGCCGGCTTGATCACCTGGACGCGCTGACCGGCGACCACGGTCTCCCAGTCCTCGGCCTTGGCGGACGGGACGTAGTCACGCAGGTCGACGAGGCGCTTCTCGAAGTCCTTCGCCACCTCGGTGATGAGGTACTTGGTCAGGGCGAACTCCTGGGCGGCGACACCGAGGTAGGACGGGAGGTTGTCCAGGCGGATCGACTTGAACAGGTCGAGGTACGAACCCTCCTTGAGGAACTTCGGGCTCCAGCCGCCGTAGGGGCCGAACAGGAGGCCCTTCTTGCCGTCGATGACGCGGGTGTCAAGGTGCGGGACGGACATCGGCGGGGCACCGACCTTGGCCTTGCCGTAGACCTTGGCGTCGTGCTGGTTGATCAGCTCCTCGTTGGTGCAGCGCAGCCACAGGCCGGACACCGGGAAGCCGGCGTAACCGCTGACCTCCGGGACGCCTGCCTTGCGCAGCAGGTCGAGGGCGTAGCCGCCGGCGCCGACGAACACGAACTTGGCCTTGACCACGGAGGTGTCACCCGTGTGGACGTTCTTGACGGTGATCTTCCACTTGCCACCGTCCTTCTTGATGTTCTTGACCTCGTGGCCGTAGCGGATCTCCGTGCCGGAGGCCTCGGCGGCAGTGAGGAACTGCTCGGTCAGGGCACCGAAGTTGACGTCGGTGCCGATGTCGGTGCCGGAGTAGGCGACCTTCTCGGCGGCGAAGTCACGGCCCTCGGACATGACCGGGAGGCGCTCGGCGAACTTGGCGTCGTCCTCGACCCACTCCATGCCCGGGAAGAGGATGTTGTCGGCCAGCGCCTCGTGGCGGCGCTTGAGGTAGTCGACCTGGTCGTCGCCCTGGGCGAAGGCCAGGTGGGCGACGGGGTTGATCCACTCCTTGGGGTCGTCCAGCACGCCGTGGTCGATCTGGTGGGACCAGAACTGGCGGGAGACCTGGAACTTCTCGTTGATGCCGATGGCCTTGGCCACCTCGATCTTGCCGTTGACCTCGGGGGTGTAGTTCAGCTCGCAGAGTGCGGAGTGGCCGGTACCGGCGTTGTTCCACGGGGAGGAGGACTCCTGGGCGGGGCCGTCCAGGCGCTCGAAGATCATCTGGGACCAGCTCGGCTCGAGCTCGCGGATCATCGCACCCAGGGTGGCGCTCATGACACCCGCGCCGACGAGGGCGACATCGACCTCGTCAGTGACCTTGGGAGCGTTCTTGTTTTCGGTGGACACCTTGCATTACCTCATTCGTCGTCGAAGGTTCTGGCCAGTCATGGCCCACACCGGGTGTCGGCACTACTCCCGGTGGGCAGGACAATTCCGGGTGCGGACTCTGACGTCCTCGGCACAGATCCGCTCCCCTTGTCCGGTAAACATCAACCTTACGCCTTAGGTTCACGGGGGTGTGACGAAGGTCCGGAAAACACGAACTTATCGACGCCCCTCACTCCCCCGCCCCCTGCCCCCGTACCCCCACTAGTGTGGTCATCATGAGCGTTCCCGCCTTCTCCGACTGGTATGAGGACATTCTCGGTCCCGATTTCTCCGCCTGTGACATTCATCTCGGCCCCGATCCGGACGGGGAGGGGGAGGCGGTGGCCACCCTCGTGCGCTACCAGGAGCCTGTCCCCGGACGGCTCTCGGTGCTGTGGGTGCACGGCATGACGGACTACTTCTTCCACGCCCATGTGGCGCAGGCGGTGGCGGAGGCGGGGTTCAACTTCTACGCTCTGGATCTGCGCAAGTGCGGCCGTTCCCGCCGCGAGGGCCAGACGTGGCACTACAGCACCGACTTCCGCCACTACTTCCCGGAGCTCACCGCGGCCCTGGACATCATCGACGGCGCCGTGGTCCCCGTCGCCCACTCCACCGGCGGCCTCATCGTCCCCCTGTGGGCGGCGCACCTGCGTCGCAACGACTCGGCCCGGCATGCCCGCCTCGCGGGGATCATCCTCAACTCCCCGTGGCTGGACATGATGTACCCGCGGGCGGCGGTGCGGGTGATGCGGCCGGTGGCGGGCGTGCTGGGTCGTGTCCTGCCGTCCGTGGAGATCCCCGGCGGAAACCTGGGCACGTACGGCGTCTCGATCCACAAGGACCATCACGGCGACTGGGACTTCAACGTCGATTTCAAGCCCGTCGGCGGGCACCGCAAGTACCTGGGCTGGCTGCGTGAGGTGCTGCGGAGTCAACGGCTGGTGCACGACGACCGCGTGGACGTCGGGGTGCCGGTGCTCACGCTGTGCTCCTCCACCTCCCTGCTGCGGCGCGGCTACTGCGAGGACTCGCACTGCAACGACACCGTCCTGGACACGGTGCAGATCCAGCGCTGGGCACCCCACCTGGGCGCGGACGTCACGGTCCTTCCCGTCGAGGGGGCTCGCCATGACGTGTTCCTCTCCCGCCCCGGCCCGCTCGAGGAGGCACTGACCGCCACGTTGGACTGGCTGGGGCGCAGGTAGACTCGGTTGTCGATCATTTTTCCTAGACAAGGAGCCCTCTCGCATGTCTGCTGACCTCAAGGTCGACAAGCACTATGACCTGATCATCATCGGCACCGGTTCGGGCAACTCCATCCCGGGGCCGGAGTTCGATGACAAGTCGATCGCGATCGTCGAGAAGGGGACCTTCGGCGGCACCTGCCTCAACGTGGGCTGCATCCCCACCAAGATGTTCGTCCACCCCGCCGACATCGCCCTGGCGGCGCGGGAGTCCGGACAGCTGGGCCTGAGCTCGCAGGTGTACCGCGTCGACTGGCCGGCCATCGTCTCCCGCATCTTCGACCAGCGCATCGACCTCATCGCCGAGGGCGGCGAGGCGTACCGCCGCGGCCCCGAGACCCCCAACATCGACGTCTACGACCAGCACGCCCGTTTCGTCGGGGAGCGCACGATCCGGACGGGTGACTCGGTCATCTCCGCCGACCAGGTCGTCATCGCCGCCGGTTCCCGTCCGATGATCCCGGAGCAGATCGCCGAGTCCGGCGTGACGGTCCACACCAACGAGACCATCATGCGTCTCGAGCAGCAGCCGCAGTCGATCGTCATCGTCGGCGGCGGCTTCATCGCCATGGAGTTCGCGCACGTCTTCGACGCGCTGGGCACCAAGGTCCACATCGTCAGCCGTTCCGGCCTCATGCGGCTTCTCGACGCCGACATCTGCGCCCGCGTCAACGAGGACTCCGCGAAGCGTTACGACGTCCGCGTGGGCCGCACCGTCGCCTCCGCCGTCGAGGACCACCGGGGCATCACCGTCACGCTCGACGACGGCGCTACCATCACCGCCGACGTCCTCCTCGTCGCCACCGGGCGCATCCCCAACGGCGACCAGATGGACCTGGACAAGGGAGGCATCGAGATGACCGACGACGGCCGCGTCGCGGTCGACGAGTTCGGCCGCTCCACCTCCGCGGAGGGCGTCTGGGCCCTGGGCGACGTCTCCTCCCCCTTCATGCTCAAGCACGTGGCGAACGCCGAGATGCGCACCGTGCGCCACAACCTCCTCCACCCGGAGGACCTGCAGAAGCTTCCGCACGACCACGTGCCGTCGGCGGTGTTCACCAACCCGCAGATCGCCACGGTGGGCATGACGGAGCGCCAGGCACGCCAGGCCGGCCACAACGTGACGGTGAAGATCCAGCGCTACGGCGACGTCGCCTACGGCTGGGCCATGGAGGACACCACCGGCATCTGCAAGCTCATCGCAGACAAGGACACCGGAAAGCTGCTGGGCGCCCACTACTACGGCCCGCAGGCCTCCACGCTCATCCAGCAGCTGATCACGGTCATGGCCTTCGACCTGGACGTCCGCGACGTCGCGACGAAGCAGTACTGGATCCACCCCGCGCTCCCGGAGGTCACCGAGAACGCCCTGCTGGGACTGGAGTTCTGACAGGCCTCTGACCTGGCCTTTCCCACCCACTACCCCCGACAATCACCCCTGTGTCGGGGGTGTGCCCTAGCGTGATGATCGAACACGCAGGCGAATGAAAGCAAGGGGGTGAATGCGGTGCTCCAGCCGTCCTGGGCGGTCCTCGACCCGAACGACTTCTACCACCCCTTCCGCCAGGCCCGTCTGGCGCAGGACTACGAGATGTGGCGGGCCTTCCAGCCCATCGCGGAGCCCACGTCCGAGCAGGACTGGACCATCCTGACCACCCTCCTCTACAACCGGACCGGCTTCCCCCGGCACCGCGTCACCCGCTTCCTCGACGCGCTGGACACCCTCGACCGTCTCCCCCGCCTCCGCTCCCTCGTCGAGGAGACGTGGCTGCTGGACATGGACCACCTGGCCGACATCGACCGCGCCGCCCGCCGGGCACCGGTGGAGCTGCAGAACGACGACCACTACTGGTCCACCCTCGACGCCGACCTCATCGAGCGTTTCACCCCGTCCCGGCCCCGGCAGGCGCTGCCCGGCCGACGCGCCATCCGGGAGGCGGTCGACGCCACCATCCGCAGCGTCGAGGCGGAGGCGGCCGCCGCCGGCAACCCCGAGCCGGACCCCTGGGGTGCGCCGCAGCCTGAGCAGGAGCCGGCCGGGCCCGTGCCCTGCGAGGATCCCGCGGCACAGATGCGGTCGCTGCCTCCCCGTGAGGAGCAGCCCGACGGCATCCTGTTCATCGAGGATCTCGCGGGCGGCAAGGTCCGCTTCGACCTCATCGTCGACCAGGCCACCGGCACGCAGATCGCCGACGCCGTCGCACAGGCTGCCTCCGAGAAGGAGACCACCCAGGCCCGGGCCATGGCGGACCTCATCCTGGGACAGACCAGCACCCGGGTCACCACCATGGTCTACAAAGCCACCGACGTGGAGGACGCACCCGCGTACCACCCGGACCGCGGCATCCTCACACCGGAGACCACCGCGGTGCTGGAGAAACTGGCGACCGGGACGCTCGACATGGACGCCGCCGCCACGCGACAGACCGACGCCTACGAGACATCCCCAGCCATCCGGGCCTACCTCTTCGGCCGGGACTGGATCTGCCGCTGGCCCGGATGCAACCGGCGGGCCACCCACTGCGACGCCGACCACCGGATCAACCACGCCGACGGCGGCCCCACCACAGCGTCGAACATGGTGATGCTCTGCCGGCACCACCACAACCGCAAGACCGATGAGCAGGCCTTCTACCTGCTCGATCCCGTCACCGGTGACGTCTTCTGGCTCTTCGCGGACGGCTCCTGGGTCGTCGACACCGCGATCGGCCCCCTGGCCCCGCGGCAGCGACGCTGGGTGCAGACCTACGCGCAGCGGCGCCAGAAGCAGCGCAAGCGCGCGGCCGCGCAGGCCGCGGAGGAGCGTTTCGAGCGGTACCAGGAACGGATCAACGCCCCGCCACCGCCACCTGCTCCCCAGCCGGGCACGCACACCCCCTGGCTGAACCCACCACCGGACGAGGATCCCCCGCCGTTCTGACGACCCCGCTAGTCGGCGAGGGTGAGGATTTCGTTGCCGTCGTCGGTGATGACGATGGTGTGCTCGAACTGGGCGGTGAACTGGAAGTCGTTGTTCTGGACGGTCCAGTCGTTGTCCCAGATGTGGTAGTCCAGGCCCCCGAGGTTGATCATCGGCTCGATGGTCAGGGTCATGCCCGGCTCGAGGATGTCGCGGTAGGCGGTGGAGTCGTAGTGGAGGACGACGAGGCCGTTGTGGAAGGTGGGGCCGACGCCGTGGCCGGTGAAGTCGCGGACGACGTTGTAGCCGAAGCGGTTGGCGTAGGCCTCGATGACGCGGCCGATGACGTTGATCTCGCGGCCCGGCTTGGCGGCCCGGATGCCGCGCATCATGGCCTCCTCGGTGCGTTCGACGAGGAGGCGGTGCTCCTCGGAGACGTTGCCGGCGAGGAAGGTGGCGTTGGTGTCGCCGTGGACGCCGTTCTTGTAGGCGGTGACGTCGATGTTGACGATGTCGCCGTCCTCGATGACGGTGTCGTCGGGGATGCCGTGGCAGATGATCTCGTTCATCGAGGTGCAGCAGGACTTGGGGAAGCCGCGGTAGCCGAGCGTCGACGGGTAGGCGCCGTGGTCGAGCATGTACTCGTGGGCGATGCGGTCGAGTTCGTCGGTGGTCACGCCGGGGGCGACGGCGGCGCCGGCCTCCTTGAGGGCGTTCGCGGCGATCTTCGACGCCTCACGCATCGCCTCGATGACCTCGGGGGTCTGCACGAAGGGCTCGCCGATGTTCTCCTGGACGGTGTCCTTCCACACGTACTCGGGGCGTTCGATGTGATCGGGGACGGTACGGATCGGGGACAGACGGCCGGGGACCAGAGGAGAACGAGAAGTCATGCATGTCATGGTAGCGCTCTCTCTGCGCGCATCTGGTCCAGGGTGATGAACATGTGGTCGGTGATGGCCACGGCGGTCTCGGATCCGCCGCCGAGGACGACGAGGGTGGCGAAGGCGATGTCGTCGTCGCGGTAGCCGGCGAACCAGGCGTGGGAGCCCTGGTTGATCTCGGCCTCACCGGTCTTACCGTGGATCTGGCCGCCGGCCTGCATGCCGCGGGCGGTGCCGGAGGTGACCACGGAACGCATCATCCGCTGGAGCTGTTCGATGGCCACCGGGTCGGGGGCGGGGACGTCCTCGGAGACGGTGGTCTCGTGGCCGTCGATGAGTACGGGCAGGGGCGTCTCCCCGCGGGCGGCGGTCGCGGCGACGAGCGCCAGGCCGAAGGGGCTGGCGAGGTCGAGGCCCTGGCCGTAGCCGGCCTCGGTGCGGTCGAGGGGGGTCTCGCCCTCGGGGACGGAGCCGGTCACCGTGTACAGCCCGGGGATGTGGAAGTCGAGACCGAGGCCGAACTGCTTCGCGACGTCCGCCAGCTCCCCCGGCTCCAGCCGCGTCGAGATGTCCGCGAAGGTGGTGTTGCACGAGGACGCGAAGGCCCGCTCGAGCGGCACGCTGCCGAGCGAGAACTGGTTGTAGTTGTTGACGATGCGCCCGTAGATGTTCATCGAGCCGGGGCACGGCACGATCGAGTCGACGCCCAGCCCCTCCTCCTGCATGCCGGCGACGGCGGTGATGATCTTGAACACGGAGCCGGGCGGGAACTGGCCGGACAGGGCGATGTCGCCCTTCTCGTCGGCGGCCTTCGTCTGCGCGACCGCGAGGACCTGCCCGGTCGAGGGGCGGATGGCGACGATCATCGCCTGCATGTCCGCCCGCAGGTTGACGGCCTGCTGGGCGGCCAGCTGGATGTCGTGGTCGAGGCCGACACGGACGGCGGGGGCGGGTTGCGGCCCGTGGTACTCGACGTCGTCGATGGTGGCGCCGTGCGGGTTGACGGCGGTGACGCGCCAGCCGTTGGCGCCGTCGAGTTCGTCGGCGACGATCGCGGAGACGCGCGCCATGATGTCGGGCGCGAAGGAGGGGTCGCGGTTGACCATGGCGGCCTCGTCGTTGACGATGATCCCCTCGATGTCCGCCAGTTCCTCCGCCACACGCGGGCCGTCAGCCTGGTCGACCAGCGCGACGGAGTAGACGCCTGCGGCGCGGGAGAGTTCCTCGGAGAGGGCGGCGGCGTCGAGACGCGGCACGGCGGCGGCGATGCGCGCGGCGACGGGCCGGACGTCGCTGACCTTGCCCAGGTCGACGAGGATGCGGTACATCGTGCCGGGCTGGAGGATCTCCACGCCGTCGGAGGAGACGACGCTGGCCTTCCCCGCCGGCACGGGGCGCAGCTCGAGGTGCTGGTTTGCGCCGAGCCGCGGGTGCAGGAGGCTGGGCTGCCAGCGGACGGTCCAGTCCTCGTCGGTCTTGGTGAGGGTGAGGGTGGTGTCGTAGGTGAGGTGGCGGTCGCGCGGCAGCTGCCAGTCGAGGGTGTACTGCGCGGTCGCCAGGTTCTCACGGACCTCGACCTCCCCCAGCGTCGCGGTGAGTCCCTCGGCCTGCAGGCCGTCCCAGGTGGAGTCGATGACCTCGCGGGCGGTCGTGGGCAGGTCGATGACCTCCGCCACGCCGTCGAGGTCCCGCGCCGCGAGGGCGGCGAGGAACTCCTCCGCCGTGGGCGTCGCGTCAACCGGCTTCGGTGTGCACGCGACGAGCCCGGACACCAGTCCGAGCACGACGAAGCCCCCCGTGATACTGCGTGCAGTCCCTCTCATGTGCGCAGGTTAACAGGCATTCTGCTTGTCGACGCCCAGGACTCGCCCTAGTGCGTGACCTTCACCTCCGCCTTGGCGCCCTCGACCTGCTCGAGGCCCTGCTCCTCGGCGATGCGCATGGCCTCCTCGATGAGGGTCTGGACGATCTGGGACTCCGGCACGGTCTTGATGACCTCACCCTTGACGAAGATCTGGCCCTTGCCGTTGCCCGACGCGACACCCAGATCGGCGTCACGGGCCTCGCCGGGGCCGTTGACGACGCAGCCCATGACCGCGACGCGCAGCGGGAACTCCATGCCCTCGAGGCCGGCGGTGACCTCCTCGGCGAGCTTGTACACGTCGACCTGTGCGCGGCCGCAGGAGGGGCAGGAGACGATCTCGAGCTTGCGCGGGCGCAGGTTCATCGACTGGAGGATCTGGTCACCGACCTTGATCTCCTCCACCGGGTCGGCGGACAGGGAGACACGGATGGTGTCGCCGATGCCCTGGGACAGCAGCGCTCCGAAGGCCACGGAGGACTTGATGGTGCCCTGGAAGGCGGGGCCGGCCTCGGTCACGCCGAGGTGCAGCGGGTAGTCGCACTGCTCGGCGAGCTGGCGGTAGGCCTCGACCATGACGACGGGGTCGGAGTGCTTGACGGAGATCTTGATGTCGCCGAAGCCGTGCTCCTCGAAGAGGCCGGCCTCCCACAGCGCGGACTCGACGAGGGCCTCCGGGGTCGCGCGGCCGTACTTCTTCATGAGGCGGGCGTCGAGGGAGCCGCCGTTGACGCCGATGCGGATCGGGATGCCCGCGTCACCGGCCGCCTTGGCGACCTCCTTGACGCGGCCGTCGAACTCCTTGATGTTGCCGGGGTTGACGCGCACGGCGGCGCAGCCGGCGTCGATGGCGGCGAAGATGTACTTCGGCTGGAAGTGGATGTCCGCGATCACCGGGATCGGGGACTTCTTCGCGATGACCGGCAGCGCCTCCGCGTCGATCGTCTTCGGGCAGGCGACCCGCACGATGTCGCAGCCGGCGGCCGTGAGCTGGGCGATCTGCTGGAGCGTGGCGTTGATGTCGTGGGTCTTGGTGGTCGTCATCGACTGCACCGAGATCGGGTGATCAGAGCCGACTCCGACGTTGCCGACCATCAGCTGGCGGGTCTTGCGGCGGGGTGCCAGGGTGGGCGGCGGGGTGGACGGGATACCAAGTCCGATGTTCATGCGGACAACTCTAGCCGAACAGCCGGACAGGGTTGACCACGTCAGCGACGATGACGAGCATGCCCACGGTGAGCAGGAGCGCCGCCATCGCGTAGGTGATCGGCAGCAGCTTCTCGTAGTTGGCGGGACCGGCCGGGGCGAGGCCCCGCAGACGGCGGAAGAAGTCACGCACCTTCTCCCACAGCACGACGGCGATGTGCCCGCCGTCGAGCGGCGGCAGCGGCACGAGGTTGAACAGGGCCAGGAAGAAGTTCAGCGAGGCGAGCATCATCCAGAACATGTTCCACAGGGAGCGTTCCACCAGTTCACCGCCGACGCGCGAGGCGCCGACGACGCTCATGGGGCCCTCCATGTCCCGCTCGGCGCCGAAGATGGAGGCCACGACGCCGGGGATCTTGGCGGGGAAGCTGGCGAGCCCGCGCACGGTGGCCTCGAAGAGGTCGCCGGTGAAGGCGGCGGTGGCCCCGACGGCGGCGACCGGGCCGTAGGAGACCCAGAGGTTCTCCAGGGGCGCGCTGCTCAGGCCGACGGCACCGGCGGTGACCGGGTTGCCGGCGGTGTCGAGACGCGTCACGGGCGCGACGGGGACGGTGACGTCGAGGGTGCGGCCGTCGCGCTCGACGGTGAACACGACGTCCTCCCCCGGCTTCCCGAGGACAGTGTCACGCAGCTGCACGAAGCTCTCCACGGGCTCACCGTCGAGCGCCACGATGCGGTCACCGACCAGGACCCCGGCCTCCCCGGCGGGGCCGGTGCCGGTGCAGTCCGCGAGCGTCTCGGGGCCGGTCTGGTCGGAGACGCAGGAGACCTCCCCGACGGTGGGCGTGGTGTCGACGTGCGGGTTCGGGAGTCCGGAGGTGACCGCCAGGCCGTAGATGATGAGCACGCCGACGATCATGTTCATGATGACGCCGCCCGAGAGCACCGCCACCCGCTGCCACCACGGCTTGTTCACCATGGCGTGCGGGGCCTCCTCGGCCGTGACGGGGTCCTGCGCAGTCATGCCCGCGATGTCGCAGAAACCACCGAAGGGGAGGGCCGCCACGCCGTAGGTCGTGTGCCCGCGCTTCACCGACCACACCGTCGGGCCGAAACCGATGAAGTAGCGGCGCACCCGCATCCCGAACGCGCGGGCCGTGAACATGTGGCCCGCCTCGTGCAGGGCGATGGTCACCGCGATGCCGAGGGCGAACAGGACCACGCCGAGCAGGTAGGCGCCCACTGATCTCCTTAGAGCTTGTCGACGATCGCGTTGGCCCGGGCCCGGGCCTCACTCTCGACCGCCAGGATGTCGTCGACGCTAGACGGTACACCAGCGAACTGGTCGGCCCCTGCGAGCACCTCGGCCACGGTGTCGACGATCTGCGGGAACCGGATCCGGCCCGCCAGGAAGGCCGCGGCGGCCTCCTCGTTCGCCGCGTTGTACACCGCCGGGAAGGTGCCCCGCCGCGTCGCGACGTCGCGGGCGAGCTGCACCGCGGGGAAGGCGGTGTCGTCGAGCGGCTCGAAACGCCAGTCGTGGGCGCGCGTGAAGTCCAGCGCCGGCTGGGCCCCGGGGACGCGGCGCGGCCAGTCCATCGCCAGCGCGATGGGCAGCTTCATCGACGGCGGCGAGGCCTGGGCGATCGTCGCGCCGTCGGTGAAGGTGACCATGGAGTGGATGATCGACTGGGGGTGCACGGTGACGTCGATACGCTCGGCGGGGATGTCGAAGAGCAGGGTGGCCTCGATGAGCTCGAGCCCCTTGTTGATGAGCGTCGCCGAGTTCAGCGTGTTCATCTGCCCCATCGACCACGTCGGGTGCGCGGCGGCCTGCTCCGGGGTGACGTCCCACATCTCCTCCCGGGTGCGGCCGCGGAAGGGCCCCCCGGAGGCGGTGAGGACGAGGCGGTCGATCTCGCGTTCCGTGCCGGAGTGGAGGCACTGGGCCATGGCGGAGTGCTCGGAGTCGACGGGCACGATCTGGCCGGGCGCGGCCTGCGCCATGACGAGGTCACCACCGGCGACGAGCGACTCCTTGTTCGCCAGCGCCAGGACGGCACCTGACTCGATGGTCGCCAGCGTGGCCGCCAGGCCGAGGGAGCCCACCAGGGCGTTGAGCACGGTGTCCGCCTCGACGCTGCGCACGAGGCGCTCCGCGGCGTCCGCCCCGGCGATGACGGCCCCGCCGAGGGCCGCCGAGACCTGTTCCGCGGCCCGCTCCCCCGCCACGGCCACGCGCTCCGGCGCCAGATTCAGCAGCCGCGCCTGTTCCACGACGAGGCCGGGATCGGAGCCTCCCGCCGCGATGCCGACGACCTCGAAGAGGGTCGGATTGGCGACGACGACCTCGATGGCCTGCGTGCCGATCGACCCCGTCGAACCGAGAAGAAGAATGCGCCTGGGGGAAACACCGGATGTAGTCACGGCCCCTATTCTGTCACTGCGCAACTCTTGGGGGTGTTTTGTCGCACCTGGGGGAACTATGTGCAAAGATATGGGGCAAGTTAAACATGCTTCCATGACAAGGAGAACAACGTGGCTGCTTCCCACGAGATCGTGCCTGAGGTCCACAGCGGAACCTCCACCCTGGACGTGCCTTCCGCCGCCTTCGGCTGGAGCGAGCTTTCCCGCACCACCGTCCAGGTGGCAGGCTGGGTTTCGGTTCTGATCCTGCTGGGTTACAACTTCGGTAACCACGAGGGCCACGTTGAGACCATCTGGCTGCTCACCATCGCCGCTCTGATCGCGATCGGCCTGCTCATCCACCTGTTCGAGCCGAAGCTCAACCAGGTCCGCACCCTGTCCGCCCGTAACCAGCCGGTCGGCCACAAGGAGCCGGACTGGACCTACAACCAGAAGACGCTCTCCGGCACCTACGCCAAGCTCTCCGACTCCCAGCTGCGTTCGCTCAACATCGAGCCGTCCCGCGTGCAGCACCTGCGCGAGCTGGACGCCTAAGCCGCACCGAGTCAACCGCCCCTCGTGAGGGGCGGTTTTTTCGTGCCTGATCCCGGGTGTGAGCTAATTCACCCAGCGTTCGACCCTGGCGTAGATCTCCGGGAGGTGGCTCTCCACGCGTCGTGTCGCCAGCCGCAGGCTCCCCAGGTAGAACAGCGCCGGCAGCGCCAGCGCCAGGAGGACGCCCGGGACGGTCCACCCGAAGACCACGAGTGCGGCGCCGGGGGCCGCCGGGATCCAGCCGGTGAGCAGCGCGGCGAAGGCGGCGGTGAAGGCCGCCCCGGAGAAACCGGACTTGTCCGCCCACGGGCTGGTGCCGGGCCGGGCCGTCGGGAAGGGGTTGTAGGTGGTGAGCAGCAGCGCGAGCCCCGCCGCCGACATCAGCAGGCCGAGGGAGATCACGGCGACGAGCAGCGCGCGGGCCGTGTCCTCGGCGAGGATGACCGCGGCGACGTCGACGAACAGCACGAGGGCCAGCATCGGGGTGAGCTGCGCCAGGTGCCGCGCGAGGAGCAGCGTCCGCGTCGGGACCCCGGCCACGACGTGCACCCACGTGGCGGGACCGTCGTAGCCGAAGTCGTTGCTGGCCAGCGAACCGGAGATGAGGGCCAGGAAGACCATGCCCATGTAGAGCATGAACTCGTCGAAGAACACGCCCTGCCCGAGCAGCACGAGCGCGATGAGCGGGAAGGACACCACCGTGCCGACCATGCGCGGGTCACGGCGGAAGTAGCGCACGCCCCGCGAGTAGATCATCGTCCCCGGACTGTAGGGCAGCCCCGGCAGCAGGACTCCTTCGCGACGCTCCCCCACCTCCTCACGCGTCACCCCGTCCAGCGGGGCGTCGAGGCGGCGGGCGATCACCCGCCGCCACCAGAGCACGCCGAGGACGAGGGTGGCCACCACGATGGCGAGCTGGGCGGCGGCGGTGAGCCAGGCGGCGTCGAGAAGCGCGGCGACGACGCCGGCGGGCGCCCCGACCGGGGTCCAGGCGAGGATGCGGCCGATGCGGTCGAGGGGGATGTTCTCCAGGCCGAAGGACATGAGCATGTTGAAGCCGAGGATCATCGCCACGACGAGCGCGCCGCTGAGAATGTTCATCCTCTCCGAGGACACCCGGCCTGATCCGGCGCTGACCATGCGGAACACCTCGCCGAGCAGCAGCGTCACGACCAGGGCGACGGGCATGGCCAGCAGCCACAGGGGGCTGCTGAGCCACACGGCGACGACGGTGGCCAGCACGGTGGCCAGGACCGCCGTCGCGCCCCGGGTGTTGAGCAGCGTCGACCACGCCAACGCCGGGAAGAGGTCACGGTCGGTGACGGGTAGTGTCGCGAAGTCCGCGGGGCTCAGCTGCGACTCGCCGGAGGGGATGATGACGGCCACCGCGACGAAGGCCAGCGTGCCCAGCCCGATCATGCCGGCCACCGCCCAGGCACGGTCCCCGGCAGGCAGCATCCAGATGCTCACCCCCAGGCTGACCAGCCCGATGAGTGCGTACATGAGGATCAGCGCCGTCATGATCGTCGCCGCCGGGTTGTCCTTCATCGAACGGCGCCACAGGGTGCGGTGCATCCGCAGCAGAAGTCCGGTCACCGCAACCACCCCAGGGTCTCGTCGTCGAGGTCCCCGCCGCCGACGAAACCGACGAAGGTGTCCACCAGGCTGGCTCCCTGACGCACCTCGTCGACGTGCCCGGCGGTGAGCACCCGTCCCTGGTGGATGATGGCGACATGGTCGCACAGGCCCTCCACCAGCTCCATCACGTGGCTCGAGAGCACCACCGTGCCCCCGCCGGCCGCGTACCGACGCAGGATCTGCTGGATCAGCCGCCCCGACACCGGGTCGACGGCCTCCAGGGGCTCATCGAGGATGAGGATCTCCGGGCCGTGCAGCAGCGCACCGGCCAGCAGGATCTTCTTCGTCATGCCGGCGGAGTAGTCGACGATGAACTTCGGGCCGGCCTCGGTGAGGTTGAGGGCGTCGAGAAGCTCCGTGGAACGTCGCTCCACCTCCTCCTCCGGGATGCCGCGCAGTCCGCCGAGGTAGCTGAGGTACTCGCGGCCGGAGAGACGGTCGAAGACGGGGACGCCGTCGACGAGCAGGCCCATCGCCCGCTTCGCGGGGAGCGGCTCCTCCCAGACGTCATGGCCCGCCACCCACGCGCGGCCCGCGTTCGGACGGGAGAGTCCGGCGACCATGCTGATCATGGTCGTCTTGCCGGCCCCGTTCGGGCCGACGATGCCGTAGATCGATCCACGGGGGATGTCCAGGGACAGCCGGTCGACGGCCAGCTGCTGTCCGAAGGCCTTCGTCAGGTCACGGACGGCGAGGGCCTGCGTGGTGGGGTCGGGGGCGAGCGGGGGCAGGTGTGGAACACTCATGCCCCCAAGATAGCGACGCTATCTCTCCTCGGCCGCCAGCTGACCGCAGGCTGCGGCGATCTCCTGGCCACGGGTGTCGCGCACCGTGCAGGGCACGCCCTGGGCGATGACGCGATGGACGAACTCGTCCTGGCGCTCCTTCGGGGAGGCGTCCCACTTCGAGCCCGGGGTCGGGTTGAGCGGGATGAGGTTGACGTGCACCTTCGGGCCCAGCGCCTTATGGAGCTTCTTGCCGAGCATGTCGGCACGCCAGTCCTGGTCGTTGATGTCCCGGATGAGGGCGTACTCGATGGACACGCGACGACCCGACTTGTCGGCGTAGTAACGGGCCGCGTCGAGGACCTCCTGGACGGAGAAGCGGTTGTTGATGGGCACGAGGGTGTCGCGCAGCTCATCGTCCGGGGTGTGCAGGGACACGGCCAGACGCACCGACATGTCCTCGTCTGCCAGCCTGCGGATCGCCGGCGCCAGACCCACCGTGGAGACGGTGACGTTGCGCTGGGAGATGCCGAAACCCTGCGGCGACGGCTGGGTGATCTGCCGGACCGCCGAGATCACGCGCTTGTAGTTGGCCAGCGGCTCACCCATGCCCATGAACACGATGTTCGTCAGACGGGAGTCCTCGGCCTCCATCGCGGCGGCCGCGGCGCGCACCTGGTCGACGATCTCCGAGGTGGAGAGGTTACGGTCCAGGCCGCCCTGGCCGGTGGCGCAGAACGGGCAGGCCATGCCGCAGCCGGCCTGCGAGGAGATGCACAGCGTCGCCCGGTCCGGGTAACGCATGAGCACGGACTCGAGGAGGGTGCCGTCGTTGAGGCGCCACAGCGACTTGGTGGTGTCCCCGTCGTCGGTCTCGATGGAACGGACCGGGTTCAGCAGGGTCGGGAAGAGCTCCTTGGTGATGGTCTCCCGTGCCGCGGCGGGCAGGTCGGTCATCGTCGAGGGGTCGGCCTCGAAGCGGCCGTAGTAGTGGCGGGCGATCTGGTCCGCACGGAACTTGGGCAGCCCCAGGTCGGTGATGCGCTCGACGCGCTCCCCGGGGGTGAGATCGGCGAAGTGGGTCGGCGGCATGCCCCGCTTGGGCGCGGAGAACTGGAGGGTCACGGGTTCAGCCATAATGCACCCATCCTTGCACGTCGGGCCAGGTGTTATCCAGTTGTTGACTCATTTCCGTGGCGCAACTCGCATGCACAGCGTTGAATGATGGTATGACACGATCAAACGAGACCGACCCCGTCTACGACATGAGCCCCGATCAGGTCCCCGCCGTCCGCGACGAACCCATGCCCGCCCACCTCGACGAGCACCGGGACGTCTACGCGGAGGAGACCTCCCGCGGACCGGTCACCGAGACCGTCGTGGAGACCAAGGTGAAGAGCTCCCTGGCGGGCGGCACCTGGGCGGCGCTCATCATCGGCGCGCTGCTGCTCATCGCCCTGCTGGTGTTCATCCTGCAGAACCAGCAGCAGGTGGAGCTCAACGTCCTCACGTGGACCTTCGAGTTCCCCGCCGGCATCGCCTACCTCTTCGCCGCCATCACGGGCGCGCTCATCATGGCGCTCGTCGGCGGTGTGCGCATGCTGGAGCTGCGCCGCCAGGTCAAGCGGCAGCGCAAGGCACGCGGCTAGCTGCCCAGCACGCTGAGCACGAGCCACGTGACCATGGCCGAGGGCAGCATGCCGTCGAGCCGGTCCATGAGGCCACCGTGTGCGGGCAGCAGGTTCGACATGTCCTTGATGCCCAGCTCCCGCTTGAACTGGGACTCGACGAGGTCGCCCAGCGTCGCACAGATCACCAGGCCGACGCCCATGATCGCGCCGATCCACCACTCGTGTCCGAGCAGCAGGGACACCGTCAGCGCACCGGTGACGGAACCGCCGATGACGGAACCCGCGAAACCCTCCCACGACTTCTTCGGGCTGACCGCCGGGGCCATGGGGTGTGAGCCGAACATGACGCCGGCGATGAAGCCACCGGTGTCGGAGGCGACGACGCACAGCATGAACGTGATGATGTACAGGCTGCCCGACACCCCGTCGGAGGAGATGAGGGAGAGCATCGCCGCGAAGCTGGCGAACAGGGGGATCCACGTGAGCACGAAGATCGACATCGCCGTGTCGCGCAGATAGTTCTGGGGCGGTGTCGTCCGCCCGTGGTAGAACAGCCGCCCGAACATGATGGACAGCACCGCGGCGACGTACGCCGCGACCAGTCCGGTCGTGCCGAAGGGCCAGGACAGCCACACCATGAGCTGCCCGAGCAGCAGCATCGGCATCCGGGGGATGTGGTAGCTGTGCTCCCGGAGGCGGGCCACGACCTCCCACGTGGCGACGGCCACCGCCGCGGCCACCAGGGGGTACCAGCCGACGGGGCCGATCCACACCGCCAGGAGGGAGAGTCCACCGAGTACGGCGCCGACGCCGATCGCCACGGGCAGATTGCGACCGGGGTTGTTCCTCGGTTTCGGCAGGTGGCCCAACTTCGCTTCGCTCACCTGGAGCCTCCTGTGGGTGTGGATGTGAGGGGATGGAGAGGGGGAGGAGGAGAGGGAGGTCCTAGACCTCCATC
The DNA here is from genome assembly GCF_000819445.1 of Corynebacterium humireducens NBRC 106098 = DSM 45392. Taxonomy (NCBI): domain Bacteria; kingdom Bacillati; phylum Actinomycetota; class Actinomycetes; order Mycobacteriales; family Corynebacteriaceae; genus Corynebacterium; species Corynebacterium humireducens. Next base: position 1,674,431 of record NZ_CP005286.1, read on the forward strand.
AGCTCCTCCTCCTTGCGGGCGACGAGATCGTCGATCTGGGCGACGTAGCCCTGGGTGACCTTGTCGAGCTCCTTCTCCGCGGTCTGCACCTCGTCCTCGCCGAACTCGCCGTCCTTCTGCAGCTTCTTCAGCTGCTCCATGCCCTTGCGGCGGATGTTGCGGATGGCGATCTTGCCGTCCTCGCCCTTGCCCTTGGCGATCTTCACCATGTCGCGGCGACGCTCCTCGGTGAGCTGCGGGATGGTCACGCGCAGCACCTGACCGTCGTTGGTCGGGTTGACGCCCAGGTCCGAGTTACGGATGGCGTTCTCGATCTCCTGCATGACGCTCATCTCGTAGGGCTTGATGATGAGCATGCGCGGCTCCGGCACGGAGATCGTCGCCATCTGGGTGATCGGGGTCGGCACACCGTAGTACTCGGCGATGACGCCGTTGAACATGGCGGGGTTCGCACGGCCGGTACGGATCGTCGTCAGATCCTCACGGGTGTGCTCGACGGTGTGGGTCATGCGGTCCTCGGACTCGAGGAGGATCTCATCGATCATGGTGAAACGCCTTTCTACAGTGTTTTTACCTGCATCAATCTACCAGGATGCGGCTAGGAGGTGACCAGAGTGCCGATCTGCTCCCCGGCCACGGCCCGGGCGATGTTGCCGTCGGTGAGCAGGTTGAACACCAGGATCGGCATGTTGTTGTCCATGCACAGGGAGAAGGCGGTGGCGTCGGCGACCTTGAGACCCTTCTCGATGACCTCACGCGGGGTGATCTCCGTGTACAGCTCCGCGTCCGGGTTGGTGCGCGGGTCGTCGGAGTACACGCCGTCCACGCCCTTCGCCAGGAAGAGGACGTCGCAGCCGATCTCCAGGGCACGCTGTGCGGCCGTGGTGTCGGTGGAGAAGTACGGCATGCCCATGCCGGCACCGAAGATGACCACGCGGCCCTTCTCCAGGTGACGGGCGGCACGCAGCGGCAGGTAGGGCTCGGCGACCTGGGCCATGTTGATGGCGGTCTGCACACGGCAGTCCACGCCCTTCTGCTGGAGGAAGTCCTGCAGGGCCAGGCAGTTCATGACCGTGCCCAGCATGCCCATGTAGTCGGAGCGGGCGCGGTCCATGCCACGCTGCTGCAGCTCGGCGCCACGGAAGAAGTTGCCGCCGCCGATGACCACGGCGATCTCCGCGCCGGTCTTCGCCACCTCGGCGATCTGGCGGGCGACATTCTCGACGACGTCCGGATCGATGCCGACCTCACCACCGCCGAACATCTCTCCTCCGAGCTTCAACATGACGCGCTTGTAGCTGGTCCGTCCGGGGTTGGTGTCAGCGGTGGTCACCGTGCGGTCTCCTTCACAGGGGGCGGTAGAATCGGCTCCCATCCTATCCCGTGCCCGTGAGACGCGAAAACCGCCGCGCTCAGGGTGAGCACGGCGGTCGTCGGAAAGCGGGGAGGCGGCGGTTAAGCCTGGCCGACCTCGAAACGCTGGAAGCCGGTCAGGGTGACGCCGGCGTCATCCATGAGCTGCTTGACGGTCTTCTTGGAGTCGGCGACGGAGGCCTGCTCCAGGAGGACGACGTCCTTGTAGAAGCCCTGCAGACGACCCTCGACGATCTTCGGGATGGCCTGCTCCGGCTTGCCCTCCTCGCGGGTGATCTGCTCGGCGATGGAGCGCTCCTTCTCCACGACCTCAGCCGGAACGTCCTCGCGGGTCAGGTAGCCGGCCTTGAGGGCGGCAACCTGCATGGCGGCGGCCTTGGCGGCAGCCTCGGCCTCGGCACCCTCACCGGTGTAGGAGACCAGGACACCGACTGCCGGCGGCAGGTCGGAGGCACGCTGGTGCAGGTACACGGCGACGTTGTCACCCTCGAGGGTGGCGGCGCGACGCAGCTCGAGCTTCTCGCCGATCTTGGCGGACATCTCCTGCAGGACGTCGGCGGCGGGCTTGCCGTCGACGTCGGCGGCTGCGAGCTCCTCCGGGGAGTTGGCCTTGACGGCGGCAGCTGCGTCGGCGATCTTCGCGGCGAGCTCCTTGAACTCGGCGTTCTTGGCCACGAAGTCGGTCTCGGAGTTGATCTCCACCATGGTGTTGCCGGAGACGGCGACGAGGCCCTCGGAAGCGGAGCGCTCAGCGCGCTTGCCGACGTCCTTGGCGCCCTTGATGCGCAGGATCTCAACAGCCTTGTCGAAGTCGCCGTTGGACTCCTCCAGAGCCTTCTTGCAGTCGAGCATGCCGGAGCCGGTGAGCTCGCGGAGCTTCTTGACGTCTGCAGCAGTGTAGTTCGCCATAGTCGGGGCGATCCTCCTCGTATCGGAACGGTTATCGACCACAGAGCGTAGTCGATGGGAAAGGCCCCCGCCGCGTACACGACCGACGGGGGCCTAAAGATTCAGGCCTTGCGTGCCCGGATGTTACTCGGTTGCCTCGGTGGCCTCGGCAGCCGGAGCCTCGGTGGCCTCGGCGGCGGCCTGCGCGTCAGCGGCGGCCTTCTCCTCGGTGTCACCGGCGGCCTCGCGGGAAGCGGCCAGGGCGCGCTCCTCGCGTGCCTTCTTGCCCTCCTCCACGGCGGTGGAGATCACGCGGGACAGCAGGGCGGTGGAGCGGATGGCGTCATCGTTGCCCGGGACCGGCCAGTCGACGACGTCCGGGTCGCAGTTGGTGTCCAGGATCGCGACGACCGGAATGTTGAGCTTCTGGGCCTCGTTGACCGCGATGTGCTCCTTGTTGGTGTCGATCACCCAGAGAGCGGACGGGATGCGGGTCATGTCGGCGATGCCACCCAGGACGCGCTCCAGCTTGGTGCGCTCACGGGTGAGCATGAGGATCTCCTTCTTGGTGCGACCCTCGTAGCCGTCCTCGGCAGCGTCCATGGCCTGCAGCTCCTTGAGGCGGTGCAGACGCTTGGAGACGGTCTGGAAGTTGGTGAGCATGCCGCCGAGCCAACGGTGGTTGACGTAGGGCATGCCGACACGGTCGGCCTCGACCTGAACGGCCTCCTGGGCCTGCTTCTTGGTGCCGACGAACAGGATGGTGCCGCCGTGGGCGACGGTCTCCTTGACGAACTCGAACGCTGCGTCGATGTAGGTCAGGGTCTGCTGCAGGTCGATGATGTAGATGCCGTTGCGGTCGGTGAAGATGAAGCGACGCATCTTCGGGTTCCAACGACGGGTCTGGTGACCGAAGTGGACACCGGCATCGAGAAGCTCGCGCATGGTAACGACAGCCATGTCACGCTCACTTTCTGGTAGTTTTCGGTTTTCTGTCTGGTGACGTGCAGGTTTGTTCCTGCACCCTAGCGACGGACCGCGTGCCGACACCCGGATCTCCGGGACCAGGTCGACGTCGGTGTTCCCCGCCGCGCGTAGTCAGCGTGACCTTTTCGGGCACACTGCTGGCGCCTACTTTAGCCCCCTGGCCTGCGATCTCCAAACCGGACGCGGGAGTTGTCCACAGGCCCGTCACACCCGTCCCACCATCCACAGGTCCCGTGCTTTCCGACGCCCCTCCGCCCCCGTTCCCGCTACCGTCCGGGGCATGCGGTGGCTCATCCCCCTGACCGTGTTCCTGCTGTGCGTGACCCCGGCCCACGCCTACGTCTCCCCCACCGGCACCGTCCACGTCCTGCGCGCCTTCGACCGGCCCGAGCACGACTGGCTGCCCGGGCACCGCGGCGTGGACCTCTCCCTGCCCGTGGGTGGCCAGGTGGTGGCGGCCGGTCCCGGGGTGGTGGCCTTCGCCGGCGTGGTGGCGGGCACGCCGACGGTGTCCGTCGACCACGCCGACGGGGTGCGCACCACCTACCAGCCGGTGCACGCCCGGGTCTCGCGCGGCGACGAGGTCCGGGAGGGCCAGATGCTGGGCGTGCTGGGACATCCGGTGGACGGGTACCCGGGACTTCACTGGGGAGCACGCCGCGGACAGGCGGACTACCTCAACCCGCTCTCGCTTCTCGACGCCCCCGTGATCCGCCTCAAACCGAATCCCTAGGCCCGCGGGTGGGCCCGTTTGAACACGTCCTTGAGCCGCTCCGCGGAGACGTGCGTGTAGATCTGCGTGGTCTGCAGGGAGGAGTGCCCGAGCATCTCCTGCACCACGCGCAGGTCCGCCCCGCCCTCCAGCAGGTGGGTCGCCGCAGTGTGGCGCAGGCCGTGCGGGGTGATGCGCTGACCGGTGACCTGCCCCGCCCTGTCGACGATGCGCCGCACCTGCCGCGGGTCGATCCGCCCGCCCCGGACGCCGACGAACAGGGCCGGGGTGTCGCCGGCGAGCTCCGCACGTCCCTGCTCGAGCCACTGGCGGACCGCGTCGGCGGCGGCCTCCCCGAAGGGGACGACGCGCTCCTTGTCCCCCTTGCCCCGGACCCGGACGGTACGCCGGGTCAGGTCCAGATCCTTGACATTCATGCCCGTGAGCTCCGAAACGCGCACCCCCGTGGCGTAGAGGAGCTCCAGCACGGCGGAGTCGCGGAGGAACTCAACCTCGTCGGCGGAGACCGCGTTGCCGACGAACTCTCCCGCCGTCCGCACCCCCAGCACCTCCGGCAGCGGCCGGGTGACCTTCGGGCTCACCAGTCGGGCGGCGACATCGGAGGAGAGGTGGCCCTGCTGGAGGGCCCACGTCGAGAAGCTCTTGACGGCGGCCGTGCGCCGGGCGAGCGTCGCCCGCGACCGACCCTCCGACACGGCCGCACCCAGCCAGGCACGCAGGGCCGGGAGGGTGAAGTCGGCGAAGGTGGGCACCTGCGCCGCCAGGCCCAGCAGGTCCGAGCGGTAGCCGCGGACGGTGGCCTCGGAACGCCCGCGCACCAGCCGGGCGTGCTCGGCGAAGTCCTCGACGGCCTCGGCCAGCTGTGACGGGTGTTGCCTCATGTGTTCAGAGTGTATCGTCCCTCCGCCACACCGTGCCGTCGCGCGTGAGCAGACCCCGGCGCACCAGGTCCAGGAGCAGGTGGACCGTGAGGGGCAGGGGCAGTCCGGCGGCCTCCGCGACGGTCTGCGCCTCGCTGCCGGCGGGGTCGACGGCGTCGAAGACCCGCAGTTCGTTGCGGGACAGCGCCTGGACCGGGGTGGCGGCGAAGGCGAGCTCGTACTGCTCGGCGACGTCGAGGGCCCCGGCGGCGCCCAGGAGGGCGCGGATGTCGTCGGCACCCGTGACCAGCTGCGCGCGTCCCTCCTTGATGCGCTCGTGGCAGCCGAGCGACCCGGAACCCGTGACCGGTCCTGGCACCGCCATCGTCACCCGGCCGAGGCCCTCCGCCCAGGACAGGGTGTTGAGCGCGCCGGAACGCCAGGCCGCCTCGACGATGACGGTCCCGGCGGTCAGTGCCGCGACCAGCCGGTTACGGGTGAGGAAGCGGTGCCGCTGCGGCGGGGTGCCCGGCGGGTACTCACTGATCCAGGAGCCCTGCCCGGCGATCCTTTCCAGCAGGGTCGCGTTGCGGGCCGGGTAGGTGCGGTCGATGCCGCACGCGGCGACCACCACGGTGAGTCCCCCGGCGGCGAGGGCCGACTCGTGGGCGGCGGTGTCGATTCCCAGGGCCCCACCGGAGACGACCGTCCACTGGTGGGTGGCCAGTCCGGTGGCGATCTGGCGGGTGGCCTCGATGCCGTAGCGGGTCGCGGCGCGGGTGCCCACCACCCCGACCGACTGCGCCACCGTCTCCCCCAGCGGCCGCCCCCTCACCCAGAGTGCATGGGGCGGGACGGCGTCCGCCTGGTAACTGCGGAGATGGTCGCTGCGTCCGGTGGCGGCGAAGCCGAAGGCGAGGTCGAACTCTGTGTGCGGCCACTCCGGGGACTCCGGGGTGATCAGGCGCGCCCCCACCGCGGCGGCGTCGGCGAGGTCCTGCTCGGCCCGGTCGAGGGCATGGCGGGCCTCGGTCTGTCCGGCGAGTTCGCCGAGCCAGGAGGCGCGGGTACGGATGCCGCGGGCGATCTCGGAGGGGTCGCGGCCGGCGTCGAGAAGCTGCCGGAGCGGGCGGGACGGTCCCTCGACGACGCGGTTGAGGTACGCCCAGTCACGCTGGCTCATGCGTCCTCCCGCAGTTCCATCGCGCGGGCCACGTGGTCGATGTCGGGCTGCGCCGCACCCTCCAGGTCCGCCAGGGTCCACGCCACCTTGAGGGAACGGTCGACTCCCCGTTGGGTGATCTCCCCGTGGGCCAGGGAGTTCCCGAGCAGCGCCATGCCGGCGTCGTCCGCCGGGTGCTCCCGCCGCAGACGGTGCGGGTCCATCGCGGCGTTGACCGTGCCGAAACGCCGCTGCGCCCGCTCCCGGGCCGTCGCGACCCGTCCGGCGATCACCGCGGAGGTCTCCTCCTCCCCCGCCAGCAGCCCGGCGGCGGAGGTGCGGGCGGTGATGTCGAGCCGGTCCCGCAGGGGTCCGGAGAGGTTGCGCAGGTAACCCGCCCGCTCGTGGGAGCGGCAGCGGCAGCGGGCCGGGTCCTCCGCCGCACACCGGCACGGGTTGGCCGCGAGGATGAGCTGGAAACGCGCCGGGAACACGACCTCCCGGCGCGCCCGCAGCAGCCGGACGCGACCGTCCTCGAGCGGGGTCCGCAGGCCGTCGAGGATGGCGGCGGGCACCTCGGAGACCTCGTCGAGGAAGAGCACCCCGTGATGGGCGAGGCTCACCGCCCCGGGGCGGGCGTTGCCGGAACCGCCCCCGAGCAGCGCCGCGCGGGTGACGGAGTGGTGCGGGTCGATGAACGGCGCACGCAGGACCGCTCCCCCGCGCCCCGCCACCGAGTGCACCGCCGTCGCCTCTAGCGACTGCGTGGGTGTGAGCGGCGGGAGGATCCCCGGCAGGCGGGCCGCGATCATCGACTTCCCCGATCCGGGTGGCCCGATGAGCAGCATGTGGTGCCCGCCCGCCGCGGCGATCTCCGCCGCCCGGCGGGCCTCCGGCTGCCCTGCGAGGTCGGCGAAGTCCGGCACGTGCTGCTTCCCGACGCCCACCCCGCCCCGCGCCACCGGCAGGTCCCCGTGCCCGGTGGCCCACGCCCAGGCGTCGGTGAGGGAGTCGGCGGTGAGCACGGTCAGGCCCTCCACGAGGGTGGCCTCGGCGGCGTTGCCCGGCGGGATGAGGGCGTGGGTGCAGCCGTGGGCGCGGGCGGCCAGCAGGGCCGGCAGGACGCCGGGAACGGGACGGACGGTGCCGTCGAGACCCAGCTCGCCGACGACCACCGCGTCCCGTAGCCGGGGCGCCGGGGTGCCGGCCGCCAGCACCGCCAGGGCGGTCGGCAGGTCGAAGTGCGAGCCCGACTTGCGCAGCGCGGCCGGTGACATGGAGACGACGATCTTCGTCCGCGGCCACGGCAGCCCGGAGTTGGCCACGGCGGTGCGGATGCGGTCGCGGGACTCGCTCACCGCGGTGTCCCCGAGCCCGACGAGGTGGATGCCCGGCAGTCCGGGGCCGACGTTGGCCTCCACGGTGACGAGCCGGGCGGTCACGCCCTCCAGGGCGATGGTCAGTGACCTACCGAGCGCCATGTTCGACCCCCTCGTGGAGCTCCACGTCGAAGCCGTGCCGGGTGGAGGTGAGGACGAGGACGTCGAAACGCACCGGGACATGGCTCTGGCTGTGCCCCTCCAACCAGCGGGCGGCCGCGCGCCGGAGGCGGGCCAGCTTGCGGCCCGTCACCGCCTCTGCGCCCCCGAAACCCCGCCCGGAGCGGGTCTTCACCTCGACGAACACGATCGTGCCGTCCGGTTCACGGCAGATGAGGTCCAGTTCCCCGACCGGGTAGGCGACGTTGCGTGCCAGGACCTCCGCGCCCCGGCGCCGGTAGAGGTGGGCGGCCTCGGACTCGCCCAGCCGACCCAGCCGCGTGCGTCTTCTCTGCATGGTGCTCATGTGTTTCCCCCTGATGTGACGGTGTGGTCGTCCTCAGGGTGACGCGGATGAGGGGAAAAGGCGAGCGTCGGAAAGCGGAAGGCCCCGGATCTGTGGATAACAGGGGGTTATCCACAGCCGGGGCCGGGGTGCACTTGACTATTCGGGGAGAATGAGGTCCGGCTTGTCCAGCTCCTCGATGTTGACGTCCTTGTACGTGATGACGCGGACGTACCGCACGAAACGGGCGGAACGGTACATGTCCCACACCCACGCATCCGACATGCGGACCTCGTAGTAGACGTCGCGGCCGTCGGTGTGCGGGATGAGCTCCACGGCGTTGGCCAGGTAGAAGCGCCGCTCCGTCTCCACGACGTAGGAGAACTGGCTGACCACGTCCCGGTACTCGCGGTACAGGGAGAGCTCAACCTCTGCCTCGTAGTTGTCGAGTTCCTCAGCGCTCACTGTCTTCTGCCTCCTGCATGTTCAGCCACTCGTCGTGGGCCTTGACGACGTTGGCGTAAGTGTATCGGTGCTCCGGCGTCGCGCCGTGCTGGCGCACCGCAGCCATGTGCACCTTCGTGGAGTAGCCCTTGTGCGACGCGAAACCGTAGCCCGGGTAGGTCTCGTCGAGGTCCACCATGAGGCGGTCACGGGTCACCTTCGCCAGGACGCTGGCCGCGGAGATCGACCGCACCACCGCGTCCCCGCCGACGACGGGCAGGTGCGGGACATCGAGGCCGGGGATGTGCCAGGCGTCGGTGAGCACGTAGCCGGGGCGCACGTCGAGGGCCGCGACCGCGCGCCGCATGCCGGAGATGTTGGCGTGCTGGATGCCGCGGGCGTCGATGGCCGTCGCGGAGATGGTGACCACCGACCACGCCACGGCGGCCTCGATGATGAGCGGGTAGAGCTTCTCCCGCCAGGCGGGCGTCAGTTTCTTGGAGTCGGTGAGCCGCTCCAGGCCGGGGATCTCCCCCGGCGGGAGGATGCACGCGGCCACCGTCAGCGGCCCGCAGCAGGCGCCGCGTCCCGCCTCGTCGACGCCGGCGACGGGGCCGAGGCCGCGGGCGTCGAGAAGTTCCTCCACTACTGGATCGCCGGGTCGGCGACACCGCCGATGCGGTTGAACGGGAAGATGATGAACTGCACCTTGCCGCGGATGTGGTCCTCCGGGATCGTGCCCTGGAACTCGTCGCCGATGTGCGCGCGGGAGTCGGCGGAGTTGGTGCGGTTGTCGCCCATCATGAAGTAGTTGTCCTCCGGCACCGTCAGCGGACCGAAGTAGGAGCCGCCGCAGGCCTCGGAACCCGTCGCCGGGTCCACCGGGTAGGCCAGGGGCTGCAGGGTGTAGGACTGGTCGATCGGCTGGCCGTCGACCATCACCGCCGGGTCGCCCTCCTGGCAGGACACGGTCTGCCCGCCGGTGGCGATGATGCGCTTGACCAGGTCATTCTCGTCAGGGGCGACCAGGCCCACGTAGGAGCCGAAGTTCTGCAGCGCACGGACGACGTCGTTCTGGGAACGCTGGGACACGAAGCCCTGGTTCCACGAGTCGGTGCCCTTGAACACGACGACGTCACCCGGCTCCGGGTCACCGAAGCGGTACGACACCTTGTCCACGAAGATGCGGTCACCCGTGCAGCCGGCACAGCCATGCAGGGTCGGCTCCATCGACTGCGAGGGGATCATGTACACCCGACCGACGAAGGTCTGGAGCAGGAAGATCGCGAGCAGCGTCAGGGCGATGACCACCGGAATCTCGATGTACCACGGTGCGGGCTTCTTCTCAGACTCCCCGGTTTCCTTCTCCGAATCAATCACGGGGACCGAGCTTAGCAGCAGGTGACGGGCCTACACTGGTACGACATGAAGTCCTCCGCGTTCCGTGCGCTTCTCAGCATGCTCGGCCACCACAAGGGAGCCCTCACCGCCGCGGTGGTGCTCTCCCTGATCGGATCGGCCCTCGGGCTGGCGCAACCCATGGTGATCAACCGCCTCATCTCCACCGTGGGTGAGGGTCCGATCGCCCACCTCGCGTGGATCCTGGTGGTGCTGCTGGTGGTGTCCTCGGTGCTCGGCGCGCTGCAGTCCTACCTGCTCACCGTCACCGCGGAGACCGCGGTCAAGGCCACCCGCCACGACCTCATCGGCCGTCTGCTGCGCCTGCCGATCCCCGTGTACGACAGGCACCGCACCGGCGACCTGGTCACCCGCCTGGGTTCGGACACCACCATCATCCGCGCCGCATTCACCGGCGGCCTGGTCAGCGCCATCGGCGGACTGGCCACGATGATCGGTGCGATCGTCCTCATGGCGCTTGTCGACGTCTTCATGCTCGTCCTCGTCCTCGCCGTCGTCGCCGTGACGCTGCTGGCGGTCATCGGCTCCTCTACCCTCATCCAGCGCTACACCAAACGCGCCCAGAAGGCGGTCGGTGACCTCGGCGCCGGCATGGACCGCGCCCTCGTCGCCGTGCGCACCATCCGCGCGTCCGGCGCCCAGGACAAGGTGGAGGCCGACCTGCGTGCCGACGCCGACAACGCCTGGCTCCAGGGTGTCCGCATCGCGCGGGTCGCGGCGCTGATCTTCCCCGCCGCCGGACTGGCGATGCAGGGCTCCTTCCTGCTCGTCCTCGGCATCGGCGGCGCCCGCGTCGCCGCCGGCACCATCACCGTCGCCGACCTGGTCACCTTCGTGCTCTACCTGTTCATGGTGTCCATGCCGCTCGGCTCGATCTTCGGGGCGATCACCACGATCCGCCAGGCCATGGGTGCGATCGAACGCATCCAGCAGGTCATGGACGAGGCCCCCGAGTCGACCGACGGCGTCGCCGCCCGCCCGGCCCACTCCGTGCGTTTCGACGACGTCTCCTTCGCCTACGAGACCGCCGAGGACGAGGAGCCGGTGCCCGTCCTGGAGAACGTCACCGTCGACATCCCCGCCAGCCGCAAGACCGCCATCGTCGGCCCCTCCGGCTCCGGCAAGTCCACCATGCTCGCGCTCATCGAACGCTTCTACGACCCCACCTCTGGGCGGCTGTTCCTCGGGGACCAGGACATGGCCGACCTCACGCGGGCGTCGGTCCGGGAGATCGTCGGCTACGTCGAACAGGAGGCCGCCGTGCTGGCCGGCACCGTCCGCGACAACCTGCTGCTCGCCACCCCGAACGCCACCGACGAGCAGTGCTGGTGGGCCCTCGACCAGGTCAACCTGCGCGAACGTATGGAGGAGGCCGACGGCCTCGACACCGAGCTCGGCGACCGTGGCCTCACCCTCTCCGGCGGTCAGCGCCAGCGGCTGGCGCTGGCCCGCATGCTCCTCATGGACAGCCCGATCCTGCTTCTCGACGAACCCACCTCCGCCGTCGACTCCCAGAATGAGCAGCTCATCCTCGACGCCATCGACGCCTCCGCCACGGACCGCACCCTCGTGGTCGTCGCCCACCGACTGTCCACGGTCACCGACGCCGACCAGATCATCGTGCTCGACGACGGGCGCGTCGCCGGGGTGGGCACCCATGAGGAACTGATGCAGTCGAGTCCGCTCTACCGCGACCTGGCCTCCCGCCAGCTGCTGGCTTAAGCCCCCTGAACGGCGCAAATCCCGGGCCCCGTCTTGCGACGGGACTACCGGGATTCACTTCTTCACCCTGACCTTTATCTCTAACTGTCCGGTGAAGCTTGTCCGATCAATGTAACCCAGGCCACACTCATGTGTCAATAGTCCCGTCCCAGTCCCGGACCTCCTCCCCTGCGGCGATGTCCCGGAACCAGTAGGTCTCCTCCGGTGCCCAGCCGGCCAGCACACTGGCCCGGCCCTCATCGACGGGCACCGCCAGACCGGCGGTGGTGAGGTATCCGCGGACCGTGAGGTGCACGGCGTCATAGTGCTCCGCGACGCCCTCGTAGTCAGGCATCACCCACCGGCCCTCCCGGCCCGTACACTGCGCCCAGTTGTAGCGCTTCTGGTTCGTCACCTCCAGCGGGAAACGACGGCACAGCCCGGCCCAGTCCTGCGGGCCCGTGATCTCGAGGACGCGGGGAGAATCAGGTACCTCCACCCGTCGGCACCGGACCTGTCTCCAGCCGAAGGAATCCTCCATGAAGTGCAGGCCGGCCGGGGTGGCGTCGGGAAGCAGCGTGGTCGTCACCGGCAGCCCGAAGGGCGGGGTCGACCACCATTCGCCGCCGCCAAGGTTCCTCCTCGCCTCCTCCCGCCGTGTCTGCTCTGCCCAGCGCCGCAGGACGCGGGAGGAGGGCGGGGCAGGCGCCTCGTCACGGTGTCCATCGCGCCACCACAGCTCCCACTGGTCGTCCCCGTCGAAGGGGGCGTCGAACCAGGGGGCCACCAGGTGCTCCTCCACGCGGGTCAGCGCCGCGCGGATCTCCGGGGTCGCCAGCAGATGGTCCCACCCGGAGGGCGGCTGCCAGTAGGCGGCGTTGTCCACGGCGTCGGCCACACAGTTCCGGAGCATGTCGACGGTCGGCTCCACCAGGGGTGTGCCATCCAGGAGTGCCGCCACCTCCCCCGGCGTCACGTCCGGCCAGTCAGGCGACGGCGTCGAGGAGCCTCCGTCGATGGTGTAGTAGGAGACGTTCGACGTCTCGAAGGGGCGTGTGGCGTGGAAGAGCGCCGAGTGCAGGGGGTGGTCGACTGTGTCGGTTGCCGCCAGGGCGAGCTCCATGAGGACGTCGCGGCCACGGGGCGCGTCAACCAGCTTCATGAGCCCACCGTACCCCCTGAACGGCGCAAATCCCGGGCCCCGTCTTGCGACGGGACTACCGGGATTCACTTCTTCACCCTGACCTTTATCTCTAACTGCCCGGTGAAGCTTGTCCGATCAATGTAACCCAGGACACATTAAAGTGTCAATAGGCGCCAAAAAGAAAAGCCCCACACCGTGCAGGTGTGGGGCGATTCCGGTGGAGCTTAGCGCTTCTCCTTGATGCGGGCTGCCTTGCCGCGCAGCTCGCGCAGGTAGTACAGCTTCGCACGACGGACGTCACCGCGGCGGACGACCTCGATGGAGGCGATGTTCGGGGAGTGGACCGGGAAGGTACGCTCCACGCCGATACCGAAGGAGACCTTGCGGATGGTGAAGGTCTCGCGGATGCCGGAGCCCTGGCGGCGGATGACGACACCCTTGAACAGCTGGGTACGCTCGGTGGAGCCCTCAATGACCTTGACGTGGACGTCGAGGGTGTCACCCGGGCGGAAGGCCGGGATGTCCTCGCGCAGCTGCGCGGAATCAACCTTGTCGAGAATGTTCATGCGACATGTTCCTTTTCAGTTCTGGACAGAGGACCCTGGCGGCTCTTCCCTGTGTCGGGATGCTCGACCGGTTCGTGCCCGTTACATACAACCCGCACAGTCTCCCATACCCGCCCCTCCCCCGCAAAATCTCCGGGCCCGGGAGGTGGTAGGCTTCCTCCCGACCCCACGGGCGCCCGAGGCATCGGGCTGAGATCGCGCTAGTGACGCCGCGCGAGCACCGTATGAACCTGTCTGGTTAGCACCAGCGTAGGAAGAGAGGCGATGGCATGCAGCCGACCCATGACTCCGGAACGGAAATCCACCCCAAGCACCGATTCTCCCCGATCGAGAAGAACGGTCTGAGTGTCCCTGAGACGGAGATCCTCCTGGACGACTCCCCCGACGGCCCGAACGAGCCGTTCCGCATCTACCGCACGCGCGGCCCGGAGTGCGACGTCACCGTCGGCCTGCCGGCGTTGCGGGCGGGGTGGATCGAGGAGCGGGGCGACGTCGAGAAGTATGAGGGACGTCCCCGCAACCTGGCCGATGACGGCCGGACGGCGACCCGGCGCGGCGCGGCGTCGGCGGAGTGGAAGGGCGAGAAGCGCCCGACCCTGCGCGCGCAGAAGGGGAAGAGGGTGACGCAGATGCACTACGCGCGGCAGGGCATCATCACGAAGGAGATGGAGTTCGTCGCGCTGCGTGAGCACTGCGACCCCGAGTTCGTGCGCTCGGAGATCGCCCGCGGCCGCGCGATCCTGCCGAACAACATCAACCACCCGGAGTCCGAGCCGATGATCATCGGGCGGAAGTTCCTGACGAAGATCAACGCGAACATCGGCAACTCGGCCGTCACCTCGTCGATCCAGGAGGAGGTGGAGAAGCTGCGCTGGGCGACCCGTTGGGGTGCGGACACGGTCATGGACCTGTCCACCGGCAACGACATCCACACCACCCGCGAGTGGATCATGCGCAACTCCCCCGTCCCGATCGGCACCGTCCCGATCTACCAGGCGCTGGAGAAGGTGGACGGCGTCGCCGAGGACCTGACCTGGGAGATCTTCCGCGACACCGTCATCGAGCAGTGCGAGCAGGGCGTCGACTACATGACCGTCCACGCCGGTGTCCGCCTGCCCTTCATCCCGCTGACCACGGAGCGGGTGACGGGCATCGTGTCCCGCGGCGGCTCGATCATGGCGGGCTGGTGCCTGGCGCACCACAGGGAGTCCTTCCTGTACGAGAACTTCGACGAGCTCTGCGAGATCTTCGCGCAGTACGACGTCGCCTTCTCCCTCGGCGACGGCCTGCGTCCGGGCAGCCTCGCCGACGCCAACGACGACGCCCAGTTCGCCGAGCTGAAGACCATCGGCGAGCTCACCCGCCGGGCGTGGGAGTACGACGTCCAGGTCATGGTCGAGGGCCCGGGCCACGTGCCGCTCAACATGATCCAGGTGAACAACGAGCTGGAGCAGGAGTGGGCCTCCGATGCCCCCTTCTACACCCTCGGCCCCCTGGTCACGGACATCGCGCCGGGCTACGACCACATCACCTCCGCCATCGGCGCGGCACACATCGCCATGGGCGGCACCGCGATGCTCTGCTACGTCACCCCGAAGGAGCACCTCGGTCTACCGAACCGCGACGACGTCAAGACCGGCGTGATCACCTACAAGCTGGCGGCCCACGCCGCGGACGTCGCGAAGGGGCACCCCGGTGCGCGGGACTGGGACGACGCGATGAGCAAGGCGCGTTTCGAGTTCCGCTGGCACGACCAGTTCGCCCTCTCCCTCGACCCGGAGACCGCGCAGGCCTACCATGACGAGACCCTGCCCGCGGAGCCGGCGAAGACGGCGCACTTCTGCTCGATGTGCGGCCCGAAGTTCTGCTCCATGCGCATCAGCCAGGACATCCGCGACACGTTCGGCGCGAAGCTGGGCATCCCGCAGGTCGGCGAGCCGGAGGCGGTCGAGGGGATGCGTACCATGTCAGAGGAGTTCCGCAAGCGCGGTTCCAACGTCTATCTCGAATCGGTGAACAATGCGACCCACCCTTGACCTGCGCTGCTACCTCGTGACGGGCTCCGGTACGCCGGAGCACATCATCGGGGTGGCCCGTAGGGCCGTCGACGGCGGCTGCGGCATCGTCCAGGTGCGCAGCAAGCCGATCGACGCGCTGGACCTGTACGAACTCACGGCGACCGTCGCCCGCGAGGTCGGCGACCGTGCCACGGTGCTTGTCGACGACCGCGTCGACGTCGCCCTCGCCCTCCGGCGGCAGGGGCTGCCCGTCCACGGCGTGCACGTCGGGCAGACCGACCTGCCGGTCCCGGCGGTCCGTGAGCTGCTCGGCCCCGACGCCATCGTCGGTCTGACCACCGGCACGCGGGAGCTGGTGGAGGCGGCGAACCGCTACGGCGACCTCATCGACTACGTCGGTGCCGGCCCCTACCGGCCGACCCCGACGAAGGAGTCCGGCCGGACCCCGCTGGGCGTGGAAGGCTACCACGACATCGTGGCGGTGTCGCAGGTCCCGGTCGTCGCCATCGGTGACGTGCGCGCCGAGGACGCCGCCGACCTGGGGGCCACCGGTGTGGCCGGCCTGGCCGTGGTCCGTGGCCTCATGGAGGCGCCGGACCCGCAGGAGTACGCGGCGCGGCTCATCGCCGGTTTCGAGGAGGGGCGGAAGTGATCACGGTCGTCGGTGGCGGGCTCGTCGGCCTGGCCACCGCCCTGCGGCTGGCCGACCGCGGCCACGGGGTCACCCTGCAGGACCCGGCCCCGGCGTCGGGTGCCACCCACCACGCGGGCGGCATGCTCGCCCCGGTCGCCGAGGTGGTGTACCGGCAGGAGGCGCTCTTCCCGCTCATGCTGCGTTCGGCGGAGCTGTATCCGGGGCTGCTGGAGGTCGTCGGCAGGCACACGGACCTGCCCACGGGGCACCGCACCGAGGGCACCCTCGTCGTGGCGGCGGACCGGGCGGACGCCACGCACCTGGCCGAGCTGACCGACTACCAGGCGCAGCACTCGATGACCGCGGAGCGGCTGCCGCTGCGGCAGGCCCGCTCGCTGGAGCCGGCGCTGTCGCCGCAGCTGGCGGGCGCGGTGCACATCCCGGGCGACCACCAGGTCAACCCGCGGATGTTCGCGGTGGCGCTGCTCGACGCACTGGGGAACCTCGGCGTGCGTGTCGTCCGTGAGCGGGCGGAGGAACTGCCCGCCGGCCAGGTCATCCTGGCCAACGGGCTCGGTGCCGCCGCCCTGCACCCGGGTCTGCAGCTGCGGCCCGTGTACGGTGACATCCTGCGCCTGGGGGTGCCGGAGCATCTGCAGCCGCTGCTCACGCGGGTGGTGCGGGGCTTCGTCGAGGACCGTCCCGTCTACCTGATCCCCCGCACGGACGGCACGCTGGCCATCGGCGCGACGAGCCGTGAAGATGACCGCCCCATCCCCCGCACCGGTGCCGTGCACGACCTGCTGCGCGACGCCACCCGCCTGGTGCCGGGCATCGAGGAGTGCGACTTCCTCGAGGCCACCACGGGGGCACGTCCGGGCACGCCGGATGATCTTCCGTACCTTGGGAGGGTGAACGAGCACCTCATCGTCTCGACCGGCTATTTCCGCCACGGGATCCTGCTCACCGCGCTGGCCGCCGACGTGGCGGTCCACCTCGTGGAGGGCACCGACCCGGGCATCGATCTGGCGGCCTGCGACCCGCACCGTCACACCGCCCACCAGGAGTGATCATGAACCTCACCGTCAACAACGAGTCCGTGTCCACCACCGCCACCACCCTGCTCGGGCTGCTCGAGGAGACCCTCGGTCAGCTGCCGGGCGCCGGTGTCGCCGTCGCCGTCGACGGTGACGTCGTGCCGCGTTCCGAATGGGACCGCGCCCTCGAGGAGGGCCAGACCATCGACATTCTCACCGCAGTCCAGGGAGGCTGACCCATGCTCACCATCGCCGACCGCACCTTCGAGTCCCACCTCATCATGGGCACCGGCGGCGCGACGTCCATGTCCATGCTCGAGGACTCGCTCGTGGCCTCCGGCACGGAGCTGACCACCGTGGCGATGCGTCGTCACGCGGCGAAGGCCGACCAGGGCGAGTCCGTGTTCGACATGCTGCAGCGCCTCGACATCGCCCCGCTGCCGAACACCGCGGGCTGCCGCACCGCCCGCGACGCCGTCATCACCGCGAAGCTCGCCCGGGAGGCACTGGGCACGAACTGGGTGAAGGTCGAGGTCATCGCCGACGAGCACACCCTGCTTCCCGACGTCGTCGAGCTCATCGACGCCTGCGAGCTCCTCGTCGCCGAGGGTTTCGTCGTCCTGGCCTACACCTCCGACGACCCGGTCGTGGCCAAGCGTCTCGAGGACGTCGGCTGCGCGGCGGTCATGCCGCTGGGCTCGCCGATCGGCACGGGCCTGGGCATCCTCAACCCGCACAACATCGAGCTCATCTGCTCGCGCGCCACGGTGCCCGTGCTTCTCGACGCCGGCGTCGGCACCGCCTCCGACGCCGCGCTCGCCATGGAGCTGGGCTGCTCCGGCGTGCTGCTGGCCTCCGCGGTCAACCGTTCGCAGGACCCGGTGGCGATGGCGCAGGCCATGCGCCACGCGGTCGAGGCGGGCCGCCTGGCCGCCGGCGCCGGACGCATCCCACGTCGCGAGCACGCCGTCGCCTCCTCCAGCTTCGACGGGCTGGTCTCCTGGTCGGACCAGGTGCTGTAGTGCTCCCCGAGCCTGAACTGCGCCGCACCGCCCGCCAGCTCGCCCTGCCCGGCTACGGCCTCGAGCAGCAGGAGCGGCTGCACCGCGCCCACGTCCTCGTCATCGGCGCCGGCGGCCTCGGCTGCCCGGCGATGCAGTCGCTGGCCTCCGCCGGTGTCGGCCACATCACGGTCATCGACGACGACACCGTCGACATCACCAACATCCACCGTCAGATCCTCTTCGGGGCCTCCGACGTGGGGCGCGTGAAGGTGGACGTCGCCGCCGAACGTCTCCGGGAGCTGCAGCCGGGGATCACGGTGACGGCGCTGAACGAGCGGCTGACCGTCGACAATGCGGTGGAACTGGTGGGGTCCGTGGACCTGGTCCTCGACGGCTCCGACTCCTTCGAGACGAAGTACCTCGTCGCCGACGCCGCCGAGATCACCGGCACCCCCCTGGTGTGGGGTACGGTGCTGCGTTTCCACGGCGACGTGTGCCTGTTCAACTCCGGCCCCGCGCAGCGCGGCGTCGGTCTGCGTGACCTGTTCCCCGAGCAGCCGCGCGGCGACTCCATCCCCGACTGCGCCACCGCCGGCGTCCTCGGCGCCACCACCGCGGTGGTCGGCGGCCTGCTGGCCACCACCGCCATCGGCTGGCTCGCCGGCCTCGACGTGGTGCCGGGCCGCATGTTCAGCTACGACGCCTTCCCCGGCTCTACCCGCACGTTCCAGATCCTGGCGGACCCGGCGCGCACGCCCGTGACCTCGCTGGAACCGTCGTATGGTGGGGACATGTGTGCATTCAATCCCGCTGAGGCGCTTCTCGACGACGTCCGCGCCGGCAAGGCCGTCCTCCTCGACATCCGTGAGCCCCACGAGAAGATGCTCAACGACTCCCTCGCGGAGCTGAACCCGGTGCGTCTGCCGCTCTCGGACATCTTCTCCCCCGACACGATCCGCCGCCGCCTGGGCGATGCGGAGCGGGTGGTCGTGCACTGCGCCTCGGGGATGCGCTCGGCCGAGTTCTGCGCGAGGTACGCGGACCTCGGCTACGAGTTCATCGACCTGCCCGGCGGGATCAACGGCCTGCGCTGAACGCCGCGGGAGCCTACTTCAGCCCGGCCCGCCTGAGGGCCTCGGCCATCGATCCCCCGGCCGCCTGCTCCCGGCGCGGCTTCTGCCGGCTCTTCGCGGGTTTCGCAGGCTTCCCGGACTTCCCGGACTTCCCGGGCTCGTCGTCGAGGCGGAGACTGAGGCCGATGCGCTGGCGGTCGACGTCCACCTCCATCACCTTCACCTTCACGACCTCACCCGAACGCACCACCTCGTGCGGGTCCGAGACGAAGCGGTCCGACATCGCGGAGACGTGGACGAGGCCGTCCTGGTGGACACCGACGTCGACAAAGGCGCCGAAGGCCGCGACATTGGTGACGGTGCCCTCGAGGATCATGCCGGGCCGCAGGTCGGAGAGCTTCTCGACGCCCTCCCGGAACGTCGCCGTCCGGAACTCCGGGCGCGGGTCCCGGCCGGGCTTGTCCAGTTCGGCGATGATGTCCGTGACCGTCGGGATGCCGAAGGTGTCGTCGGCGAAGTCGGCGGGCCGCAGGGAGGAGAGCACCCGGGTGTTGCCGATGAGCTCGGAGACGCCCAGCCCGGTGGCTTCCGCGATGCGGGCGACGACCGGGTAGGCCTCCGGGTGGACGGCGGAGGCGTCGAGCGGGTCGCTGCCGCCGGTGATGCGGAGGAAGCCCGCGCACTGCTCGTACGCCTTGGGGCCCAGACGCGGAACCTTGAGCAGGGCCCTGCGGTTCGGGAAGGCCCCGTGGTCGTCGCGGTGCGCCACGATGTTCTTGGCCAGGGTGGCCGTGACGCCGGCGACGCGCTCGAGCAGCGGGACCGAGGCGGTGTTGAGGTCCACGCCGACGGCGTTCACCGCACTCTCGACGACGCCGTCGAGCGTGCGGGCCAGGGCGTGCTGGTTGACGTCGTGCTGGTACTGGCCGACGCCGATCGCCTTGGGGTCGATCTTCACCAGCTCCGCCAGCGGGTCCTGCAGGCGGCGGGCGATGGAGACGGCACCCCGGAGGGAGACGTCCATGTCGGGGAACTCGGCGGCGGCGATCGCGGAGGCCGAGTACACGGACGCACCCGACTCGGAGACCACCACGGGAGTGGGGCGCTTCCCGCCGGCGGCGGCGAGGAGGTCGGCGATCTCCCCGGCCAGCTTCTCCGTCTCCCGGGAGGCGGTGCCGTTGCCGACGGCCACGAGGTCCACCCCGTGCGTGGCGCACAGGCCGGCGAGTTCCTGGCGGGCGGCGTCCCAGCGGTTCTGCGGCTGGTGCGGGTGGACGATGGTCGTGGCGAGCACCTTGCCGGTGGGGTCCACCACGGCGCACTTCACGCCGTTGCGGAAGCCCGGGTCCAGGCCCAGGGTGGCACGCTGCCCGGCCGGGGCGGCGAGGAGGACGTCGCGGAGGTTGCGGGCGAAGACGTCGAGCGCCCCCTCCTCGGCCCGCTCCTTCAGCCGCATGCGCACGTCGAGGCCGGAGGAGACGGCGAGCTTCGTGCGCCAGCCGAAGCGGACGGCGTCGGCCAGCCAGCGGGACTCCGCGACGGGCAGGTCGAAACGGGAGGCGATCAGGCCCTCGTAGAGGGTATCGTCGCCGGGGTCGAGGGTGAGCTGCAGGACACCCTCGGACTCGCCGCGCAGCAGGGCCAGGATGCGGTGGGAGGGCAGCGTGGTGAAGGTCTCCGAGAACTCGAAGTAGTCCTTGAACTTCGCCCCCTCGGTCTCCTTGCCGACGACCACGGAGGAGACCATCTGACCGGTGCGGAACATCTGCTCGCGGACCTCGCCGACGAGGTCGGCGTCGAGGGCGAAGCGGTCGATGAGGATCGCGCGGGCGCCCTCCAGCGCCGTCCTCTCGTCCTCGAAGCCCTCGGTGAGGTAGTCCGCGGCCAGGGTCTCCGGGGTGGCGGTGGGGGTGTCGACAAGCGTATCGGTGAGGGCCTCGAGCCCGGCCTCGCGGGCGATGTCCGCCTTCGTGCGACGGCGCTTCCTGAACGGCAGGTAGAGGTCCTCGAGGCGGGCCTTCGTCTCGCAGGCGAGGATGAGGGCGCGGAGGTCCCCGGTGAGCTTGCCCTGCTCCTCAATGGCCTCGAGGACGGTCTGCTTACGCTCCTCGAGTTCACGCAGGTAGGTGGCGCGTTCCTCGATGGTGCGCAGCTGGGTGTCGTCGAGTCCGCCGGTGGCCTCCTTGCGGTAGCGGGCGATGAACGGGACGGTGTTGCCTGCGGCGAGCAGGTCGAGGACGGCACGGATCTGGTCCTCGCGGACCTGCAGTTCACGGGCGATGGTGGAGACGATCATTCGCGTCAGTCTACGCGGGCTCAGCGCACCAGCGTCCACGCCACCGAACCGAGGACACCGACGACGAGGAACAGGCGCAGCAGCCGGTCATCGACGCGCGAGACCACCCCCGACCCCAGCCACCCGCCGAACGCGTTGCCGACGGCCAACGCCAGCACCGGCAGCAGCGGGGGCGGGGCGAGCAGTCCGAAGACCAGCGCACCGGTGCCGTTGAGGATGAGCTGGACCAGCTTCGCCGAGGCCAGACCGGTGCGCAGCTGCGCACCGAGGTACCACTGCATGACCAGGATGAGCACGCTGCCGGTGGCCGGGCCCAGGAAGCCGTCGTAGAAACCCAGGGCGGCGGTGAGGGCCGCCAGGGCCAGTGGGGTGGCCGCACGGGAGCGGGTCGGGGTGAGCCGCGGCTGCACGGCGACGACGTAGACGAGCACGACCAGCAGGGCCCCCACGAGGTAGGGACGGAACTGGGAGGTGTCCATCTGCCCCGCCAGCCAGGCACCCAGACAGACCATCGGGACGGCAGTGACCAGGGAGACCGCCACGGTGCGACGGTCGGGGCGGGCGACGTCGGGCAGCCGGGCGAAGCGTACGTACGACACCACGTTGCCCACGGCCGCCGATGCCTTGTTCACCGCCATCACCGGCGCGACCGCCCCTGGGCCGGCGAGGGCGAACAGCGCCGGGATCTGCAGCATGCCTCCCCCACCGGTGGTCGCGTCGGCGATGCCCGCGGCCAGTCCGACCAGGAGGAGCACCCAGAGGTCGGTGTCCATACAGTCGAGCATGCTCGTCGGAGCCGGTCATCTCAACCACCGGAGTGCGCAGCTGCGCACTTGTGCTAGCATGGATAGCACAAGCAGCAGAAAGGGAAGGGACAGGCATGATCCACGACGCCTGCAGTCACCGGGAGATCTGATGCTCATCCACCTCGACGCCTCCTCCCCCACCCCGCTCTACGCGCAGCTCATCGCGGCGCTGCGCAGGGCGATCGTCTCCGGGGACATTGCCGACGGCGAGCGCCTCCCCTCCGCGCAGGACCTCGCCGCTGCCCTCGACCTCAACCGCAACACGGTGCTGCGCGCCTACCGTGACCTCCGCGAGGAGGGGCTCGTCGAACTCCACCGCGGCCGGGGCACCATCGCGCGGCGGCCGACGCGGGCCCCGGACGGGGGCGTCGAGAAGCATCTTGACGCCCTCGCCGCCGCCGCCAGGGAAGCCCACGTCCCCCTCGCCGACCTCGTCGCCGGCCTGACCATCAGAGGAGTCCTGTGAACCGCCACCGACTGGCCACACTCGGCATCCCCGCCCTCGCGCTGTGCGTCGTGGCCAGATAGACGCTCACCGCCAGCCACCAGCTGCCCGACCCCGTGGCCAGCCACTTCGACTTCTCCGGGCGGGCTTGCCGACGCCGCCGACGCGACCCTCGGCCCGGCGATCCCCCTCGCCCTGGGAGTCGGTGTCGCGGGTGGACTGCTCGTGGGGGTGCTCGCCGATCCCCCTGCGCCCGGGATCACGCGCCGTGTGGTTCGGTCGCGCCCGCCTCTCCCGGGTCGGCTACTGGCTCACGCTCGGCGCACTGTTCACTGTCGCCCTCCTCGCAGTCATGGCCTTCCTCGACGGTGCCTGGGTGTCGGCGCTCCTGCTGGCCGTGGGTACCCCGGCTCTGCTGGCCTTCCTTGAGGTGCGGGTGCGTGTCGACGCCCGCGGCACCCACTGGCAGCTGCTCCCCGGCTTCCCGCGCGGCAGCATCCCCCACGACGAGGTGACCCGCGTCGGAGCCGTCGACATCCGCCCCGGCGACTGGGGCGGCTGGGGATGGCGCGTCGGCACGCAGGGGCAGGCGGTGCTCATCCGCGGCGGCGAGGGGCTGCGCATCCAGCGCGGCAGCAGGAACCTCTACATCACCGTCGACGATGCAGCTCGTGGGGCCGCCCTCATCGAGGCCTACCGCCGGGCCTGATGCGTGGCATGTGCGGAAGTACCCTTCTGTCTGCCCTCCGCGCACCATGACCAGGGGAAACGCACGGACCCCGAGAACATCGGGGCACTTCACAACGCGGCGCGCCTCAGGCCTTCGCCTTCCTCCGGTTCTGCCGCCATGCGCGGAACACCATGAGGCCCACCAGCCCCAGCGTGATCCACAGCAGGTAGCGGTTGACCACCTCGACGACCTCGAGGACCCGGTCACCGTAGGTGTATCCCAGCCACATGAACAGGCCGTTGACCGCCAGGATGCTGAGCACGTTGACGACGAGCATGATCCAGAAGCGGATCTTCAGCAGTCCCGCGACGGCGTTGACCACGGTGTTGGGCACCGGGCCCGGCAGGTAGCCGAGCGGGATGAAGGCCAGCGTGCCCGCGTACATCCTCGTCGACTCCGACTTCACGGCGCGCTGGAAGAAGCGGTGCGCCCGCGGCATGTACTGCAGCGACATGTCGATGAACTCCATGCCCCACTTGCGTCCCATGGCCCAGTAGACGGGCATGAACTTCACGGCGCCGATGACCGAGCACAGCAGGAACACCAGCCAGTGGCCGTTGCCCACGGAGGCGTTCGCCCCGGAGACCACGGCGGAGGTGTAGCCGCCGACCATGAGCGTGTAGATCAGCGGGTGCGTCAGCAGCCAGGCGCGCAGCGGGATGAGCACCAGGGACCAGAGTCCCATGATGAGCAGCGCCGCGAAGAGGATCTTGTCCAACCGGTCGGGGTGCGCCAGAAAACCCGGCAGCTCCGGTTCTTCCTTCTTCTTCGTGTCCTGAGTGCTCATGTTCATTGGGCTGAGCCTACCGGGTGACCCAGGTGTCGGGGTGTTTCATCAGCCGGAACGCGATGAACGCGGGCACCCGCGACAGTTT
Organism: Corynebacterium humireducens NBRC 106098 = DSM 45392; assembly: GCF_000819445.1. Taxonomy (NCBI): domain Bacteria; kingdom Bacillati; phylum Actinomycetota; class Actinomycetes; order Mycobacteriales; family Corynebacteriaceae; genus Corynebacterium; species Corynebacterium humireducens. The sequence goes on from NZ_CP005286.1 coordinate 1,698,451, forward strand.
CTCGTGGGCTGCGGGGTACTTCTCCCGCAGGGTCTCGGTGGGTTTCGGTTCCACGAGCTTCTCGACGACGAACCCCGCCTCCCCGAACTCCGCCACCAGGGTCTCCAGCGGGGCACGCCGGTAGGAGGTCTGGACGCCCATCGACCAGGTCTCCTCGATGCGTTCGCGGGTGAAATAGCTGCCGCCGAGGCGTCGCCAGTCGTCGGTGGGGTGGCCGGTGGAGATGAGCAGACGGCCGTCGTCACGCAGGACGCGGTGGAACTCCCGCAGGGTGTTCACCGGGTAGTGCAGGTGATGCAGCACCAGCGCCATGAGCACCCGGTCGACGCTGGCGTCCTCCGCCCAGGTGAGGGGTTTCTCCAGGGTCCCGACATGGAACTGCGCCCCCGGGGCGCGTTTCCGCGCCAGCCGGATGAGTCTCTCACTCTCGTCGACGCCGACCACCGAGGCACCCCGCGCGAGCAGTTCGGCGGCGTAGAGCCCGGAGCCGCAGCCGGCGTCGAGAATGTGCAGGCCGGAGACGTCACCCAACAGGTCGAGCATGGCCGGGCGGTCGTAGTGCGCGTTGTAGGGGCTGTCCGCGGCGTGGCGGTCGTAGGCCTCCGCTGCGCGGTCGAACATGGCCATCGCTCAGGAGCGGTCCTGCCAGGCGCAGGAGGCCCCGATGCCGGGTTCCGTGGGACCCTCCATGCTCGTGCCGTACCAGTAGGTGCCCTCCGGGAGGGCACCGACGACCCGGGCGGTGGCGTCGCGCAGATCCAGATCGCTGCGGCCGTTGATGATCACCCGGTAGAGCACCTCGGTGGTGGGCATCCGCCCCTTGTCCTGGGCGAACTGGGTGACGAGCATGTTGTCGGGTTCGCAGGTGAGATCGACGATCTCCCCGTGCACGGTGTCGACGTCGTAGCTGACCTCACCCAGCGCCGCCGGGAGCACCCCGGAGAGCGTCTCCCACTCGGCGGGGCGGGCGAGGATGTTGAGGTCGGTCGAGATGGTGCGGGTGGCGTTCATGTCCCCACGCTACTCGAGGCCGAGGACCTTCCGGTCGGCCGGCGACAGGTCGACGTCGGCAAGCAGTTCCGGGCGGACGGCCTGCGTGCGCAGCAGTGCCTGGTCACGACGCCACCGATCGACGCGGGCGTGGTTGCCGGAGAAGAGCACCTCCGGCACGTCGAGGCCCCGCCAGGTGCGCGGTTTGGTGTACGACGGTCCCTCGAGCAGGCCGTCGGAGAAGCTGTCCTCCTCGTGGCTGCGGCGGTTGCCCAGCACCCCGGGGATGAGGCGGACGACGGCCTCGGCGATGACGAGCACCGCCACCTCCCCGCCGATGAGGACGTAGTCGCCGATGGACACCTCGCGGACGCGGTAGCGCCGCTCGGCGTCGACGATGACGCGCTGGTCGATGCCCTCGTAACGGCCGCAGGCGAAGACGATGTGCTCCTCGTGGGACCACTCCCGCGCGTCCGCCTGGGTGAAGGGCTTACCGGCCGGGGTGGGCACGATGAGCAGGGGCCGCTCGTCGCGCTCCCCCGCCTCGTAGGAGGACTCCACCGTGTCGACGGGCTTCTCCAGATGCGGCAGGGAGCTCTCCAGCTCGACACCGGCGACGCCGGCGGCGACGTCATCGAGCGCCGGACCCCACACCTCGGGCTTCATGACCATGCCGGGCCCGCCGCCGTAGGGGGTGTCGTCGACGGACTTGTGCACGTCGTGGGCCCAGTCACGCAGGTCATGGACCCCGACGGAGAGGATCCCCTGCTCGATGGCCTTGCCCAGCAGGGCGTGGCGCAGCGGGTCGAGGTACTCGGGGAAGATGGTGACGACGTCGAGGCGCATCACAGGTCCAGCAGTCCTTCCGGCGGGGTGATGACGATGGCCTCGTTGTCGAGGTCCACGATGGGCACGAGGGCGTGGACGAACGGGACCATCGCCTCGCCGCCCTCGTCGAGGGCGATCTCGAGGAGGCGGTGGGCGGCACCCCGGACGACGCTGGTGACCTCGCCGATGTCCTCCGGCTCGGGCTGCGCGCCCTCGTAGGCGCGCGCGTTGGCCTCCTCCTCGGAGACAGCGCCGACGTTGAGCACGCGCAGACCGATGAGCTCGTGGTCGTAGTAGGCGTCGTCGTCCTCGTCGACGACCGGTTCCGCGAAGAAACGCAGGCCCCGCAGGGACTCCGCCTCGGTGCGGGAGGGGATCTCCTCGAAGGTGACCAGCACGCGGCCCTGGTGCGGGCGCATCCCCCGCACGGTCAGCGTCACGGTCTTGCCGGTCTGCCGCCCCTCGAGCACGGTGCCGACGGCGAAACGCCCCGCCGGGTCATCCGTCGTGGCGTCGACGACGACCTCGCCGCGCACACCGTGGGGCTTGACCACTCGTCCGATCTGGACCTCAACCTGGGAATCTTCACTCACGGGTTACATGCTAGTCGGTACGCTCGGAGCCATGACCGACCACTCTGTCCCCGTGAACTCACCCGACACCTTCGGTGACGCCGCCACCCGTGACTCCGACGCGATGACCGTCCTCGCACTCGCCGACGCCGCGCCCACCCCCGACCCCTCCCGTCCCCGCCCGGCGGTGCAGCGCCTGCTGCAGGGCGACGGGGCCAACCTCATCGCCTTCACCTTCGCGCCGGGCCAGGAACTGCCCGACCACCGTTCCGCGCACCCCATCACCGTGCAGTGCCTCGAGGGCGTCCTCGACTTCACGTGCGGCGGGGAGACGGTGCGCCTGGCGCCGGGCGTGGTGGTGCATCTGCGCGCGCAGATCACCCACCGCGTCGACTGCCCGGCGGACGCCCCGGAACGCAACGTGCTCCTTCTGAGCATGCTGACCGGTGAACGCCATGAGTGAGCTGCCCGACACCCCGCACATCAACCCGGGTGGCGCGCCCATCGCGCAGACCGTGCTCATGCCGGGTGACCCGCTGCGTGCGCGGTTCATCGCGGAGACCTACCTGGACGACGTCGTCCAGTTCAACGCCGTGCGCAACATGCTCGGCTTCACCGGCACGTGGAAGGGGCAGGAGGTGTCGGTGATGGGCTCCGGGATGGGCATCCCCTCGATCTCCATCTACGCGCACGAGCTCATCCACGTCTACGGGGCGCAGCGGCTCATCCGCGTCGGCTCCTGCGGGGCGATGCAGCCGGATCTGGACCTCTACGAGATCATCGTCGCCCAGGGCGCGTGCACCGACTCCCGTTTCCTCGCCCAGTTCAACCTGCCGGGCACCTTCGCGCCGCTCGCGTCGTGGAAACTGCTCAAGGCGGTCACCGACGAGGCCGAGAGCCAGGGCGTGGACGTGCACGTGGGCAACATCCTGTCCTCCGACATCTTCTACAACGCCGACGACACCGCGATCTCCCGCTGGGCGTCGATGGGGGTCCTCGGCGTGGAGATGGAGTCCGCCGGCCTCTACGCCGTCGCCGCGGCCGCCGGGGTGGAGGCCCTGGGCCTGTTCACCGTGTCCGACAACATCGTCACGGGCCGGGCGACCTCGGCCTCCGAACGGGAGACCGCGTTCACCCGGATGATGGAGCTGGCGCTTCCGCTGTCAGCGCTGTGAGACGCTGCTGCGCCTCGGCGCGGGTGGGCGCGACGGCCTCGAAGTAGTACTTGATCTTCGGTTCCGTGCCCGAGGGGCGCACGATGATGCGGTCCGGTCCGATCTCCCGGACCTGCATGTCCCCGCTCGGCCTGGTCACCCGCACCGCCACCTGCGTGGTCAGGTGGTACCCGAAGAGCTCACCGAGCTCATCGAGCAGGGCCGTCAGGGAGCTTCTCGACGCCAGCTCGGCCACCCGCAGGCACGCCGTGACACCGTCCTTGTCCCCCACCGCCTGCGGGTCGACGCAGTAGCCGAGGGCCTCCTCGTAGCCGTAGATGAGGTCCGGGACGCGGGAGATCCACTTGAAGCCCGTGGGGGTCTCCGCGAAGCCGAGCCCGTGGTGCGCGGCGATCCGGCGCAGCAGCCGGGAGGACACGTTCGAGCAGGCCAGGACCCCGCCGGTGGCGCGGGAGGCCACGTCCCAGCCGAGCAGCGCCCCGACCTCGTCGCCGGTGAACTGCCGACCCGGGACGGCGACGGCGCAGCGGTCGGCGTCCGGGTCGAGCGCCAGGATGAGGTCCGCGCCGACCTCTGCGGCACGGGCGAACGCCAGGTCGAGGGCCCCCTCCTCCTCCGGGTTGGGGAAGGCGACGGTCGGGAAGTCCGGGTCGGGCTGCTCCTGCTCCGGCACCGGGTGGACGTCGGTGAAGCCGGCGCGCTGCAGCGCCTCCGCCAGCACCGCCCCGCCGACGCCGTGCATCGCCGTGGTGACGATCCGCGGCTGGGACGAGGGGGCGTCGATGAGCGAGACCGCACGGGCGAGATACTCCTCGCGGACGTCGACCGGGGTGATGTTCCCCCGGGACCGGGGCACCTCGTCGGCCCAGGGCGCGGCGGCGATGGCGGCGGCTATCTCCGCGTCGGTGGGCGGGATGATCTGCGAGCCGGTGGCGTCATAGACCTTGTAGCCGTTGTCGGTGGCCGGGTTGTGGGAGGCGGTGATCATGACGCCGGCGTCCGCACCCAGGTGGCGCACCGCGAACGCCGTCACCGGGGTGGGCAGCTGCGGGGGCAGGGCCAATACCTCGATGCCCGCGGCGGACAGCACCTCCGCGCAGGCCGCCCGGAAATCGGCGGAGCCGTGGCGGGCGTCGCAGCCCACGACCACGCGCGTGCCCGGCCCCAGCCAGGCGGCCAGTCCGGCGGTGGTGCGGGTGACGGTCGCGACGTTCATCGCGGTCTCCCCCGCCCCGACCGGCCCACGCAGTCCGGCGGTGCCGAAGGTCAGGGGCCCGTCGAAACGCTCCGCCAGCAGCGGGTCACCTGACGCCAGCCAGCCGCGCACCTCCGCGCGGGTCACCGGGTCGGGGTCGTGCGCGGCCCACTCCTCGGGGGTCACAGGCCGTCGAGAACCGCGGCGGAGGCGGAGCAGCCCAGGCGGGTGGCACCGGCCTCGATCATGGCCAGGGCGGTCTCGGTGTCACGGATGCCTCCCGAGGCCTTGATGCCGAGGAAGCCGCCGACGGTGTCGTGCATGATCTCCACGGCCCGGACGGTCGCGCCGCCGGCGGGGTGGAACCCGGTGGAGGTCTTCACGAAGTCCGCGCCCGCCCGTTCCGCCGCGATGCAGCACTGGACGATCTGGAAGTCGGAGAGCGCCGCCGTCTCGAGGATGACCTTGAGCACCCGGTTGGGGATGGCATCGCGCACTGCGCGGATCTCGGACTCCACCGCCTCGAACTCGTGCTCCATGGCGAAGGCGAGGTTGATCACCATGTCCACCTCGTCCGCGCCGGTGCTCACCGCCAGGGAGGCCTCGGCCGCCTTAATGTTGCTGTGGTGCGCGCCGGAGGGGAAACCACACACGGTGGCCACCCGGAGGTTGCCCGGGGTGTACACGGGCAGGCGCGAGGGGGAGACACACACCGAGTAGACGCCGAGGTCGACAGCCTCCTCGACGAGCCACTCGACGTCGGCGGCCGTCGCCTCCGGCTTCAGGAGGGTGTGGTCGATGTACTGGGCCAGTTCGCTGCGCTTCATACCTCCAGTTCTAGTCGATCTTCCCGTGGATGAGCGTGCGCGGGGTGGGCGGGGTGTCCCCGATGACCGGCGCCAGCACCTCCAGGGCGCGGTCGAATCGCTCCGGGGTGTCGGTGTGGAGCGTGAGCAGCCGCTGCCCGCGGGTGACCCGGGCGCCCAGCGGCGCGTGGATCTCAATGCCCGCCCCCGCCTGCACCGGGTCCTCCTTCCGGGAGCGTCCCGCGCCGAGCCGCCAGCTGGCGGTGCCGACCTCGAGTGCGTCGAGGCCCGTGACGTAGCCGTCCCGTTCGGCCAGCACGTCACGTGTGTGCCGGGCCTGTGGCAGCGGGGCGTCCGGGTCGCCGCCCTGCGCGGTGACCATCGCCCGCCACGTGTCCATCGCGCGGCCGTCCCGCAGAGCGTCGGCGGGGTCGGCGTCGACCCCGGCGAGGGTGAGCATCTCCCGGGCCAACGCCAGCGTCAGTTCCACGACGTCCGCCGGTCCCCCACCGGCGAGCACCTCCACGGCCTCGCGCACCTCCAGGGCGTTGCCCACGGTGCGTCCCAGCGGCGTCGACATGTCGGTGAGGAGTGCGCAGCTGCGCACTCCCGCGTCCTCCCCCAGCTCGACCATGGTGCGGGCGAGCTCGCGGGCGTCGGCAAGCTCCCTCATGAACGCCCCGGACCCCACCTTGACGTCGAGGACGAGGGCGTCGGTGCCCTCGGCGATCTTCTTGCTCATGATCGAGCTGGCGATCAGCGGGATCGAGTCGACCGTGCCGGTGACGTCGCGCAGGGCGTAGAGCTTACGGTCCGCGGGCGCGAGATCGGCACCCGCCGCCGCGACGAACGCCCCCGGACCGCGCAGGATGTCCTGCATCTCGGGCGTCGACAGGTCCGCCCGCCACCCGGGGACGGCCTCCAGCTTGTCCAGCGTCCCACCCGTGTGCCCCAGCCCGCGGCCGGAGAGCTGCGGCACCGCGACCCCGTGCGCCGCGACCAGGGGTCCGAGCGGCAGCGTGATCTTGTCGCCCACCCCACCGGTCGAGTGCTTGTCCACCGTCCCCTTTCCCAGCGTCCACCCCATCCGGCTGCCCGAGTCGATCATCGCGTTCGTCCAGTCGACGATCTCCCGCCGTTCCATCCCGCGGAGGAAGACCGCCATCGCCAGCGCCGCCATCTGCTCCTCGCCCACCCGGTCGTGCGTGTAGGCGTCGATGACCCAGTCGATCTGGGCGGTGCTCAGGGCGGCACCGTCACGCTTGGTGCGGATAATGTCGATCATGTCCATGGCGCCCATCCTAAGGAGATGACATGCTTCTCGACCTGCTGGACCAGGCCCGCCGCGCCGCCGCCCACGCCTACGCCCCGTACAGCAACCACCCCGTCGGAGCCGCCGTGCTCACCACCACGGGGGAGGTCTTCACCGGCTGCAACGTCGAGAACGCCGCCTACGGGGAGACCATCTGCGCCGAACGCGGCGCCGTCATGGCGATGGTCGCCGCCGGCTTCCGTGACATCGAGGCCGTGGCGGTCAGCGGCCCCGACGGCCCGTGCTGGCCCTGCGGCTCCTGCCGCCAGGTGCTCCACGAGTTCGGCTGCCGCCGCGTGCTTGTCGACGACCACGAGGTGGATTTCGCGGACCTGCTGCCGCACGCCTTCAGGCTGTGAATCGACAAACCCCGCTCACCGACGGTGAACGGGGTTGATCTCGGAGTGGCTTACTCAGCGGACTCCTCGGAGGACTCCTCAGCCGGAGCCTCCTCGGCGGCCTCGGCCTCTGCCTCAGCCTTGGCGGCCTCCTCGGCGGCAGCCTTCTCGGCGGCCTCCTTCTCAGCAGCAGCCTTGGCCTCGGCCTCCTCCTTGGCCTTGCGCTTCTTCTCGGTGATGGCCTCAGCGGTCGGGCCCTCGTTGGCCTCGGCCAGAGCCTGGTTGAACAGGTCCAGCTTGGACGGCTTCTCCTCGGCGACCTTGAGGGTGCCCTCGGCGCCCTCCAGGCCCTTGAACTTCTGCCAGTCGCCGGTGACCTTCAGCAGAGCCATGACCGGCTCGGTCGGCTGGGCGCCGACGGACAGCCAGTACTGTGCGCGCTCGGAGTCGATCTTGATGACGGACGGCTCCTGCTTCGGCTCGTAGATGCCGATGTTCTCGATGACCTTGCCGTCACGGCGGGTGCGGGCGTCGGCGATGACGACGCGGTAGTGCGGGGTGCGGATCTTACCGATACGCTGCAGCTTGATCTTGACAGCCATGTGGGGCTCCTCGTGAGTCACTGGGCAGTTCAGACACCCGCCTCCTGTCGGCGGGCCGGTTCAACCCTTGGATTTCACTGCGTGTGACTGACCGGTCGACCGTGGTCGGGGGCGGTGTTACGCAGTAACCCGGAAAACTATACCGGGTCACCGCACGAGGATGAAATCGCTACTTCCGGCCCTGACCGAAGTCGAGGTTGTCCAGGTCGATGCCCTCCATGCCCTTCGGCATCTTCGGCATTCCCGGGATGTTCGGCATGCCCGGCATGCCACCGCCGGCCTCCATCTGCTTCTGCAGCTGCTGGAGCTGCGCCATGTCGGGCATCCCCGGCATGCCGCCGCCCATGCCCGGCATCTGCGGCTGACGCATCGGACGACGCTTCCCGCCCTTGCCCTTGCGGCCCTTGGGGCGCTTCTTGGTGGCGGAACGGTTCATGCCGCCACCCGGCATGCCGAACTGGCCGGCCATCTTGCCCATCATCTTCTTCGCCTCGAAGAAGCGCTCGACGAGCTGGTTGACGTCGGAGACGGTGACGCCGGAGCCGGCGGCGATGCGCTTGCGTCGGGAGGCGTTGAGGATCTTCGGGTCCTCCCGCTCGGCGGGGGTCATGCCGCGGATGATGGCCTGGATGCGGTCGAGCTGCTTCTCGTCCACCATGTCGGCCATCTGGTTCATCTGCTTGCCACCGGGCAGCATCTTGAGGATGTTGCCCAGCGGACCCATGCGGCGGATCATGAGCATCTGGTCGAGGAAGTCCTCGAGGGTGAGCTCACCGGTGCCCAGCTTGGCGGCGGTCTCCTCGGCCTTCTTCTGGTCGAGGACCTGCTCGGCCTGCTCGATGAGGCTGAGGATGTCTCCCATGCCGAGGATCCGGCTGGCCATGCGCTCCGGGTGGAAGACGTCGAAGTCCTCGAGCTTCTCACCGGTGGAGGCGAACATGATCGGCTTGCCGGTGACCTCACGGATCGACAGGGCGGCACCACCGCGGGCGTCGCCGTCGAGCTTGGTGAGCACGACACCGGTGAAGTCGACGCCGTCGCGGAAGGCCTGGGCGGTGTTGACCGCGTCCTGGCCGATCATGGCGTCGATGACGAAGAGGACCTCGTCGGGGTTGACGGCGTCGCGGATGTTGCGCGCCTGGGTCATCAGCGTCTCGTCGATGCCGAGGCGACCCGCGGTATCGACGATGACGATGTCGTGCTGGAGGCGACGGGCCTCCTCGATGCCCCGCTTGGCGACGTCCACCGGGTCACCGTGGGAGGTGCCCATGTCGTGGTCGTGGGAGTCGATGGAGGTGCCCGGGTCGGGGGCGAAGGTGGGCACGCCGGCGCGCTCACCGACGATCTGCAGCTGCTGGACCGCGCCCGGTCGCTGCAGGTCACAGGCCACGAGCATCGGGGTGTGGCCCTGACGTGCCAGGTGCTTCGCCAACTTTCCGGCGAGGGTGGTCTTACCGGCGCCCTGGAGGCCGGCGAGCATGATGACCGTCGGCGGGGTCTTGGCCAGGGTCATGCGGCGGGTCTCGCCGCCGAGGATCTCGACGAGCTCCTCGTTGACGATCTTGACCACCTGCTGCGCAGGGTTGAGCGCCTCGGAGACCTCGGCGCCTGCGGCGCGCTCCTTGATCCGCTTGATGAATCCGCGGACGACGGGCAGGGAGACATCCGCCTCCAGCAGCGCGAGGCGGATCTCGCGGGCGGTGGCGTTGATGTCCGCCTCGGTCAGTTTGCCCTTGCCGCGGAGCCCGGTGAGGGCACCGGTCAGGCGGTCTGAAAGAGATTCGAACACAGGGACACTCTCCTACGCGGTCGACACATGAACTCCCCCATGCTAACCGTTCCCCAGCACGCGGGTCACATCCCTGTCCACCTTACGGCGGTCGACGACTCCCGGGAGGGACACGTGGACGATCATCGTGGCGCCCGGGGTGGTGAGCGAGAGCCACTCGAACTCCGGCAGGACGCCCAGCAGCGCGGCCAGCGCCCCGACCCGCACCCCGGTGCGCACCTCCAGGACCTGCCCGTGCCACGACAGCCACGTCGGCGCGGGCGGCGGGACGGGCACCGCGGTGTGCACGCCGGACTTGTGTGCCTGGATGAAGGCGCCGGTGTCGAGGTCGTCGAGCTTCTCGACGGTCGGGCGCGCGTCGTACTCCGCGTGCTCCCCCACGATCCGCACGGCGCTGAGCTTCCACGCCTTCGCCACGAGCAGGGCGAGGATGCCACGCGGGTCGTGCCCGCGGGCGGCGATGGTGACGACGTCGCCGTCACGTCGCAGGGTCAGCTGCTCCGGCGCGTGGACGTGCGGACGCAGCGGCGTCGCGGGCACCAGGGCGCGGCGTGCCCGGCCGACGAGTGTGCGCAGGCCGGACTCCAGGCGGGCGTTCCACACGCCGGGCCCGGTGGCGCGGGCGTCGGCCTCGGTGAGCACCTCGAGGAGGTCGAGGGTGTCGCGGTCGTAGTGGACGGCGTCGAGAAGCAGGTCCCGGGTGTCGTCGGACGTGGGGTCGTGGCGCGCGGCGAGGCGGGCGATGGTGGTGTGCTCGGCGACGAGCGTCTGCACCCGCGAGCGGTCCGGCAGGTTGAGGCCGAGGCGGGCGGCCATGCGGGCGACGAACTCCGCGCCGACCTGCTCGTGGGGCTGCCCGTACCCCTTGCCGATGTCATGGAACAGCGCCGCGAGGAACAGCAGGTCGGGGCGCGCCACCGAGACGCCCACCGCCGCGCAGAGGGCGACCGTCTCCAGGCTGTGCTGGTCGATGGTGTGGATGTGGGTCCGCTCCCGCGGCATGCGTCCCCGGACGTGCTCCCACTCCGGCACCAGCCGGGTCCACAGTCCGTGCCGGTCGAGCTCGTTGACCACCTCCGGGTGCGCGAGCAGCTCGAAGAAGTCCTCCGCCGCGGCCGCCGGGAACACCGCGGGCATGTCGGGCAGCTCCCGCAGCCGGAGCCACGTGTGCGTGGTGACGGGCAGCCCCGTCCGCGCGCTGGCCGCCGCGACGCGCAGCACCAGGGCGGGATCGCTGAAGTTGGGGCGGCGCGACAGGGTGATCTCGGAACCGGCGGCGACGACGTCGACGTCGAGGGGGCGGCGCACGCGGCGCACCCGGGACCCCAGCGCCGCCCGGGAGGCGGCCAGCGCGGCGGTGACGGCGGCGTCGATACGCCGGGCGGCGGCGGCCACCTCCCCGGAGAGCTCATGCCGGTCCGCCATGCCGAGGTCGGCGGCGATGTCGGTGGCGAACTCCGGGTCGAGGACGTCGCGCCGACGGCGGGCGTGGGTGTGGAGGAGCGCGCGGACGTCGAGAAGCAGCTGCCTCTCGGCGGCGAGCGCCGGCACGTCGCAGAGCTGCGCCAACGCCAGCGCCCGGAGCAGATCCAGGTCACGCAGGCCCCCGCGGCCGTTCTTCAGGTCCGGGTGCGTCATGGTCACCACCGACCCCGACAGCCGCCACCGCGCGATCGCCGCGTCGACGAGCGCGTCGAAGTTGCGGTGGATCTCGACCCGCCACTCGCGCAGCACCAGCTCCCGGGTCCGGGCGGTGAGCTCCGCGTCCCCCGCGAGGTGCCGCATCTCCAGCATCGCCAGCGCCGCGGTGGAGTCCGCGTTCATCATCCCCGCGCACTCCGCGGGCGTGCGCACGGCATGGTCGATGCGCCACCCGCTGTCCCACAGGGGGTACCACAGCTTCTCGACGTCCGGCTCCACCCCCTCCGGGTGCAGCAGCAGCAGATCGATATCCGAGTGCGGCGCCATCTCCCGCCGGGCCAACGACCCGGTGGCCACGAGGGCGCACCCGGGTGGGACGGGCAGGTCAGAGAGCAGCTTCATCGTGTTCGCCGGTGCGCACCCGGACCACACGCTCCACGGAGCTGACCCACACCTTGCCGTCACCCATCTTGCCGGTGTACGCCGCACGGGTGATCGCGTCGATGACGTCATCGACCTGCGCGTCGGTCACCAGTGCCTCGATCTTGACCTTCGGCACGAAGTCGGTGGCGTACTCCGCACCCCGGTACACCTCACTGTGTCCCCGCTGGCGGCCGTAGCCCTGCACCTCGGTGACGGTGAGTCCGCCGACGTCGAGCGCCTCGAGCGCGTCCCGGATGTCGGAGAGGGTGAAGGGCTTGATCACGGCGGTGACGAGTTTCATGGCCCAGATTCTAGGTCACCGGGCAGCAAAAAAGGGGCCCGTGGGCCCCTTCCTCACTTCCCGACGTCTACTTGCCGCCGAGCAGCGCGTCCACGAAGCCCTCGACCTCGAAGGGGGCGAGATCATCCGCACCCTCACCCAGGCCGACGAGCTTGACCGGCACGCCCAGCTCCTCCTGCACCTGGAAGACGATGCCGCCCTTGGCGGTGCCGTCCAGCTTGGTCAGCGCCACGCCGGTGATGTCCACGACGTCACGGAACACACGCGCCTGGGTCAGGCCGTTCTGGCCGACGGTGGCGTCGAGCACCAGGAGGACCTCGTCCACCACGGCCTTCTTCTCGACGACACGCTTCACCTTGCCCAGCTGGTCCATCAGACCGGTCGCGGTGTGCAGACGGCCGGCGGTGTCGACGAGCACGACGTCCGCCTGCTCCTCGACGCCCCTGGCGACGGCGTCGAAGGCCACGGACGCCGGGTCCGCGCCCTCGGCGCCCCGGACGGTGGTGGCGCCGACGCGACGGCCCCAGGTCTCCAGCTGGTCGGCGGCGGCCGCACGGAACGTGTCCGCCGCACCCAGCAGCACCTTGTGGCCCATGGACACGAGGACGCGGGCCAGCTTGCCGGTGGTGGTGGTCTTGCCGGTGCCGTTGACGCCGACGATGAGGATCACGGCCGGCTTGCCCTGGTACGGCATCGCCTTGATGGAACGGTCCATCTCCGGGTGGCACGCCTCGATGAGGGTCTCACGCAACATGGCGCGGGCCTCGGCCTCGCTGGAGACACCGTGCTCGGCGATCTTCTCACGCAGGGAGTCTACGACGTTCATGGTGACGGTGGTGCCCAGGTCGGCCATGAGGAGGGTGTCCTCGATCTCCTCCCAGGCGTCCTCGTCCAGGTCACCGGCGCTGAGGATGCCCAGCACGCCCTGGCCGATGACGTTCTGGGAACGGGCCAGACGGCCACGCAGACGACCGATGCGGCCGGCGGCCGGGGCGATCTCCTCGACCTCGGCCGGGGCCGGGGCCGGCTCGGGGGCCGTGGTCGGGACCGGGGTCTGCTCGAGGGCGGCCTCGACGGCTCCGGCGGTGACGGAAGCTGCGGCGGCGGCCTCCTCGGCTTCCTCCTCGGCGCGCTCCTGCTCCTCGACGACCTCCTGGATCTCCGGCTCCTCCTCCGCCTCTGCCTCGACCTCGGCGGGGGTGTCGATCTCCGGCTGCGGCTCCGGCTCCTCGGCGATCTCCTCGAGCTTCTCGGCGACCGGCTCGGTCACCTCGATCTCCACCGGCTCTTCAGGGACGTAATCGGTGGCCTCGGCGGCACCCTCAAGGGAGAACGGCGCCTCCTCCTCGTGCTCGAGGGGCTCGGCTACCTCCACCGGCTCGGGGATGACCGGCTCGGGGGCGGCGAGCCGCTGGTTGTCGAGGAGCTCCGGCTCACGCTCGTCGGCCTGGGCCGGGGCGAAGTTGAAGCCTCCGGTGGCCTGGTAGTTGCCGGACTTCTCCTGCTGGGTGAGTTCCTTGGGGGCCTCCTCCTTCTTCTCGAAGCTGACCGTCTTGGCCTTCTTGCGGTTGAGCCCGATGATGACGAGCAGGATGAGCAGCAGAATCGCGACGACGGCGATGCCGATGATCAGGTAGGTCGTGTTCATGACCTCCATAGTGTCAGTCCGGGCGTGAATATTCACGCTGGGCGCTGTGCCGGACTCATCCGCTGGCTGATCACCCGGGTGACGCCGTCGCCCCGCATCGTCACTCCGTAGAGCACGTTCGCGACGTCCATCGTCGGCTTCTGGTGCGTGATGACGATGAGCTGTGAGTCCTGCCGCAGATCCTCGAACAGGGCGATGAGGCGGCGCAGGTTGACGTCGTCAAGCGCGGCCTCGACCTCGTCCATGACGTAGAAGGGGCTGGGGCGGGCCTTGAAGATCGCCACGAGCATCGCCAGCGCGGTCAGCGACTTCTCGCCGCCCGAGAGCAGCGACAGGCGGCGGACCTTCTTGCCCGGCGGGCGGGCCTCGACCTCGATGCCGGTGGTGAGCATGTCGTCGGGGTCGGTGAGGAGGAGGCGGCCCTCGCCGCCGGGGAAGAGCGTCTGGAACACCAGCGGGAACTGCTTCTCGACGTCCACCCACGCATCCGTGAACAGCTGCAGGATCTTGGCGTCGACCTCGTCGATGACGCCGCTGAGGTCCCGGCGCGCCCGGATGACGTCGTCGAGCTGCGTGGAGAGGAACTCGTAACGTTCCTCGAGGGCCTTGAACTCCTCGAGGGCGAGCGGGTTGACCTTGCCGAGCGAACGCAGGTCCTTCTCCGCCTGCGCGAGGCGTGTCTCCTCGGCCGCGCGGTCGAAGTCCTCGCCCGGGGTGTACCCGGCCATGAGGTCGGCGACGGCGATGCCGAGCTGCTCGACGATCTTGGCCTCCGCCTCGTCGATGCGCACCTGCGCCCGGGAACGGGCGATGTCGCCGGCGTGGGCGTTGTCGGTCAGACGTCCAAGCTGCTGGCGGGCGGCGTTGACCCGGTCGCGGGACCGCGCCAGGCGGGAGCTCAGTTCGGTGCGCTGCCGGGCCAGCTCATCGCGTTCCGACGCCGCCCTCTCTGTCGCGTCCGCCACCCGCGCCGCCAGGTCGAGGGCGCCCCGCTGCACGACGGCCGCGAGCTCCGCCGCCTCCCGCCGCTTCCGCATGATCTCCTCGTGCCGGGCCTTCGCCTGCCTTTCGTGGGCGGCCTGCCGGCGCAGTGCCTCGCCCCTGCCGGTGGCCTGCCCGGCGCGTTCCTCGGCGGTGCGCAGGGCGAGGACGGCCTCCATCTCCATGGCCTTGACCTGCGCGAGCGCGGTGCTCGCCTCGTCCCGGGCGAGGGTGGACGGTTCCTCGGGGGCGTCGGCGTCCTCCACGCGGGCGAGGCGGTCGCGGGCCTCGGCGAGCTGGTTGCGCAGGGCGGCGAGGCGGGCGTCGGCACCCGTGGCCCGTTCCGCGGCGCGCTGGTGTTCCGCCCGGTTGGCCTCGTACTGCCGCTGCAGGCGGGCGAGATCGCGTTCCCAGCCGGTGACGGCCTGGTCGTGCTCGCGCAGCGCGGCCTTGCGGGCGGCGGCGTCGACACGCGCCTCCTCCGCGGCGATCCGCGCGCCCTCGAGGGTGCCGGAGAGCTGCTCGAGGAGGGCGCGGGCGTCGAGAAGCTCCTTCTCGGCGGCGGCGATCTGGGTGCCGACCTCCACGGAGGAGACGGTGCCGTGGCCGGCCTGCAGCCACCCCTCCCCGCACAGGAGGCCGTCGGGGGTGACGGCCCGCAGACGCGGGTCGGCGTCGACGGTGGCCCGCGCGGTGGGTAGGTCGGGGGCGAGGGCGACGTCGGCGAGCAGGCGGTTGAGGGTCCGCGCGATGCGGGCGTCGGCGTCGAGGTGGTCGAGCAGCCACGTCACGCCGGCGGGCAGGTCCGCGGACAGGCGCCAGGACTCGCCGTCGGTGGTCTCGTCGATGAGCACGGTGCGCGACGCCCCCGCGAGCTTCTCGACGACCCCCTCGTCCACCTCCCCCACCAGTCCCTCGGCGTGTGCGCCGAGCGCCGCGGACACCGCGCGGCCGTGCTCGGTGCGGATGAGCGCGGCCAGGCCCGGCCAGTCGAGGTCCACGGCGGCGACGGGCACGTTCTGGCGCAGCGTGTCGATGCGCGACTGCAGCGAGTACACGGCTCTCTCCCGCTGCCGCTGCTCGTCGCGGAGCTGGTCGAGGCGCTTGTCGGCGGCCCCTGCCTCGCTGGCGGCCCGGACGTGGGCGTCCTCCAGCGGGGCCCGCTCCCCCTGCAGCCCGCGGATCCGCTCCGCCACCTCCTCGGCCTCCCGCTGGGCCGTGGTCGTGCGTTCCAGGGTCCCGGCGAGGGTCTCCGCCTGGTGGGCGATCTCCTCCTCCGCCGCGCGGACCTGACCGGCGAGCGACTCCTCCGCGGCGAGCAGACGGACGACACCTTCGCGACGGTCCGCGATCGCCCGGACCTGCGCCATGTGCTCGGCCTCCGCCTCCCGGCGTGCCTCCTCCCGCGTGTGGACCTCGTCCCGGATGGACTCCAGCCGTTCCGCCGAGATCTCCACGGCCTCGGTGAGTTCGGCCAGCTCGGCGTCCGCCTGTTCGGCCCGCCGCTCCAGGGCCTCCGGGTCCGGGCCGGTGTAGGCGACGACGTCCGCGTTCGCGGCCCGTTCCTCCGCGATGCGGGCGGTCGCGGAGACCCGTTCCGCCAACGTCGACAGGGTGAACCAGAGCTGCTGCGCGGCATCGGCCTCGGGGGCGAGGGTCTCCAGCTCCCGCTCGATCTCCAGCTGCTCCCCGCTGGCCTCCTCGAGAAGTTCGGTGACCTCCTCCACCTCCTCGGCCAGGAGACGGGCCCGGCGGTCGGCGTCCTCGAATTCCCGCTGCAGACGGTGCAGGCGGTCGCCGGCGAGGCGGAGACGGGCGTCACGGAGAGTGGCCTGCACGGTCTGCGCCCGGCGCGCCGCCTCCGCCTGCCGGGCCAGCGGCTTGAGCTGCTTGCCGAGCTCATCCGTGAGGTCCTGCAGACGGTCCAGGTTGGCCTGCATGCCGACGAGCTTGCGCTGCGCCTTCTCCTTCCGGCGCCGGTGCTTGAGCACGCCAGCGGCCTCCTCGATGAAGGCGCGGCGCTCCTCCGGGCGGGACTCCAGGATCTGCGACAGCCGTCCCTGCCCGACGATGACGTGCATCTCCCGGCCGATACCCGAATCGGAGAGCAGCTCCTGGATGTCCACGAGGCGAGCCCGCGAACCGTTGATCTCGTACTCGCTGGCGCCGTCGCGGAACATGCGGCGGGTGATGGACACCTCGGTGTAGTCGATCGGCAGGGCACCGTCGGAGTTGTCGATCGTGAGCGTCACCTCCGCGCGACCCAGGGGCTTGCGGTCCCCGGCGCCCGCGAAGATGACGTCCTCCATCTTGCCGCCGCGCAGGGTCTTCGCCCCCTGCTCACCCATGACCCACGCCAGGGCGTCGACGACGTTGGACTTGCCCGACCCGTTCGGACCGACGACGGCACAGATGCCGGGCTCGAATTTCAGGGTCGTCGCAGACGCGAAGGACTTGAATCCCCGGAGCGTCAACGATTTCAGGTGCACCCGGTCAGGCTAACACCTGCCATGTGGAGTCCGTGCCCATGTGGTTGAGCGCGGCAGTGACGGCCGCCAACTTCCGGTCGAGCGCGGTGATGACCTCCGCCTTCTCGTCGGAGTACGGGGCCAGGAGGGTCCGCTCCCGGTGGAGCATCCGCTCCATCTCCGCCAGGCTCATCCAGATGGTGGGGTCGGGTTCCAGGTGCAGTTTCGTCCGCAGGATGACGACGGCCAGCTGCGACTTCACCAGGGCCTCCACCGACTCCGGGCTGGTGCCGGGGCTGAGCACCCCCACCGCGATGCCGGTCGTGCCGGCCGAGACCAACGTGCCGGCGGTCACGAGCCCACCGATCATGCCGCCCGGCCCGAATCCGGCCAGGGCACTGGTCACGGCCGCGGCCCCGGCCAGTCCCGGTGCCGCGGCGAGCGCCAGCCCACCTGTGGCGAGGGCCAGGGCCAACGTCCCGATGGCGACGGTCCCCCACTTCACCCAGCGGATCGCCCGTTTTCCCTCCAGCACCCTGGTGGCCTCGTCCAGCGCCTCGAAGACGCTTCTCCCGAGGGAGGAGCCCAGGCCCATGCCCGCGGTGAGGTCCTCCATCGCCTCGATTCGGACCTTCCTGTCGACGTCGATCTCGAAGGGTGCCAGAAGATTCTGTTCGGCGAGGGTAATCAGGGGGACCACCGCCTCCTCCTGGCTCAGATGCCTGCTCGCCGGTGGCACGGGCAGCCCCGACGAGGTGAGGTCCGGCTCGAGGTCCTGAACGGCGAGGGGCAGGGGCCGGTTGTTCCGGTGTGCGCGGACACGGATGTCGGCGATCACCGCTGCCTGCACCAGGCGCAACGCGCCCCGGTAGCGCTCCGCCTGCTCCCCGTCGAGCCTCTCGCTGATGAGATGCGCGTAGCGCAACGCCTGGAGGCCGGTCCGTTCCTGCGGGTCGAGGGTGATGTCGACGCCGGTGGAGGCCAGGACGATCTCCCGCGAACGGGAACCGAAGAGTGCGTACCCGACGGCCGTGGCCGCCGCGGCGGTGCCGAGGTACGCCCGCGAGGAGTGGGAGGGCCCCGGCAGCAGGGAGGTGGGCACCTTGAGGTCGAGCACCCAGGGGAACACCGAGGACACGCCGCGCAGGGCCGCCACGGGGTCCGAGGCGCTCCACAGGTTGACCCACCAGGCCAGGTTCGCGGGCGGGTTCCTCAGCTGTCCGTGCAGGGCACCGACGTCGAAGTGTGCGTTGGCCAGCGGGCTGCCGATGGTGACCAGGCCCGCCACCTCCAGCCCGGCGGGGAGCCGGCTGAGGAGGTCCGCCGCGATCACCGACCCGAGACTGTGACCGACGATGACGATGCGCCCCGACTCCGGCAGCTCCCCCAGAATCCGGGTGAGCACCTGCGCGCGGACGCCCTCGTCCTGGAGGTAGTTCTGTGCCTGCACGAAGCCCGGGCTGCCGACGGCTGCGTTGACCACCGCCGTCGCCAAGGGGGCGTCCTGTCCCCTGACGTGCCGCCCCAGCATCTGCTCCATCGCCGCCGTCCGCTGCACGAGGTCGCGGCGGTGGGCGTCGAGGGCCTCCTTCCGCAGCTTCCCCACGGTGGTGCCGGGCATCCGCACCTTCTCACCGCGTTCGCGCAGTGCATCCGCGTACCAGGGGGAGATGACCCGGACGTCGGACAGCCCGGGATATCCGACCCCGGGCAGCGCCGTCTCGAGGGCGGCTCGCCACCGGCCCGCCGGGTCGCCCTCCCCCACCCCGTGCAGGAACAGCAGGACCGGGACGCCGGACTGTGTGGTCTCCATACCGGGGATCCTAGGCGGTGTGGAAGCCCCGCTCCCCGACCGGTTCCTCCCGGTCCCACGTGACGGAGGTGACGTGGCCGGGACGTCGACGGGTGGAGGGCTGTTCCTCCAGGAGGGCGAGGAGCTTGTCGACGCCCTCGGCCGGTCCCTCCGCGACAACCCGCACACGGCCGTCATTGAGGTTCTCCGCGTAACCCGTCAGCCCGAGGCCCACGGCCTCGCCGCGGACCCACCAGCGGAAGCCGACGCCCTGCACGTGGCCGTCGACAAGCATCACGAGGCGTCTCATACCCGGTCCTCGAGGGAGCGGCGGGTGACGGGGTCGGAGCCGTCCCAGTACTCGACGTTCTTCAGCTCGGGCAGCATGTCGCGGTGGAAGACGGGGTCGATGCCGTGGCTGCGCTGCTCGCCGTAGTTGCGCAGCAGCTTGATGGCCACGCCGCCGAGCGGGACGATCGCGATGAGGTTGATGAACACCATCGTCGCAGC
Organism: Corynebacterium humireducens NBRC 106098 = DSM 45392; assembly: GCF_000819445.1. Taxonomy (NCBI): domain Bacteria; kingdom Bacillati; phylum Actinomycetota; class Actinomycetes; order Mycobacteriales; family Corynebacteriaceae; genus Corynebacterium; species Corynebacterium humireducens. The sequence goes on from NZ_CP005286.1 coordinate 1,717,822, forward strand.
GAAGGTGTCACCGAGGGCCCAGACGAGCGGCAGGGAACCGACGGCGCCGAAGAACACGAAACCGACGACGACCACGCGGAACACGGTGAGGGCCGCGGCCGACCCGGTGAGGTACTCGATGTTCGTCTGCGCGAGGTAGTAGTTGCCCAGGATCGAGGAGAACGCCAGGAAGAAGAGGATGAACGTGAGGAAGTGCGTGCCCCACGCCCCGACGGTGCCGGCCAGCGCCTGCTGCGTGAGCGCGGCACCCTGGACGGTTTCCCCGTAGGCGATGTCCTCGACGCCCAGCAGGATGATCACGGCGGTGATGGAGCAGATGACGATGGTGTCGAAGTACACGCCGAGGGTCTGCACCAGGCCCTGCTTCACCGGGTGGGAGACGGTCGCGGTGGCGGCGGCGTTCGGGGCGGAACCCATGCCGGCCTCGTTGGAGAACAGACCGCGGCGCATGCCGTTCATGAAGGCGGCTCCGACCGCGGCACCGGCGATCTCCCGGAGTCCCAGGGCGTGACCGACGATGTCGGCGAGCACACCCGGCACCTCCTGGATGCGCAGCGCGATGACGATGAACGCCACCACGAGGTACGCGATCGCCATGAACGGCACGATGATCTGCGTGGCGTGGGCGATGCGGCGCACGCCACCGAAGATGACCATCGCGGTGAACATCGCGAGCATGCCGCCGACGACCATCTTGAAGGTGTTGTCGTCGCGCTCGAGGGAACCACCGACGGCCTCGACGATGGAGTTGGTCTGGATGGCGTTGTACACGAAGCCGTAGGTGATGGAGATGAACACCGCGAAGATGACCGCCAGCCACCGCGCGTTGAGGCCACGGGTCATGTAGTACGCGGGGCCACCGTGGTAGTTGCCGTGGGCGTCTTTGGTCTTCCACAGCTGCGCGAGCGTGGACTCGACGAAGGCGGTGGCACCACCGATGATGGCGATCATCCACATCCAGAACACCGCGCCGGGCCCGCCGAGGGTGATGGCGACGGCGACGCCGGCGATGTTGCCGGTGCCGACGCGGGAGGCCGCGGAGATGGTGAAGGCCTGGAAGGCGGAGATGCCGCCGTAGTCCTCATCCTTGTTCTTGCCGGGGATACCGGGCTTCTCCATGACGGAGCGGAGCATGTCGGGCACCATCCGGATCTGTACGAGGATGGTGCGGATTCCGAAGTACAGACCGGCCGCGATCAGCAGCCAGGGTACGACGGTCCACAGGTTGTCGTTGATCGTCCCTGTGACGAACGATTCGAGTGATTCCATTCCTCAAAGGTAGCGCTAAATGTGCTCCAGGTCACTGACACTTTTCGCAGAAATGAGATGACCGGCCACCGATGACGATCCTCCGCAGCGGCGTCCCGCAGCGCCTGCACGGCTCCCCCTCCCGCCCGTAGGCGTTGAGGGAACGGGAGAAGTAGCCGGACTCGCCGTTGACGTTGACGTAGAGCGAGTCGAAGGACGTGCCGCCCTCCGCGAGTGCCCGGCGCATGACGTCCTCGGCCGCCTCCAGCAGTGCCACCGCCTCCCGCTGCAGCAGCGACGAGGCCCGGCGCGTCGGGGCGATACCCGCCTGCCACAGGGCCTCATCGGCGTAGATGTTGCCGATCCCGCTGACGATCTCCTGGTTGAGCAGCACCGACTTGATCGGCGAGCGTTTCCGGCGGATCAGCCGCGCGACCGCGACGCGGTCGAAGTCCTCCTCCAGCGGATCCAGCGCCACGTGCGCCACCGGCACGGGCACCCCGCCGACCTGCGGGGTGTACAGCCAGCGGCCGAAGGTGCGCTGATCGACGAACGCGAGTTCGCGAGCCCGGCCGGCGGCGTCGGTGAGTGAGGCGTGGATGCGCATGTGCGGTGACGTGCACACGCCGGGGTCCCCGACGAGCATCTGCCCGCTCATGCCCAGGTGGACGTAGAGGGCGTCGTCACCGAGGTCCAGCCAGAGGTACTTGCCGCGTCGGCGTACCTCGTCGATACGGGCGCCGACGAGCAGATCCGCCAGGGGTGCGTCCTGCCCGCGGTTCGCGCGGGGGTGCAGCACGGTGACGTCCTCGAAGGTCGCGCCACCCAGGTGTTCCGCGAGTCCCCGGCGGACGACCTCAACCTCGGGGAGTTCCGGCACGCGGATTCTCCTTCAGCGCGAGATAGGCCTCGCGCGCGGAGGCCTGCTCGGCGATCTTCTTGCTCGGGCCGACGCCACGTCCCAGCTCGACGCCGTTGACGGTCACCAGGGCGCTGAACGTGAGATCGTGCTCGGGGCCGGTCGACGTGGCCTCGTACACCGGCATCGGGTACTTGAGCTCCGCGGCCCGCTCCTGCAGGTTCGTCTTCCAGTCGCGGTGGATGTTGCTTGCCGACGCAGTGTTGATCTTCTCCGCGAACAGGCGCAGGACCACGCTGCGGGCGACCTCGAAACCGTGCTCCAGGTAGATCGCGCCCAGCAGCGCCTCGGTGGTGTCCGCGAGGATGGAGTCCTTCTCGCGGCCCTCGGTGACCAGCTCTCCCCTGCCGAGCAGGATGTGCGGGCCGAGGTTGATCTCCCGGGCGATGTCGGCCAGTCCGAAGCGGGACACGATGGAGGCACGCATCTTCGAGATGTCCGACTCCGGACGCGACGGGTACTGGTCGTAGAGCTGGTTGGCCACGGACAGGCCGAGGACGGCGTCGCCGAGGAACTCGAGACGCTCGTTGTTCGGCAGGTTGCCGTTCTCGTTGGCGAAGCTGCGGTGGGTCAGCGCCAGCCGCAGGTGGGTGTCGGAGACGGTGACCCCGAGGGCGTCGAGAAGCGGGGTGTGGTCGACCGCCGCGAAGGCCGCGGCCCAGGCCTCCTTGCCCGTGGGCCGGGAACGCCTCCGACTCACAGGAACTTCTCCAGGTCGGCCCAGCGCGGGTCGAGCGGCTGGTACTCGCCGGAGACGCCGTCCGGGGCGGGGGTCTCGGAGTCGTCGCAGCCGCCCTCGCACTGCGGGTTGAAGGGCAGGGTCAGCCCGGCCTCGTCGATGACGGCCTGCAGCAGGTCGATCTCGTCGCCGACGATCTCCGGCAGCTCGTCAACCTCGCCCTCATCGTCGGCGTCACCGGTGACGAAGTCGTCGGAGCCGGAGAACACCTGCTGGACGCGGAGCTCCAGCGGTGGGGTGAGGTCGGCGAGGCAGCGGACGCACTGGCCGGTGAGCTGGCCGGTGACGGTCGCGTCGACGAGCACTCCCCCGCCCAGCTGGGTGAGGGTGGCGTCGACGGTGACCTCCGAGCCCTCGGCGATGCCGATCATCTCCGGCCCGATGCGGGTGGGGGCGGGGCCGGTCTGGGTGCACTGCGCGAAGTCGGTGAGACGGGCGACGTTGAACACGAAAGGTGAAGTCATAACGTACCGAGCCTACTCAGTTCGGCGGCGGGACACACCTGCGCCCCGACGCAGCGCCTGACGGTCGCGGGTCACGGTGCGCAGGACCTCGTTGAGGGAGCCCTCGAACTCGGAGAGCTTGGAGTCGACGAACTCGTCGCACTCGCTGCGCAGACGCTCGGAATCCGCGTGGGCGGCGTCGACGATGCGGTGCGCCTCCTCGTTCGCGCGACGCACGACCTCGGACTCGGAGACCAGTCGCTCCTGCTCCGCGATGCCCTCGTCGACGCTGCGCCGGTAGGAGTCGTTGCCGTCCTCGATGAGGCGGTCGGCCTCGACCTGGGCACGGTGGATGGTGTCCTCCGCTTCACGACGCGCCGACGTCACCATGTGGTCGGCGTCGTCCTCCGCCTTCGCCACCATGGTGGTGGCGCGGTGCTGGGCCTCGTCGACCATGTGGTCGGCGTCCGCCCGGGCGCGGGAGACGATCTCGTGGGCCTCCGCCTCGGCTGCGGCGATCATGTCGCGGGCCCGGTCCTCGGCCCCGCGGAGGATCTCGTCGCGCTGGTCCAGGACATCCTGGGCGTCGTCGATCTCGACGGGCAGGGCGTTACGCAGATCGTCGAGAAGCGCGAGGGTGTCGTTGCGCGGCACCATGCAGTTGGAGGTCATGGGCACGCCGTAGGCCTGCTCCACGGTCTGGTTGAGCTCGTCCAGGGCTTCGAAGACTCTATACATGACTCAAAGATTACTGGCCCTGCCGCACAATGTGTGGTGCGGCAGGGCCAGGGGGTCAGGGAATCCTGTGGAGAGCCTTAGATGACGCCCTGCGCGAGCATCGCGTCGGCGACCTTCTTGAAGCCGGCGATGTTGGAGCCGACGACGTAGTTGCCCTCGTGGCCGTACTCTGCGGCAGTGCGGGACATGGTGCGGAAGATCTTGGACATGATCTTGTGCAGGCGCTGGTCCGTGTACTCGAAGGACCAGGAGTCACGGGAGGCGTTCTGCTGCATCTCCAGGGCGGAGGTGGCCACGCCACCGGCGTTGGCGGCCTTGCCCGGGGCGAAGAAGATACCGCGCTCACGGAAGACCTCGATGGCCTCCGGGGTGGAGGGCATGTTGGCGCCCTCGGCGACGTAGCGGATGCCGTTGTCGGCCAGGGTGCGGGCGTGGTCGCCGTTGAGCTCGTTCTGGGTGGCGCACGGGAGGGCGACGTCGGCGGCGAGGTCCCAGATGGAGCCCTCGGCGTGGAAGGTCGCGCCGGTGGCCTCCTCGGCGTAGCAGGAGACGCGCTCGCGGCGCTTCTCCTTGACGTCGTGGAGCAGCTCGACGTCGACGCCGTTCGGGGTGGAGACCCAGCCGGAGGAGTCGGAGAAGCCGACGACGGTGGCGCCGAGCTCCTGGGCCTTCTCGATGGCGTAGATGGCGACGTTGCCGGAGCCGGAGACGATGACCTTCGAACCGGAGAGGGAGTCGCCGTGGGCCTTCATCATCTCCTGCGTGAGGTAGACGGCGCCGTAGCCGGTGGCCTCGGTGCGCACGAGGGAGCCACCCCAGGCGAGGCCCTTGCCGGTGAGGACGCCGGACTCGTGCTGGCCGGCCAGACGACGGTACTGGCCGAAGAGGAAACCGATCTCCCGGCCGCCGACGCCGATGTCACCGGCGGGGACGTCCTTGTACTCGCCGATGTGCTTGTGCAGCTCGGTCATGAAGGACTGGCAGAAACGCATGATCTCGAGCTCGGACTTGCCCTTCGGGTCGAAGTCGGAGCCGCCCTTGCCGCCGCCGATGGGCAGGCCGGTGAGGGAGTTCTTGAAGATCTGCTCGAAGCCGAGGAACTTGATGATGCCCAGGTTGACGGACGGGTGGAAGCGTAGGCCGCCCTTGTACGGGCCGAGGGCGGAGTTGAACTGTACTCGGAAACCACGGTTGACCTGTACCACGCCGTTGTCGTCGATCCACGGCACACGGAAGATGAGCTGGCGCTCCGGCTCGCACAGGCGCTGGATGAGGCCGTAGTCCGCGTAGTGCGGATCCTTCTCCAGGACGATCTTGAGGGAGGCGAGAACTTCTGCGACTGCCTGGTGGAACTCCGGCTCTCCTGCGTTCCGCTTGAGCAGCATGTTGTAGTAGGAGGAGACCTGCTCGTCAATAGACATACGAGTCCTTTCCGGCCCGCAGTCGCGGGCAGCCCGGGGGATGGGGTTTTCTAACGGCCTATAGTTTTCACGGGCGGCGCGGTTCATGCAAGTCACTCCGGAGTTGAATATGTCACTCCCACTACCCCTAGACTGCTTCCCATGGTCCACATCATCATCGCCCCCGACTCCTTCAAGGGCACTGCCACCGCCGATCAGGCCGCACGGCTGATCGGCGAGGGTGTCCGCTCGATCATCCGGGACGCCGAGATCACCCTCGCTCCCATGGCCGACGGGGGTGAGGGCACCGCCGCCACCTTCGACGGCCAGACCATCACCCTGCCCACCACCGACGCCGCCGGCCGCCTCACCGAGGCCTCCTACGTCCTCGACGGCTCCACCGCCTACATCGACATCGCCGCAGCCTCCGGTCTCCCGGCGGTGGCGGACCACCCCGTCCCCCTCACCGGCGACACCTACGGCACGGGCGTGCTCATCGCCGACGCCCAGACCCGCGGCGCCACCCGCATCGTCCTGTGCCTGGGCGGTTCCGCGACCTCCGACGCGGGCACCGGCATCCTCGTGGCACTCGGCGCGACACCACTCGACGCGGAGGGCTACTCCCTGAAGAAGGGCGGCGGGTCCCTCGGACAGCTGGCCAGCATCGACACCGCGCAGCTCAACATCCCGGCCGCGGCCGTGGAGTGGATCCTGCTCACCGACGTCGACGCGACCGTCCCCGAGGCCGCCACCGTCTACGCACCGCAGAAGGGGGCGTCCGCGGAGGACGTCACGCTTCTCGACGCCGCCCTCACCCACGCCGCCGAGACCCTCGGCGTCGACCCGGACACCCCGCGTTTCGGTGCCGCCGGCGCCGTGCCGGTGGGCATCCACTGGCTGTCCACGATGCTGCACGGCACGGACAGCCACATCCACGTGCTGCCCGGCGCGCCGCTCGTGGCGGACGCCCTGGGACTCAACGAGTCGATCCCGCAGGCGAACCTCGTCATCACCGGTGAGGGGGCCTTCGACGCGCAGTCGCTGACCGGCAAGGTCGTCGGCACCATCGCCGACATCGTCGCGGGCACCAACGCCACGCTCGGCATCGTCGCCGGGCGTATCGACGTCGACCCGGGCGAGGACGTGCTCACGGTGGAGATGGGCGAGCCGGTGGACGTCGAGAAGCAGCTCTTCGACGCCGGCGCCCGCCTCGCCGCGGACTACCTGCGGATCTCCACCGCCCAGGGGTAGATCGCGTCCACCTCGTAGTTCTGCTCCTGCTCGAGGAGCAGGGCGTCCTGCGGCAGGTCGGCCTGCGGCGTGAGGAAGCGGGAGAGGACCATGGCCAGCTGGTTCACGGAACCCGTCTGGCCCTCCACCCGGATGACGTAGCGGTGGACCTGCGCGTCGTAGAGATCGTCACGGTCCTCGCGCAGTCCCTCCTCGATGCCCTCGTAGAGAGCCGGGGCGTGGTGGTGGGTGACGTCGGCGGCGGTGAGCTTCCCGGCGTCGAGAAGCTTCCGCATGGCGTCCTCGAACACCTCCTGGAGCTGGAGTGCGGCGGAGTCGGGGATAAGGACATCGAACTGGATCGCAGGCATGAGGAAAGACTAGCCAATAACCTGGTGGGTATGAACCTCCCCGTCAACGCGCACCGCGACCCCATCACCATCATGGCCGACGGAACGATCAAACAGGTCAACCCGTTCTCCGGGACCGAGGTGTGGACCGTTCCGGGCCGGGGCAACCGCCCCCTGGCGAAACCGGCCGTCGACCCCGCCCCCCTGGGCCCGCACGACCGTGACCACCGCTGCGCCTTCTGCCCCGCCACCCCCCTGGCCACCCCGCCGGAGAAGTCTCGCATGGTCCGCGACGGGTCCGGGTGGCGGATCCTCAACGGACTGCTACCCCACGAACTCGACGACACGGTGCCCGAGTTCCGCCGCGTGCCCAACCTCTTCGAGATCATCTCCTACGACTACTGGGCCAAGAACTACGGCTACGAGATGGACTCGGAGACCACCGCCCGCATGGCGACGTACCTGGCGGACCCGGCGGGGCGTCGGCACGTGCTCGACATCGTGCGCACCCGTCTCACCGCCGGCGGGCAGTCCGCGGACCTCTCCGAGGAGAAGCTCCTCGAGTACGCGCCCGCCTACTTCGGCGGCGGCCACGACGTCATCATCTCGCGCCGTCACTTCACCGATGAGGCCACGCACGACAACGAGCTCGCGTCCTCCGGCACCCTCACCCCGGAGGAGCACTTCGCGCTCACCCTGTTCACGATCGACGGCATCGACGACCTCTACCAGCGCAACCGCTACGCCCCCTACGTCGCGGCGTTCCAGAACTGGCTGGCCCCCGCCGGCGCGTCCTTCGACCACCTGCACAAGCAGCTCGTGGCCATCGACGCCCGTTCCGTCCAGGCCGAGCTGGAGATCTCCCGTCTGCGCAACAACCACAACATCTACAACGAGTGGGGCGTCGACTACGCCGGCTACCGCAACCTCATCATCGCGGAGAACGAGCACGCCGTCGTCCACGCCGGTTTCGGACACCGCTACCCCACCCTGACGATCTACTCCCGTTCCGCCACCCCGGAACCCTGGCTGATGTCCAACGCCGAGATCCGCGGCATGAGTGACCTCATCCACGCCTGCCATGCCGCCACCGGCCCAGATGTGCCCGTCAACGAGGAGTGGCACCACCGCCCCGTCGACCTGGACCTGCCCATGCCCTGGCGTGTGAACATCAAGTGGCGCGTCTCGACGCTCGCCGGTTTCGAGGGCGGCACCAAGATCTTCGTCAACACCCTGTCCCCCGACAACGTCCGTGACCGCATGGTCTCCGCGATGTACCGGCTGCGGGACGAGGGGCGGATCGCCCAGGACATCCGGATCGCCACGGAGTGCTCCGCCCGCCGCAACTCGCTGCTCTACAACCCGCTGCTGCAGTAGTTCCGGGGTGGTGCGAGAGTGCGCAACTGCGCACTCTTTTTACCCGCTGACCTGCGGCGACAGCTTTGGGAGATCTCATGTCCGGGGCACCTGCTACGGTGGCCGTGATCGAACACCAATTCGACCACCGGGGGAATTCTTGCTCGCCACGATCACCGAGCCGTCCACACTCACCGACCGTCAACTCACCACCTCGATCACGCACGCCCACCGCAACCTCACCCGCCACAAGGCCGCCTTCATCCTCCACCTCGCCGAGTTCGACGACCGCGGCCTCGCCCGCACCTTGGGCGCCACCACCACCGCCGACTGGGCCGTGCGCACCCAGGACCTCTCGCGGCGAACCGCCTACGAGTACCTCCAGGTCGGCCGGGCGCTCCGCCCCTTCATCCTGCTCACCGGGGCCTTCACGGCGGGCGACATCTCCTACTCCAAGGTCCGCCTGCTCCTGCAGTACGTCACCCTGAACAACGAGCTTGAGCTGCTGGAGCTGGCCCGCGCCCACGCCATCACCGAACTCGAGGTCCTCCTCGCCGGCCATGAACGCGTCGGTGGACGCCCACGCAAGGCGGGCAACCGGCTCTCCGTCGCCGTCGACCCCGAGTCCGGGCGCGTGAACTTCTGGGGCAGCCTCGACCCTGAGCGCGGTGCCGAGTTCCTCGCCGCCCTCAAGGCCGCGGAACTGAGCCCCACCGGTGACGTACCGGAGCCGGAACCAGGCCCGGACTCCTCGAACACCCGCTTCGGCACACCCATCGCCGCCACCCGCGTCGGGGCGTTCATCACGATGTGCCACATCACCCGCACCAACGCCACGGAGGCTGCCCGCACCGCCCCCGGCGCGCAGGTGAACATCGTCATCGGCCCCGACGACCGGGCCAGCCTGCCCACCCAGCCCGGCGCGGCGAGCGGGGAACTGCTGCGCAGCATCCTCAACGGTTTCTTCGCGGTCCAGATCCGGGATGCCCGCGGACGCGTGCTCAACCTCTCCCGCACCTCCCGCCTGGCCAATGCCGCGCAGGTCAAGGTCCTGCTGACCCGCTGGCACTACCGCTGCGCCACCCCGGGGTGCACCTGCACCCGCTGGCTCGAGTTCCACCACATCCTCGCCTGGGCCTCCGGAGGTGCCACCGACCTTGACAACCTGATACCCCTGTGCCCGACGCACCACGCGATGGTCTCCAACGGTGAGCTGGTCATCGTGCCGGATGAGCGTGACCCGTCGCTCCTGCGCTTCCGCTTCCCCGGCGGGGAGTCCTACACGTCGGTGGACAGCGGGCCCCCGATGCTGGATCTGGCGATGGGGCAGCACTCCGACCGCTACTCGCACGGCCCGGTGCCGAAGGGCGACGAAGAACTTCTCGACGTATGGGAGCACCAGGACACCTTCGACGACGTCACCCCAGGTCACACCCCCTAAAGTGTGCGCAACTGCGCACTTTCCGGGTACCGTTCCCTCCTCCCCTGCTCTACTCTGGACACCAGTCCACCTCCCCCCCCTGCAAGGAGTCCCCGAACCCCCGATGAGCGACATCGCCCGTCTCCTCGCCCACCACGACGTCGATCTCAGCTGGCAGAGGTCCTTCTACGAGGACCTCCACGAACGCCCCGAGCTGTCCGGACACGAGCACGAGACGGCGGAGAAGATCGCGCGGAAGCTCGAGGACTTCGACTGTGAGGTCACCACCCACATCGGCGGTTTCGGCATCGTCGCCGTCTTCCGCAACGGGGAGGGCCCCACCGCCCTGTTCCGCGCCGACTTCGACGCCCTCCCGATCACCGAGAAGACCGGCGTGCCCTTCGCCTCCACGCGCGTGCGCCCCGGCCCGGACGGCACCCGGACGGGTGTGATGCACGCCTGCGGCCACGACATGCACACCACCGCCCTGCTGGGGACGTGTGCGCTTCTCGACGCCCACCGGGATGCCTGGTCCGGCACCTTCATCGCCCTGTTCCAGCCCGCGGAGGAGACGGGTGAGGGCGCGGCCGCGATGGTCGCCGACGGTCTGGTCACCCGCATCCCCCACCCCGACGTGTGCCTCGGCCAGCACATCATGCCCGGCCGCGCGGGAGAGGTACAGACAAAGGTGGGACCCCAGTTCGCCGCCTGCGACTCCATCCGCATCACCATCCCGGGCCGCTCCGCCCACGGTTCCATGCCGCACAACGCGATCGACCCGACCTATATCGCGGCGATGGTCATCATCCGTCTGCAGGGCATCGTCGGCCGCGCGGTGGACCCCAACGACTTCGCCGTCATCTCCGTGGGTTCCCTGCACTCGGGGACGACGAACAACATCATCCCCTCCTCCGCGGAACTGGTGCTCAACTGCCGTTTCTACAGTGAGACCACGAAGCGCCGAGTCTACGCCGCCATCCGCCGGGTGGTGGAGGCGGAGTGCGTGGCGTCGGGAAGCGAGGAGGCGCCGACCTTCGAGTTCTTCGGTCACGGCGAGCTCGTCGACAACAGCCCGGAGGTGTTCGCCACCGTCCGCCCGGTCTTCGACGAGGTCTTCGGACGCGAGTCGGTGGACGCGCAGCGGACGACGGTGTCGGAGGATTTCGCGAACATCCCCAAGGCCTTCGGCGTCCCCTACATGTACTGGGTCGTGGGCTGCACGCCGCAGGACCTGTGGGACCGCGCGGTGGCGGAGAATCGGGTGAAGGAGGACGTTCCTGTGAACCACATGAACACTTTCCTCCCCGAATACGAACCCACCGTCTCCGCCACCACGCGGGCGGCCACCGCAGGTGTGCTCGCTTATCTGGGTCACTGAGGCGCGGAACGCCAGGGGTGCCTATATGCTGAGACAAGTGGCTACCTGAGATAGCCCTTTGCCAGCCCGACAACCCAGGAGTTAACCCATGAGTGACACCCTGCCCCCGCTGAACTCGACCGTCGGTGGACACGTCCGCGCCGCATCCGGTCAGACCCCGGAGAGTGCCACCGACTACAAGTTCTGGTTCGGTCTCTCCCGCAGTGTCATGGAGCAGATCGCCGACAAGTGGGAGGCCACCACCCGGGCCTACGCGGGTGTCCGCCAGCAGCACTACTTCTCGGCGGAGTTCCTCATGGGACGCGCGCTGCTGAACAACCTCACCAACCTCGAGATGGTCGACGAGGCCGCCGCGGCCGTCCGCGAGCTCGGACATGAGCTGGGCGACGTCCTCGAGGCGGAGAACGACGCGGCACTCGGCAACGGTGGTCTCGGCCGCCTCGCCGCCTGCTTCCTGGATTCCTCCGCCACCCAGGACCTGCCGGTCACCGGCTACGGCATCCTCTACCGTTACGGCCTGTTCAAGCAGGCCTTCGACAACGGTTTCCAGACGGAGCACCCGGACGCCTGGAAGGAGAACGGCTACCCGTTCTACATCCGCCGTGAGGAGCAGCCGCGCATCGTCCACTTCGACGACATGACCGTGCGCGCGGTGCCCTACGACATGCCGATCACCGGCTACGGCACCGACAACGTCGGCACCCTGCGTCTGTGGAAGGCCGAGCCGATGGAGGAGTTCGACTACGACGCGTTCAACTCCCAGCGCTTCACCGACGCCATCGTCGAGCGTGAGGCCGTCATGGATCTCTGCCGCGTCCTGTACCCGAACGACACCACCTACGCCGGCAAGGTCCTGCGTGTCCGCCAGCAGTACTTCTTCGTGTCCGCCTCCCTGCAGGCCATGATCGAGTCCCACCTGGAGAACCACGGCGACCTGTCGACCTTCGCCGACTACAACTGCATCCAGCTCAACGACACCCACCCGGTGCTCGCCATCCCGGAGCTCATGCGCCTGCTTCTCGACGAGCACGGCCTCACCTGGGAGGCCGCCTGGGAGATCGTCACCGGCACCTTCGCCTACACCAACCACACCGTGCTGGTCGAGGCTCTCGAGCAGTGGAACGTCTCCATCTTCCAGCAGCTCTTCGGCCGCATCTGGGAGCTCACCGTCGAGATCGACCGTCGTTTCCGCGAGGACCTGCGTGAGCGTGGTTTCGACGAGGCCCACATCGCCCGCATGGCCCCGGTCCAGGACGGTCACGTCCACATGGCCTGGATCGCCTGCTACGCCGCGTACTCCATCAACGGTGTCGCCGCGCTGCACACCGAGATCATCAAGCGTGACACCCTCGGCGACTGGCACGACATCTGGCCGGAGAAGTTCAACAACAAGACCAACGGCGTCACCCCGCGTCGCTGGCTGAAGATGTGCAACCCGCGCCTGTCCGACCTGCTGACCCGCCTGGTGGGTTCCGACGAGTGGGTCACCGACATGGACAAGCTCAAGGAGATCGCGCACTACGCCGACGACGAGTCCGTGATGAACGAGCTGCTCGAGATCAAGGCGGCCAACAAGGTCGAGTTCGCCGAGTGGATCAAGGAGCGTCAGGGCATCGAGATCGACCCGGACTCGATCTACGACACCCAGATCAAGCGCCTCCACGAGTACAAGCGCCAGCTGCTCAACGCGCTGTACATCCTGGACCTGTACCTGCGCATCAAGGAGGACGGCCTCCAGGACGTCCCGCCGCGCACCTTCATCTTCGGTGCGAAGGCGGCCCCGGGCTACTACCGCGCCAAGGGCATCATCAAGCTCATCAACGAGATCGCCAACGTGGTCAACAACGACCCGGAGGTCAACGACGTCATCCGCGTCGTCTTCGTCGAGAACTACAACGTCTCCCCCGCCGAGCGCATCATCCCGGCGACCGACGTCTCCGAGCAGATCTCCACCGCCGGCAAGGAGGCCTCCGGCACCGGCAACATGAAGTTCATGATGAACGGTGCCCTCACCCTCGGCACGATGGACGGCGCGAACGTCGAGATCCACGACTCCGTGGGCGACGAGAACGCCTACATCTTCGGTGCCCGCGAGGAGGAGCTGCCGGAGCTGCGCGCCACCTACAACCCGTGGCACGCCTACGAGACCGTCCCGGGCCTCAAGCGCACCCTTGATGCGCTTGTCGACGGCCACCTGGACGACAACGGCACCGGCATGTTCCACGACCTGCGTTCCTCGCTTCTCGACGGCGGCGGCTGGGAGACCCCGGACGTCTACTACGTCCTCGGTGACTTCGCCGACTACCGCGAGACCCGCGACCGCATGGCCGCCGACTACGCCGACCGCCTGCACTGGGCGCGTATGTGCTGGGCGAACATCTGCGCCTCGGGCCGTTTCTCCTCCGACCGCACCATCAACGACTACGCGCGTGAGGTGTGGAAGCTGGAGCCGACCCCGGTGAAGTAGCCGCACACGACAGGAGCGGCGGAGAGGATGATCCTCTCCGCCGCTCCTTTTTCTGTTCTCCGGCTACCTGCCGGTCGGGGAACTCGTGTCCTCGCCCAGCAGGTGGACGTGGATCATGTTCGTGTTGCCGGAGACCCCGGGCGGGGTGCCGGCGACGACGACCATCATGTCGTCGCGGTGGTAGTCGTCCATGGCGAGCAGGGAACGGTCCAGCTCGGCCATCATGTCGTCGGTGGACAGGGCCTGGGCGCAGAGGAAGGTCTCGGCGCCCCAGGTGAGGGCCAGCTGCGAACGGACCGCCGGGTGCGGGGTGAACACCAGCAGCGGCAGGTGCGAGTGCAGGCGGGCGACACGGCGGGCGGTGTCACCGGAGGTGGTGAAGCAGACCAGGGCGCGGGCGTTGAGACGCTCGGCGATGTCACGGGCCGAGTAGGAGATGACGCCCCGCTTGGTGCGCGGGACATGGCTCAGCGGCGGCACGTGGCCGTCGGTCTCGGCCTGGGTGACGATGCGGGCCATGGTGCGCACGACGTTGTGCGGGTCCACACCGATGGAGGTCTCACCGGAGAGCATGACCGCGTCGGCGCCGTCGAGGACGGCGTTGGCGACGTCGGAGGCCTCGGCGCGGGTCGGGGTGGAGTTCTCGATCATGGAGTCGAGCATCTGCGTGGCGACAATGACCGGCTTCGCGTTCTCGCGGGCGATCTGGATGGCCCGCTTCTGCACCAGCGGGACCTGCTCCAGCGGCACCTCGACGCCGAGGTCACCGCGGGCGACCATGATGGCGTCGAAGGCGAGGACGATGGACTCGAGGGCGTGGACGGCCTCCGGCTTCTCCAGCTTCGCGATGACCGGCACGTGGCGGCCGACGCGGTCCATGACCTCGTGGACGAGGTCGACGTCCGCCGGGGAGCGGACGAAGGACAGGGCGATGAAGTCGACGCCCAGCTTGAGGGCGAACTCGAGGTCGGCGATGTCCTTCTCCGACAGCGCCGGCACAGAGATGTCCATGCCCGGGAGGGAGACGCCCTTGTTGTTGGAGACGGGGCCGCCCTCGGTGACCTCGCAGACGACGTCGTTGCCGTCGACCTCGAGGCAGGTCAGGCCGACCTTGCCGTCGTCGACGAGCAGACGGTCGCCGGGCTTGGCGTCCTGCGCGAGGTTCTTGTAGGTGGTGGACACGCGGTCGTGCGTGCCCTCGACATCGTCCACGGTGATGCGGATGACCTCACCGGTCTCCCAGACGGTGGCACCGTCGATGAAGCGACCGAGGCGGATCTTCGGGCCCTGGAGGTCAGCGAGGATGCCGACGGCACGGCCGGTCTCATCGGTGGCTTCCCGGACCCACTTGTAGTTCTGCTCGTGATCGGGGTGATCACCGTGGGAGAAGTTCAGGCGGGCGACGTCCATGCCGTCCTCCACCAGACGCGTGATCGCGTCCTTGGAGGCGACGGCAGGACCGAGGGTGCACACAATCTTGGTTCGTCTAGACACGGCTACCAACCTACTCTGTTTCTCGGACAACAGCCCGCTGACGTCGCTGCAACCACACGAATACCGCGATCGAGACGAGGAACACCACGGCGGAGACCCAGGTGTTGACCCGCTGGCCGAGGATCATCGTGGCGGAATCGTCGCGCATGAGCTCGATCCAGAAACGGCCCAGCGTGTAACCGGCGACGTAGAGGGCGAACAGTCCACCCGGTGCGATGCGGAAGCGGCGGTCGATGAGGATGAGCAGCCCGAAGATGAGGAGGTTCCACAGCAGCTCGTAGAGGAACGTCGGGTGCACGGACGTGATGACCTCACCGGTCGAGGTTCCCGTCAGCGGGGCGAACTCACCGTTGGCGTCGACGCGGTAGTAGATGTCCAGCGCCCACGGCACGTCGGTGGGGCGGCCGTAGATCTCCTGGTTGAACCAGTTGCCCAGGCGGCCGATCGCCTGCCCGAGGATGACGGCGGGTGCCACGGCGTCGGCGAAGGGCGCCAGGGGGACCTTCTTCCAGCGGAACAGCAGCGCCACGCCGACCGCACCGAGTGCCACCGCACCCCAGATGCCCAGGCCGCCGGCGGTGATGTTGAGGGCGGCGGCCGGGTTGCAGGTGTCGCAGAAGTACTTGTCGCTGTCCGTGATCACGTGGTACAGGCGGCCGCCGATGATGCCGGCGGGGATGGCCACGATCGCCGCGTCCCACACCATGTCGGTGTCGCCGCCACGGGCGGCGTAACGGCGGTGGGTCACCCACAACGCCAGGAGGATGCCGATCATGATGCATATCGCATACGCCCGGAGTGGGATCTTCCCCAGGTACCAGACGCCCTGGGGTGGGGACGGGATGTTCGCGAGGATAGTGGTCTGCACGTTAAGACAGTGTGCCAGAGTCCTCAGCGCGAAGGGCAGGACGGGTGCTGCCCCGTCGCGACGAGGGTGCGGGTCAGACGCCGCGGGTCCTCCGCGGTCATGAGCTCCTCACCGACGACCACCGCGTCCGCGCCGGCGGCCGCGTAGTAGAGCAGGTCCCGGGGCGAGTGCACCCCGGACAGGGCGATACGCACCGTCGACTCGGGCAGGCCCGGCGCGATCTCCGCGAAGAGCTTCCTGTCGACGTCCCCGCCCACCAGCGGGCGCGCGTTGACCGCCACGACCCGGGCACCGGCCTCCATCGCGCGATCCGCCTCCGCGGGGCTGCGCACCTCGAGGACGGCGGTCATGCCGAGCGACTCGATGCGGTCGAGGAGGGAGACGAGGCGGTTCTGGTCGAGCAGTTCCACCTGCAGGGGCACGAGGTCGGCGCCGTAGCAGCGGGCCTCGTGGATCTGGTACGGGTCGAGGATGATGTCGCGGCAGAACATGGGCAGCTCGACGGCCTCGCGGGCATCGCGCATGTCCTGGAGGGAACCCTGGAAGCGGAGGCGCTCCGTCTGGCAGGCGATGAGGTGGGCGCCGCCCTCCTCGAAGTCGCGGGCGAGGTGGGCGATGGGGGCGTCGGCGTCGAGAAGCACCCGGCCGTTCATCGCCCGCTTGATTTCGGCGATGACGCTGCACCCCGTGCGCAGCAGCGCGGACAGTCCGTCGCGGGCCGGGGTGGTGTCGCGGGAGCGGGCCTTGACGTCCTGGAAGGACAGGACGGCCTCGCGTGCGGCGACCTCCTCCAGGACTCCGGCGATGAGCCGGTCACGAGCGCTCATTCGCACCTCCGATCGAGATCCCTCACAGGGTATCCCGTGACCTTGCTCACGAAGAAATCAGGGTCGCGGAGGCTTCTGCGGGTCGGTCGGGTCGATGTCGGCGTCGAGGGCGTCCCACATGACGCGGCCGGAGTCCGGCTCGGCCTCGAGATCGTGGACGATCTTGGCCTCCCGGTTCTGGCGGATCTCGTAGCGGTTGAGCTTCGCGGAGTCCTGTCCCGGGCGCATGGCCAGCAGCACGCCACCGAACAGCGCGACCGCGGCGCCGACCATCGCCAGGGCGGGACCCGCGGAGTTGACGTTGAGGGCGACGACCTCGGCCCAGTCGGAGATGCGGGCCTCGTCGCCGGTGGACAGCAGCTGGTGCACGCGCCGCGGGTCCGGCTCGCCGGCCAGCAGGCCCAGCGGTGCCCAGCTCACGCCGATGCCGGCCAGGGCGGAGACGACGCCGACCAGGCGGCGGCCCACACGGCGCAGCGCCAGGCCCGCCAGGGAGCCGGCGACCAGCAGCAGCGCCACGGCGGTCTGCTCGGTCGACCACAGGCCGCCGATGACCTCGTGCACGGCGGTGCCGGACTTGTCGTCGAAGGTGTCGGCGGTGATCCACGACATCCGGGACGCCGCCCACAGCAGCGCCGCGGCGAGGGCCAGCAGCAGGGCGGACAGACGGTGCAGATTCTTCATGTGTCCCTAGAGCAGCTCGTCCGCGTCGAAGCAGGAGCGGTCACCGGTGTGGCACGCGCCGCCGACCTGCTTCACGGTCACCAGGACGGTGTCGCCGTCGCAGTCGAGACGCACGCCGGTGACCTCCTGGGTGTGGCCGGAGGTGAGGCCCTTGATCCAGTACTCGTCACGCGAGCGGGAGTAGTAGGTGCCCCGACGGGTGGCCAGGGTGTGGGCCAGCGCGTGGGTGTCCATCCACGCCATCATGAGGACCTCACCGGTGCCGTGGGCCTGGACGATGGCGGGCAGCAGGCCGGCCTCGTTGAGCTTGAGGCGCGCGGCGATGTCGGCGTCGAGGGTGTAGTCGGCGGGGTTGTCGGAGTTCATCGGCGGACCTCGTGGCCGGCGGCGGCCAGGGCGTCCTTGACCTCGGCGATGGAGACCTCGCCGAAGTGGAAGATGCTGGCGGCGAGGACGGCGTCGGCACCCGCCTCGACGGCCGGCGGGAAGTGCTCGGCCCGGCCGGCGCCACCGGAGGCGATGACCGGCACGGAGACGGCCGCGCGGACGAGGCGCAGCAGCTCCAGGTCGAAGCCGTCGCGGGTGCCGTCGCCGTCCATGGAGTTGAGCAGGATCTCGCCGACGCCGAGCTCCTCTCCCTTCCGTGCCCACTCGATGGCGTCGAGGCCGGCGGACCGCGTGCCACCGTGGGTGGTCACCTCGAAGCCGGAGGGCTGGTCGGTGGTGCGGCGGGCGTCGACGGACAGCACGATGCACTGGGAGCCGAACCGGTCCGCCAGCTCACGGAGCAGCTCGGGGCGGGCGATGGCGGAGGTGTTGACGGAGACCTTGTCCGCGCCGGCACGCAGCAGCTGGTCGACGTCCTCGACGGAGCGGACGCCGCCGCCGACGGTCAGCGGGATGAAGACCTGCTCGGCGGTCCTCCTGACCACCTCGAGCATGGTGCCGCGGCCGTCCTTCGAGGCGGAGACGTCGAGGAAGGTGAGTTCGTCGGCGCCCTCCTCGTTGTAGCGGGCGGCCAGCTCGACGGGGTCACCGGCGTCGCGGAGGTTCTCGAAGTTGACGCCCTTGACCACGCGACCATTGTCGACGTCCAGGCAGGGGATGACGCGGATGGCGACGGCCATGAATCCGCCCCTTTCAGTTCATGAGTTCAGGATCCCGTCCATCGTACTCATGATGGCCTGGTGCGCCCGCGCGGTACCCGCCACAACGCCGATCGACCGCGGGGTCCATTCGTTGCCCTCGATGTCGGTGACCACTCCCCCGTTGGCCCGCACCAGCATGACGCCCGCCGCGTTGTCCCACACGTGCGGGGAGAAGCTCACGGCCCCGCCGAAGATGCCCTGCGCGGTGAAAGCCAGGTCGACGCCGACCGAACCGGTGATCCGGGGGCGCAGGTACGTCGCCGACAGCTCCGCCAGCAGTCCCTGCCGCAGCAGCGAGGGGAACTGCGAACGCACCTGGGAGGCCACCGAGGAGAACCCCACCTGGGCGACGAGCTGGTTCGCCTCCGTCAGCGGGGTGATCGGCTGTCCGTTGAGGCGGACGGGTCCCCCCTCGTAGGCGGTGAGCCGCCGGCCGAGCAGCGGCATGGCGGTGATCGCGACGACGGGCTGGTCCTCGACGAGCAGGCTGATGAGGATCGCGCACATCGGGTTGCCCGCCGCGAAGTTGGCCGTGCCGTCGACGGGGTCGACGACCCACACGGCGTCGTGGCTGTAGCAGCCGCCGGCCTCCTCCCCGAGCACGGGGATGCCGGTGAACTGGGTGAGGGTCTGCCGCAGGTAGGCCTCGATCGCGAGGTCCACCTCGGTGGCGAAGTCGCCCGGGCTCTTCATCGCGGCCGGGTCGGAGCCGACCCCGGCGAGGAACATCCTCTCCGCGTCGTCGCACACCGCCTCCGCGACGGCGAGCAGTTCCCGGGCGTCCATGTCCCTAGAGCTTCTCGACGGCCGCGAGCGCCTCGCGCAGCGTGAAGCGCTTCTCGTACAGCGCCTTGCCGATGATGGCGGAGTCGATGCCCTCGTCGGTGTAGCGGGCGAGCTCGATGACGTCGTCGAGGACGGAGATGCCGCCGGAGGCGACGATCTTCGCGTCGGTGGCGGCAGCCACCTCACGCAGGAGCTGGACGTTCGGGCCCGCGAGGGTGCCGTCCTTGGACACGTCGGTGACCACGAAGCGGGTGCAGCCGGCGGCGTCGAGACGCTCGAGGACCTCCCACAGGTCACCGCCGTCGGAGACCCAGCCGTTGCCGCGGGTGCGCCACTCGC
Organism: Corynebacterium humireducens NBRC 106098 = DSM 45392; assembly: GCF_000819445.1. Classification (NCBI taxonomy): domain Bacteria; kingdom Bacillati; phylum Actinomycetota; class Actinomycetes; order Mycobacteriales; family Corynebacteriaceae; genus Corynebacterium; species Corynebacterium humireducens. The sequence goes on from NZ_CP005286.1 coordinate 1,737,656, forward strand.
CGTCGATCTCGCGGACGGCGATGTCGACGGCGACCTTCTCCCCGTAGGAGCGGAGGACCTCGGCGATCCACTCCGGCTTCTCCAGCGCGGCGGTGCCGATGTTGACGCGCGTGGCGCCGGTGGCCAGGGCCCGCTCGAGGGAGGCGTCGTCGCGGATGCCGCCGGTCAGCTCCACCTTGATGTCGAGCTGACGGGTGATCTCCGCCATGAGCTCGTGGTTGGAGCCGCGGCCGAAGGCGGCGTCGAGGTCGACGAAGTGCAGCCACTCCGCGCCCTGGGCCTGCCACTCGAGGGCCGCCTCCAGCGGGGAACCGTAGGACTTCTCGGTGCCTGCCTCACCCTGATCGAGGCGGACGGCGTGGCCGTCGACGACGTCGACGGCGGGAAGAAGGGTGAAATCGCTCATGGTTGCCAATCCTATCGGGAATCAGAGGGTCTCAAGCCAGTTGGCCAGCAGCTGCAGCCCGACGTCGCCGGACTTCTCGGGGTGGAACTGGGTGGCCCACAGCGGGCCGTTCTCCACGGCGGCGACGAAACGGTCGTCCTCGTGCTCCGCCCAGGCGACGGCCGGCGGGGTGGTCAGGTCATCGGTCTCCAGGGTCCAGTCGCGGACGCCGTAGGAGTGGACGAAGTAGAAGCGCTCCTCGTCGGAGAGCTGCGCGAACATCTGCGAGCCGGGGGCACGGGAGACGGTGTTCCAGCCCATGTGCGGGAGGATCTGCGCGTGCAGACGCTCGACCACGCCGGGCCACTCCCCCGCGCCGCTGGTCCGGACGCCGTGTTCGTGGCCCTCGTCGAAGAGGATCTGCATGCCGACGCAGATGCCCAGCACCGGGCGGCCACCGGCCAGGCGCTGGCCGATGATGCGGGGGCCGTGGACGGCGTTGAGTCCGGCCATGCAGGCGGCGAAGGCGCCGACGCCGGGGACGAGCAGTCCGTCCGCCCCGGTAGCGACGGTGGGGTCAGAGGTGACTGTCACATCGGCACCGACCTTCTCCAGTGCCCGGTGGGCGGAGCGGAGGTTGCCGGAGCCGTAGTCGAGGAGGGCGACGGTTTTTGCCATGGCCGTGAGTGTAGTCGGTGGGTCCCCCTGCCCTGTCAGCCTGCCCCGCTACCGCCGCCGCGGACGACGGGGCACCGGGATCTGGCGCAGGCGGGTGCGGATGTTGTCGTGGTCGGTGACCCGGTGGGCACCCAGGTAGCGGTCGGCGAGGGTGGCCAGGATGCCCAGCGCGACCAGTCCCGCCGCCACCGCATACGCCCCGGAGTAGGCCGCCCGGGCCGCGACGAAGCCGAGGACCACGGAACCGATGCCCGTGCCGGCGTCGTAGGACATGTTCCACACCGCGGAGGCCTCGGAGACCTTGGTGCGGGGCAGTCGCTGGAACATCTCCAGCAGGGCCTCGTTCTGCACCATGCCGAAGCCGCCGCCGAAGAGCACGCCCGCGAGCACGAGCCACCACACGGACCAGCCGTTGGCGATGACCAGCGCCATGAGCGCGACACCCGCGAAGCCCATCGCCTGGCCGGGGAGCATGGTCACCCCGGCATGCCCCGCCCGGTCAGCGACCACCCCGGAGAAGTAGCGCAGCACCATCGCCGCGCCGCCGATGATGGAGAGCATGAAACCGCCGATGACGGCCCCGGTGACCGGGTCGAGGTCCTGCACCGCCGCCGGCAGGAAGGAGGAGACGGCACCGAAGCTCATGGCCAGGGTGTTGACGGCCACCGCGGGCACGGCAACGAGCTTCCACATGGACACGTCGCCGCCGGGTGCGTCCTTCGGGCGGCGCTGGGCGCGGATACGTGGGATCCGCAGACACATGACCGCGGCGACGAGTGCCACGACCGCGGCGGTGACGTACACCGTCGGGTAGCCGAACTCCCCCGCCAGCCACAGGCCCGTGGGCAGCCCGATCATCTGGGCCACGCCGAGGAACACGCCGAGCATGCCGGAGGCCTTGCCCAGGAAACGGGCGGGCACGATCTCGGCGATCAGCGCGGACTCCGCCACCGTCAGGGCGCCGAAGCCGACGCCGCGCAGGGCGGAGAAGAGCAGGAGGATCCAGGCGTCCGTGCCCAGCAGGTGGCCGAGTGCGGGCACACCGAGCATGAACGCCGCGGCGACCATCACCGGGTTGTACCCGATGCTCCGCAGCATCATGGGTGTGAAGATCTGGGTGGCCACCGTGGCGGCCATGAACACGCCGGTGGTGGCGCCGGCGAGGGTGGCGGAGTGGCCGTGGTCGAGCGCGGCCAGCGGGATCACCGGCAGCAGCAGCGACCAGGCCCCGAACGCGGCGAAGACCGCGACGAAGGTGGGTATGAAGCCGGGGGCCTTCCACATGCTGTCGAGGTTCTCGATCTCCGCACGCGTCAGTCCCGCCTGTGCCACTTAGCCCATCGCTCCCATCATCCAGAACACGGCACCCGCCAACGACACGATGGCGCACAGTGCCAGGAATATCGCCAGTCCCCTGTTCTCCGCCTGGTGCGCGGACCAGGTGCCGCCGACCAGGAGACCGGCGACGATGAACATCAGGTACACGAGCCAGAGACTGTCGTCCTGGCTCTCCTGTGCCACCGTAGCAATGGAGAGCACTTTCTACAGAGCTCCCTTGGTGGAGGGCACGCCCTCGACGCGCGGATCCTTCTCGACGGCCTCCCGCAGCGCACGGGCGACGGCCTTGTACTCGGCCTCGGTGATGTGGTGCGGGTCGCGGCCGTGGTGGCAGATGACGTGGAGGGTGATGCGGGCGTTGAGGGCCAGGGTCTCGAAGAAGTGCTCGTTGATGACCGTGGCGTAGTGCCCGCCGATCACGGCGGTGATCATCTGGTCCGGCTCACCGCGCATGACGAAGTAGGGACGGCCGGAGATGTCGACCACCGCCTCGACGAGGGTCTCGTCCATCGGCAGCTGACGGGAACCGAAACGACGGATGCCGGCCTTGTCGCCGACGGCGTCGAGAAGCGCGCGTCCCATGACGATGGCGGTGTCCTCGACGGTGTGGTGTGCGTCGATCTCGATGTCACCCTTGGCGTGGACCTTCAGGTCGAAGGAACCGTGGACGGCGAACGCGGTGAGCATGTGGTCGAAGAACGGCAGGCCGGTGTCGACGTCGACCCGGCCCGAACCGTCGAGGTTGATCTCGACGGTGATGTCGGACTCGGAGGTCGTGCGGGTCGCGCGTCCGATACGGTCAGTCACTTGATCTCCTTGATGATGTCGGCTGCGGCGCGGAGGAAGGCGTCGTTCTCCGCGGGCAGTCCGATGGTGGTGCGCAGGTGGCCGGTGACGCCGACGTCACGGATGAGGACGTCCGCGTCGAGGAACTTCCGCCATGCCGCCTGCTGGTCGGCGAAGGTGCCGAAGAACACGAAGTTGGATTCGCTGGGGACGACATCGTAGCCCAGTTCCTGCAGGGCGGCGACCACGCGGATGCGCTCCTGCGAGAGCTTCTCGACGGTCGCCAGCGTGTCCTCCCGGTGCCGCAGTGCGACGGTCGCCGCCGCCTGGCTGAGCATCGACAGGTGGTACGGCAGGCGCACCAGCATGACGGCCTCGACGAAGGCGGGGTCCGCGACGAAATACCCGAGGCGACCGCCGGCGAAGTCGAAGGCCTTGGACATCGTGCGGGACACGACGAGCTTCGCCGGGTACTCGGCGAGCAGCGTCGTCGCCGACGGGGACGGCGAGAACTCGCCGTAGGCCTCGTCGACGATGACGATGCCGGGGGCGGCGTCGAGAAGCGTGCGGATGTCCTCGAGCGAGGTGACGTCACCCGTCGGGTTGTTCGGGGTGGTGATGAAGATGACGTCCGGGCGGTGCTCCGCGATGGCGGCCAGCGCCGCGTCGATGTCGATGCGGAAGTCCGCGCCGCGCGGGCAGTCGATGAACTCCGTCTGCGTGCCGGCCGACAGGATCGGGTGCATCGAGTAGGAGGGCTGGAAACCCAGGGCCTTGCGGCCGGGACCGCCGAAGGCCTGCAGCAGCTGCTGGAGGACCTCGTTGGAGCCGTTCGCGGCCCACAGGTTCTCCACGCCGACGGCCACGCCGGTCTGCTCCGTGACGTAGTCGGCCAGCTGGGTGCGCAGCTCGACGGCGTCGCGGTCCGGGTAGCGGTTGAGGTCGGAGGCGACCCTGGTCACGGTCTCCACGAGGTCGTCGATGAGCGCCGGCGACGGCGGGTACGGGTTCTCGTTGGTGTTGAGGCGGACGGGGACGTCCAGCTGCGGGGCGCCGTAGGGCGACTGCCCGCGCAGTTCCTCGCGCAGGGGCAGCTGATCAAGAGAGAGACGGGTCATGGCTCCTACATAATCTCGAAGCGGGAACGGATGGACTCGCCGTGGGCCGGCAGGTCCTCGGCGTCGGCCAGCGCGATGATGTGCGGGCCGATCTCCTTGAGGGCGGTGCGGTCGTACTCGATGAGGTTGACCTCCCGCAGGAAGGTGTGGGTGGACAGGCCGGAGGAGAACCGGGCCGTGCCGGAGGTCGGCAGGACGTGGTTGGAACCGGCCGCGTAGTCGCCCAGCGGGACCGGCGAGTAGGCGCCGACGAAGATGGCGCCGGCGTGGCGGATGCGCTCCGCGACCTCGCGGGCGTTCTCCGTGTGGATCTCCAGGTGCTCGGCGGCGTAGGCGTCGGCCACGGCGATGCCCTGCTCGAGGTCGTCGACGAGCACGATGCCGGACTGCTGGCCACGCAGTGCCCCGGCGACACGCTCCGCGTTGCGGGTGACGGTGTAGCGCTCGTCGATCTCCCTGTCGACGGCCCGCGCCAGCTCCTCATCGTGGGTGATGAGGACCGACGCCGCAAGGTCGTCGTGCTCCGCCTGGGAGATGAGGTCGTAGGCGATGTACACCGGGTCCGCGGAGGAGTCCGCGAGGATGGCGATCTCGGAGGGGCCCGCCTCCGCGTCGATGCCCACCACTCCGTTGACCAGGCGCTTCGCAGCGGTGACGAAGATGTTGCCGGGGCCGGTGATGATGTCGACCGGGTCGAGATCGACGGAGTCGTCACCGTAGGCCAGCAGCGCCACGGCCTGGGCACCGCCGACGGCCCACACCTCCTCGACGCCCAGCAGGTGGCAGGCGGCGAGGATCGTCGGGTGCGGCCAGCCGTCGTGGTCCGCCTGCGGCGGGGACGCCACGACGAGCGAACGGCAGCCGGCCTCCTGGGCGGGGACGACGTTCATGATCACGCTCGACGGGTACACGGCCTTGCCACCCGGCACGTAGAGGCCGACGCGGTCGATCGGCAGGTGCACCTCGGTGACGGTCGCCCCCTCCGCGAGGGTGGTGGTGTGGGAGTCCGGCCGCTGGTCGGCGTGCACCTTGCGCACCCGGGAGATGGCCTCCCGCATGGCGGTGATGACCTTCTCGTCGAGCGTGTCGACGGCCCGCCCCAGCACCTCCGCCGGCACCCGCACCGCCGCCGGGGTCACGCCGTCGAACTTCTCGCCGTACTCGAGGGCCGCCTGCGCCCCCCGCTCACGGACCGCCTCGACGATGGGCGCCACGGTCGGGAGCACGGCGTTGACGTCGGTGCCGCCACGCGGGAGGGCACGTCGCAGTTCGCTGGTGGACGGGGTACGACCGCGCAGGTCGATGATGTTGAGCATCGTGAAGGTTCTCCTCGAACTGCCAGGATGAAAGCGGATGGGCCAGAGTCTATGTTGCCTTATTGTAGGGGTCAGGGGCCTACCACCCGAGCACGGCCCGGAGAATGCAGGAGGTGTCAGCCCGATGGTCACGCTGACCGAGGTCTACGTCGCTGCCGAGTCCTTCGGTTTCCACGCCTACGTGGGGGCCGACCGGCTGGTGTTCCCCTGGCACGACCACATCGTCACCGCCTACCTCGACGAACGCAGCCCCGGCGCGCTGGTCTTCGACATGGACCTGCGCAACACGACCGGCATGGAGCAGACCGGCGCCCTCGCCCGGACCATCACCGCCTGGAACCATGAGCGCCTCGGCCCGACGCTGTCGCTGCGGGTCGGGGACGACACGGCGGTGAGCCTGCACTCCCGCTCCAGCATCCTCGTCGGCACCGGGATCACGGACGCGCAGCTGGCGGACTTCGTGCGCCTGTCGATGGAGACCGCCCGCCTGGCCGTCGACCACCTAATCGAGGACTTCCCCGAGCTGGCCATGCCCGACTCGGAGGACACCGCCGCGCAGCGCCGCAAGCAGGACACCGCCGCCCTCAACGGTCCCCTCCCCCGAGACCGCCACGTCAGCGTCAATGAACTTGACGACGACACCGTGCGCCTCCGCGACCTGGATCACCGCCGCAGCCGCGAGGACATCGACCCCGGCGACGAACCCGACCCCGACGAGGAGTACTCCGCCAGCATGAGCACCGACCACGAGTGGGACCCGGGCGAGGACCACGACGACCCCACGGAGGTCACCCTCGACCGGGTGCGGGAGGCGCTGGGGAATCTCGGCATCGAGAAGACCCACGGCGACGAGGACGTCATCATCGCCTGGATCAACGACGTGCTCTTCGGCTTCTTCCTGGACAACGGGCCCAGCTACCTCATCAAGGGGCACTGGGACCCGGGCCTCGACCCGGACTCGGACTTCCTGCGCATGTTCCTGCTGTGCAACGACTGGAACGAGGCGTCGATCACGACGAAGGCCTTCTGCCATGAGGACGCCGACGGCCTGCAGGTCCGCGTGGAGTTCACCGCCCCCGTCCGGGAGGGCATGACGGAGCTCCAGCTCGAGCACAACACGGCGGTGGCCATCAACCAGGTGCTGCACGCCATCGACGAGATCAGCACCGACGCCACGGGCGAGTCTGCCGTGGCTTGGCCAAACTAGCCGAACTAGCCGGACTAGAAGTCCAGCCCCAGGTCGAGGGCCGGCGCGGAGTGGGTCAGGGACCCGACCGCGAGGTAGTCGACGCCGGTGCGGGCGTAGTCGGCCGCGACGTCGAGGGTGAGTCCGCCGGAGGCCTCGAGGAGGGTGCCGGGCGAGACGGCGTCGCGACGCTGCACCGCCATCTGCACCATCCACGGCTCGAAGTTGTCCAGCAGGATCTCGTCCGGCTGCTCCGGCAGCAGCTCGTCGAGCTGCTCCAGGGTGTCGACCTCGATCTCGCACCACTTGTCCGGGAACTGCTCACGCACGGCCAGGAAGGCCGGGAGCACTCCCCCGGCGGCGACGACGTGGTTGTCCTTGATGAGCGCCCGGTCGCCGAGCCCCAGGCGGTGGTTGACTCCCCCGCCGGTGGTCACCGCGTACTTCTGCAGCAGACGCAGACCGGGCAGGGTCTTGCGGGAGTCGCGGATCTGCGCGCCGGTGCCCTCGACCGCGTCGACCCAGCGGGCGGTCGCCGAGGCGATGCCGGAGAGGTGGGTGAGCAGGTTGAGCAGGGTACGTTCCGCGGTGAGCAGGTCCCGGGTGCCGGCCTCGATGCGGGCGACGACGTCCCCCGGTCCGACGCGGGTGCCGTCCGGGGTGACCTCCTCGACGCGGAACTCGGAGGTGGCCACCTGGCGCAGCACCCGGTCCACCACGAAGAGTCCGGCGATGGTGCCCGACTGGCGGGACACGATCCGCGCCTCGGAGCGGTGTCCGGAGGGCACGGTGGCCCGGCTCGTGATGTCGGGACCGTAGGTGAGGTCCTCGTCGAGGGCGGTGGCGATGAGGCGGTCCACGGCCTCCGGGTCGATCTCGACGGTCGGGAAGGCGGGGGTGTCAGGCGGCGTCATGTCTCTCACTGTATCGGGAGGGTCGGGGCGTCCGTCTCGGGGGTCACGAGGGCGGAGCACCAGTAGGCGAGGGCGGCGAGGAAGGGGGCGACGAGCCAGCCGACGCCCGGGTCCAGGCCCGGGACCATGCTCACGCGGTCCCCGGGGGACAGCAGGTCGGGGTCTCCGATGTCGTGGAGCAGGCCGGAGGTCACCGTCCCCACCGCCAGGAAGGAGAAGGCGGAGAGCGCCGCGACCCCCATGAGCCACCAGAGCATCGCCGGACCGCGGGTGGCCGGGGACAGGACGTAGGTGCTCAGGGAGATGAGCGTCGCCAGGAGTCCGGTGGCGGCGACGAAGCTGCCGAAGGAGACGAACTCGACGTTGCCGGCGGCGGCGTCGATGATCACCTGCCCGCCCTCGCCGAGAGTGCCGGAGTACGCGGGACGGAGCAGACCCCAGAGGGCGCCGACCACGGAGTGGATGAGGAGGGACACCGCCGCGACCCCGGCGGCGGTGCCCACCGTGCGTGGGATCCTCACCGTTAGTTGCAGAACTTCCAGCGGCCGTCCTCGTGCAGGTAACGCTGGGTGCGGGTCTCCGACTGGCCGGCGGAGACCGCGGTGACCACCGCGGAGGCGTGGTTGCCCTCGACGCGGATGTCCTCCACGGAGGCGATGTGGGGCTGCGCTGCGGCGTAGACGTCCCACTGGTGCAGCGGCTGGTCGGGGATGCCGGCCAGGTCCATGGACTGCGGGACGGCCTCGTTGCAGGTGTTCTCCGGGACGTAGAGGAGGAACTGGTGGAACGTCTCGACCTCGTAGATACCCCGGACCAGGCGCTCGATCTCGGCGCGGTCGGCCTCGCTGGCGGCGTGACCGGCGGCGACCGGCTCCGGCTCCTCGTAGAGTTCCTCGAGGATCGGGGCGGAGAGCGGATCCTCCACCGGCTCCGGCTCCTCGGTGGGTTCCTCGGAGGTCGGCTCCTCGCTGGTGGTCTCCTCCTCCGAGGAGGTGGTCGACGTCGTGGTCTCCGTGGTGCGGGTGGAGGTCACGGTGTGTGCCGTCGGTACCCCGGTCGCGGTGCTCTCGGCGGTCTCGCCGCCGCCGCACGCCGCCACGAACATGAGGGGGACGGTGAGGGCGAGCGCCACGGTGGTCTTTTTCACGGTCACTGCTGGGTACTCCTGCCGGAAGGTAACGGGTACGTCGACTGGTCACCCTAGCAACCACTTCACCCCGCGGGCTGAAAGAACCCTGGGAGTTTCAGTACCGGGTAGGCTCCAGGATGTGCAGCTGACCCGCGAATCCATCGTCACCGCCGCCGTCGCCATCCTGGACACGTACGGCCTGGCGGACATGACCATGCGCCGCGTCGCCACGTCCCTCGGGGTCGCCCCGGGCGCACTGTACTGGCACATCGCCAACAAACAGCAGCTCATCGCCGCGATCGCGGAGGAGATCCTGACGCCCGTGCTCGCCGCCACCGCCCCGCGGACCGCCCCGGAGCTCGCCGGCCTCCTGCGGGAGTCGATGCTCTCGCGTCGCGACGGCGCGGAGCTCGTCGCCGCCGCCCTCTCGCAGCCGGAGTCGGAGACACGGGAGGTCGTCGAGAAGCAGCTGGCCGCCACCCTGGAGGGGGACGCGGACCTGCGGCGCGTCGGCGCCGCCTCCCTCCTGCACCTCGTGCTCGGCGCCACCGCCCTGGAGCAGGCGCGGGCGCAGCATGCGGCGGACACGGGCGTCGAGAAGCCGCGGGACGCCTCCGGGGACTTCCACCGGGGAGTGGAACTGATGCTCGCAGGGCTCGACACGGCCCGCGCGTGAACAGGTGGAGCGCGGTGCTCTCCATTATGATCTGTCCACATGACTACTGAGTCCGACCATGATTACACGGTCTGGCCGGGTGACCCCTACCCCCTGGGGTCCACCTACGACGGCGCAGGCACCAACTTCGCACTCTTCTCATATGTTGCAGAGAAGGTGGAACTGTGCCTGATCGACCGGGAGGACAACGAAGTCCGCATCAACCTGGAGGAGGTCGACGCCAACGTCTGGCACTGCTACCTCCCCGGCGTGCAGCCCGGCCAGCGCTACGGCTACCGCGTGCACGGGCCCTACGACCCGCACAACGGCAAGCGCTGTGACCCCAACAAGCTGCTCGTGGACCCCTACGCCCGCGCCTTCGACGGCGACTTCGACGGCGACCCGTCCCTGTTCTCCTACGACATCTTCGCCGACCCGCCGGGGTCCGGCCGCAACACGGAGGACTCCCTCGGCCACACGATGAAGTCCGTGGTGATCAACCCGTTCTTCGACTGGGGCTCCGACCGTGCCCCGCGCATCCCCTACAACGAGACCGTCATCTACGAGACCCACGTCAAGGGCATGACGATGACGCACCCGGACGTGCCGCCGAACCTGCGCGGCACCTACGCCGGTCTCGCGCACCCGGCGATCATCTCCTACCTCAAGGACCTCGGCGTCACCGCCATCGAGCTCATGCCGGTGCACCAGTTCCTCCAGGACGACCGCCTCCGCGACCTCGGCCTGCGCAACTACTGGGGCTACAACACCTTCGGCTTCTTCGCCCCGCACCAGGACTACGCCGCCGCCCGCAAACCCGGCGGCGCCGTCTCCGAGTTCAAGGGCATGGTCCGCGCCTACCACGAGGCCGGCATGGAGGTCATCCTCGACGTGGTGTACAACCACACCGCCGAGGGCAACCACCTGGGCCCGACGATCATGTTCCGCGGCATCGACAACGAGGCGTACTACCGCCTCGTCGACGGTGACAAGTACCACTACATGGACTACACCGGCACGGGTAACTCCCTCAACGTGCGTGACCCGCACTCGCTGCAGCTCATCATGGACTCGCTGCGCTACTGGATCACCGAGATGCACGTCGACGGCTTCCGCTTCGATCTGGCCTCCACCCTGGCCCGCGAGCTGCACGACGTCGACCGTCTGGCGACCTTCTTCGACCTCGTCCAGCAGGACCCGGTCGTCTCGCAGGCGAAGCTCATCGCCGAGCCCTGGGACGTCGGCCACGACGGCTACCAGGTGGGCAACTTCCCGCCGCTGTGGACCGAGTGGAACGGCAAGTACCGCGACACCGTCCGTGACTTCTGGCGTGGCGAGCCCGCCACCCTGGGCGAGTTCGCCTCCCGTCTGACGGGTTCCTCTGACCTCTACGCGAACAACGGCCGCCGCCCCACCGCGTCGATCAACTTCATCACCGCGCACGACGGCTTCACGCTCAACGACCTGGTCAGCTACAACCACAAGTACAACGAGGCCAACGGCGAGGGCAACCGCGACGGCGAGTCCCACAACCGTTCCTGGAACCACGGCGTCGAGGGCCCGACGGATGACCCGGAGATCCTGGCCCTGCGCGCCCGCCAGCGCCGCAACTTCCTCACCACGCTCATCCTGTCGCTGGGTACCCCGATGCTCTCGCACGGTGACGAGATGGCGCGTACGCAGGAGGGCAACAACAACGTCTACTGCCAGGACAACGAGCTGGCGTGGATGGACTGGGACCAGCTGGAGGAGAACGCGTCGCTGCACGCGTTCACGAAGCGTCTGCTCAACATCCGCCGCCGCCACCCCGTGTTCCGCCGTCGTCGCTTCCTCGCGGGCGGCCCGCTGGGTTCCGACGTCCGTGAGCGTGACATCGCCTGGCTGGTGCCCTCCGGCAAGCTGATGACCCAGGACGACTGGGACTTCGCCTTCGGTAAGGCACTCATGGTGTACCTCAACGGCAACGCCATCAGCGAGCCGGACGCCCGCGGCCAGAAGATCGTGGACGACTCGTTCATCCTCATGTTCAACGCGCACTACGAGGAGATCGAGTTCACCCTCCCGCCGCGCTCCCTGGGTGTCCGCTGGCAGCTGCTCGTCGACACCACCGAGGACATCGGCTACCCGATCGAGGCCTCCATCATCGAGGCGAAGGGCACCATCACGGTCCCCTCCCGCGCGACGATGGTGCTCAAGCAGATCGAGCCGCCGGCCTTCGACGAGGAGGACGAGGTCGAGGAGCTCGAGGTCGTCGACGAGGCCGAGCGCGAGAAGGACCTCGGCGTCGTGGGTGACAAGGTCACCGCCGATTCCGCGGCCACCGCCGAGAAGGTCGCCGCCGAGCCGCCGGTCAAGGAGCTCGACGAGGAGGAGGCCCCCGAGCCGGAGGCCGAGGAGTCAGAGGAGGACGAGAACAAGCCCACGACCGTCCTGCCGAGCCTCTCCGAGATGACCGAGGAGCAGCAGATCGCCGCGAAGCGCCACGCCGCCCTCCGCGACGAGTACACCGACGAGGAGCCCTAGACCCCGTTCAGCGGTGGTGCTCCTCCACCGTGGCGTAGTTGTCCGCGACCCAGTCGACGAGCGCCTGCGCCACGGGCAGGAGGCTCCGCCCCAGGTCGGTGAGCTCGTACTCGACCCGCGGCGGGATCTCCTCGTAGGCCCAGCGTTCGATGAGGCCGTCAGCGGTCATGGTGCGCAGTCGCTGGGTGAGCATCTTCTGGGAGATGCCGTCGACGATCTCCTCGATGCGTCCGTAACGCAGGGGGCGCTGCTCCAGCGCGAGGATGATGAGGATCGTCCACTTGTCCCCCACCGAATTGAGCAGGCCGCGGCTGGGACAGGTCCGGTCGAAGGGGTCGTACCGGCGCGCCCACGAACGCTGGCGGCTGCTCATACCCCCTGATCGTAGCCGGGTAGACTGGCCTGACCCAGCCCCCGAAGAAACGGAGTCGACGAGTGATCCCGGCCCACGGCGCCCACCTCAGCGTCACCGAGACGAGCATCCGCATCGAACAGTCGGCGTTGGCCGCCGCCCTCACCGGGCAGACCGTGGTCACCGTCCCGTTGGCGGAGGTCACCGGCGTGCGGTCCACACCGCCCACGCTTCTCGACGTCGGCGTGGTCCTCCTCGAGGGCCCCGGCACGACAGTCACCTTCGCCCCCGGGCAGGACCGGGCCGCTGCGGACTTCGTCGCCGACGTGGAGGCCGCCCTGCGCGGTGAGGCCCCCACCGCCTCCGCCGGCGGGGTCACCGGGCTCAGCTTCGTCGGGTTCGACGTGGAGACCGCTAACGCGGACGTCGGGTCCATCTGCCAGATCGGCGTGGTCCGGGTCGTCGACGGCGTGGAGGTCGCCGCCGAGTCGTGGCTGTGCACTCCCCCGCCGGGTCTGTCCGAGTTCCAGGCCGCCAACATCGCGGTGCACGGCATCACCCCGGAGATGGTGGCGGACCAGCCCGGCTTCGCGGAGCGTCTGCCCGCCCTGCTGGAGTTCATCGGTGACCTGCCGGTCATCGCCCACAACGCCCAGTTCGACATGATGGCGCTGCGTCGTGCCTGCCTGGCGGCCGAACTGCCGGTCCCGGAGCTGACCTTCGGCTGTTCCCTGGTGCTGTCGCGGGCCGCCCGCCTCGGTCTGCCGGACCACCGGCTGCCCACGGTGGCGGCTGGTCTGGGGGTGCCGCTGGACAGGCACCACGACGCGACCGAGGACGCCCGCGCGGCGGCTGGCATCGTCGTGGAGCTGGCCCGACGCTCAGATCACAGGGGCCCCTTCCGGGAGATGCAGGAGGACGCCGGTTTCCGCACGGGCACCCTGAGTCAGGACGCGGTCCACCCGGTGCTGCGGCAGCGCCCCGGTCTGCCCACCGAGCCGACGCAGGCCCCGGAGCGGAAGCCCGCGCGGCGGGCCCCGTGGCAGTCGGTGGCCACGCCGGACGTCATCCCCGACGCCAACCCGGACGCCGATCCGACGGGACCGCTCTTCGGCCAGCACGTCACCCTGACCGGTGACTTCGAGCCCTTCGACAAGGGGCGGCTGTGGTCGGCGATCGCGGACATGGGTGCGGAGATCGGCCGGAACGTCACCCGGAAGACCACGATCCTCGTGGCCGGCACCTGGGCGACGAAGACCTCCAAGGAGAAGCGGGCGGAGGAGCTCATCGCCAAGGGGCAGGAGCTCCAGATCTGGACGGGTGAGCAGCTCATCGCCGTCCTCGGCCTGACCGAGGACGGGAGCGAGGACGAGCAGCCCCCGTTCTAGGAATTTTCGCGGGGCAGGGAACCTCCGGGCGGTTTCCGGAGTCCAACAGTGGTGAAGGAATCAGCTCCCGATCCGAGGACCGCCCATGCCACTGTCCCCGTCCACCCTCCTCCCGGCCCTGCGCCCCGCCACGTGGGTCCGTCGTCGCGGTCTCAGCGACGACGGGTTCAGCGACACCGTCGCCTCCATCACCCTGTCCCGGGACCTGTGCGTGACCTTCGTCTGTGACGGGGTCGACGTCAGTTACCGCGGTCTGGGGGAACTCGATCTCTCGGCGCACCGGGCGTGGGAGCTGGCCGCCACGAACCTCGTCGCGCGGGCGCAGACCCCGGTGGGTGTCCGGGTGCACACCCGTCCCGCCGCCGCGCTCCTCGGGCCCGGTGCGCCGGGCCTGCAGGTGGCGTTGCCCGGGGCCCCGGCGGCGAGCTGGCTGGCCCACCCGCACCCTTTCGCGGTGCTCGACGAGCATCTGGCCGCCCTCACCGGAGGGCCCGTCGCGTGGCTCGCGCTCACCGAACGGACGGTGGTGGCGGTGCCACGGGAGGACGTCGGCAGGCAGGTGGTGGACCTGGGGGACGCGCTGTCGCGGGTGCCGCTGGAGCGGCGTCACGGCTTCCCGGCGGCTGTGTCGCCCCGCACACCGGTGTCCACTCCCGCCTAGGCTGTGGGGGAACACTTTTCTCTCTATTCCGTTCTTTAACTGAGGAGTTCCATGCGTCGTCCGATCACCGCCACCTACCGTCTGCAACTGCGCGGACCGCAGGCGGACCCGTCGGGACGGGCCTTCGGTTTCGCCGAGGCGGCCGCCCAGGTTCCCTACCTGCAGTCCCTCGGAGTCAGTCATATCTACCTCTCCCCCATCTTCACGGCGATCCCGACGTCGAACCACAACTACGACGTCACCGACCCGACCGAGATCAACCCGGAGCTCGGCGGCATCGAGGGGCTGCGCGAGTTGGCGGACGTCGCCCACGAGGCCGGCCTCGGGCTCATCATCGACATCGTGCCGAACCACCTCGGCGTGGAGAACCCGCGGCTGAACAAGTGGTGGTGGGACGTCCTGCGCCACGGCCAGGACTCCGAGTACGAGCACTACTTCGACATCGACTGGCACGCCGACAACGGGGCCGGCGGCAAGCTGGGGCTCCCGGTGCTGGGGTCGCCGGAGGACGTCGACAAGCTGGAGCTGCGGGAGGTCGACGGGGAGGTCGTCCTCGCCTACTACGACAACCTCTTCCCCGTCGGGGAGGACGTGACCCTCGACGACGACGTCGCCGAGGTGTACGAGCAGCAGCACTACCGCCTCATGTACTGGCGCGACGGGGTCATCTCCTACCGCCGTTTCTTCTCGGTCAACGGTCTGGCGGGCATCCGCCAGGAGGACCCGATGGTCTTCGAGCACACGCACCGCATCGTGCGTCAGCTCATCGCCGAGGACATCATCGACGGCGTCCGCGTCGACCACCCCGACGGACTGTCCGACCCCTTCGGCTACCTCAACCGCCTGCGGGAGGTGGTGGGTCCGGACCGCTGGCTGGTCGTCGAGAAGATCCTCGAGGTCGACGAGACCCTGGACCCGCGCCTCGCCGTGGACGGCACCACCGGCTACGACGCCCTGCGTGAGCTGGACGGCGTGTTCATCGAGCGGGAGGCCGAGGACTCCCTGTCCATGCTGGCGCTGCAGCACTCCGGCTCCACGTGGGACCAGGCCGCCATCGACGTCACGCAGCAGCAGCTCAAGCGGGAGGTCGCACAGACGGAGCTCTCTGCGGAGATCCGCCGTCTCGCCCGCGCCATGCGCCGCGACAACTTCTCCACCGCCGGTTCCTCCGTGTCGGAGGAGGACCTGCTCACCACGATCACCGAACTCGTCGCCGCCATGCCGGTCTACCGCGCCGACTACCTCTCCCTGTCGCGGGTGACGGCCACGGTCGTGGCGGAGATGTCGCGGCGGTTCCCGTCGCGCCGTGACGCACTCGACCTCATAGTCGCCGCCCTCAACGCCAACGCGGAGGCGAAGATCCGTTTCGCGCAGGTCTGCGGTGCCGTCATGGCCAAGGGCGTGGAGGACACCACCTTCTACCGGGCGTGCCGTCTCGTCGCCCTCCAGGAGGTCGGTGGCGCGCCGGGTCGTTTCGGGGTGTCGGCGGCGGAGTTCCACCTGCTGCAGCAGGAGCGTGCCCGCCTGTGGCCGAAGGCCATGACCACGCTGTCCACCCACGACACCAAGCGCAGCGAGGACGTCCGCGCCCGCATCATCGAGCTGACCGAACGCCCCCTGGACTTCTCGGAGCTGGTCCACCGCGTGACCTCCGTGGTCCCGGCCCCGGACTCCGGGACCGGCCACTTCCTGCTGCAGAACCTGCTGGGCGTGTGGCCGGCGGACGGGCAGATCACGGAGCAGCTCCGTGAGCGTTTCCGCGCCTACGCCGTCAAGGCGCTGCGGGAGGCGAGCGTGCACACCACGTGGGTGGATCCGGTGGAGTCCTTCGAGAACGCCGTCCTCGACTGGATCGACGTGCTTCTCGACGGCCCCGTGACCTCCATGATCACCGAGTTCGTGGCGCCGCTGGCCCGTGGCGCGGTGCGTATCTCCCTGGGCCGCAAGCTGCTCCAGCTCACCGGCCCGGGCATCCCGGACGTGTACCAGGGCACCGAGTTCTTCGACGACTCCCTCGTCGACCCGGACAACCGGCGCTTCGTGGACTACACCGCCCGCCAGCAGACGCTCGACATCCTCGCGGAGGGCGTCGACTGGGAGGATCTCGCCGCGGAGGCGGAGGCCCAGGCGGAGACCACCGGCGACTACCCGCACCTCGACCTCTACGGCGACCGCGCCAAGCTGCACATCGTGCACGAGGGGCTGAAGGTGCGCACCGACCACCCGGAGTACTTCGTGGGCGGTGAGATGCAGGCCGTGTTCGCGGTCGGCCCGGCGGAGGCGCACCTCATCGGTCTGGCCCGCGGCGCGTCGCACATCCCGGGTGAGGCGGGTATCGGCGTGATCACCCTGGCCACCCGCCGCCCGCTCGACCTGGAGCGCAACGGCGGCTGGCAGGACACCACGGTCACCCTCCCGGAGGGCACGTGGCTCGACCGTCTGACGGGCCGCACCTACGAGGAGACGGTGCCGCTCGCCGAGGTTCTCCGCCTCTTCCCGACGGCACTGCTGGTCAAGCAGCCGGTGGAGCGTGATGTCTGACCGGATGGCCCGCCTGGGCAGCAGGTACCACGACTGGGTGCGGGCGCACCCGGACGCGGCGGAGGACTTCGCCGCGGGCGTGGAGGATCTCCTCGCCGACGCCGGCGTCACCTATGACCGGGTGGTCGCGCGGGTGAAGGACTGGCCGTCGATGAAGGCCAAGGCCTACAAGAAGCGTGCCGACGGCTCGTGGATGTACCCCGACCCCTGGAAGGACATCCACGACCTCATCGGTGTGCGGGTGACCACCTTCCACTCGACGGAGATCCCCGTGGCCATCGAGGTGCTGCGGCAGTCCTTCACGGTGGAGCGTTCCGTGGACAAGACCGCGGAGACGCGGATCTCCGGTGGCTTCGGCTACGGCTCCCACCACCTCATCCTCACGGTCGACGAGAACTCCGCCGACGTGACGGAGCTCGCCGACTATGCGGGGGTGAGCTTCGAGGTGCAGATCCGGACGGTCCTGCAGCACGCCTGGGCGGAGTTCGAGCACGACATCCGTTACAAACGGGGTCAGGAGGAGCTGGATCCGAAGGTGGACCGTGCCTTCGCGCTGGCCGCCGGGCTCATTGAGCTGGCGGACCAGCAGTTCGACCAGATCGCGGCGGCGCAGTACACCGACGAGTCCTCGACTGAGGATGTCGACCTCACCGCCGAGACGCTGCCGGGTGTGCTGGCGATGCTGCTGGGCAACCGTTTCCCGCGTTCGCGTTCGGAGAACTACCGTTTCCTCGCGGAGATCCTCGCCGCTGACGGGATCACCACGGTGGCTGAGCTGGATGCGCTGCTCGACGACATCGACATCGACTCGGTCCGCGGTGCCCTGAACTACCGTTTCCGCCCCGGTCAGATCCGTCTCATCGACGATCTGCTGCTGCGCAGGTACGGGCAGGAGCACATCCGGAGGACGGGTGAGATCGGTCTGCGTCCGGCGCAACGTCCGCAGCAGTTGGCCCGTCGGCTGAAAACAATGCGCGCCGCACGGATCCTTCGCGACGGAAGGACAGACAGGCAGTAGTATGAACAGGGTCTACCGCACCCGCGAATAAAGGAG
The DNA here is from genome assembly GCF_000819445.1 of Corynebacterium humireducens NBRC 106098 = DSM 45392. Classification (NCBI taxonomy): domain Bacteria; kingdom Bacillati; phylum Actinomycetota; class Actinomycetes; order Mycobacteriales; family Corynebacteriaceae; genus Corynebacterium; species Corynebacterium humireducens. The sequence goes on from NZ_CP005286.1 coordinate 1,755,680, forward strand.
CACCAAAACATGGTTTCGTCCATCCGTGAAGATTTCCCCCAGGTGGCTGACGCCATCCACGTGTGGGCACTGACCATCGCGAACTTCTTCCGTCCGCTGGGCATCGATTTCCCGCCGGCGCACTGGGGACTCTGGTAGGGCCCTGAATCACCTGTCGGCCCCGACGACCTGCACGCTCATGAGCGCGGAGGTCGTCGGGGCCGACTGTCTGTGCGGCCTCAGTAGCTCTCGCGGCCCCGCAGCCGGTCGAGTTCGCGGCGTTCCCGTTTCGTGGGTCGGCCCGCTCCCCTGTCACGTTGCGGCAGGGAGGCGAGGATCTCCTTCGGCGGGGGCGGCGGCGAGTGGTCGATGTAGCAGGTGCGGGCCACGGGGGCGCCGACGCGCTTGCGTGGGGTGTCCACCACCTCGAGGTGGAGTTCGCGGTGGTTCACCCACACGCGCACCCGGTCCCCGGGGACGACCTGCTGGGCCGGTTTCACCGACGCGCCGTTGAGTTTGACGTGACCGGCCCGGACGGCGGTGGCGGCGGCGGACCGTGTCTTGAACACGCGCACCGCCCACACCCACACGTCGATACGGACTGCCTCAGACACGGCTAGTAGTTGTCGCGGTGGTTGACGATCTTCTGCACCTGGTTCCAGTTGTAGAAGCCACCCACGACGGCGACGACGAGCCCCAGGATCACCCAGGTCCAGCTGGTGAAGAGGAGGCCGAGGGCGAGGCCTCCGACGACGCCACCGCCGACGGAGACGGCGGCGTTCCGGGTGTACTTCCGGACGGCCTGCTTACGCTGTTCAATCGGGTTGTTCGGGCGGCGCTGCATTGTCATGCGCACCATCCTAATACTCCACCCAGGACGTGCCCGCCTCCACCGGCACAACGGCACCTGCGGTGAGTGAGGCGAGGGTGGATTCCAGTTCGGCGCGTCCGCCCGGCTCCACCGCGAGGGTGTAGGTGACGGCTGCGCCGTAGTCGGTGTCGGTGACCGCGATGCCGCGGTTGCGCAGGTCGGCCTCGAGGCGGCCGGCGTCGGCGTGCGGCACCTCGATGAGGTAGAGCTCGCGGATCGCCCGGGTGACGCGCTCTATCTTGGGCAGGAGGTCGCCGACGGACTGGGAGTAGGCGTGGACGAGTCCGCCCGCACCGAGCTTGATGCCGCCGAACCAACGGACGACGACCACGGTGGTGTCGAGAAGCTCTGAACCCCGGAGCATGTCGAGCATGGGCTTGCCGGCGGTGCCGGAGGGCTCGCCGTCATCCGAGGAGCGCTCGATGGGGTTGGAGCCCTCGACGTGGAGCATGTAGGCGCTGCAGTGGTGGCGGGCGTCCGGGTACTCGGCGCGGATCTCGTTGATGAAGTCGCGGGCGGCGTCCTCGTCGGAGGTCCGGCGGGCGAGCGAGTAGAAGCGTGACCGTTTGACCTCCCACTCGTGCGTCCACGTCCGGTCGGCGGCGGGCAACTGGTAGGTCGTGAGCATGAACACTGATAGTAGCTGGCGTTTCCGTTAGCCTGGGTTGCATGACTGCGCATGAACCGTTCTCCGTGTGGGCCCCCTACGCCCGGGATGTCCGTCTCCGACTCGACGACGAGGTGATCGCCATGCGGGCGACCTCCGGCGGATGGTGGGTGGCTGACCGCATCGCGGAGCCGGGCATGCGCTACGGCTACGAGCTTTTCGACGGCGAGAACTGGTCGCAGACCCTCCCCGATCCGCGCACCACCTCCCAGCCCGACGGCGTGCACGGGCTCTCCGAGGTGACCGACCCGCACTTCGACTGGACCGCCGAGTGGACCGGCCGCCCGCTGGCCGGGCAGGTGCTCTACGAGCTGCACGTCGGCACGTTCACCCCCGAGGGGACGTTCGACGGGGTGATCGGGAAGCTGGGGTACCTGCGGGATCTTGGCGTCACCGCCATCGAGCTCATGCCCGTCCAGCCCTTCGGCGGCGAGCGGAACTGGGGGTACGACGGCGTGGAGTGGCTCGCCGTCCACGCCGGCTACGGCGGCCCCGAGGGGCTGAAGAGGCTTGTCGACGCCGCCCACGCCGCCGGCATCGGCGTCATCCTCGACGTGGTGTACAACCACTTCGGCCCGGACGGCAACTACAACGGCATGTTCGGCCCCTACACCGCGGGTGGTTCCACCGGCTGGGGTGAGGTGGTGAACATCTCGGGCCACGACTCCGACGAGGTGCGCCGTTTCATTCTCGACTCGGTGCGCCAGTGGCTCGCCGAGTTCCGTTTCGACGGCCTGCGTCTCGACGCCGTGCACTCCCTCGACGACACCGGCGCATACTCCATCATGGAGCAGATCCAGGAGGTCGCCGACGACGTCACCGCCCGCACCGGTGTCCCCCGCCACATCATCGCGGAGTCCGACCTCAACGACCCGCGCCTGATCACCGAACGTGACGGCGGCGGTTACGGGCTGGCCGGCCAGTGGGTCGACGACATCCACCACGCCCTGCACACGATCGTCTCGGGTGAGCGCCACGCCTACTACGAGGACTTCGGTTCCCTCGACGCCCTGGCGAAGACCCTGCGCGGCGGTTTCTACTTCGACGGCACGTACTCCTCCTACCGCGGGCGGACCCACGGCCGTCCGATCGACGTGCGCTCCATTCCGGCGCACCGCCTGGTCACGTACACCACCACCCACGACCAGACCGGCAACCGTGCGCGGGGCGACCGCCCGTCGATGAACCTCACACCTGCTCAGCAGGTGTTGAAGGCGGCGGTGATCTACTGCTCCCCCTTCACCCCGATGCTGTTCATGGGTGAGGAGTTCGGCGCACAGACCCCCTTCGCCTTCTTCTGCTCCCACACCGACGAGAACCTCAACCGCCTCACCTCCGAGGGCCGCAAGCGGGAGTTCTCCCGCTCCGGCTGGGACCACGCCGAGGTGCCGGACCCCGCTGACCCGGCGACGTTCGAGATGTCGCGGCTGGACTGGGACTTCACGGAGGAGCAGCAGGAGATCCACGCCGCCTACCGGGAGCTGCTGCGTCTGCGCCGCGAGCTCGGCCTCTCCCGCGCCGATCTCTCCCGCCTCACCGTCGAGACCGGGGACGGCTGGCTGGCGATGGGCTGGGAGGACGTGATCCTCGTGGCCAACCTCTCCGACGCGGAGGTCCGCGCCCCCTACGGCGGCGAGCTCATCTACTCCTTCACGGAACCGGAGGTCGGCCTCGACGACACGCGCCTGGGCCCGTGGGAGTTCGCGCTCCTGCGCAGGTAGAGACCCCTAGGTGTTGACCAGGTACTCGTACTCGGGGGTGTTCGGCTTGAGGTGCTGGCACTCGATGCGGGAGGCGTTCATCCGCTCGAGCAGCGGGTCGAGGTCGCTGGCCCGGCCGAGCTCGAGGCCGACGAGCGCGGCACCGGTCTCCCGGTTGTTGCGCTTGAGGTACTCGAAGAGGGTGATGTCGTCGTCGGGGCCGAGGATGTCGTTGAGGAAGTGGCGCAGCTGGCCCGGCTCCTGCGGGAAGTTCACCAGGAAGTAGTGCTTGAGGCCGCGGTGCACCAGGGAGCGCTCCATGATCTCGGCGTAGCGCAGCACGTCGTTGTTGCCGCCGGAGATGATGCACACCACGATGGAGTCCTGCTGGAGCTTCATCTCCTTCAGGCCCGTGACCGACAGTGCACCGGCGGGCTCGGTGATGATGCCCTCGTTCTGGTACAGGTCGAGCATCTCGGTGCACACGGCGCCCTCGGAGACGTCCATGACGTGGATGCGGCCCTTGTTGCGTTCGATGATGTCGAAGGGCAGGTCACCGATGCGCTTGACGGCGGCGCCGTCGACGAAGGGGTCGACCGCGGAGAGGGTGACGGGGGCGTCGGCACGCAGGGCGGCCTGGAGGGAGGCGGCACCGCCCGGCTCGACGCCGACGATCGCGGTGCGCGGCGCCATGTCGGCGAGGTAGCTGGCGACACCGGCCAGGAGGCCACCGCCGCCGACCGGCACGAGCACCGTGTCGAGGGACTTGCCGATGGACGTGAGCTGCGTGAGGATCTCCGCCGCGATGGTCCCCTGACCGATGACGGTGTCGCGGGCGTCGAAGGGCTCGATCATGGTGGCGCCGCGCTCGGCGGCGTCGGCACGCGCGGCCTCGGCGGCCTCGTCGAAGTTGTTGCCGGTGACGACCAGCTCCACCATGTCACCGCCGTGGACCATGATGCGGTCACGCTTCTGCTTCGGCGTCTGGTTGGGGACGAAGATGCGACCCCGGATGCCCATCGTGCGGCAGGCGTAGGCGACACCCTGTGCGTGGTTGCCGGCGGAGGCGGCGACGATGCCGGCGTCCCGCTGCTGCTCGTCGAGGTTGGCCATGGCGTAGTAGGCGCCGCGGATCTTGTAGGAGCGCACGTCCTGCAGGTCCTCGCGTTTGAGGTACACCTCGCAGCCGGTCTCCTCGGAGAGGCGGGGGCAGTACTGGAGCGGGGTGGGCTCGATGACGGAGGAGATCCGTGCCTGCGCCAGCTGAATGTCCGAGGCGCGGACAGGCTCGAAGGTGGTTACGGCAGACCGGGTGTCACTCATGGGGACTCAGTGTAGTCCCCCTGTCCACCGGCCACGGCGTTGCAGCCCACTTCACCGACTGTTCACCTGCAGGTGGTCCGGAATTGAGATTGGTGTCATGTCACTGGTCCACCATGTCACACGATCTGCACCCCACCGACCACAGGAGTTCTCCCCGTGTCCCTTCGCCGTTCCGCTGTCGCGCTGTGCGCGGCGCTCGCCACCAGTGTCTCCCTCATCGCCCCGGCCCACGCCGCTGTCGTGGACAACCCCGTCGTCCACTCGGCCCCGGGTGCGGCCCTCTCGCTGGCCCCGATCGGCACCTACGAGACCGGCATCTTCGACAGGTCCGCCGCCGAGATCGTCACGTACCACGCGGCCTCCCAGCGCGTGCTCACCGTCAACGCCCAGTCCGGCCAGATCGACGTCCTCGACATCTCCGACCCGACCGAGCCCGTCAAGGTCGCCTCCGTCGACGGCGGCCCCGGCACCACCATCAACTCCGTCGACGTGCGTGCCGACGGCCTGGCCGTGGCCACCGTCGAGCCCGCCACCAAGACCGATGCCGGTACGCTGCTGTTCTTCGACGCCGCCGCCGAGCAGCCCGTCGCCCTCGGCGAGGTCGCCGTCGGCGCCCTGCCGGACATGGTCACCATCACCGCGGACGGCGCCTACGCACTGGTCGCCAACGAGGGCGAGCCGGCCGAGGACTACTCCGTCGACCCGGAGGGATCCGTCTCCGTCGTCTCCCTGCCGGAGACCGTCACCGCCGCCACCGACGCCGACGTCCGCACCGCGGACTTCCGCGCCTACAACGCCCCGGGCGCCCTCCCGGAGGGTGTGCGCGTCTTCGGCCCCGAGGGCACTGAGAGCACCGTCGCCCAGAACCTCGAGCCGGAGTACATCACCGTCCAGGGCGGCACCGCCTACGTCTCCCTGCAGGAGAACAACGCGCTCGCCGTCGTCGACATCGAGACCGCCACCGTCACCGACATCCTGCCGCTGGGCACCGTCGACCACTCGGTCGTTCCGCTGGACGTCTCCGACCGCGACGACCAGATCAACATCACCACCTGGCCGGTCAAGGGCCACCTCATGCCCGACTCCATCGCCTCCTACGAGGTCGGCGGCGTCACCTACATCGTCACCGCCAACGAGGGCGACGCCCGCGACTGGGAGGGCTACTCCGAGGAGGCCCGCGTCAAGCACTTCGGTGACGCGGACCGCGGCATCGCCCCGCTGTGCGAGGACTTCAACGGCATGACCGCCGAGGAGATCGCCGACCTGCAGAAGGACGAGAACCTCGGCCGCCTCACCGTCACCACCGCCGACGGTTACAACGAGGAGCGTGGGTGCTACGAGGAGATCTACTCCTTCGGCGCCCGCGGCTTCTCCATCGTCGACGAGAACGGTGAGCGGGTGTTCAACTCGGACGACCAGTTCGAGCGGATCACCGCGCTGGCCAGCCCGGAGAACTTCAACTCCAACCACAAGGAGGCGAACCTCGAGGGCCGCTCCGACGACAAGGGCCCGGAGCCGGAGGGCGTCACCCTCGGTGAGATCGACGGCCGCACCTACGCCTTCATCGGCCTGGAGCGCATCGGCGGCATCATGGTCTACGACGTGACCGACCCGGCCCGCGCCACCTTCGTCACCTACGTCAACAACCGTGACTTCACCGCCCCGGCCGACAGCCCGCAGGCCGGCGACCTCGGCGCCGAGGGTCTGGTCTTCATCCCGGCGGTCGACTCTCCGAACGGTGAGAACCTGGTCGTCGTCGGCAACGAGGTGTCCGGCACCACCACGATCTTCGAGATCACCACCGCCGAGGTGACCGGCCAGTCCTCCGTCTCCGCGTTCTCCTCCCTCTCCTCCCGTTAACCCCTCGCGTCGGGAGGGGATGGCTGCTAAGTTCTATCAACGATCAGTAATCCCATCCTCAAGGAGTTCCTCTGTGATCCGTCGTCGTCTCGCCGTTGCCCTGGTTGCCGCAGCCAGCACCTCCCTGGCCCTGGTCACCCCGGTACACGCCGAGGAGACCGAGCAGGGCATCTCCTCGCTGTCCTCCCTCTCCTCCACCACTGGTTCCTCCGACTCCACCGAGTCCACGCCCACGCCCACCCCGGGTGAGGACGAGGACGAGGAGAAGGAGGTCCAGCTCCCGGGCTGGGCCGGCTCCCTGGAGATGACCCCGGAGGCCGAGCTGACCTTCGAGATCATCAGGGCGGTCTTCACCCTCGGACTGGCGGCCACCCAGGCGGCCGTCGTCCTCGTCCCGCTCATGCCGGGCGGCGTCGACCAGCTCCGCGCCTTCCTCGCCCAGTTCGGCATCCAGGGCTAGGACACAGAGAAAGGGCCCGCAGTTCCGTCACGGAACTGCGGGCCCTCCTGTCATCCGAGGATGCCCGCCCCCATCGTCGCCTTGAGGTCACCCATGAGGGAACCGGAGCGGTCGACGCGCAGGTGCTCACCGAGGATCATCATGGTGGACTCCTCGCCGTTGACCAGCTTGAGGTAGACGTCGGAGTCGCCGGCGTTGCGGACGAGGACCTCCTTGAGCTTCGCGATGGTGTCCATCGTGCACTGGTCCGTCCGCATCGTCAGGCGCAGCGGCAGGCCCGCACCGTTGCCGGGGCCCAGCTCGGGGACCTTGAGGTCGTCGCAGAACAGGGACATGCGGTCGTCTCGGATGGACACGTGCGCCTTCGCGAGGATGATGTTGTCCTCCACGATCGACGAGCTCACCAGCGAGTAGACCTTGTTGAACACCAGCAGTTCGACCTGCGCGCCGTTGTGGTCCTCCACCGTGACGATCGCCCAGGGAGAGCCGTCGCGCTTGGAGAAGCGCCGGTCCACCGCCGAGATGATCCCGCCGATGAGGACCTCCGCGCCGTGGCGCATCTCGCCGGCCAGGATCGTGGTCAGGGCGGTGTCGGTCTGCGCCTCGAGGGCCTCCTCGTAGCCGTCGAGCGGGTGACCGGAGACGTAGAGACCGAGCATCTCGCGTTCGAGGGCGAGCTCGTGCTTGCGGTCCCAGTTGTCGTCGGGGATGTCGATGGCGAAGACGCTCACGTTCTCCTCGTCCTCGCCGCCGAAACCCGCGAAGAGGTCGAACTGCCCCTTGTCGGCGGCCTTCTTGGTGGCCAGGACGGCGTCCACCGCATCCTCGTGGACGAGCATGAGGCCCTTGCGGGGATGCCCGAGGGAGTCGAAGGCGCCGGCCTTGATGAGGGACTCGGTGATGCGCTTGTTGCAGGGCAGCAGGTCGATCTTCTCCAGGTAGTCGGAGAAGTTGGCGAAGGTGCCCTTGGTCCGCCGCGTCTCGACGATCGAGTCGACCACCTCGGCACCGACGTTGCGGATCGCGCCGAGGCCGAAACGGATGTCCTCGCCGACGGCCAGGAAGTCGTTCTCCGACTCGTTGATGTCCGGGGACAGGACCTTCAGTCCGAGGTGGCGGCAGTCGCCGAGGTAGATGGCGGACTTGTCCTTGCGGTCCGCCACCGAGGTGAGCAGCGCCGCCATGTACTCCGGGGCGTAGTGGGCCTTGAGGTAGGCCGTCCAGAAGGAGACCAGGCCGTAGCCTGCGGCGTGCGACTTGTTGAACGCGTACGAGGCGAATGGGAGGATCGTGTCCCACAGTGCCTTGATCGGCTCCGGGCCGAAACCGTTGGACTTCATGCCCTCGGAGAACTTCGCGTACTCCTTCTCCAGGACCTCCGCCTGCTTCTTGCCCATGGCCTTACGGAAACCGTCTGCTTCACCGGCCGTGTAGTTGGCGAGCTTCTGCGCGATACGCATGATCTGCTCCTGGTACACGATGAGACCGTAGGTCTCCTCGAGGATGTCCTCGAGCGCGTCGCCTAGATCCGGGTGAATGGGCTCGATCGGCTTGCGCCCGTTCTTGCGGTCCGCGTAGTCGAGGTGCGCGTTGACGCCCATCGGGCCGGGGCGGTACAGCGCCAGGGAGGCGACGATATCGTTGAAGCCCGTCGGCTGCATGCGCTTGAGCAGTTCCTGCATGCCGCCGGAGTCCAGCTGGAAGACACCCAGGGTGGAGCCGCGGCCCAGGAGTTCGTAGGTCTCCTTGTCCTCGACGGAGAGGTTCTCCAGGTCGAGGTCGATGCCGCGGTTCTTCTTGATGTTCGCCAGGGCGTCACCGATGACGGTGAGGTTGCGCAGGCCCAGGAAGTCCATCTTCAGCAGGCCGATGGCCTCACACGCCGGGTAGTCCCAGCCGGTGATGAGCGCACCGTCGGCGGGGCGCTTCCACATGGGCACGTGGTCGAGCAGGGGCACGGACGCCATGATCACCGCACAGGCGTGGACGCCCGCCTGTCGGACGACGCCCTCGAGGCCGCGGGCGGTCTCGTAGATCTTCGCGACGTCCGGGTCGGTCTCGATGAGGGTGCGCACCGCGCCCGCCTCGTTGTAGCGCTCGTGGTCCGGGTCCATGATGCCGGCGAGGGGGATGTCCTTCGCCATGATCGGCGGCGGGAGTTCCTTCGTGATGCGGTCGGCCATCTGGTAGCCGGCCTGGCCGAACTGCACGCGGGCGGAGTCCTTGAGGGCCTGCTTCGTCTTCACCGTGCCGAAGGTGATCACCTGGGCGATCTTGTCCTCACCCCAGCGCTCGGCGGCGTAGCGGATCATCTCACCACGGCGGCGGTCATCGAAGTCGATATCGATATCAGGTGCCGACGGGCGCTCCGGGTTGAGGAAACGCTCGAAGAGCAGGCCGTGCTCGATGGGGTCGATGTTGGTGATCGTCAGCGCGTAGGCCACGAGTGCACCCGCCGCGGAACCACGGCCCGGGCCGACCCAGATGCCGATCGAGCGGGCGTGCTTGATGATCTCGGCGACGATGAGGAAGTACGACGGGTACCCCTTCATGTCGATGACCTCGATCTCGTAGTTCGCGCGGTCGATGTACTCCTGCGGGATCTCGCCGCCGTCGAAACGCTCGCGGAGGCCCGCCATCACCTCGTGGTGCAGCCACGTCGTCGGGGTGTGACCGTCGGGGACGTCGGCGATCGGCATGCGGTCATGGGGGTGGGACTCCCAGATCTCGCCGTAGTCCTGGACACGCTCGGCGATGAGCAGGGTGTTGTCGCAGCCGTCGGGCACGGTGTCGTCGAAAAGTGCGCGCATCTCCGCGGCGGTCTTGATGTAGTAGCCGGTGCCGTCGAACTTGAAGCGGTCCTCGTCGTGGAGGGTCTTGCCGGTCTGCACGCAGAGCATCGCCTCGTGGGCGGTGGCCTGCGACTCGAGGACGTAGTGGCAGTCGTTGGTCACCAGCGGCGGCAGGTCCAACTTCTTGCCGATCTCCAGCAGCTCCCGACGCACGCGCTGCTCGATGTGCAGCCCGTGGTCCATGAGCTCGAGGAAGTAGTTCTCCTTGCCGTAGATGTCCTGCCACATCGCGGCGGCCTCGAGGGCCTGGTCGAACTGGCCGAGGCGCAGCCGGGTCTGGACGTCACCAGAGGGGCAGCCGGTGGTGGCGATGATGCCGTCGGCACGCTCGGCGATGAGCTCGGCGTCCATGCGCGGCCACTTGCCCAGCTGCCCCTCGTAGGAGGCCATCGACGAGAGGTAGAAGAGGTTCTTCAGGCCGGTGGCGTTCTCCGCGATCATCGTCTGGTGCAGGTAGGCACCGGAGGCGGAGACGTCGTCGGACTTCTGGTGCGGCTCACCCCAGCGCACACGGTTCTTGTTGAAGCGGCTCTCCGGCGCGAGGTACGCCTCGATGCCGATGATCGGCTTCACCCCGGCCTTCGTCATCGCCCGGTAGAAGGCGTCGGAGCCAAACATGTTGCCGTGGTCGGTGATTCCCACGGCCGGCATCCCCTGCCGCACGACCTCGTCGGCGAGCATGTCGATCTTCGCCATGCCGTCGAGCATCGAGAACTCGGTGTGGTTGTGGAGGTGCACGAAAGAGGAGTTCTTGGCCATGGATGTGAGTGTATCGAGTCGGTCAAACAGGCATGCCCGCACGCTTTGATATGACCTGCGGGTACGATCCCACCCATGATCTTCGGCCTGCTCGCCTACCTCCTGTGGGGGCTCTTCCCGGCGTTCTTCCCGCTGCTGCTGCCGGCAGCTCCGGTGGAGATCCTGGCGCACCGCATCCTGTGGACCGCCGTCATCATGTCCGGGGTGCTCACCGTGGTGCGTGGCTGGGGTGAGCTGCGGCGGGCGTCGGGACGCTCGTGGGCGCTCATCCTCGCCGCCGGCGTGCTCATCTCCTCCAACTGGGGAATCTACGTCCTGGCGGTGAACACGAATCATGTGGCCGACGCCGCGTTGGGGTACTTCATCAACCCGCTGCTCGCGGTGCTGCTGGGTGTGGTGTTCCTCCGTGAGCGGCTCACCGGGCTGCAGGTCGTCGCGGTGGCGATCGCGACGGTCGGTGTCCTGCAGCTGACGTTCCTGTCGGGTCAGGCTCCGGTGATGGCGCTGGGGATGGCGATCTCCTTCGGGCTGTACGGCCTGGTGAAGAAGCAGGTGCAGGTGTCCCCGATCGCCTCGCTGGCCGCCGAGACCCTGGTCATGGCTCCCCTGGCCGCGATGTACCTGCTGTGGATCGGGGGCGGCACGTTCCTCACGGAGGGTCCCTCCCACACGGCGCTGCTGGTGCTCTCGGGGCTCATCACGACGGTCCCGCTGCTGCTCTTCGGCGTGGCGGCGAAGCGCCTGCCGTTGAGCACCGTGGGCATGATCCAGTACATGACGCCGACGATGCAGATGCTGTGGGCGCTGTTCGTCACGCAGGAGCACCTGTCCCCGGCGCGCTGGGCCGGGTTCATCATCATCTGGATCGCGGTGGCGGTCTACGTGTACGACCTCATGCGCCGGTCTCGATCCAGAACTGGCAGATCGGTGTAGTCATCCCCCAGCCACGGGCGAAGTCATCGACGGGGCGGATGTTCTCCAGCACTCCCCCGCAGGCGCGGATGACACCTATCGACGCCGCGTTGTCCTCCCGGCAGGTCACCAGCACCCGGCGCAGCCCCAGGACGGCAGCCTCCCACAGGACGGCCCGGAGCATGAAGGTCGCCAGCCCCTGTCCGCGGGCGGAGGGGCGCACCCCGTAGCCGATGTGGCCAAAGAGCTCGCGGAGCTGCAGGCTGTTGAGGTAGTGGCGCAACTGGACGGCGCCAAGGTACACGTCGTCCTCGACAAGCCAGAAGTTGCTGTCCGGGGCGAAGCCCTCCGGCCGCTCCGGGGAGATGAGCAGCTCGACCCAGCGGCCGAAATCCGCCCGGTCGCGGAGGTCGAGGCCGTTGAGTTCAGCCAGGTGGTAGGCTGCCCCCTCCTGGTCGAAGGTGCCCCATTCGGTGGCGGATTCCAGCCAGGACCGGTGGAGTTCGACGGTGGGGGCGACCAGTTTCATACCCGAATTCTAGGGCACCTCGACCGGGCGCACCCCGAAGCGGCCCCACGCGGCGTCGGCGGGCAGGGTCTCGAGGGCGGCGACCTGCGGTGCCTCGGCGAGCTGCCGCAGGGTGTCGCCGTTATCGCGGACGACGACGGCGTCGAGGTGCTCCGGCACAGGGACCGTGCCGACGCCCTGCAGGGACGCCGCGATGCGGTCGAGTTCCCGCTGGAACACGTCCTCCCGCCCCTCCCCCGAGACAGGTTCGGGCAGGGAGAAGGGCGCGGCGAGCTGGACGATCATCGCGTTGACGCGGGCGACGTCGTCCAGCAGGTCTCCCGCCTCCGCGGGGGTCAGCGGTGCGGTGAAGGTGACGAGGGCGTAGACGGGCTGGTCGGCGGGGGCGTCGAGAAGCGAGGTCCGGGCGCGCTCGGAGTAGGCGGCGAAGGACTCCCCCGAGTCCGTGCCCAGCATGTCGCCCTGCGGCGGGACGGGTTTGTGGGTGGCGTCGTCGAGGAAGGCGAGGACGAGGGCACCGAGCAGCGCCACGACGGCCAGGATGGCCAGGCTGCGGCGGATCATCCCCGGATCACCTCGAGGGCGTGGGCCAGGTCGTCCGGGTAGGGGGCCTCGATCTCCATGTACTCGCCCGTGCCCGGGTGGTGGAAGCCGAGCCGCACGGCGTGCAGCCACTGGCGGATGAGGCCGAGACGTTCGGCCAGGGCCGGGTCCGAGCCGTACATCGGGTCGCCGACGCACGGGTGCCCGATCGCGGACATGTGCACGCGGATCTGGTGGGTGCGGCCGGTCTCCAGGTCGATCTCGAGGAGCGTCGCCTCCCGGAAGGCCTCGATCGTCTCGTAGTGGGTGATCGCCGGCTTGCCGTCGGTGGTCACGGCGAAACGCCAGCCGGCGGAGGGGTGCCGGCCGATGGGGGCGTCGATGGTGCCGGTGAACGGGTCCGGGTGCCCCTGGACCAGCGCGTGGTAGACCTTGCGCACCGTGCGGTCACGGAAGGCGTTCTTGAGCACCGTGTAGGCACGTTCGGAGGCGGCGACGACCATGACGCCGGAGGTGCCGACGTCGAGACGCTGCACGATGCCCTTGCGCTCCGGCGGGCCGGACGTGGAGATGCGGAACCCGGCGGCGGCCAGACCACCGACGACGGTCGGTCCCTCCCAGCCGACGGTCGGGTGCGCGGCGACGCCCACCGGCTTGTGCACCGCGATGATGTCGTTGTCCGAGTAGAGGATGTCCATGCCCTCGATCAGCTCCTCCTTGGGGGTCAGATCGGGGGCCGCGGGCAGTGTCACCTCCAGCCAGGAACCCTCGTGGAGGCGGTCGGACTTGCCGACGGCCTGCCCGTCGACGAGCACGTCACCCTCGGTGGCCAGGTCTGCGGCGACCGTGCGGGAGATGCCGAGGAGCTTGGAGAGGGCGGCGTCGACACGCATGCCGGCCAGTCCCTCCGGGACGGGGAGAGTACGGGTGTCGCGGGTCATGCGGCCACCTTCGCCTTCCGCTCCTCCAGGAACAGCACGAGGACGAACACGACGACACCGACCGTGATGGCGGCGTCGGCGACGTTGAACACCGCGAAACCACCCACGGAGATGAAGTCCACGACGTGTCCGAACCAGAAACCCGGCTCACGGAACAGCCGGTCGATGAGGTTGCCCAGCGCGCCGCCGGCAATGAGCGCCAGCCCGAACGCCTGGCCCCGGTCGTGGATGCGGCGGGCGGCGACGGAGATGCCCACCACGAAGAGCAGCTGGATGGTGGTGAACAGCCAGGTGGAGTTCTCCCCCATGGAGAAGGCCGCACCCGGGTTGAACAGCAGCAGGAAGCGGAACCAGTCGCCGATGACGGGGAACGGCACCCCCGGTTCCAGCCACGCCAGCATGAGCGCCTTGGTGGCCTGGTCGATGGCCGCCACCGCAAGGATGATCACCGCCATGAAGGTGACGTTCCGGGAGGATGGTCTCGACTTTGTCTCACTCACGGCCCCCATCATTCCCCACCACGGCCGTGCGGGTCCACCCGGTGACCTGCCTGCGGTAGCCTTGACGAGGTGTTCTCCCGTGTTCCGCGGATCGCCGCCGCTCTCGGCGCCACCGCCCTTCTCGCCCTGACCGCCTGCACCTCCGAGCAGCCGGACCCGACGATCGAGGCCGCCGTCGGCCTGCCTGTCGACGCCGCCCGCATCACCGTCGTGTCCACCGGCGCCACCGGCACCGACGCCCGCGTCCTCACCTACGCGGACGTCGACGCGGAGCAGTCCGTCGAGGTCGAGGTCGCCGAGGGGTTCAACCAGCTGCTCATGCGTGCCGACACCGTCGACGTGCAGGCCCCGGCGGGCGGGGACGTCACCCGTCTGACGGTGCCGCTCACCGGTGCCACCACGGTCGCGGGCGAGGCCGTTGAGGGTGAGCGTCCCGCGACCCGGGACGTCGAGTTCCGTGTCGGGCGGCCCGCCGCCGACAACCTCGAGCTCACCGACGACATCCGCTCCGCCGAAGGCTTCCTCCTGGGCTGGCGCGCCGGGGACGCCGGGGACGTGTCCACCGTCCGTCTGGCGGCCCCGAAGGAGGCCACCGACGAGGGGCGGGCGCTCGTCGAGAAGGCGCTGATGAAGCTGCTCAGCCTGCCGGTCGTGTTCCCGGAGGAGGCCGTCGGCGAGGGTGCCACCTGGTCGGTGGACACCCGCGTCACCGGCGAGTCGACGCTCCTGCAGACCGCGACGTACACGATCACCGGCATCGACGGCGACCGCGTGGACCTGGATGTCAGCGTCCAGCAGCGCCCCGCCCTCGGTGCCCTGGAGATGGAGGACGGCCAGTCGCTGAACGTCCTCAACTCGAACACCACCAGTGAAGGCACGCTCACCGTCGACCTCGGCCGACCCCTGCCGGTCGACGGGCGTGTCTCCTACACCACCCGCGTCATCTACGGTGGCGCAGACTCCGACGTCCGCGTGGTCCAGGACTCCACCACGTCCCTGGCGTTCGCTGACTCCCCCGACAGTTAGGAACCACCATGGCCTCCCCACACCACATCAAGGTTGACGGCGTCAGCTTCACCTACCCCGGTTCGATCCGGCGGGTGCTGACGGACATCACGTTCGCCGTGCCCTCCGAACGCGTGACCGGCCTGATCGGGGAGAACGGTTCCGGCAAGTCGACGCTGCTGCAGCTCATCGCCGGCGAGCTGGAACCGGACGTCGGGGAGATCACCACTCCCCCGGTCACCGGTTTCATCGAGCAGGAGACGCAGCTGCCCTTCACCTCCCCGGCGTCCGCGCTGATCGACGCCGCGGTGTCGGAGCTGCGCGACGTCGAGAAGCAGATCGCCGTGGTCTCCGAGCGCATGGCCGAGGAACCCGACAACCCGCGGTTGGCGGAGGAGTTCGACGCGGCGCTGGCGATGGCGGAGCAGTCCGGCGTGTGGGAGCTCGACTCCCGTATCGCGACGGTGCTCGCCGGGCTGGGCCTGGCGAACGTGCCGCTGGGGACGACGCTGGGCGACATGTCCGGTGGCCAGCGTCGTCGTTTCGCGCTCGCGGCGCTGCTGCTGCGGCCGGTCGACGCGATGGTCCTCGACGAGCCGACGAACCACCTCGACGATGACGGCGTGGACTTCCTCATCAGGGAGCTCGCCGAGTTCAAGGGGCCGGTGCTCGTGGCCAGCCACGACCGTTTCTTCCTGGACAAGGCGGCCGACTCGCTCGTCGACCTCGACCCGGGTCTCGGGCACGAGGGCGGCGGTGGCGAGGACACGCGGCAGGGCACGCTGTTCACGGGTTCCTTCACCGACTACCTGGAGTCCCGCGAGGACATCCGACGTCGCTGGGAGGAGCTCTACACCGTGCAGGAGCACGAGCGGGCCCGCCTGGAGAAAGCTGCGGAGCAGACCGCGGAGGACGTGTTCCACAGTCAGGTGTCGAAGTCGGAGTCGCGGATCTCGGACAAGTTCTTCGCCGACCGCGCCGCCAAGACCGTGGGCAACCGTCTGCGTTCCGCCCGCAACCGCCTCGAGGCCCTCGAGCGTGACGAGCTGCCGAAGCCCCCGGCACGTCTGACCTTTCACGGCATCCCCGAGCACACGTCGGCGTCACTGGGTGAGCCCGCGGTCTTCGCCAGGGACATCTGGGTGGGTGACCGCCTCGGTCCCCTGACGGTGAAGATGAACCCCGGCGACCACTGGCTCATCGAGGGGCCGAACGGGGCCGGCAAGTCGACGTTCCTCAAGGTCGTCGAGGGCAAGTGGGAGATCACCGCCGGTGAGCTGCGCATCCCGGAGGAGGTGGTGATCGGCCGTCTCAGCCAGGATGACGAGTGGACGGACCTCGACCTCACCGCGGAGGAGATCTTCGCGTCGAAGGTGCCCCCGAAGTCCCCGTCCCTGGTCGACATGGGGCTGATGAACGAGGAGACGGTCACCCGCCCCCTGGGCGAACTGTCCCTCGGCCAGCGACGCCGCGTGTCGCTGGGCATCATCCTGGCGTCACCGCCGGACATCCTGCTTCTCGACGAGCCCACCAACCACCTCTCCCTCGCGTTGGCGGAGGAACTGGAGGAGGCTCTGTCGACGTTCCCGGGCACGGTGCTGCTGGCGACGCATGACCGGTGGATCCGCCGCAGGTGGGCGGTACGCACGGACGGCCGCGGCAAGGTGCTCACCCTGCCGGGCCGTCGCGACGACTAGCTACTGGGCCGGAGCCTCCTCGACGGGGGCCTCCTCAGCCGGGGCCTCCTCGACGGGGGCCGGGCTGTAGTCGAGGCACATCTGCGGCACCTGCTCCGGGGCCACGGTGTTGGTGATCAGGGTGCAGGCCCAGGACTGGGACAGCTTCCAGGTCCCGTCCTCGAAGATGAACTCGACGTTCTCGGCCGGCTGGGCCTCGGACTCGGGGAGGATGAAGTTGACCGACGCGAGGACGGAGTCCGGGGTGTAGCCCGGCAGGACCGGGTTGACCACCTGGAACTGGGCACCCGACTCCGCCTGGGAGGCGGCCATCGTCTCGAAGAGCTCCGGCGCGGTCTCGCCGCCCTGGACGGTGTTGACCTTCTCCTCGAGCGGGACGTTCGGGTCAGTGGCGCGGGCGAGGATGGCGTTGAGTTCATCGGCCGTCGGCAGGGCCGGGGCGGCGGCCTCCGTGGTGGTGTCGGTGGCCTCGACGGTGCCGGTGGTGGTCGTGGTGCCACCGTTGCCGTCCTCGCTGCTGCACGCGCTCAGGGCCAGGGCGGCACCGAGTGCGGCGGTGATCGCGGTCATCTTGGTCAACTTCACGGGAAAATACTCTCCTGTAGTTAGGGGCACATCTGGTCCGATGCTACACGCAATCCTGTGGCACCCTGGTTCCATGACCCGTATTGCGCTGCTCACCACCGGCGGAACCATCGCCTGCACCACCGACGAGTCCGGGGCGCTGCGCCCGACGGTCTCCGGCACCGAGCTTCTCGACGCCGTCCGTGACCACCTCGCCGTCCCCGCCGACGTCACCGTCACCGAGCTCACCCGTCTCGACTCCTCCGCGATCACGCTCGCCGAACTCGACGGACTCATCGCGGCGGTCCACTCCGCCCTGGAGGATCCCTCCGTCGACGCCGTCGTGGTCACCCACGGCACCGACTCGATGGAGGACACCGCCTTCGCACTGGACTGTTTCCACTCCGATGACCGTCCGGTGATCCTCACGGGGGCGCAGCGGGCCTTCGACCACCGCGAGTCCGACGGTCCCGGCAACCTCATCGACGCCCTGCGTCTCGCCGCCGATCCCCTCGCCCGCCGTCAGGGTGTGCTCATCGCCTTCGGCGGCTGGACCATCCCGGCCCGCGGCGCCGTCAAGCGGCACACCACGGATCTCGACGCCTTCATCTCCACCGTCCCGCGCGAGGTCCGGCGTCCCGCCTCCGTGCCGGTCGCCCCGCTGGCGGACGTCTCCGTCCCGGTGCTCGCCTCCTGGCCCGGCGCCGACCGTTCGCTTGTCGACGCCGCCCGTGCCGCCGGCGCCCAGGGCCTGGTCATCGAGGCCCTCGGCTCCGGCAACATCGGCCCGGAGATGGGGGCGGGCGTCGTCGAGGCCCTGGAGGCCGGCGTGCCTGTCGTGATCACCACCCGTGTCCCCTCGGGTCCAGTCGGTCTGGCCTACGGCGGCGGTGGCGGCGGCGCCACCCTCGGTTCCCTCGGCGCCGTGAGTGCCGGACACCTGCGTGCGGGCCAGGCCCGGATGGCGCTCATCGTGGCGCTGGCCACCGGACACGACGTGTCTGACCTGCTGGTTTAACGCGACCACCCCCGAGGATCACCCCCATGTCCGGGGCGTGTTCTAGCCTCAGTTTCGAACACACGAACGAGGCTTCAACGAGGGGGTGAACCTCATGTCCGAACCGTCCTGGTCAGTACTCAACCCGCACAGCTTCTACTCCCGCGCCCGACGCATCCGCGTCGAGGCCGAGTACGCCTTCTGGCACCAGCTCCGCCCGGTCGCGGACGTCGAGTCCGACGAGGACTGGACCACCCTGACCACCCTCCTCCACAAGGACACCGGCCTGTCCAAGGTGCCCCTGACCCGCAACTTCGACGCCCTCGACACGCTCGACCAGCTGCCCCGCCTCAAGGCCCTGATCCAGGAGACCTTCCTGCTGGATCTGCATCACGTGTCCATCATCGACTCCGCCGTCAAGACCGCCCCCGCTGCCCTCCTCCACGACGACTTCTTCTGGGCCTCCCTCGACGAGGACCTGATGACCCGCTTCACCCCCTCCCGGCCGCAGCAGCTGCTGCCCGGTCGCAGGGCGATCACCGACACCGTCATCAACACCATCCGCAGCGTCGAGGAGTTGGCCGCCCCCGCGCGTCCCTCCCCCTGGGGTGATCCCGCTCCGCCGCCGGAGCCCGCAGCGGGGCCGGCACCCTGCGAGGACCCCGCCGCCACCATGCGGGCCCTGCCTCCGGCCGATGACGACGCCGCCCGCGTGGCCTCCCTGTTCACGGAACCCCAGCCGGACGGCACCATCTGCTTCACCCTCACGGTCGACCAGGCCACCGGCACCCTCATCTCGGATGTCGTCGCGCAGGCCGCCCACACCCGCGGGACCGGCCAGGCGCGTGCCATGGCCGATCTCCTGTTGGAGCCGGCGACCATCCAGGTCAACTCACTGCTGTACTCCGCGCACGACGTCGACGACGCCCCCGTCTTCCACCCCACCACCGGCCTGCTCACCGAGGAGACGGCGGCCACGCTCCGGGAGATGGTCACCCGCACCCTGGACATGGACGACGCCCAGCAGGCGGAGACCCCCGCCCATGACATGCCCTTCCGCATCCGCTGCTGCGTGATCGGCCGCGACTGGGTGTGCCGCTGGCCCGGCTGCAACGCGAAGGCCACCCATCTGGACGGCGACCACCGCATCAACCATGAGGACGGCGGTCCGACGCGGGCGGACAACATGGTCATGCTCTGCAGACACCACCACAACCGGAAGACCGATGTACAGGCCACCTACCTGCTCGACCCGGTCACCGGCGACGTGTACTGGCACTTCCAGGACGGCACCTACGCCGTCGACCTGGCCACCGGTCCCCTCGCCCCGCGGGAGCGCCGCTGGGTGCAGACCTTCGCCCAACGCAAGGCGAAGGCCCGGGAGTACGCCCACCGCAAAGCTGTCGCCGAGCGTTTCGACGCCTACCGGGCCCACCACGAGGAACGCGAACACCCGCCCCCGTTCTAGTGTTCTTCAGCCAACCAGTCGTCCCACGCGAGGCTCGCCAGTGGATCAGCCGGCTGCAGGGCAGGGTCATCCTCGGCGAAGGTCCGGGTGAAACCGGGGCCGGTAGCACGGGTCTCGAAACGCACCGAGACTCTCCCGTGCCCCGCGCCCTGCACCCAGCCGTGCCCGAACTCGGGGTGGTGCACGTCCTGGGTGGCCCGCCACCCCACCGGAGGGGCGGTCTCGACGCGGGGCTCGACGTGGTGCTCCAGCTCGGGGCGCTGGTCGAGTTCGGGGAAGAGCACGTCCTGCCGCGCCTCCTCGAGGCCGGAGAAGCCGACGCCGACGAGGCGGATGGGACCGACCTCTTCCGGGTAGCGCACGAGCCGGAAGGCGGCGGACTGGAGGGTGTCGAGGTTGTCGGTGGCGTAGGGCAGGGTGGCGGACCGGGACTCGATGCGGAAGTCCGCCATGCGGAGTTTGACGGTGATGGTGCGGGAGCCGCGGCCGTCGAGAAGCAGGCGGCGGTGGGCGGACTCGGCGGCGCGGACGACGGCGGCGTCGACGTCGGCGTGGGTGGTGAGGTCGCGTGGGTAGGTGTACTCGGCGGAGATGGACTTCGCCTCGGCGCGGGGTTCGACGGGACGTTCGTCGATGCCGCGGGCCAGGTTCCACAGGACGGGGCCGACGGTGCCGCCGAGCAGGATCTCGACCTCCCGCTCGCTGAGTGCGGCGAGGTCACCGATCGTCTCCACGCCGATCTGTGCCAGGCGGCCCTCCGTCACCGGGCCGACGCCCCAGAGCTCCCGGACGGGCATGGGGTGGAGAATCTCGAGCTGCCGGTCGCCGGGGATGACGAAGGTACCGTCCGGTTTCGCGCGCCCGGAGCCGATCTTCGCGTACTGCTTGCCCGTGCCGGCGCCGATGGAGGAGGGCAGGCCGGTCTCCTCGCGGATGAGTCGCCGCAGGTCATCGGCCCAGGCGCGGACCTCCCCGGGGGTGGCGCCGACGAGTTCGGCGGGTTCCATGAAGGCCTCGTCGATGGAGAGCTGCTCGACGACGTCGACACGTGTGGCGATGAGCTGGAACACCCGGCGCGAGGCCGCCACATAGACCTCCCGGCGCGGGGCGACCAGGACCGCCGAGAAGCCGACGAGGCGGGCGGCCTGGTGGGTGGGCATGGCGGAGCGGGCCCCGAAACGGCGGGCCTCGTAGCTCGCGCCGGCGACCACTCCCCTCCCCGACACACCCGCCACGAGGACGGGGCGGCCGCGCAGGGTCGGCCGGGTCAGCTGCTCCACGGAGGCGTAGAACGCGTCCATGTCGATGTGGAGAACCCAGCGCTGCATGCCGACCATCCTAGGATCGGCGCAGTGCGACGGCGGCCACCACCAGGACGATGCCGAGCATCTCGGCGCCGGAGAGCCACTGCCCCAGCGCCACCGCCCCGAGCACCGCGGCCACGACCGGCAGCAGTGCCTGGAGCAGCGCGAAGTGAGCCGCACCCGCCATCCGCATGACCACCTGGTCCAGCGTGTAGGGGATGACCGCGGACAGCACGCCCAGCCCGAGGGCCAGGCCGAGGAGGGTGGTGCCGGGCGTGCCGACGTCCGCCGGCCAGAGCCACACCATGAACGGCAGCGCCAGCACGGCGGCGAGGGAGAAACCGACGGTCATCGACGTCCGCGGGCTGTCCGAGCTGGCCACGATCCGGGAACCCACGACGATGTACACCGCCCACAGACCACCCGCCAGCAGCGCGAACCCGAGGCCCACGGCGGCCGTCGACCACACGGCCCCGGAGATGACCACCACCCCGAGGGTCGCCAGGCCGAGAGCCAGCCAGTCCCGGAGGGAGCGGGACCCGAGGGCCGCCACCAGGACGGGGCCGAGGAACTCCACCGCCACCGCCGTGCCGAGCGGCAGGCGGGCGATGGCCTCGTAGAAGCTCATGTTCATGCCCATCGTCGCCACGCCGTAGACCAGCGCGGAGGAGCTCCGGAAGTCCCGCAGGCGGGGACGGACGAGCACGAGCAGGATCAGCGCCGCCGCTGAGATACGGAACCAGGCGACGATGACGGGCGGCAGGACGTCGAAGAGCCCGACCGCCACGGCGGCTCCCGCGTACAGGCTGACGCCTGACGCGATCATCACCGCCGGGGCGCGGAGGTTCATCGCTTCGCGACGGTCGCCTTCACGTCCTTGACGACGTCGTGGGCGTCACCCGCGAGTTCGTCGGTGGTGACGTCCAGCTCCACGGCGAGCACCTCACCGGCGATGAGATCGCGGTGACGCTCCGCCCACTCCTTCTTCTCCTCCGGGACGGAGAGGACGACGGAGATGCGGTCGGAGACCTCCAGGCCGGTGGCCTTGCGGGCGTCCTGCAGGCCACGGATGACGTCGGCGGCCCATCCCTCGGCCTCGAGCTCCTCGGTGAGGGTCATGTCGAGGACGACGAGGCCGTCGAGGCCGTCGATACGCGCGGTGGACTCCGGGTTCGCGGCGACGAGACGCTCGGTGTACTCGTCCTCGTTGAGCTCGATGCCGTCGGCGACGACCTTGTCCCCGACACGCTCGTAGTTGCCGGACTTGACGGCCTTGATCACGCGCTGGACGTCCCTGCCCAGGCGCGGTCCGGCGGCGCGGGCGTTGACCACGACCTCGAAGGTGCCCACCGAGTCGACGTCGGAGGTCAGCTCGATGTCCTTGACGTTGACCTCGTCACGGATGATGGCGGCGAACGGCGCGAGCTGCTCCGAGTCGGGCAGCGCGACGGTCAGGGACGGCAGCGGCAGGCGGTTGCGCAGCTTGTGGGCCTTACGCACCGAGGAGGCCGCGGAGCAGACGCCGCGGGTGGCGTCCATGGCGGCGACGAGGTCGGCGTCGGCGGGGAAGTCTTCCGCGGAGGGGTAGTCCGCGAGGTGGACGGAACGCTCGCCGGTCAGTCCCCGCCAGATGACCTCGGAGGTCATCGGCAGCAGCGGGGCGGTGACGCGGGTGAGTACCTCGAGCACGGTGTAGAGGGTGTTGAAGGCCTCCGGGTGGGCGTCGTCGCCCTCCCAGAAACGGTCACGGGAGCGGCGCACGTACCAGTTGGTCAGGGCGTCGGCGAACTGGCGGACGGCGTCGGTGGCGTCGGCGATGTCGGTGTTGTCCAGCGCGGTACGCACCGTGTCGACGAGGTCGTGCAGCTTCGCCAGGATGTAGCGGTCGAGCACGTCCTCCGAGGAGACGGACCACTCGGCCGGCTTCGAGGAGTACAGCTGCAGGAAGGAGTAGGCGTTCCAGATCGGCAGCAGCGCCTGGCGGACACCGTCGCGGATGCCCTGCTCGGTGACGATGAGGTTGCCGCCCCGCAGGATCGGCGAGGACATGAGGAACCAGCGCATGGCGTCGGAGCCGTCGCGGTCGAAGACCTCGTTGACGTTCGGGTAGTTGCCCTTGGACTTGGACATCTTCTGGCCGTCGTCACCGAGGACGATGCCGTGGGCGACGACCTTCTTGAACGCCGGGCGGTCGAAGAGCGCCACGGACAGGACGTGCAGCAGGTAGAACCAGCCGCGGGTCTGGCCGATGTACTCGACGATGAAGTCCGCCGGGTTGTGGTCCTCGAAGAACTCCTTGTTCTCGAAGGGGTAGTGGAACTGCGCGAAGGGCATGGAACCGGAGTCGAACCACACGTCGAGGACGTCCGGGACACGGCGCATCGTGGACTGGCCCGTCGGGTCGTCCGGGTTCGGGCGGGTCAGCTCGTCGATGTACGGGCGGTGCAGGGACGTCGGGCGGACACCGAAGTCGGCCTCGAGCTCGTCGAGGGAGCCGTAGACGTCGACACGCGGGTACTCGTCGTTGTCGGAGACCCACACCGGGATCGGGGAACCCCAGTAACGGGAACGGGAGATGTTCCAGTCGCGGGCGTTCTCCAGCCACTTGCCGAACTGACCGTCACGGACGTGCTCCGGCAGCCACTCGATCTCCTCGTGGTTGAGCTCGACCATGCGGTCGCGGATCTCGGTGACGCGGACGAACCAGGACGGCAGCGCCATGTAGATCAGCGGCTCGCCGGAACGCCAGGAGTGCGGGTAGGAGTGCTCGATGGTCTGGTGGCGCAGGACGCGGCCGCGCTCCTTGAGGTCGCGGATGATGTCCTTGTTCGCGTCGAAGACCAGCTGGCCCTCGTACTCCGGGACCTGGGAGGTGAACTTGCCGTCCATGTCGACCGGGATGACCACGCCGATGCCGTACTTCTTGCAGGACTCCATGTCGTCCTCACCGAAGGCCGGGGCCTGGTGGACGATACCGGTGCCGTCCTCGACGGTGACGTAGTCGGCGAGGATGACCTGGAAGGCGTTGACCTCGTCGGCGAAGTAGTCGAACATCGGCTGGTACTGCAGACCCTCGAGCTGCGCGCCCGGGACGGTCGCCAGCACCTCGTGGTCCTCGCCGAACTCCTTCGCCAGGGTCCCGACCAGCGGGGCGGCCATGAGGTAGACCGCGCCGTCGGCGGCACGCACCAGCGCGTAGTCGACCTCCGGGTGGACGGCGAGCGCCAGGTTCGACGGCAGGGTCCACGGGGTGGTGGTCCAGGCGAGGGCGGCGGCGTCGGCGAGCAGCGGCTGCTCGGTGAGGGTCTTCTCCGCGGCGGAACCGGCGACGGCGCCGGTGACCGGGAAGGTGACGGTCAGGGCCGGGTCCTGGCGCATCTTGTAGGAGTCGTCGAGGCGGGTCTCCTGGTTGGACAGCGGGGTGTGCTCCGCCCAGGAGTACGGCAGGACACGGAAGCCCTGGTAGATCAGGCCCTTGTCGTAGAGCTGCTTGAACGCCCAGATGACGGACTCCATGTAGCCCGGGTCCATCGTCTTGTAGCCGTTGTCGAAGTCCACCCAACGCGCCTGGCGGGTGACGTACTCCTTCCACTCCTCGGCGTAGCGCAGGACGCTCTCGGCGCAGTACTCGTTGAACTTCGCCAGACCCATGTCCTCGATCTGGCCCTTGTCGGTGATGCCGAGCTGCTTCTCCGCCTCCAGCTCCGCCGGCAGACCGTGGGTGTCCCAGCCGAAGACACGGGGCACGTGGTGGCCGGTCATGGTGCGGAAACGCGGGATGATGTCCTTGACGTAGCCGGTGAGCAGGTGGCCGTAGTGCGGCAGACCGTTGGCGAAGGGCGGGCCGTCGTAGAAGACGTACTCCTTCTCCCCCTCACGCTGGTCCAGCGACGCCTGGAACGTGCCGTCCTGCTTCCAGTACTCCAGGACGACCTTCTCCATGTCGGGGAATCGGGAGGAACCCCCGGTCATGTCGACGCGGGGGTACACGCCGCCCACGGCGGTCTTCTTCTGCTCGGACATATCTTCCTTCACTCACGAGTCGTCGGTCGGTGCAGGGACGCACGTGCGTGCGCGGTACCACCCTGCTTGGGTGCCGGGGCACCCCACTTCATTCGTGGTGAAGGTCTGTCACGGTCCCACCCGTCCGGTTCTACTCGGCGTGCGCCTTTCTTCCGGATGCTCCCCGGTGATGGCCGGATCACTGCGTGTTGCCCGCCGACACGGCGGAACAGTCACAGGGGATTATACACGGTGGCCGGTAGCCGCTCCCCTCCGGCATCGGGAAAGCCCGTGGGGGTGGGAACGACCTGAGTCGTTCCCACCCCCACGGGCTTCAACCGGACTAGTTCTACTTTCCTGCGTCGGCGTTCGGGGCCGCGGAACCGCGGGCCTCGAGCTCCTGCAGCTGGGTCTCCAGCAGGGTCTTCAAGCGGGTGCGGTACTCACGCTCGTAGGTGCGCAGCTCCGCGATACGGGTCTCCAGGGCCGTCTGCTGCTGCTTGACGGTCGCCATGATCTCCGTGTGCTTGCGCTCGGCGTCGGCCTGCAGGGCGTTCGCCTTCTCCTCGGCCTGACGGATCTGGGCCTCGGCACGGGAGGTCGCCTGGTTGGTGGTCTCCTGCGCACGCTTCTCAGCGTCTGCGACCAGCGACTTCGCACGGGTGTCGGCCTCGTTGATCTGCTGCTCGGCGCGCTTCTTGGCGTCGGCCAGCTGGGCCTGGGACTTCTCGTCGGCGTCGGCGAGCTGGGCCTCTGCCGCGGTGCGGGCCTCGTCGAGCATGGAGCGGGACTCCGCCTGTGCCTCGGAGGTGAGGCGGTCGGCCATCTCCTGGGCCAGGCCCAGGACCTTGGCGGCCTGCATGTGGGTGTCCGCGGTGGCCGGTGCGGTGTCCTGCGGGACAGCTGCCACGGCGGCGGCCTTCTGCGGCTGCTGCTCGGCCTTCTTCTTGGCGGCCTCGAGCTCCGCCTTGGTCCTCTGCAGCTCGGCCTTGACGTTCTTCGCCTCGGACTCGGCCTTCTCGGTGGCCTTCCGGGCGTCGGTCAGCTTGGCCTCGTACTCCTTGCGGAGCTCCTCCTCGATCTCCTTGCGGAGCTTCGCCTCGTCGACACCGTCGCCGGCCGGGGCGGAACCGCCCTGCTCCAGCTTTGCGCGGAGATCGTCGTTGTCGTCCTGCAGCTGGGCGAGGGTGTCTTCGACGAGGTCGAGGAACTGGTCAACCTCATCCTCGTTGTAACCCCGCTTGCCGATCGGCGGCTTACTGAAAGCGACGTTGTGCACATCAGCTGGTGTCAGCGGCATTGGCGTTCCCTTCGAGTTTGTGGTGGCCCGGTAGGCCGGTGCGGGCTGGCCCACACTATGCGTTTTCAATAATCGTACGTTGAGTGCTTGGTCAAGTGTAACCCCCGGAGGGGCCGTCCGGACCACGGACACTCCAAATCTTTACCGGAGGTTGAACCCTGCGGCCACTCAACCGGCGAACACCGCCAGCACAATGTACTGCAGAACACTGAGGATGATGAACAGGACAATCACCGACATGTCCAGGGCGACGCCACCCAACTTCAGGGGCGGAATCACGCGGCGCAGCGCCTTGACCGGCGGGTCGGTGATGACGAACAGCGGCTCCGCGATGTAGATGAACCACCGCGGCGGCTGGAAGTTACGCGAGAAGGACTGGATCATCTCGATCACGATGCGCGCGATCAGAACGAGGATGAAGATCCGGATGACGAGGTAAATGGCAGAACCGAGGAGACTCACATTCACCGAGCCTAGTGGTTGTCACAAAGAAAAAGGTAGGTACCCCACCGGGAGTGGGACACCTACCTCACGACCAAAAGCTGCGTGACCGGTCGGGTCAGCGCAGCTTGGCTGCCCTTTCAAGCTCGATCTGGGAGAACTCCGCGCCCTCCGGGGTGATGGCGAAGACGGTGCGGTCCGTGTCGATGTTGCGGGTCACGTTGACCATCTTGCCGCGCAGGGCGTAGCAGAGGCCGGCGGCGAAGTCGACGATCCGCTTGTTGTCGCCCGGCTCCATGCGGGTGAGGTCGAAGACGACGGCGTCGCCGTCGCGGAAGGGCTCACCGATCTGGGCGGCCTGGCTGTAGGAGGTGACCTCCACGGCGATCAGCTTCGGCTCGGGGGCCTGGTACTGGGGGCGCTCCTCGCGCTCCGGGCGGCTGTAGCCCCCGTACTCGTAGTCGCGGGACGGCGCGTAGGCGGCGGAACCGCTGGTGCGGTAGCGCGGGTCCTCGCGGTCGTAGTCGTAGTAGGCGTCCTCGTGCTCCATGTCGATCGGAGACAGACCGAAGAACTCCTTGGCGTTCCTGATGAAGGACATTTGTTTTCCTCTCCCGTTAGTGCAGCTGGCGCGGGGTTTTGGTCGTTTACTGACCCCTACGGTAGTGGTCGGCTGCCCAGCACGCCGGTTCCGACACGCACGATGTTCGAGCCCTTGGCGACGGCGCTCTCCAGGTCGGCGGACATGCCCGCCGAGAGCTCCATCCCCGGACCGAGGTCATCACACAGCGTACGCGCCCACGCGAAGACAGGTCCCGGATCCTCCCCCAGGGGAGGCACCACCATGAGACCCCGCAGTTCCAGGTGCGGGGCGGCCTCGACGACGTCGACAAGCTCCTGCAGGTTCTCCTCGGTCACGCCGCCGCGGGAGGGGTCGCCGTCGGCGGAGAGCTGCAGGTAGACGGGCAGTACACCGGCCGGGCGGTCGCCGCGCTCGATGGCCAGGCCCATGCCGCGGTTGAGGCCCTCCGCGAGGCGCACCGAGTCCAGCGAGTGGACGCTGGCGGCCCAGCGGGCGACGGAGTTGGCCTTCTTGGTCTGGATCTGGCCGATCATGTGGATGCGGGCGTCCGGCACCTCGGCTGCCTTGGCGCGGGCCTCCTGCTCGCGGTTCTCGGCGACGTCGGCGACGCCGAGCTCCACGAGCAGCTCCAGGTCGGAGGCCGGGTGGAACTTCGTCACCGGCAGGAGGCGGATGTCGGCGGGGTCACGGTCGGCGGCGCGGGCGGCGGCGTCGATACGCTCCCGCACGGCGGTCAGGTTGGTGCGCAGTTCCTCGAGTCTGGTCACGGCAGCCACACCAGCCCCGCCTGGCGACCGGTGGTGCCCTCCCGACGGTACGAGAAGAAATCCTCGTCCTCGATCGTGCACCGCGGGTCCGCCTCGATGTTGGTCACCCCGAGGCCCATGAGCTGGCGCACCAGCCCGGCCCGGATGTCGAGGCCGACGGTCCCCTGCTCCGTGCGGGTCCGGGACCCCGGGAGATGCTTCTCGACGTCCGCCGCCATCTCCGCCGGCACCTCGTAGTGCCGCCCGGAGGCCGCAGGCCCCAGGACCACCTGGATGGCACCCGGCTGCGCGCCGAGCTCCACCATCTTCGCGACCGTGCGGGAGACGATCCCGTTGCGGGCGCCCAGGCGGCCGGCGTGCGCCGCGGCGACGACGCCGTGGACGTGGTCGGCCAGCAGGACCGGCACGCAGTCCGCGACGAGCACCCCCAGTGCCAGACCACGCTGCGTGGTCACGAGGGCGTCGGTGGCCTCGACCGGACCAGGCTGGGGCCCGTCGACGACGGTGACGTTGTGGGAGTGGATCTGCTCCATCCACACGATGTCGTCCAGACCGAGGATGCGGGCCAGCCGCTCCCGGTTGGCGGCGACGGCGTCGGGGTCGTCCCCGACATGGTCACCGAGGTTGAAGGAATCATACGGAGACGACGACGCCCCGCCCGCACGGCTGGTGAAGACCATGCGGACGGGGCGGGGAGCCTCGTTCGCGCTGCTGAGGGACATGCCCTACAGGTTAGCGCAGGAAGTCGGGCACATCGAGATCGTCGTCACGGGTCGGGCGGGAGCTGGTGAACAGGCCGCCGTTGCCGGAGCTGCGGTGACGACCGGTGTCGGCGGCCGGGGCCGGGGTGACCGGCGGCGGGGTCGGCTTCGGCTCCTCCTGCTGCTGACGCTCCTCGAAGAGGCCGCCGCGGGCCGGCTCCTCCATCGGGGAGGGCACCGGGGTGGGCTCGGCGGGACGGCCGGCCGGCGGGTTGTTCTTGGCGGCGTCGAAACCGGTGGCGATGATGGTCACGCGGACCTCGTCGCCCAGGTTGTCGTCGATGATCGTTCCGAAGATGATGTTGGCGTCCTCGTCGGCCTTCTCCTGGACGATGGTGGCCGCCTCGTTGACCTCCATGAGGCCGAGGTCGGAGGCACCGGCGACGGAGAGCAGCAGACCCTTCGCGCCCTCCATGGTGGACTCCAGCAGCGGGGAGTTGATGGCCTGCAGGGTGGCGGTCATGACGCGGTCGTCGCCACGCGAGGAGCCGACGCCCATGAGCGCGGAACCGGCGTCGGACATGACGGAGCGGACGTCGGCGAAGTCGACGTTGATCACACCCGGGGTGACGATGAGGTTGGTGATGCCCTGGACACCGTTGTGCAGGACCTCATCGGCGGCGCGGAAGGCCTCCATCATGGACAGCGACGCGTCGCCCAGCTGTAGCAGACGGTCGTTGGGGATGACGATGAGCGTGTCACAGACCTGACGCAGCTCCTCGATGCCGGCCTCGGCCTGGCGGGTGCGGCGCGGACCCTCGAACTTGAAGGGCTTGGTGACGACGCCGACGGTCAGCGCACCGAGCTTCTTCGCGATCCCCGCGACGACCGGTGCGGCGCCGGTTCCGGTGCCACCGCCCTCACCGGCGGTGACGAAGACCATGTCGGCGCCCTTGAGGGTCTCCTCGATCTCGGACTTGTGGTCCTCTGCGGAGGTGCGACCGACCTCCGGGTTCGCGCCGGCACCGAGGCCACGGGTGGCCTCACGGCCGATGTCGAGCTTGGTGTCCGCGTCGGAGAAGAGCAGGGCCTGCGAGTCGGTGTTGATGGCGACGAACTCGACACCCTTGAGGCCCTCTTCGATCATGCGGTTGACGGCGTTGACTCCGCCGCCGCCGACGCCGACGACCTTGATGACGGCGAGGTAGTTGTTCGGTGAGGTCATGGGTTCTGGCCGCGCCTTTCGGGGAAGTGTGTGATCTGGAACGAGGTTGTTTCCATCATGGGTGACCGCGCCCGAAAAGTCAGGGACATTTCGGGGCGTGTCGATACCCTCAACCTCAGGTTTAACGTACGGTCAGCAGCGTGGGATTGGACACGTTCCAGTGTTCTCCCGGCTGCTGGATGGCGGTCTGCATCGCCAGGGACTTGTCGTGGTTGCTTTCCGACGCGCCCCAGTAGACCGTACGCCCATCATGCAGATTGAGTTTCAGAGCATACCTGCCCGGGGCGTCGATGGTGTACACCATCGCCCGCACATGCTCCGGAAGCGAGGAGATGACCGCCGCCACGTCGGCCAGCACCTCCGGGTCCTCCCGCAGGTCACCGGTGACCTCCACGGAGCTCTCCGGGGGCACGTCGATGATGAAGGGACGCCCATCCTCGTCGATGAGGTGGTCTCCGTCGGACTCCCGGCTGTACAGCAGCGCCTGCCGCTCGGTCACCTCGACGACCAGCGTGGACGGCCACTGACGCGAGACCGTGGCACTGCGGACCCACGGCAGGTCGACGACGCCCCGGGCGGCCTGCCCGGCGTCGACACGCACGAGGTTGTCGCCCCGCGACACCCCCGTCGCCTCGATGACGTACTCCTCCGGGGAGTGGACGTTGCCGCTCACGGCGTAGTTGTTCACCCGCAGGACGGGGAACACCCACATCACGGCCACCAGGAGCAGCAGTACCGCGAGCAGGGCCCCGCCGATGCGGAGGATGCTTCTGCGTGACATCTACCGGCCCAGCGCCGCCAGGATCTCGCCCGCCAGCAGGGTGACGTCACCGGCACCCATCGTGAGGACGAGGTCACCCTCCCGCACCAGACCGAGGACGGTCTCCGGGGCGTGCGAGAAATCCGGCTCATAGGTGACGTCGCAGGTCATCGCGTCGGTGATGATGCGGGAACTCACGCCCTCCACCGGCCTCTCGCGGGCCCCGAAGATGTCGAGGACCACGGCGGCGTCGGCCAGCGAGAGCGCCGCGGCGAACTCCTCGGCGAACTCGATGGTGCGGGAGTACAGGTGCGGCTGGAAGACGACGACCACCCGGCCGTCCTCCCCCTCCGCCTCCACCTTCTGCTGCGCCGCCTGCAGCACCGCGGTCACCTCGGTCGGGTGGTGGGCGTAGTCGTCGTAGACGCGCACCCCGCCGGCGGTGCCGCGGTACTCGAAGCGCCGGCGCACGCCGTTGAAGTCGCTCAGGCCCTCGGCCAGCTTCTCCAGGTCACCGCCCGCCAGGTGGCAGGCCAGCAGGGCCGCCGCGCCGTTGAGGACCATGTGGCTGCCCGGGGTCTGGAGGAGGACGGTGAGGTCGCGGCCGTCGATACGGATGTGCGCGGTGGTGCCGCCCTCGGTGACCTCGGTGCTGAGGATCTCCGCCCCCAGCGGGATCACCGGGTGCAGGGCCGCCGCATCGGTCGTGCCGTAGCCCAGCACGGAGATGCCGTTCCGCATCGCGCGTTCACCGAGGGCGGCGGCGTGGATGTCGTCGAGGCACACGACCAGGTGGCCGTTCTCGGTGACCCGCTCGGAGAAGTCGTCGAAGACCTGGTGGTAGGCCTGGGCCGTGCCGAAGAAGTCGAGATGGTCGGGCTCGATGTTGGTCACCACCGCCACGTCCGGGGAGTAGCGCAGCAGCGAGGCGTCGGACTCGTCGGCCTCCGCGATGAAGCAGTCACCGGTGCCGTGGTGCGCGTTGGTGCCGGAACGGCTCAGCTGGCCGCCGATGGAGAAGCTCGGGTCCATGCCCGCCGCCTGCGCCGCCGCGACCGCCATCGAGGTGGTCGACGTCTTGCCGTGCGTGCCGGCGAAGAGGATCTGGCGGTACCCGGTCATCAGCTCACCGAGCAGGTCGGAACGCCGGATGACCGGGATCCCCTGCTCGTGGGCGGCGACGAGCTCCGGGTTGTCCTGAGGGATCGCCGCGAAGGAGACGACGACCACCGTCGGCGGCTCACCGGCGAGCGTCAGGTTCGCGGCGTCGTGGCCGACGGCGACATGCGCGCCGTTGGAACGCAGGGCCCGCACCGGACGGGAGTCCTTGACGTCGGAGCCGGTGACCACCGAACCGCGGTCGAGCAGGATCCGGGCGACGCCGGACATGCCGGAGCCACCGATGCCGATGAGGTGGACGCGGGAGAGATCGACGGTCACGGTGAGTGCTCCTGGGTGCTTGAAGGTGGACGGGTCTGAATTACTCTACTGCCGCCACGACCGCGTCGGCGAGCAGCCCGGCGGCGTCACCGGCGGCGTGGTCACGGGCGGCGGCCCGCATGGCGGCGAGCTGCGCGTCGTCGCCGAGGATCTCCGTGACCTCGGAGACGAGGCGGTCGGGGGTGAGCTCGGCGTCGTCGATGAAGCGGGCGGCCCCGGCCTCGACGACCCCGGTCGCGTTGAGCGCCTGCTCACCGTTGCCGTGCGGCAGCGGCACGTACAGGGCGGGGAGGCCGGCGGAGGTGACCTCGGCGACGGTCATCGCGCCGGAGCGGCAGACGATGAGGTCGGCCACGGCGTAGGCGGCCGCCATGTCGTCGATGTAGGGCAGCGCGACGTAGTGGTCGTGCTTGTCCGGCGCGGTGTTGCGCTTGCCGTAGGCGTGGAGGATCTGGATGCCGGCGTCCGTGGTGAGCGTCTCCACCGCCCCGGCCACCGCCTTGTTGATGCGCACCGCGCCCTGGGAACCACCGGTCACCAGCAGGGTGCGCCGCCCCGGCTCGAGGCCCCACAGTTCGCGGGCCCGCTCGACGGCCGCGTGGGTGTCGCCCCCACGCAGACCGGCGCGCACGGGGATGCCGACGACCTCGCCGGGCATGCCCGAGTCCGCGACGGCGTTGTAGCTGCGGCCGCCGAGGCGCTGGCCCAGCTTGTTGGCCATGCCGGCGCGGGCGTTGGCCTCGTGCACGAGGAAGGGGATGCCCAGCGAGCGCGCCGCCAGGTAGGCGGGGGCGGAGACGTAACCGCCGAAGCCGATGAGGACGTCGGCCCCGGTGTCCCGGAGGATCGCCCGGGTCTGACGGACGGCACCCAGCACGCGGAACGGCAGCTTGAGCAGGTCCAGGTTGGGGCGGCGCGGCACCGGGACGGGGTCGATCAGACGCAGCTCGAAACCGCGGGCGGGGATGAGGTCGCGCTCCAGTCCGCGGGGGGTGCCCAGGGCGGTGACGGTGGCACCGTGCTTCTCGACGAGCGCCTCAGCCACCGCGAGAGCGGGCTCGATGTGGCCGGCGGTTCCACCTCCTGCGACAACTACGCTCAGAGGCTTCTTCGCTGCGGGCATGGGTCACCGTCTCCTGTCGTTGGGGGGCCTGTTTCTCCTCCTGACGCTACCAGTGACCGGCTCCCCAAACCTCTCACGTGACGTGGGGGCGGGGGCCCGCCGCACCGGGGTGGGGCGGGTCGCCGGTTCGGGCAGCAGAGCGAGCCGGTCGAAGAGGGGTCGGCCGTAGGACTGCATCGCGGAGACCGCCTCCGGTTCGTGGCGGGCCACCGAGGCCAGCAGGCCCATCGAACCGAGGGTGATGATCGTCGACGTGCCGCCCGCGGAGATCATCGGCAGCTGGATGCCGGTGACCGGGAGCAGGCCGATGACGTAGCCGATGTTGATGAAGGCCTGCGACACGACACCCGCCGTGAGCGCACCGGCCATAAGCGACTGGAACTGGTTCTGCGCGCGGAACGCGGCGCGGATGCCGAAGTATCCGAGGAGGGCGAAGAGGATGATGACCAGCGCGCCGCCCCACAGTCCGAGCTCCTCGCCGATAATGGCGAAGATGAAGTCGTTCTTCGCCTCGGGGAGGTAGAACCACTTGGCGCGGGACTGCCCCACGCCGACGCCGGTGACGGAGCCGTCCGCCAGGGAGAGGAAGCCCTGGTAGGACTGGAACGCCACGCCCTGGGTGTCCTCGAAGCGGCCGAAGAGGGCGTCGAAGTAGACGTGGAAGCGGTTGGAGCGGAAGCCGCCGGAGAAGAACACCCACAGCAGTCCGAGTCCGGCCACGGCCACCGACGCGAGGATGAGACGGAGATCCACGCCCGCGAACAGGAGCGTGAAACCGACGACCACGGCGAAGTTCACGGCCATGCCCAGGTCACCCTGGAGAGCGATGAGCAGCGCCATGATGGCGGCCACGCCGGCGTAGAGGGTGAAGGGGCTGCGCATGCCGGTGCCGGGGGTGTGCCGCCGGTCGGCGAGGTAGGACGCGCCCCACACGGCGATGGCCACCTTGGCCAGCTCGGAGGGCTGGAAACGCAGTGGTCCGAGGACGATCCACGACTGCGAGCCGACCTCGAGTCGGCCCGTGCCGATGCCCGGTATGAGCACCGCGATGAGCAGCACGAGTGACAGGCCGAGCAGCCAGGGCGTCAGGCGCCGTACGGTCTCCGGGCGGGTGCGCAGGGCGATCCAGAAGGCGACGAGTCCGGCGGCGATCATCATGAACTGGCGCACGGCCTGGTTCCACACGGTCGCGCCCTCGAGGACGGACCAGGTCATCGTCGAGGACATGACCATGACGGCGCCGATGCCGACGAGCAGGAAGACCACGGAGCGGATCATGAAGTAGTCGAAGCCCGGACGGGACTCCAGCATGCGGTGCCAGTCGGCGCGCCACCTCGTGAATCTGCCGGTGGAGTTGCTCATGAAAGCCTCCGTGCTGCCGCGGCGAACAGGTCGCCGCGCTCGGCCATGCCGGTGAACATGTCCAGGGAGGCGGCGGCGGGTGCGAGGAGGACGGTGTCGCCCTGCTTCGCGACGCCCGCCGCCCACCCCACGAGCTCGTCCATCGCGGCGGCCGGGTCGGTGTGGGTGGTGGTGTGGACTGGGACGTCGGGGGCGATCTCGGCCAGTGCCGCCGCGATGAGCGGGGCGTCGACGCCGAGCAGCCCGACGGCGCTGAGCCGGTGGGCGTGGTCCCGGATGAGCGGGACGACGTCCGCCCCCTTGAGCTGGCCGCCGGCGATCCAGATGACGTCGTGGAGTCCGGCGAGCGCCGCGTCGGCGGCGTGCGGGTTGGTGGCCTTGGAGTTGTCGATCCACGCCACTCCCCCGCCCTCCGCGACGGTCTGGCCGCGGTGGCCGTCGACCTGGAAGTCGGCGAGGGCGGCGGCGATGTGCTCCGGGCCCGCGCCCTGGCTGCGGGCGATCGCGGCCGCGGCGAGGGCGTCGAGGACGCCGGCCGGTCCGGCGGGCTGGATGCCCGCCACGGGGGCGAGCACGACGCCGGTGTCGTCCACCAGGTGTCCGTCGCGCACGCCGAACTGTCCGGGGACGGGTTCCCCGAGGGTGAAGCCGACGTACGTGTCGACGCCCGCCCGCTCCAGCACCGCCCGCACCTCCGGGTCGTCGACGCCGGCGACGGCCACCGCGCCCCGCAGGGCACGCGCCTTGTCGTCGGCGTAGCCGGTGAAGGAGCCGTGCCAGTCGATGTGGTCCTCGGCGAGGTTGAGCAGCACGCCGGCGTCCGGGATCAGCTGGCTCGACCAGTGCAGCTGGAAGCTGGAGAGCTCGGCGACGAGGATGTCGACGCGCTGCGGGTCCACCAGGGCGTCGGCCACCGCGACGCCGATGTTGCCGACCGCCTCGGCCCGCAGGCCGGTGTCGCGGCCGAGCTGCTGCATCATGGCGGCGAGCATGGCGGTGGTGGTGGTCTTGCCGTTGGTGCCGGTGACCACCAGCCAGGTGCGCGGCGGGCCGAAGGTCCCGGCGCGGTCGAGGCGGTAGGCCAGCTCGACGTCGCCGATGACCTCGAGGCCGCGGGCGGCGGCGTCGACCAGCAGTGGGCTGTCGGGGCGCCAGCCCGGGGAGGTGACGACGAGCTCGACGTCGTCGAGAAGCTCGCGTGCCTCGGCGACGGAGACGGTGCGCACGCCGTCGAGGCGGGTATTGTCGTCGGCGACGATCAGGTCCACCCCCAGACCGGCGAGCAGGCGGACCAGGCCGCGGCCGGACACTCCGGCTCCGGCGACGAGGGCGGTTCCGGTGATCATCGCAGGCTCACTCCCGTGGCTGTCAGCCACTCAGCGTAGAAGATGGACGTTCCCAGCATGACGGCCATGACGGCGATGAGCCAGAAACGGATGACGACGGTGGTCTCGGGCCAGCCGCCGTTCTCGAAGTGGTGGTGGAACGGTGCCATGCGGAAGAAGCGCTTGCCCGTCGTGCGGAACACGATGATCTGGATGAGCACGGAGGCCGCCTCGATGACGAAGAGGGCGCCGATGATGATCATGAGCAGCTCGGTGCGGGAGGCGACGGACAGTCCGGCGACGAGGCCACCGAGGGCCAGGGAACCGGTGTCGCCCATGAAGATCTTGGCCGGTGCCGCGTTCCACCACAGGAAACCGAGGCAGGCGCCGAGGCCGGCGGCGGCGAGGACCGCGAGGTCCAGCGGGTCACGCACCGAGTAGCAGCCCGGCTCCACCGAGACGGTGCAGGAGTTGCGGAACTGCCAGAAGGTGATGAGCGAGTAGCCGCCCATGACGAAGGCGGTGGTGCCGGCGGCGAGGCCGTCGAGGCCGTCGGTGAGGTTGACGGCGTTCGACCACGCGGCGATGAGGATGTACATGAACACCAGGAACACGATGATGCCGATCACCGAACCGCCGAAGGCGATGTCCAGGGTGTCGATGTCACGGATGAACGACAGCTGCGTCGACCCCGGGGTGAGCCCCTGGTCGTCCGGGAACCACAGGATGAGCAGGCCGAACGCGATGGCGATGACCAGCTGGCCGACGAGCTTGGCCGTCTTGTTGAGGCCCAGGTTGCGGGCCTTGAACAGCTTGATGAAGTCGTCCGCGAAGCCCAGGGCACCCAGGCCCAGGGTCAGGCCGAGGACCAGGAGGCCGGAGACCGTGAAGCCGCCGGAGCCGGTGATGAGCCCGTAGAGGCTGACGGTGAGGTAGGCGATGACGATGCCCGCGATGATGGCGATGCCGCCCATCGTCGGGGTGCCGCGCTTGCGCATGTGCGACTTGGGGCCCTCCTCACGGATCTCCTGCCCCAGGCCCTCCGCGGAGAAGCGCCGGATGAGGACGGGAGTGGTGAAGATGGCGACGAGGAAGCTGACGATTCCTGCCATGATGATCTGTGTCACGTCGAATGCGCCCCTAATGACCCTTCTGGATGAGTTTCTCTGCCACCCGCCACAGCCCCAGAGCATTGGAGGCCTTCACCAGCACCACGTCACCGGGGTTGCCGGTGCCCGTGTACTCGATGGGACGGGTCTGCAGCACGTTCCCGACGAGGCGGGTGGCCTCCTCGACATCGTGTGCGATCTCAGTAGTTATACCCCGCGCCTGCGCCGCCGTCGCCATGGCACGGCTGTTGGGGCTGTCCCCGACGGCGATGAGGTGGGACACGCGGTAGCGTCCCAGCTGCTCACCGAGCTCCCGGTGGGAGGCCTCGGCGTCGTCGCCGAGCTCGCCCATCTCACCGAGGACCGCGATGGCCCGGGCGTGCGGCCGCGCCGCCGCCGTGTAGGCCAGGGCCGCGACGCCGGCGCGCATGGAGTCGGGGTTGGCGTTGTAGGAGTCGTTGATGACCGTGACGCCGTCAGCCCGGGTCTGCACGTCCATGCGGTGCGCCGAGGCGTTGGTGTGGCGCGACAGTCCCGCCGCCACCTGCTCGAGGGTGAGCCCGGCCTCCAGGCCGACCGCGGCGGCGGCCAGTGCGTTGGACACCTGGTGCTCGCCGAAGACCTGCAGGGTGACGGGGACGGAGCCGTCCCGGCTGTGGAGGGTGAAGCTGGCGCGGGCGACGTCGTCGAGGCGCACGTCGGCCGCCCACAGGTCGGCGCGGGAGTGCGTGGAGTAGGTGACCACGCGCGCCCGGGTGCGCGGCGCCATCGCCGCGACGAAGGGGTCGTCGGCGTTGAGGACGGCCACGCCGTCGGCGGGCAGCGCCTCGATGAGCTCGCCCTTGGCCTGCGCGATGTTCTCCTGGGAGCCGAACTCCCCGAGGTGCGCGGAACCGACGTTGAGCACGACGCCGATGTGCGGCGGCACCGACTCCGCCAGGTGGGCGATGTGGCCGATTCCGCGGGCCGACATCTCGGCGACGAGGTAGCGGGTGTCGGCGTCACAGCGCAGGGCGGTGTACGGGTGGCCGATCTCGTTGTTGAAGGAGCCGGGCGGGGCGACGGTCTCCCCCGCCTCCCGCAGCACGGACGCCACGAGGTCCTTGGTGGAGGTCTTGCCGGCGGAACCGGTGATGCCCACCACCGTCAGGTCGGGCAGGCGCGTGACCACGCCGTGCGCCAGGGCGGCGAGCGCCTCCACGACGGCACGGGCGGAGCCGTCCTCGTCGTGGGCGTAGATGTCGGCGTTGGAGTCACTGCGGCCCCGCGGCTTCACGACGACCGCCGGCACCCCCACCGGCCGCGCCGCCAGGACGGCGACCGCGCCGGACTCGACGGCGGTGGCGGCGAAGTCGTGTCCGTCGACGCGCGCCCCCGGCAGGGCGAGGAACAGCCCGCCCGGGGTGACCCGGCGGGAGTCGAACTCGACGGACCCGGTCACCCGGGTCTCCGGGTCGGTCACGTGCGAGAGTTCACCGCCGGTGATGTCCGCGATCTCCGCGAGAGTGAGGGGGATCAATGCTTCTTCTCCTTGAGTGCGCGCCGGACCTCTTCCCGGTCGTCGAAATGGTGGTTGACGCCGTTGACCAGCTGGCCGACCTCGTGGCCCTTGCCGGCGACGACGACGCCGTCCCCCGGGCGGGCCCACTCGATCAGCGCGTCGATGGCGGCGGCGCGGTCCCCGATCTCGCGGATCTCCGCGTCCGTCCCGGCGTCGACCGCCCCCTGCAGCACGGCCGCCCGGATGGTGGCGGGCACCTCGCTGCGCGGGTTGTCGTCGGTGATGATGACCAGGTCGGCGCGGTGGGCGGCCTCCGCCCCCATGAGGGGACGCTTGGTGGCGTCGCGGTCACCACCGGCCCCGACGACCACGCCGAGGCGGCCGCGGACCTGCCCGCGGAGGGTGTCGAGGACGGCGGCGACGGCGGCCGGCTTGTGGGCGTAGTCGACGACGGCGAGGAAGTCCTGGCCCTCGTCGATACGCTCCATGCGCCCGGGGACCGCGACGTCGAGGAAACCGGCGGTGAAGGCCTGCGGGTCGACGCCCACGGCCCACGCCATGGCGGTGGCCAGGGCGGCGTTGGCGATGTTGAAGTCACCCGGCAGCGGCAGCTCCGCCTCGACGGCCCCCTCCGGCAGGGTGAGCCGGATGACCTGGGCGCCGGTGGGCGTGAGCGAGCTCTGGACGGCGGTGACGTCGGCCTCCGCGCCGCGGGTCGCGACGGTCACCGGGTCCGAGGCCAGGTCGGCCATCCGCCGCCCCCACTCGTCGTCGACGCAGACGACGGACCGCTCCGCGGCCAGCGGCGACGCCGGGTCGAAGAAGCGGGCCTTGGCCGCGAAGTACTCCTCCATCGTCGGGTGGAAGTCGAGGTGGTCCTGGGAGAGGTTGGTGAACCCGGCGACGTCGAAACGCGTGCCCGCCACCCGGCCCAGCTCCAGGGCGTGGGAGGAGACCTCCATGACCACGTGCGTGACGCCCTCCGCGAGCATCCGCACGAACAGGGGCTGCAGGGTCGTGGCCTCCGGGGTCGTGAGGTCGGTGGGGACGGGACGGCCGTTGATGCGCGTGCCCGTCGTGCCGATGAGGCCGACCTTCAGGTCGGCCGCCATGAGCCCCTGCTCGAGCAGGTAGCTGGTGGTCGTCTTCCCGGAGGTGCCGGTGATGCCGAGCAGGGTGAGACGCTCCGAGGGGTGGCCGTGGATCTCCGCGGCCACGGCCCCGAGGACCGCGCGGACGTCATCGACGAGGATGACAGGGCGGGTGTCGCCGGCGGCGTCGAGAAGCTCCTTTCCGGCGGCGTCGGTGAGGATCGCGACGGCCGGCGTGCCGCGCGCGAACTCCGCACCGTGGCGGCGCGTGCCGGGGACGGCGGCGAAGAGCGCGCCCTCGTCCGCGAGGCGGGAGGAGTCGAGCTCCACCGACGTGACGACCGGGGCCACGGATCCGGTCAGCTCTCCCCCGGCGATACGGGCGAGGTGGGACAGTGTGGTCACTGTGGTCTCCATGGTCATACTCCTCCGTGGTGGGCTGGGTTAGTGGGCGTGGAGGATCAGCATGTCCTCCATGGGCGGTGACGCCGGGATGTTGTCCCGGTTGAGCAGCCAGGACGCGATGTCACGGAACAACGGCGCCGAGGACTGGCCACCGCCGCCTCCCGCCTCGACGCCGGCGCGGGGCTCGTCGACCATGACGGCGACGACGAAGCGCGGGTCATCCGCCGGGGCGATGCCGGCGAAGGTGATCCAGTAGTCCGAGTTCGAGTACGCGCCCGTCCGCGGGTCGACCTTCTGGGCCGTACCCGTCTTGCCGGCGGTCTGGTACCCGGGGACCGCGCCGTTCGCGCCGGTACCCGACTGCAGACCACCCGGGTCGTTCTGCATCACGGAACGGAACATCTGGACCACCGTCTCCGCCGTCTGCGGACTGACCACCTGCGTCCGCCGCGGCTCCGTGGTCGAGGTGACCTTGCCGTCCGGACCGGTGACCGACTCGATGATGCGCGGCTCGATGCGCTCCCCGTGGTTGGCGAGCGCCTGGTAGATGCTCGCCATCTGCAGGGTGGTGAAGGACATGCCCTGCCCGATGGGCAGGTTGGCGAAGGTGCCGCCCGACCACTGCTCACGCGGCGGCAGCAGACCGGCGGACTCGTTCGGCAGCTCCACCCCGGTGGGGCGGCCGACGCCGAAACGGTCGAGGTAGTCGGCGAAACGGTCCTCCCCGAGGCGCTCCGCGAGCATCAGCGTGCCCACGTTCGAGGACTTACCGAAGATGCCGGTCGTGGTGTAGGGCACGAGTCCGTGGTCCCACGCGTCCGAGACGGTCACGCCCGCCATGTGGATGGAGCCCGGCACCTGGTGGACCTCGTCCGGCGTGGTCAGCCCCTCCTCGAGGGTCGCGGCAGCGGTGATGACCTTCGCCACGGAACCCGGCTCGTAGGGGTGGGAGATGGGCTGGTTCTCGAAGTCCTTGCCCTGCTCCAGCTGGCGCTCGATGTTGCCGTTCGGGTCGATGGTGTCGGTGTTCGCCATCGCGAGCACCTTGCCGGTGGCCACGTCCAGGACGACGGCCTCCGCGGACTTCGCCTGCGAGTTGGCCTTCGCCTGTTCGAGGAGCTGCTGCACGTAGGTCTGCAGGTCCAGGTCGAGCGTGAGCTCGATGGAGGAGCCGTCGACGGCGGGCACCACGTCACGCAGCGTGCCCGGGATGACCTGCCCGTCGGTGGAGACGTCCTCCGTGGACCGGCCGTTGATGCCCGAGAGCATCGCGTCGCCGGAGGCCTCGAAGCCGAACTGGCCCTGGCCGTCCATCGACACCTTGCCGATGATGTTCTCCGCGATCGCCCCGTTGGGGTACTGGCGGATGTCCTGGTGGTCGGCGGCCACGCCGTGGAAGGTCGAGGCGATCTCCGTCGCGACGTCCGGGTCGACGTTGCGCACCAGCACCTCGTAGTTCGTCTCCGCGTGCAGCTTGTCCAGGATCTCCTGCGACTTCACCTCACCCGTGATGGCTCCGGCGTCCTCGATCATGCGGGGGATCTCCTCCGACATCCGCACGAGGACGTCCTCGACGCGGCCGTCGATCTGGGAGTCGATGTCGGCGCGCGACATGCCGTCGATACGCATCGCCAGGTCCTGCTGCTGACGCAGCTCACTGCGCAGCAGACGCGGGGAGACGGTGAGGCTGCGGGCCTGCATGGTGTAGGCCAGCTGGTTGCCGCGCCGGTCGACGATCTCGCCGCGCCGCGCCGGATCGACGTACACCCGGGCACGCTGCTCCTGCGCCTTCGCCGCCAGGTCCGGGCCCCACACGACCTGCACCCAGGCGAGACGCCCGACGAGGACGAGCGCGATGACGAGGAAGATGTTGAGGATCACCCGCATGCGGGTCACCATCATCGTCTTCTGGTCCTGCGGCTGACGGCGTGGCCGCTGCTGCGGCGGCGGCACAGGGCGGCGGGGCCGGGTGACGCGGGCCTCGGAGTAGGTGCGGGATGACGAACGGCGGGACGAGTGTCCCCGTCCCGCATCACGTCTCACGCCACCGGTACCGGGTCGTGTCACTGGCTGTCCTCACCTGTCAGTTGTCGTTCATGTTCTCTGGTTCCGCCTCCGGCACATTCGGGGCATACGGGAGCACCCCACGCTCCGGCGCCGGGGCGACGGGGTCCGGGAGCGCATCATACGGGGAACGGAGCTGGTGTCCCTGCGGCACGGCCTCCAGGTTGTCCTCGAGCTCGTGGGTCGCCTCCGGGTCACTGGACGCCTGTCCCGGCCGGACCGGGGCACCGTTCACGTCAATGATAGGGTGCGTCGCCGGATCCGCCGGGCGCTGCACCACGATCTCGCCGTTCTCGTGCACGCCCAGGATCCCGGGCTGCGCGGGCAGGACCAGGCCGAGTTCACCGGCCCGACGGGCGATCTCCGCGGAGGACCGGACGTTCTCCAGGTCGCGGTTGAGGGTCTCGAGCTGGTTCGACAGCTGCTTGTCCTGCGTCTGCAGGAGCTGCGTCTGGAAGGTCTGCTGCGTCGCCAGTCCGGCCAGCCACATGGCCACCGCCACGCCGGCGATCGCCAGGACGATGGACACGCTGATGAGCTTGGCCAGCAGCGAGGTCTGCTTGAGTTCCGCGACCCTGCGTCCCCGGACGGAGACGACCTGGCGGGAGCCCAGCCGGTTGGGCACCGGGCGGCGGCGCGTCGGCAGCGGCGTCTGGGCCGGCGGGGTGAAGGATCGGGTGTGCTGCTCCCGGTCGAGGAGTGCGGTCCCGACACTGTAGTCACGGCTCGCGCCCATGCGACGCTGCTTGCTGGTGGTGCTGTTGGTCGGGTTCACGATCGGTCTCCAAACGGGTCAGGGAGCTTCTCGACGGCGCGGACCCTCACCGGGGCCGCACGCGGGTTCTCCTCGATCTCGGCTTCGGTCGCCTTCTCCGCGCCACGGGTGACCGTGGCGAAACGCGGCGCCGTGCCCGGCAGGTCCATCGGCAGGCCGGGCGGGGTCTTCGATGCGGTCATCTCGGCGAAGGCCGCCTTGACGATGCGGTCCTCCAGGGACTGGTAGCTCATGAACACGGCACGGCCCCCGACCGCCAGCAGCCCGGCGATGACGGGGATGACGTTCTCCAGCGCCTCCAGCTCGGCGTTGACCTCCACGCGCAGCGCCTGGAAGGTGCGCTTGGCGGGGTGTCCACCGGTGCGCCGGGTGGCG
Organism: Corynebacterium humireducens NBRC 106098 = DSM 45392; assembly: GCF_000819445.1. Taxonomy (NCBI): domain Bacteria; kingdom Bacillati; phylum Actinomycetota; class Actinomycetes; order Mycobacteriales; family Corynebacteriaceae; genus Corynebacterium; species Corynebacterium humireducens. The sequence continues at coordinate 1,798,960 of NZ_CP005286.1, forward strand.
GCGGGGATGGTGGCGTAGAGCAGCTCCACGAGGCGGGCGGAGGTGGTGAAGGGAGCCTTCTCCCGCTCCCGCAGCACAGCCGAGGCGATCTTGCCGGCGAAACGCTCATCGCCGTAGGTCTTGAGGATGCGCGCCAGCTCACCGTGGCTGTACGTGTTGAGGATGTCGGCCGCGGTCCGCCCCTTCGTCGGGTCCATGCGCATGTCGAGCGGCGCGTCGGTGCGGTAGGCGAAACCGCGCTCCACCTGATCGAGCTGCATGGAGGACACACCGAGGTCGAAGAGCGCGCCGGCGACGCCGTGCTCCCGGACCAGGTCGAAGATCGGCCCCTCCCCCGTCTCGACGGCCTCGCCGATCCCGTCGAAACGGGTCTGCACGCCCACGAACCTGTCCCCGAAGGGGGCGAGTCGGGCGCGGGCGTCGGCAAGCGCGACGGGGTCACGGTCCACGCCGATGACGTGGGCCTCGGGGAAGGTGCGCAGGAAGTGCTCGGTGTGGCCGCCGGCACCGAGGGTGCCGTCGACGATGACAGCCCGGGAGCCGAGCTTCTCGACGCCCGGCGCGATCAGATCCGCCATGCGGTCCCGGAGAACCGGGACGTGGCCGTGGTTGTCGTTGATGTCGAAGCTCATGTCACTCATGACCGCACCCCCCTTCCTGATTCCTGTGTCCGGACAGCGGGACGCGTACAGGGCCCTGCCCGATGTGTCCATCTGATGTCGGGGAAGTACACCAGAGCATCACCTCGGGCAGAGTCCTCCACGCATCCCGCTCATCCCGTGACGACCGTCGTGGGTCAGAGCAGTCCGTCGAGGATCTCTTCCGCGTCGGCCGCGGAGAACGCGGCCTCCGTCTCCTGCTGGTATGCAGCCCAGGATTCGGCATCCCAGATCTCGAGAAAATCCACAGATCCGATGACCACACACTCCTTTGTCAGGCCCGCGTACTCACGGTGCCCGGCAGAGAGGGTGATGCGCCCGTTGCCGTCAGGTCGCTGTTCATCCGCGCTGGCAGCCAGATTGCGGATGAAGGCACGAGCCTGCGGGTTGGTGCGAGACACCGCTGCAGCCTTACGGATGCGGGCGGCGAACTCCTCCCGGGGATAGACCGCAAGACTGTGATCCTGCCCCTTCGTGACCATCAACCCTCCGGCCAGTTCCTCACGGAACTTGGCCGGTAGTGTCAGTCGACCCTTGTCGTCGAGCTTCGGAGTGTAGGTACCGAGAAACATCCCCGGGCCACCTTCCTCGTCTCGACTCCACGGATCTGTCTGACCTGATTCAATTCTGGCGGTGCACTACGTCCACCGCTGCGCCCCACAATACCCCACTTTGCCCCACCAACAACCCTCATTCCCGGCCTGTCGGATACCTATATCTACAGATCCGCAGGTGAAGGGAAGAAAAGAAGGTGGGGCGCGCCACCCGCCGGGCGCGTCACGCATGTCGGCACACCCCGTCGCCACAGGCCACCGGCGGCCGGAGGGGCGCCGTTCCGACCCCCGGTGGGGCAAAGTGGGGCCTGTGGGAGGGCATGAAAAAACCGCCGCCCCGGGTGCGGGACGGCGGTGCTTTTCTCTGGCTGTGAGGGGTCAGCGCTCCTCGAAGCGGCGACGGAAGTTCTCCTCCATCTTGCTCGCCATGGAGGACGGGTCGTTGGAGCGCTCCCTGCCCGGGCGACGCTTGATGATGCGGTCCGCGGAGGAGGCACCTCCACCACGGAGCATCCACACGCCGGCCCCGAACATCACGAGGAAGCCGACGACACTGAGGGCGATGAACCACAGGCTCTGCTGGGCGAGTGCGACACCGCCGACGAGCATGACGAGCCCCACGACCGCGATGGCGAGTCCACGGAGCGTGATCCCCGGGGCACCGTCCCCACCGAAGACGTGATCGCCCGCCACAGTGGACCCGAACTTGGGGTCATCGGCGAGGAGAGACTGTTCGATCTCCCGGAGCATCCTCTGCTCCTGCTCTGAAAGCGACACTGTTCCTCCCGGATATCGCTGGGGTTTGATCTATCTACTCGTTTAACGCCCAGACTATCGGGAATGTTCCCGCAATTGCCAACCTGCACTTTCGGCACCCTAAGCAGCCGCCGGAACCCACCCCGCCTCAGCCTCGGTCTCCGCCAGGAACTGCGCGGCGAGGTCCATCACCGTGGACACGACCCCCCGGTCGACGTCGAGCTCCAGTCCGGAGGCCACCCGGGAGCGCAGGCGCGAGTACTGGCTGAAGACGAGCGCCCACCGCTCCCCCTCCGCGTCCACCATCCGGAGCTGGTCCCATGCGCCGGTGGGCCGGCGCCGCCTGCCGGCCACGGCCGACGCCGAGATACGCGCACCCGCCGTGCGCAGTGCGGCCTGATACGCGACCTCCAGGGCGAGGTCCCACTCCCCCGCCTCCCGGTGGCGGTGGGCTTGGGCCAGCAGGACCTGGGCCTTGAGAATGAAGCCGGCCCGTCGCGTCCCCGCACCCGCTCCGGCGAACCTCGTCGTTGCCGAGATGATCTGTGCCATCGGGACCGTCTCCTTTCCTCAACCTCTGCGATCCAACCTGCCCTCACCCTAGGAACGGGCCTGGACACCACACCCCAATTATAGAACAGCCTTTCGAACAGGTCAATGGTTCTCCTGCGGATTCGTCCACTCCCGGTGGTCTTTTCCCCACACACCCGGCCGTTCATGGTTCAGTGGTGGTGTGACCATGGAGATCCGCCGCTTGTCCGGCCCCGAATTCGCCGTGCTGGCCCCCCAGCTCGTCGACCTCTACATAGAGGCGATGGGCTACGACCCGAGCATCCGCGCCGGTCGCATCGACGTCTGGAGGCGCGAGATCGTCCAGCCGGGATTCACCGCGCTGGCCGCCCTCGACCAGGACGAGGTCCTCGGCGTGGCTTACGGCTACATCGGCATGCCCGACATGTGGTGGGACCGACAGGTGCGGCGCGGCATCCGGGAGGCCGGCGGGCCGGACACCCGGCAGGTGCTGCTCCTGCGCGACTACTTCGAGGTGGCGGAGATCCACGTCTCCCCCACGCAGCAGGGACGCGGGATCGGCCGGATCCTGCTCTCCCAGCTGCTCTGGCTCGCCCCCGCCGGCAACGCCATGCTCTCGACGCCCGAGGTCGACGACGAGGCCAACAACGCCTTCTCCCTCTACCGATCCATGGGCTTCCGCGACGAGCTGCGCCACTTCCGCTTCGACGGCGACGCCCGCCCCTTCGCCGTCCTCTCGGTACCCCTCCCCCTGCCCGGCATGGTGGAGAAGCCCGCCGTTGAACGACGCGGGTGACCGGCTGGGTATCGTGGGAGCAGTCCGCCCACCACCCACATGAAGGATCATCCGCGTTGAGCACTCCCAGCCCCCTCACGACGCTGACCCTCGACCAGGTCCCGGACGCCGTCCGGGAGGAACTGACCCGCTTCATCGACGACCGTCGCCGACAGGTCGCCGCCATCGGCGGCCCGGTCACCGAGGCGGTCGCCCACCTGGAGTCCTTCGTGCTCGGTGGGGGCAAGCGCATCCGCCCTCTCTACGCCTGGGCCGGTTTCGTCGGCGGCGGCGGCCTCGAACGCGCGGCGGAGGACCCGGCCGCGATGCTGCGGGCCGCCGCCTCCCTCGAGTTCATCCAGGCCTGCGCGCTCATCCACGACGACATCATCGACTCGTCCGACACCCGGCGCGGCAACCTGACGGTCCACCGGGCCGTCGAGAAGCAGCACCGGGACCGTGCCTGGGCGGGTGACCCCGCGCACTTCGGCGAGTCCGTGGCCATCCTCGTCGGCGACCTCGCCCTCGTGTGGGCCGAGGACATGCTGCAGGACTCCGGGCTGTCCGTCGCCGCGCTGCAGCGCGCCCGCGATCCGTGGCGGGGCATGCGCACCGAGGTGATCGGCGGGCAGCTGCTCGACATCACCCTGGAGGCGACCGCCGACGAGAACATCGAGCTCGCCGACTCCGTCAACCGCTTCAAGACCGCCGCGTACACCATCGAACGCCCGCTGCACCTCGGCGCCGCCATCGCGGGCGCCGACCAGGCCACCATCGACGCCTTCCGCGGCTACGGCCACGACATCGGCATCGCCTTCCAGCTCCGCGACGACCAGCTCGGCGTCTACGGCGACCCGGCGGTCACCGGCAAGCCCGCCGGCGACGACCTGCGGGAGGGCAAGCGCACCGTCCTGCTCGCCACCGCTCTGCAGCGTGCCGACGACCGCGACCCCGCCGCCGCCGCCGAACTGCGCGCCGGCGTCGGCGCCACCGACGATCCCGCGCAGATCGCCCGTCTGGCGCAGATCATCGCGGACACCGGCGCCGTGGAGGAGATCGAGGAACGCATCACCGAGCTCACCCGCTCCGGTCTCGCCCACCTCGCCGCCGCGGGCACCTCCCCGGAGGTCACCGCGACGCTCACCGACCTCGCCCACCGCGCGACGGCGCGCCGCCACTGATGACGCTCCGTCTGCCCGGCGCGCTCCCGCTGGGAATCATCGGTGCGGTCATGCTGTTCCTGGGCTCCTTCGGAGGCGGCGCCATCCGCAACCGCGGTGGCGTGCTGGAGGCCCTCGACCTGGACTTCCTCTCCTACGGGCACGGCGCAGGAATCTCCAACGCCGTGTTCTGGGCGGGCGTGGCGACGCTGCTGGTCGCGTGGGCGGTCCTCGGGCGTCGGCACGTGCTCAACCGCACGGAGGGGGCGGAGAAACGGGTCCGCACCGCGCTGTGGGCCTGGGTCCTGCCGCTCCTCCCGGCCGCCCCGATGCTCTCCCGCGACGTGTACTCCTACCTCATGCAGGGCGCCATGCTCCGCGACGGCTACGACCCGTACACGCAGGGCGCCGCGGTCAACCCGGGGCCGTTCCTGCTGGAGGTCTCCCACGACTGGCGCAACACCACCACCCCGTACGGGCCGCTCCACCTGTGGATCGGCGAGGGCGTCACCCGCCTCGTCGGGGACAACGTGACGGCCGGGGTGGTCGTGTACAAGCTCATCTCGGTCCTCGGCTTCGCCGCCATCGCCTGGGCGGTCCCCCGCATCGCCCGCGCCCTCGGCGGCGACCCCGCCCTGGCGCTGTGGCTCGGCGTGGCCAACCCGGTGATGATCCTCCACATGGTCGGCGGCATGCACAACGAGTCCGTCATGGTCGGTCTGGTCAGCCTCGGACTGCTCGCCAGCCTGCACCGGCGTTTCCTGCTGGGCGTGGCGCTCATCGCGGTGGCCGTGTCCCTCAAGGCCACCGCCGCCATCGCCCTGCCCTTCGTCGTGTGGCTGGCCACCATCCACTACGCGAAGCGCATCCACCGCGTCCCCGCGTTCGTGCTCAGCGGTGCCGTGGGCGTCGTCGAGACGCTCGCGGTCGTCGCCGCGGTCACCTGGCTGTCCGGGTCCTCATGGGGCTGGCTCTCGGAAATCTCCGGCAACTCGAAGGTCATCAACCCCCTCGCGCTGCCATCACTGCTGGCCAGCTGGATCACCTGGCTGATCCAGGTGTTCCAGACCTCCTTCGAGTACAACACGGCACTCGGCGTCCTGCGCAGCATCTCGATGGTGCTCATGCTCGCCGGGCTGGTCATCGTGTGGTGGCTCTTCCGGCAGAACGAGCGCCGCGCCGTCGCCGGCACGGCGCTCGCCTACCAGGTCGCGTTCGTGTTCAACTCGGTGACGCTGCCCTGGTACTACGCCTCGGTGATCTCACTCGTCGGCGCGGTCCGCCCGCCCGAGTGGGTGCTGCGGCTGGCCGTGGGCGCGTCGGTGGTGGTCACCCTGGCGTTCACGGGCAGCGGCAACCACCAGCTCTACAACACGTGGTGGATGCTCGGCGTGTTCGTCATCGCCTGGTTCCTCACGGACTGGGTGTTCGGGCGGGACCTCACAGGGCCATGGCCTGCGCGCGGCGCAGCACCTCACGCGCCAGCTGACCGTGGAGAGCGTCCACCGGCCGACCCGGCAGTGTCTCATCCTCGGTGAACAGGTAGCGCAGGATCTCCTCGTCGGTGTAGCCGCCGTCCTTCAGAAGGGTGATCAGGCCGGGCACGAACTTGCCCGTCGAGTGTGAGCCCTCGTGGAACAGCGCCTCCGGGATGTGCCGCTTCCCGTCGATGACGTGCGCGATGAGCTTGTTGGCACCCAGCAGGTCATGGACGCGGGTGATCACCACACCCAGCCTCTCGGCGGTCTCCGGGAGGGTGAGCATGGGCTCGTCGGCGAGCAGGGTCTCAAGGGGGATGTCGTTGGGAATCACGTCGTCCACTCTACCGCCCGCGTTGGCGTGGGCACCCGCGTGTGGACCATACTGTCCCCATGGCTCAACTGGCAGTGGGAGACCTCCTCGACGACAGGTACCGCATCGATCACCCGATCGCCCGCGGCGGCATGTCCATGGTCTGGCGCTGCGTCGACCTCCGCCTGGGGCGCGCCGTCGCCGCGAAGGTCCTCGACGAGAAGTACATCGCCGACCCCGTCTTCCGGCAGCGTTTCCGCCGCGAGGCCCGGGCGATGGCGCAGCTCACCCACCCCAACCTGGTCAACGTCTACGACTTCGGGTCCGACGGGGACCACCTCTTCCTCATCATGGAGCTCATCACCGGCGGCACCCTGCGGGAGCTGCTCGCCGAGCGCGGCCCCATGCCCCCGCACGCCGCCGCCGCGGTGATGCGGGCGGTCCTCACCGGCCTGTCCATCGCCCACACCGCCGGTCTGGTGCACCGGGACATCAAGCCGGACAACATCCTCATCAACGGCGACCACCGCGTGAAGCTCGCCGACTTCGGCCTCGTCCGCGCCGCCGCCGCGGGTGCCACGCCCTCGCAGATCGTCGGCACCGCCGCCTACCTCTCCCCGGAGCAGGTCGACGGCACCGACATCACCCCGGCCTCGGACGTGTACTCCGCCGGCATCGTCCTCTTCGAGCTGCTCACCGGTTCCACGCCCTTCTCCGGGGACACCCCGATGGAGCACGCCTACCGCCGCCTCAGTGAGGACGTCCCCGCCCCGAGCTCCCTCATCTCCGGCGTGCCCCCGCTTATCGACGCCCTCGTGGCCACCGCCACCGCCCGCCGCCCGCAGGACCGCTTCGCCGACGCCGCCGAGTTCCTCGCCGCCCTCGACGACGTCGCCGGGGAGCTGACCCTCCCGGCGTTCACCGTGCCCATCCCGGAGAACTCCGCCGCCACCCGCGCCGCGGCCGTGCCCACCGACATCACCGACCTGGTCGGCCCGCCGACGATGGTCACCGAGATCTCCCCCGCCCCCTCCCCCGACGTCACCGAGACCCGGGTCCAGGAGCCCGTCCCCGCCCTGCAGCCCCAGGCTCCGCCGCCGGTCCCGGCGGTGCCCACAGCGCCGGCAGCGCCCACGGCTCCCACGACCCCCAAGCCGGTGAGCAACCGCTCGCGTACGGGCCTGGTCGTATGGCTGCTGGTCATCGCCCTGCTCACCGCCGCCATCGCCGTGGGCGGCTGGTGGTTCGGGTCCGGTCGCTACGGCGAGATCCCGCCGGTGCTCGGCATGGACCGCACCGCCGCCGTCAGCACGATCGAGGAGGCCGGGTTCACCGCGGTCACCGAGCTCGTCTACCACGACGACGTCGCCTCCGACCTCAGCGCCGGCACCGACCCCGCCGACGGGGAGAAGGTCGTCCGCGGCCAGCAGGTCACGGTGCTCGTGTCCCAGGGTCGGCCGACCGTCCCGGAACCGAAGGGCATGGACGTCCTCGCCTACCAGGCGACGGCCGCGGAGCGCACCCTCAAGGTCGCCACCGGGGAGCCCGTCTGGTCCGCGGACGTCGGGGAGGGACTCGTCGCCGCGACCGACCCGGCCGCCGGGGAGCCCGTGAAGATCGGCTCCACCGTCACGGTCCACCTCTCGCGGGGACCGGAACCCATCCAGGTGCCCACGATCATCGGCACCGACCTCGCCACCGCCGAGGCCCGCCTCGCCGAGCTGGGGCTGACGGTGGCGGACGTCGAGAGGCGTTTCGACGAGGACGCCCCCGCCGGGCAGGTCCTCGACGTCTCCCCCGCCCCCGGCACGACGCTGACGCGCGGCAGCGAGGTCTCGCTCGTGGTCAACAGCGGACTGACCGTGCCGGACGTCGAGGGCATGTCCGAGGCCGACGCCACCGCCACCCTGCAGGCCGCGGGATTCAGCGTCGAGGACACCCGCCGGGACCGCAGCGCCGTCGGCGCCACCCCGGACACCGTCGTCCGCACCAGCCCCGCCGCCGGCGAGACCGTCGCCCCCGACGAGGCCGAGGTGACGCTCACCCTCGCCGGCCGGGTCATGGTGCCGGACGTCGTCGGCATGACCGTCGCGCAGGCCCGCGCGACGCTCGAGGCCGTCGGCCTGGACACCACCGCGCGCGAGCGGGACAACGACCGCATGGTCACCCGCCAGCGCCCCGAGGCCGGCACCGACGCCCGCCTCGACTCCACCGTCCGCCTCACCCTGTAGTGGGAACGCAGGAACGCCGCCTGCCCCGGGGTGGGGCGGGCGGCGTTCAGGCATTCAGTCCGGCTAGTTGCGGAGCATCTCCGCGACCAGGAAGGCCAGCTCGAGGGACTGCTGCGTGTTCAGACGCGGGTCGCAGGCGGACTCGTAGCGGCCCGGCAGGTCGACGTCGGTGATGTCCATGGCACCGCCGAGGCACTCGGTGACGTCCTCACCGGTGAGCTCGATGTGGATGCCACCCGGGTGGGTGCCCAGCTGACGGTGGACCTCGAAGAAGCCCTGGACCTCGTCGATGACCTTGTCGAAGTGACGGGTCTTGTAGCCGTTCGACGCGGTGAAGGTGTTGCCGTGCATCGGGTCGGACTGCCAGATGACCTTGTGGCCGGCGGCCTCGACGGCCTCGACGACCGGCGGCAGCGCGGTGCGGACCTTGTCGTGGCCCATGCGCGCCACCAGGGTCAGGCGGCCCGGCTCCTTGTCCGGGTCCAGCTTCGCGGCGTACGCGACGGCCTCCTCCGGGGTGATGGTCGGGCCGATCTTCAGGCCGATCGGGTTGGCGATGAGGGCGGCGAAGTTGACGTGGAAGTCCTCGATGCCGCGGGTGCGCTCGCCGATCCACAGCTGGTGTGCGGACAGGTCGTAGAGGCGGGTCTGGCCGTCCTCGTCCTCGTGCAGGCGCAGCATGGCGCGCTCGTAGTCAACGAGCAGTGCCTCATGGGAGCAGTAGATGTCCGAGGTGCGCAGCGACTCGTCGCTGACTCCACAGGCATCCATGAAACGCAGGCCGCGCTCGATCTCCGCGGCGAGGGCCTCGTAGCGGGCGCCGGCCGGGGACTGGGCGACGAACTCCTGGTTCCACTCGTGGACCTTGTTCAGGTCGGCGGTGCCGGAGCTGACCAGCGCACGGACCAGGTTCATCGCCGCGGAGGAGTTCGCGTAGGCACGGATCATGCGGGCCGGGTCGTGGCGACGTGCCTCCGGGGTCGGCTCGACACCGTTGACGATGTCACCGCGGTAGTTCGGCAGGCCGTTCTCGTCCAGGTCCTGGGAACGCGGCTTCGCGTACTGGCCGGCGATGCGGGCCAGCTTGACCACCGGGGTCGACGCACCGTAGGTCAGGACGACCGCCATCTGCAGCAGCGTCTTGATGTTCGAGCGGATGTGGGGCTCGGTGTTCGACTCGAAGGTCTCGGCGCAGTCACCGCCCTGCATGAGGAAGGCCTTGCCGAGTGCGACGTCGGCGAGCTCCTTCTTCAGGCGGGTCACCTCCGGGGCGACCACGGTCGGCGGCACCGACTCGAGGATCTTGCGGACGGTCTCCGCCTGCGTCCGGTCCCAGCTGGGCTGCTGCTTGGCCTCGCGGGAAATTACGTCCTCGAACCGCTCCTGCAGGCCGGCGGGAAGCGGCGGCAGGTCGGGGAGAACCTCTTTGGGAATGTCAACAGTCCAACTCACACCCATATTCATAGCACGGCTGTCCAGTCAAGTAACCCCCTTGGGGCAGGAGGAACCTCAGTTCTGCACCCGGTTGCGCCGTGTCAGGGGGAGCGCCTCGGCGCAGATCCGGAACTTCTCCAGGTTGTGGCGGGCGTCCACGAGCGCGTCATGCGAGCCGTCCGGGGTCTTCGGCAGGTAGGGCCGACCGGCGAACTCCCAGTACTGCTTGAGCTCCCGGGTGTAGCGCGGGATGGCCCGCGGCAGACCGGCCATGTCTCCCCACAGCTGGGCCAGGACCACGTGGTCGTAGGCGCCGACCCAGGCCCACAGCTCCGGGTCGCCGTCCCGGGCGGAGGTGAGGAACGCGAGGACCTCCTCCCGGATGGTCTCCAGGGACTTCCACACGGGGTCCCCCGGGTTGGGCAGCTTGTCCAGCACGTTCTCCCGCACCCAGGCGTTGGCGCGGGTCGCGTCGAAATCAGTGGAGACGGCGTAGTACTCGCGCCCGTCCTCCGCGACGATGCCGATGGAGACCAGTTCGATGGTCCGGCCGTCCTCGATGAACTCGGTGTCGTAGAAGTAGCGCACGCCAACAGCCTAACGTGTGACCTCCCACGCCTGGGTGCCGGGTGCCGCCGGTTATAGTTTCAGCCGTGAGCACCACTTCTCCTGCCCCTGTGCTGTCGACCCGTCGGAACCGGACGTGGACGGTGATCGCTGCGGTGGCCTCCGTGGTGGCGGTCCTCCCCTGGCTCATCGACGGCGGTCCCTCCATCCGCTACGCCATCGACATCGACGTCTACCGTGCCGGCGCCGCCGCGCTTCTCGACGGCGACAACCTCTACACCCGCGGCTACGAGGTCGGCGACATCACGCTGCCCTTCACCTATCCCCCGCTGGCGGCGATGCTCTTCGTCCCGCCGGCGTTGGTGCCGTACGCGGTGGCCCTGGTGACCTGGACCCTCGCGTCAGCGCTCCTGCTGTGGTGGTGCCTGGTCATCGTCCTGCGCCACGCCGCGCCCCGGCTGGCCGACCACCGCATGGTCGCCACCTGGATCCTCCCCTTCGCGCTGGTCGCCGAACCGGTCCGGGAGACCATCGGCTTCGGGCAGATCAACATCCTGCTCATGACGCTGGTGCTCGTCGACACCCTCACCCGCCGCCCCTGGCTGCCCCGCGGCGTGCTCATCGGGCTGGCCGCCGCCATCAAGCTCACCCCCGCGGTGTTCATCCTCGTGTTCCTCGTCCGCCGGGAGTGGCGGAACGCGGCGGTGACGTTCCTCGCCGGCGTCGGCTTCACCCTGGCCGCAGCGGCCGTGCACTGGGAGAACTCCCGGACGTACTGGCTGGACACCCTCCGCGACACCGGCCGCATCGGCAGCGAGTCGTATTCCTCCAACCAGTCGCTCCGCGGATTCCTGGCCCGGCTGGCGGATCCCGGCGAGTCCGCCGACTCCCTGGTCTGGCTCATCCTGGTCCTGCTGGCCGTGGGCCTGGTCGTCTGGGCGATGGTCCGCGTCGACTCCCTCCTGTGGACCGTCCTGCTGGCCTCGACCGTGGCGCTGGTCTGCTCGCCGGTGTCCTGGTCGCACCACTGGGTGTGGCTCGTGCCCATCGCGGTCACGCTGGGCATGACGGCGGGCAGGCTCCCCCGGGTCCTCGCCGCGGCGGTGGTGCTCGCCGTCCTCACCTCACCGCACTGGCTGCTGCCCAACAACGGTGTCGAGCACGCCTGGCCCTGGTGGGCGCAGGTGCTCGGCAGTTCCTACCTCGTCGTGACGCTGGCGGTCGTGGGGGCTGCGGCGGTGGCACCGGCGGCGTTGACGGGGCGTCGGGAAGCAGCGACCAGCTGAGGCGGCATGATCGTCCACCGCAGGTAGGGGATGCGGGTGATGAGGTACAGCGCGAGGGAACCGACCGCGGAGATCAGCAGGCCGATGACCATCCACAGGGAGGTGCTCAGCAGCGCGGACTCCGCGTCCCGGCTGATCGGCAGCTGCCACCCACGCACGTTGTAGTGGTACAGCACCGTCAGTGCGATGGGGTGGCCCAGGTAGATCACCAGCGTGTGGCGTCCGAGGAAGGCCAGGACGTCGTTGAGCACCGGGACCCGGCCGAGCAGCACCGCCACGATGACGGCCATGGGCAGCATGAGCAGCTGGACCAGTGAGTTCACCACCAGGCGCACATCGGAGTAGCCCACCGTCTCCGCGAAGGGCAGCATCCACGGGAGGGACACATCCGCGACCGTGTTCCACCAGGCCCACACGGCGGCCAGGCTGAAACCGGCCGCATAGAGGATGGTGCCGCGGGTGAGGTGCCGCAGGCTGGTGGCGGTCTCCGCGAACTCGCGGATGTGCCGACGCAGATGCGCACCCAGCAGGAAGGCCGGCAGGTAGAGGACGGCCTTGCCGATCATCTGCTGTTCCGCGTGCAGCGGCAGGATGAGGATCGGGGCCAGACCGACGAGGAGACCCGCCCACCAGGGGAGCTTCCGGGTCAGCCAGAGGATGACGTTGAAGATGACCAGGGCGTAGAGGAACCAGTACATGTTCCGACCCTCGATGATGTGCTCGAGGTAGCGGTCGACGCCCGGCATGGGCTTGTCGTCGAAGCGGTGCCACTCCTGGAACTTGAACCACAGCTCGATGGGCACCCACAGGAGGTAGGGCACGAGGAAGAACCACAGGCGCCGCAGGAAGAGGTCCCGGAACGTGAAGCCGAACACCTTCGCCGAGAAGAATCCGCTGACCATGAAGAACAGCGGCATACGCAGCGGGTCGAGGAGGCTGTTGATCTGCGCCGCCGTGGTGCTCATCCCCTCGGGGACTGCGAGGCTGACATGCAGCAGGACGACGCCGATGATGGAGAGTCCCTTGGCCACGTCAGGCCAGCGCATCCTCGTTGCCGGGGTCGCCTGACCCGCAGCCGTCCTACTGTTCAGCGTCATTCGCCACGCCCCTTCACGTCACCGGTGATCCAGCGGCTGAGTATATAAGAGGAACACCCCAGCGGCGAACAAGGTTCCGGTCAGGTGACCCCTAGGAACGTGCCGGTTCCGTCCCCTTGGGCCAGCCGCGACCGGCGGCCAGGGAGGCCTTGACCTCGGAGGCGTACATGTCGACGTAGGGCTGACCGGACAGCTCCGTGAGGATGGCCATCACGTGGTCGGTCAGCGGGCGGGCGGCCTCGCGGGAGTCCGGGTCGATGCCCAGGGACTCGACGTAGGCGCGGCCGTCGATAGGCTCGCCGACCTTCATGCGCACCTTGAACGGGCGCGGGATCCACGTGCCGATGGGGTTGGCGTTCCGGGAGCCGATCATGGCCAGCGGCACGATCGGGGCGCCCGTGGCCAGGGCGATGCGGGCCATGCCCGTGCGTCCCTTGTAGACGCGGCCGTCCGGGGAGCGGGTGCCCTCCGGGTAGATGCCCAGGACGCCGCCCACGTCCAGGACGGTGCGGGCGGCGGCGAGGGTGGCGTCGCCGGCGTTGCTGGCGGTGCGGTCCACCGGGATCTGGCCGATGGAGGTGAAGAACCAGCGCTGGATCGCGCCGATGACGCCGGTGTTGGTGAAGTACTCCTGCTTCGCCGGGAAGGTGACACGGCGGGGGCTGAGGGCCGGGAAGTAGAAGGAGTCCATGACCGACTGGTGGGTGGAGGCGACGATCGCCGCCCCGGTGGCCGGGATGTTCTCCCGTCCCTCCATGGTCGGGCGGTTCCACACGCGGAGGAAAGGACCGATGAGAACGTTCTTGTACAGCCAGTACCACTGCTTTTGCATCGGTGTCTCCCCTTAAGAATGCGTACGCGCTAAATCTGCCACGCCAATCATACCCGCGGCGGGGCCGAGTTCCGTGGTTCCCACGACCGGGAGTGGCCGGTGTCCCGCGCCGACGATGTTCGCGGCCAGCGCGGCCTGCGCGTCCGCGAGGAAGAGGTCGGCGTCGACCGCCACTCCCCCGCCGAGGACGATGAGTTCCGGGTCGAGCACGTCCACCACCGTGGCCAGGCCCTGCCCGAGCCACGCGGCGAAGTCCGCGATGACCGCCTCCGCCCGGGCGTCTCCTGCACGGGCCGCGGCCATCAGCGCCGGTCCGCTCATCCCGGGCGGCAGGCCGTGCTCGACGGCGGTGTCGGCGAGCGCGGTGCCGGAGGCGTAGCGCTCCAGACAGCCCCGACGGCCGCAGGCGCAGAGCCGTCCCCCGGGCACGACGGTGAGGTGCCCGAACTCGGGGGCGGTGCCGTAGGCGCCGCGGAACAGCTGCCCGTCGATCATGAGTGCCGCGCCGATGCCGGTGCCCACCGCGAAGAACACCCAGGTCCCGGCGCCGCGGGCGGAGCCGAAGCGGTACTCGCCCCAGGCGGCGGAGTTGGCGTCGTGCTCGAGGACGACCGGCAACCCCAGCCGGTCCTGCAGGCGTGCACGCACGGGTACGTCGCGCCACGGCAGGTGCGGGGCGAAGCGGACGGTCTCGCGCTCCGCGTCGAGGAATCCGGCGACCGCCAGTCCAACGGCCGCCGGGTCGTGCTCTGCACGGAGCTTCTCGACGAGCCCCACCACCGCGTCCTCCAGCGCCGCCTCGGTGTCCGGGGTGGGCACACTCAGCGTCGTGAGGATCTCCCCCGCCGCCGACACCACCGTCGCCCGGCACTGCGTCCCACCGATGTCGAACCCCACCGTCGGGCGGGCATCCGCCTCACTGAGCTTCATCAACGGAGTATATCCCGCAGCCGGGCACCCATGATGTCCCAGGTCCAGCTGTCCGTGACGTGCCGACGCCCCGCCTCCCCGAGGGCGGCGGCGTGCGGAGGGTCGTCGAGAAGCTGCAGGAGGGCGGCGGTGAGCTCCTCCCCGCTGCGGCCGTCGACGACGATGCCGGTCTCGGGGGTGACGGTCTCGGGTGCCCCGCCGGAGTCGCCGGCGATGACGGGCACGCCGCAGGCCTGCGCCTCGAGGTAGACGATGCCGAGGCCCTCGACGTCGAGTCCCCCGCCGCGGGTGCGGGCCGGCATGGCGAAGACGTCCGCGGAGGCCAGCAGCGAGCGGAGGTCAGGAGTGGACAGCGGGCCGGTGAATGCGACGGCGTCGCCGAGGGGGGCGGCCATCCTGCGCAGCACAGCCTCGTGCGACCCCGAGCCGACGATGAGGAGCCGGGCCGTCGGATGCCGCTCGAGGACCTGCGGCCAGACCCCGATGAGCATGTCCTGTCCCTTGCGCGGGACCAGACGGGAGACGCACACCACGAGCGGGCCGGTGCCGTGACGCTCCCGGGTGTCGGCCCTCTCCTCCGGGGTGGCGGGGCGGAACCAGTCGACGTCGACGCCCGAGGGCAGGTGGCGGAACTCCGGGTGCGGGCCGAAGGCGCGGCGGACGCGACGCAGGGTGTAGTCGGAGATGTAGGTGACCACGTCGGCGGTGTCCCCGATGCGCCGCAGGACGCGGCGGGCGCCGGGCAGCATGGACCAGCCGACCTCGTGGCCGTGGGTGCTCGCGATGATGCGCGTGGCCCCCGCCCGGCGGGCCGCGGCCCCCATGAGTGCCAACGGGGCGGCGGCGCCGAACCACACGGTGTCGATGTCCAGTTCACGGATGATCTGGCTCATGGCCTCCGCGGTCGTCGGCGTGGGCAGCATGACGTGACGCGGCCAGCGGATGACGCGGTACGGCAGCCCCGCGTCGTGGGCGGCCGCGGCGGTCCGGTCCTGCGTCGAGGCGAACACCACCACCTGCTCCGGGTCGAGGGTGCCCAGGAAGTCACGCAGGTACGACTGGATGCCGCCGACGGTGGGCGGGAAGTCGTTGGTGACCAGCAGCGTCCGGGACATGGGTCAGTAGCGGACGGCGCCGGCCCACGGCATCGAGTCGACGGACACGACCTGCACCGGGATGCCGTAGTCGGAGGCGTGCACGAGCTGGCCGTTGCCGATGTACATGCCGACGTGCGTGACACCCGGGTAGTAGCCGACGATGTCGCCGGGCTGCAGCTCCGCGCGCGACACCGGCCGACCGCCGGCGAGCTGGGCCTGCGAGGTGCGCGGGATCGACTTGCCCTGCTGCTGGTACGCCCACACCATGAGACCGGAGCAGTCGAACTGGTTCGGGCCGGTCGCGCCCCAGCCGTAGGGCGAGCCGAGCTTGCTCAGGGCGGCGCCGACTACGCCACTGGCGTCGCCGGTGAGGATGGGGGCCAGCGGGTTGTTCTTGTTCTCCCAGGCCAGGCGGGCCGACTCGTCGAGGGAGGCGACCTTCTCCTCGATCTCCCGGATGCGGATCTGCAGCTCCTCCTGCTGCTCGGCGAGGACCCGGTGCTGCTTCTCCAGCTGGGACTGCTTGAAGTTGGCCTCCGCCACCATGCGGGAGGCGTCGGTGTGCTCCCGGCCGGCGGCGGCGGTCGCCTCCGCGAGCTTCTCGACGGTCCGCTCCGTGTGCCTGGTCAGCGCCCCGAGGTAGGACGCGCGGTCGATGGCGTTCTGCGGGTTCTCCGCGGAGATGGCGTTGGTGACCGGGTCGATCTGCAGGCTGCGGTACTTCGCGCCGGCGAGTTCATTGACGTCACGCTGGTAAGCGTGCTGCGCGTCGCGGGCCGCGGTGGCCCGCTCCCGCGCCGCCTCCGCCTGCTCCCGCAGGGTCCCGAGCCGTTCCTCGCCCCGGGTGAGGTCATCCTCGAGCTGCTTGACCTCCTCGTTGCGGGCGGTCGCCTCCTGGGAGACGTCCTCCAGGGAGGCGATGAGGGTGTCCAGGTCCTCGTCGGCAAGTGCCGTGGGAACGGCGAATCCGGAGGTCAGCAGGACAGCGCCGAGGGTGGTGGCGCCGGTGGTTCGCAGGGTGCGGGGGAAGCGCAAGGTCACTCTTTCAGTAACGGAGGCCGGTGTTGTCCAGACACCACTATAGACCGCGGCCCCTCCCCCGGTACAGCCTCCCCACCTGCTCTTTCCTCTTTGCCCGGAAACGCGAAGACCCGCCTCGGGGGCGGGTCTCGGAAGGGGGTGCGGGGCGCTTAGAAACGGACCGCGGAGTGGATCGGCTGGAAGTGCAGCGGACGCTCACCGACCGGGGTGCCGGAGTTCAGGGCGTCGACGATCATGCCGTTGCCGACGTAGATGCCGACGTGGGTGGCACCACCGTAGTAGGCGATGATGTCGCCCGGCTGCAGCTGGTCCAGCGGGACACGCTGGCCCTGGGCTGCCTGCGCCTGGGAGGTGCGCGGGATCGACTTGCCGACCTGCTGGTAGGCCCAGGTGGTCAGGCCGGAGCAGTCGAAGGCGGACGGGCCGGTGGCACCCCAGGCGTAGGGGGCACCGATCTTGGAACGCACGGCGTTGGCGATGGCCTGGCCGGTGGAGGAGGCGGCCGGAGCTGCCTGTGCCGGGGCCGGAGCCGGGGCCGGAGCCGGGGCGTTGTTCACGGCTGCCACGTAGGAGTTGGTGGCCTGCTGCAGGGAGGGGACGAACTGCTCGACGTTCGGGACGCTCTCCAGACCCTGGACGTTGGCCAGTGCCGGGACGTCGACACGGATGTCGGTGTTCGGGATGACGACCTCAACGGCGTCGGCGACCGGTGCGAGGATGGTGGCGCCCATGACGACCGCGGAGGCGGTCGCGAGACGACGGGTAGCGGTCTTGGTGAGGCGACGGTGCTGAGCCACGAATGTTTCTCCAGATCTTCCTTGTGCCTACCGGGTTAGCTGACGGGTTGGGAGCGGAAGCTTCCCTCCCCCACTCCACGCCCCACACTCTGGTGTGCGGCGCTCTTGCGGAGGATGAACCCCAGAAAACGCTGTATGGTTCCCCGGCTCCCCTGACGGGGATTAGGCATTCTTTTCAGTTCAGTCATTCGGCGGCTTCCTTGCGAAGCCCCGCAATGTCTCGATCAGGTTACGAAACGACAACGAAGCTTGTCCAACGCTCGCCTCTGGCGTGTCGCCGTTATCGCACTGTTATCGAACAGGGGCGCCCTCCCCGGCCGGAACGCGTTCGGGGACAAATCAACTATCGACGACCGCCCATATGACCCCCTGACCTTGCGGTATCCAGCCTTGGAAGGTTCCGTCGACATGGCCCGACCACACCTCGGGAAAGGCGATCTTCGCCACCCCACGATTCCACTGTGATTTAGCGCACTTTTCGACGTTCCAGCGGAAACCGGGGCGTTATCTCCCCGGTCCCGACCGGATACTCCCAGGGGTACTTCTCCCCTCGGGGCGTCGAGAAGGAGGAGACAGCAACTGGGATATGCCGTGAGGGGCTCCCGTCACTGTCGCCGGGAGCCCCTCGCGGCATTCTTTGGTTGCCGCTAGGGGCCGGAGGCACCTACCGGCTCGGCCATCACCCGCGCCACCCTGATACCCAACCCCTCAGAGGAACGCCTCCAGAACGGCGCGTGGGGCGTCGAGAAGCAGGAGACAGCAACCGGGATATGCCGCGAGGTGCCGGAGGCACCTGCCTGCTCCGCCGTCACCCAAGTCACCTGATACCGAAACCCTCAGAGAAACGCCTCCAGAACGGCGCGTGGGGCGTCGAGAAGCAGCAGACAGCAACCCGGACATGCCGCGAGGGACTCCCGTCGACAGCAACGAGAGCCCCTCGCGGCATTCTTTGGTCGCCGCTAGGCACCGGAAGTGCTTGCCCGCTCGGCCATCCCAACCGGTCAAGTCCGCGGGAGTGGTGTTTCTGCCTTTCGATAAAACAAGCAGCGTGACGGTGTCAGGGACCGGCACGAGCCTGGGGCCGTGACTTGCTCATGCGACCTCCTGAGTGGCTTCGCCGGCATCGATCACAGCCGCGGCCATCATCGCCTTCGTCTGCTCCAGGCTCGTCAGCGACATGTAGCGCTTCTGCTGGATCCAATCATCGTGCTGCTCCGCCAACACGGCACCCACGAGGCGGACCACGGCCTCGCGGTTGGGGAAGATCCCGACGACGTCGGTGCGCCGGCGGATCTCCCGGTTGAGCCTTTCGGTCGGGTTGTTCGACCACACCTTCGTCCACACCGCCCTCGGGGCGTGGGTGAAAGCCAGCAGCTCGTCGAGGGACTCCTCGAGGTAGTCCGCGACATGCGGGAACTTCTGCTCACAGAAGCCCACCACCTCCCGTGCCTGATCCCACACAGCCTGGGCATCGGGTTGCTGGAAGATCGTCTGAAACATCGCCGACAACGTCGGCCACTGCGTCTTGGGCACCAGCCCGGAGAGGTTCTTAGCGAAGTGCGTGCGGCACCGCTGCCAGGAGGCGTTGGGCAGCACCTCGCCGATGGCGTGCTGGATCCCCAGGTGCGCGTCGCTGGTGACCAGGTACACCTGGTCCAGGCCCCGGGCCTTGAGATCGCGGAAGAAACCGGTCCAGGAGGCCACCGACTCCGAGGTGGCGACCTGCATACCGAGTAGTTCCCGATAGCCTTCGGCATTGACGCCGGTGGCCAGCAGGACGGAGGTCTTGACCACCCGCCCGCCTTCACGGACCTTCATGGTCAACGCGTCGCAGGAAACATACAGATACGGGCCAGAATCCAACGGGCGGGTCCGGAAATCCTCCACCATCTGATCAAGATCTTTGGCCATCTCTGAGACCTGTGATTTCGAGAGATTGTTGATCCCCAAGCTGGCGACCAGGTCGTTCATCCTGCGGGTCGACACGCCTTTGAGGTAGCAGGTGGCGATCACGGTGGTCAGGGCCCGTTCGGCCCGGGTGCGTCGTTCCAGCAGCCAGTCCGGGAAGAAGGAACCGGTGCGTAGTTTCGGCACGGCGACGTCGATGGTGCCGACTCTGGTGTCGAGGTCTCGGTGGCGGTAGCCGTTGCGGACGTTGGTGCGGGACTCGGATGTGGTGGCGTAATCGGCGCCGCAGATCTGGTCGGCCTGGGTGGACAGGATCTGGTTGATGAAATTCTGCAGCATCTGTCTCATCAGGTCCGGGGACGCTTGAGACAGTAGGTCGTCGAGGTAGGTGGTCGGGTCGATATGATGGGGGCCAGCGGCCATCGTGGGTTGTCCCTTTCGAGGAGATGTAGGAGTTGATTCGAAAGGTACTGCGGTGGCCGCCTCATGCATTCATGAGGGTTGTCACCGGCAGTCACAGATACACCACGCTAACGGACGCAACCATCCCAACCCTCAGCCCGGATCCAGAGCTCGGTAGCAGTCTCCACCTCGGACTAGCACCCCCACCCGTGAGAAATGAGGAGGTACACCGAGACGGCAGCCGAGACGACGGTGATGCGTCGTTCAGCCAAGCCAGAAGGGGTCAGAGTCCGTGCTTGCGCCCACACGGACACACAGGCCCGCAGAAACGAGGAGACCCCGCCTCCCCCAGGTACCGGGGAAGCGGGGTCTCAACTCGTGAGCGCAGTGGAAACTGCAGGCGTGGCCTAGTCGAGCAGGCCGGCCTCGCGGTCCTTCGCGCGGTTGGCCTCCTGGAGGTTCTCCAGCATGGCCTTCTCCTCACGCTCGTTGGCGTGTGCGGTCTCGACGGCAGCGTCGGTGAAACGCTGGTCGTCGGCCTTGATGAGGGAACCACGGGCGATGCGGTCAGCGAAGCCCAGCTGGTTCATGCGCTTCGGGACGGTGGCGCCGGCGTATGCCAGCGGAACCGGGTGGCCGTGCTCATCGACCGGGCCGAGCGGCTGGTGGATCTCCACGAAGGCACCGTTCGGCATCTGCTTGATGACACCGGTCTCGATGCCGTGCTCGAGCACTGCGCGGTCAGAACGCTGCAGGCCGACACAGATGCGGTGGGTGATGTAGTACGCGATCGGCGGCAGGATGATGACACCGATACGACCGAACCAGGTCATGGCGTTCAGCGAGATCTGGAAGAAGTGCGCGATGTGGTCGTTACCACCGGAGATGGTCACCAGCAGGAAGAAGGTGATGGCCATCGCACCGATGCCGGTACGGACCGGAACGTCGCGCGGACGCTGCAGCAGGTTGTGGTGGGCGTCGTCGCCGGTGGCGTTCTTCTCGATCCACGGGTATGCGAACAGCAGGACAACCATGGCACCACAGACCAGTGCGACCCAGAAGGCGGACGGGATGGTGTAGTTGCCGATGTACAGCTCCCACGCCGGCATGACACGGGCGACACCATCAGTCCACAGCATGTAGACGTCAGGCTGGGAACCTGCGGAAACCTGCGACGGGTTGTAGGGGCCGATGTTCCAGATCGCGTTGATCGTGGTGAGGCCGGACATCAGGGCCAGGACACCGGCGGTCAGGAGACCGTAGCCGATGGCCTTGGTCGCGAAGACCGGCATGATGCGGACACCGACGACGTTGTTCTCGGTGCGGCCGGCACCCGGGAACTGGGTGTGCTTCTGGTACCAGACCAGCGCCAGGTGAGCGGCGATCAGGCCGAGGATGATGCCCGGCAGGATGAGCACGTGTGCGATGTAGAAACGGTTGAGCATGAGGTCGGACGGGAAGTCGCCGCCGAAGATCAGCCAGTGCAGCCAGGTGCCCATGATCGGCAGACCCAGGATGATGGCGGACATGATGCGGAGGCCGACGCCGGAGAGCAGGTCATCCGGGAGGGAGTAACCCATGAAGCCCTCGGCCATGCCCAGGATGATCAGGGTGCAGCCGATGATCCAGTTGGCCTCACGCGGGCGTCGGAACGCACCGGTGAAGAAGACACGCAGCATGTGCGCGACCATGGCCATCATGAACATCAGGGCGGCCCAGTGGTGCATCTGGCGGACGAAGAGTCCACCGCGGACCTCGAAGGAGATGTCCAGTGCGGTTGCGTAGGCACGGGACATTTCGACACCGTTGAGCGGCAGGTAGCCGCCGTCGTAGATCACCTTGGTGATGGAAGGGTCGAAGAACAGCGCCAGGTAGACACCAGTCAGCAGCAGGATGATGAAGCTGTAGAGAGCCATCTCACCGAGCATGAAGGACCAGTGGGTCGGGAACACCTTGTTCAGCTGCGGACGCAGCAGACCGGACGCGGTGTAGCGCGAATCAATGTTGTCGGCAGCTTGTGCCAGCTTGTTGCTCATTAGGACTTACGCTCCCAGAATGCAGGGCCAACGGGCTCGATGAAGTTGCCCTTGGCGATGAGGTAACCCTCTTCGTCGACAGTGATCGGCAGCTGCGGCAGTGCACGGGCGGCCGGGCCGAACACCGGCTTGCCGTACTGCAGTGCGTCGAACTGAGACTGGTGGCACGGGCACAGGATGCGGTTGGTCTGAGCCTCGTACAGAGAGGTCGGGCAGGCGATGTGCGTGCAGATCTTGGAGTACGCGTAGTAGTCGCCGTAGTGGAAGTCCTCCTGGCCCTCACGCTCGATGGCCTTCTCGGCATCGGAGGTGCGCAGACGGATCAGCATGACAGGGTTACGCGGACCGTGCACGGAGTGCATGTGCTCCTCGTAGACGTCACGCTCCGGGTTGTACATGTCGCCGTCGTTGACCAGGGAGGTCGGCAGCGGGTAGACGGTCTCCATGCCGCCGGCGTCCAGGTCCTCCGG
This sequence comes from Corynebacterium humireducens NBRC 106098 = DSM 45392, assembly GCF_000819445.1. Lineage (NCBI taxonomy): Bacteria > Bacillati > Actinomycetota > Actinomycetes > Mycobacteriales > Corynebacteriaceae > Corynebacterium > Corynebacterium humireducens. The sequence continues at coordinate 1,821,314 of NZ_CP005286.1, forward strand.
GCGGACACGCACGAGGCGGGAGACGCCTACGGTGGTCCAGTGGGAACCGGTCTCGCCGGAGTGCTGCTCGGCGATGGCGCCGGTGTCACGGGCGAGGTAGAGCTTGACGCCCTGCTCGTGGAGGGTCCAGCCGGAGGTCCACAGGGTGCCGTCACCCATGATGCCCAGCTCGCCGCGCTTCCACGGGTTCTTGATCATGCCGCCCAGCGGGGCGACGACGACCAGACCGAAGAGGATGCCGGCACCGCCGAGCAGACCCTGCAGCGCCTTGCGGCGGCCGAGGGTGGAGGTCTCCCAGGAGTCGTTGAGCAGCGCGGTCAGGGTGCGACGGTCGACCTCGGAGGAGGGGCCGTCATGACGACGCTGGACGGAGATCTCCTCCGGGACGATGGTCTTCACGTAGAGGACCACGGCGATACCCAGGGCGACGATCGAGATGCCCGAGGTCAGACCCAGCAGCGGGGTGTAGAAGGTGTGGAAGAGGTGGCCTTCCTCACCGAGGTTCTTGAACTCCCACGGCCAGAAGATGTAGACGCCGAGGAAGGCGATGGCGGCGATGATGCCGACGAGCACCCAGATGGTGACCGCACGGGCCGCACGCTTCTCAGCCGGATCGTTGGCGACCGGGAAGCGCTCCTTACGGAAGGCGACGGTCACATCATCCAGCTCAGTACCCAGACGCGCGAGCTCGTCGTTGCTCATCGCGTTGAGTTCCTGGTTGGTGTAGTTCTTCTTCACTTCGTTGCTCATGAACGCGATCCAATCCACATAGCGGCAAGACCAAGGATGGTGATGCCGATGAACCACATGGCCATACCCTCAGAGACCGGGCCGAGGCCGCCGAGGCCCCAGCCACCCGGGGACGGGGTCTCCTTGGTCGCCTTGATGAAGGCGATGATGTCCTTCTTCTCGTCAGCGGAGAGCTGGCGGTCGGAGAACTTCGGCATGTTCTGCGGGCCGGTGAGCATGGCCTGGTAGATCTCCTGCTCGTTGGCGAAATCCAGCGTCGGTGCGTACTTACCGGAGGACAGTGCGCCGCCACGGCCGGTGAAGCTGTGGCAGGAGGCGCAGTTCAGACGGAACAGCTCGCCACCACGGGCGATGTCCCGGGCGTCGATCATGCCGTTGTAGTTCTTGCCGCGGAGCTCCTCCATGGCAAGGGTGCCGTCCTCGTTGTACACGAGCTCCGGGCCGCCGCCGTTGGCTGCCACGAAGGCGGCTATGGCGAGGGCCTGGTTCTCGGTGTAACGCGGGGCCTTACGCTCGGCCTGAGCGTCGTTGGACATCATCGGCATACGGCCGGAGTGCACCTGGAAGTAGACGGCACCTTCGCCGACACCGATCAGGGAGGGACCGCGGTCCTTGACACCCTGCAGGTTGGCGCCGTGGCAGGTGATGCAGGCCACGTCATAGATGTCCTTGCCCTCCTGGATGAGAGCCTGGTCGTCACGCTGTGCGGTGGCGACCTGCGCGTCCGGGGTGATTGCGGTGGCGAGAACGCCGGCACCGGTCAGACCCAGGGTGAGCGCGAAGGCTCCGACGGCAGTCCGGCGCATCTTGCGGCGGCTGCGGGCCTTCTTGGCCGACGCGGACGACACAGCGGAGGTGTCGCCGTTGGCGGCGATGTTCGGATTGGTATCCATCATTTTCCTTTGAAATTCGGTTGCGGAAAGTGAATGGCTGCAGGCCGATTGCTCGGCAGGCTACGGCCTACTGGACAAGGTAGAGAGTGATGAAGACGCCGACCCAAATGACGTCAACGAAGTGCCAGTAGTAGGACACTGCCATGGCGGCGGTGGCCTGTGCCGGCGTGAACTTGGACACGGTCACACGACGGAGCACGACGAGGAAGGCGATAACACCTGCCGACACGTGCAGAGCGTGGAAGCCCGTGATGATGTAGAAGACCGAGCCGAAGACGCTCGACTGGACGGTCACTCCGTGAATGATCAGCTCGTACCACTCGTACGCGAGGAAGCAGAGGAATCCCACTGCCAGCGCGACGGTGATGAGGTACCAACGACGGAGACCGTAAACGTCACCCCTTTCTGCTGCGAAGACGCCGAACTGCGAGGTGACCGAGGAGGCGACCAGAATACTGGTGATGATGAAACCGAACAGGACGTTGAGATTTGCCGTCTGTTCGTTCCAGTCGCCTGCCAGGCCGTTCGCACGCGAGGTGAAGTACATCGCGAAGAGTCCGGCGAAGAACATCAATTCCTGAGACAGGAACACAATCGTGCCGACACTGACCATGTTGGGTCGGTTCAGTGCGGGAACACGCTGTGGTGCTGCCATACCTGAGTTTGAAACTGCGCTCGTCACGCTGACTAGTATGACCGCTCCGGGCGGCAAAGTCACTTCAACTCCCCCCGCTCACGTGAGGGATTTCTGATTTTCACCTGCGGTTTTGTTTGTTGAAGGGCCCCCGAAAAATTCTGCTACACCCGCGGGAACTTTTCCGGGAGACATCCGACGCTCTAAAAGTGCAGGTCATTTCCCCGGGTTCGGTGCCACACCCCCTGCGACACTCGTTTGGCGTAACCCTACCCCAAAACCAGGGCACAGTCCTGCATTCGACACGTGGGGGGTAAGAGATGTAAATCACACCCCCCAGGGGAACTCAACCCTGGTTTCCAACTTTCGGTTGACCCCCTCCTACCTGCGGTTTCCCGGCTTTTCAGCGGCCGCCCACACCTCGACCCCACGCTCCTCCCATACAGCTTCCAGCCTGGCGCGTGGGAGGGAGAGGGACGGGAAGCACGACGAGGCACCCGCCCCCTGGGTGGGGACGAGTGCCTCGTTCGTGATTCGTGTGGCTTACGCCGGGAAGACTAGTGCTTTTCCTTCGGCAGGCCGTACTGCATGCTGAGGTTGTAGGTACCCCAGATCAGCAGGATCGCGCCCATGGCGATGAGCCAGAAGTGCCAGAAGGCGATACCCAGACCCAGGACACCGACGGCGCTGGCCATCCATGCCGGGTAGATGGAGCCCGGGGAGAAGAAGCCGAGGATGCCGGCCTTGTCCTCGACCTCAGCCTCTTCCCAGTCCTCGGGGAGGACGTCAGAGCGGGAGTCGGTGAAGTGGAGGTAGACGCCGAGCATGAGAGCCAGGGCGGTGGAGAGGACCAGCGCGGTGATGCCGACCCACTCGGTGCGTCCGCCGTAGCCGTCCTCTGCGACGAAGCCGGTGCCGAAGGTGTAGATCACAGCCATCAGAGCCAGGAAGGCTGCGATGCCGTACATCAGTTTAGAACCAGAGTTCATGGTGACAATCCTCCGTTAGATGTTGGCGTTGTGGTCGACGTAGTTCTCGCCGTCCCAGGTCTGACGGGACGAGTTGAACGGGTGGGTGGTGGTGGCGTACGGAGCCTCACCGATCGCAGCCAGGGCCTCGGAGTTCGGGGCGTCCGGGTTGTCCATGCGGAACTGGATGTACTGGGTGAAGGCCTCCGGGGAGACGACACGCAGCTCGAAGTTCATCATGGCGTGGTAGGTACCGCACATCTCGGCACAGCGGCCGACGAAGGCACCCTCTTCCTCGATGGCCTCGATCTGGAAGGCACGCTGCTGCTGGTTGGCCTCCGGGTGAGCGTAGGCGTCACGCTTGAAGAGGAACTCCGGGATCCAGAAGGAGTGGGCGACATCGCCGGAGGCGAGCTGGAACTCGACCGGGGTGTTGCTCGGGAGAACCAGGACCGGGATCTCGTCGGTGGTGCCGACGGTCTCGATCTGGTTGAAGTGGAGGTAGGACTGGTCACCCTTGGACATGCCGTGAATCGGGTTCGGGTTCTTCACGAGCTCCGGGTCGTCGTACTTGGAGGCCTCGGCCAGGGCCGTGCGCTCCTCGTCGACGCCGTTGTACTCGGAGCCGGTCGGGCTCAGGTTGGCGGCGACGTTCTGGTAGCCGAACTTCCAGTTCCACTGGAAGGCGGTCACGTCGACGACGACCTCCGGGTTCTTGTCCAGGGCGGTGACCTTCTGCTGGGTCTGGACCGTGAAGAAGAACAGGCCCATGACGATGAAGATCGGCATGATGGTCAGGACAAGCTCCAGGGGAACGTTGTACTGCAGCTGCTTCGGGAACTCGCCCTCGCCGCGCTTCTCAGCCTTCTTGGCGTTCCAGCTGAAGACGGCGACGAGCATGAGAGCCCACATGATGATGCCGATGATCCAGGCGGTGACCCACACCCAGACCCAGAAGTTGTACATGGCGGTCGCCTCCGGGGTGATACCCGTCGGCCAACCCATACCGATGATCCTGCCGACGCTCTCCGGCGGAGCGACGTCACAAGCGGCGAGGGCGAGGCCACCAAGAGCCATCACACCGCCGAGACCCGCCTTACGGGCGAAGCCGCGCTTCTTACGCTGTTCCACGTGTGTCTGCCTTCCTGTCCACACTAAATCCTTGAACACTGGTTTAAGCATTCCTGATACAGCAGGATAGTTCATTCACGGTGGTTATCCATGCTCTTTCCATCCTGCCGAGATCTTCCGGATGCCACCGGTGCCCCTCGAAGTACCCCGGATGTTACAGCCCATATGGGCTTACTCACGAATGATGGGCCACCCCCTCCCGAATCCGTGTAACCCATCTCACAATCCGCAGGTCGCGGGATCATCCGAAAGTATCCACCCATATATCCGTCCTTACTACCCCCTGCCGGACCTGGGACGGAACGGCGTCGACAAGCACTCCGCCGCTATCTCGTGCCGGTGTCGCTTCCCGACGCCCCCGCGCCGTATCGTAGGACCGGACACTTTCGTTATATATGAGGAGAACAATTCCACATGTGCGGCTTTCTTGGCATGCTCACCGCCGGCGGTGACGCAGAGGCCTTCGTCGACGCTGTGACCCGGGCCCTGCCGTGCATGCGCCACCGCGGCCCGGACGACGCAGGCACCTGGCACGACGAGGACGTCGTCTTCGGCTTCAACCGGCTCTCGATCGTCGACCTGGAGCACTCGCACCAGCCGCTGGTCTGGGGTCCGGAGGAGTCGCCGGAGCGCTACGCCCTCATCTTCAACGGCGAGATCTACAACTACGTCGAACTCCGCGAGGAGCTCAGCGCCGCCGGGTACGAGTTCCGTACCCGCGGCGACTCGGAGACCATCGTCGTCGGCTACCACCACTGGGGTGAGGACGTCGTCGAGCACCTGCGCGGCATGTTCGCCTTCGCCATCTGGGACACCGAGGAGAAGGTCCTGTTCGTCGGCCGCGACCAGTTCGGCATCAAGCCGCTGTTCTACGCCACCACCCCGGCCGGCACCGTATTCTCCTCCGAGAAGAAGTCGATCCTGGAGATGGCCCCGGAGCTCGGTCTCGGCCTGGACCTTGACCGTCGCGCCATCGAGCACTACGTCGACCTACAGTACGTGCCGGAGCCGGAGTCCCTCCACGCCTCCGTGCGCCGCCTCGAGTCCGGCTGCACGGCGACGCTGCGCGCCGGCGGGGAGGTCGTCGCCCGCCGCTACTTCAAGCCGCGTTTCGACGTTACCCCGGTGCCCAAGGGCGGGGAGCAGGACCTCTTCGACCGGATCGCCCGCGCACTGGAGGATTCCGTCGAGAAGCACATGCGTGCCGACGTCACCGTGGGCTCCTTCCTCTCCGGCGGCATCGACTCGACCGCGATCGCCACGCTGGCCAAGCGCCACAACCCGGATCTCCTCACCTTCACCACCGGTTTCGAGCGCGAGGGCTACTCCGAGGTCGACGTGGCCGCGGAGTCGGCGGCGGCGATCGGCGTGGAGCACATCGTCAAGGTGGTCTCCCCGGAAGAGTACGCCGCCGCGATCCCGAAGATCATGTGGTACCTGGACGACCCGGTGGCGGACCCGTCCCTCGTTCCGCTGTACTTCGTGGCCCAGGAGGCCCGTAAGCACGTCAAGGTCGTCCTGTCCGGTGAGGGCGCGGACGAGCTCTTCGGCGGCTACACCATCTACAAGGAGCCGCTGTCGCTGGCGCCCTTCGAGAAGGCCCCCACCCCGCTGCGCCGCGGCCTCGGCCGCCTCTCCCGCGTGCTGCCCGACGGAATGAAGGGCAAGTCGCTGCTCGAGCGCGGCTCCATGACCATGGAGGAGCGCTACTACGGCAACGCGCGCTCCTTCAACTTCGAGCAGCTCAAGCGCGTGCTGCCGTGGGCGAAGGAGGAGTGGGACCACAAGGAGGTCACCGCCCCGATCTACGCCCAGTCCACCCACATGGACCCGGTCGCCCGGATGCAGCACCTCGACCTGTTCACCTGGATGCGCGGTGACATCCTGGTCAAGGCCGACAAGATCAACATGGCCAACTCCCTGGAGCTGCGCGTGCCGTTCCTGGACAAGGAGGTCTTCGCCGTGGCGCAGACCATCCCGCACGACCTGAAGATCGCCGGGGGCACCACCAAGTACGCCCTGCGCAAGGCCATGGAGCAGATCGTCCCGCCGCACGTCCTGCACCGGAAAAAGCTGGGCTTCCCGGTGCCGATGCGTCACTGGCTCGCCGGCGACGAACTCTTCGGCTGGGCCCAGGACACCATCAACGAGTCGCAGACCGACGACATCTTCGACCGCCGCGCGGTGCTGGAGATGCTCAAGGAGCACCGCGACGGCATCTCCGACCACTCCCGCCGCCTGTGGACGGTGCTGGCGTTCATGGTGTGGCACGGCATCTTCATCGAGGACCGGATCGATCCGCAGATCGAGGAGAAGGACTACCCGGTCGACATCTGACCCGGACGCAGAAAAGCGCCCGCACTCCATGGTGCGGGCGCTCTTTCGTCCCGTGACGATAGACTCCTAGTTGAAGGAGTCGCCGCAGGCGCAGGCGCCGCCGGCGTTCGGGTTGTCGATGGTGAAGCCCTGGGACTCGATGGTGTCGGAGAAGTCGATCTTCGCGCCGGAGAGGTACGGCACGCTCATCTTGTCGACGACCAGGCGCACGCCGCCGATCTCGTCGGACTTGTCACCGTCGAGCTCACGGTCGTCGAAGTAGAGCTGGTACCGCAGGCCGGCGCAACCGCCCGGCTGGACGGCGATGCGCAGAGCCAGATCGTCGCGGCCCTCCTGGTCGAGCAGAGCCTTGGCCTTGGCGGCCGCGGCGTCGGTGAGGATGACGCCGGTGCTGGAGGCGGGAGCGGTCATGGTGGTGATCTCCTTGCATACTGAGTGCTTCGTTACGCGCCCACCATACTCGTCAGGGGCCGGGGTGCGCGCTTACACATTCACAACGCGCGGGCGCCCACCCGTATTCCCGACTCCTTTCCCGGCCTTGTAGCCTGGGACACGTGAAACTCCCCTGGCAAAAATCCGATGAATCCTCCCCGGTCGAGCCGACCTCCACGCCGACCCCCTCCCCCGCCGAGCCCAAGAGCCCGGCCCCGGCGCACCCCAAGGGCTACACACCCCCGAAGGGCCGTCCGACGCCGAAGCGTCGGGAGGTCGAGATCGAGCGCGGCATCATCCGCGACCCGCGTGCACCGCGGTCGGCGGCGCAGGCCAGCGCGCAGCGCAAGGAACTGAAGAAGTCCATGTCCAAAGAGGAGTGGAAGGCCTACAAGTCCCGCGAGCGCGACGAGAACCGGAGGCGCCAGCAGGAGGTCCAGCGGGCCATGGACGACGGCGACGAGCGCTACCTCCTGCCCCGCGACCAGGGCCCGGAGCGTCGTCTCGTGCGCGACTGGGTCGACTCGCGTCGTTTCGTCAACAACTGGGTCCTCCCCGTGGCGCTGGGTCTGCTGGTGACCCTGTTCATCGGCACGTTCGCCCCGGACGTCGCCAACATCATGTCGCTCATCGCGATGGCCCTCATGGTCGTCTTCTTCATCGAGGGCGTGTGGGCCGGCATGGCCGCCAACCGCACTGTCCGGGAGAAGTTCCCGGACAGCACGGCCACGGGCCTCGGTCTGGGCTTCTACACTTACTCGCGTATGACGCAGCCGCGTAAGTGGCGTTCGCCGAAGCCGCGCGTGAACATCGGCGACAAGGTCTAGAGCCCAGGAGGCCCCCATGCTTTTCGATGCCACCGAGCCCCTCGCCACCCCGGACCAGCAGGTCCGGGAGGAGGCGCTCGCATCCGCCGCACTCTCCGGCACGGGACGCCTCCGTGAGCTCGGGGCGTGGGTCGCCGCCTGCCAGGGCACGTTCCCGCCCCGCCCGCTGGAGCGCTGCCGGGTGGTGGTGTTCGCGGGTGACCACGGCGTCGCCCGCCGGGGCATGTCGGTGCTGCCGCCGGAGCACTCGGTGCAGACCGCGGCGGACATCGAGCGCGGTGGCGGTGCCGTCAACGTGCTCGCGCGGGCGGCGGGGGCGTCGGTACGCCTCGTGGACGTCTCCCTCGACCACGAGGCGTGGGGCGAGGAGCGGGTGCGCCGCTCCACCGGCTCCATCGACGTCGAGGACGCCATGAGCGTCGAGGAGTTCGCCCGCGCCGTCGAGATCGGCCGCCGGGTCGCGGACCAGGAGGTCGACTCGGGTGCCGACCTGCTCATCCCGGGTGACCTCGGGGTGGGCAACACCACCGTGGCCGCCGCCGTCCTGGGCGCGTTCACGGCCACGGAACCCGTCGCCGTGATCGGCCCGGGCTCCGGCATCACCGATGAACTGTGGAAGATCAAGGTCTCCGCGATCCGCGACGCCATGTTCCGCGTCCGCGGCACCACGGGCACCCCGGAGGAGGTCCTGCGGCGGATCGCCTCCCCGGACCTGGTGGCACTGGTGGCCTTCATCGCGCAGGCCGCGGCACGCCGCACCCCCGTGCTTCTCGACGGCGCCCCCGTCACCGTCGCCGCCTACCTCGCGGAACGTCTCTCCCCCGGCACCGCCCCCTGGTGCCAGGCAGGGCAGCTGACCCCGGAGCCCGCGCACCTCATCGCGCTGCAGGCCCTCGAACTCACGCCTCTCGTCGCCCTGGACATGAACGCCGGCCAGGGCACCGGCGCGCTAGCGGCGCTCCCGCTGGTGCGGGCCGCCGCCGAGCTGCTGGCCGACTAGTCCGCCGGCTGGTCCTCAGCCGGGACGAGGGTGTGCACCCAGCCGTGGGTGTCCTCGTACAGGCCGCGCTGGATGTCGGTGAGACGCTCGCGCATGGCCATGGTGACCTCACCCGGCTGGTTGTCATTGATCTGGAACTCGCCGTCGTTGGACAGGACCCGGCCGACCGGGGTGATCACGGCGGCTGTGCCGCAGGCCATGGCCTCGGTCATCGCACCGGAGGCGACGTCGTCGCGCCAGTCGAACTTGGAGATCCTCCGCTCCTCGGTGCGGTGGCCGAGATCGCGGGCGACCTGCAGGAGGGAGTCGCGGGTGACGCCCGGCAGGAGGGAGCCGGAGAGCTCGGGGGTGGCCACGGTGACGTCGTCACCCGAGCCGTACACGAAGAACAGGTTCATGCCACCCATCTCCTCGATGTAGGTGTGCTCGATGGCGTCGAGCCACACGACCTGGTCGCAGCCCTTCTCCTCCGCCTGCGCCTGCGCGAGCAGGGAGGCGGCGTAGTTGCCGGCGAACTTCGCGGCACCGGTGCCACCCGGGGCGGCACGGACGTAGTCCTCGCTCAGCCACACGGAGACCGGCTTGACGCCACCGGTGAAGTACGCCCCGACCGGGGAGGCGATGACGAAGAAGGTGTACCGGTTGGCCGGGCTGACGCCCAGGGAGACCTCGGTGGAGATCATGAAGGGACGCAGGTAGAGGCTGGCCTCGCCGCCGGCGGCGGGGACCCAGTCACGGTCGACGTCGACAAGCAGGCGGAGCGTCTCGAGGAAGTCCTCGGTCGGCAGCGGCGGCATGGCCATGCGCTCGGCGGAACGCTGCATGCGCTCGGCGTTGCGCTCCGGGCGGAAGGTGGCGATGGAGCCGTCCGGCTGACGGTAGGCCTTGATGCCCTCGAAGATCGCCTGGCCGTAGTGGAACACCGTGGTCGCGGGATCCATCGGGATGGCCTCGTAGGGACGCACGCGGGCGTCGTGCCAGCCCTTGTCCTCGGACCACTCGATGGTGACCATGTGATCGGTGAAGTTCTTGCCGAACCGCGGATTCTGCAGAATCTCCTCGCGCGCCTCATCGGACGTCGGGGTGCTCGTACGGTTCACGGTGAAATTGAGAGACGTCATGGGGAACACGCTACACCGACGACCCAGAGGTGATCTCTATAAGCTGGGTTCATCGCTTGTCAATCTCAGGAGGTACTTTCCATGGCGAACCCCACTTTCACCCTTCCCGCCCGCGGCACCACCCCCGCCGTCGAGCTGGCCAAGAAGGCCCCGAAGACCCCCGACGCACTGCTCGTCCCCGTCCTCTGCGGTGAGGACGGCCCGGAGCTGCCGGCCTCCGTCCTTCTCGACGACGCCGCCTCCCGCGAGGTCCTCGACGCCCTCACCGCCGTCGGTGCCACGGGCAAGGCCAACGAGATCACGCGCGTGCCCTTCCGCAAGAGGTCCGTGGTCGCCGTCGGCCTGGGTGATGCGGAGGAGCTCACCGACGAGATCCTCCGCCGCGCCGCCGGATGTGCCGCCCGCTCCCTGAAGAAGGTCGGCACCGTCGCCACCACCCTGGGTGTCTTCGGCCTCGCCGCCGCCGTCGAGGGCCTGATCCTCGGCGCGTACCACTACCGCGGCATCCGGAGTGAGGAGGCGGAGAACGGCGGCGTCGAGAAGATCGTGTTCGTCGGCGGCGACAAGCAGGAGTTCGAGACCGCCCGCGTCACCGCCGAGGCCGTCGCCCTCGCCCGTGACCTGGTCAACACCCCCTCCTCCCACCTCTACCCCGAGACCTACGCCGGCCTGCTCGCCGACGAGGGCAAGGCGGCCGGGCTCAAGGTCGAGGTCCTCGACGAGAAGTCACTGGCCAAGCAGGGCTTCGGCGGCATCCTCGCCGTCGGACAGGGCTCCGAGCGCGGGCCGCGCCTGGTGCGCCTCACCTGGTCCCCGAGGAAGAAGGCGAAGAAGTCCGTCGCGATGGTCGGCAAGGGCATCACCTTCGACACCGGCGGCATCTCCCTCAAGCCGGGCGCCAACATGGAGGCCATGATCTCCGACATGGGTGGCTCCGCCGCCGTCGCCGCCACCGTCATCGCCGCCGCGAAGCTCAACCTGCCGGTCCACATCACCGCCACCCTGCCGCTCGCCGAGAACATGCCCGACGGCCGGGCCACCCGCCCGGGTGACGTGATCACCCACTACGGCGGCCAGACCTCCGAGATCATCAACACCGACGCCGAGGGCCGCCTCGTGCTTGCCGACGCCCTCGCGCGCGCGTCCGAGGACAAGCCGGACTACCTGCTCGAGGTCGCCACCCTCACCGGTGCGCAGATGGTCGCCCTGGGCACCCGCACCACCGGTGTTATGGGTTCCGACGCCTTCCGCGACCGCGTCGCCGCCACCGGCCGCGACGTCGGCGAGCCCGCCTGGGCCATGCCGCTGCTCGAGGAGCACGAGGAGACCATCAAGTCCCCCACCGCCGACATGCGCAACGTCGACAACACCCGCTGGGGCGGCATGGAGTTCGCCGGCCTGTACCTGTCGAAGTTCATCGACGAGGGCATCGAGTGGGCCCACCTGGACATCGCCGGCCCGTCCTTCAACTCCGGCTCCGTCCACGGCTACACCCCGAAGCGTGCCACCGGCGTCCCGGTGCGCACCTTCCTGGCGCTGCTGGCGGAGATCGCCTCCGAGTAGCCGTCGGGGAGGTCGAAAGGTGTGTAGCAGTGCCGTTTCAGGGAGCTGAAACACGCACTGCTACACACCTTTCCCCCACGCCCGGATCAGTCGGGCAGTTCACCCCGGTCGAAGGCCGCCCGACGCCGCCGCTGCTCCTCGCGCTTGCGCAGGATGCGCTCGTACTCGATCCGCTCCCGCATGCGCTGGGGGTACCCGGTCTCCTCCACGTCGTAGACGGGGACGCCGAGCAGCTTCTGCACGGCGTCGATGCCCTTGGGGCCGCCGATGCGGCGGCGGGTGAACTCGCCGTGTTCGTCGACAAGCACCACCGACATCTCGTTGACCACGGTCTCCGGCTCCACGAAGGCCTCCACGAAGGCCCGTCCCGCACACCACTGACGGAGGTGCTCGGCGTCCTCCGGGCGGATGGTCTCACCGGGGGCGCGAGGTGGCCGGAGACCGGACCGGGACTTGTTGCGACCGAATAGATTGAACACGCCTTACAATTGTAGATGCACCGAAACTTCTAACGGGATACTCGGTGACACCAGGCTGATCAAACCCGGTACGCTGGGGTCATTAGCTATCGATCAACTAACGACTTTCGAGGAGTCAGAAACACTATGGCGTTCTCCGTAGAGATGCCCGAACTGGGCGAATCCGTCACCGAAGGCACCATCACCCAGTGGCTGAAGCAGGTTGGTGACCGCGTCGAGGTGGACGAGCCGCTGCTCGAGGTCTCCACCGACAAGGTCGACACCGAGATCCCGTCCCCGAAGGCCGGCGTGCTGCTGGAGATCAAGGCGGACGAGGACGACACCGTCGACGTCGGCTCCGTGATCGCCATCATCGGTGAGGAGGGCGAGGAGTCCACCGCGGATTCCGCCGAGGCTGAGGCTGAGGAGGCTCCGGCCGAGGAGCCGAAGGAAGAGAAGAAGGCCGCCCCGAAGGCCTCCGGCCCGGCCACCGACGTGGAGATGCCGGAGCTGGGCGAGTCCGTCACCGAGGGCACCATCACCCAGTGGCTGAAGTCCGTCGGCGACACCGTCGAGGTCGACGAGCCGCTCCTCGAGGTCTCCACCGACAAGGTCGACACCGAGATCCCCTCCCCGGTCGCCGGCACCCTCATCGAGATCCTGGCCGACGAGGACGAGACCGTCGACGTCGGCGAGGTCATCGCCCGCATCGGTGACGCCGACGCCGCAGCTGACTCCGCTGACGAGGACGTCCCCTCCGAGGAGGCCATCGAGGAGGCCGAGTCGAAGGACGAGAACGAGACCGTCGACGAGGCCGCCCCCGCCGAGGAGGACGCCGCCGAGGGCGAGTCCACCGACGTGGAGATGCCGGAGCTGGGCGAGTCCGTCACCGAGGGCACCATCACCCAGTGGCTGAAGTCCGTCGGCGACACCGTCGAGGTCGACGAGCCGCTGCTCGAGGTCTCCACCGACAAGGTCGACACCGAGATCCCGTCCCCGGTCGCCGGCACCCTGCTGGAGATCCTGGCTGACGAGGACGAGACCGTCGACGTCGGCGAGGTCATCGCCCGCGTCGGTTCCGGTGCCCCGAAGAAGGCCGAGCCGAAGCCGGAGCCGAAGAAGGAGGCCCCCAAGGCCGAGCCCAAGGCTGAGCCGAAGCCGGAGCCCAAGGTCGAGGAGAAGAAGGAGGAGCCCAAGCCGGAGCCGAAGGCCGAGGAGAAGGCTGCCCCGAAGAAGGTCGACAACGCCAACGTCCCGTACGTGACCCCGCTGGTCCGTAAGCTCGCCGACAAGCACGGCGTCGATCTCACCCAGGTCGAGGGCACCGGCGTCGGTGGCCGCATCCGCAAGCAGGACGTCCTGGCCGCCGCCGAGGGTGGCGCACAGGCCGCCCCGGCCGCCGAGAAGGGTGCCCGCGCGAACTGGTCCACCAAGTCCGTGGACCCGGCGAAGGCCGAGCTGATCGGTACCACCCAGAAGGTGAACCGTATCCGCGAGATCACTGCCGCGACCATGATCCGCTCCCTGCAGACCACCGCGCAGCTGACCCACGTCCAGGAAGTCGACATGACGCGTGTCGCGGATCTGCGTGCGCAGGTCAAGGAGGCCTTCGTCGCGAAGCACGGCGCGAACCCGACCTACCTGGTGTTCATCGTCAAGGCTGTCGCCGAGGCGCTCGTCTCCCACCCGAACGTCAACGCGTCCTACAACGCGGAGACCAAGGAGATGACCTACCACGCGGACGTCAACATCGGCATCGCCGTGGACACCCCGCAGGGTCTGCTGGTTCCGGTGATCAAGAAGGCGCAGGACCTGTCCCTGGCCGAGATCGCCGCGGCCATCACCGACCTGGCCGAGCGTGCCCGCACCCGCAAGCTGCGTCCGGACGACCTGTCCGGCGGCACCTTCACGGTCACCAACATCGGTTCCGAGGGTGCCCTGCTGGACACCCCGGTGCTCACCCCGCCGCAGGCCGGCATCCTGGGCACCGCGGCCATCGAGAAGCGTCCGGTCGTGGTGACCGATGACGGCGTCGACTCGATCGCCATCCGCCAGATGTGCTACCTGCCGTTCACCTACGACCACCAGGTCATCGACGGTGCCGACGCCGGTCGCTTCATCACCACCATCAAGGACCGCCTGGAGACCGCGGACTTCCAGTCCGACCTCGGCCTCTAAGCTCTCCCGCTGAGAGAGACCGCCACCTGACCTTCCCGGTCGGGTGGCGGTTTTCTTCTTATAATCGGAATCATCCGGTCCCCCATCGAGGAGCGATTCCGCATGGCCCTGCACCCGATCACCGATTCCGCCTCCTACCTGGCCCGACACCTCGGCCCCGACACCGCGGAGGAGCAGGTCATGCTGGGGGCGCTGGGCTACGGTTCCCTCGCCGAGCTTGTCGACGCCGCCCTGCCCACCGACATCCGCCTCACCGAACCTCTCCCGCGGCACGCGCCCCTCTCGGAGACGGAGGCGCAGGCGCGACTGCGGGAGTACGCCTCGCGGAACACGGTGCTCCGTTCCTTTTACGGGCAGGGTTTCTCCGACACGGTCACTCCCCCGGTGATCCGCCGCGGGGTGCTCGAGGCCCCGGGCTGGTACACCGCGTACACGCCGTACCAGCCGGAGATCTCGCAGGGCCGCCTCGAGGCGCTGCTCAACTTCCAGACGATGGTCTCCGAGCTCACCGGCCTGCCGGTGGCGAACGCCTCGCTCCTCGACGAGGCTTCCGCCACCGCCGAAGCCGTCGGCCTCATGTCGCGGGCGCAGAGGAAGGGGCGGCGGGTGCTTCTCGACGCCCGCCTCCACCCCCAGGTCCTCGCCGTCGCTGCGGAGCGGGCCCGGGCGATCGACCTGGAGGTCGCCGTCGAGGACCTGTCCGGCCCGCTGGTGGGTGAGGATCTCTGCGGCGTCGTCATCGCCTACCCCGGCACGGAGGGCGACATCGCCGATCCCCGCCCGGTCATCGAGGCCGTGCACGCACGCGGGGGTCTGGCCACCGTGGTCACCGATCCCCTGTCGCTGCTCCTGCTCGAGTCGCCGGGTGAGATGGGGGCGGACATCGCGGTGGGCTCCTCGCAGCGTTTCGGCGTGCCCCTGTTCTACGGTGGCCCGCACGCCGCGTACATGGCCGTCAGTGACGCCCTCAAGCGCCAGATCCCCGGCCGCCTGGTGGGCGTGTCCGTCGACGCCGAGGGCGCCCCCGCCTACCGGCTCGCGCTGCAGACCCGGGAGCAGCACATCCGTCGCGAGCGGGCGACGTCGAACATCTGCACCGCGCAGGCGCTGCTGGCGGTCACCGCCGGCATGTACGCCGTCTACCACGGTCCCGAGGGGTTGCGTGCCATCGCGGAGCGCGTGCACGGTCTGGCCTGTGACTTCGCGGCGGCCGTCCGCGCCGCCGGCGGGACGGTGCTGCACGACGCCTTCTTCGACACCGTCGCGGTGCGGGTGGAGGCTGCACGACCGATCGTCGGCACGCTCGCGGAGGCGGGCTACCTCGTGCGTGCCGTGGACGGCACGACCGTCGGCGTGAGCTTCGGTGAGTCGGCGGAGGAGGGGGACGTCGAGAAGCTCGCCGCCGTCTTCGGCGCCTCCCTGACGGCGGGCACCCGCTGCATCCCCGCGTCCGTGGCGCGGCAGACGCCGACGCTGACGCACCCGGTCTTCTCCACGCTCCACTCCGAGACGCAGATGATGCGCTACCTGCGCACGCTCTCGGACCGGGATCTCGCGCTCGACCGCACGATGATCCCGCTGGGTTCGTGCACGATGAAGCTCAACCCGACCGCCGGGCTGGAGACGATCACGTGGCCGGAGTTCGCCGACATGCACCCCTTCGCCCCCGACGACCAGGCCGCGGGCTGGCTGGCGCTCATCGCGGAGCTGGAGGGCTGGCTCGCGGAGCTCACCGGATACGCGAAGGTGTCCGTGCAGCCCAACGCGGGTTCCCAGGGGGAGCTGGCCGGACTGCTGGCCATCCGCCGCTACCACGTGGCCAACGGGGACATGGACCGTGATATCTGCCTGGTCCCGGCCTCGGCGCACGGCACGAACGCGGCGTCGGCGACGCTGGCGCACCTGCGGGTCGTGGTGGTCGGCACCGCCGGGGACGGCTCCATCGACATGGACGACCTCGACGCGAAACTCGCCGAGCACGGCCCGCAGGTGGCCGCGATCATGATCACCTACCCCTCCACGCACGGCGTCTTCGAGGACACCGTGCGCGAGGTGTGCGACAGGGTGCACGCGGTCGGCGGGCAGGTCTACATCGACGGCGCGAACCTCAACGCCCTGACCGGCCTGGCGCTGCTGGGCCGCATCGGCGGCGACGTCTCCCACCTCAACCTGCACAAGACGTTCACCATCCCGCACGGCGGCGGTGGCCCGGGCGTGGGCCCGGTGTGCGTCGCGGAGCACCTCGTCCCCTTCCTGCCGGCGGACCCGACCTCCCTCGACGGCGCCACCCCGGCGGCGGTCGGCACCGGCGTGCCCGTCTCTGCGACGCGCCACGGCTCGGCGGGCGTCCTGCAGATCTCCTGGGCGTACATCGCCATGATGGGCACCGACGGCCTCACCCGCGCCAGCGCCGCGGCGATCCTCAGCGCGAACTACGTCGCCCACCGCCTGGGCGAGGCCTTCCCGGTGCTCTACACCGGCCGCAACGGCCTGGTGGCGCACGAGTGCATCCTCGACCTGCGCGACCTGACGAGGCAGACCGGCGTCACCGCCACGGACGTGGCCAAACGCCTCATCGACTTCGGCTTCCACGCCCCCACGCTCTCCTTCCCCGTCGCCGGTACCCTCATGGTCGAGCCGACCGAGTCCGAGGACCTCGCCGAGCTCGACCGCTTCATCGAGGCGATGCTCACCATCCGCGCGGAGATCGACGAGATCAGCGGCGGCGACATCGCCTACGAGGACTCCGTCCTCCACCACGCGCCGTTCACCGCGTGGAGCGTGTCCCGCGACGACTGGGACCACGCCTTCACCCGTGAGCAGGCGGCCTGGCCGGTCCCCGGTCTGCGCCGCACCAAGTACTTCCCGCCGGTCCGCCGCCTCAACGAGGCCTACGGTGACCGCCACCTCGTGTGCGCCTGCCCGCCGCCCGAGGCCTTCGACCTTTCCGAGGAGAACCAGTGACCGACCTGCGTACCAGCCCCCTCCACGAGCGTCATGTGGAGCTCGGGGCCTCCTTCACCCCCTTCGGCCCGTGGAACATGCCCCTGCGCTACGGCAACGAGCTCGACGAGCACCGCGCCGTCCGTTCCACCGCCGGGCTCTTCGACCTCTCGCACATGGGTGAGATCCGCGTGTGGGGCGCACAGGCCGCGGAGTTCCTCGACCATGCGCTGCTCTCCGCCTTCTCCACGCTCCCCGTGGGTAAGGCGCGGTACTCCATGCTTGTCGACGCCACCGGTGCCATCCTCGACGACCTCCTCACCTACCGCCTCGCCGGGGACGAGTTCCTGGTGGTCCCCAACGCGGCGAACACGGAGACCGTGTGGGAGGAGTTCCGGGCCCGCGCCGCCGGCTTCGACGTGGAGCTGGCCGACGAGTCCGCCGACACTGCGCTGCTGGCTGTGCAGGGCCCCCGCGCCGAGCAGATCATCGCCGACCTCGTCGCCGGGGACGACGAGTCGGTCGTGCGCACGATGAAGTTCTACTCGGCGGCCCCGTTGACGGTGGCGGGCGTCGATACGCTGCTCGCCCGCACCGGCTACACCGGGGAGGACGGCTTCGAGCTCTACGTCTCCGGCGCGGACGCCGCTGAACTGTGGGACGCGCTGCTCAACGCCGGCGCCGCCTACGACATGCTGCCCGCCGGACTGGCGGCGCGGGACTCCCTGCGCCTGGAGGCCGGGCTCCCCCTCTACGGGCAGGAGCTCACCCGCGACATCACGCCGGTGGAGGCCGGGATGGCCCGCGCCTTCGCCTCGAAGGAGGGGGACTTCGTCGGCCGCGACGCCCTCGTCGGCAGGGAGCCGACCAGCGCCATCGTCGGGCTCCGGGGTCTGGGGCGCCGCGCGGCCCGCGAGGGCGCCGAGGTCTACCTCGACGGCGAACAGGTCGGCGTGGTCACCTCCGGGCAGCCGGCGCCGGTGCTCGGCTACCCGATCGCACTCGCCCGCCTGCGCCCCGACGTCACCGCGGCCGGCACGGCACTGGAGGTGGACATCCGTGGGAGGCGGCACCCCTTCGAGATCGTCGACCTGCCCTTCTACCGCCGCGCCGCACGATAACCTGAACCCACCACCAACGGAAAGGCTCCCCCACCATGGCCACCGAGCACTCCCTGCCCGGGAACTACTCCTACTCCGAGGACCACGAGTGGATCGACGCGACGCCCGAGGACGCCGTCGGCGCGACCGTGAAGGTCGGCATCACCTCCGTGGCCACCGAACGCCTCGGCGAGGTCGTCTACGCGGAGCTCCCGCAGGTCGGTGACGCCGTCACCGCCGGTGAACCGTGCGGCGAGGTCGAGTCCACGAAGTCGGTCTCCGACCTCTACGCGCCGGTCACGGGCACCGTCACCGAGGTCAACGACGCGGTCCACGACGACTACGCCGTGATCAACGACGACCCCTTCGGCGCGGGCTGGCTCTTCGCCGTCGAGGTCGACGAGGTCGGACCGCTCATGACCGCCGCCGAGTACGCGGAGGCCAACGGCGTGTGACCGCCCGGGACCGGTACCCTGGTCCCATCATGACTGCACCCCGTGAGCCCTTCTTCCCTGCGGACCGTTCCATCCGTGCCTCCGGCGAGCCCCCGGAGATCCGTTATCTCGGCGTCGTCGACTACCAGGAGGCCTGGAATCTGCAGGCCGAGCTGGCGTCGCAACGCGCGGCCGGGGAGATCGGTGACCAGCTCCTCATCCTCGAGCACCCGAGCGTGTACACCGCCGGCAAGCGCACGCAGCCGGAGGACCGCCCCACCAACGGCCTGCCGGTCATCGACGTCGACCGGGGTGGCCGCATCACCTGGCACGGCGAGGGACAGCTGGTGGTCTACCCGATCATCAAACTGGCCGACCCGGTGGACGTCGTGGACTATGTCCGCCGCCTCGAGGAGGCGGTGATCGCGACGGTGCGGGAGGTGGGCGTCGGCAATGCGGGTCGCATCGACGGCCGCTCCGGAGTCTGGGTCCCCGCCGACGGGACCCGACGCGACCGGAAGGTGGCGGCGCTCGGCATCCGTGTCACCCGCGGGGTGACCATGCACGGGCTGAGCCTGAACTGCTCGAACACGCTCGAGCACTACGGGCACATCGTGGCGTGCGGCATCGACGACGCCGACGTCACCACCCTCAGCATGGAACTGGGGCGCGACGTCAGCGTCGGGGAGGTCACGGCACCGCTTGTCGACGCCCTCCTGGCCGCCCTCGCCGGTGAACTCGCCGTCGCGGACCACACCTTCGGATCGGCGCCCGATCCGACGAAGATTCCCGCGAAAACGCGCTGACCTCTAAGTTTATCCCTATCAGTAGAAAGAGTATGGTGGCGTTGTGACTATCGCACCTGAAGGACGCAAGCTGCTCCGGGTGGAGAAGCGCAATGCGCAGACCCCCATCGAGACGAAGCCCCGTTGGATCCGCAACGCGGTGAAGACCGGCCCCGAGTACGAGGACATGAAGAAGAAGGTGGCGGGCGCCTCCCTGCACACCGTCTGTCAGGAGGCGGGCTGCCCCAACATCCACGAGTGCTGGGAGTCCCGCGAGGCGACGTTTCTCATCGGCGGCGCCAACTGCTCCCGCCGCTGCGACTTCTGCCAGATCAACTCCGCGAAGCCGGAGCCGCTGGACCGCGACGAGCCGCGCCGCGTGGCCGAGTCCGTCCGCGAGATGGGCCTGAACTACTCCACCATCACCGGCGTGACCCGCGACGACCTCGAGGACGAGGGTGCCTGGCTCTACGCGGAGGTCGTCCGCCAGATCCACGAGCTCAACCCGAACACCGGCGTCGAGAACCTCGTGCCCGACTTCTCCGGCCGTTCCGAGCTGCTGGAGCAGGTCTTCGAGTCCCGCCCCGAGGTGTTCGCCCACAACCTGGAGACCGTGCCGCGCATCTTCAAGCGCATCCGCCCGGCCTTCCGCTACGAGCGTTCCCTCGACGTGATCCGCCAGGCCCACGACTACGGGCTGATCACCAAGTCGAACCTCATCCTCGGCATGGGCGAGACCCTCGACGAGATCCGTGAGGCCCTCACCGACCTGCACAGCGCCGGCTGCGACATCATCACCATCACGCAGTACCTGCGCCCCGGCCCGATGTACCACCCGATCGACCGCTGGGTGAAGCCGGAGGAGTTCGTCGAGCACAAGGACTTCGCCGAGGAGCTCGGCTTCGGTGCCGTCATGTCCGGCCCGCTGGTCCGTTCCTCCTACCGTGCGGGACGTCTCTACTCGCAGGCGATGGCCGCCCGCGGCCGGGAGATCCCCGACCACCTCAAGCACCTGGCCGAGACCTCGCAGGGCAGCACCGACCAGGAGGCCACCACCCTCCTGGCCAAGTACGGCCCCTCCCAGGACACACCGGTCACCTCACGTTAGGCACCCACCGGACCCTGACCTAAAGTAGAGGCCATGGCAGACGACAAGCAGAAGGCGGCAGCAAAGGCCGCGAAGGCAGAGGCACGGGCCGCCAAGCGGGCGAAGAGCAAGGAGACGCGCGCCCAGCTCTGGCAGGCGTTCAACATCCAGCGCAAGCAGGACAAGATGCTCGTCCCGCTGATGGTGCTCTCCGTCGTGGGTGTGGCCGCGCTCCTCTTCCTCATCGGCCTGGCCTGGGGCGGCCAGTGGTTCACGCTCATCCTGGGTATCTTCCTGGGTGCCGTCCTGGCGATGTACATCTTCTCCCGCCGCCTGGAGAAGACCATGTACGACCGCGTCGGCGATCAGCCGGGTGCGGCCGGCTGGGCGCTGGACAACCTGCGCAACACCGTCGGCATCGTGTGGCACACCAAGCAGGGCGTGGCCATGAACCGCTCCCTGTCCGCCATCGTGCACCGCGTGGTGGGCAACCCGGGTGTCGTCCTCGTCGCCGAGGGCAACACCAACGCGGCGAAGGAGCTGGTCAACCAGCAGAAGCGCCGTCTGGACCGCCTGGCCGGCGATGTCCCGGTGTACGAGATGTACGTCGGTGACGGCGAGGGCCAGGTGCCGCTGAAGAACCTGCAGCGCGAGCTGCTCAAGCTGCCCCGCAACTACCGCAAGAACGAGGTCTACTCGGTCAACGCGAAGATCGAGGCCATGGACACCATCGGCTCCTCCCAGCCGGGTGCGGGACTGCCGAAGGGTCCGCTGCCGAAGGGCGGGAACCTGTCCGGCATGAACCGCCGCATGCGTCGCGCCAACGAGCGCCGCAGCAAGTAATCTCTCTGCCACCTCAGACGTCCTGTGATTCCCGTCAAAGGGGAGCACGGGACGTTCTGCCGTTCCGGGGTCCGTCTGGCACGATGAGTCCGTGAACGTTTTCGTGGAGAACCCTCTTCTCGCCCTGCTCGTGATCATGGCGGTCGGCCTGTTCCTCGGCCGCATCCGGATCCTCGGGTTCCGTCTCGGTGTCGCCGCCGTCCTCTTCGTCGGCCTGGTGATGGCGGCCATCGAGCCCGCCATCCAGATCCCCCCGTTGATCTACATCGTGGGCCTGGCGTTGTTCGTCTACACGATCGGCCTGGAGTCGGGGCACGACTTCTTCGCGACGTTCCGCTCCAAGGGCCTGCGCAACAACACCCTGGCCATCGGCGTGTTCGCCGTGATCACCGCCACCGCCTACGGGCTGGTGAAGCTCCTGGACATCAACGCGGTGACGGGCGCCGGCATGTTCACCGGTGCGCTGACCAACACCCCGGCCATGGCCGCGGTGGTCGACGCCCTGCCCTCGCTCGTCACCGACGAGGGCGAGCTGCGTGCCCTGGAGCCCCTGCCACTGGTCGCGTACTCGCTGGCGTACCCGCTGGGCGTCATCGTCGTCATCCTCGCCATCGCGGTGCTGGGCAAGATGTTCCGCGTCGACCACCAGCAGGAGGCCATCGACCACGGGGTGGCCATCCACGAGCTCTACACCCGACGCATCCTGGTCCACCGTGACGATCTGCAGGCCATCGCCGACCTCCCGGAGGATCTGGGCCTGGAGGTCATCGTCTCCCGCCTCGAGCGCGACGGTGACCAGCGGCTCCCGGGCAACGGCGCGTGGGCGAAGCCGGGCGACGTGCTCTCGGTCGTCGGCACCGCGGAGGAGCTCGACCGCGCCGCGACGCTCATCGGCGAGGCCCTGCCCGGTGACCCCTTCCACGGCCACGACCTGGACTACCGGCGCATCTTCGTCTCCAACAACGACCTGGTCGGCATCCCCCTGTCCAAGCTGCGTCCGCAGCTCTCGGGCATGCTCATCACCCGCGTGCGGCGCGGTGACCACGACATGGTGGCCACCCCGGAGACGATCCTGCAGCTCGGTGACCGCGTGCGTGTCGTCGCGGCACACGAGCGCATGGGCAAGGTCACCCGCCTCTTCGGCGACTCCTACCGCCGCCTCTCCGACGTCAACCTCCTCCCCCTCGTCATCGGCCTCGTCATCGGCGTGGCCGTGGGCATGATCGCCGTGCCGCTGCCGGGTGGGGCGTCGCTCAAGCTGGGTACCGCCGGTGGTCCGCTGGTCGTGGCCCTCATCCTCGGCGCTCTGGGACGTTCGGGCCGCATCGTGTGGCAGATCCCCTACGGCGCCAACCTGGCGCTGCGGCAGCTGGGCATCACCCTGTTCCTGGCCGCCATCGGCACGACCGCCGGCGCGGGTTTCCGGGCGGCGCTGTCCGACCCGACGTCGCTGACCATCATCGGCGTGGGTGCGCTCATCACCCTGCTCATCTCCGTGCTGGTGCTCGTCATCGGCTACAAGGTGCTCAAGCTCTCCTTCGGTGAGACGGCGGGCATCCTCGCGGGCATGCAGACGCACCCGGCGGTGCTCTCGTACGTCTCCGACGTGACCCGCAACGACCTGCCGGCCATGGGGTACACGTCGGTGTACCCGGTGTCGATGGTCGCGAAGATCATCGCGGCGCAGATCCTGCTCTTCCTGCTGCTGTAGGGGCCGGGGCATCGTGACGATCGACCTGAAGAAGGACCTGCCGGAGTTGTACCGGCCGTCGGCAAGCGACTTCAGCGAGGTCGTCGTGCCTCCCATGCGCTACCTCTCCGTCGCCGGGGAAGGTGACCCCAACACCTCCCCGAGCTACCCTGCGGCGCTGGAGACGCTCTACCCCGCCGGCTATGCGGTACGCAGGGCCTTCCGGGAACGTACCGGGGAGGCCTTCGTCGTCGGCCCTCTCGAGGGGCTGTGGTGGGCGGAGGACCCCCGTGACTTCGTCACCCGCCGCAAGGATGCCTGGCGCTGGCGGATGCTCCTCCCCCTGCCCGCGGAGGTCCGTGAGGAGGACTGGTCGGGAGTCGACGTCGCGGTCGAGTTCATCGACGAGGGGCGCTGCCTGCAGATCATGCACGTCGGTCCCTACGATGCGGAGGGGCCGACGCTGGCCCGTCTGCACGATGAGGTGATGCCGGCGCGCGGCCTGACGTTCAACGGGCCGCACCACGAGATCTATCTCAGTGACGCGCGCCGGACCGCCCCGGAGAAGCTGCGGACGGTGCTGCGGCAGCCGGTGCGGGAGCTCTAGCCGCGGATGACGGCGGTGCCGGTGGCGCGGTCGTGGAGGCCGCGGCCGTCGGAGTCGACCATGGCGGCCGGGAGGATGAGGCCGGTGAGCAGGGTGCGCATGACGGCGCGCCAGAGGCCGACCTTGGCGCCGCCGACGTCGACACGCGCGACACCCATGCCGAGCAGCATGTGGCCCGGGGTGCGGGCGAAGAGCCAGCCGAAGATGATGCCCAGGATGACCCAGAAGATATAGACCACGGTGCCGGTGCCGCCCAGGGCGTGGGAGTAGTTGGTGAACACGATGGCCAGGCCGAGGCAGATGAACCAGTCGATGAGGACGCCGCCGGTGCGGCGGGCCACGGAGGCCAGCGAGCCGGGGCCGGTCTCGGGGAGGCCGAGTTTCTCTCCGGGGTACCGGCCGGGTGCGAAGGGGTCCTCGTGTTCGCCGGGGATCTGGGGGCCGTCGAGCCAGCTACGCTTGGGGTTCGCCATACCGTAGACATTAGCCGGGGGCGTGCGGGCAGGGGAAACTCGAGTTTCCTGCGACTATTGATCGGTCAACAGATAGCAGTTTAGAATGAGCGACAGGTAATAGGGAGCGGTGCCCGCACCTGTAGACTGGCTGAGATACCGCACGACCTAGAGCGTCAACAACCAAGGAGTCATCGTGGCCTTCAACACGATCGAAGAAGTCGTCAAGTACATCAAGGATGAAAACGTCGAGTTCGTCGACGTCCGCTTCACGGACGTCCCGGGCACCGAGCACCACTTCACCATCCCCGCCTCGATGTTCGACGAGGAGGCGGCGGAGGAAGGCCTCGCCTTCGACGGCTCCTCCATCCGCGGCTTCACCACGATCGACGAGTCCGACATGAACCTCCTGCCGGACCTCAAGACCGCCAAGCTCGACCCCTTCCGCGAGGCCAAGACGCTGAACATCAAGTTCTTCGTCCACGACCCCTTCACCCGCGAGCCCTTCTCCCGCGACCCCCGCAACGTCGCCCGCAAGGCCGAGGAGTACCTCGCCTCCACCGGCATCGCCGACACCTGCTTCTTCGGCGCCGAGGCCGAGTTCTACCTCTTCGACACCGTCCGGTTCGAGACCTCCACCAACGGCGGCTTCTACGAGGTCGACTCCGACGAGGGCTGGTGGAACCGCGGCAAGGAGGAGCGTCTCGACGGCCGCCGCAACCTCGGCTACACCAACCGCGTCAAGGGCGGATACTTCCCGGTCGCCCCCTACGACCAGACCGTGGACATCCGTGACTCCATGGTGCGCCACCTGCAGAACGCCGACTTCCACATCGAGCGCTTCCACAAGGAGGTGGGCACGGGCGGCCAGCAGGAGATCAACTACCGCTTCAACACCCTGCTCCACGCCGCCGATGATCTGCAGACCTTCAAGTACATCATCAAGAACACCGCCTTCAACGCCGGCAAGACGGCCACGTTCATGCCCAAGCCCATCGCCGGCGACAACGGTTCCGGCATGCACGCCCACCAGTCGCTGTGGAAGGACGGCGAGCCGCTCTTCCACGACGAGTCCGGCTACGCCGGCCTGTCCGACATGGCCCGCTACTACATCGGCGGCATCCTCCACCACGCCGGCGCCGTCCTGGCCTTCACCAACCCGACGCTGAACTCCTACCACCGCCTGGTCAAGGGCTTCGAGGCACCGATCAACCTGGTGTACTCCCAGCGCAACCGCTCCGCCGCGATCCGCATCCCGATCACCGGCTCCAACCCGAAGGCCAAGCGCATCGAGTTCCGCGCCCCGGACCCGTCCGGCAACCCGTACCTCGGCTTCGCCGCGATGATGCTCGCCGGCCTCGACGGCATCAAGAACCGCATCGAGCCGATGGCCCCGGTGGACAAGGACCTCTACGAGCTCCCGCCGGAGGAGGCCGCCGCCATCCCGCAGGCCCCGACCTCCCTCGAGGCCTCCCTGGCCGCCCTGCAGGAGGACAACGACTTCCTCACCGAGGGTGACGTGTTCACCGAGGACCTCATCGAGGCCTACATCCAGCTCAAGTACGACAACGAGATCACCCCGGCCCGTCTGCGCCCGACGCCGCTGGAGTTCGAGCTGTACTACGACTGCTGACCATGCCCCCACCGCAACCCCCGCGCCGGAGCTTTCCGACGCGGGGGTTGCGCGCCTCTCCCCTGTCAGCTAACTGACAGTAACTATACTTTCCACCGTGAACATATCCCTGGCAGGCCCCCGTCGCCTCGCATCCCTCATCCTGTCACTGTTCCTGGCGTTGTCCCTGGCCCCCGCGGCACACGCCGCCACCGGCAGCCCCCAGGAATTCGTCCCCTACACCGACAGCCACGGCACAAGTTCGAACTACCACTTCTACCCCTCCGGCCGCGAGAACGCCGGACTCCTCGTCCACCTCGACGGTGACGGTCAGTACGGGCACGACAACCCCCGCTCCACCTACGCACTGGCCGGATCCGCGGGCATTGTCGCCCGGGGTCACTCCCACGGTTTCGACGTGCTCTCCGTGCGCACCCCCTCCGCCGACAAGACCTGGTGGACGTCCTGCGCACCGAACATCGCCTACCTCAACGATCTGCTCGCCCACATCCGCGGCACCCACGACAGCAGCCCGCTGTGGCTGTCCGGCTTCTCGGGTGGCTCGGAATTCCTCTCGGTCTGCTTCATCCCCTCCCAGGCCAACCGGCTCGGCGCACAGGGTGTGGTGATGTTCGGCGGCGGCGGACGCGCCTGGCCGCCCGAGGAGCCCTTCACCGCGCAGACGCTGGCCACCATGTCGATGCACTGGATCACCGGACTGGAGGACACCGCCGCCAACTCCCCCGAGGGCTACGACGCGCTCGGCCGTGCGCAGTCCGGTTACGCCTACTACCTCGCCGCCGGCGTGACCAGCACCGGCACCTGGCCGGCCGGTATCGACCACTACAACATCGGCGGCAAGTTCGGCACCTTCCTCGGCCAGGTGCTGCCGGTGCTGCCGGAGCCCAC
Organism: Corynebacterium humireducens NBRC 106098 = DSM 45392; assembly: GCF_000819445.1. NCBI lineage: Bacteria > Bacillati > Actinomycetota > Actinomycetes > Mycobacteriales > Corynebacteriaceae > Corynebacterium > Corynebacterium humireducens. The sequence goes on from NZ_CP005286.1 coordinate 1,848,068, forward strand.
GCCCGACCCGGAGCCCACGCCTGACCCGGAGCCCACGCCTGACCCGGAGCCGGAGCCGGAGCCGGAGGAGGACCCCGTCCCGGTGATCCACGAGTGGGTCACGGACGTGACCGCCACCCGCGACTACGCGTACTTCACCCTCGACGTCCCGGCCGAGGCCGCCCGCCACACCACGGTCTGGGTGTACGGCCCGTACGGCACCTACTGGTACGAGACCGTCCGTGGCCGCGGCGTCAGCACCCTGCGGCTCGGTGATCCGTGGGACAAGCTGCGTCCCCGGACGACGTACACCTACGAGGTCATCAACGACGGAACGGTCCAGGCGTCGGGAAGCTTCACCACCCCCCGCCGCTGACCCTTGACCAGAACCCACTAACGCCGTTAGCATGAACGCTAACGGCGTTAGTCTTTTGGAAAGGGGCGCGTCATGAAAACCCGCACCATCGCACTCACCCTCACCACCCTCCTGACCGCCACCGCCCTGAGCGGACTGCTCCTCCCCTACCGCGTCGAGCACAGTGCCGTCGCCACCGCCGACGCGGACACCGCCTGGGACGTCATCGCCGACCTGGGGAACCACCCCACCTGGAACCCGTACACGGCGGAACTGCGGGGTGAACCGGTCGTCGGCAGCCGTCTGTTCAACCGCACCCACTCCGGGGGCACTGAACTCACCTTCGAGCCGGTGGTGCTCGTCGCCACCCCCGGCAGCCAGTTGCGCTGGCGGGGCAGTCTGGGCGTCCGGTGGATCGCCGACGGCGAGCACTACTACCGCATCGACCCCGGCCCGACACCCGGACAGGTGACGATCACCCAGGGGGAGGTGTTCCGCGGCATCCTGGTCACGCCGCTGCGCCCCTGGTTCAACCTCGAGGAGGAGTTTGCGGTGAGCACCGCCGCGCTCGCGAAACACATCCAGGCCCGACACGGGTAGATTGCACCCATGCGTCCTGAAATCCCGCCCCTGCGCCCCCGCACAGCCGAGATCGTCCAGGTCGCCCGCAACCTGCTCGAGGAACTGGGCTGGGAGGCGCTGACCATGCGCCTGCTGGCCGAGAGGGTCGGCATGCGCGCCCCCTCGCTGTACAACCACGCGGCGAACAAGGACGAACTGCGCACGTTCATCCTCACCGAGTCGTTCCTGGCGATGGGCGACGCCTGCTGGCAGGCGGTGGCCACCGAGAGGTCCCCCGCCAGCCTGGCCCGCGCCTACCGCGAACAGGCGAGGACCTTCCCCCACCACTACCGGCTGGCCACCTCCGGACCACTCGACCGGGAGGCGCTCCCGGAGGGGCTGGAGGAGTGGGCCGGCACCCCCTTCAGACTGGTCACCGACTCCCCCACGACGGCACAGGCCCTGTTCGCCTCCTTCCACGGGCTGGCGATCCTCGAGGTGGACGGGCGGTTCCCGGAGGGGACGGACATCGACAGACTCTGGGAACGCACCGCCGAACTCTACTCGGCGTAGAGCGGCGGGAGAATCGCAGAAGGACGCCACACGACCTCCGGGAAGGAGGTTGCGTGGCGTCCCTGACGGAGGAACTAGGCGTCGACCTCGACGGCGACGCGGTCGGCGGCGTCGAGAAGCTCGTCGGCGACGTTGGCGAGCATGGCGGCGCCGCTCTCACCCGGGGTGAACACGAAGTCCGGGAAGTGCTCCTGGAAGGTGAACTCCACCTGCGCCGGGGTGACGATCATGCCCACGCGGGTGACGATGTCGTTCCAGTGGGAGATGGCGGTGCGGGCGGCGTCGGAGCCGTAGCCGATGAAGCTGATCGGCTTGCCGGTCCACTCGGCGTAGAGCAGGTCGTAGGCGTCCTTCATCGGGCCCGGTACAGAGGCGTTGTACTCCGGGGTGACGAAGATGTAGGCGTCGTAGCCGCCGATGAGCTCGGCCCAGGCCAGGGTCTTCGGGTCCGCGTAGGCGCCGTTCTCGACCATGCGCGGCGGGATGGCGGTGTTCGGGTTGAGATCCTGCTCGAGGATGTCGACGAGCTCGTAGGTGTGGCCGTCGTTGCGGGCCTCCAGCTGCTCGATGGCCCACTGGCCGATGCGGAGGCCGGAGCGGCCCTCACGGATGGAACCGACGAACACGGCGATCTTCATTTTTTCTCCCTCATACGTTGGTGATACGTCAACATTAACCTTCTGCTGACATGAACGCAACTTCCTGTGGCCGACATCACCACAACAAGGTTGAATGGACTTATGGATCCACGCAGCGCCACCGACAGCGCGCGCCATCACGCCGACCGCGCCCACCGACACCCCGCCGTGAAGATGATGGCCCGGGGCGGCTACGTCGTCCTGGGTGTCCTGCACATCCTCATCGGCTGGATCGCCGTCCGGATCGCCACGGGCTCCGGCGGCGGGGAGGCCTCGAACTCCGGGGCCCTGGCCACCATCGCGCAGGCTCCGGGAGGACAGCTCCTCCTGTGGGTCGCGGTGGCCGCCCTCGCCGCCCTCGCCCTGTGGCGGCTGACCCAGCTGTTCACCGAGGAGGAGCTGAAGGACAGGGCCAAGGGCGGCGTCCTCGCCGGCGTGTTCGCCTCCCTGTCCTTCACCACCGCCACCTTCGCCGCCGGGGGCAGCACCTCCGACGGCGACACCGCCACCGACGTCACCGCCCGGACCCTCGCCCAACCCTGGGGCGCGGCGCTGGTGATCATCACCGGCCTGGTCGTCCTCGGCGTGGGCCTGTTCAGCATCCACCGCGGCGCGACCAAGGGCTTCAAGGAGGACCTCGAGGCCGGGGCCGGCGCCGGCAACGTCGGCTCCGCCATCGTCGGGGCAGGCATGGTCGGCTACATCGCCCGCGGCATCGCCTTCGCGATCCTGGGCGTCCTCATCGTCATCGCCGGCTGGCGGTCCGACCCGGAGCAGGCCGCGGGTCTCGACGCCGCGCTGCGCACCCTCGGCGAACAGCCCTTCGGCGCGGTCCTGCTTATCATCATCGGCGTCGGACTGGCCCTCTACGGCCTCTACTCCATCGCCCGCGCCCGCTACATCAGGATGTAGCTAGCACTCCTCGTGCGGGCTGTCGATGAACAGCCCGCCGTGGTCGTGCAGCTCACCGAGGTTGTAGGCGTCGCGGAGATGGGCCTCCGTGAGCACCTCCTCCGGCGGCCCGGAGGCCACCACCCGCCCTGACATGAGCACCACATGGTCGGCGGCGCGGGCCTCCGCCAGGTCATGCGTGGTGAGCACGACCGTGCGGCCGTTGTCCGTCTCGTCGTGGATGATGTCGTCGATGATGCGGGCGGAGACTATGTCGAGCCCGGTGAGGGGTTCGTCGAGAAGCAGCACGTCGTGGTCCTGCGCCATGCCCTGCGCGACGTAGACGCGCTGGCGCTGTCCACCGGAGAGCTCCTCTAGGTGACGCCTGCCGAGGTCGGTCACGTTGAGGCGCTCCATGACCTCGTCGACACGCCGCCTGTCGGCACCACGGAAACGGCCGAACCAGCCGGTCGTCGGGTAGCGGCCCATGCGCACCACCTCCCGCACGGACAGCGGCACGCCCTCCGGGAAGGACACCGACTGCATGACGTAGCTGATCCGCTCCCGCGGGTAGGCCACGCGCAGGGTGCCCGCCTGCGGTTCGATGAGACCGCCGATGGCGTGCAGGAGCGTGGACTTGCCCGAACCGTTCGGGCCGATGATCGCTGTGAGCCGACCCAGCGGGATGCTCACGTCCGAGGGACGGACGGCGACGACACGCTCGTAGCCGAGCTGCAGGCCGGTGCCGACGGCGAGATCCCCCGTCATGCCGCCACCTCCCGGGAGAAGAAGCGGCGCCGCACGTACCGGTACTCCATGACGACCAGGAACGCGGCGATCGGGACCAGCGCCATCGTCGCGGCGGCGGCCGTGCCCAGATGGAAGGACAGGACCAGACCGATGACCACCGAGGCCGCACCGATGAGGGCGGACACCGCGATCATCGTGGGGATCGACCGCGACAGCAGCGCAGCCGTCGCCGGCGGGGCGACGAGCAGGCTGAAGACGAGCATCGTACCGACGGCCTGGAAACTGCCGATCACGGACGTCGCGATGAGCACCAGCAGCAGCGCGTGGGTGAGCTTCGGACGCATGCCCAGCGACTCCGCCTTCACCGGCGAGAACGACAGCGCCATGAGCGGACGGTAGAGAAGCAGCGAACCGAGGATGACCACCACCGCGAGCACGGCCTGCTGGCGGATCGTCTCCCACGAGACGCCGAGGGCGTCACCGAAGAGGATGCTGGTCAACGAGCCGGAGTAGGAGTCGGAGCGCGAGATGATCACCACGCCGAGCGCCATCATGCCGACGAACAGCAGGCCGATGGCGGTGTCCTCCTTGAGGTGCGTGTGCCGGTGGATCACCTCCACCGCACCGACCATCACGGCGGCCGCGACGGCGGCGCCCAGGAGCGGGCTGAAGTCGAAGACGACCGCGGCAGCAATGCCCGGCAGCACTCCGTGCACGAACGCGTCGCCGAAGAAGCTCATGCCGCGCAGCACGAGCCACACGCCGACGGTGGCGCTCATCACGGCTGCGATGAGCCCACCGACGAGTGCCCGCTGCTGGAATCCCAGCAGGAAGGGGTCAAGAAACCAATCAATCACGAACTGATTCTAGTCCTCTGCAGACCTCAGGCCAGCGCCTCGGAGATGAGGCGGGCGTTCTCCCTCATCATGCCCTGGTAATCGGCGGCCGGCCCGTCCTTCGGACCGACGGAACCCTCGTAGAGGGAGACCACCTTGACCTCACCGCCGACCTCGGCGGCGAGGGCGTCGACCAGGCGCTGGTTGACGGCCGCGTTGGTGAAGATGACCGGGACGTTCTCCGCGCGGATGACGTCAGCCAGGCCCGCCAGCTCCTGGGAGCTGGGCTGGGCCTCGGTGGAGCCGCCCGGGATGACGACGCCGGCGGAGTGGAAGTCGTAGGCCTTGTTGAAGTAGCCGTACGCCTGGTGGTCGGTGACGATGACGCGGCGCTCCTCCGGGATGTCGGCCAGCGCGTCACGGATCTCGTCGTCGAGGGCGGTCAGCTCATCGGAGATCTCGGCGCCGCAGGTGGCCCACTTCTCGTTGCCTGTGAGGTCGGCGACCTTGTCGCCGATCGTCTGCGCGGCGGTGGCCATGCGGGAGGCATCGAGCCAGAAGTGCGGGTCGAACTCGCCGTGGGCGTGGCCCTCGTGGCCATCATTTTCGCCGTGGCCTTCATGTTCGTCGTGGTCAGCGTGCTCATCGTGCCCCTCGTGGTCGCCGTGGTCGTCGGCGCCCCACGGCAGCGGGTCGACGTGCTCGGCGACGGGGAAGACCTCGGTGCCGTCGGCGGCGACCTGCTGGAGGGAGGCGTCGAGGCCGCCCTCGAGGCCGAGGCCGTTGGCGACGACGAGGTCGGCCTTGACCATGTCGGCGACCTGCGCGGAGGAGGCGGAGAACTGGTGCGGGTCGGCGTTGACCGGCATGAGGGTGCTGGCGGTGCCGCCGGCGCAGGTGGCGATCTGCTCGACGACGGAGCCGAGCGGGGTGGTGGTGGCGACGATGGAGATGTCGTCACCGGCGGCGGTGGTCGCGCCGCCTTTCCCGGCGTCCGAGCAGGCGCTGAGGGTGAGGGCGGTGACGGAAGCGATGGCGAGGCCGATGGTGGTGCGTGCCCGCATGTGGTGGCTCCTTGGGTTTCTTATTGAAAAACTACTGAAAACTGTTTCCAATAGTACCCGTGGGCACGCTTCCGCACCATTCGGACGGGACCGGGCAGGGCCTCCCGGCAACCCCACAACCACCCCCATGATGGGGTGACGGCAGAGCCTCCCCCGATTTCCACCCTCACCTGGATTGATCGCCCATCACCCGGGTGCCCGCTCAATTTGGAAGGTTTCACTTATGTACGGTGGAATGCTGAAGACCCCACCGCATGACTTTGTCACCGGGTCCCCGGCGGTCCATGTCTTCACGGGTCGCCCCGCGCGCCCGGGAGCGCCGCAGACCCCCTGGAAAGGTAGATGTGAGCTCCCCCTACGCAGACACCCCGCGCATCGACACCCTCTGGCTCTCCGAGCCCGACATGATCGAGGCGGGCGTCACCGACTCCGCCGCCTGCGTCGAGACCATGGAGGAGACCCTGATCCTCCTGGCCGACGGCGACTACCGCATGGCCGGTGCCTCCGCGAACTCCCACGGTGCCCAGATCAACTTCCCCGAGAACCCCGAGCACGAGGGCATGCCCGCCGACGGCCCCGACCGCCGCTTCATGGCCATGCCGGCCTACCTCGGTGGCCGCTTCCGCGCCGCCGGCGTGAAGTGGTACGGCTCCAACGCCGAGAACCGCAACCATGACCTGCCGCGTTCCATCCACGTGTTCGTCCTCAACGATGCGGTCACCGGCGCCCCGCTGGCGATGATGTCCGCCAACCTGCTCTCCGCCTACCGCACCGGCGCGGTCCCGGGCGTCGGCGTGAAGCACCTGGCCGTCGAGAACGCCGAGGAGGTCGGCATCATCGGCCCCGGCGTCATGAGCCGCACCATCTTCGACGCCGCCCTCTCCCAGCGTCCGTCGATCAAGCGCGTGAAGATCAAGGGCCGTTCCGCCGACTCCACCCGACGCGTCGCCGACTGGTTCACCGAGACATACCCGCAGCTCGAGTCCGTCACGGTCGTCGACACCGAGCAGGAGGCCATCGAGAACTCCGACATCCTCATCGCCGGCACCTCCACCTCCCCGGACGGTCCCTCGGGCTTCCCGTACTTCAGGCGTGAGTGGATCAAGCCCGGCGCGCTGATCCTGTGCCCGGCCGCGGCGCGCTTCGACGAGGACTTCATCCGCTCCGACGAGGCCAACCTCGTCGTGGACTACACCGGCCTGTACGCCGAGTGGTTCAACGAGAACGGCCCCGACGTCACCTACGAGCGGCTCCTCGGCATCCCCGGCAACCGCTGGTGGGACATGACCGAGGAGGGCATCCTGCCGAAGGAGCGCCTGGTGAACATCGGCGACATCGCCGCCGGCCGTGCCCTGGGCCGCGAGAACGACGAGCAGATCTTCTGCTACTCCATCGGCGGCATGCCCGTGGAGGACGTCGCCTGGGCCTGGGACGTCTACCACAACGCCCTGGAGAAGGGCATCGGCACCAGGCTCAACCTGTGGGACACCCCCACCCTCAAGTAAGCCCCTCAAGCAAGACACCTGAACACAACAATCTAGGAGCCCTGACACCTGTCGTGTCCTTCCAGTCCACCACCGACCTGATCGACTTCATGCGCGATGAGGGGGTGGAGTACCTGGACATCCGTTTCACCGATGTCCCCGGCACAGAACACGCGCTGACGGTTCCCGCCGCGGCGCTGACCGAGGAGACCGCGGCGGAGGGCTTCGCCTTCGACGGCTCGTCGATCGCAGGTTTCACCTCGGTCGACGAGTCCGACATGACCCTCATGCCGGACGTCTCGACGGCCTACGTGGACCCCTTCCGTCACCGGAAGACGGTGAACATGCAGTTCTTCGTCCACGACCCCTTCACCCGCGAGGCGTTCTCCCGCGATCCGCGCAACATCGCCCGCAAGGCGGAGGAGTACATGCGTGCCTCCGGCATCGCCGACGAGTGCTACATCGGCGCCGAGGCCGAGTTCTTCGTCTTCGACTCGGTCCGCTACTCCACCGACGTCCACCGTTCCTTCCACCAGGTCGACTCCGACGAGGGCTGGTGGAACTCCGACGCGGAGACCATGATCGACGGTTCCCCGAACCTGGGCAACAAGATCCGCGTCAACGACGGCTACTTCCCCGTCGCCCCCTACGACAAGACGATCCCGGTGCGCGACGAGATCGCGCACAACCTCTCGCAGGTCGGTTTCGAGATCGAGCGTTTCCACCACGAGGTCTCCACGGGTGGCATCCAGGAGGTGAACTACCGCTTCAACACCCTCCTGCACGCGGCGGATGACCTGCAGAAGTTCAAGTACATCGTGAAGAACACCGCCGACGCCCACGGCAAGGTCGCCACCTTCATGCCGAAGCCGCTTCTCGACGACGGCGGCTGCGGCATGCACGCCCACCAGTCCCTGTGGAAGGACGGCCGACCGCTGTTCCACGACGAGGAAGGTTACGCCGGCCTCTCCGAGACCGCCCGCCACTACATCGGTGGCCTGCTGGCCCACGCCCCGGCGGTCCTGGCGTTCACCAACCCGACGGTCAACTCCTACCGTCGCCTCTACTCCGGTTTCGAGGCCCCGGTGAACCTGGTGTACTCCCAGCGCAACCGTTCCGCCGCGATCCGTATCCCGGTGACCGGCCCCTCCGCCGCCGCCAAGCGCATCGAGTTCCGCGCCCCGGACCCCTCCGGCAACCCCTACCTCGGTTTCGCGGCCCAGCTGCTGGCCGGTCTGGACGGCATCAAGAACCGCATCGAGCCGGGCGACCCGGTGGACAAGGACCTCTACGAGCTGGAGCCGGAGGAGGCCGACAAGGTGCCGCGCGTCCCGCACTCCCTGGAGTCCTCGCTGTACGCCCTGGAGAACGACCACGAGTTCCTCACCGAGGGCGACGTGTTCACCGAGGACCTCATCGAGGCCTACATCCAGCTGAAGTACGACAACGAGATCAACCCGATGCGCCAAGGCCCGACGCCGAAGGAGTTCGAGCTCTACTTCAACTGCTAGGTTCAGCAGGCATGCGGCGCAGTTACGTCCTCGGGGCGACAGAGCACACGGACCTCCGGGGCATCCGGCGGGTGCTCGCACGCTACCGCTACGACGCGCCGTGGGTGCTTCTCGACGCCCGCCCCGTCCTCGAGGTCTCCTGGTTCGGGGAGGGCGCGGTGTCGTTCTACGCCACCACTCCCCCGCTGCCTCCCGACCCCGCCCTGGCCCGCCTCCTCTTCGACCTCGGGTCCTGCGGACTGCTGCTCGGGGTGTCGCCGGGGCCGCCGGACATCGTCATCTGCGGTGGTCACAGTACGGCGGCGGAGGTGGCCAATCCGGGGGAGATCGTGGTCACGGTGCATGATCCGGGGCAACTCAATGCAATAATGACCGGTATGAGCGACACTAACTTCCCGCCCTGCCCGGAATGCAACAGCGAGTACACCTACGAGATGGACCCCCTCCTGGTCTGCCCGGAGTGCGGCCACGAGTGGAACCCGGACGCCGCCGAGTCCACCGAGTCCACCGCCTCCGGTGAGCCGGTGATCCGCGACTCCGTCGGCAACGTCCTCGCGGACGGCGACTCCGTGACCGTGGTCAAGACCCTCAAGGTCAAGGGTGCGAGCCAGCCGATCAAGGCGGGCACCACCGTCCGCAACATCCGCCTCATCCCGCCTGTCGACGGCCACGACATCGACGCCCGCGTCGACGGCTTCGGCCAGATGAAGCTGAAGTCCTCGATCGTGAAGAAGATCTAGGCGTCGCGCTTGCGGTAGCCCATCCGCGGACGGAACCCGCCCGGGTGCTTCATCTGGGCGACGGCGTCCGCGATGACCATGCGGTAGCGCGGCGCAATGGGCGGCAGCTGCGCGATGGAGAACCAGCCGACGTCCGTGGACTCCTCGTCGCCGACCGCCGGGGTGTCGTCGCCGACGACGCTGAGGCGCATCGACGTGTCCATGTAGCGGGCGATGTCCCCGTTGCCGTAGGTGACCGGCTCGATGGCGCCGACGCCGAGGAGGGCCTCCACGCGGGCGTCGAGAAGCGTCTCCTCCTTGACCTCCCGCACGGCGGTGACGTGGGGGTCCTCCCCGGGGTCGCAGATGCCGCACACCGGGGTCCAGGCGCCGTTGTCGGCGCGCCGGACCAGCAGCACCTCCGGGACGGCCCACAGCGGGGCGCCCGGCGGCACATCCCGGACGACGACCGCGGTGACGGCGGGCAGCCACAGTTCGTCGTGGCCGACCTTCTCGCGGAGACGGAGGATGAAGTCAGGGGTGGGCACGTGTGGGTCCTTTCCTAGAGTCCGAGGATGAGATCGGCGATGTCGTCCTGCCGGCGGTGCCGGAAACGGGACACGGTGCGGCGGCGCGGGGCCCCAGCGTCGAGGCCGACGGCCCTGTTCAGACGCTCGAGGGCCTGCTCGTCGGCGGCGCTGATCCAGGTGTCCAGGCCGGTGACGTTGAGCACCTCCGCCACTCCCGCACCCGAGGTGCGCGGGGTGGCCCGCTGGACGTCGAAACGCCCGTCGGCGGTGAACTGCAGCCAGATGCGCTCGCCCTCCCCGATGCCGGCGGCCTCGAGGAAACGGCGGATGGTGCTCACGGTGGCGCCGGTGCGGGTGTTGCCCACCGTCTGCTCACCGAGCGGGCTGTCGAGGGTCCGCTTCCCCAGCATGGGGATGTCGAGGGCCACCGCCACGCCCCGCGGCACCCCGCTGCCGGACCCGCGGAGGTGCTCGGAGGTCACGGTGACCAGCAGGAACCAGTCACCGCCGACGCGGTAGAGGCCCGGGGTCTCGTCCGGGTCCAGGTCGAGTTCCTGCACCTCCTCCACGCAGCTGACCATGCCGTCGACGGTCTGGAACTCGGCGGACGAGGCGTACGCGCGCACCGAGGTCTCCGCCACCCCCAGCTCCCCGGCCTCCGCGAGGAGGTCACGCAGCGGGACGGGACCGTCCTCGACGCGGCGGCCGATCCACTCCACCAGGGTCGAGTACTCCTCCATCCCCCAGTCGACCAGGGCCCAGCGGTCACGGCCCACGCGGATGATCCGCGGGTCCGCGCCCATCGCGTTGGAGAGGGTCCGCGGGTTGACGTCACCGAGCCGCGCGACGAGGTCGGCGACGGTGAGCGGCTCCCCCTCGATCGCGAGCAGCGCCGCCGCCCGGTCCTGCGAGGAGCGGGTGCGGGTGAGGATGTGGTCCCCCTCCACGATCGCCTCCCCCGCCAGCCGCTCCGCGAGCAGATCCTTGTCGACGCCCAGGTTCTCCCCCACCGCGCTCAGGGACACCACGCCGAACTCGTCGGCGAAGTCCTTCAGCGCGGCGGCGAGGTCCGCGTCGAGGCCGGCCCGCTGGAACCAGCCGTCGGCGATGACCCAGGCGTCGGCGAGCCAGGCCACGGCCTCGAGCATGGAGTGTCCGGCGACGGGTCCCTCAGCCGCCAGGGCCGGCAGGTCACGCAGCACGTCGGCGACACGGGCGAGGGCGCCGTAGCGCTGCGGCAGGGCGTCGATGACGAGGTGGAGGGCGTCGTCCGGCTCGACGAGGCGTCGCTTGAGCTGGGTCTCCAGCTGCCGGATGCGCTCGCGGGTGATGCCGTGGTCGGCGCCGATCTCCTCCAGGGTGCGGGAACCCATGATGCGGCCGACGAAGATGTCGATGTCCCGCTGGTCGGTGCCGATGCGGCGGAGCAGCTCCGCGCGGGCGCGACGCACGGCGGAGGTGGCCGGGTCGGACCAGTAGGCGTCCGCCGCCAGGGTCCGCCACGCACGGTGGACCGGGGCCGGGGCGCCGTCCGCGGGGGCGGCGGGCAGGGAGCCGGTCAGGGCCAGCCACTCGGTGAGGGTCTCCACCTCCCGCTGCGGCGCCGCCCACTCGCCGGTCTCCTCTGCCCCGTCGTCGAGGTAGATGTCCTCGGCGCCGGTGACCAGGTAGTCCCCGGTGGGGGCGTCGAGGGCCGAGTGCACCACGGCGACGAGCGTGCGGTGGACCCGCAGCCGACCGAAGCCGGGGACGTCCATGAGCTGGGTGGCCGAGGCCTCCAGCGGGCGCGGCCACCGGTTGAGCCAGCGGGCGACGACCGTGCCGGTACGCGGCAGGGAGTCGGGCACCTCGGTGGGGTCCAGGCGCGGGGACAGCTCATGCAGGGGCACGTTGCGGTGGCGCTGCAGCCAGGCCTGCGCGATGTCGTCGGCGCCGGCGGGCTCCACCCCCAGGGAGGCGAGCCACGGGAAGATCTCGGTGAAGGGGGTGCCCGGGGTGGCGGGTGCGTCCGGGGTCTCCGGGGTGTCCAGCGGCGCGAGGTCCCGCAGCATGCGGGCGAAGGTCGTCTCATCGACGATGGGCACGCCGAACTCCCGGGCCCGGCGGGCCTTGCCGCTCATGGAGTCCGGGTTCGCCGCCACCAGCAGCGCGGAGCGCCGGGTGACGCCGCCGACGTCGAGTCCCGCGGCCCGGGCGCGCTGCTCCCAGGTGTCCCGGCCCAGGGTGAGGGCACCGGTGAAGGTGACACGGTCGCCGTGCCGCAGGCCGGTGTCCTCGGCCTCGCCGTAGACCGGCTCCGCCAGCAGCGCGTCGACGGATTCCGGGTCCACGGCCAGCTGCACCGCGATGTCGTGCAGATGCGCGCGTTCCGCGGCGGTGACCACCCCGTCGGCCCACGCCTCGACGGCGAGCTGACGCAGGTAGTCGAGGTGGATCTCCAGGACCTCGTCGCGGCTGAGGCCCAGCTCCCCGGCGGCGGCCACGAGCTGCTCGATCTCGCTGCGCGAGAGGTGGTGGTCCAGCAGGGCACCCCGCAGGAGGACACGGTAGCGGTCGATCTCGGCGACCCCGGTGTCCGGGACGTTCGCGGTCAGCCGCTCGAACCAGTGACCCGCCCCGTCGGAGGCCGGCTCCGTGCCGCGGACGAGGAGCGCCTCCCGCGGCAGGTCAGGCACGGGCCACGACAGGGGTGCCACGTCCCCGCCACGGGCCCCGTGCTTCTCGACGAGCACCCGGAACAGCTCCGCCGTCGCCGTCGCATCAGCCAGCGCCGCGTGCGGCAGCTCATTGTGCAGGCCGGCGCAGCTCAGGCAGTCCGCCAGCCGCTCCGGCGCACCCGGCAGGTGCGCCCGGGACAGGACGCGGGTGCACAGGGACCAGGAGCCCGGGTCGGGCAGGTCGACGTCGAGACGCGCGAACTCCGCCGCCAGGAAACGGGTGTCGAAGGGGGCGTTGTGGGCGATGAGGACGCGGTCGTCGAGAAGCTCGGCGAGCTCCGCGGCGATGCCCGCGAAACGCGGCGCCGACACCAGCTCCGAGGCGCTGATGCCGTGGACGTGCGTGTTGTCGATGTCACGGTCCGGCTGTACGAGCGTCTGCCAGGTGGACTCGACGGTGAGGTGTTCGTCGAGAAGCACCACGCCGACCTCGATGACCCTGTCCGAGGGCCCGAACCCGGTGGTCTCCAGATCGAGGACAGCGGACTTGAAGGGGACGGTCACTGATATTCAGCCTCCGGGATGACGCGGTCGATGACCGTCTGGATGGCGGGCATGGACGTGTAGGACATGGTCATGGGACCGGCCTCCGGGTCCGCGCAGGAGTGGTCCTGCGCGGCGTCGCGGGTGCCCGACACCAGCCCGATGATGACGCGCTGTCCCTCGAGTTCGGCGTAGACGGGCCCGCCGGAGTCACCGGCCCGGGCACACACCGCCGCGGTGGCGGCGACGGCCCGCAGCTCGACGCCGTTGTGGTCGGCGAGGATCTCCACGCCGGTGGGGTTGATCGGGGGGCCGCACGTCTCCCCGGTGGTCATGCCGTACTTGCAGATCGTCTCCGGCAGCTCACCGACCATCTCCGCGACGACCGTCGGCACCGTCGCGGCCGGGGTCATCATGGGGTGCCACGGGTTCGACACCTCGATGATGCCGACGTCGAGACGGCTCGACGCCTCGTCGTAGAGGTCCGAGTACAGGAACTGCCCGACCGGGGCGCTGAAGTCCGCCTCGACGCCGTCGACGGTGGCCCACACGTGGTCACCCGGCACGCCGCAGTGCGACGCCGTGACCGCGAAGGTCCGGTCGTGCGCGGTGAAGCTGTAGGCGATGGTGCACTGACCGACCTGGATGGTCTCCCCCGGCACCGGCAGGGTCTTCGTGATGGTCACGGCCGTGCCGGGCGCCCAGGGACTGACCGCAGGGGCACGGAACTCCGTCGGGACCTGCGTCGGCGCCGCCGCGATCACCTCGGCGATGGGCGTGGGGTGCTGCCGCTGGTCCTCGACGGACCAGGCGATGAGCGACCCCACGCCGGCGGTGGTCAGTGCGACCAGACCCGCCCAGACGCGGATGTTCACTGCTTGTCGACGCCGTCTTCCCCGGCCGCAGCGTCAGCCTCAGCCTCGGCCTGCGCCTTGATCATCGCGGCGAACTTCTCCGGGTCGAAGTCCTGGAAGTACTCCTGACCCATCTTGAACTCCATGGCCACGACGGTTACACCTCGGTGGTGCGGATGGAGTCGGTGATGAACTTCTTGACGGTCTCCGCGTCGTTCGGCAGGTCCGTCACGTGGCGCTCGGCGTCGAGGATGCCGGCGAAACGCTCCGGGGTCTCCGGCTGCACGCCGGTGGCCTCCTCGATGGTCTCGGAGAACTTCACCGGCAGGGCGGTCTCCAGGCACACGATCGGGCCGTCGATCTCGGAACGCCACTCGCGGGCGACCTTCACGCCGTCGGCGGTGTGCGGGTCGAGCATGATGCCCAGGCGCTCCCACACGTCCCTGATCGTGTCGAGGCGGTCCTGGTGGGTGGAACGACCGGAGGCGAAGCCGTACTTCTCTGCGGCGGCCGGGAACGCGGGGTCGTCGGCAAGCGAGAAACCGTCGGCGCGGACGTCGACGCCGAAGTGCTGCGCGACGCGCGCGGCGTCACGGCCCAGCAGGTCGAAGACGAAACGCTCGAAGTTGGAGGCACGGGAGATGTCCATCGACGGCGAGGACGTCTCCAGGGTCTCCTCCGCCGGGCGCGGACGGTAGTTGCCGGTGCGGAAGAACTCGTCGAGGACGTCGTTCTCGTTGGTGGCGACGATGAGACGGTCGATCGGCAGACCCATCTGACGGGCGATGTGGCCGGCGCAGATGTCACCGAAGTTGCCGGTCGGCACGGAGAAGGAGACCTTCTGGTCGTTGCTCTCGGTGATCCTCAGCCAGGAGGAGACGTAGTAGACGATCTGCGCCATGAGGCGGGCCCAGTTGATCGAGTTGACCGCACCGATACGGTTCTCGGCCTTGAACCCGGCGTCGGCGGACACCGCCTTGACCACGTCCTGGCAGTCGTCGAAGACGCCGTCCAGGGCGATGTTGAAGATGTTGGGGTCCTGCAGGCCGAACATCTGCGCCTGCTGGAACGGGGTCATGCGACCGGCCGGGGTCAGCATGAAGACACGGATGCCCTTACGGCCGCGCATCGCGTACTCGGCGGAGGAACCCGTGTCACCCGAGGTCGCACCCAGGATGTTGAGGGTCTCCCCGCGACGGGCCAGCTCGTACTCGAAGAGCTCGCCGAGCAGCTGCATCGCCATGTCCTTGAACGCGGCGGTCGGGCCCTCGGAGAGGTGGCCGATCCACAGGCCGTCCTCGAGCTCGGTCACGGGGACGATCTCCTCGTGCGCGAACTTCGGGGAGGTGTAGGCGCGGGCGGCGATGCCCTCGAGATCCTCCGCCGGGATGTCGTCGACGAAGAGCTTGAGGATCTCCGCCGCCAGGGCGGCGTACCCCTTCTCCTGCAGGAGAGACCGCCACTGCGTCAGCTGCTCATCGCTGATCTGCGGGTACTCGGCGGGCAGGTAGAGGCCGCCGTCGGGGGCCAGTCCACCGAGCAGGATGTCGGTGAAGGTGGCGGGAGTACGGGAGGAGTCGCGCGTCGAAATGTAATCCACGTGGACAACCATACGTGGCGGGGCTGGAAGCATGCGCAACATCCCACCCGCACGCCGGGGCGGGGATCCCGGTGAATTCCCCTTTCCCGGGAAAAGCAGTTGAGTACGCTACGGGGTACTGCGGCCGCACGCCCCTGCCGGGCGGCGTTGTCCACGCCGCGTCGCACAGAGTCGTACAGAGTCGCAGAGAGTCGCACAGAGGAGTGAGCGCCCCGTGGCCTCCCGAGGTAACACACGTACCGTAGCCACCGTCACCGCGGTCCTGCTCGTCCTCGTCGTGGCCATCGCGGTGCTGCCCCGGTTCAGTGGCGCGGACACCTGCGTGCCCACCAGCACCCGGGAGTGCGGCTGCCTCACCGAGAGCTCCGAACTCGAGGGCCTGACGTCGACGGACAAGAGAACCCTCTCCGCCGGACAGATGACCTTCGAGGAGCACAGCTTCGAACATGACGGCACGGAGAGCACCTACCGCGTGTTCTCCCACGGCATCAACCGGGACAAACCGGCCGGTGTCGTCGTCCGCCTGCACGGTGACGGCGCCTACGAGTACCTGTACTCCAAGCGCCACCCCTCCTGCCTGGCGGCCGTCGCCGCCAGCCACAACCTCATTCTCGTGCAGCCTCTCACCCCCGCGGAGGACCGGACGTGGTGGACGGACCTGGACACCAACACCGACTGGCTGGAGGCGTTCTACGACGAGGAGATCAGCACCATGGAGGGTGTCGACCCGGACAGGGTGTGGTGGATGGGGTACTCCGGCGGGGCGGAGATGATCAGCTACGGGCTGCTCCCCTCGGCGGGCCGGGTCATCACCGCCGGGGCGATCCTGGTGGGCGGCGGCGGGGCGCCGCGGAGGACGGGCCACAGCGTGCCGGAGGAACGCGTCGCCGACCTGCCCCTGTACTGGGTCACCGGGAGCCGCGACACCGGGGAGGACCCCCGGGAGACCTTCGACGCCCTGAGCGCGGCGTCCGAGGGCGCCGACGCCTACCGGTCGCAGGGTTTCGAGGCCGTCTCCACCGATTTCTGGAGGGACGACAACCACATCTCCATCGACCAGGTGGAGATCCTCCACTCGATCCTCCGGGACAACTGACCCCCTGGACAGGGTGGGTGGAGCCCCTACTTCGCGCCCCACCGCTTTCTCCGGGTCACCCACCCCTTAATCTGGAAACTAGACGTAGCAACTGACAACCGCGCAGCAGACCACACCAAGGGGGGCTGTTTTTCATGAACTATCAACTCACAGGGCAGATGCACCGCAACCGGAAGACGCGGATGGCTGTCCCTGCGATCGGCACCACCGTCCTCCTGCTCGCCGGATGTGCCGGAACGGCCGACGTCGCAGAGCAGGGGGACCCCTCCCGTGACGCCACCGGCACGGTCTCCCTCGTCCCGTCCCGGGGCGCACTCAACGGTGGCAACACCGTCCTGGTGGACACCGGGGACGACACCACCGCCCCGATCACCGCCACCTTCGGCGACTCCCCGGAGGTTGAGTGCCAGTTCGACCAGAGGTCCGCCCGTCACGCCTGCACCGCCCCCGGTCGGCACACCCCCGGAACCGTGGACGTGACCGTCAATGTCGAGGGCACCCCACTGCCGCAACAGCTGCCCTACACCTATACGACGGATGGTTCCCAGGCATCCCCGGCCATGGTCATCAACACCGAGACGGTACGCCAACGGGCCCAGGAGGTCCGGGCGATCTACCCGTACGGGGTCAAACTCGGCGCCGTCCTGAAGAACGGTGAACCAGTGGACGTGTTCGGCAGAGTGATCAACGACGCCGTCAGTCCGGACTACTTCTTCGTCCCGACCCTGGATGACGCCATCACCCTCCGAGAGTCCGGGATCCAGTCGTCCATCGCCGTCATGTACGTGTCCCGCGTCGAGGAGATTCCGCTCTTCCTGCACTACGACATCGAGGCCTCGGCCATCGACTCCGCATGGGCGGAGGAGGCGAACCGGATCGCGGCGGCAAGCGGCGGCGACCCCCTGCGGGTCCACCTCTGGATCGACACCGGCATGGGCCGGGAGGGTGTTGTCCCCGATGACGCCTTCACCGTGGCCCGCACCATCGAGGAGTCGCCGCATCTGGAGCTGGTGGGCATCGCCACCCACTTCAACGCCATCAAGGCGGACGACTCGGCGGCGATCGCGGCCAACGACCTCACCCGTCACACCGTTCTCCAGAAGAACCGTTTCGAGGGTGCGGTCAACCAGATCCGGGAGGCGGGAATGGGACAGAACGCTCTCATCCATGCCGGTGCCACCGATGTGCTCGTGCACGGAATCGAGGAACTGAACTACGACCTCATGCGCATTGGCGGGGCGTTCTTCGGAGCCTCCGCCCCCGAGGAGCGCATCTACTCGTGGACCACGACGCTCACCCAGGTCAAGGAGCTTCCGGCGGGCTGGTGCCTCGACTACGACTGCACGACCCCCACTGCCTCTCCGATCAGGGTGGGACTGGTCAACCATGTCCCGAGAAGGGAGAACGAGGTGGAGTTCACCGTCCGGGGCGTCAAGGTTCCGGCACTCCTCAACCACGGCACCGTGGTGACCCTCGACCTGTCGGGAGTGCCCGATGCCGTGGCCGGCGACGAGGTCACCCTCGACTTCGACCCGAGAGCCTTCTACAACCCTGACGGCACCGCCCCCCTGCCGGTCACCACCACCGGATAGCGCTCGCTGCGGCATGTAACGCGACCCCGACACCACCGATCTATGAAAATGACACGCCTGGAGATCCGGATCTCCCCGAAGGTGGGGACGTGAATTGTTTCCGATTCCAATTGTCTGGACTTATGCGTAAAATACATGACATAGAAAGCGAGTGTCCTGAGCTCAACGACTGACCACGAGGCCCGCCGCTGATTCGTCTCCGGGACACCAGGAACACATCTGCGAAAGTGGGCCATGTCTCATTCAATCCCGCCCCCCCCGCATCCCCCGGTCCCCGGGGCCCAGGCAGCGACGACCACCCGGATCTGGCGATCTACGGCGTCATGCCGGCCTCTCCCCCACGGACCCTCGTCGACATTCTCCGGGCCACGATGGCCGCCCACCCCGAGGTCGTCGCCATCGAAGCCGCAGGTAAGGCCATCACCTACGGTGAGCTCGAGCACGTCCTCGACGCCGAAGCAGGCCGCCTGGCGGACATCGGCGTCACCCGGGGCTCCCGGGTGGGAATCCGGGTCCCCTCCGGAACCACCGACCTCTACGTCGCCATCCTCGCCACGATCTGGGCCGGCGCCGCCTATGTGCCCGTCGACTGGAACGACCCTGACTCCCGGGCCACCACCGTCTGGGAGGAGGCCGCCGTCGATGCCGTCTACGGACGTGACCTGTCCCTCACCGTCATGCGTGAGGATCCCCCCACCCGGGTGACGCCTGCGTCACCGACCCTCGACGACGACGCCTGGATCATCTTCACCTCCGGCACCACCGGCAAGCCGAAGGGTGTGGCCATCAAGCACCGGTCCGCCGGCGCGTGGGTGGACGCGGAATCCCGCATGTTCCTTCTCGACGCCCCGCTGGGCCCCCGTGACCGCGTCATGGCCGGCCTGTCCGTCGCCTTCGACGCCTCCTGTGAGGAGATGTGGCTCGCCTGGCGCTTCGGGGCGACCCTGGTCGCCGCCGACCGCGAGACCGTGCGGGCGGGCGACATTCTCGGTGACTGGATCATCGAGCAGGACATCACCGTCGTCTCCACCGTCCCGACCCTGGCCGCCTTCTGGCCCTCCGAGGCCTTCGACAAGGTCCGCCTGCTGATCTTCGGCGGCGAGGCGTGCCCCCTGGAACTGGTGGAGAGGCTCGTCGGCGACGGCCGCGAGATCTGGAACACGTACGGCCCCACCGAGGCCACAGTGATCGTCAGTGGACAGATGATGACCCCTGAACCGCCGGTGCGGATCGGCCGCCCCATCCCCGGCTGGGAGCTGGTCGTCGTCGGCGAGGACGAGAAACCCGTCCGGTGGGGAGAGACCGGCGAGCTCGTCGTCGGCGGTGTCGGACTGGGCCGCTACCTCGACAAGGAGAAGGACGACGAGGTCTACGCCCCCCTCCCCGCTCTCGGCTGGGAGCGTGCCTACCGCACCGGCGATCTGGTGCAGGCGGAACAGGACGGCCTCATCTTCCGGGGCCGTGCCGACGACCAGATCAAGTTCGCCGGCCGCCGCCTCGAGCTCGGCGAGCTGGACAACCACCTGACCGCGCTCCCCGACGTCCGCGTCGGAGCCACCGCACTCCACAAGACACCCGCGGGTTCCGACGTGCTGGTCGGCTACCTGGTGCCCGAACCCGGAATGACGATCGATCTCGCAGGTGCCCGGACCCAGTTGGCCACGACGTTGCCCGGCGGCATCGTCCCCACGCTCTGTGTGCTCGAGGAGATGCCCACCAAGACGTCCGGCAAGGTCGACCGCAAGGCACTGCCGTGGCCTCTGCCCCGCGCGAACGACGACACCCCCGACCTGCCCGCGGAGCTGACCTGGCTCGCGGAAAGGTGGATGGACCAGCTTGGCCCCGTCCCCCTCGCACCGGACAGTGACTTCTTCGACATGGGCGGCAGTTCAGTCGCCATCGCCAAGCTCGCCACCGCCCTGCGGCAGGACTACCCGGGCGCCAACATCGCGGAGCTCTACCTCCACCGCACCCTGGAGTCGATGTCCGGGTACCTGGACTCCCTGGAATCGGAGACGTCCGTCCGCCCCATGCCTGGACCACTGCCCTGGTACACCGGTCTGGTGCAGGCGGCGACCGTGCTCGCGCTCTACGTCATCAACGGCCTGCGCTACATCGTCGGCGTGATGCTGGTTATCTGGGTGCTCAGCGCCGGCTTCCACGCCAGCTGGGTCAGAACCCCCGCCCTGCTCACGCTGGCACCACTCATCGTGGCGTGGCTCCTGTTCTTCTCCAACCGCGGGAAGTTCCTCGTGGCGGCCGCCGGAGCCCGTGTCCTCACCTGGAGGCTCCGTCCGGGCAGCTACCGGCGCGGCGGCATGACGCATCTGCGGGTCTGGGCTGCCGAACGGCTGCTGATCCACCAGCGTCTGGACGCGGTCCTGGGCACCCCGCAGATCCGGACCCTGTACCGGCTCCTGGGCAACCACGTGGGGAAGCGGGCCGAACTCCACAGCTTCCCACCCGTGACAGGACTGCTCACGATCGGCGACGACGTCTCCATCGAACCGGAGGTCGACCTCAACGGCCACTGGATCGACGGCGACCGATTCATGGTGGGCACGATCGACATCGAGGACCACGTACGGGTGGGTACCCGAACGGTCATCTCCCCGGACACGACGATCAGTGAAGGCGCCGAGATCCTTCCCGGCTCCCACGTCTCCGGTGCCGTCGGAAGCTGGACCCTCTGGGGAGGTTCCCCCCTGCAGCCTCTCGGCGAGGCCGGACAGAACTGGCCGCTGGAGGACGCCCACACAGATCCGGGCGTGCACCGTCTCGGTGGTCTCACCAACCATCTTCTCCATTCGGCGGGCCTCTTCTGGATCACCGTGCTCCCCCTGCTGGCCCTCCTCCCGGGAATCGGCGTGCTGTTCACGCAGATCCGGGGAATCGAGCGCTACCCCGCTCTCTTCCCGGTCCTGTACGCGTGGGTGCCGCTGACCATCCTGTTGACCATCGGCACCTGGCTCACGCTGGTCATCACCACCGTGCGCATCCTGTCGCTGTTCATCAGACCGGGCTACTACCCCGCCCAGAGTGCCACCGGCTGGGCGTTGTGGTTCACACAGACGCTCATGGAACGCACACTGACGTCCACCTACTTCATGTACGCCTCCTGGGTGACCCCGATCTTCATGCGGCTACTGGGAGCGCAGGTGGGTAAGGGCACGGAGATCTCCACCCTGGTCTCCATCCCGCACCTGACCCGGATCGACGACAACAGCTTCATCGCCGACCACGCGCTCCTCTCTGCACCCCGCTACCGGGACGGCTGGGTGCACGTGGGCACCACCACCGTCGGTGAAGGCAGCTTCGTCGGCAACTCGGGCATCGTCGGCCCTGACCGCGATCTGCCCCCGGACTCCCTGGTGGCCGTCCTCTCCTCCGCGCCCTACCGTCCGGAGCAGGGCACCTCCTGGCTCGGCCGACGCCCCGTGGAGATCCCGCGGAAGAAGGTCGAGTCCGACGCGTCGAGCACCTTCGCGCCGCTGCGCAGACTGAAGATCGGCCGTGCGCTGGTCGAGTCGCTGCGGCTGGTTCCCGCGATCCTCACCGCCTGGCTCGACCTCGCGGTCGTCTTCATCGGCACCGTCATCTTCATGCACTGGTTCTACCTGGGGCAGGCCGCCAGGGGACTGTTCATCCTCATCCTCATCTCCGGGCCCCTCGTCCTGGCCGCCGGAATCATCGCCTCGTTGATTCCTGTGATCATCAAATGGCTGGTGGTCGGTGTGTTCCGGGCGGGTGACCGTACCCTGTTCAGCACCTTCGTGTGGCGCAGTGAACTCGCGGACAACTTCGTCGAGCCCCTCGCAATCCCCAGCCTGGTCCGCATGAGCCTCGGATCCCCGATGTTCAACATGTGGGCGCGCCTGATGGGCACCCGCATCGGCCGGGACGTCTGGTGTGAGACCTGGTGGCTCCCAGAGTTCGACCTCATCACCCTGGAGGACCGGTGCAGCGTCAACCGAGGCACCGTGCTCCAGACCCACCTCTTCCACGACCGGGTGATGTCCATCGAGCCCGTGGTCCTCCGGCGTGGAGCGAGCCTGGGCCCCAACAGCTTCCTCCTGCCGGGAGCGAGCATCGGCGAGCGGTCCACCATCGGGCCCGGCTCACTGGTCCTCCGGCAGGATTCCATCCCCTCCGACTCCCTGTGGGAGGGAAACCCGGTGCAACGTGTCACCGCACCGGCCGCACAGATCAAGGAGGTCAGGGTGTCATGACCCTGGACTACCCCACTCCCCGCACCACCTTCGAGGGGGATCTACCCCCCGGAGTCCGTCCCCACCCGGGCCCCCGTCCCGAACGCAGCGTGTGGATCGGCGGTGCGCAGACCGACCCGGACGTCGGAAAGAAGCCCCGCATCACCGGTGTCGACGTCGCCCGCGGACTGGCCCTCATCGGCATGATCGCGACACATGTCCTGCCCTCCTACCACCAGGTCACCGGAGAGCCGACCCTGCAGTGGTCACTCTTCTCCGGCAACGCATCTGCACTGTTCGCCCTGCTCGCAGGCTTCTCCCTGACGTTGATGACGGGCGGGACCAACCCGCACACCGGCCGCCGCTGGGTACGCAGCGCCGTCGCGCTCCTGGTCCGCGCTCTCCTGCTGTTCCTCGTTTTCGGACTCGCGGTGAACCTGCTCGACATGCGGGTATACAACATCCTCCCCTACTACGCCCTGCTGTTCCTGCTGGCGATCCCGTTCACCCTGCTCCGCCCGCTGCAGCTCCTGGTGGTGTCGATCCTGTTCGGCCTGCTCGGACCGGTGGCGATCCACCTGATCAACAGGACCGCCAGCTTCAACGTCGTCGCCAACCCCACACCCACGGATCTGCTCAATGATCCGTGGAGCGTGGTCCTCAGCCTCTTCTCGGGCGGAGCCTTCCCGGTGTTCACCTGGATGACCTTCATCTGCCTCGGCCTCATGCTGGGGAGGATGGGGGTGGACCGGCTGTCCGTCCAGATACAGATCCTGGCGTCCGGAGCCGTGCTCATGGTGGCCTCCGGTGGCCTGTCGAACATTCTCCTCAACTCGGGCGGCGGTTGGCAGCGGATCATCGACGCCAACCCGGGCATGACATCGACCGACGCTTTCGAGATCGCCATCTACGGCACCACTGAAAGCAGCCTCCAGCTCGTCCCCACGACGTGGTGGTGGCTGGCGGTCGACGGCCCGCACACGAACACCCCGCTCTCTGTCGGGTACAGCGCCGGTGTCGCCCTGCTCATCCTCGGCGGCGCACTCCTGGTCAGCCGGGTCTGGTCCGAAGCCCTCACCCCCCCTCATGGCGGCGGGCAGCATGACCCTGACGATGTACACCGCCCACCTGGTCTTCATGGCCTACATCGACACCACCCGGCTGCCCATCCTGTGGTTCGTCCTCCAGATCGGTGTCGCCCTGGTGTTCGCCACGGTGTGGCGGATGAGTGTGGGACGGGGACCCTTCGAGGGGGTTGTCGCGCGGATCTCGAAGTGGACCGCCGGAGCACTGGTCCATGAATCGGCAGCCGGCAGGCACCATCTCGGGTCCTGAACCTGGGACTGCCGAAAAAAGAGACCACAGAACTGCTGTGGTCTGACCGATGGGTATAAGGTGTGATGGGTGACTCATCCGATACTGACCCCACACCCCCGCGAGCAGGTGACCCGCAAGGCGCTCATCGTCTGGGTGACCGCCGTGATGGTGTACGTCGTCGCCATCACGGGGCGCACCTCCTTCGGTGTCGCCTCCGTGGACGCGATCGACCGGTTCGGTGTCGACGCCTCCCGCATCGCCGTCTTCACCGCCGTCCAGATCGGCGTCTACGCCTTCGCGCAGATCCCCGTCGGCATGCTCATCGACCGCTTCGGCCCCCGCCGACTGCTGGTCGCCGGCGCCCTCGTCATGGCCATCGGACAGGTGCTCCTCGGATTCACCAGCTCCTACTGGGTGACCATCGGCGCCCGCGTGCTCATCGGCGCCGGTGACGCGACCGCCTTCCTGTCGGTCATGCGCATCCTGCCCTACTGGTTCCCGCTGAAGAAGACGCCGCTGTTCACCCAGATGACCGCGGCCATCGGCCAGACCGGACAGTTCCTCTCCGCCGTCCCCTTCCTCGCACTTCTCCACGGCCCCGGCTGGACCACCGCCTTCCTCTCCCTCGGCGCCACCGGAGTCCTCATCGCCATCGCCGCAGGCGTCGCGGTGGCGGACTCCCCGGAGACCTGGGCGGCGTCGAAAAGCACGGTCGACCCGGATGAGGTCCGGGAGAAGCAGGCCCCACCGTCGAAGATCCCGATCGGCACCCTGCTGCTCACCGTGGCGAAGGAACCACTGTGCTGGCAGGGATTCTTCAACCACTACTCCGCCATGCTCATCCAGATCGTGTTCACGCTGCTGTGGAGCGCACCGATCATCACCCTCGGCATGGGACTCGACCCCGCGGCCATCGGCGTCATCCTCACGGTGAACGTGATCGCGTCGATGTTCGCCGGCCCGATCCTCGGACCGATCTCCGCCCGCCTGGGCCGCAACCGCGTCCTCGCGTCGATCACGTTCTCGGGCTTCATCGGCCTGGCGTGGATCATCTTCTTCCTGCCGGAGGAACCGCGCGGCATCACGGCGATCATCATCGTCAACATCATCATGGCGCTGTTCACCCCGTCATCGAACTTCGGTTTCGACGACATCCGTGAGGACCTCGACCGCCGCATCGTCGCCACCGCCACCGGCATGTCCAACATGGGAGGCTTCTTCGCCGGCATGATCGCCGCCCAGCTGGTCGGTGTCCTCCTCGACCACTCCTCGCAGGGCGCGGCCTACACGTGGGCCGACTTCCGCTTCGCGTGGTGGGCCGTCATCGTCACCTGGGCGATCGGCATGACCGGGCTGATCACGTTCCGGATCATCGTCGCCCGTCGACGCCGCGAGCAGGCGGAGGGTGGCCGCGGATCCGTCCGCATCGTGGACAGTTCCGACGGCGAATAGGCCCCTTACCGGCAGAAACTACCCCCGAAATAGGTGTTTACATCTCATTTTCCGCGGGGAGGAAGCATGATCTTCCCCATGCGTAAGACCATCATCAGCCTCATCGCAGCCACCGCCGTGGCCTTCGGCTCCATCCAGCCGGCAACCGCCCAGTCCTCCCTCAGCTCGGAGGAGACCACCTCGGCCAGCTCCCTGAGCTCCGCCGACACGTCCTCCGAGGACACCGGCGACACCGACGACGCCGAGGGCGACGGACTTTCCGCCGCAGGCTCCCTCGACTCCTCCTCCGAGGGCGACGCCGCCCTCATCATCGGCGTCGTGGCCGTCACCGGCCTCATCGCGGGTGGCCTCCACTGGGCCGTCCAGCAGCGCATGATCCCGAACCCGCTCCCGGGCATCATCCCGGATCCGGCTCCGGTCCACCAGCCTGCACCGGCCCCTGCTCCCGCTCCGGCCCCGCAGCCGGCACCGGCTCCGGCCCCGGCTCCCGCGCCGGCACCTGCCCCGCAGCCCGCTCCCCGTCCTGCTCCGGCCCCGGCACCGGCACCGGCACCCGTGAACAACGGTGGCGGCGTGTACTACAAGAACTGCGCCGCCGTGCGCGCCGCAGGCAAGGCTCCGCTCTACCGTGGGCAGCCGGGTTACGCACCGCACCTCGACCGCGACCGCGACGGCATCGCCTGCGAGTAGTTGATTTACTCGCAGCGGCGAGTACCCTCATGCGTGGACAATTTCCCAGTTGTCCACGCATTTTTTGCTTCTCGACGTCAGCGAGGCCCCATGTCCCCCAGGACCACCACCCTCCGTTCCGGGATTGCCGTCCTCTCCCTCGCGGCGTGCGCGGTGCTTTCCGGCTGTGTCGTCTCGCCCGCGGACAGCAATCCGCAGCAGGCCTCCCTGCCGTTGCCCCCGGCAACGACGACGGTCCGGGAGACCGCGACGACCACCGCCACCTCGACGGTGACGGCGGAACCTGTCACCGAGACGATGTACATCATCCCCGACGCGTTCACCGAGACCGTCACCGTCACCCCGGAGCCCGTCACAGAGACGATGTATCCGGAGCCCGTCACGGAGACGGTGTATCCGGTGCCGGTCGTCGAGACAGTGGTGGTCACCGAGACCGTCGAGGTGTACATCAGCAACAGGCCCAGGCGGCGCCAGCACCGGTGGCCACGTACTATCCGAACTGCGCGGCCGCGCGGGCGGCTGGCGTCGCCCCCATCTATGAGGGCCAGCCGGGCTACGGCACCCATCTGGACCGGGACCGCGACGGCATCGCCTGCGAGTGACCCCCTTCCTCCGTGCCCGTCCCCACCGACAGCGAGGTCCCATGACTCCCCACGCCTCTGCCCCGCCCCGGAAGACTCTCCGGAGGATTCTGGCTTTCGGCACGATCAGCATCGGCCTGCTCCTGTTCTTCACCTCCTTCAGCATGGGAGGCTGGCGGGACACCCTCGGGGGAATCCTCATGGGGTCGGCACTCATCCTTCCCGGAGCGTGGTTCCTGTGGGCGGAGAAGAACGACCGGGACAGGTTCGCCGCCTATGAGGAGAAGCTCCGGCAGCACGTCTACTACTCCGGTCTCCTGGGACCTGAGGACCAGCCCGTCGTGAGTGGCATGGGCACGCCGGAACCTCCGCGGCCGGTGAACCGCCGCTGGGGCCTGATCTACCTGGGGTCCGTCGCGCTCTTCGCCCTGGCCGCGACCGTCCTGCCCCCGACCGAGACCACCGCCGGGGAGCACACCACGGTGACCTCGACCCCGACGCCGTGACCCCGGTCCCTCACTCCAGGATGTAGCGGATCGTCCCCTGCGGGTCCTCCAGGAACTCGCGGGTGGCGATGACCGCCTCCGCCTCCTCGTAGACGGTCTCCTCGAGGCCTTCCTCGGTGATGTCGATGATCGCTGCGTCGGGGATGGCCAGCATGATCGGTGAGTGGGTGGCGATGATGAACTGTGCGCCCCGCCGCACCGCCTGGTAGATCTCCGCGACCAGTGCCATCTGCCGCACCACGGACAGGCCGGACTCGGGCTCGTCGAAGATGTAGAGGCCGGCGCCGTCGATCTGCTCCCCGAGGATCGACATGACCGACTCGCCGTGCGACATCTCGTGGCGTGACTGCTCGGCGTCGGGAAGCGTGTCGAAGACGGTCACCGTGTCGTAGTGGGTCTCCGCACGCAGGAAGTAGCCGCGCATCGGGATGTCGCGGCCCCGCAGGGTGAGCCAGCGGGACAGCGGCGAGTGCGTCGGGTGGATCTGCCCGCGGAAGGCCCGGTCACGGAGGGGGCCACCGCCGGGGTCGAAACCGGCGGCGATGGCGATCGCCTCGATGAGTGTCGATTTTCCGGAACCGTTATCGCCCACGAAGCAGGTGACCGGGGAGGTCAGCCGGAGCGACTCCCGCTGCATCAGGTGACGCACCACAGGGATCCGGGTGACGTAGGTGTCCTCCTCGATGGGGGCCACTCGCAGAGATCGGATGAACATATCCCCATGCTAGTGGCGGAGATCACCCCGCCGCCGCGTTTAGAGGGTGTTACGAAAGTCGTTTCAGCCAGTAGCGGATATTCGCCAACTGCACCGTGGCCTCGAAATGCACCGCTAACTTGTCGAAACGCGTGGCACACCCACGATGCTGCTTGATCCGGTTGATACCCCGCTCCACGGCATTACGCCGCTGGTAAGCCACGGCATCGAAGGCAGGGGGTCGGCCACCGGCCGACCCCCTGCGCCGACGGTTGGCGACCTGGTCCTTCGGCTGGGAGATCGTCGCCTTGATCCCCCGCGCCCGCAACCACGCCCGGTTCGCCCGTGAGGAATACGCCTTGTCCGCCAACACCCGCTCGGGTCGTTTCCGCGGCCGACCACGCGTGGCGGACGGCACCCGGATTTTCTCCAGTACCCGCACCATCTGTGGACCATCACCGGCTTGACCTGGGGTGATCGCAAAGGACAGCACCCCGCAGTCAGCGTCAATGGCCACATGGATCTTGGTCGACCACCCGCCCCGCGAGCGGCCGAACCCATGATGATCCGGCTCCCCCGGGTGGCGGAGGGGGCTGTCTTTCCGTGCACCCGCGGCGTGGATATGTCCACGGGTGGTTGTGGAATCCACGCTGACCTCCCAGGAGAGTTTTCCTTTCTCCTGGGCGTGGGTGAGCAGCCGGGTGTGCACGTTCTCCCATACTCCGTTGGCCCGCAGCCGGGCGAACAGATCGTGGACCCGCCACCAGGGGCCGTAGC
This sequence comes from Corynebacterium humireducens NBRC 106098 = DSM 45392, assembly GCF_000819445.1. NCBI lineage: Bacteria > Bacillati > Actinomycetota > Actinomycetes > Mycobacteriales > Corynebacteriaceae > Corynebacterium > Corynebacterium humireducens. Next base: position 1,876,526 of record NZ_CP005286.1, read on the forward strand.
GCTCATGGACATCGCGCCACGGGCAGCCGGTGCGGATGCGAAAGAAGATGCCGTTGACCAGGGACCGTAGGTCCCAGGTGCGGGGGCGTCCCCGCCGTGACGGGGCCGGTAGCAGTGGGACAAGCAGGTCCCATTCAGCGTCGGTGAGGTCATGGCGTGCTGAGGGCGGTACAGTAGGCAACGAGGGTTTCCTTGCAAGCGTTGATGATTCGACACCAACAGCGTGCGCGGGGAGACCCTCGTTGCTGTTTATGACACGCCGGTCTCACTCACCGGATTTTCGTAACACGCTCTAGTCGTTGCGACGCGGCGGCTCCTGCCGGCCGGTGAGGATGTCGATGACGCTGCGGATCGCGGCGTCACCGATCTGGGCACCCTGACCACCCCAGTTACCGGAACCGAAGGGTCCGCGGGCATGCTCGGGGCGGGGGTGGGTGGTTCGCGTGGTGGCGTCGACGACCTCGTCTCGGTCAGCGGTGTCGGCGGCGGTGACGATCAGGGTGGTGTCCTCCAGCTCGAGGCGGACGTCGTCGCTGACGCCGGCGGTCCGGGCAGCGTCGACGAGCGCACGCAGGTCGGCGAAGGTGGCGTCGGAGAGATCGATGGACAGGGACAGTGACATTGTCGGCTCCTCATGTGTCGGGTTGTATGGCCTCAGCGTAAACGCGCGGGCACGGGGGTGTCACCACCCCTAGTGGTGACACCTCACCCCGACTCAGGGTTGCAGCGCCGCCTCACCCCAGAACACCTCGTCAACGACCTGCCGGGCCTTCCGCGTCACCTTGAGGTAGTGCTCGAGGAATCCCTGGTAGTCCTCGGGGTCCCAGCCTGCCGCGCCGGCGACCTGCGCGAGCGCCGGCCCCGGTCCCGGCAGCTGGTCGGTGCGTCGGCCTTTGACCAGCACGAGGGAGTTGCGGGCGTTCGTGGCGCACAGCCACGCCTCCCGCAGGATGGCGACGTTCTCCGGGGGGATGATCTCCTTCTCGGCGATGACGTCGAGAAGCTCCAGCGTCGATGTGTTGTGGAGTTCGGGGTACTCGTGGGCGTGCATCATCGTCAGCAGCTGCACGGTCCACTCGATGTCGGTCAGCGCGCCTCGCCCCAGCTTCGTGTGGGTCGTGCGGTCGGCGCCACGCGGCAGCCGTTCGTCGTCGATGCGGGCCTTCATACGGCGGATCTCCCGGATGTCGCTTGCCGACGCCCCCTTCTCCGGGTAGCGGAACTCGTCGATCATGGTGAGGAAACGGGTGCCCAGTTCCTCATCGCCGGCGACGACCGTGGCGCGCAGCAGGGCCTGGATCTCCCAGATCTCACCCCACTGCCGGTAGTAACGCTCGTAGGAGTCGAGGGTCCGCACCACGGCACCCGAGCGTCCCTCCGGACGCAGACCGAGGTCGACCTCCAGTGGCGGATCACCGGAGGGCTTCGCCAGGCGCGCACGCATGCCCTCGCAGATGCCGATGGCCCACTTCACCGCCTCACCGTCCTCGACACCGTCCGCCGCCTCGCAGACGAACATCACGTCGGCGTCCGAGCCGTAGCCCAGCTCCGCCCCACCGAGACGGCCCATGCCGATGATGGCGATCCGGGCCGGGGGCTCCGGGAGATCGTTCTCCTCCAGGCTCCACCGCACCTCCGCCAGGAGGCTGGCCTGCAGCACCGCGTCCCATACGAGGGACAGCTCCATGCAGACCTGGTCGACCGGCATGAAACCGAGCAGGTCGGCGGAGGCGATGCGGGCCAGCTCCACGCGGCGCAGCGACCGCGCCACCGACACCGCCCGGTCGGGGTCGGAGTGCCGTTTCGAGGAGGCCACCAGGGCCTTGCAGACCTGGTCGGGGGCGGGTGCCAGCACCTTCGGGCCGGTGGCTCCGTCGCCGAGCTGTTTCACGAAGTCCGGCGAGGAGATGATCAGCGCCGAGGTGTACGGGGAGGTCCCGAGGATCCGCATGAGCCGCTGGCCGACCACGCCCTCGTCGCGCAGCATCCGCAGGAACCACACACGGTCGTAGGCCGCGTCGGAGAGCTTGCGGTAGTTGAGCAGGCCGGCATCCGGGTCGGCGGTCTCCGACAGCCAGGTCATCAGGGTCGGCAGCAGCATGGCCTGTAGCTTCGCCTTGCGTGAACCTCCCGCCGCCAGCGCCGTGAGGTGCTCGAAGGCGCGGACGGGGTGACGGTAGCCGAGCGCCGCGAGCTGCAGCTTCGCGGCCTCCGGGGACAGGGTGATCTCGTCGACGGAGAGGTTGACCACGGTGTGCAGCAGCGGGCGGTAGAACAGCCGCGAATGCAGGTCCGAGATGAGCAGACGGATCCTGCGCAGGTGCTTCTGCAGGGCGTCGACGGCGGACTTCTTGCCGGACCCGACGAAACCGGCGGTCCCGGCCAGCCAGACGAGGTTCTTCTCGTCGTCGTCGGCCGGCATCGTGTGCGTCCGGCGGAGCCGGTGCAGCTGCAGGCGGTGCTCCAGCAGGCGGAGGAACTCGTAGGCCTCGATGAGCTGGTGCCCGTCCTCCCGTCCGACGTAACCCCCGTGCACGAGTGCCTCGAGTGCGTCGACGGTGGCCAGCACGCGGAGCGTCTCATCGGAACGGCCGTGGACCAGCTGCAGCAGCTGGATGGCGAACTCGACGTCGCGCAGCCCGCCGACCCCCAGCTTGAGCTCGCGCAGGCGCAGTGCCTCGGGAACGTTCTCCAGGACGCGGCGACGCATGGCCTGCACGTCGTCGACGAAGGAGTCCCGCTGCGAGGCCGTCCACACCATGGGGGACAGCGCCTCGATGTAGTCACGCCCCAGGTCCATCGACCCGGTCATGGGGCGGGCCTTGAGCAGGGCCTGAAACTCCCAGGTCTCCGCCCAGCGCCGGTAGTACGCGACGTGGCTGTCCAGGGTGCGCACCAGCGCGCCGGACTTACCCTCCGGCCGCAGGTTGGCGTCGACCTCGAAGAACGCCTTCGACCCGATCCGCATCATCTCACCGGCCAGGCGCGTGGCCTTCGGGGTGGCGGGCTCCGCGACGAAGATGACGTCGACGTCGGAGATGTAGTTCAGCTCCCCGGCACCGCACTTGCCCATCGCCATGACCGCCAGACGCGTGTCGACGCCCCGCCCCTCCCCGTAGACCCCCGCCACGGCGACGGCGAGGGCGGCGGTGAGGGCGGCGTCGGCAAGCGCGGTGAGCAGGCCCGTGACCGTGGTGAACGGGATGACGGGCTGTTCCGGGACCTCGCCGCGCCGGGCACCGAAGGTGCCGGCCAGGTCGTGCGCCGCGATCCGCATGATGAGGGTGCGGTAGGTCAGACGGAGGGCGGTGGCGGCCTCGGAGTCGACGATCCGCGCCCGGTAGGTACCGGGCGTGGTGAGGTCGCTGGTGGCGGTGTCGGTGACGCCCTCGGGTTCGTCGGCCACGTCGAAGTCGGCCGGCACCGCGTCGACGGCGCCGAGCATCACCTGCATGAGCTCCTCGGGGGTCGGCAGACCGCGGGCGAGTTCCTGCCAGAGGTGCGGGTTGGCGGCGAGGTGGTCGCCGAGGGCGGTTGACCCGCCGAGCAGGGCGAACAGCCGGACGCGGAGCCCGGGATCCCGACGCAGTGCATCGTCGAACTCCGCCCTGTCGTCGCCCAGGGCCGCCATGATGCGGACGAGCGTGTTGAGCGCCAGATCCGCGTCCCCGGCCCCGGCGAGAGCCCACAGCAGGTCAACGGAGTCCTCGTTGTCCCAGCCCAGCTCCGCGAGGTCCTCGGCGGCGCGGCGACCGGTGAGACTGAGGACCGCCGACGACGGGACGATGGTGCGGGTCATGCTCGCTTCTCCTCTTCTGCCTGGTCAGTAGTCCAGGGTGTTCCGCAGCTCCCAGGGCGTGATCTGCTCCTGGTAGCTGTGCCACTCGTTCCACTTGGAACGCAGGAAGTACTCGTAGACCTGCTCCCCCAGGATGTCGGCGACGAAGTCGGACTTCTCCAGCACACGCAGAGCCTGGTCCAGCGAGGACGGCAGGTCCTCGTACCCCATGGCCAGGCGTTCACGCCGGGTCAGCGCCGAGATGTCGTCCTCTGCCGGGTCCTGCAGTTCGTACTCCTCCCGGATGCCCTTGAGCCCCGCGCCGAGCAGCACGGAGAAGGCCAGGTAGGGGTTGCATGCGGAGTCCGGGGAACGGACCTCGACGCGGCGGGACTCAGCCTTGGCCAGCCGGTAGGTGGGGACCCGGACCAGGGCGGAACGGTTGGACACGCCCCAGGTGGCCGCGGTCGGCGCCTCGTTCCCGAAGACGATGCGCTTGTAGGAGTTCGGCCACTGGTTGGTCACCGCGGAGATCTCCTGCGCGTGGCGCAGGATGCCGGCGATGAAGTGCTTGCCGGTCTTGGACAGCGAGATCTCGTCGTCCGGGTCGTGGAAGGCGTTCGTGTCGCCCTCGAACAGGGACATGTGCGAGTGCATCGCCGAGCCGGCGTGCTCCGTGAAGGGCTTAGGCATGAAGGTGGCGCGGACCCGGTTGGAGGCGGCCACCTGCTTGATGAGGTAGCGGAACGTCATGATGTTGTCCGCCATCGTCAGGGCGTCGGCGTGCCGCAGGTCGATCTCCTGCTGGCCCGGCGCGGTCTCGTGGTGGGAGAACTCCGTGGCGATGCCCATCGCGTCGAGGGCTGTCATTGCTTCCCGACGGAAGCGCGGCGCCATGTTGTACGTGGCCTGGTCGAAGTACCCGCCGTTGTCTGTGGGGGCGATCATGCCGGGACCCTCCCCCTGGCTGAACAGGTAGAACTCGACCTCGGGGGAGATCATGCAGGTGAATCCCTCGTCGGCGGCCAGGCTCACCTGGCGACGCAGGATCTGCCGCGGGTCCGACCAGGAGGGCTGCCCGTCGGGCATCGTGATGTCGCAGAACATCCGGGCGGTCTGCAGCTCGGGGTTGTCCGTGTCGAAGGGCAGCACCTGGAAGGTGGAGGGGTCGGGCAACGCGATGGTGTCCGACTCCGAGACTCGGGAGAGACCCTCGATCGAGGAACCGTCGAATCCGACCCCCTCCTCGAACGCCCCCTCCAGCTCGGACGGGCTCATCATGACGGACTTGAGGTAGCCGAGGATGTCGGTGAACCACAGCCGGATGAAGCGGATGTCCCGTTCCTCGACGGCGCGGAGCACGAATTCCTGTTGACGATTCATGCCCTCAACTCTAATTGCGCACCCGACACGACCGTCCCGAGGTCGCCTCCCCGGGCTGCGGCGGGGGTGATTTCCCCGCCCTGTCCGCGCTGGTCGTCAGGGCTCGCACGGGTGAGCGGGGGTGGACATGTCGGGTGCGGATGATCAACTGTCCCTGCCCGAACAAATCGAACACTCATTCCCATGAATGGAGAGCCGGCAGCCGTGCACCTTCCCGAACTCGACGACATCTCCGAGCAGACCATCACCAGAGAACTTCTCGACGCCGCCCGCCAGGGCTGGACCCCCGACGACCTGCGCCACGTCCTGGGCCCCGCAGTGGTGCCCCTCCTCCGGGCGACCCACCCGCGGGTACCTGGTGTGGCACATCCACGCATCGCGGCCGCCTGGGACCGCCACCTCGGCGAGGTCGCCGACGACACCCCGGCCGCGCTCGACCACCGCGCGCGGCAGGTACTCGCCGGCGATCTGTGGCGCCTGCCCGCGTTCACCGACACCGACGTCTACACGGACCGGCACGCACTTCTGCGGGGCGGTGACCCTGCGTCAGGCCCCTCCCCCGCGCAGCGACGCGCCCGGCAGCGCATCACCGGGCTGCTCCGGAAAGCCCGGTCCACCACCTTCGCAGCGGAGGCCGAGTCCCTGGTGGCGAAGGCCCAGCAGCTCCGTCAGCGCTACCGACTCGAGCACGCGCTCGATGAGGGGCCGGAGGAACTGGGCGACGTGGTGAGCGTCCGCGTCCACCTGCACGCCCCCTGGATCCGATTCCAGTTTCTGTTGCTCGGTTCCGTGGCGGTCCCCAACTCCTGCCGCACGGTCCTGTCGGGCGAGGTCGGCATCGCCACCCTTCTGGGTCACCCTGATGACGTCCGGCACTGCCTCGAGCTGTTCACCAGCCTCAACCACCAGCGGGACTACTTCATGCGGCACTCCCCCGGCGCCACCGCCGCGCACCGCCGGGGACAGACCTCCGCTTACCGACGTTCCTTCCTCTTCGCCTACGCGAACCGCATCCTGGACCTGCTGAACCAGGCGACGATGGACGTTCCGGCGGACGCGGGAGCATCCGGCGGCGCACTGCCGGTGCTCGCCCGGCGCGACGCGGTGGCGGAGGAGGTCCGCGACCGGATCTTCCCCCACACCAGCGGAATGAGCTTCGGGCACCGACACTGTCACTCGGGGTCCACCGACGGTGTCGCCGCCGCCGAACGCTCTCACCTGGGACCGTCCCGGACCACTCTGAACAGTGCCTGAGCGCCACGCCGTCACCCCCGGCACGGCGGTAGATTGGGGTCAACACCCCCTTCCCCCACCCCTTCGACACACCCACAGGAGGAGCAACCATGTCCACCAGCACGTTTCTAGAGGTCGAGGCTAAGTTCGCGGTCTCAGACACGTCCGTTGTCCCGGATCTGACCCGGCTGACCGGTGTCGACGCAATCGCGGCGACGAAGACCCACCGGCTGTCAGCGGTCTACTACGACACGGCGGACCTTCGTCTGACCCGTTCCCGGATCACCCTCCGTCGACGGGAGGGCGGGGACGACGACGGCTGGCACCTCAAACTCCCCGGCATCGCCGGGCGGCTGGAGATCCATGCGCCTCTGGGGGAGCCGGTGGACGGTCGCTTCGAGGTTCCTGAGGAGATCGCCTCCCAGGTCCGTGCCCTGGTCCGGAGGGAGACTCTCAACCCGATCGCGCAGGTGGACAACGAGCGGGTGGAGTCGACTCTGGCGGCCGCGGACGGCACGCCTGTGGCGGAGTTCTGTGATGACCACGTCTCCGCCTGGTCGCTGCTCCCCGGCGGTGCCCACACCTCCTGGCGTGAGTGGGAGGTCGAGCTCACCGGCGACTCCCCGGCCACGACCGTGGGGAATCCGCTTCTGCTCTCGGCCACACAGCTGCTGGTCGGTGCCGGGGCGCGGGTGTCCTCCTCCCCCTCCAAGCTCGCCATGGCACTGGGCGACTCGGTGTCCTCGGCGGAGCTGCCGCCTTTCCTCGTCGATGCGGACATCGACCCGGAGTCCCCGGCCGCGGCCGTCATCGCGGCACTGAAGCTCAACCGGGACAAGCTCCACGAGTACGACCCCAAGGTGCGCCGCGACGAATGGGACTCCGTCCACCAGATGCGCGTGGCGACCCGCGAGCTGCGCAGCCACATGGAGACCTTCGACGGCATTCTCGGTGGCGAGGAACTCAAGCACATCGAGTCGGAACTCAAGCTCCTGGCAGGCATGCTCGGCTACGCCCGCGACGCGGAGGTCGTCGAGGAACGTTTCCTCCGTCTGCTGGACTCGGAGGACTCCGACGTCCTCGACGAGACCACCCGTGAGCACCTGCGCCATGACATGGGTGAGGAGTACCGGCGCGCGCACCGTCGTGTGGTCGCGACGCTGAACTCCGACCGCTACCTGGCGTTGCTCGACGCCATCGACGCGCTTCTCGCTGATCCGCCGGTGGCCGGCGCCCACGCCCATGTCCCGGTAGAGCAGGTCGCCTCCCCTGAGCCAGCCACCGAGGAGGATGTCGCCGCCGACCTGGACATGGGTGCCGAGGGTGGCGCCGGCGAACCGGTCATGGAGGTGTCCACCGACGGCGTCGACCCGGAGGAGGACACCACCGAGGAAGAGGCGGACATGGTGGCGGAGGGCGCTCCGACGGAGGATCCCGGGGCCGACGTCCCTGTGGAGGTCCACCGTGCCCAGAGCCCGGAGGAGGTGGAGGCGATCCTCTCGGAGCACCTGGAGGACGCCTACCGCCGCCTGATGAAGCGGCACCACAAGGCCGTGAAGAACTGGGACAACATGGAGCTGACCCTGCACCAGCGCGAGGAGTACTTCCACGACATGCGCAAGTCGGCGAAGAAGCTGCGCTACGCGGCGGAGGCGGTCGGCGCTGCCACGCAGTTGAAGACGAAGCGGCTGTACAACGCCTGTAAGGCGCTGCAGTCCAGCCTCGGGGACTTCCAGGATGCGGTGACGTCCCGGGACAAGCTCGTGCAGATGTCACAGGCGGCCCGCCGCCGCGGCGAGGACACCTTCGGTTACGGGCTGCTCTACCAGCGTGAGCGCACCATCGGCCTGAAGTCGCTGGAGGACTACGCGGAGGAGGTCAAGACGATCCGGAAGGCGTATGAGCGTCTGATGAAATCCGTGAAGGAGGCCCACGAGAAGGCCGAGAAGGAGGCAGCGAAGGCGGCCAAGAAGAAGGACAGGAAGAACAAGAAGAAGGACCAGGACTAGACGCGGTGGCCCGGCCCCTGACGGGACCGGGCCACCGGGTTGTTCACACGGGGTGGGGCTACTTGTCGGTCTCCCAGGAGGCCGGCTTGCCCCAGTCGTCCTCCTTGCGGTCCTCCGCGTCGGCGGCGGCGGTGCGTGCCGCGGCGATGTCGAGCGCGGCCGCAGCCTCCTCGCGGGTGTCGTAGGGCCCCATGCGGTCGTCCCAGGCGCCTTCCTTGCCCTGGGTGACGTCACCGGTCTTCGGGTCGAAGTACCACTTCAGATCCTCAGGTTCCATGCTGTCCTCCTCTGTCGATTCTGTCGGATAGATAAAGCCCAGGCTACCTGTGCTCGACGGTGTATGGCGGCGGCTACAGTGGGAAAGGTCACGACTGTAAGGAGATTCAGAAATGCCGATGTGGCCTGTTGCCGACCTGCCCGTCACCGATCGTGCGGCCGCCGCCCACCGTGAGCGGACCGGTGCAGAACCGGTGTCGGTGGCCCACGCCCCCGCCACCTGGCTGCTCATCGGTGAGCACGTCGACCACTCCGGTGGTGTGGTGCTGGCGGCGCTGGCCGAACCCGAGGTGGGTGTCGCACTGAGCCCCCGCTCGGACGACCTGGTCACTGTCGTGGCTCACGTGACCACGCCCACCGGGGTGGACCTCGTGGAGGACCAGATCAGCCTGGGTGTCGTGGCGGAGATGGCCGCCGCCCAGCAGCCGTCCATCGATGAGCGGGGTCGCCCCGAGGAACCGCCGACCCCGGAGGGTGGTCTGGCGGCCCGGGTGGGTGGTCTGGTCTGGACGATGATCAACCGCCAGCTCCTCTCGCGTGACACCGGCGGCCTGGAGGTCACGGTGGTCAGCGACATCCCGGATGGCGCGGGACTCGGCGATGAGGCCGCCCTCGACGTGGCCTTCACGCTGGCTCTGCTCGCGGACTCCACGGACCTGGACGACGCCCCGATGCGGGCCCGGCTGGCGGAGATGTGCAGCCAGTCCGCGGAGATGTTCTCGCCTGCCCCGCCGCTGCGGGCCCGGCACACGGCGGCCCTGCGGGGGCAGCCGGACACGGTGTCGGTCATCGACTACGCCGACGGTTCGGTCACCCAGGTCCCCCATCCCCAGTCCTCCGATCTGGAGTTCTTCGCCGTGTCGGTGGAGCAGGCCCGCGTGGACCGTGCGGACGCCATCCTGGAACGGCGCCGTTTCGTGGCCGAGGCCTGCCGCGCCTTCGGCACGGAGTCCCTGCGGCTGCTCCCCGATGCGCCGCAGCGGGTGGTGGAGTGGCTCACCGCCGTCCACAAGGTGCACGGCACGGAGGACACCCCCTCGGTGGCGGAGGCCGCCGCCTGGCTGGCGTTCGAGGAGAAGGAGACGATCCGTGCGCAGCGGATGGCGCGGGTGCTGCGTTCCCGCCGCACGGAGGACATCTGGCCGCTGCTGGCCCAGTCCCAGTCGGGCCTGACGGGGCCCTACAGTCTGCTGGGTTCCGAGGCGATGGTGCAGCTGTGTCTTATCCGTGGGGCGTTGGGCGCCCGCGCGGCGTCGGCGGGCAACGTGGAGGCCGTCATCGCGGGTGTGCCGGGCCGTCAGGCGGACATGTTCGTGCGGGACCTGTCGGAGGATGGTCTGGTCGTGGTGCGGCTGGGTCGCGGGCGGGTGGCCGACGTCTTAAAGCCTGAACAGTGATTCGTGTCACAGTGTAGGCTGCGGGCATGACGCATATTGTGCTCTACGCCTTCGACACCATGGCCGACTGGGAGTACGGCCCCCTCGCCGGTGCCCTCGGCCACCTCCGGGAGACCGGGATGGCCGTCGACCTCATCGTCGCGGGTGACTCCACCGCGGAGGTGAGCACCTTCGGTGGCCTGCGCCTGCACCCGGAGTACACGCTGGGGGAACTGGATCCGGCGCACATCGACATGCTCGTCCTGCCGGGCGGCTCGACATGGCACAGGCGCCACGACGCCATCCTCGGTCTGGGCGCCGACCGGCTCGCCCACGGGCAGCCCGTCGCCGCGATCTGCGGCGCCACGCTCGGGCTGGCGCGGAGGGGGCTTCTCGACGCCCGCCGTCACACCAGCAACAGCGCCGACTTCCTCGCGGAGAGCGGCTACCGCGGGGGTGGGCTCTACGAGGAGGCCCGCGTCGTCGTCGACGGTCCCCTCATCACCGCGCCGGGCACCAGCGCCCTGGAGTTCACCCGGGAGATCCTCGTGGCCGCGGGGCTGATGAACGCGGAGGCGGCGCACGCCTGGCACCAGATGTACGCCACGGGCGACCCGTCCTGGGGTGGGCGGCTCATGGCGGCGCTGCGCGGGTAGATCCGGTCAGTCCGCGGGCCAGGCGAAGGCGACGTCACGTGTCTGCCTGTCCGCCCGGATGAGCGACACCTTCGTCGTGGTCCCCTGCTCGGGGTGGCCGAGGGCGTTGGCCAGCACGGGCGGCTCGGCGACGAAGATGCGGGCCTGGTCGCGTTCCCGGTCGGAGGAGAGGATGACCGCGTCGAAGTTGTGGCCCACCCACGGCGCGAGGACGGTCGCCTCGGTGAGGTCGAGGCTGGCCCGGTCCACGGAGCTGGCCAGCGCGGAGGTGCGCTGCATGACGGCGATGACCTCGTCGGCTCGTCCGGCGACCCACTCCGGAACCTCCCGCCCGGCGCAGAGTGCGAGGCAGTACTCCGTGGCGAAGCGGTCGACGAGACGCCGCAGCGGTGCCGTGACGTGCGCGTAGTAGCCGCCGATGCCGGCGTGGACCTCCGCGTCGCCGGCCTCGACGCGGGCGTAGCCGGAGCCGCGCAGGAGTTTCTGGGCCTCCCGCATGACGGCCATGCCGCGGGGCGTGTCGGCGTCGATGAACTGGAGGAACTCGCCGATGGGGCGGTCGTCGGGAAGTTCGTACCCCAGGGCACGGACCTCGGAGCGGAACTGGGCCTCGGACTCGGGGGTCGCGGGGCGCAGGATCCGCAGGAGTCCCTGCCCGTGGTGGACCATGAGCTGCCCGGCGCACATGCCGGTGAGCAGGGAGATCTCCGAGTTCCAGTCCATGACCTCGTGGCGGGGTTCGACGATGAGCTCGTAGGTGCCGTCGTCGAGGGACTTCACACGCTGGGAGGGCAGGCGCAGGTTGATCGCGCGCCGACGCAGCGCCGACACCTCCCGGAGCTGTCCCACCTCCGGCAGCAGGGTGACGGAGGGGTGCATCTCGCCGCGGAGGTAGTCCCCGTGGACCTCGTCGTAGTCGAGGCGGGCATGGGACCGCACCAGGGCGCGCTCGACGTGGAACTCCTCGACCTCACCGGCGAGGTCGAGGTCGAAGGTCCAGACGACGGCGGGCCGGTCGACGTCGGGAAGCAGGGACGCCGACCCCTCGGACAGTTCCTCCGGGTGCAGGCGGGCGGGTTCGTCGGGCAGGTAGATCGTCTGGCCGCGGCGCAGGGACTCCGCCTCGAGGGCGCTGCCGGGGACGATGAACGCGGCGACGTCGGCGATGGCGTAGAGCACCCGGTAGCCCGTGGCGCTCCGCTCGATGTAGACGGCCTGGTCGAGGTCCCTGGACCCGACCGGGTCGATGGTGACGAACGGGACGCCCCGCATGTCCCGCCGCTGCCCGGCGAACCGGTCCTCCGCGGCCGCCGCCTCAGCGTGCAGTTCAGCGGGGAATTCGGTCGGGACACCGAACTCCTCGGCGATGCCACGGAAGTTGAGGGGCGCAGCGTAGAGCTTCATGAGGTCCCATTGTTACACAGGAGCCGGGTACCCTGGGTCCCCATGGACATCGCCCTCTCGGAGACTCACCAGGCCCAGCTGGAGATGCTGGCACTCGAATCAGGTCGTTCGCAGGACCAGGTCGTCGCGGAACTGATCCGCCGGGAGTGGGAGCGCTACTCGGCGCGGCAGGCGGTGTGCACCGCCAGTGACAACATCGCGGCGGCGCGGGAGGTCGTCGAGAAGCAGCTCCGCGAGATACACAGGGGCGAATGAGCCGGCCTGTAAGCCGGATTCTGTGCCCGTGAGGGCGGTGATCATCCATCTGGGACGGCCATCGCTGACCGCCTCAAGCAGCTACCTTCGGACTCGGGCGAGCAGCCCTCGGACGTCCGATCCGGTCTGCGACGTGGCAGACCATGATGCCTTGCTCCCGGTGGGGTTTACCTGGCCGGACCAGTCACCTGGCCCGCCGGTGCGCTCTTACCGCACCCTTTCACCCTTACCGCAGTCCCAGGGACTGCGGCGGTCTACTTTCTGTTGCACGTGCCCGCGGGTCACCCCGGGTTGCCGTTAGCAACCACCGTGCTCGGTGGAGTCCGGACTTTCCTCGACCACCGCCTGGCCCCTGCAGGGGCTGGTCCGGTGGCCGCGATCACCCGGCCGACTCATTCGCGTCTCCCCACCTTACTCCGGTGTCGGGCGATCAGGAAGAGCGCAGGTGGGCGGTGTCGTTGAAGATGCGCAGAGTGGAACCCACGCGGGCGTCGGCGTCGTCGAAGAACTCGACAACGCTCAGCGACGCCAGATCGAGGAACATCCGCGCCACCACGTGCGGCCCGGCGTCGAGGGCCTGCCGGACGAAGGACTTGATCGGCTGGACGTGGCTGACCACCAGCACCGTCTGCCCGGGGTAGCGCTGCTGCAGGTCCCGACGCACGGAGCGCACCCGGTTGTGCAGCTTCTGCAGGGACTCGCCACCCGGCGGGGCGATGGACGGGTCGGCGAGCCACTCGTCGTGGAGCTCGGGGTGCATGGTGTGCGCCTCGTCGAAGGTGAGACCCTCCCACTCGCCGAAGTCCTGCTCGATGAGCTTGTCGACGACCTCGACCTCCAGCCCCAGCACCTCCCCGGCGGCGGTGGCCGTCTGCACGCAGCGGTCCAGCGGCGAGGAGACGATGACGTCTATGCCGCCGCGGTCCTGCAGCGTGCGCGCCGCCGCCCGGGCCTGCTCCCGTCCCAGCTCGGTGAGCGAGGGGTTCGAGTGGCCCGAGTACTGCTTGGCGGCCGACATCGGGGTCTGTCCGTGGCGCAGGAGGACGAAGCGCGTCGGGCGGGAGGTCGCCCCGGTCCAGTGCGCGGGGGTGCCGGTCTGGGAGTCCGGGGTGGCGACGATCTCGCAGTCGTCCACGGCGGGGTCCACGGCCGGGTCCTCGGCGGGGGTGGCGTCGGTGCCGCCCACGATGCCCGGCTCGGCGCCGGCGGCCGCGGCGTCCATGGCCTGGTTGGACAGGGCGTCGGCGACCTCGTTCCTCCCGCGCGGCACCCAGGTGAAGGTGACGGAGTCGAAGGACTCCATGAGGCGGCGGGCCTGCAGGGCGAGTTTCTGCATGTCGGGGTGCTTGATCTTCCAGCGCCCGGACATCTGCTCGACGACGAGCTTGGAGTCCATGTACACCTCGACGGTGCGGGCCCCCAGGTCGCGTGCCGCCTCCAGGCCGCGCAGCATGCCGTGGTACTCGGCGACGTTGTTGGTCGCCCGGCGGCCCACGACGTAGACGATGTCCCGCAGCGCGGTCCTCCCGTCGGCGGCGTAGACCACCGTGCCGGAACCGGCGACCCCCGGGTTGCCCCGGGAGCCGCCGTCGGCGTAGACGATCACATGGTCATGCGGTCCCGGCACTAGGCCTGCTTCCGGATGAGGTAGGTGCCGCACTCGGGGCAGCGGGGCAGCTCATCGGCCGGGGCCCGGCGGATGCGCTCCTGGTCGGCGCCGGAGAGCACGATGTAGCAGCCGCCGCAGGTGCGGCCGTTGAAGTCGGCGGCCCCGACGTCGGAGTCGTTCTTCTGCGCCTCGTACTCGGCGAGGACGTTCTCCGGGAGCTGGGCGCGCAGGTCGGCGATGTGCTCGGCGGGGTCCTGGACGGCGGAGCTGGCGGCCTCGGCGGCCTCGGCGGCGCGCTGGGCGGCCTCCAGCTTCCGGGCGATCTCGTCGCACCTGGCACCGTGGTTGTCGCGGTTGTTGCGCAGGGCGTGGATCTGGTTGTGGCACTCGGTGAGTTCGCCCATGAGGTCGGCGATGCGGGACTTCACGGAGTAGCGGTCGTGCTCGAGGTCGCGGCGGCGTTCCTCGTCCAGCTCGGCGGAGAGCTGGGCCTTGTCGTCGGCGGCGCGCTTGCGCAGCTTGCGCTCGTCCTCCTGGATGCGGAGGATCTCCGCCTCCATGTCGTCGACGGCCATCTGGGCGGCCGCGGAGGCGTTGAGCATGCGCTGCTGCTCCTTGAGCAGGCGGTCGACCTCCTCGCGCTCCGGGGTGACGAACGCCTTGTCGCCCACCACGTCGAGGGATCGTTCGGTGTTGGCCAGCTCCAGCAGGATCGTCTGCTGCTTGGGGTCGAGTTTCATGTCTACTCTTTCTACTCGCTTGCGTGGGCGGACAGGGTCCAGGGGTCGGTACGGAGGTCGATGACATGCGTCTCGACGTCCGCCTCCCGTCCCACTATCTCAGCAGCCTGCGCCGTCCAGGGGAATTCGCTGGCCCAGTGGGCGGTGTCGATGACGGGCGGACCACCGGCCCGCAGGTACTCGTCGACGGGGTGGTGGCGCAGGTCGGAGGTGACGTACACGTCGACCCCGAGGCCGCGGACGGCGTCGAGGAAGCTGTCGCCGGAGCCGGAGCTCACGGCCACGCGCTGCACGGTGGCGTCCGGGTCGCCGGCGGCGCGCACGCCCCACTCGGTGACCGGCAGGGCGTCGGCGACCTGCTGGGTGAACTCGCGCAGGGTCATCGGCTCCGGCAGCTCGCCGATACGTCCCAGCCCGAGGGCCTCGTCGGCGTCGGTGGTGTCGGCCGTCTCGACGATGTCGAAGGCCGGCTCCTCGTAGGGGTGGGCGGCGCGCAGGGCGTCGATGAGCGCGCGGCGGCGCCGGGCCGGGGCGACGAACTCGACGCGGACCTCCGCGGCCCGGTACGTCTGCCCGATCTCCCCCTCCGTGGGGTCGGCACCCGCGACGGGCGTGAACTGGCCGGTGCCCTCGATGTCGAAGGAGCAGTCGCGGTAGTTGCCGATCTCGCCGGCGCCGGCGTCGAAAAGCGCCTTCTTGACGGTGTCGACGGACGCGGGCGGCACGTGGACGCCCCACTTGTCCACGCCCGCGCCGGACTTCGGCAGGATCGGGCGGCCCGGGGTGATGCCGACGAGTTCCGCGAGGCGGTCGTTGACGCCGGGGCGGGCGGAGTCGGCGTTGGTGTGCGCGGCGAACAGGGCCACGCCGCCGCGGATGAGGGTGTGGATGACCCTGCCCTTGGGGGTGTCGGCGGCGACGGAGGTCACCCCGCGCAGGAGCAGCGGGTGGTGCACGACGAGCATCTGCGCGCCGCTGCGCACCGCCTCCTCCGCGACAGCCTGGGTGCAGTCGAGGGCGAAGGCCACCCTGGTCACCTCATCGGCCGGGTCGCCGCAGATCAGGCCGACGGCGTCCCAGCTCTCGGCGAGCGAGGGCGGGTAGGCGGACTCCAGGATCGAACGAATGTCACCGACGGTACTCATGGCCCCCAAGTGTAGACGGGCGCCTAGTCGTCCTCGTCGTCGTCCCAGTCGTCGAACGCCTCCTCGAGGACCTCCCACACCGCGGGTGGCATGCCGTCCTCCCACTCATGGTCGGCGGCGTAGTCCCCCGTGTTGATCTCCTGCCCCGGGACCGCCCGGAACAGCTCCTCGGGGATCTGCCAGGCGACGTCCGCGCCGTTGCGCGCCTCCCCGGTCCAGTCCTGTCCGTCGTCATCCTGAGGGTCGAAGGCGATGCCACCGTCGACCAGTTCCCCACCGGTCAGGCGTTCCTGCAGGTGGTGGATGATCCGCCAGCTGCCCCTGGCGAAGTCCGGGACGTCATCCTCAGACGGGTACTCCTGCATGAAACCCGGCTGGGAGTACCAGTAGAGGGCGAGAGCGCTCGCCCGGTCGAGGCGGGGGTGGGACGCCATCCACTCCGCGAGTTCGGCGCTGTAGTCGTAGTTCATGGTCGTGACGACGACCAGCCACTCGACCGGCCCGGCCTCGTCCAGGAACTGCTGCATGAGCCGCACCTGCAGGCTCTCCGCATCATCAGTCATGCCCGGACCATAACCGCGGGCCCGGGTTCGCGCAGTGTGGCAGATTGGGGGCCGTGAGCATTCTTCTTCTCGACGTCGACGGCACCCTCATCGATTCCCTCCCCGGCATCCAGGGTGGCTTCCTGCACACCCTGGACCAGCTCGGCTGGCCGCACCCGGAGCAGGAGTTCACCGACCGCATCGCCGGTCCCCCGATGGAGGTGACGCTGCGGTCGCTGGGCATGAGTCCGGAACAGGCGTACGAGGGTCTGCAGATCTACCTGGAGTACACGCGCCGGGGCGGGTGGGCCAACGCCACCAGCTTCCCCGGCATGCTCGACCTGCTGCGCCGTTGGAGGGAGCAGGGGTTGACGATCGCGACGGCCACGTCGAAGGGCGAGGGTTTCGCCCGGCTGATCCTCGAGCGCGAGGGTTTCCTGGACTACATCGACTTCCTCGGTGCGGCGCAGGAGGACGGCCCGCGACGTGGCAAATCCGCTGTGATCGACTATGTTCTCGATGCGAACGGGTGGGCGGCTGACACACACGCTATCCTCATGGTCGGTGACCGCTCCCACGACATCGAGGGGGCGGCGGAACACGGTATTGATACAGTGGCCGTCTCCTGGGGTTACGGAACCCCCGAGGAGTGGGCCACCGCGGCCCACACCGCACACACTCCGCAAGATCTGGAAGGGATCGTCAATGACTGGCTCGCCGCGCGAGGATGAGCGTTACCACGTCGACTTCGTCTGCACCGGCAACATCTGCCGCAGCCCGATGGCCGAGGTGATCTTCCACGACGCCGTGGAGGCCGCCGGCCTGTCCCCGTTCGTCCGCGTCTCCTCCTGCGGCATCGGTGGCTGGCACGTCGGCAACGGAGCCGACCGCCGCGCCGTCGCGGAACTGCGGGCCGCCGGCCACGACGGTTCCGACCACGTCGCCTCCCAGATCGGCCCCGAGGACATGGCCGCCGACCTGCTCGTGGCCCTCGACACCGGCCACGTCTCCGAGCTGATCGCCCGCGGCGTCGACGAGAGCCGCATCCGCCTGCTGCGCAGCTTCGACCCGGCCTCCCCCGAGCAGGCCTCCGTCGCCGACCCGTACTACGGCGGGCCGGAGGGCTTCGTCGAGACCCGGGAGCAGATCGAGGCCGCCGTCGCGGGCATGCTCGAGTTCGTGCGCGCAGCCGTCCAGGTGAGCACCCGGAGCCACTAGACACGGCCTGTACACTGTTTTCCGTGGATACGTCAGGGAAGACAGTGACCAGGCAGAGGTACGGAAGCACGCGTCAGAAGGGCCGGAGGGGCTGGCTGACCTTCCTGCGCCCGGGATGGGTCGTGATGTTCCTCCTCGTCGTCGCCTTCTCCTACGCCGCGTTCACGTTCCTCGCGCCGTGGCAGCTCGGCAAGGACGACGCCATCGTCCACCGCAACGAGCAGATCGACGCCGCCTTCAAGAGCGACCCGGTGCCCGTCACCGACGTGTTCGACGCGGACGGGGTGATCACCGCGGATGAGGAGTGGCGCCGCGTCACCCTGCAGGGCGAGTACCTCCCGGACGCTGAGGTCCTCCTGCGCATGCGCCCCGTCGACTCCTCCCCCGCCTTCCACGCCCTCACCCCGTTCCGCCTGGACTCCGGGGAGACGTTCCTGGTCAACCGCGGTTTCACCGTGCCCATCGACGGCAACATCCCCGACATGACCGAGGCCCCGACCGGGCCGGTCACGATCTCCGGTCACGCCCGTCTCAACGAGGTGAAGCCGACCAGCGCCCCGATGGAGGACCAGGGCTACCGCCAGGTCTACGGCATCCACACCGAGCAGGTCTCCGAGGTCGTCGGGCTCCCCCTGGCCCGCGACTACGTGCAGCTGTCCGCCGGTGAGGCCGGCGAGCTCAACGCGATCCCGGTGCCCAAGCTCGACCGCGGTTCCCACCTGTCCTACGGCTTCCAGTGGATCGCGTTCGGCATCATGGCCCCGCTGGGCCTGGGCTACTTCATCTGGGCCGAACTCCGCGAGCGTCGCCGCGTGCGCGCCGAGGAACAGCAGCTTGCCGACGCCCCCGTGGTCACCGACACCGCCGAGGCCGTCGCGGAGCCGGTGGCACCGCAGGCACCGCAGGCACCGCAGACGCAGCGTTCGCGTTACGGCGACGAACGCCCCGACCACTACGCGCGTTTCGCCCGCCGCAACCGTGACCGATTCTGAATAGTCCACATACAGGCAGAACGGCCCGCGGAGCACTAGGGTGGTAGACGTCAACCCACCTAGTTTCCGCAGGACGAATCATGGGCTTCTGGAACAGACTTCTGGCTTCCTCCGGCGTGGATCGCATCATCGACGCACGCGCCGCCGGCACCCCCTCCCCCCGTCGACGGCGCGACGCCGACGGGCCTGAGCCTCTGGCCTGCGATCCCCGCGAGGCCGCCCAGGTCCTGCTACTCGCCCTGGACAACGCCGCGGACCTCGGCTTCGTCCCCCGCCGGGAGATCACGGTCGACGACGTCGACTTCAACTTCTACAACGGGCCGGACGGCTTCCGCCTCGAGCACCTCACCGCACTGCTGCAGCTCACGGAGGATGACGGCACCCCCCTGTTCGAGCGGTCCTTCGTGTTCGACCCGGAGTGCGTCGAGGCCAACGACACCTACTCGCAGCTGCTGTGGCAGATCGCCGACGCCGCCGGCACCCGCGAGCGTTTCGCCGACGTCCACTGCGACCTGCACTTCGGGCCCGGCTTCGCGGACAACCCCGTCGGCGAGCTGAGCTACTTCCTCGACGGTGAGGTGGTCCACCTGGACGTCGCCGTGGAGGGTGACTGGGCCGACCCCGAGGTCATCCGCCGGATCTTCGAGGACGCCACCCCGCAGGGCCACCGCTGGGTGAGCACCGGCGACTACGGCGTCCATGTCTGGGTGGTGGACGAGCACGCCGACGAGGTGGCGCGTCTCTTCGCCGCCGAGGACATCGCCGCGGAGGCCCGCATCGCCGGGCACATCCACCGGGAGCGTCACACAGGACGCAGCTAGGAACAGATCAGGCCCGTTCCCCTCTCCCGGGGAACGGGCCTGATCTGCTTAAACAGTGGTGCGCCCTGACGGGCTCGAACCGCCGACCTACTGGGTGTAAACAAGGGTAAACGTCCTGGTCAAACCTGTTCGTGCAGGTCAGGACACTTTACCCCGTCTCACATAATCCCAGGTGATAACAGCCATTTTTGGGCAACTGTGGGCAAAATGTGGGCACCAACAGCGGGCTGATCGGCCCCACATCACACGCGCACGCGCGCGAGGACCAGGCCCCACACACCCCACCGACCAACAGCTTCTTGCAGCTCAAACCCCCGGTCAGCTCCGCCAGAGAGATATTCCGAACCGTGGGCAAAGGGGGGATCTGCCGCCGGGGCGGGCTCAGGATTCCGGCCGCCCCGGTACTCAGCTGGTCAGCGGACCCAGCCCTTGTTCTCCTGCTCATCCAGGTTGACCTTGGAGTAACCCCGCTCGATACGCGGGATCTCCTGCGCCTTGTTCAGGCGGCGGGTGATCTCCTCCGGGTCCTTGATGAACGCGGCGATCCACTGCTCACGCTGTCCCGGTGATGCCTTACCCACCCGGATGGCCTGGTCGACTACCTGCTCAGCATTGAGCCGGCCTGCCTGAGTCTGGGCGACGACACCGACCTTCAAGGTCTCCTGCATCTTGTCCCACACGGCAGCGTCGACCACGACGGTTCTGTCGATCTTCGCCTGAGCCTTGACCTGAGCCTTGACGTCGTTGATTGCTGCGGCGATCTCCTGGTCGGTGGCACCGGAAAGGGTTTCCACCGCGGCGACAACCTCCTCGAGGGTGGCGGCCTGGTCGAGTCTCAGGGCGGCGGTGAGTCGGTTCCACTGCTCCGGGCTGAAGCCGATGTTCTCCTCGGCAGCCGGTGGGGTGCCCTCCTCGTTGCGGGCGAATCGGTTGAGGAAACTCACGATGTTCTCCTTTCGGGAGGGGGTGGCCAGGGCGGCCAGGTTGGGGGCCGGTGCGTTACTGCGCCCGGCGTAGCGGTACTGGGTCAGGGCTGAAGCGGACACCGTGGCCGGTTGTTCAGCCTTCATGCCGTGGATGGCGTCGGCCAGACCAGCTTTCACAGCTTCTTCCGCGCTGAACCAGGTCTCTGCCTTCATGAGGTCGCGCCATTGCTCCTTGGTGCCGCCCGCTTTCGTGGCGTAGATGCCAGCGAGAGTGTCTGAGATGCGGTTGAGCTGTGCAGCGTCCTTGGTGAGCTGATCGAAGTTGCCCTGTGTCATGAGCATGGCGTCATGGATCATGAGCTCGGCGTTACTGCACATGACGAGCCGGTCGGCACCGCCGATGGCGATGTAGCTGGCGGCGCTGGCGGCCAGGCCCTCAATGATGACGGTGACCTTCCCGGCGTACTCACGGAGAGTGTTCATGATGGCCAGCCCTGCGTAGGCGTCACCACCCGGGGAGTTCACCCGAACCGTGAGGTCACCACTGCGGTTGGCCAGGGCGGTGGTCACTGCCTTCGGAGTGCTGTCACCGGTCCCGATCTCGTCGTAGATGAGTACGTCATTCACGGGTGTCTCCTAGTGGGCGAGGGAGACCAGGGCGTCAGCCCCGGCGGTCGCGTCATCCGCAGCCCAGCCGACGACCGTGCCGGTGGTGGCGGGGATGGCGGTGCCGTCCTCCCCCACCTCGATGCCGGTGCCCGCGGTGATGGCAGCTCCGGCGAGGACGGTGACGACTCGGCCGGAGCCGCGGGCGACACCGACAAGATCGTCCTGGTCGGCGTCATACTTCGCGACACCGGCAACAGCGGAACCGGCGGGGGCGGTGGCTACGGCGATGTTGCCGTAGCGCATGGGGCCGGAGTAGGAGACGAAGGTCTTACCGCTCACCGCAGCGGTGGCCACTGCGGTCAGGTTAGTACCGGGGTTGAAGCGGTCACGCATTTCGTTGAGATACACGATGTTCCTTTCGGGTTAGGCGTCGATGCCGTGGATGGTGGCGACAGCCGCGGGGAGGGTCACACCCATGACCGGGACGGCGTAGCCCTGAACCCAGTCCTGGCGGTGCTGCTCATCACGCCAGGTACTGACGGTCAGGCCCTCCTCGTAGCGGACGAAACCGGCATTGTTCGGGTCGACCAGAAACGCCTTGTCGCTGGCGACGTAGGGGGAGGAAATCATCTCGAGACCGTAGTCATCGAGCATGGCCTTCAGGCCGGTGCCGTAGATGCCGCGGAGGTTGGCGCGTGTCATCGGGTTGACCAGCAGGCGCTTGTACTCGATGCCCAGCTCCAGGTTCTCGGCGAGGGCGAACACACCCGCAATGTGATAGTGCGGGCGGTCCATCGGCGGGGTGGGTGTCGCACCGTCGACCAGGGTCTCATGCCACGGAGTGTCGATCACCAGCTGTACATTCTCTCCGGCGTTGATGACCGCATCGAGGGTGGAGATAGCCACGCGGTTGATCTTGCGGGCGATGGTGTTGGCCAGGCGGGTGGTGTCGTTGTCGAAGTCGATGGAGTTGTTGCGCTTGCGGGCCTCATCGGAAACGGCGAACTTGCCTCCGAAGTCCTGCACCCGGGCAAGCTGTGCCTCCGGGCGGGCGGTGTAGAGGACCGGGTACTCATCGCCGGGCTGGCGGTTGGCGACATCGTTCTCGGTGAACAGGTGCTTCTCGGTGATCTTGGAGTAGATCACGGTGCCGCCGGTGACTTCACCACCCTCGGCGAAGACGGAATCGACGATCAGGTTCTTACCTGCGATCTCGGCGACACGCTGCTCGATGATGGTGGGATCGTTGAGCGCCTGGTCAACGGAGATGACGCCGTTGTTGTAGTCGGCGCGGCCGGGGTAAAAAGACACGTTAGTTCTCCTTCTCAGAGGCGGCGGCCAGGTAGCCCAGGTACCAGACAGCGACATGGCTGGGATCGAGGTAGGCCGGTGGCTGGGGAATGCCCGGCACCTGGCCGGTGAACGCGATCCCCTCCTCCTGCGGGTTGAGGTGCTGGTCAGTCGGCAGACTGTTGAACAGGTCGCTCAGTGAGAGCGGGATAATGCGTAGTGCCATGAGGGGCACTCCTTCCTTGTAGTTGGGGTATGAGCTATCGCCAGTCGCGGAAGACTTCCACGTCCTCACGGTTGAGGTGCCACCGGCCGGCGATCTTCTGCCCCGGGAGTCGTCCCCTGGCCAGCAGGTCACGGACGTTGCGCTCGGTGCAGTCGAGGAGTTCAGCGGTGGTGGCGACGTCGATACGCTCATACTCGATATGCTCATCGGCCAGCTGCTCAGGCGGTGCCGTGGTTCCGGTGGCGGAAGTCAGTTCTGCCGCCAGGACGAGGACGTTGGACTGCAGGCGGGCACCGTGCCGGCCGGCGATGTCCTGTGCGGCGATGATGGCGCGACCCAGGGCGACAGCGTCATCGCGGTTGAGGATCACCCCACCAGCGGGGAGATAGCGGACTCTAGACAACGTTGACCCCCTCGAGAGTGGTGGTGACCTGGCGGGCGTCGACACCGGCCCAGATTCCCTCACGCTGGCCCAGGGGAAGGTCAAGAAGGGCTTGGGCACACCGGACGGTGACGGGGCACCTGGCGCACATCTGGCGGGCCTGATCGTGCCGGTCCTCGGCGTCGAGGAGTCGCTCGTTCTTCCCGGGCGCGTCGAACAGTGGGGCGTGGCCAGTGCAAGCGGCGCCGTGAAGATCCGGGTTGATGAGGGCGGTCAGTTCGGTGGGAATCCTCGGCCAGTGGGTCAAGGCTGGTCGACCTCCTCAAGCAAGTCGGCCAGGGCGTTGGCCAGGTCGATGGCCTGCTGTTGGGTGAGGCTGGCGAGGGTGGGGCCGCGGAAGAAGATCCGGCCAGGGGTGATCCTGTCGTGGCGGATGACGATGGGCAGGGTGCCACCACCAGTGAGCCGGTTGACTCGAAGACGGATAGTCATGGTTGCCTTTCGATTTCTGTAGAGAAGTTTCGCTGGAACTGATTCCACTGATTCCAGCAGGTCAGGGGGCGATTCCACGGAATTGTGGAATCAGTTCCACCGGAAGTGGAATCAGTTGGAATCGGTATGGAATCAGTGTGGAATCAGTCGGTGACCTGCATGGAATCAGTGGAATCACTTTTTTCAGAACTTTCTTTGAATTCCCTTGACTACCTCCACCCGTTTCCCGGTTATCTCCCGCTTGGTGGGACCGACTCCGGGGAGGCCGGCGGCCTTGAGCTTGGCCTTGAACCGGTTCTGGGAGACCGGAGTGCCACCCCGCCCCCTCATCGACAACTGGAAGGCGGCGTACACCTCGGCCAGTGGCTCGTAGTCCTCAGGCTCTCCGGTGACGGCGTAGTGCTCCCGGATGAAGGTGGCTTCGGGGGCGGCGGCGTCATGGAGCATTTCGACGGTCTCGGCGGTACTGGCCGGAGTGGTGAACCTCCCCTGGTCGTGCAGGCGGGTGGCACCGTGCAGGGCCCAGTTGAAGATCCCGGGCAGCTCGACGACCAGGCGGTCGAACAGGCTGGTGTCCTCCCTACCGATGTGGCTGACAGCGGTCTCGAGGACGACCCACCGGTCGACGAGGGCACCGGAGGAGTCGCGGAAGGACGGCAACTCGTTGGAGACGAGCATGACGCGGGTGGGCAGGGTGCCGGTCCAGTTGTCCTGGTACTTCTTCTCGACGGGCACGGCGTCCTGGCCGATGACCATGAGCAGTCGTTCAACGACGGCGTCAGGCAGTGCGCCGCTGTCGCGGGAGTCGGAGAGCACGGCCAGGGGTTTGCCTACCCAGTCGGCCAGCCCGAAGTTCCCGGCCAGGGACTGCATGGACGTCGGCGCAACGTTGGTCGCCCCCAGCAGGGCGGTGACGATCCGGACGATCAGGCTCTTACCGGAGCGGCGGGGGCCGATGAGCATGAAGCCCTTCTGCTGGTCCAGACGTCCGGTGACGAGGTAGCCGAAGATCTCCTGCAGGGCGAGGCCGGCGGCCGGGTCGTGGGCGAACGTCGTGGTGACGAAATGCTCCCACTGCGGGCAGGTGGCCTGCGGGTCGTAGTCGAAGCCCAGTGCCCACGTGTTGAACAGCTGCGGGGTGTGGGGGCTGAGCGTGACCGTGGACAGGTCCAGCAGGCCGTTGCGCAGGCTGACGAGCTGCTCGGCACCCTGAGTGCCGTCGAGCCATGTGGGGGCGTCCAGACGGTCGGGGATGAACGTCTGCAGCTGCAGGGGCTCGATGATGTTGTTGACCTTCGCGGTCGTCGGAGCCCACGCTTTCGGCTCTCCGTCCTTATCGGTGTAGGTGACCTCCTCGAGCCGGTCCCAGACGGGCTTGCGCAGCTCGAGTTCGGTGGACAGCTGACGCCAGTAGGTGCCTTCCCAGCTCCACCACTGTCCACGCCAGTACACCAGGGTTCGGTGCCCGCCGGTGGTGAACAGGTCGGCAATGAGGCGGCGGGCAACCTGCATGGGGAACGAAGACGGCGGGTAGGTGTTCCAGTCGTCGGCGGCGTCGACAGCACCGGTGGCGACGAGCTCGGCGACGCTCGGCGGGTCGGGCAGGGGGACGACGTTGCTCAGGTTCGACACTTACGCCGCGCTCCGTTCTGCCCCTTCGCGGGCACTGCGGTGGGTGGCCTCGATTTCCTTCTCGTCGAGGCCGATGGTGAGGGCGGCGTCGAGAAGCTCGTCGACGCGGTGCTCGTAACCGAACTGGTAGGCCTGGAACAGGACACTGTTCAAGGTGGTGTTGCGGGTGCCGTCGGTGGCGGCGAGAAGCGTGGCGACCAGGTGCCCGCCGTCGCCCTTCTTGATCAGGTTGACGGGGATGATCGGGCGCGGTGGCTTGACGGGCTTGAACACGTGACGCTGCAGGTGGTGCGGGAGCTCGGGCAGCTCGGCAGGGTCGCACCAGGACAGGCAGCGGTAGAGTCGGCCGGTCTTCGGGTGGATGGACCCGGGCATGACGAGCAGGCCACCGTGGTGCTTGATGTCGATCCCCTTCCCGGCGGTATCGCGAAGGTCCATGCGGTAGGGCAGGCGGAACCACACGTGCAGTCCACCGGTCCCGGTCTCGGTGACGAAGGTGGCCGGCAGGGTGTGGCCGGCGTTGATCGCGGCCCAGGTGTCCAGGCCACCGCTGCGGACGTCGACGTCGAGGACGACGACGTGGGCCGGGGGCCGGCCCCCGATGTTGGCGTCAGGCCAGCGGGTCCACCACTGGCTGATCTGGTCGAGGTTGTCGGTGAAGTCGGCGAAGCTCATGTCCCACATCGGCCGTTTCCCCGCGGCCGCGTAATGCCATGTCGGGGGCATGAGTGGGCCGACCTCGAATCCCCACCCGGCGAGGGTGATGGCGTCGACATGCTGCGGGCTCATCTGGCCGTTGGCGGGCTGTTTCCGCTCGAAACTGTTGGGAGACACAGAATCAACTTTCTGTCGTAGGTGAGTGAATGGGGCCCGTCCTGTGAGATGTGGCGTGGTCCTCGTTGTTGAGGTTGTGCGCTCCGGGGACTTGAACACCCGGTGTCTGCCAGTAGCGCGGTTCAGGCGTCACAGTGACGCAACGGTCAAGGGGCAGGGATCATGGTGATTCCGTAGGCTCGGCCGTTCACAATGCCGAGGTAGTGGGTGAACATGTTGTTGACTTGCGCCTCGACGTCCTGCTCCGGGGTCTGACACTTCGGGCACAGCACGGCAACGAGCAGGCCGGCCTTCCACTCCCCGTTCCACAGCTCGACATCATGCGAACCCAGTCGGAACCGGCGGCGGCACACCGTGCACTTGTAGGGCTTCTTCACTGCGGGCACCTCGTCACTTCCAGGCCCAGGGCGACGACCAGGACGGTGACGCCGACGAGCGCAACACCGATCACGGCTCCCCCTCGATCTCCTCGACGTCGAGGACGTCACCCAGGATGTGGAAGGTGTGGGGGTCGTGCGGGCCGACAAGCTCGAGGATCACACCGCTCTCCGGGCTCGTCCGGTTCGCGGACGGGCGGAACAGGGCCGTGGGGCCGAACTCCTCCCGGATGATCGATTCGACGCTTTCACCGACGTAGGACAGGCCCCCGCGGATGGTCAGGCGGATCACAGTTCCTCCTCGAGCCGTGCGAGCTGGAAGTCACGCCGACGACGCCGGGCATGGCGAGCTTCGGCCAGCAGTTCCGGGGTGACGGTGGTGACGTCCTGGTCGAGGACTTCCTCGAGGAACTCAACGGCGTCATGTTCGAGCTGCTCGGTCCACTGGTCGGTGCCCAGGGCGTCGAGAAGTTCGACGGAGTACGTGATGTCAGCTTCGGCACCCTGGACGATGACGGCACGCTCGTTGTTCAACCGAACACGCCGGTCCTTCTCGGCGGCGGCGCGGGCGTGCTCGGACTGCGCAGCGACGCAACCCTCGTTGATCGTGACGGCCTGCGGGCCGTCGGCGACCATCTCCTGCGCGACGTGGATGGGAACCAGGACGGGGATGAAGTCTTCCTTCGAGATCTTCACGCCTTCCCAGGTGCCGAAGGTGTCGCGGGTGTTGTGTCCCCAGCGGGAAAGGTAAGCTGTGGTCACGGAGCGCTCTGCAATGCTCTTGTTGTCCTCGACGCCGGTGGCCGCCGGCGCGGGGACATTCTTCGTGTTGGTGGACATGGGTCAGTTCCTTTCGGTGAGTGCGGCGCGGCCGCGGGACAGGATGGTCGACGGATCATCGGGGCCGGCGTTCCGGGTGAGCGTGAAGAGCACCATCCGGGTCAGTCGGCTGACCAGGCGGAGGGCGTCTTCCTCGGTGAGGGTCCACGCCCCGGTGGGGGTGATGATCTGCAGGCCGGCGCCGGTGGCGAGGATGTCGCCTACCTCGATCGGGCCGTCGTAGTCGTCGTGATCGTCGTCGAGGTCTTCGGGGTAGTCCTCGGCGGCCTTGAGCGTGTTCGCCTGGATACGGGCGTCAAGCTCGTCGGCCGGGACGGTGCGGATGGTCTCGTGCCCCTCGGCGAGGAGTTCGTCGGCCAGGCAGTAGACGTAGCAGTCCTCCGGGTTGGTGACGACGTGCGGGGCCCGGCGGCGAAGCTCACCGGCCAGCAGTTCACGGATGTAGTCGGTCATGGTTACGCGGCTTCCTGCGGGACGTCGTCAGTGCGGGTACGCAGCTGGGATTCCTCCCACGCCTCGACGTCCTCGAGGCGGTAGAACACGCTGCGGCCGACCTTGAAGTACTTCGGGCCGTCCCCGCGGTACCTCATCTGGGCAAGAGCCTGCGGGGTCTTATCCCACCGCTCCCCCAGACACCCCGGGTTCAGAATGATGCTCATTCCATTCCTTTCTCAGTAGCGGGCCACTGAACACTGTGGCTATCAGTAGATAACCACAGCGCCTAGACGCTGTCAATAGCTAGCGTCTGTACACTGTGGGCATGACGGAGAGTTTTCCCACACTTCCCCAGGTCATCGGCGCTAACGTGCGACGCCTACGCGGCAATCACCCCCTGGCCGATGTCGCCTCATTCGGCCGACTCCTCGGAGTCCGCTGGTCAAGCGGCTCAATCCACGCGATAGAGCGCGGCGACTTCAAAGCAACCATCGAAACCATCGCGCTCCTACTCGTCGCCCTCGACAGCCTCGAGACCGAAGGAAAAACCCTCCGGGGCTCCCTAACCATCCGAGACCTACTCGAAGGCGACGACCTCCCCGGCGGACAGTCTGTCCAGCTCACGGACGAATTAGTCACTAGCCGTTCAAGAATCCTGGCACTTCTCGAAGGCGGCACCTCCGGAACAATCATCGACGGAGAGCGAATGCTCAAGAAAGCTGCCGAAGGGGTCAAGGACTACGTCAACCAGCTCGAAAACCTTCACCTGGCCAGCGACACGATCGATCACCTGTCAGCGGTCGAAAAGTCAGGCCCGATTACGGCCACGGAGCAACGGCTTTCAGCTAACGCAGGAATCCACGAAACCGAGTTCAGGTCCTGGGCCCTACACCTCTGGGGCAAGCCATTCGAACAGCATCGCGACGAAATCGCCGGCAAGGACTCAACCCCACAGAAAAAGGGCCGCGTATCCCGCGCGCTCCTCGCGGAAATCAAGACCGCCATGAAGGCCAACCGTGGCAACGATTGAGCCCTACGAAACGAAAGCCGGTCGGCGCTACCGCGTGCGCTACCGCACACCGGACCGACGATCCACCGATAAGCGCGGATTCAAGACGAAGCGCGACGCCCAAGACTGGCTGGCAGCCAACACGGTCCAGATCAACACCGGCACCTGGCGCCCACCGGCGGCCGGGAAGATCACCGTCAACGAAGCAGCCCAAGCGTGGCTGGCCGCGAAGTCAGCGACCGTCGCGCCGAAGACCCTCACCGCCTACGAGCAGGCCGTCAACCGGATCAAGACCATCGGCACCATCGGCCGCGTCAGACTCGTCGACGTCGACCACGAAGTCGTCGAACAGTGGGTGATCGACATGAGCCTGCACACCGTGCGCGGCGGGAAACGCATGGCGCCGAAGACCATCCGCAACACCTTCTCCGTCCTCTCCGGAGTGATGAAACGCGCGATCCGGGACAAGCGCATTCCAGCCAACCCCTGCGAAGGCGTAGACCTCCCGAAGGTCACCACGCGAGACAAGACGATCCTCTCCCCCGCCGACGTCGCCACGATGGCAGCGGCGGCAGGCGACTACTCCGATCACGTCAACGCCCTGGCGATGGCTGGCCTACGGTGGGGCGAACTGGCCGGCCTCCAGGTCCAGGACGTCGACCTCGACCGGCGCCGCCTGCAGATCAACCGGCAGATCACAGAGAACAAGGGCAAGTTGATCGAGGGCCCACCGAAGCACGACAAACGGCGAACCGTGCCGATCATCCGGCCGTTAGCGGCGATCCTCGAGACACGGGTCGAGGGCAAGACACGGGACGAGCTCGTGTTCCCCACCACCGGCGGAGCGGCAATGTGGCCGGGCAACGCTCGGCGGGACTGGTTCGATCCAGCGGCGACGGCGGCCGGCTACCCGAAGCTGACGCCTCATGAGCTCCGGCACACGTTCGCGTCCGTGGCCATCTCCGCGGGGGCGAACGTGAAGGCCCTGCAGCACGCGCTCGGCCACCACTCGGCGGCGTTCACTCTCGACGAGTACGGGCACCTGTTCCCGGACGACATGGACACATTCGTCAACGCCATGTCCTCCCGATTCACTACAGAGTGTGGGCAAAATGTGGGCACGGAAAAGGAAACAGGCCACGACGGTTAGGAAAAACCTGTCGTGACCTGCTGTAACAGTGGTGCGCCCTGACGGGCTCGAACCGCCGACCTACTGGGTGTAAACCAGTTGCTCTTCCAGCTGAGCTAAGGGCGCGCACACCCGCGTAACGGGTGCCGCAAGAGTACCACGGGCCTCAGCAGGGCCGGTGAATGAGGTACTACTTCTGCGGGCCGCTGCTCTGCAGGCAGGAACCCTGCCAGGCACCCAGGCGGGTGGCCGTGGTCTGCACGAGACCTGCGAGCTGGGCGGATTCGGAGATCTCACCGGGGGCGATGAAGCCGGGCTTGCCGGCACCCGGGGTCAGCAGCCAGATGCGACCACCGTCGGCGAGCGGGCGGAGGGAGTCGACGAGGCCGTCGACGAGGTCCCCGTCCTCCTCGCGCCACCACAGCAGGACAACGTCGCAGAGTTCATCGGTGTCCTCGTCGAGGAGCTCCTCCCCGATGACATCCTCCACGGCCTCGGAGATGGCCGAGTCGGAGTCCTCGTCCCAACCGACCTCCTGCACGACCATGTCAGGCTCAATGCCGAGAATCTGTGCGTATTCCTGGGCGTTCTTGTTCGCAACGCCCGGAGCGTCCACCACTGTGTATGTCCTCCTTGTTCGTGACCGGCACCCACTCGGGGCCGGTCAATTACAGATACTGCTAGGCAGAATACAAGGTATGCGGGGCATTTTCCTGTTTTCGCACATGAACGGGCGTGGGAGATGACCCTCGTTGCCGCCCCTTGTGGGCTGGTTGTGACCTCGGGGGTGGGAGCCGGGGTTTGCAATCTCCGCCACACACCTCGCGGAGAGGCGGGACAGGCCTGCGACAAGGGGCGATGGGACGTCGATAAGCGGAACGCCGGACCCGTTCATCTTCGCAAGCTTTACAGGAATGCAGAACTACGTTGGCCAATGAAAACACGTATCCTGGACTGGACACTCGGGCCTGTCCGGACCACCTTGCCGGCGGGCCCGTTGCTCCACCACGACACCCAGAAACCTGGAGGCACATCATGGCAGATGACCTGAACGCGAACGGCCGCAAGGGCAACTCCCACTACCCGGCGATCCGCGACGGCGTCGCGTCCTACCTCAAAGACACCGACCCGGAGGAGACCCAGGAGTGGATGGACTCCCTCGACGGTCTCCTCGCGGAGAAGGACCCGGCCCGCGCCCGCTACCTCATGCTCCGCATGCTGGAGCGCGCGGCCCTCAAGCGTGTCCCGCTGCCGAACCTGACCTCCACAGACTTCGTCAACACGATCCCCACCACCATGGAGCCGGAGTTCCCGGGTGACGAGGAGATGGAGAAGCGCTACCGCCGCTGGATGCGCTGGAACGCCGCCATCATGGTGCACCGCGCCCAGCGCCCCGGCATCGGCGTCGGCGGCCACATCTCCACCTACGCCTCCGCCGCCCCGCTCTACGAGGTCGGCTTCAATCACTTCTGGCGCGGCAAGGACCACCCGGGCGGCGGCGACCAGATCTTCTTCCAGGGCCACGCCTCCCCCGGCATCTACGCCCGCGCCTTCCTCGAGGGGCGCCTGAGCGAGGACGACCTCGACGGCTTCCGCCAGGAGGTCTCCCGCGGTGAGGGCAACGGCATCCCGTCCTACCCGCACCCGCACGGCATGCCTGATTTCTGGGAGTTCCCGACCGTCTCCATGGGACTGGGCCCGATGGACGCGATCTACCAGGCACGTTTCAACCGTTACCTGCACAACCGCGGCATCAAGGACACCTCCGACCAGCACGTGTGGGCCTTCCTCGGCGACGGCGAGATGGACGAGCCGGAGTCCCGCGGCCTCATCCAGCACGCCGCGCTGAACAACCTGGACAACCTCACCTTCGTGGTCAACTGCAACCTGCAGCGTCTCGACGGCCCGGTCCGCGGCAACACGCAGATCATCCAGGAGCTCGAGTCCTTCTTCCGGGGTGCCGGCTGGTCCGTCATCAAGGTCATCTGGGGCCGCGAGTGGGACGCCCTGCTGGAGAAGGACGAGTCCGGCGCGCTGGTCAACGTCATGAACACCACCCCGGACGGTGACTACCAGACCTTCAAGGCCAACGACGGCGCCTACGTCCGCGAGCACTTCTTCGGCCGCGACGAGCGCACCGCCAAACTCGTCGAGGACATGACCGACGAGGAGATCTGGGCCCTGCCGCGCGGTGGCCACGACTACCGCAAGGTCCACGCCGCCTACAAGCGGGCGCTGGAGACCAAGGACCGCCCGACCGTCATCCTCGCGTTCACCATCAAGGGCTACGGCCTGGGCCACAACTTCGAGGGCCGCAACGCGACGCACCAGATGAAGAAGCTCGCCGCCGAGGACCTGAAGAACTTCCGCGACAAGCAGTCCATCCCGATCCCGGACGAGGTCCTCGAGGCCGACCCGTACCTGCCGCCGTACTACCACCCGGGCGAGGACGCCCCGGAGATCCAGTACATGAAGAAGCGTCGTCAGGAGCTGGGCGGTTTCATCCCGGAGCGTCGCCAGACCTACACCCCGCTGCAGGTCCCGGACATCGAGAAGCTGCGCAGCGTGCGCAAGGGCTCCGGCAAGCAGGAGGTCGCCTCCACCATGGCGCTCGTGCGTGCCTTCAAGGAGCTCATGCGTGACAAGGAGCTGGGCCGCCGCGTCGTGCCGATCATCCCGGACGAGGCCCGCACCTTCGGCCTCGACTCCTGGTTCCCGACCCTGAAGATCTACAACCCGCACGGCCAGAACTACGTGCCGGTCGACCATGACCTCATGCTGTCCTACCGGGAGGCCACCGACGGCCAGATCCTCCACGAGGGCATCAACGAGGCCGGTTCCGTCGCGTCCTTCATGGCCGCCGGCACCTCCTACGCCACCCACGGCGAAGCGATGATCCCGCTGTACATCTTCTACTCGATGTTCGGTTTCCAGCGCACCGGCGACGGCATCTGGGCCGCCGCCGACCAGATGGCCCGTGGCTTCCTCATCGGCGCCACCGCCGGCCGCACCACCCTGACGGGTGAGGGCCTGCAGCACATGGACGGCCACTCGCAGATCCTCGCCTCCACGAACCCGGGCGTCGTGTCCTACGACCCGGCGTTCGCCTACGAGATCGCGCACCTGCTCCATGAGGGCATCGACCGCATGTACGGCCCGGGCCGCGGTGAGAACGTCATCTACTACCTCACCGTGTACAACGAGCCGGTCCCGCAGCCGGCCGAGCCGGAGAACCTCGACGTCGAGGGCCTGCACAAGGGCATGTACCTGTTCTCCCGCGCGGAGGAGCTCGAGGTCGAGGACGGCCACGAGGCCTCCATCCTGGCCTCCGGCATCGGCATGCAGTGGGCGCTCAAGGCCCAGCAGATGCTGGCCGAGGAGTACAACGTGCGTGCCAACGTCTTCTCCGTCACCTCCTGGGTCGAGCTGGCCCGCGAGGGTGCGGCGAAGAACAAGGAGCAGCTGCGCAACCCGGCCGCAGAGATCGAGGAGGCCTTCGCCACCAGGCAGCTGAAGCAGGTCGACGGCGGCACCTTCGTGGCCGTCTCCGACTTCGCGACCGACCTGCAGGAGCAGATCCGCGCCTACGTCCCGGGCGAGTACATCGTCCTGGGCGCCGACGGCTTCGGCTTCTCCGACACCCGTCCGGCCGCCCGCCGCTTCTTCAACATCGACGCCGAGTCCATCGTCGTCGCGGTCCTCATGGGCCTGGCCCGCGAGGGCAAGATCGACATCTCTGTGGCCCAGCAGGCCGCCGAGAAGTACCAGCTGGACGATCCGACCGCTGTGTAACTGATCCCCCGGTCAAGGCCCTGCTCCGGCAGGGCCTTGCTGCTTTCCCGCTTGTCGACGCCCCTCTCACTCCCTGTTGAGGTACCGCGGCCAGGAGGTGTCGCGGGTGGCCAGCGAGATCTCCACCGCGGTGTCGAGCTCCGCTGCCAGGGGCTCGGGCAGCTTGTGCCGGAGCGCGTCGCCGAGGCGCGCGATGACCTCCAGGCGCAGCAGGTTGCGGGTCTCCGTGATGTAGATGCGCGGGTACCGGGTGGCCAGCTCGACCTCGGAGGGGTCGGCGGGCCCGCCGTACATCTCGACGAAGTAGTGGAGGTACTCGCTCTTCACGTCCTCGTTCCAGACCTCCCCGGTGAGCCGTACCCAGTGCACCGCCCGGCACCGTCGCTCCAGCGCAGGGTTGTCCTGCAGGACCGACTCGATGAAGGAGTCCCCCACCTCATCGCACAGCCGGGCGGGCAGGTGCTCCTTGAGCGGGTAGTCACGGGTGCGGCGGAACACCTGGTAGATGTCCTCCATGAGGGGTGCCACGGGGTCGCAGTCGCGGATCTCCCACGAGGGGTCGGGGATGCACCCCCGGCCGTGGTCGTGGTGGACCTCGGGGAGCTCTGGCTCGGTGCCCCAGATCTCGAGGCTGCCGCACCCCGCCTCGTGCGTGAGGTGACGGCGACCGGCGGCGAACCAGTTCCACTCACTGCCGAACGGGTCACCGGTCAGCGGGGCGAGGACGATCCACTCCAGTATGGTCTCCTCGCCGGACGAGGAGAGGGCGGCACCGGTGAGGGGGTCGGCCCGGTACTCACCACGGTCATACTCGACGAAGCGGGTCTCCCCCTGCCCGTCGATTCCTTCGATACGCCAGTTGACCACTGTTGATCACTCCCTCAATCTTCTTCAGTCGGTGCCTGGGCACCGTATCGCACGGTCCCGACATGTCCTGCCGGACGATCGAATGGAAAAGCGATCCGGGCCGGTGGCTATCCCTCCAGTTCCGCCCAGATCGCCGCGTTGGTCTCCGACCAGAGGGGCTTGGCCCAGTCGCCGAAGGGACGGTCCGTGAGGGCCACCATGGCGCGGCCGGTGCCCGGCGCGACCCAGACGTAGGTGCCCGACTGTCCGAAGTGGCCGAAGGTGTCGGGCGGCATGGTGGCGCCCAGCCAGTGCGGCTCCTTGTCACCCTTGATCTCGAAGCCGAGTCCCCAGGGGCAGGGCTTCATCATGCCGTAGCCTGGGACGATGCCGTTGAGCTCCGGGAACTGGACGGAGGTGGCCTCCGCCATGGTGGACTCGTGGATGAGGGTGGGGTTCATCAGCTCGAGGAGGAAGGTGATGAGGTCGTGGGCGGTGCCCTCGGCCTCCCAACCGGCGGAGCCGCGCAGGCGGGTCCACTTCATGTTGAGCGGCTCCATGATGCCCAGCTGGAGGTACTCGGCGAAGGTCATGCCGGCGGCGTCCTCAACGGCGTCGGCAAGGATCTCGAACCCCTGGTTGGAGTAGATGCGGCGCTCCCCCGGGGCACGCTCGCGGTCGCCGCGGTTGAAGCCGACGCCACTGGCGTGGGCGAGCAGGTGCCGCACGGTCGACCCCTCGGGGCCGAGCGGGGTGTCGAGCTCGAAGATGCCCTCCTCCACCGCCATGAGGAAGCCGTAGGTGGACAACGGCTTGGTCACACTCATGAGTTCGAAGACCTTGCCGAGGTCACCGACACGATGGATGTCCTCGCCGTCGATCACCGCCGCCGCGTAGTTGTCGACGGGCCAGTGCTTCACCAGATCCAGAGCATTCACGCCCCTCAGTCTAGGAGAAGTCCGCCTTCGCCTGTTCCAGGGTCCGGATCATCAGCCGGTCGATCGCGGCGTTGAGCACCTCCGGGGCCTCGAGGGGCACCATGTGGCCGGCATTCGGGGCGATCTGCAGCCACGCCTCGGGCCACACCTCGATGAGGCGCTCTGCCTGGGACAACGGGGTGACGCCGTCCTTCTCCCCGGCGATGACGTAGCCGGGGATGCCCTGCAGGTGCTCCCCCGCGGCCAGCTCATCGTGGACCTGCAGGTCATCGAAGTAGCCGACGAAGGTCTCCAGCGGGGTCTCGTGGATCATGGCGGCGTGGAACTCGATGATGTCGTAGTCCGTCTTCCGGTGGAAGACCGTCACCGCCAGGGTCGGGGCGAGGATGAGGGCCGCCTGCTCCTTGAACTTCCGGGCCTCCTGCGGGGAGCTCTCCACCGCCTCGTAGACCTGGGTGGCGACGGGCGACGCAAGGATCTGCGGCAGCCCCTGGTCGGAGAGCGCCTCGATGGAGGTGTCCACGAGGACGATGCCGGCGATGTTGCCGCGCAGCACGGGCGGGCAGCGCCGCACCAGGTTGAGTGCCACGAGGCCGCCGAGCGAGTGACCGACGAGGATGATCGGACCGTCCACGCCCCGGGCCTCCATCACCGCAAGGGTGTCGTCGGCGGCGCCCTCGACGGTGCACGCCGCGGGATCGCACTTGCCGGTCTGGCCGTGGCCGCGGACGTCGAGAAGCAGGAGCCGGGCCGACGGCCACCTCTCACGCAGGTGATTGACCTGCAGGTAGAAGGACTCGGCAGCGAGGGTGAAGCCGTGGACGAAGACGACGGTCACGGAGGAGTCGTGGGCGTGGACGTCGCCGTACTCGTACCAGTGGACGCGGATGCCGTCGTTGTCCACGGTGCCGACCCGGTCGATGTCCGTCAGCCCCGGCTCACGCACCCCGGAATGGAGTTCGCCGAGTTCCAGCGCCAGACGACGGCGACCGCCGGGGGTCAACCTCATCACCCAGCTGCGGAGGAGTTGCGGAACGTCGCTGAGGGTGAAAGCCATACCTGCGACCTTACCGACCCCCTCCCCGCCCACTAGGATCGGTGTCATGACCATCTCACCCGAACTCGCCCAGATCATCGAGGAGGCCTCCGGACTGGAGGCCGACGCGCTCACCCCCGAGGCGAAGATCTCCGAGCTGGGGATCAACTCCCTGGCGATGATCGAGATCGCCGTCCGCATCGAGGACGCCTTCGGGGTGCGCCTCGACGACGAGACCGTGTTCCGGACCTCCACGGTGGGTGAACTGGCGGAACTCATCGAGACCCCCGGCCCCCGCTAGCTTCTCGACGCGCGGTTTGGCACCGCAGCAGCCACAATGGCGGCCATGACCGCCAGCATCAGCTACCTGACCGACATGGACGGCGTCCTCATCCGTGAGGGCGAGATGATCCCTGGGGCCGACCGTTTCCTCCGTGCCCTGCACGAGCACGACATCGAGTTCATGGTGCTCACCAACAACTCGATCCACACCCCGCGTGACCTCTCCGCCCGTCTGTCCGCCTCCGGCCTCCGGATCCCGGCGGAACGGATCTGGACGTCCGCCACCGCCACCGCTCACTTCCTCGCCCAGCAGCGCTGGGAGGGCACGGCGTATGTCGTCGGGGAGTCCGGACTGACCACCGCCCTGCACGCGAAGGGCTGGATCCTCACCGACGCGGACCCGGAGTTCGTGGTCCTGGGCGAGACCCGCACCTACTCCTTCGAGGCGATCACCACCGCCATCAACCTCATCATCGGCGGAGCCCGGTTCATCTGCACCAACCCGGACGTCACCGGACCCGCCCCGCAGGGCATCCTGCCGGCGACCGGGTCCGTGGCCGCCCTCATCACCGCCGCGACCGGCAAGGAGCCGTACTACATCGGAAAACCGAATCCCATGATGCTGCGCTCCGCGCTCAACACGATGGGCGCGCACTCGGAGCACACCGTCATGATCGGTGACCGCATGGACACCGACATCAAGACCGGCATGGAGGCCGGCATGCGCACCGTCCTCGTGCGGTCGGGCATTTCCGACGACGCCGCGGTCGACCGCCACCCCTACCGCCCGACCCGCGTGGTCGACGACATCGGGGTCGTCGCGGACGCCATCCTCGACCCCTTCGGGGACGGTCACTACCAGGGCTGAGGTGTGACCTGCCTGGCGGGCAGGTGACCCGCCAGCCGGAAAAGGCTACAGTGTGGACCGAGAGGGCAACCCCCTGGCCCGCATTCCACACAGGGGGATTTCCCATGGTGTAACTGGCAACACGCCGGCTTGTCCGGCGTCCCGGGTTCAAGTCCCGGAGGGAGAACGTGAGCATGCACAAGACGATCAGCACCCCTGTCCACTACGAGGCCGGCGATGTCCTTGACTCCATCGACTGGAACCGCATCCCGGACCAGACCGACCTGGACATCTGGAACCGCCTGACCTCCAACTTCTGGCTGCCGGAGAAGATCCCGGTGTCCAACGACATCCCGTCCTGGCGCAACATGACCGCCGAGGAGCAGCTGGCGACCATGCGTGTGTTCACCGGCCTGACCTTCCTGGACACCATGCAGGGCACCGTCGGCGCCGTGTCGATCCTCCCGGACGCGGTCACCCCCCACGAGGAGGCCGTTTACACGAACATCTCCTTCATGGAGTCCGTGCACGCCAAGTCCTACTCCAACATCTTCATGACGCTGGCCGACACCCCCGAGATCGACGCCGCCTTCCGCTGGTCCCGTGAGAACGAGAACCTGCAGTACAAGGGCCGCACCATCATCGAGCAGTACCAGAACGGCACCCCGCAGCGGAAGAAGATCGCCTCCGTCATGCTGGAGTCCTTCCTCTTCTACTCCGGCTTCTACCTGCCGCTGCGTTTCGCCTCGATGGGCAAGATCACCAACGCCGCCGACATCATCCGCCTCATCATCCGTGACGAGGCCGTCCACGGCTACTACATCGGCTACAAGTTCCAGCAGGCCGCGAAGCACCTGTCCGCCGAGGAGAACGAGGCGGACAAGGAGTTCGCACTCGAGATGCTCCTGGACCTCTACGACAACGAAGCCCACTACACCCAGGACATCTACGACCCGATCGGCTGGACCGAGGACGTCAAGGCGTTCCTCAAGTACAACGCGAACAAGGCGATGAACAACCTCGGCTTCGAGGGTATCTTCCCGCCGGACACCTGCCGCTTCAACGCCGGCGTCATGACCTCGCTGGACCCCTCCGCCAACGAGAACCACGACTTCTTCTCCGGCTCCGGCTCCTCCTACGTCATCGGCACCGCCGAGGAGACCACCGACGACGACTGGGACTTCTGACCCCTCTGAAGACACGTCGACGCCGCGCTTCCCCCTCCGGGGTGGCGCGGCGTTGGTGATTTCGGGGCAGGTTGCTAGTCGGTCAGTGAGAGTTCGGCGGTGAAGCCGTAGTCACGGGCCAGGTTGATCACCATGTCACGCAGGCGTGCGAGTTCGTCCTCCGTGCCGGTGAGGACCTGACGGCAGTCGATGTAAGAACCCGGCCCGCTGCTGTGGCTGCGGTGCCACGAGGTGAACCAGTCTGCGGTCAGCGGATCAGCACCGGGGACACGGAGCTCGGACTCACT
The DNA here is from genome assembly GCF_000819445.1 of Corynebacterium humireducens NBRC 106098 = DSM 45392. NCBI lineage: Bacteria > Bacillati > Actinomycetota > Actinomycetes > Mycobacteriales > Corynebacteriaceae > Corynebacterium > Corynebacterium humireducens. Next base: position 1,915,359 of record NZ_CP005286.1, read on the forward strand.
CGGGATGCAGATGACCATGGCCGTCTCAATGCGCGGGCGCAGAGCCCGCGGCATGCCGGTGATGGTGAGCATGGCGGTGCGCGCGACCGTCGACGCCGGGGTGCGGTAGGCAGCGGCGAGAACGGACACGTCGGAGGGCTCCCACAGATGGTCCGGTGCCTCGGAATCGGCGGCGCCCAACCAGCGTGCGAGCGTTGGTGCAAGGGTGGTCATGTCGAAGATCCTTAGGCAGGAACGACCACCGCACTTGCATCCGCCTACGACGGTAGGCGGATGCGGCGGTGTAAGACGAGGTTCGTCTTCCCCAACGGCCTCGTTTACGACTTACTTGCTAAGTGCTTGCTAACACGGACCAGTTTCCATCCCGTCGATCACACCAGCAACTCTAAACCCCCACTTCAACCCCCGTTTATTCAAGCTTCAGTTGAGGGTTAGGGATATCCGAAAGGGGTGCCGAGGGAGGCTTCCCCCGACCCCGTCGACGCCACAGGCTGGCATAACCGGCTCTTCGCTTTTTAGAGTGCGTTGATCTTCCCCTACAGCTGCCCGGAGTGGATCAGGCACCGCAAGATGTAGTGGTCCAGGTTCCTGAACCCGAGGGCGATTCCCCGCAGGTGCTCCAGCCGTCCGTTGATAGCCTCAACTGGCTCGTTCGACGCGCCGATATCGAAGTAGGCGAGGACGGACCTGACCCCTGTTTAGTGGACACCCAACACCCCGGCTTCACACCGGTAAACCGGCCTGCCGATTGCCGACGGGTCGAATATGTACCTCGCGACCGTCATCGACTGTTTCTCCCGCCGGCTGGTGGGTTTCGCGATTGCGGACCACATGCGCACCTCCCTGGTCCAGGACGCGCTGATCATGGCCAAGGGACAGCGCGGGAGCCTGAAGGACGCTGTTTTTCACTCCGATCACGGAAGCGTCTATACCTCGCATGCGTTCCAGGACACGTGTACGCAGCTGGGGATCCGGCAGTCCATGGGAGCGATCGGTAGCAGTGCGGATAACGCGTTGGCGGAGTCGTTCAACGCGGCGTTGAAGCGCGAAGTCCTTCAGGATGCCAAGACGTTTGCCAATCAGCTGGCCTGTCGGCGGGATGTGTTTCGCTGGTGTACCCGCTACAACACGGTGCGCCGGCATTCCTGGTGTAGATATCTCGCGCCGGCAGTGTTTGAGGAGCAGTGTCCTGTTATGCTGAGATCTGCTTCCTGATCACATCCCCCGTGTCCACTTTCCGGGGGTCGGGCCCATCGCCGCGGTACCGTCGGCGGTGAACACGACGCCTGTGCCGCTGACGAGCACCTGCGCTCCATCGGCATGGACCGGTGGCCGGTGTTCTTCGCCGTCGACTTCGACATCACTCTGACCCAGTGGAGCTTCGTGGCGTCGGAGAATTTCCGGGCCACCTGCCGGATGCTCGGCCGAGACCGGATGGAGATCTACGACCACTCCCGGGTCTGCGACTGGGCACGTGAGGACGCAATGATCGCTGACCTCGGTGGGGCAAACTCCTGATGATGCACCACACCGGCGGCTCCACCCCGGACCGCACCTCCCCCGGCTACGTCGCCGATAGCCCCGACGTCGGCGCCAGCATCGCCTACCACGCTGGCCTGGCTGACCCGGGGTGTAGTGGTGCCGCCGGTCAGGGCTACCCCACCCGACCGTCGACCACCGGCCCGAAGCTGTATACCTCGGGCGATGCCCGCTACATCGGGATCGAGCCACAGAACTCCGGCCGGGAGCCGTGGGAACCCGAACTGTACGACGCGTTCGTGCGCTCCGCGGCCGCGGTGCTCTGCTACAAGGGCCTGTCCGCCGACCGGGCCCACCTGCCCAGCCGCAAGGAGTACGCCCCCAGCCGCAAGGTTGACCCCAACCTGAACATGGACGCGTTCCGCCGTACTGTTCAGCACCTGATCGACCGCGTCCACTTCGAGCCCACCCACAAGTTCCAGTCCCGCTACGTGAACGCCAACGGCGTTCGGCCTGAGCACTACGAGACGCTGATGGGCTACATCCTCAACAACCGCAAGATCGAGGACTTGCGGGCTATCACTACCGGACCCACCCCGACGGCCGATGCCGCTTGTGAAGGTGCGGGCTGATCTACCGGGCTAGTCTTCGCAGTCGCGTTCCAATCCCTGATCACGGGCGAATGCTCTTGTGGTGAATAGATGATGGAAACGCCCCCTCCGACCTTGCCGGAGGGGGCGTTTCCGCTGTTCAACGTGGGGCCAGCGGGGCTCGAACCCGCGACCTACGGATTATGAGTCCGCGGCTCTAACCGACTGAGCTATGGCCCCCTGAAGGTGGAACCTCGTCAGTATAACCGCGCGGCACCCCGTTCCTGCAAAGTGTCTGGACCTGCTTTCACGGCACCTCGAATATGTGGGTTGAACTGGCGATTTGTCACCTGAACGAAGGTGTCATATAGTTATGTCTCGTTGCAGGGAAGCGCGAAAGCGAAGAACAGCACAACACAAGTTAATCCCCTATAGCTCAGTTGGCAGAGCATTCGACTGTTAATCGAAAGGTCACTGGTTCGAGCCCAGTTGGGGGAGCAGAAGAGAAGGCCACCGGATTTCCGGTGGCTTTCTGCGTTTCAGGGTGCGTCCGGCTATTGACCCCGTGACGTGATGCAGGTTACACTCACTGTATTGCTTCACCGAACCGGTTCCAGCTTCTGCAGAACCGAGAACGTGAAGAAGTGAATCCCGGGACCGTTGCCCTGCAACGAACACCCCGGGATTTGCGCTGTGCCGGCAGCACTCAGAGGAAGATGGCCGCCAGGACCGCCGCACAGGCGATGAGCAGCACGGGCACCTCGGCCATGCCGACCCGGCGGGCGGTCCAGGGCTCGCCACGCCGGGCCGACCACGGGATACCCACCGCACGGCCGAGGGCCACGAGCATCGTGAGCACCGCGAGGGATCCGGCGAGCCACTTCCCCGCCCACACGGCGATCGCCAGCACGATGAGCAGCGCGATGACGTGGTAGCCGATGGAGATCTTCAGGTAGAGCGGGTTGTGGCGCTCACGGATCATGGTCTTGACGAAGGGGATCGTGCCCGAGAAGTACAGCGCCAGGAACACCATGCACACCCAGATGATGGTCGGCACCTCCCCCGGCGCGCCGGACCCGGCGCCGACGGCGGTCAGGGCGGGCAGGAGCAGGGCGGAGGCGACGACCGTCGATACGCCGGAGAGGGCGGAACGCCCGCGGCCCTGCAGGGTCTCCCACACGGCGACCGCCACGAGTGGGGCGAACGGGATCGCCCACCACATGAGCTGCGGTTGCAGCAGGAGCGCGACCGCGATGCCGGCCATGGAGACGGGCCCGTAGACGTAGATCGGCCGCAGGTAGCCGGACCGGCGCCGCGGGTTGCGGGCCTTGGCGGCGAGGCCGAAGGCGAAGAAGGCGAAGTAGCCGAAGAACCAGGCGAGCAGCACCGCCGGGAGGACGGCGAGGGGGCGCCACGAGGGGGCGTCGGCAAGCATGTGGACGCCGGAGATGAGGCCCAGGGCGGCGGGGCTGATGAGCATCGCCCAGGCGCCGTGCTGGTTGGGGACCCACGGGGAGACGCCGTGCCTGCCGCGTTTCCCGTTCTTGCGCTGTCGGACAGTGGTCGTGGCCATGCCACTCACGTTAGCACCATCCGAAAGTTTGATACGAGTTCCTCCGGGTTATTTCCCCGGAGGGGACAGGTGTCCCGACTCCCCCGCACCGGTGCCCGGATACGGCTCCTGCTCGGCGACGCTGGCGCAGAGGAGCGCGGCGAAGGCCAGCACCCCGGCCAGCCGACCACGTGGGTTGTCGCTGTTCACGCCACCTCCATCCGCTTTGTTGGTAGTACGAACTTATCGCGTCCGCGACCGGGTGTCCGGGGATTGGAGGTCACATTCGCCTAACGCCATCTGTCGCTCTCTTCGCCCGCTCCACCGACGACCCCCGCACTCATGCATCTACCATGATGTCATGACCACTAGCACGCCCCTCGAGCAGTACGCCCTCCTGTCCGACACGCACACCGCGGCCCTCGTCGCCGAGGACGGCAGCATCGACTGGCTCTGCCTGCCCCGTTTCGACTCCCAGGCGGTGTTCACGAAACTGCTGGGCACGGAGGAGCACGGTCACTGGCGTATCGACGCCCCCGGCGCCCGCGTCACCGTCCGCCGCTACCTCGGCGACTCCTTCGTCCTGGAGACGACGTGGGAGTCGGACACCGGCACCGCCACGGTCACCGACTTCATGCCGATGGACCCGGAGAACGAGCTGTTCGACTGCACCGACCTGGTGCGCCGCGTGGTGTGCACCTCCGGGGAGATCGACATCCGGGCGGTCCTGCGCCTGCGATTCGACTACGGCCAGGCCACCCCCTTCCACCGCTACCGGGTGCTCGACGCGGAGCGGAACATCGGCGAGATCCGCTGCGTCGCGGGCCCCGACTCGGTCCACCTCCGCGGGCCCTACCTGACCCTCAACGAGGACACCGGCGCCCACCTCGGGGAGTTCCGCCTCACCGAGGGCGAGAGCCTCGAGTGGGTGCTCACCTGGTTCCCCTCCCACCACGACACCCCGGAGGCCCCCGACTACAGCGAGGCCCTGGCGATCACGCAGCAGGCGTGGGAACGGTGGGCGGCGGGAAGCAGTTACACGGGCGAGTACCCGGAGATGGTGACCCGCTCCCTCCTCGTGCTCCGCGCGCTCACCGACTCCCGCACCGGCGGCATCGTCGCCGCCCCCACCACCTCCCTGCCGGAGGAGTTCGGCGGCGAACGCAACTGGGACTACCGCTACGTGTGGCTGCGCGACTCCGCGTTGACCATCGAGGTGCTCGTCGAGTCCGGGTTCACCGCGCGTGCCGACAACTGGCGTCAGTGGCTGCTGCGCGCCATCGCCGGCGACTCCCGGGAACTGCGCATCATGTACGGCCTGCGCGGCGAACGGCACCTCCCGGAGTTCGAGCTCACCCACCTGCCCGGCTACGAGAACTCCCGCCCGGTGCGCATCGGCAACGGCGCCGCCGAGCAGTACCAGGCGGATGTCGTCGGGGAGGTGATGATCGCCCTCGAGACCCTGCGTAACGCGGGCGTCGAGGAGGACGAGTTCTCCTGGGACCTGCAGAAGTCGATCCTCGACTTCCAGGAGCACATGTTCGACATCAAGGACCACGGCATCTGGGAGATGCGCAGCGAACCCGCCTACTTCACCCACGGCCGCGCCATGATGTGGGCGGCGTTCGACAGGGGCGTGAAGGCCGTCGAGAAGCACGGGCTCGTCGGCCCCGTCGACCGCTGGCGCGAACTCCGCGAACGACTGCGCACCGAGATCATGGAGCAGGGTTGGAACGAGGAACTGCAGTCCTTCACCCAGACCTACGGCGGCACCGACGTCGACGCCTCCCTCCTGCAGCTCGCGCAGATCGGTTTCCTCCCCTACAACGACCCGCACATCCTCGGCACCGTCGCCCGCATCGAGGAGACGCTTCTCGACGACGCCGGCTTCCTCCACCGCTACCCCGCCGGCACCGGCGTCGACGGCATCGCCGGCCGCGAGTACCCCTTCCTGCTGTGCTCCTTCTGGCTCATCGAGCAGTACGCCCACTCCGGCCGCCTCGACGAGGCCCGCACGAAGATGGACCGCGTGTGCGGCGTCGCCTCCGACCTCGGGCTGCTCGCCGAGGAGTACTCCACCGAGTTCGGCAGGCTCGCCGGCAACTACCCGCAGGCCTTCTCCCACCTCGGGCTCATCCGCGCGGCCGCCGCGATCTCCCACCCGGGGACGCCCATCGACTCAGAGGCCACCAGGTAGGCTGTCCCCTGACCTTCCACCCCCTGAATCAGTAGGAGCCTCATGATCCAGTTCGTCATCGGAGCCGCAGCAGGATACGTCCTGGGAACCAAGGCCGGCCGGCAGCGATTCGAGCAGATCAAGAAGGGCTACACCGCCGCCGTCAACTCCCCCGTGACGAAGAAGGCCGTCAACGCGACCCGCAAGGCCGTCGCCGACCGCCTCGACCCGCAGCCCCGCATGCGCGAGGTGAAGAACCTGCGTACCGACGACCAGCAGGTGCTGGAGCCGGACCAGGACTAGCTACTCCGCCGGCAGCCCGCGGAAGGCCCGCTCGTTGAGTTCCCGGCGCGCCTGCTCCAGGGCGACCAGGTCGGCGAACAGGGAGTTGTAGGCCTGCTCGTCGTCGGAGGGGCGCATGCGCTGCAGCTGGCTCTTGAGCTGGGCGATCTGGTTGCCCACCTCTGCCTCCTGCAGGCGGGAGAGCACCGAGTCGGCGTAGTCGCGCAGGTGCGCCGCCTCCATGGGGATCTCCTCGACCGCCAGCTCGGAGACGAGGTTGCGGCCCATGAGGTCGACCATCTCGCCGGCGACACCGGCGATCCAGTCCACGCCGCTGTGGGCGGTGGCGGCACCGCCCAGGCGGCCCATCCCCTCGCGGATCATGCGGTAGGCGGGGTGGGTGAAGGCGTCGGTGCTCAGTCCGTCGAAGTAGGGGCCGACGATCTCCGGGTACTGCAGGGCCAGTTTGAGGGACTCGCGCTGCGGCCACAGGTAGGGGTCGCGCGGGTTCGGCATGGGCACCGCCGGGGTGGTGTCGATGGGCGCGGACGAGGCGTCGTCGAAACGCACGGCGCGGCGGCGCTTCTCCTCCTTCGGACGGCGGGCCTCCGCGCGGACCTGCTGCACGACCCCCTCGGTGTTGGCCCAGCCGACCCAGCCGGCGAGCTGGCGGGCGTACTCGCCCTGGAGAACCGGGTCCTTGATGGAGGCGACGACGGGGACGGTGCGTCGCAGGGCCTGGAGACGCCCCTCCACCGTGTCGAGGTTGTGCTCCGCGAGCATCGACTCGACGACGAACTGGAACATCGGGATGCGGTCGGCGACGAGGTCGCGGACGGCGGCGTCGCCCCGCTCGAGGCGCAGGTCGCAGGGGTCCATCCCGGCGGGGGCGACGGCGACGAAGGACTGGCCGGTGAACTTCTGGTCCCCCTCGAAGGCGCGCATGGCGGCCTTCTGACCGGCCTCGTCACCGTCGAAGGTGTAGATGAGCTCGCCGCGGAAGTAGTTGTCGTCGAGCATGAGGCGCCGCAGGATCTGCAGGTGCTCCTCACCGAAGGCGGTGCCGCAGGAGGCGACGGCGGTGGTCACGCCCGCGGCGTGCATCGCCATGACGTCCGTGTAGCCCTCGACGACGACGGCCTGATGCCCGGCGGCGATATTCTTCTTCGCCACGTCCAGGCCGAAGAGCACCTTCGACTTGTTGTAGAGCATGGTGTCGCGGGTGTTCATGTACTTGCCCATGTTGTCGTCGTCGAAGAGCTTGCGCGCCCCGAAACCGATGACGTTGCCGGACAGGTCCTTGATGGGCCACAGCAGGCGGCGGTGGAAGGCGTCGATGGGTCCGCGGCGGCCCATCTTCGACAGGCCCGCGGCCTCCAGCTCCTTGAACTCGAAACCCTTGCGCAGCAGGTGCTTGGTCAGGGTGTCCCAGCCCTCCGGGGCGTAGCCGCACTCGAAGGTGTAGATGTGCTCCTGGGAGAAGCCGCGGTCGAGGAGGAACTCGCGGGCGGTCTGCGCCTGCGGGGTCTCCAGCTGCTCGCGGTAGAACTGGTGGGCCGCCTTGTTGGCGTCGATGAGGCGCTTGCGGGTGCCCGGTTCCTCGCGACGCGCGCCCGTCGTCCCGCCCTGGTAGTTGATCGTGTACCCGATCTCCTGGGCCACCGCCTCCACCGCCTCGGGGAAGGAGATGTGCTCCATCTCCATGAGGAAGGTGAAGACGTCGCCGCCCTTGCCCGTGGAGAAGCAGTGGAAGTAGCCGCGGTTCGGGCGGACGTGGAAGGAGGGGGTGCGCTCGTCCTTGAACGGGCTCAGTCCCTTGAGCGAGTCATGCCCGGCGGGCTTGAGCTGAACGTACTCGCCGACGATCTCCTCGATGAGGGCCCGCTCGCGGATCGCCTGAATGTCACTGTCCGGAATACGCCCCTTAGCCATGATGAACAGGGTACCGCGCGGGTCAAACCCCCGGCCTGGTTAGGATCGGGGCGTGAAGAAGAACTCCGTCCTCGCCACCCTCGGGGCCGTCCTCCTCGCCGCCGTCGCCGCCTTCTACGGCATCGACCTCGGCTCCTCCGGGCAGCCCTCACCGCTTGTCGACGACCTCGAGGTCTGCGAGGTCGCGTCCCTGCCGGCGGAGGCGGAGCCGGTCATCGCCGACATCCTCTCCGGCGGCCCGTACGAGTACCCGGGCGAGGACGGCGGCCACTTCGGCAACTACGAGGGACTGCTGCCCGAGGAGAGGGGCAGCTACTACCGCAGCTACACGGTCGACACGCCGGGTATGGGTCACCGCGGGCCGAAGCGCATCGTCGTCGGCGGGGGCACGGAGACCGATCCGGAGGTCTGGTACTACTCCGGGGACCACTACGAGTCGTTCTGCGTCATCCCGGATGCGGAGGACTGAGACTTGGACTTCGAAACCACAAAGGCAGATCTAGAAACTCTCGCATATTTGCTTGATTCTTTAGCACCAGCCGCAGCCGACCCTGCGGACCTTCTGCAGTCGCTTGGATCATTCATATACGACATGCGACAAAGTTTCGATTCACACGAATCTGTATCGGCAATCGAGCGAGGACTAGCTTACACCTTCTCCAGCGACGAACGACATCCTGGCTTCTTAAAGCTCGGAAATGAGTTCAGCTCCTTGAATAAAAACTGGCCGCCGCCATTCAGCCTAGTCCCAAACCATGAAAAGGATTTATGGCTTGCATTAGCAGAGATGGCAAAGACCCCTCTCACCCAAGCCCACTTCCTCGACCTGGCCATCTCTTCCGGAAAACACACGAACCGAGATGCTGCAGAAAAGCTCGTCAGACTCTACCTACAGATTGGAACTGGCGCAATTGGCGATACATTCTATCAATCGGCTTGCCTGCATCGAGCCTCAAGCCTAAGCAGGCAGTTCCAGCTCCCACTAGAAATGAACGCCAGACAAGCTCTATTCTCTTTCGCCACGGAAGATCGTCCTGACGAACCTCTATCCCCAGGCGCACTAATGCATTGCCTTCGACCACTTTCAGTCCCACCCCGCTATGGAGAATTTGCCAACCCCTCCAAAAATCAGATAATCGAACTCCTCAAGGATAGGAGACCCCGCCGCGCTGACACATTCCTCCTTGAAGAACTAACTGAAATGCTAGCTCAGCTATTGGAGGAAGAAGAAGACATCCGCATAGCTCGCCAATTCTTTGTTCAAGTAATGCTGGACACTGCTCACGAAACGATCGGCATCGGAAGGATTTCATGGCTAAACCAAGCTGCCGAAACCGCCAAACGGTTCCAACTTCATAAGATGCACGACGAGGCGGTACAGGCGCTCCAATCGCTTCAACCGGAAGAAGTCGAACTCCAGAAATTGGAGGTGGAAATGCCTGTCCCCGTTTACGCCTTCGACCAACACCTTCGCACGTTCCGCAAAGCAATTGACATATACACGGCCCTAAGAATGTGGCTAACTACCGGCTCGCCCACCGGACACCATGAAAAAAATCTAGAACAGGCTGCGACCCTTTCGGAAGAAAGTATCGTGTCTTACATGACTAGGATTGAGCTTGACTCCAAGCTGCTCCCTCGGAAAACAAGTTCCGATTTCGACAGCGCCAGGGATTATTGGCTAAATACGGTCGAGCAATTGGAGTTCCAATCAAGAGGGCAGATGCTGGCGGGTGAACTCCTTCTCATTCGCGATAGTTTCAAGGTGCCGACTTCCGAACATATTGCCACGCGCTTGGCCAACGATTATAAGTGTAGTTCAGAACTCGCCCAAGGGTTCAGTGAAGCACTCTCCAGCTTTTGGGATGATCGGTACTCCGATGCAGGACGAGCAGCGTACCCATTAATTGAAGCAGGAGCTCGCGGGCTTCTTATGAGCCTTGGCTGCCCACTGTATCGAATTCAGATCGGCAAAAGTGCTGGAAGATTCCCGGCACTCGAAAAATATATTGATGAATTGGAGGCACGCGATTTCGACCCCGACTGGGTTCGCTGCTTGAGGAACCCGGTAAGCTACCTAAGAAATTCTTTGGCTCATGGACATCTACTCAGCCTATCCAAGGTTGACGCTGCTATACTATTGCGAACGGCTGGGCTGTTGACCGTACTCGCTCCCGAACACTCCATTCCAGTGGATCAGAACAGCGTCCACTCACGACTCCGTGACCCAGTTTCTTGGATAGGTACTATTGGCCGCTTGGTGCCCCATGCGCGCATAGTCTGGGAGCCAAGTTCCGGCTAACTCGCAAGCCATTGGAAACGCCTGCCACGAATGTGGTTTTCGCGCAAGCACTCGAAATCACCCGTGCAGCGGCTCCCCGCTGCGCACGTGATCCGCCCGGCTGAGCGTCTCGACGACCAGCCGCACCACATGCCCGTCCGCCACCCGGTAGTAGACGTTGCGCCCCTCCCGGCGGTTGACCACCAGCCCGCCGAGGCGCAGCTTCGCCAGGTGCTGGCTCACGAGGGTGCGGGAGGCGCCGGTCGCCGCGACGAGGTCCGAGACGTTACGTTCGGCGTCGATGAGCAGGAACAGCAGGTGCAGGCGCGTCGGCTCGGCGATGAGCCGGAGCGTCTCGGCGGCCTCGCTGAGCAGGGCCTCGTCGGGAGTCAGTTGATGCTCGGAGCTCATGCCCTCACCCTAGGCCACGTGAGGGCGGCCATGACCGTGCCCAGCACGGCCAGGCCGAGCAGCGTCCATGTCGCCGCCTCCAGCCCGAGCCACCCGGCGACGGGGTACGTCACCAGGTAGCAGGCATGACTGAGGGAGAACTGCGCCGCGAACACGTAGCCGAGATCGCTTTCCGACGCCCGCCCCCGGACGATCCGCCCGATCGGCGTCTGCATCGCCGACAGCGCCCCACCCAGCAGGAGCCAGGTGACCGCCAGTAGCTGCCAGGTGACGGGCACGAGTGCCAGCACCGCGAGGACGACGGCGCCGAGGACGGCGGCGGGCAGCATGACCGCCCGGTCGGGCACCGTCTCCAGGAGGCCGGGCAGGACGAGTGCGACGAGCATGGAGCCGAGGCCGAAGACCGCGAGGGTCCAGGCGAGCGCGGCCTCGTCGAGACCCAGCTGCGCACGGACGAGCACCACGGTGTTGACCATGACCATCGCCATCGGGGCGGCCACCGCCAGATTGAGCCACAGCACGGCACGCAGGGGGCGTTCGTGCAGCATGATGCGGACGCCGCGCCAGGTCCGCTCGAGAAAGCCGGACTGCGGCCCCGTGATCTGCGGGACAGCGGGCAGGCCGGCGGTGACCACGAGCAGCGCCGAGGCGAGGAAGCCGACCACGGTGCCCAGGAAGAGGTTCGTGTAACTCATGACCGTGAGCAGGGCGGCGGCGAGCACGGGGCTGGCGATCTGCTCGAGGTCGTAGGCCAGGCGGGACAGCGAGAGCGCGTTGGTGTACTGCCCCTCCTCGGGCAGGACGCGCGGGATGGCGGCCTGGAAGGTCGGGGTGAAGGTGGCGGACGCCGCCTGCAGGACGCCGATGGCGAGGTAGAGCTGCCATTCGGCGCCGATGAAGGGCAGGGTGAGGGCCACGCCGGCGCGGACCAGGTCGGCGGCGACGAGCACCGGCCGCGTGCTCCAGTTGGCCGCCAGTGCGGTGACCACCGGGGAGAGAAGTACGTAGATGAGGATCTTGATGGTCAGCGCGGTGGCGAGGACGCGGCCGGCGCTGCCGCCGGCGATGTCGAAGGCCAGCAGGCCGAGAGCGACGGTGAGCAGGCCGGTGCCCACGAGCGCGACGACCTGTGCGGAGAACAGGTGCAGGTAGACGCGGTTGCGGAGAGGACTGAGGAGCGACACACCCCAACCATACAACACGTGCACACGTGTGCACATGTGGCTTATCCCAGGAACGCCACCAACCCCGCCGACTGCTTCGCCAGCCGCTCCAGCCGGGACTCCGTCATCGACGCGATCTGGTCGACCACCACCCGCTGCCGGGCGGCCTCATCCGGGGCGGCCTCCCACCACTGCCGGAACATCGGGTCGAGGGAACCCGGCGCGCCCGCGGTGAGGTAGTCGAAGACCCGGTAGATCCGTTCGCGCTGCCGGTCCTGACGCGCCAGGTGCGTGGGCAGGTCCATGACGTAGAGGACGGCGATCGTCTTGAGCAGCGTCACCTCGGCCTGCGCCTGCGGCGGGATGATGAGCTGCCCGTGCTGCCGCCCCAGCCGCTCCTGCCCCACCGTGGCCCCGACGGTCGCCCCCACGTACCGGCCGACCAGCTCGGAGGTCATCCGCTTGAGGTCCGCGTAGCCGGCGAGTGAGTGGTCGAAGTCGGCGGCGCGGTTGACCACGGGCAGCTGTCGGAGGGAATCGGCGGCGTCGACAAGCGATTCCGGGGTACCGCCGAAGGCGCGTGCCCCCTTCTCCGCCAGCGCCGCGAGTTCGACCAGGTCCCACAGCACGTGCAGGTTGATGCGGCCGGAGACGATGCCGTCCTCGACGTCGTGGACCGAGTAGGCGATGTCGTCGGCCCAGTCCATCGTCTGCGCCTCCATCGAGGGCCGCTCGTCGTCGTGGCCCTCACGCAGCCAGGCCAGCACCTCGGCGTCCTCGTCGTAGCAGCCGTACTTGCGGTTGACGGTGCCGTCCGGGTTGGTGCGGGTGCGCGGGTACTTGCAGGCCGCGTCGAGGGCCGCGCGGGTGAGGTTCAGGCCGTGGCTCTCCCCCTCCTCCGACACGATCTTGGGCTCCAGTCGCGTGAGGATGCGCAGCGTCTGCGCGTTGCCCTCGAAACCGCCGCAGTCGGCGGCGACCTCGTTGAGCGCGACCTCACCGTTGTGTCCGTAGGGCGGGTGGCCGATGTCGTGGGTGAGGCCGGCCATCTCGCAGAGGTCCGGGTCCAGGCCCAGCCCGGAGCCGATGCCCCGGGAGATCTGCGCGACCTCGAGCGAGTGGGTCAGGCGGGTGCGTGGGGTGTCGCCGTCCCGGGGTCCGACGACCTGCGTCTTGTCCGCCAGGCGTCGCAACGCGGCGGAGTGGAGCACGCGGGCCCGGTCACGGCCGAAGTCTCCGCGGTGGTCGGCCTGCGAGTCCTCGAACTCGCTGCCCTTCGGGGCTTCTGCGTACCGACGTTCCGTGTCGGCGGACGAGTAGTCGTACATCGGTCCTTTCACCTGTCGGTCAGCGCGTCGTGACGCGCCCGACGCGAGGGACGCAGACCGGCCTCCAGCCTGCGCAGTAGTCCCTCCAGCCTATCCGCCGGCCCCTCCCCCAGGACGCGGGACACATCGACGACGACCATCCCACCCACCTCATGCGCCAGCGTCCGCCACCACGCCGCCGACGGGAAATGCGAGGGACTCGTCTGCGTCGGCGAGGCGACGGCGTCCATCCCGGCCTGCCGCGCGAGGATCTCCGCCCGCAGCGCATGGTTCGGGTCGGTCACGATGATCACCCGCCCCACCTCGTGCCCGGCCACCAGCGCGGCGTAGGAGCCCTGCGTGTCATTGCCCTCCGGCACCGGCGTCACCGCCTCCGCGGGCACGCCACGCTCGACGAGGTAGCGCTTCCCCACCTCCGCCTCGGTGAAGCGATCCCCGGGGAGTTTCCCGCCGAGGGGGTACACATGCTTCGCGACGCCCGCCTCCCACAACCCCACCGCATGATCCAGGCGGGCGGCGAACTGGCGTGACGGCGTGCCGTCGTACTGGGCCGTCCCCAGGATGACGAGGGAGTCGGCGGGGGACGGACGACGGCGGCGTCGGTAGGCGTGGAGCAGGATACGGATCACTCCACAAACGGTAGTCTGGGCGGCATGAAACGCATGCTGCCCCGCCCGCTGACCCTGGTCGCCGCCCTCGGTGCCGCCGCTCTGGTCGGCGCCGCCCCGTTGACGACCGCGCTGGCCGGCCCGCAGGTACTCGCCCAGGCCGCGGCCACCGCCGTCGCCCCCGAGCACCTCACCTCCCCGGTGACCGACTACTCCGGGGTCCTCGACGCCGGCCAGAGCGCCGACCTCACCGACCGGATCCAGCAGTACAAGATCGACGCCCACAAGTCGATCTTCGTGGTCCTCCTGCCCAGCTTCGGCGACATGGACAACGAGGAGTGGGTGAAGCAGTCCGTCACCCTCAACGGCGGCGGCAACACGGCGGTCGTGGCGATCGCCACCGAGCAGCGCCAGTACCGCATCCTCGGCGGCAACGAGTGGCCACAGTCCGAGATCGACCGGATGGCGGACGCCGCGTACCCCCACCTGGTGAACTCCGACTGGTACGGCGCCGCCGACGCGGCCGTGAACGCCGCCGCCACCTCCGGTGAGATGTCCGGCGAGTCCCTGGCCTGGCTCGGCGGCGGCGCCGCAGCCGCCGTCGCGGCCGGTGGCGGCATCTACGCCTACTCCCGCCGCAAGCGGAAGCAGACCTCCGCGGCCGTCCTCGAGGACTCCCGCGCCATCGAGCCCTCCGACACCCGCCGCCTGGCGTCCCTGCCCATGGAGACCCTCGAGCAGCTCGCCCACGAGGAGCTCGTCTCCACCGACGAGTCGATCCGCCGCGGCCGCGAGGAACTGGACCTGGCGATCGCCGAGTTCGGCCCCGAGCGCACCCGTTCCTTCACCAGGGCGATGAACCACTCGACCACCACCCTGCAGAAGGCCTTCGCCCTGCAGCAGCGCCTCAACGACTCCATCCCGGAGACCGAGGCCGAACGCCGCTCCATGCTGGTCTCCATCATCTCCTCCTGCGGCCAGGCCGACAACGCCCTCGACGCCGAGGCCACCGCCTTCGCCGACATGCGCAACCTGCTCGCCACGGCCGACCGCAAGATCGACGAGCTCACCCAGCGCACCGTCGACCTGCGCACGCGCCTGCCCCGCGCCGGGGAGCAGCTCGCCGACCTCCGCAGCCGCTACTCCGCCGACGTGCTCGAGTCGATCGCCGACAACGTCGACCTGGCCTCCGCCTCCCTCGACGAGGCCGAGAAGTCCCTCGCCGTCGCCCGTGACCTCGAGGCCCGCCCCGCCGGCGAACAGTCCGGCCTCGTCGACGCCATCCGCGACTCCGAGCACGCCATCGAGGTCGCCGACCGCATGCTCGGCGGCATCGAGCGTGCCGACGACAACATCGCCACCGCCCAGGCCGGCCTCAACGACCTGCTCACCGAGGTGGAGGACGAGATCCGCGAGGCCGGCGACCTCAAGCGCCGCGGCATCTCCGAAGGCGCCCGCGCGGACTGGGAGAAGCTCGACGCCGTCGTCGGCCGCGCCATCACCGTCGTCCAGCAGGCCCGCGAACAGTCCACGACGGACCCGCTCGGCGCCTACACCGCCCTCACCGACGTCGACGGCGAACTCGACGAGCAGCTCGACCGCGTCCGCGAGACCACCGCCGACCAGACCCGCCAGCTGCAGATCCTCGACCAGCAGCTCCACTCCGCGGGCTCCGCGATCCAGTCCGCCGAGGACTTCATCGCCTCCCGCGGCCGCGTCGTCAAGGCCGAGGCCCGCACCCTGCTCGCCGACGCCAAGCGCCTCCACGCACAGTCTCTCCAGTTGCGCACCTCCGAGACCCGCCAGGCGATCGACTACGCACGCCAGGCGGCGACCGTGGCCAAACGGGCCCTCAAGCGCGCCCAGTCGGACTACAACGACTACCAGCGCCGCCAGCAGGCCAACTACCGCGGCCGCGGCGGGGGCGGCGGTATGGGCGGCATCGTCACCGGCATGGTCATCAACGAGATCCTCTCCGGCGGCGGCCGCGGTGGCGGCCGCGGTGGCGGCTTCGGTGGAGGTTTCGGCGGGGGCGGTGGCTTCGGCGGCGGTGGCGGCTTCGGCGGCTCCCGCGGCGGTTCCTTCTAGGCGGGGTCCTCTGCCTGCCGAGGAGGTGTTCGCCTTCCACGAGGGAGACGACCATGTGGCCGAGGCCGCTGGTCGGCACCACCCGGGCTGCACGCTCCCCGGGTGGCGACGACCCCGGAAGCGGGGATTGGATAAGAAGCTGTCAGCTGGGCATCCCCCGAAGGTGTGGCGGAGTTCAGCCGCTCACCGCCGAGCCTGTAGAGTGAGGGCATAAGCCACCGGCCCCCTCTGTCAACTAGTTGACAAGGGGCCGGTTTTCTTTTCGGGCTATCCTCCGGTCATGGTGAATGTGAAGCCGTACCTGGATCACGATGCGCTGGTGGCGGGACTGGTTGCCACAGGGTTGAGTATTCCGGATCGCGAACAGGCGAAGGTGCAACTGCAGAAGTACGGTTACCACCGTTTATCCGGCTACCGGTACCTCTACCGGGTTCAGCTCCCTCCCGAGCAGCAGGACCCGTCCAGCCGACGTTTCCGAAGCAAGGAACACGTGCCGGGGACTTCACTCGGCGACGTGATCGACCTCGCGGAATTCGATGTCCGACTACGCTGCGTTCTGGCGTCGGGAATCGAGGATTTCGAGATTCGCCTGCGCACTGCCGTCGCGCATGTGATCGCCCGCCGCTCCGAACTCGGTCATCTCTACGTTGAGCACCTCGACGAGAAACACTGCCTCAAGAGACCGCGCAACAGCAGCAAGACGAGCCACGAGATTTTCCTGCAACAGGTCAACGAGGCCACCGCCCTTGCCCACAGGAGAAACGACGACTTCGTCATCCACCACCGTCAGATGTACGGGCGTGATCTTTCCGTGTGGGCGGTGGTGGAGTACCTGACTTTCGGTTCCCTGATTTTCCTGCTCGACTACCTCAAAGCAGAGGACAAGCGCTCGGTGGCCAACACCTTCGGTGCCTCACACCCGGCACAGTTCGTCAAGTGGGTGAGGGCGATCGGCACTCTCCGCAATGACGTGGCACACGCGGTGAGACTCTTCAACAAGCCACTGAAAAACGAGATAGCAATCCCGCCTCGCTCCTGCACCAACACGCTACTCACCGAGACAGCAAGCCACCTCAGAGTGAACAGCACGCTTCCTGAGTCAAGACGTCCCTCAAAGAGGATCTACTCCCACTCCGCGGTGCTTTCCTATCTGCTGAGGAGCCATCCTGCTGGATCGGAGTGGTGGAAGGAGTTCCGTGACGTCTCCTCCACCTTTCCCCGACACTCTGCAGTTCCTCTCTCCCCTGAGGAGAACATGGGATTTCCCGCAGGCTGGAAGAACGATCCACTCTGGAACTAATGGCTCTGTTCCTGCCTACTACACCCGCGGGCGGCGCACCGGGGAGTCCACCAGCACGCAGCCCCAGGACAGGAACACCGCGTCGATGGGCGGCAGATCGTCGTAGGTGGGGCCAGCGTGCAGTTCCACCCGGCCGGAGATCAGCGGCCGGACGCGGGCGACCATGCCGCCGGAGGAGTCGATGATGGTGCGTTCCTTCCGCCAGATGCTGGTGCGGCGCAGCTCGTAGAGCCGACCGACGCAGTCGGCGTAGAGGGTGCCCACGGTGAAACCGTTCTGGGCGAGGGTGAACACCCGGCCGTCGCCGGTCGTCGCCCGGGCCCGGAACTGGATGGGACCGGGCTCGGACTCGACGAGGAGGCGTTCCGAACCGAAGAAGATCACGTCGGAGCGGACGGCGGCGACGAGGTTCCGGTTGGCGTCGAGAAGCTCGTTGCCCTCCCAGAACCACGGCCCGGCGGGACGTTCCTCGATCTCCATGCGCCTAGATGAGGAACGCCAGGATCGCGACGACGGACATGAGCGCCAGCGTGGCGATGACCGCCATCGTCGAACGGGACAGGCGGGTCTCCAGGACCAGCCGGGTCAGCCAGCTGAGGCCGACGACGACGTCGGCGGGCAGATCAGTCTCCCCCTCGAACTCGAGGATGGCCTTGCGCACGCCGTTGTTGCCGCCGGAGAACTGGCCGACCTTGTTTCCGTTCTCGTCGTCGATGATCCAGTTGTTGGCCGACTCGTTGACGAGGACGAAACTGCGGGACCCGACGGACACCGGGATCGACTTGTCCTTCTTGAAGTTCGCCGCAGCGGTGACCACGGGGGCGTCGAGAAGCGTGGCCGTGGCACCGGTCTCCGGACGGAAGTCCAGCGTCCACCGCTCACCGGCGACGTCGGCGGAGGTCGCGTCGAAACGTGCGAGCACCTCCGGGCCGCCCTCCGCGAGGAGGACGGGGCGATCGACGTCGCTGCGGTCCCAGCTGGTGTAGTGCATGACTAGCAACCGACGAGGCGGGTGGCCAGGTAGTCCTGCAGGTCCTCGATCTTGACGCGCTCCTGCTCCATGGAGTCACGCTCACGGACGGTCACGGCGTTGTCCTCGAGGGTGTCGAAGTCGACGGTGACGCAGAACGGGGTGCCGATCTCGTCCTGACGACGGTAACGGCGGCCGATCGCACCGGAGGTGTCGTACTCGATGTTCCACAGCTGGCGCAGCTGCGCGGCGATCTTCTCGGCCGGCTCAGCCAGCTCCGGCTTCTTGGACAGCGGCAGCACGGCCACCTTCACCGGGGCCAGACGACGGTCGAGCTTGAGCACGACGCGGGTGTCGACGCCGCCCTTGGAGTTCGGTGCCTCGTCCTCGGTGTAGGCGTCGACCAGGAAGGCCATGAAGGCGCGACCCAGGCCGGCGGCCGGCTCGATGACGTAGGGGTACCAGCGCTCGCCGGACTCCTGGTCGAAGTAGGACAGGTCCTCGCCGGTGGCCTCGGAGTGGACCTTGAGGTCGTAGTCCGTGCGGTTGGCGATGCCCTCGAGCTCGCCCCACTTGGTGCCCTGGAACTCGTAGGCGTACTCGATGTCGACGGTGCGCTTGGAGTAGTGGGACAGCGCCTCCTGCGGGTGCTCGTAGAAGCGCAGGTTGTCACGGTTGATGCCGAGGTCGACGTACCACTGCATGCGGTCGTCGATCCACTTCTGGTGCCACTCCTCGTCGGTGCCCGGCTTGACGAAGAACTCCAGCTCCATCTGCTCGAACTCACGGGTACGGAAGATGAAGTTGCCCGGGGTGATCTCGTTGCGGAAGGACTTGCCGATGTTGGCGATGCCGAACGGCGGCTTCATGCGCGCGGAGGTCATGACGTTCTTGAAGTTGACGAAGATGCCCTGCGCGGTCTCCGGGCGGATGTAGTGCAGGCCCTCCTCATCGTCGACCGGGCCCAGGAAGGTCTTGAGTAGGCCGGAGAAGGGGCGCGGCTCGGTCCAGTTGCCCGGCTGGCCGGTCTCCGGGTCGTTGATGTCCGCGAGGCCGTTCGCCGGCGGGTGGCCGTGCTTCTCCTCGTAGGCCTCGAGCAGGTGGTCGGCGCGGTAGCGCTTGTTGGTGTGGAGGGACTCCACCAGCGGGTCCGTGAAGACCTCGACGTGACCGGAGGTCACCCAGACCTGGCGGGGCTGGATGATGGACGTGTCGACACCGACGACATCAGGACGGGAGGTCACCATGTGACGCCACCACTGGCGCTTGATGTTCTCCTTGAGCTCGACACCGAGCGGACCGTAGTCCCATGCGGAACGGGAACCGCCGTAGATCTCGCCTGCCTGGTACACGAATCCGCGACGCTTGCACAGGTTGATTACGGTATCGATGACGGACGCCATGGGGCTTCAGACTCCTCTGGTAGGGGATAAGTCGTTGATGATTCACAACGAGTGTAGCCCCACCGCGTTTTCTGGGTCATTCGGGGTTGTCGGTGTCACAGGGCGACGCCGGTGGTGTCCGCGGAAACCCCACCCAATCAAGCCCATACAGGGGCATTTCGCGGATGAAACTTTAACATGCTACGGCAAATGTCTAGAGTGATATACGGTACGGGTACAATCCAGAAACCAGCACGTCTGAGTACTTATGCCGGTAGAGTAGAACATTACTGATATTATCTATGGTCTAGAACGGAACCACTGCTGCCCGTTCGGACCCGTTTCGGAAAGAACTGGGTTGGGATGAACACCTATTCGGACACTGATCTTGATGCCGCCGAAGTCATCATCGGTGCACTCGACTCTCGCCTGCGTGTGCAGATCATCTGGCGGCTGTCCATCCGCGAGCACTTCGTCCACGAGCTTGTCGACGGTCTCCAGAAGTCCCAGCCCCTCATCTCCCAGCACCTCCGCGTGCTCAAGCGCTCCGGCATCGTCGACTCCGAGCGCCGTGGCCGCGAGGTCATCTACCGCCTCGTCCTCCCGCAGGCCGCCGACCTCATCGGCGCCGCGGTGACCCTGGGCCTCCACGCCCGTGAGATGCAGGCGGCCCAGACCACCACGAACGGTCGCACCGATGAGCGGTCCCCGCTGGCCGCCGTGGTCCAGATCGGCCACACCGATGAGGCCCGCGGCTCCGGAACCGAGGAGGACGTGGTCGGCCAGGTCGCCCACGCCCCGGCCGCCGCCGCCGCAGCCCCTGGCCTGGAGACCATCCCGGACCCCTCCCCCACCCCGCCCGTGCCGGCCTCCTTCTCCTGACCCCGCAGCCGCCGGGGGCCACTAACGCTGCCTGAATCGGGCGCAGCGTACATAATGGGCTTTGTACTCGATCCCTTTTCCCAGGAAGAACCCGTACATGTCTCCCTTGCCTTCCGGCGTGCCGAAGCTGGGCGCCCGCAACACGCGCCAGCGCACCGCAGTGATCAACGTCCTCTCCGAGATCGACACGTTCGCGTCGGCCAAGGAGATCCACCGTGAACTGGAGAACCGGGATCAGCAGGTCGGACTGACCACCGTCTACCGCACCCTGCAGTCCCTCGCGGAGATCGAGGCGGTCGACGTCCTCCACATGGCCACCGGCGAGACCCTCTACCGGCAGTGCGTCTCCCCGCACCATCACCACCACCTGGTGTGCACCGGCTGCGGACGCACCGAGGAGATCGGGGGCGACACGGTCGAGACGTGGGCGCAGGCCGTCGCCAAGGAGCACGACTTCGAGCTCACCGGCCACGACGCCGAGGTCTACGGCCGCTGCCCCGCCTGCCGCACCACGTCGAAGAACTAGCCGACGACGGTGCCGAACGCCACGCCCAGCAGATAGGTGATGCCCGCGGCACCCAGCCCGATCGCCAGCTGACGCATGGCCCGGGAGAACGGCGGTTTCCCGGAGAGCACGCCGACGACGCCACCGGTGAACATGAGCGCACCGGACACGAGCACGACGGCGATGATCGCCCCCAGCACCGGGGACGCCCCGAAGATGTACGGGACGATCGGGATGAACGCGCCGCCCGCGAAGAACAGGAAACTCGAGCCGGCGGCCGTCCACGGCGAACCGACCACCTCACCGGGGTTGACCGGTTCCACGTCGTGGCGGGCGTCCGGGCTGTCATCCCGGTCGAGCCCGATGGCCTGCTCCAGCGCCACGCGGGAGAACTCGGACTTCGCCTTCGCGACGGCCTCCTTCTCCCCCATGCCCCGCGCCCGGTAGACCAGTGCCAGCTCGTTGGCGTTGACGTCCAGGGAGGGCAGCAGCGTGTGCGCCTTCGGGTGCGGGGTGGACGCCTCGAGCAGCTCCTTCTGCGAGCTGACGGACACGTACTCACCCGCGGCCATGGACAGGGCGCCGGCCAGCAGGCCGGAGATGCCCGTCAGCAGGATCATGTTCGCTGACACACCCGAACCCATGATGCCGACGACGAGCGCCAGGTTGGACACCAGACCGTCGTTGGCGCCGAAGACCGCGGCCCGGAAACCACCGGACATCTGTTCCCGGCCCCGGGCGGCGAGGCCGCGCACCACCTCGGCGTGGATGCGCTCGTCCGCGGCGATCTGCGGAGAGGCGTCCTCGTCCTTGATGTAGGGGCTGCGGGACTCCGCGGTCTGCATGAGCGCCAGGGTGAACACGGAACCGAAGTGCCGGGCCATGAACCCCATGAAGCGGGTGGTCAGGTCCGGGTTCCGGGGGAAGCCGACGTACTCGCCGAGCTTCTCCCGCCAGAACTGCTCGTGGCGGGACTCGGACTCCGCGAGCGCCATGAGGATCTCCCGCTCCTCGCCGGTCTTCTTGCGGGCGAGCTCACGGTAGAGGGCGGCCTCGGCGCGCTCGTTGGCCAGGTAGCGACGCCACTTGCTGATCTGCGCCGGAGTGGGTTCGGTGGTGGGAGGAACCTTGTACACCACGGGGTATCGTCTCTTTCCTCTACTGCTGCTTGACTCCGCCGAATCGACGGTCACGCGAAGCGTACTCAACCACAGCATCGTACAGATCCTGCGGGGTGAAGTCCGGGAACAGCTTGTCCTGGTAGACCATCTCGGCGTAGGCGGACTGCCAGATGAGGAAGTTGGAGGTCCGCTTCTCACCCGAGGGACGCAGGAACAGGTCCACGTCGGGCATGTCGGGCTCGTCGAGGAAATCGGGGAACGTCTTCTCCGTGATCTGCTCCGGGCGCAGCTCACCGGCGGCGGCGCGGCGGGCGATCTCCCGGGCGGCGTCGACAAGCTCGGCGCGACCGCCGTAGTTGACGCACATCGCCAGGGTCATGCGGGTGTTGTCCTTCGTCAGCTCCTCCGC
Organism: Corynebacterium humireducens NBRC 106098 = DSM 45392; assembly: GCF_000819445.1. Lineage (NCBI taxonomy): Bacteria > Bacillati > Actinomycetota > Actinomycetes > Mycobacteriales > Corynebacteriaceae > Corynebacterium > Corynebacterium humireducens. Next base: position 1,937,818 of record NZ_CP005286.1, read on the forward strand.
GACCTCGAACTCGCGGATGACGCTGCGCCACAGACGCGGGCGGCGGCCGACCCAGCGCACGCGCACCCCCTTCTCGTGGAGGGTGTCCCGCTGCCGACGCAGCACATCCCGGTTGAAGCCCATGAGGAAACGCACCTCGTCCGCCGAGCGGCGCCAGTTCTCCGTCGAGAAGGCGTAGGCCGACAGGTACGGCACGCCGAGGGCGAGGCAGGCGTCGACGACGTCCATGAGGACGGCCTCCCCGCGCTTGTGTCCCTCGGTGCGCTTGAGCCCCTGCTGCTGGGCCCACCGCCCGTTGCCGTCCATGACCAGTGCGATGTGGTCGGGGATGAACTGGGCGGGGATGTCCGGTGGAGTTGGAAGAGTCACGCAGACAAGTCTACGTCTGGTCCATCACGCCCAGGCTCGTGACCTTCTGTTCCAGGTGCCACTGCAGATGTGCCCTGGTCAGACGGTGTGCGACGGCGCCGAGGTGCGGGGCTTGCGCGACGATCCCCAGCGCTGCCGGCCAGTGCGCGTTGTTGAGCAGCCACATCAGGTGCAGCGACTCCTCCGGCACCTCCGCCGAACCGGGCGGACGGCACTGCACGCACGCCGCCCCACCCACCGCCGGGTGGAAGGCGTGGTGCGGGCCCGGGGCCCCGCACTGGGCGCAGTCGAAGAGGCTCGGGGCCCAGCCGGCGTGCGTCATCCCCTGCAGCAGGAAGGCGTCGAGCACCACCGTCGGATGCGCGGTGGTCTGCATGCGGGCGAGGGTCTCGGTGAGGTGGTCGAAGAGCCACGGGTCCCCCTCGTGGGCGAGCCGCTCCGCCGTCTCGAGCGCCGCGCAGGCCGCGGTGTAGCGCTCGTAGTTGTCGATGATCCCGCTGCCGTAGAACGCCACCGTGTCCGCCCCCGTGATGGACTCCAGGTTGCGGCCCGGGTAGAGCTGCACGTCGATGTCCACGAAGTGCTGCAGCCGCGACCCGAAACGCGACTTCGCGCGCCGCACCCCCTTAGCGACGCCGCGCTTCACCCCGTGACTCCGGGTCAGCAGCACGATGATGCGGTCGGCCTCGCCGAAGTCATGGGTCCGCACCACCAGGGCGCGGTCCCGGTACGGCTGGGCACGCACCTAGAACCCCAGTCGGCCCAGGGACTTCGGGTCGGACTGCCAGTTCTTCAGCACCTTCAGGCGCAGGTCCAGGTACACGTTCCGGCCCAGCAGCCGGTTGATCTCCAGGCGCGAGTTGTGGATGATCCGGCCGAGACGACGCCCGTCACGCCCCTGGATGATGGCCTTCTGGCCCTCCCGCTCCAGGTAGATGATGGCGTGGATGGTGGTCCTGCCCTCGTCGTCGTAGATCTCGTCCACCTCGACCGCCACCGAGTGCGGCAGCTCGTCCTTGAGGCCGCTCAGCGCCGCCTCCCGGATGAGCTCGGAGATGCGCTTCTCCGTCTCCTCGTCGGTGACGTGGTCGTCCGGGTAGAACTTCGGGCCCTCGGGGAGGAGGGACGTGATGACGTCGAGAAGCACGTCCACCTGGGTGCCGTCCTGCGCGGAGACCGGCACCACCTCGGACTCGCCGCCGAGCAGCTCGTGCAGCGCGAGCAGCTGCGCCCCGACCTGGTCCTTCGAGGCCTTGTCCAGCTTGGTCACGATGCCGACGATCGGGGTGTCCGGCACCACCTTGCGCAGGTTCTCCAGGATCCAGCGGTCGCCGGGGCCGATCTTCTCGTCCGCCGGGACCGTGAAACCGATGAGGTCGACGTCCGCGTAGGTGTCCTTGACCATCTCGTTGAGCCGCTCACCCAGCAGCGTCCGCGGCTTGTGCAGACCCGGGGTGTCCACGACCACGATCTGCGCGTCCTCCCGGTGGACGAGACCGCGGATCGGGTGACGCGTGGTCTCCGGCTGGTTGGCGGTGATGGCGATCTTCTCCCCCACCAGTGCGTTGGTGAGGGTGGACTTGCCGGTGTTGGGCCGGCCGACGAAGCTGACGAAACCGGAACGGAAACCTTCCGGGGTGTCGGTGAATGAGCTGATGGGGACTCCTCGGTCCTGGGGAATGGTGGTGTCCAGATTACCTGACCTGCGTGACCTCGAACTGCATCCGCGGGTGCGCGTAGGCGTCCTGGGACTCGATGAGCAGCAGCTCGCGGGAATCAGCACGGTAGGTGTTCTCGACGAGGTCGAAGACGGAGGAGGCCGTCTTCGCCAGCGCGTCGGCGGCGTCGCCGGTGGAGACGTAGTGGCCGGTGAACAGCGCGGCGGTGACGTCACCGGAGCCGTTGCGCTTGAAGGGCAGGTACGGGGTGCGGACGATCCAGGCACCCTGGTCATTGACCACCAGCATCTCGATGGTGTCGGCCGGACGGTCCGGACGCTCCACCGAGGTGACCAGCACCGTCGACGGGCCCATCCCGCGGGCGACGTCCACCGCCTCGAGGGTGGACTCCAGGCAGGTGGCCTCCCGGCCCGTGAGGTAGCCCAGCTCGAACTGGTTCGGGGTGATGATGTCCGCGACCGGGACGACCCGGTCACGCAGCAGCGGCGGGATGAGGTCGGAGACGTGGCAGCCGGAGCGGGCGTTGCCCATCACCGGGTCGCAGGCGTACACGGCCTGCGGGTTCGCCGCCTTGACCTTCGCCACGGCGTCGATGATGACGTCCGCGATCTCCGCGCCACCCTGGTAGCCGGAGAGCACCGCGTCGACCTCGCCGAGCACACCGCGCTCCTCGATGCCCGTGATGATCTCCGCGACCTCGGAGGCCGGGATCATCGGACCCCGCCACGCGCCGTAACCGGTGTGGTTGGAGAAGTTGACGGTGTACACCGGCCACACCTCGTGCCCCAGACGCTGGAGCGGGAAGACGGCCGCGGAGTTGCCGACGTGGCCGTACGCCACGGAGGACTGGATCGAGAGGATGTTCACGCCCGTCATTGTGCTCCCCCAGGAGGGGAAAAACAATCAGCTGGCGTCGTCGCCCTCGGTGGGACGCTCCAGCACCTCCACCACGACCGACCGCACACGCATACGGCCGCGGCGGTCCCGCCCGCCCTCGGCGGTGAGGCGCAGCCCGCAGGACTCCACCGTCGCCCCCGGCAGGGGCACGCGCCCCAGCTCGTAGCCGATGAGACCGGCGACCGACTCGACCTGGTCCTCGATCTCCTCGGTGAACTCGACGTCGATGTCGTGGTCGTCGTGGATCTCGTCGACGAGGTCCTCCAGCGACAGGCGCGAGACCGCCCGGTAGGTGCGCGGACCGATCTTCTCGATCGGCGCGACCTCGGCGACGTCGTACTCGTCGGCGATCTCACCGACGATCTCCTCGAGGATGTCCTCCATGGTGATCAGACCGGCGATGCCGCCGTACTCGTCCACGAGCATGGCCATGTGGATCTTGTCGCGCTGCATCTCGTGGAGCAGCTCGTCGAGGTTCTTCGAGTCGGGCACGAAGGTCGGCGGACGCATGACCTCGGTCACCGCCACGGACGCCCCGCCGTCGGTGAGGTGGTACGTGTGGCGCACCAGGTCCTTGATGTAGACGATGCCCAGGATGTCGTCGATGTTCTCACCCACGACCGGCACGCGCGAATGACCGGAACGCACACACAGCGTGGTGGCCTGGCCGGCGTGCTTGCCCTCCTCGATCCAGATCATCTCGGTGCGCGGCACCATGACCTGCCGGGCGGTGGTCGACGCGAGGTCGAACACCGACTGGATCATGCGGCGCTCCTCGATCTCCACGATGCCGTGCTCCTGGGCGATGTCCACCATCTCCCGGAGCTCCACCTCCGTGGCGTAGGGGCCGTCCCGGAAACCACTGCCCGGGGCGATGAGGTTGCCCACCCAGATGAGCACCCGCGACACCGGGCCGAGGACGAAGGCCGTGCCCTGCAGCACCATCGCCGAACGCAGGGAGACCGAGTACGGGTTCTTGCGGCCCATCGTCCGGCCGAAGACACCGACCACGGCGTACGTGAACAGGGCGACCGCCACGATGGCGATCGTGATGGCCCACGCGTCCGAGGCGATGAGCTCCCTCGCCAGGGCGGCGGCGAAGACGGCCGCGGTGGCGTCGAGAAGCGTCTTGAGCAGGATGAGCAGGTTGATGTTGTCCGCGCGGTGCTCCACGACCTTGAGCAGCGAACGCGCGCCGGCGACCTCGTCCTTCACCATGCCCTCGACGCGGGCGCGGGAGATGGAGCTGACGGCGGACTCGACGGTGCCGACCAGGCCCGACAGAGCCAACGCCAGCAGCGTCACCCCGCCGAACCAGATGACCTCCATCTCCATCAGGCGTCACCGGCGGGTTCGCCGATGGCCGGGATGCCGCCCCCGGGGACGATGTCGTCGAGGGCCTCCCGGTCCGCGGCGGAGGGGAAGGCCTGCGCGCCGCTCGGCTTCGGCTGGTACTCGACGCCGCGGCGGGCCACGTCGTCGTACCAGTCGGCGAGCAGCTCATTCTGCAGGGCGAACATCTCCTGCTCCTCGGCCGGGGTGGCGTGGTCGTAGCCCAGCAGGTGCAGGCAGCCGTGCACGGTGAGCAGCGCCAGCTCGTGGTCGAGGCCGTGCCCCGCGGCGGTCGCCTGCTTCGCGGCGAACTCCGGGCACAGCACGATGTCACCGAGCAGCGCCGGGCCGGGGTGCTTCGAGTCGGGTCGGCCCCCGAGGGCGGTGCCGGAACCCGGGGTGAGCTCGTCCATCGGGAAGGTCATCACGTCGGTGGGGCCGTCCAGGTCGAGCCAGCGCACGTGGAGGTCCGTGATCGTCTTCAGGTCGACGATGTGGATGGACGCCTCCGCATCGGGGTGGATGTCCATCTCGCCGAGGGCGAAGGAGGCGACGTCGATGAGCATCTCCTCGTTGACGCCCGCGTACCCGGATTCGTTGAAGACCTCGATGCTCATGACTGCACTTTCTCCTCGTAGGTGTCGTAGGCGTCGACGATGCGGCCGACGAGTGAGTGACGGACGACGTCCCTGCTCGACAGCTCCGCGAAGTGGATGCCCTCCACCCCGCGGAGGATGTGGCGGACCAGACGCAGGCCCGACTTCTGGCCGGTCGGCAGGTCCACCTGTGTGATGTCCCCGGTGACGATCATCTTGGACCCGAAGCCCAGGCGGGTGAGGAACATCTTCATCTGCGCGGGCGTCGTGTTCTGGGCCTCGTCGAGGATGACGAAGGCGTCGTTGAGGGTGCGGCCACGCATGTACGCCAGCGGGGCGACCTCGATGACACCGGCCTCCATGAGCTTGGGGATCATCTCCGGGTCGAGCATGTCACGCAGCGCGTCGTAGAGCGGACGCAGGTAGGGGTCGATCTTGTCGCTCAGGGTGCCCGGCAGGAAGCCGAGCTTCTCCCCGGCCTCGACGGCGGGGCGGGTGAGGATGATGCGGGTGACCTGCTTCGACTGCAGCGCCTGCACGGCCTTCGCCACCGCCAGGTAGGTCTTGCCGGAGCCGGCGGGGCCGACGCCGAAGACGATGGTGTGCTCGTCGATCGCGTCAACGTACTCCTTCTGCCCCAGGGTCTTGGGGCGGACGGTCTTGCCGCGGCGGGAGACGATGTCGCTGGCCAGGACCTCGGCGACGGACTGCGGGGCCTCGACGGTGACGATCGACACCGCGTGCTTCACCGAGTCCGGGGAGATGACGTGCCCGCGGCGGGCGATCGACTCCAGCTCCTCGAGCACCTTCACCGCGCGGGCGACCTCATGGTCCGGTCCGGTGACGGTGACGAGGTGTCCGCGGGCGTGGAAGTCCGCGTTGATCTGGTTGTCGAGGACCCGCAGGTTCCCGTCGTTGACGCCGAGCACCGACTGGGCGTACGCCGAATCGAGCTCGACCTTCCTCGTGATGACCTCTGCTGCCACGGAGTACGGCGCCTGCTTTCTTCTCGAAACGTTTAGGGGAACTCTACCAGCGGCCCGTGAGCACTCCGATGGCCGACAGGGCCACCATCGACGCACTCGCCGTGCGCAGTACCTCGGGGCCCAGTTTCACGGCCCGCGCCCCCGCGTCGGTGAGCTTCGCCAGCTCCTCCGGGCCGATGCCGCCCTCGGGTCCGACGATGAGCACGAGCTCGTCGACGTCGAGGTCGATCTCCCGCAGCGGGGTCGCCGACTCCTCGTGGAGGACCAGCGCGGGACGCCCGGCGATGAGCTCGGCCAGCTGCGCCGTGGTCACCGGCTCCCGGACCGTCGGGATGCGGGTCCGGCGCGACTGCTTCGCCGCCGCCAGCGCCGCCGCCTCCCACTTGGCCACACCCTTGGCGGCCTTCGGTCCGACCCACTTAGCGACGCAGCGCTCCGCCTGCCACGGCACGATCTCATCGGCCCCGGCCTGCGTCGCCAGGTCGACGGCCAGCTCGGAGCGGTCCGCCTTGGGCAGGGCCTGCACGACGGTCACCGCCGGACGCGGCTGCGTGTCGACGCCCACCTCCTCCACCTCCCCCGTCAGCTCCTCCCTGCCACGGGTGGCGGTGACGGTGACGGTGGCGTGGGTCCCGCGGCCGTCGACGAGCATGATCTGCTCGCCGGGCTGGATCCTCTTGACGGTGACCGCGTGCCGCCCCTCCGGGCCGGCCAGAGTGACCGTCCCCTCGAAGGGGCCGGGGTGGACGAAGACGGGCAGACTCATCGGTTACGGAACTTGCTCTTCAGCCGGGAGAAGAAGCCGCCGTCATCCTCGCCCTCGCGGTTGACGCGGGAGGACTCGTTGCGGTGCGCGCGGATCTGCTCGAGGAGCTCGCGGGTGCGGTCGTCGAGCTCGGTGGGGATGAACACCTGGACGTGGGCGTAGAGGTCGCCGCGCCCCTCGGTGCGCAGGTGCGGCATGCCCTCGCCGACGAGGTGGATCTGATCGGAGGGCTGGGTGCCGGCCGGGATGTCGATGATGAGGTCCTCGCCCTTGAGGTCCTCGAGGGTGACCTGCGCCCCCAGGGCGGCGTCGACGGCCGGGACGCGGACGGTGACGTGCAGGTTGTCCCCCTCCCGGTGGAACACCGGGTGCGGACGGGTGGAGACCTCCACGTAGAGGTCACCGGCCGGGCCACCACCGTGGCCGACCTCGCCCTGCCCCGCCATGCGGATGCGCATGCCGTTGCTGATGCCGGCCGGGACGTTGACCACCAGGTCACGGCGCTTCTTCACGCGACCACCACCGGAGCAGCGGGTGCAGGGGTCCTGGATGATCTCGCCGTAGCCGTCACACGCCGGGCAGGGACGCGAGGTCATGATGTTGCCCAGGAAGGAACGCTGCATCTCCTGCACCTCACCCTGACCGTGGCACTGGCCACAGGTGACGGGCTTCGACCGGGACTCCGAACCGGAGCCCGCGCAGTGGTCGCACACCACGGCGGTGTCGACGGTGATGTCCTTCTTCACACCCGCGAAAGCCTCCTCGAGGGTGATCGAGGCCCGCAGCAGGGCGTCATTACCCGGCTGGACACGGGACCGCGGACCACGGGCCCCGCCCGCGCCGCCACCGAAGAAGGCCTCGAAGATGTCACCGAAGCCGCCACCCCCGCCGAAGCCGCCCGGCATGCCGCCGTTGCCCTGCTCCATCGGGTCGCCGCCCATGTCGACGATCCGCCGCTTCTCGGGGTCGGTGAGCACCTCATGCGCCACCGACGCCTCACGGAACTTCTCCGCCGCCTCCTCCGAGGGGTTCACGTCCGGGTGGTACTTGCGGGCGAGCCGGCGGTAGGCCTTCTTGATCTCCGCGTCGGTCGCCGACTTCTCGACACCCAGAATTCCGTAATAATCACGAGCCACGATGAGACTGATTCCTTCTTGACTGTTGGATAACCGAATGAATTCTACTCGCCGGCGAGCACACGGCTGACATACCGTGCAACGGCCGACACCTTCGAGATTGTTCCCGGGTAGTCCATGAACGTCGGACCCACCACCCCGAGCCCGCCGAGGGCGTGCCCGTCGGAGCCGTAGGCCGTCGCGACGATCGAGGCGTCGTGCAGGTCCTCGTCCTCGTTCTCCTCACCGATGAGCACGCTGACGTTGCCCAGGTCCGGCACGTTGGTGAGCAGCTTGAGCACCGTCACCTGCTCCTCCAGCGCCTCGATCACACCCGGCAGACCGAGGGTGAGGTTGGAGGCGCCGGCCAGGATGAGCCGGTCGGCGGGCTGCTCCACCAGGGTCTCGATGAGGCGCGTCGCCGACCGCGTCAGGGCGTGACTGATCCGGGCCGGCGGGTTCTCCGCCAGCTCCTCCAGGCTCGTCGAGCCCTCCGTGAGGGTCCGGTCCACGAGCGCCCCGTTGAGCAGGTCACGCAGGAGGATGACACCCTCCGCGTCGATGGCCTCCTCGAGTTCGACGTTGCGCTGATCGACCCGCCCGGTGTCGGTGATGAGCACCAGCAGCAGGCGCGTCGGGCCGAGCGCCACCACCTCGACGTGCTTCACGCGGGAGACCTTGAGGTTGGGCAGCTGGATCACGGCGGCCTGGCGGGTGAGCTGCGCCAGCAGGGTGACGGAACGGCGCAGGACGTCCTCCAGGTCGACGCCGTCCTCGAGGAAGGTGAGGATCGCCCGCCGCTCGGCCGCGGACAGCGGCTTGAGGTCGTGGATGTGGTCCACGAACTGGCGGTAGCCCTTCTCCGTGGGGATGCGCCCCGAGCTGGCGTGCTGCTGCACGATGAAGCCCTCGGACTCGAGCACCGCCATGTCGTTGCGGATCGTCGCACTCGACACCTGGAGCTGGTGCCGCTCCAGCAGGGCCTTCGACCCCACGGGCTCCTGGGAGGCGATGTAGTCGGCCACGATGGCACGCAGCACCTCCTGCCGACGCCTGTCCGTCGCACTCGTCATCTGGCACTCACCTCCCTTGATTGCCAGCATTATATGCCTAAACACCCCGTATCGGGAATGCCGGCGACTGGCCTCCGGCGATCCCGGGAATTACATTTGTCCGAACAACCCGTCCGCATTCCCGCAGAGAACCAGAGGCCCCATGTCCCACCGCCACGACGAACCCCTGCTGGCCAACCCGTTCGACCCGCCGTCGATCCCGGCCGCGGTCGTCCCCACGGAGACCCCGGAGCGGTCCTCCCGGTCGCGGATGGTCGCCGTGATCCTGGGCATCTTCCTCGGCGTCCTCGGTGCGCACAACCTCTACCTCGGGTACCGCCGGAACGGCGTGGCCCAGCTCCTGCTGTGGGGCGCCACCCTCCTCTTCGAGGGCACGACCCTGGGCACCCTGGGCGTGCTCGTCCTCATCGGCTGGGTCCTCGCCGACCTCGCCCGACTGGTCCTCCGGTCCGGGAAATTCCTCCTCGACGGCCACGGACGACCCCTCCGCTGAACCTTCCCCCCGCCAGCCGCCCGCCCCCGAAGAACAGCGTGGAGCCGACACATCTGCTCTACTTGGTGGGTAGAACTGCGCACGACCCTGACCCTCCGGAGCCCCGATGTCCAACCCCTTCGCCCCTCACGGCGGACAGCCCTCGCCTGATCCCGCCCCCACCCCCGGGTCCCGTTCCGGAGAGCAGAGCCCGTTCGCAGCGCCCGCCCCCTCCCCCTCCCCGGGTTCCCAGGGGTGGGGTGCCGCCCCGGACACCGACCTCCCGGTGGCTCTCCCTCCCGGACCCACCACCGCAACCACCGGCCCCTGGCACTTCGTCAGCGCGGCGGCGGTCACCGCGGTGCTGAGCATCGTCCTCGGGCTGGCCGCCTGGCTGGGGTCCACCGCCACGGAGCCGCTCTGGCTGACGCTCTCCGGTCTGGGCTGGTTCACCGCCGGCATCGTCACCTTCATCCTCCTGGGGCTGCACATCCAGGCGGACACGAAGCGCCAGGCGGCGGGCCTCTACGTCTCCAATCCCACCCAGACCCTCCTGTACCGGGCGGCGCTGGGTGTCGGGGCGGTCGGTGTCCTCATCAACGCAGTGGAGATCGCACTGTGGTTCGGCAAGGCCTACGGAGGTTAGAAGGAATGAAGACCACACCCGCTCTCCGTCTGCTGGCGGCCACCGCCACCACGGCCCTCGCCGTCGGCCTCGCCGCCCCGGGCACCGCCCAGGACCTGTCACCGCGTGCGCAGGACAGTCTCGACGACTTCGGCTCCTGCCTGGCGACCACCAAGAGGGCCGACATCCTCTTCGTCCTCGACGAGTCCGGTTCCCTCTCCGGGCAGGGGGCGACCGCGCCCACCGACCCGGAGCACGTCCGCGTGGAGGCCACCCGGGACCTCGTCCGGCAGTTCCAGACCCTGGCCGAGGACCTCGACGCCGACATCAACGTCAAACTCGCCGGCTTCGGCCAGCACTACCGCTCCGACCCGGCCGTGTACGGCGGGTGGACGTCGGTGCAGGGGGGCGTCGAGAAGCTGTCGTCCCAGATCGACGGTTTCCGGGACCGCGCCAACGACGGGTACACCACCTACGGGGCAGCCTTCGACGGCATGCTCCAGGAGTTCGCCCGCCACTCCGACGCCGGCGCCTGCAAGGCCACCCTGTTCTTCACCGACGGCATGCTCACCGTGGAGGGCCCGCCCGAGGCGGACGCCGCCGCCCGCGCCGCCGTGTGCGCGGAGGGCAGCCCCGTCGGCATGCTGCGCCGCGCCGACATCCGGCTCTTCTCCGTCGGCCTGATCCCCACCGACTCCGACACCCCCGAGGAGCTGCTGCGCAACATCTCCGAGGAGGACAGCTGCGTCCCTGGCACCACCGCGAACGGCGCCTTCTTCAACGCCGGCACAGACGCCGCCGCCCTGTTCTCCGCGTTCCGCAACATCATCCCGGCACCGGGTTCGGCGGGCGCCACGCAGGGCATCCACGAGCCCTTCCCCTTTGTGCTGGACGACACCGTCGCCCCGGTCCGCATCTCCGCGCAGCCGACCTCGCGTTTCGACGCCGCCACCATCACCCCCGTCCTCACCGCCCCGGACGGGCAGACCCTCGACCTCGTCCCGGGTGAGCACCAGCTCGGGGACACCACCGTCACCGTCACCGGCGTCGACAGCCTGCCCGGCATGTTCGACGGCACGATGACCCTCAACGACGGCGGCACCTGGGCGGGCCGGTGGCAGCTGGGTTACCGCGTCGACGGCGACGCCCCCGGCGACTACGCCGCCTCCGTCCAGATCTCCCCCGGCCTGCACCTGCGGGTCGCGGAACTCGCCGAGGGCGGCCACACCGGCCTGGCCAGCACCGATCATCTGCACGTCAGCCTCCTGCGCGCCAGCGGGGAACAGGCCGTCCTGGCGGGCACCGCCGACCTCACCGCCGTGCTCACCGCCCCCGACGGCACCGAGACCGTCCTCGGTGCCCCGCAGTCCATCGCCGGGGGCACGGCCGTCGTGCCGCTCGACGCCGTCGACCGTCCCCTCACCGGGGAGCTGACGCTGCGCGCCGACATCACCACCCAGGGCGTCGACGACGCCCCCGGCACCCCCCTCACCCCGATCCAGGTGACCCACGGCATCACCGTCACCCCGGTGAACATGCCGCGCATCCCGGGAGAGATCAACGTCGACCTCGAGGAACGCGACACCACCTTCACCATCCCGGTCTCCGGGCCGGGTGCGGTGTGGATCGAGGAGGGCGAACTCGCCGGCGGCGACTCCCTGCTGCCCGCCGGCGTCGACAGCCTGCAGCTGAGCTCCCCGCACAACTCCGCCGCGACGGCCCTGCAGCTCGCGGAGGGCGAGTCCGGGGAGCTGGAGGTCACCGTCTCCACGCCCGCGCTTGCCGACGGCCCCGTGTCCCTCCTCCCCATCCTCCACCTGATCTCCGCGGAGGGCGACGCCGACGAGGCCGTCTCCGTGCCCCTCAACGGCTCCATGCGCGCCCCGGTCAGCGCCCCGGTCTTCGGCCTCGCCCTCGGCCTGGCGCTGCTGCTGGCCCTGCTCATCCCGCTGGGCCTGCTCTACCTGCTCAAGTACTTGACCGGCACCATCCCGCGGAACCCCGGCCTGCACGCCCTGGCCGTCCCGGTGCAGACGGAGAACGGCCGCCTCCTGCGCACCGACACCGGCGGCGACTTCCGGGTCACCTACGACGAGATCATCAACTCCACCCCCCGACTCGTCCACAACGGCCGCTCCCTCACTGCGGCGGGCCGCCCCCTGCAGGTCGCGCTCGGCTGGAACCCCTTCGGCCCCGCCCGCGTCAGCCTCCCCGGCGCCGCGGTCACCGACCGGGGGGACACCACCCTGCCGCTCGCGGTGCACAACCACTGGTACGCGGAGGCGACCCCCGGCGCAGCGGACCACGGGCACATCATCCTGCTCGTCGACGAGTTCATCACCCGCGACAAGCTCGACGCCCTGGTCTCCGAGATCGCCGCCGAGGGACCCGACCGTCTACGGCGGGCGCTCGACCTCACCGACGAGGAGCCCCCGGCACCGGACACCCCGACCTCCCCCACCACCCCGACCGGTGAGGGGTGGGGCGCCCCCTCCCCCACCCGCGACACCGGCTGGGGACCGGACACCGGTCAGGCCCCCGGCTGGGGCCCACCCACCGGCCACACCCCCTAACACACACGAACAACGAGAAGAGGATCCACGTTGAAGAAGTTCCTGGTAGTCGGATGTGGCGGTTCCGGAGCCAAAACACAGGCCTACATGATGGACCAGCTCAAGGCGATGCTGCGCAGCGTCGACCCGAGCATCACGCGTCTGCCGAAGGCCTGGCAGTTCGTCACCATCGACGTCGCCGGACAGCCCGAACCGGGCCCCTCCGGCCTGGCCAACGTCCCGGAGAACGGCGGACGCTACATCAGCATCGGCTCGGACCAGCAGTACGCCACCTTCGACGCCGGCGTCTCCGCCAGCCTGGGTGCCAAGGGGGCCCTCGGTGAGATCGCCACGTGGGCGCCGCGCCAGCCGGAGCGCATCACCACCCCGATCTCGGACGGTGCGGGCCAGTACCGCGGTCTCGGCCGCATGCTCACCATCAACTCCCTGCGCAAGATCCGCTCCGGCCTCAACCAGGCCCTCTCGGAGCTCTTCGACGCCGACACCGACTCCGAGATCAACGCCCTGAGCGAGAAGCTCACGGGACGTCGGCAGGATCTGTCGGCCTCCACCCCGATCATCCTGGTCCTGTCCTCCATGGCCGGTGGTGCCGGTGCCTCGATGTTCGTGGACGTCTGCCGCGCGCTGTCCACCCTGCCCAACGGTGACCCGAAGAACACCGCCGTGTTCATGTACACCCCCGAGATCTTCGAGACCCTCGCCGACTCCGCCGTCGTGGGCACCTGGCCGAACTCGCTGGCCATGTTCGGTGAGGCACTCGCCGCCCAGACGGGCGCCGCCACCGCCAGCGACCAGGCCCTCTTCCGCGCCGCCGGCATCGAGTCGCTCGGCAGCCACCAGACCTTCGCCCGCCTCTTCCCGCTGGGTGCCCGGATGGGCGCGCAGGGCACCGTCTTCGGCGACGGCACCCCGGACACCATCTACCGGGGCGTCGGCCGCGCCCTCGCCGCGCTCATGGCCTCCGAGGAGGCGTCGAACTCCTTCGCCTCCTACCTGCTGGCGAACACCGGTTCCCCGGACGCCGACCGTTCCTTCCTCGGCTGGGGCGACCGGGAGAAGCTGCCGTGGGACGTCATGCCCTGGGCCACCTGGGGCTACGCCCAGCTGAGCATGGGCCGTGACCGTTACGCCGAGTACTCCGCGCAGCGCCTGGCGAAGACCGCCTTCGAGCGTCTGCTCCGCGGGCACCTCGACCCCGCCAACCCGGCCACCGGTGAGGAGCAGCTCCAGGCCCGCCTCGCCGAGCGCTTCCCCCGGATCCTCACCCGCCTGCAGCTGGACCCCCGCTTCGGCCAGGCCACCCCGAACAGCGACAACCTGCGGGGGTGGCTGGCCCAGGTCTTCGAGAAGTACGGCAACCCGGCCACCGTCTCGGCGTCCGCCCTGGTGCACAAGAGCCTGCCCAACCACGAGGGCATGAAGTCCCAGGACTTCGCGCAGCTCATCCGCGCCCGCCTCGCCGACCCCCGCCTCAACGAGACCGTCTCCGCCCAGCTCTCCGACGCCGCCTACGCCGCCGTCCACGAGTTCGCCGACGCCCTGACCGATGCCCTCATCAGCATGTCCGAGGACGAGCTCGCCGCCCACGGCGTGCCCTACCTGGAGGCCGTGCTCGGGCACCTGCGGGACCTCTACACCCAGCGGGTCATCCAGCCGATGCAGACCCTGCTCAACGAGAACCGCGGCCGCACGGCCCTGGCCACCCCGCAGGGGCTGGACCAGTACCTCTCCCCGCTCAGCGGCCGCGGCAACGTCACCCAGGTGGGCAAGCTCCTCGACGACATCGCCGCCCTGTACCGCCCGCAGCTCTTCGACTACTTCCTCGTCAGAGTCGCCGCGAAGCTGGAGCCCGTCCTGGAGGACTTCGTCCGCACGGTGATCGGCCGTCTGGACAAGGAACTGCGTTCCGCGCACACCACCCTCGAGCTGGCGGACAGCAGCGCCCGGGCACGCACCAACCTCGCCGACGTCGCCACGAATGAGCCGGTCGCCTGGCCGAACGACAACGACGAGCGCATCGCCGACCGTTTCAAGGGCTCGCAGAACGAGATCCTCATCACCGAGGTCGAGTCCTTCCCACGCGACTACGAGGCGCACCTCCTGCAGACCATCCAGGTCGACGACCCGGGTGTCTTCGACTACCGGGAGGCCACGAAGGTGGCGGCCCGGGCGGTGATCGTCGGCAAGTGGAACACGCAGGCCGCGGAGAGGGCTCCCGCCGACACCCTGGCCCCGCGCCCGGTGGAGGGCCGGACCGGCGGCAACCGGGCCGGCTGGATCTCCAAGCACCTCCTCAAGTCCCCCACGGGTGGTGAGATCCGGGAGTCCCGCCCCGCCCAGTTCCGGGCCCGCATCCGCCCGGCCGACCTCCTGGAGCGCTCCCGCGCCTGGATCGCCCGCCCGAACGACCACTTCTCCAACTTCATCTCCGCTGACCTGCGCAGCTACATGACCGAGTCGACGATCAACGACATCGAGGCGAACAACCGGATGACGCGCCTGCGGGCCGCCTTCAACGAGGCGCTCAGCCAGGCCCGCCCGCTCGCCGCCGTCGACGCCAACCTGGTCTCCACGATCCACAACCGCCCCGACCTCTCGCGGTTCACCTTCTCCGAGATCCCGCTCAAGGACACCCGCGCGGGCGACGCCCTCAAGGAGATCCTCGACGCCAAGACCAACCTCGACGACACCACGCTCGGTGAGTTCAGCAAGGTCCTCAGCCTCGGTGAGAAGGTCCGCCACATCGACGTGTTCGGCTCCTACCCGAACTACTCGCCGCTGGTCTTCAGCTCCCTGCTCGCCCCGATCTCCCGGGCGTGGGCCAGCCGCAAGGGTCAGGAGGGCTTCTGGACGCTGCGTCGTTCCCGCCCCCTGCCGGCCGCACTGCCGCTGTCTGACGACGAGCGACGCGCCATGGTCGCCGGCTGGATCATCGGCGTCACCACCGGCCAGATCCACATCTCGAACCCGAACACCCCGCAGGCGGCCGCCCACATCTTCGACCGGGACTCCCAGACCTGGGTCGACTTCCCGTCGCCGATGCTCACCCCGCCTTCCGCCATGCAGGCCGCCATCGACTGGATGCCCGCCGTCATCGAGTCCGTGCTGCTGGCCTACGCCAACGTCGCGCTCAGCGACTCACAGGGTCGCCAGGGCAGCTCCCTGCGCCCGTACCACCTCCTGCGTGGCATCTACGACGACAACCCCTCCGGCCCGACCACCGGTGGAGTGGTCAACCACCCGGTCGTCTCCCACCTGGCGGAGTTCCTCCGCACGGGTGAGCGTCCCTCGCAGCAGGCCCTGGGCGCGGACATCGACGAGCGCCACGGGCTGCTGCGTGAGGCCCTCCTCCGCTCGCACAGCAACGCGCAGACCTTCGTGGCCGACAACCGCTCCGTGCTCCCCGGTTCGCAGACCGAGGAGAAGCCGTGGGCCACGGTCACCAGCCGTGAGTACGCCAAGAAGATGCCCCTCTACCGCGACCTGGCCCCTGATGTCATCGCGGTCACCGAGGACCTGCTCGGCCGCCTCGAGGAGGCCCGACAGCAGGCGGAGGCCCCGGTCGGCTTCGATCCCTTCCCGGGCGCGGTCCAGCCTGACCCGACCCGCCAGGCGTCCAGCGGCCCACAGCTGCCCGACTTCGGTGGGGGTCTGATCTGATGCTGCCCAACGTGATGTTCTTCGGTTCGGGGGCGATCTCCGACCAGATCCGCGCCCGACTGCAGGATCTGGCCGCGATGTCGCTCATCCGCTCCTTCGCGTGGGTGGATCCGCGCCTGGGAGCCGACCGCCCGGCCGTCCGCCTGTGCCGCCCCGACGGTTCCCTCCTGTCGGTCGTCACCCTCGACGAGGCCCTGCGGGACCTCGACGGCAACATCCTCCTCGTCGCCCTGGACCCGCTGAGTCGGGACTCCGCGACGGAGTTCGACATGTCCGCCGTACAGCGGTGGACCACCGCGATCGACGCCCGCGTGCCCGGCACGAACCCGCGCGTGCGGGTCCTGCTGCCGCGCCTGCCGCTGGACACCCTCGTCCCCGCCCCGGAGATGGGCTGGTCGACGGTGGCGATCGCGCCCGAGGACTCCGACGCCCCGACCTCGTCGGTCACCCCGGTCAACCGTGCCGACGACCCCCACGCCGTCGCCGAGCTGGCGGCCGCCACCCTGGCGACTCTCACCGGCCTGTGGCGTTCCGCCGAGCACGCGCCGCTTCTCGACGCCCACGGCCGCGCCGTCTCCACCGGCGACGAGCACACGTTCCGCCTGGTGCGCGCCTACCACCGCACGATCGACGCCTCCGAGATCGAGTCGCAGGTCCGCGAGCAGGTCTTCGACGTCACCGGCCAGCTGCCGCTGCCGATGGTCGAGGACGGCCGCCAGGCGGTGCGCATGCCCGACCCGGCGGTCACCGGCGGGCAGGCCGCGGACGCTCTCATCAACCGCTACCGCGACTCCCTCCTCACCCCGCCCCGACAGCTGCAGACCGCCGAGACCCTCCGCCCCTCCGCCTGGGCGGCGCTGAGGAAGTTCCTCGGGGAGTTCTTCCGGGCGTCGGTGGGCACCCCGAAGGACTGGAAGCACGCGCAGGGGCACGCCCTCAACGCGGCGATCGCCAAGGCCGTGCAGAACACCCTGTACGGGCAGGGCGCCTCCGTCGACATCGTGTGCGGCACCTACCGCGGACGTTTCAACGACCCGGGGCTCTTCGAGCTCACCTCCGCCACCGCCGACCTCAAGCGGGACGCCCGCAGCCGCGGCCTCAACATCGAGGACCCGCCGAGCCTCCCGGACCTGTGGAACGGCTACCGTCGCGTCGCGCTCATGCTCGTCGACGGCACCAACTACCTCGGTGACACCTTCGACGCCCCCCGCGACAACCAGCACAACCCGGCGATCGTGGAACAGGGCTGGATGTCGGTGCCGGACCCCGCCGACCGTTTCGAGGGCTACCACCCGCAGCTCACGGACATCCTCGGTCTGCAGCCCGCCGACGCCGTCATCAGCCCCTACGACTCCCACCATGCGCGCGTGTACAGCGAGGGACTGGATTTCGCGGTGACGCAGACCTCGGACCGTAACGTCCTGGCCCTGCGCGACCGCTTCCGGGAGTGGTCCGAGCGCATGTCGACGTCCTTCGCATGGCAGACCGGCGAACGCCTCATGCAGATGCTGGGGCAGGCCCAGCAGAACGCACACAAGTGGCGCGACGTGCACCAGGGGATCAGCTCCGCCCTCCGGGGCTACGAGGGCCGCGACTACGATTCGGAGAACCGCCGCCTCACCCGTGTGCTGCGTCTGTTCACCGCCCTGTGGGTGCTGCTCATGATCCTCATCGGCTACCTCACCCTGAGCCACTACCAGCCGAAGTACCGGTTCGCGGACTGGATGACGGGCATCGACTGGCGCTGGGCACTGCTGTCGGTGTTCCTCACGACGGTGGTCATCATGGGCACCCAGATGTTCATCTTCGCCCGCGCCCGCCGGGGGATCCTCGACGACCTCAACCAGATGCGTCTCCTGGTGGCCAACGAGGAGATCTCCCGTCTCAACTCCAACGCCGCCGTCAACGACGTCGAACGTCTCGCGCAGTCGTACCACCAGTTCCTGTCCTGGTCGACGCTGCTCGGCAAGGCCATCGCGCAGCCGCTGGGACGTGTGGACCACGACCACGGCGCCGTCACCATCCCGACGTCCGGCCTGCCCCGCACCACCCGCCTGGGACGGGCGGTCCTGCCGCCGGAGGAACTGCAGCGGATGGTCAATGACCTGCGCCATGCCGTCTTCCCCCGCGACTGGGCGGACCGCGCCCTCAACCAGCTTGTCGACGACGCTGCCCGGGAACTCCAGCACGTCGACGGCACCCGCATCGCCTCGGTCAACGAGCTGCACGGGCAGGCGGGCACCGGCTCCCGTTCCGCGCTGGACAAGCTGTCCTCCCTCGTCGCGTCGGGGGCGGCGGACGACCGCAGCCACTCCGACGAGGCGTGGGCGGAGGCCATCAGCAGCCACGGCATGGCCTCCCGTTTCGATCAGCGTGACATCGCCATCGAGATGTACCGCGACGGCGACCGCGTCACCGTCTCCCGGGACGCCTTCCGCGCCGACCTGACCGCGACGAACGGCATCCCGCACTTCTCCAACCGTTCCCTCAACTACGAGGGCGTCAACGCCGGCGCCACCGCGGTGGACCCCGCGATCGGCGGCGTCCTCCACTCCCCCGCCGACACCCGCGCCGCCGGCACCCTGACCAGTTCGGTCAGTGTCATCCAGTACGGCAACTTCACCCGCCTGGAGAACCTGTCCGCGAGGACCACCCCGGGCCCGCAGGACGACACCACGACCCCCGACTGGGACTCCCTGATCTAGGACCACATCCACCATGACTCAACTGACGCTCAGCGAGATCCCGCTGCCGGTGCTGCGTGGGATCGCGGCACTCCACGACCCGACCCGCGACGAGGTGTCCGCGGCACTGCCGGAGAACGCCCGGCACCTCGCCGACGACATCATCGCCCTGCTCAACGGCCGACCCGCCAGCGCCCCGGCGTTCCCCGCCCCGGAACCGGAGCCGGAGCCGGAGCCCGAGCCTGTGATCCCCGAGCCCGTGGTCCCGGAGCCGGAGCCTGTCCCGCGCAGCACCGCGACGGCCTCCCTCCAGGACCTGGCCCGCGCCCTCGAGGAGGAGGTCCGGGGCCAGACCGCAGCGGAGGCGGCCCGCCAGCAGGTCGACCCCGCCCTGTTCCTCGACATCGACCCGGCCCTGTTCGACAGGTACCAGTACGGTTCCACCCCCGACCACCTGTCCCCGGGCATCACCGTCGAGCACCACCCCGCCCCGGTGGACGAGGACGGCGAGCCCCAGGGCCGGGGCTCCGTCCTCATCTCCTGGGAGCCGCCCGCGGTCCCCGCCGGCCATCAGGTCGTCTACCGGGTCGTCGCCGCGGACCGGGAGGTGATCGCCTCCCCGGACGGCCAGCAGACGCTGGTGACCACGCTGGGTACCGCCTACCTCGATGAGGATCTCGGCACCAGCGGTGTCCGGCACTACATGGTGTGGGCGAACGTCCTCCGGAGCGAGCTCAAGGAGGCGCTGCACTCCCAGCCCACGCTGGTCGGTGAGCGGATGGTGGTGTTCCCGCCGGAGAACTTCCAGCTGGTCGAGTCGAAGGGCACCATCACCGGCACGTGGGACCCCCTGCCTGGGCATGCAGAGATGCGTGTGTACGCGAAGCTCGAGCAGGTCCCCGTCGACATGCGGGACCCCGGCAACCAGGTCATCAGCGGGGTGAGTGACCGCCGCTTCATCTACGAGGCCGCGGAACGTGGGCGGAACTACGTCTTCCAGCTCGTCCCGGCCGCCGAGTTCCGGGGTTCCCTCATCCTGGGTGAGGGCAGCGCGGAGCTCCGGCAGGCCACGAGCGCGGACATCCGGCAGGTGCAGCTGAATACGCCGCAGCTGTTCAACGACGGCCGGAACGAACGCATCATGCTGTCCTGGACGGCGCCCCCGACCGGCAGCGTGAAGATCTTCCTCTCGCAGATCCCCCCGCGTCCGACCCTCACGGTCGCCCCCGTGGAGTACTCCTGGATCGAGGACGACCCGGCCTTCGTCGGCGAGATCCCGACCGACACCAGCGAGGCCCCGGCCGGCAGCACCGCCGACACGACGATGACGTGGCCGGAGGGGTGGCACGAGGTGTACATCACCGCCGTCAACATCGTCGGCGACAAGGCGTGGGCCGGCCCCAGCGAGGTGATGCAGCGGGTCTCCCCGATCACGGAGGTCCGCCTGGTCGAACGCCTGTCGAGTCAGCTCATCACGTTCGACTGGCCGGCCGGCGCGCGGATGGTGCAGATCGAGACGTCGAACAGCCCGACGAGCCGGGAGCTGCTGGAGGAGGACTACCGGCGCCAGGGTGGCGTCCGCGTCCAGCTGGCGCACACGGGTGAGGAGGTCACCCTCACCCCGAAGTCCTTCTACGCCGGCCGGGACACGACGGCGGAGCCGACGCACCTGCGTTACCGCGGTCTGAAGACCTACTCCTACGATCTGCGGACGGTGGACAACGGGACGCAGCTGCTCATCTGGCGCAACGAGTCGGAGGACCGTAACCCGCCGCGTTTCACGCTCGTCCACAACCCGACGTCGCTGCCGCTGCACCCGCACGACGGCCGCCCGCTGCGGTGCGCCAACGTACAGGACATCCTGGACGGCCGGCAGGCGCAGGGTCCGGTGATCGTCGCCTCGCACGGTCTGTCCCGGGGCCGCCCGGAGGTCGGCAGCGCCAACCAGGTCACCTGGTGGGTCGAGATGCCTCCCGCGGCGACGGGCTACGTGCGTCTCTTCCTTCTCGACGACGACCAGGAGCAGGACGACTCCCTCGCGGCCAAGGTCGTCGTCGAGGGTGACGTGGCCGAGCGCCTGCGCATCGAGTCCCTGTGGAGGAGCCAGCCGTGAGTGCCGCAGCCTTCAGTTACGCGTCCTTCTCCCGGGGTGCCGGCGGTTGGCAGATCGGCGAGGTCGTCGGGCCGCTCGATGAGGGGCGGGTGAGGTCCCTGCTGGGTGCGGTCCCGACCCAGCTCGGTGACGGCACCCAGGTCCCCACGTACCCGGACAGGAAGGAACGCGCCCGTCTGGTGCGCCGTTTCGCCTGGCTGCCGGCCCCCTGGGATCCGCGGGTGCGGGTGTTCTTCTCCTCCGTCCCCGCGGGTTCCGACGCCACCGGCCGCCCCGGCAACGTCTTCACCTACGTGTCGGTGTGCGGTGGGCCGGACGTCCCCGTCGGTGCCGCCGTCTCCGCCATGTTCAGCCCGGACATCCCGACGCCCTTCGGGCCGCGGGAGACCGAGTCCGCCCGCATCCCCGCGCAGCCCGCGCAGGCCGGCCCGGTGGCCGGGCTGGTGCCGACGTTCCTGGACGGCTGGGAGGAGGGTACCTCCCCCCTGCCGGAGATCTTCGCCGCCGTGTCCAACACCCACGGCACCCGGCGCCGGGATCTCGTCCGTTTCCTGGCGTCCACGCTGGAGACGGGCGAGCCCGTCGTCCTGGCGTGCCCGCCGGCGGAGGCCCCCCTGTGGGTCGCCGCCGTGAACGCCGAGAGGCCACAGCTGGACTTCTGCTTCTCGACGATCGAACGCACCCCCACCGTCGAGGAGACCCTGTCCCGCGGCGCGCAGCTGGTCATGGTCCCCCTGCCGGACGCCGACCGCGTCCGGGTCATGCTCCCCCATCTGACGGTCATCACCACCACCGACGACATCCCCGCCGCGCCCGCCCCGGAACCGGTCGCCGACGCCCTGTCCAACCCCTTCGACGCGGAGCCGGAGCTCCCGCCTGCCCCGGACCTCTCAGTGCAGTTGTCCGAGGTGACCGACTACCTGGGACGCCCCGGCACGCCCGCGTACCTGACGGCCGGTCTCACGCTGACCCCGACGGCGGCGCAGAACTCCTTCCTCCACACCGCCGGGGTGCAGGAGTGGGTCGACGTCCTGCGCGGGGAGGTCGAGGATCCGCTCACCGTGTCCGACGTGCTCGGTTTCCTGCTGTTCCCGCCGACCAGTTTCATCGGCGCCCGCACGCGGGCGATGGTGCTGGCCGCGGAGACCGCGGAACCGTGGTGCAGCCGGGACGTCACGCGTTTCGGGTGGCTCTTCGACCTGCCCGACGACCTCCAGGAGGAACTCTGCCGGGACGCCGCCGCGCAGCTCCCGGAGACCCCCGGACCGGTTGCGCCCCGGGAGGACGGACTGCCGGTGACCGACCTGGTGCGGAGGGTCGTCGAGAAGCATCATGCCCGCACGCCCCGAACCCAGGTGAGGAAGTAGCCATGTCCACCATCACTCTCAGCGCGAACGACTCCCACCCGATCCCCCTGGGCGGGTACCTGCGCATCGACGCCTTCTCCGTCGGCGGCGCCGCGGAACCTGTCCGCGTCAGCGTCAACGGCGAGCAGCTGCAGGCCAACGCCGCAGGCGACAGCTGCGTGTTCCTCATGTCCTGCCCGCAGCGCGCCACCATCGTCGTGGCCCCCGCCCACGGTGGGGAGTTCGGGCCGGACCAGTCGACGCGGGTCACCGTCACGCGCAGCGGCGCCAGCGACCACCGGGACATCACGGTGGAGTTCCCCATCGTGCGTGTCGACGGCGTCAGCGAGAAGATCATCGGCGAGATCGACAACACCGGCGAGCACTACCTGCTCACCGCCTACGGTTCCGACGAGTCCACCAACCTGGGCCGCGAGTCCATGGTCGTGCTCTCCGCGCTGCGCAGCCGCCTGACCGCCCCCACCGGAGTGACCTCGCTCGTGCTGTGCCCGGACGCCTCCGCGACCGCCGCCCAGCTCAACGATCCCCGCATGATCGCCGGGGCCGCGCACATGGTCACCGGCGTCGCCACCGCGCTCACCCTCGACTCGGTCCGCCTCGGCGGGGAGTCGTGCACCTTCGACCAGCTGGCGGCACGACTGGAGGCCCTGGTGGGGGCGGGAGCCACCCGCATCGGTGGCGAACGTCCACCGCAGGTCGACGACCACACCCTGGTGGTCCACCTGACGCCGACCCCGCGGGCCGCGATGGTGAGCACCGGGCACCCCAGCCTGGTCCTCGCCTACGGCCCCACCGCCGCCGCGGAGCAGGAGCTCTTCGAGCTCAACCTGCGCAGCGGCGACCGGACCGGTTTCGTCGCCCTCACCGACCACGTCCTCACCGCCCTGGAGGACGGCAGCCACTCCGCCATCGCCCCGCACGCGGACACCATCGCGGCCGTCCTGTCGTCCCCCACCAACCCCCACGGAGCCACGGAATGAGCCAGTTCGCACGTTGCCCGCACACCTTCCGACCCCTGGACCCCGGCGCCACGGTCAGTCCGTACACCGGTCTCGAACTTCCCGCGGACTGGTCCGAGAGCGTCACCCACTGCATCGCCATGGCCGGCGCCCGGGCGTCCGGCAAGTCGCTGTACACCGCCGTGGTGATCAAGCAGCTGGAGCTGCTGGCGGCGCGGTTCCACCGCCTCATCCGGCCGCTCGACGAGTCCACCCGGGAGCGCTACACCACACACTACGAGACCCCGCTCTACCTCGAGATGCGGCACATGGCCCCCACCCCGACGAGCACCAGCACCGACGCCTACCAGCGGGACCCGCTGATCTTCACCCTGGGCACCTGGCGCGCCCCGGACGGCGTCGACCGTGTCCACAACCTCGTGCTGCGTGACGTCGCGGGCGAGGACCTGGAGAACACCGAGACCCCCGTCGAGGAGCTGGAGTTCTTCCGCCACGCCCACCTCATCGTCTTCCTCTTCGACCCGCTGAAGGTCCCGCAGATCAGCAGCTACCTCCACGGGCTCATCCCGCCGCAGGCCAGCCTCGGCGGCAACCCGGAGGACGTGCTGGAGAACCTCCGGCGGATCCTCGGCGACGCCCGCCCGGCCCTGGCGGTGACGATCTCGAAGTTCGACACCCTGCAGAAGCTCGCCGCCCTCCCCGACGGGGAGTGGCAGGCGATCATGGGCAACGAGGGCTCCAGTTTCCGCCGCGACACCGGCTGGGACTTCGACCGGCACGACCAGCTCATGCTCGACATGGAGATCGACGCACTCCTGCGGTACGTCAAGGCCGACACCCTGCTCAACCAGCTGGAGGAGGCCTACGGCAGCCGCGGGGAGCGCCACTACTTCGCCGTCTCCGCCCTGGGTGAGTCCCCCACCGGTGAGCACCTCAGCCGGCAGGGCATCGCGCCCTTCCGCACCACCGATCCGCTGCGCTGGCACCTCCAGCGTTACGGGGTGTTCGAGGAGCCGCAGCCGGGAGGTGTGTCGCTGTGACGTTCCAGGGACCTGAACGCATCGGCTGGGACGAGCCCGACTCCTCCGCCGGGCACGGACACACGCAACCGGAGAGCTACGTCTACGGTCAGCCCGTGGCGGACACGGAACGCCGCCACGTGTCGGCC
The DNA here is from genome assembly GCF_000819445.1 of Corynebacterium humireducens NBRC 106098 = DSM 45392. Classification (NCBI taxonomy): domain Bacteria; kingdom Bacillati; phylum Actinomycetota; class Actinomycetes; order Mycobacteriales; family Corynebacteriaceae; genus Corynebacterium; species Corynebacterium humireducens. The sequence goes on from NZ_CP005286.1 coordinate 1,962,252, forward strand.
CGCGGGGTCAACCCGCTGCAGGCGCCGTGGAACCTGCTGATCTCGGCGGGTCTCTACCTGCTGGGTGTCGGCTACCTCACGTACCTGCTCATCTCCCACGTCAACTCCACTCCCCTGCGGCACGACTTCTACTGGGAGTTCTTCACCCTCAAGGTGGTGGCCCTGGTGGCGATCGTCGTGCTAGTCGGGGCCATGCTGCTGGCCCAGCCCTGGGGCAGGTACGGGCTCAGTGCGGTGACGGTCGTGGGGATCCTCGTGGTCGTCCTCCCCGGGTTCTGGCCCGCCAGCCTGCTGGGCATCGCCGCGGGTGTTGCGTTGTGGCTGCCCCGCGGGCACGCCTGGTTCGGCTTCCGCTGATCAGCGGGCGCGGGCCTGCTCCACCTGGCGGTGCAGGCCCAGCTCCTCCATGGTGGTGACGGCGCGGCCGAGCATCTCCTCGTAGGTGGTGTGGGCCCCGGCGAAGCGGTGCATGAGCGCCAGCTCGAGTTCCGCCATGGCGTACCCCAGCCGGTCGCTCTTCTCGGTGAGCGTGTCCTGCGGGTACTCCGTGAGGATGTCGATGAACAGGTTCGCCGCGTCCCGGTGCATGCTGCGCAGGAAGTACAGCCGGGCCAGCCCGGTGCTGGCCACCACCTGCGCCGGCAGGAAACGTTCCCGCCGGGCCAGGGAGTACGCGTGGTTGAGCGAGGTGAAGGCGTCGCGGGGGTTGTCCTCGCGGGCGAGGAACTCGCCCTCGTGGATGAGTGCGTCGATGTACTCGCCCACGTCACCGTCGCCACTCAGCAGGGTCTCCTTGGCGGACTCCATCAGGGGCCGCCACTGCGGGGAGTTGTGTGCGGCACGGTAGCCGGCCGTCCCCATGTCGACGGCGGCGAGCCCCTCCTCGCCCAGGAGCTCCGCGCCCACGACGTGCCGGCTCTCGTGGAGTGGCGCCGCCGCCAGGGCCAGCACCTGGTAGGCGGCGGCCCGGTCCACGAAACGCAGCGCGACGTAGTACTCGTAGGCGATGCGGAAGCGGTCGACCAGGGTGCCGATGCTCTCGTCCGCCGGGTCGAGGACGGACATCGTGGCGTCGAAGAGCGTCTGCACGGCCTCGAGGTCGAGGTCCTCACCGCGGTCAGCGATGAGCTCGACGATCCGGTCGACCTGGTCCTCGCTGAACTGGGCCGGTCCGGCGGCGAGCCAGGTGGCCACCTCCTCGTCGACGGCGGCGAGCGCGGGATCGAGCGGGCGTGCCAGGAGGGAGTCCAGATGGTCCAGCGCCCGGACGATGCGCTGGTTGAGGGGTTCATGGTTCATGCGCAGGGGGTGGACGACCAGCCACTCGGCGAGGTCGAGCATCCTCTCCGCCGCGTCACGGTCGGTGGTCTGCATGATCTCGGTGACCAGCTGGTTGGCCTTGCCCTGGAACACCAGGTCCGGGTCGCCGGAGGCGAGGCCGAGGGCCGTGAGGTGCTCCGCGTGGCGCCCGGCGTGGGGGTCCTGCAGTGCCCCGTCCCCGGAGATCTCCGCCAGGTCGGTCGCCTGCATGAGTCGGGCGGCCTCGACGAGCAGGTCGGTGTGCTCCTCCACCGCGGCGAGGGTGTCGAGTCCGCGGAGGGTCTCGTCGATGCGCGGGCCGACGCGCCGTGCGTGCCCCAGGTAGTCCTGCGGGGCGAGGTCCCCCCGACTCCGGTGGATCTCGTCGACCAGGGTCCGCAGAGAGTCGATGTCCTGCACAGATCTTCCTTCTTCCGGGGGAAAGGTCCCCTCATCATAGGTCACGGGACGGGTGGCTTCAGCGCGTCTCCGCCCACCGGGCGAGGGTCTCCTCGCCGAGTTCCCGGAGCAGTCCGGCCGCCCGCGCGGTGAGCTGCCGGTGGAGGTCGGCTCGCCCGGCGGTGCGGTGCATCCCGGCCAGCTCGACGAGGGCGTAGGCGTAGGACACCCGCGACCTCGTGTCGGGCAGTGTCTGCGGGTCCGTCTGCGCCAGGATCTGCACGAACAGCTCCGCCGCCTCCCGTCGCCGCCCGGCCTTGAGGTACAGGTTCGACAGTCCGATGGACGCGGAGACGACCGGCGTGAGGTGCCGGTTCCAGTCGGCCTCGCGGTACACCGTCGAGAGCAGTGCCTCCGCCTCCTGCGGGTCCCCGTCGGTCATCTCGAGTTCCCCGGCGATGAGCAGTGCCTCGAGGCGCTGCAGCGGGTCCTCACTCAGCCGGGCGGCGGCCCGGGCGGCGGAAATCCGCCGCCGCACGTCCACGGCAGTGTCCTGCGCGACCCACCGCCACCCCAGGGCGATGAGTTCCGGGGAGCCGGAGCCCAACCCGAGCGCGACCGCCTCCTCCCCGACTCCCCCGCCCGGGGACTGCCGGTGGCGGGCACGCATGGCGTCGATGAGCTCCTGCGGCCCCATGCCCAGGGCACCGACGGTGGGGGCGTCGGCGATCCGGTCGAGTCCACCCACTCAGGCCTCCTCCGCCACCAGGATGTCCGTGATGATGCCGTCCGCGAGCAGCCGGCCCGCATCGGTCAGCGCGATGCGGTCACCGCGGTGCTGCAGGAGTCCCCCCGCCACATGCTTCTCGACGACACCGTGCCCCGCCTCCGCGACCCACGCGAGGGGGATGCCCTCGCGGAGGCGCAGGCCGAGCATGATTCTCTCGGTGTGGCGTTCCACCTCGGTGAGGGTCTCCTCCCCCGCGACCGGCAGTTCCCCGGCGGCCAGGAGCGCCGCATAGCGGGCGGGGTGCTTGACGTTGTGGAAGCGGCGGTCACCCAGGTGGGAGTGCGCGCCCGGGCCGGCTCCCCACCAGTCGCCGTCGCGCCAGTAGATGCCGTTGTGGCGGCACTCGCCACCCGGCTTCGCCCAGTTGGACACCTCATACCACTCGAAGCCGGCGTCCTCGAGGCGGGCGGCGATCATCTCGTAGCGGTGCGCGTAGACGTCCTCGTCCGGGGCAGGCAGCTCGCCGCGGCGGACCTTGCGGGCCATGGCGGTGCCCTCCTCCACGATGAGGGAGTAGGCGGAGACGTGGTCGACGTCGGCGGAGAGCACAGCGTCGAGGGTGGCACGGACGTCGTCGTCCGTCTCGGTCGGGGTGCCGTAGATCATGTCGAGGTTGACGTGCTCGAAGCCGGCGGCCCGGGCCTCCTTCGCGGCCTCCACGGCGCGGCCCGGGGTGTGCATGCGGTCGAGGACGCGCAGGACGCCCGGGGCGGCGGACTGCATGCCGAGGGAGATGCGGGTGAAGCCGGCGTCGAGAAGCGCGGCGAAGAACTCGGGTGACGTGGACTCCGGGTTGGACTCCGTGGTCACCTCCGCGCCGGGCGCGAGGCCGAAGTTGTCCCGGACGAGCGTGAGGATGCGCGTCAGTCCCTCCGCGCCGAGGAGGGAGGGGGTGCCGCCGCCGATGAAGACGGTGTCGGCAGGGGGACCGGACGCGAGCTCCAGTTCCCGCGCCAGGGAGTCGAGGTAGGCGACGGGCGCCATGTCGAGCTCACCCGGGGTGTAGGTGTTGAAGTCGCAGTACCCGCAGCGGGTCGTGCAGAAGGGGACGTGGACGTAGACGCCGAACATTCCGTCAGGCTAGCTGGCGGCGCCCCGGCGTGCACGTTTGGCTGCGACACGGGCCACGATGGCGTCGATACGCGCACGTTCCGTGAGGAACGCCGGCGGGTTGTCCCCGCGCATGGAACGCGTGTACCCCGGGTAGGCGTGGGCGACGGTCTCCAGCCAGCCCTCCACCACCGTGGTCACGTGCGTGCCCACGCGGGCGAAGAGGTGCGGCAGGCTCACGGCGTCGAGGTTGCCCGCCACCATGTCGGTCTGTGCCAGCACCCACTCGACGATCTCCCCGAGATGCTCGACGACCAGCGCGGTGCGCCCGTCGAGTTCGGTGAAGGTGAAGAGTTCCTCGAGCGAGGCGGCGTCGAGAAGCTCCGGTTCGACGAGCCGTGAGGACGGCGACGCCGACGCGGAGAGCACCCCGGCGCGCACGCCGGAGATGAGCGCCTGGCGCAGGCCGAGGAGTTCACCGATGATGTGGCGGGAATCGCGGCGCGCGTCGGCGAGGATCTCATCGAACTCCGCGAGGCAGTCGACGGTGAGTTCCGCGTCCCAGTCGCGGATGGCCTCGAGGAGATGCTCGATGTATTCGACGACCTCGTCGCCGATGTTGTAGATCTCCTGGGTGAGCTCGCGGTGGCGCAGCTCGGCGGCGATCTTCTGCATCGTAGGCTGCCCCCTGTCTTTTTCCTGGATCGAGGCTGACTCTATGACAGTTCCGTCCCAGAGTCGGTGTGACTCGCCGGACTACCTCTTGTAGAGGTGTCGGATGGCGTCTGCGTAGCGCTGGGCGACGACGTTGCGCTTCACCTTCATCGTCGGGGTGAGTTCATTCTCCTCCTCCGTGAGGTCCCGGTCCAGGATGTAGAACTTCCGGATACCCTCCGCCTGGGAGACGGTGGAGTTGACGGTGTTCACGGCGTCCTGGATCTCGGCGCGCAGGGCCGGGTCCATGGCCAGGTCGGAGACGGACTTGTCCTCCGGGATGTTGCGGTTGAGCTTCCAGCGGGTGAGGGCCTCCTCGTCGAGGGTGACGAGCAGACCGATGAAGGGCTTGCCGTCGCCGACCACCATCGCCTGGGAGATGAGCGGGTGGGCGCGCAGGGAGTCCTCCATCGGGCCGGGCGAGACGTTCTTGCCGCCGGCGGTGACGATGAGGTCCTTCTTGCGGCCCGTGATGACCAGGTGGCCGGACTCGAGCAGCTCGCCGAGGTCGCCGGTGTTGTACCACCCGTCCTCCATGGACTCGGCGGTGGCCTCCTCGTTGTTCCAGTAGCCGTCGAAGAGGATGGGGCCCTTGATGAGGATCTCGCCCTCGTCGTTGACCCGGATGCTCACCCCGCCGAGCGGACGCCCGACGGTGCCGATCTTCTGGTCCTCGAAGTCGACGGCCGCGGCGGCTGCGGTCTCGGTCAGGCCGTAGCCCTCGTAGACGGTGACGCCCAGGCCGCGGAAGAAGTGCAGCAGGTCGTGGCTCATCGCCGATCCACCGGTGATGCAGTACTTCACGGAGTCACCGATCGCGGCGCGGATCTTGGAGTAGACCAGCTTGTCGAACACGGCGCGCCTTGCCGCCAGCATCCGCGACGGCCCCTCCGGGGTGTCCAGGGCGCGGGAGTAGGCGATGGCGGTCTTCTCCGCGCGGGCGAAGATGGCGGCCTTCGCCGGTCCCCCGTCCGCGGCGTTGGCGGCGGCGGAGTTGCGGACCTTCTCGAACACGCGGGGCACGCCGAGGATGAGGTTCGGGCGGGAGCGGGCGAACTCGACGGAGAGGGTGGAGAAGTCGGACCAGTGGTTCTGGGTGGCGCCACCGATGACCACGGCCAGCGACACCGCGCGGGAGAGCACGTGGGCCAGCGGCAGGAACGTGAGCACGCGGGTGCCCGGGACGGCGATCGCGCCGATCGGGTGGCTGAGCACGCCCCGGACCTCGGCCAGCCAGTTGCGGTGCGTGAGGCGGCAGCCCTTCGGCTTCCCCGTGGTGCCCGAGGTGTAGACGATGGAGGCCAGGCTGTCAGTGTCGGTGCGGGCGATGCGGGCGTCGATCTCCTCGGCGGGGATCTCGCGGCCCTCGAACTTCAGGGTGGCGATCGCGGAGGAGTTGATCTCCAGCACGCGGCGCAGCTGCGAGGGGGAGTCCTGCAGACGCGGGGTGCCGTCCTCGGTGAGGACGAGGTGGGAGATGAGCTCCGTGTGGTCGCGGGTCTCGGAGATGGCGAGCACCGCGCCGGAGTCCTCGATGATCCACTGCATCTGCGACAGGGAGGAGGACGGGTAGACGGGCACGCTCACGGCACCGGCCGCCCAGATGGCGAAGTCCAGGAGGGACCACTCGTAGCGGGTGTCCGAGATGAGCGCCACGCGGTCGCCGGGCTGCACGCCGGACGCCACCAGGCCCTTCGCCACCTCGTAGACCTCGGCGACGAACTCCGCAGAGGTGACGTTGACCCACTCGAAGTTGGCGGGGCGCGTGAACATGACGCCGTGCGGGTAGCGGCGCGCGGTGTCCAGCATGGCGGTGAGGCAGGTTTCGCCGGGGGCGATCTCGTAGTCGGCCGGGGTGTGGAACTCCTGCACGGGTGCGTCCTCTCGCATCGGGATACATGACGGTTTCCTCATAACGCTACCCCTGTCGTGGCGCGGGAGGGTGGCCACACCCCGCAGCTTCCAGCGGAACGACCACCGAGATGGCAGGATGTGCGGTGTGACTAACCAGGACGTGCTGAGAGAACTCGCGGACGCCCACGGCGTCGCCACGCGCTACACCGCCAGCGACGGGGAGGAGATCACCGTCACCGACGACACGCTGCTCAAGACGCTGCGTGCCCTCGGCGTCGCCCTCTCCGCCGCCCCCGACGGCGAGGAGCTGCGCGCCGCCCTCGACGCCCACCGCACAGCCGAGGCGATCCGCCCGCTGCCGCCGTGCGTCGTCGCCGTCGCCGGTGACGCCCGCACCTTCAACGTGCACGTCCACGACGGCGCCCCGGCCGACATCCAGATCATCCTCGAGGACGGTTCCGTGCGTTCCGCCCACCAGGAGGAGAACTGGAACCCGCCGGTCACCGTCGACGGTCAGCCCTGGGGCGAGGCGACGTTCCGCATCCCGGGTGACCTGCCGCTCGGCTGGCACCGCATCACCCTGCAGTCGAACGACGCCCACCACGAGTGCGCGCTCATCATCACCCCGGCCCGCCTGTCCACCACCGACCGCTACGTGGAGGAGCCGGTCACCGGCGTCATGGCGCAGATGTACTCGGTGCGGTCCGAGAAGTCCTGGGGCCTGGGCGACTTCCACGACATGGGGCAGCTGGCGGAGGTCCTGGCGAAGGAGGCCGGCGCCGACTTCCTGCTGGTCAACCCGATGCACGCCGCGGAGCCCTTCCCGCCGGCCGAGGACTCCCCCTACCTGCCGACGACCCGCCGCTTCATCAACCCGATCTACCTGCGCATCGAGGACATCCCGGAGATCGCGCAGCTGGACGAGGAGACCCGCGCGGACCTGCAGGAGCTCGCCGCCGAGCTGCGGGAGATGAACCGTTCCGACGAGATCATCGAACGCAACCCCGTCTACCAGGCCAAGCTCGACGTCCTCCACGAGATGCACCACCGCGGCCGCACCCCCGAGCGGGAGGCCGCCTTCCGCGCCTACGTCGAGCGGGAGGGCCAGGGCCTGGTCGACTTCGCCTCCTGGTGCGCCCGCCGCGAGAACGAGCAGATCCATCAGCAGCGGGCCCACGGCATCGTCCCGGACATGGACGAGATGGTCGACTTCTACATGTGGCTGCAGTTCCTCTGCGACGAGCAGCTCGCCGCCGCGCAGGCCCGCGCGAAGGCCGCCGGCATGAAGATCGGCATCATGGCCGACCTCGCCGTCGGCGTGCACCCGGGTGGCGCCGACGCCCACAACCTCGCCCCCTGGCTGGCGCCGGACGTCTCGGTGGGTGCCCCGCCGGACGGCTACAACCAGCACGGCCAGGACTGGTCCCAGCCGCCGTGGCACCCGGTGAAGCTGGCGGAGTCCGGCTACCGCCCGTGGCGCAACCTGCTGTCGACGGTGCTGCGCCACTCGGGCGGCATCCGCGTCGACCATGTCCTGGGGCTGTTCCGTCTCTTCGTCATGCCGCGCATGCAGCCGCCGACGACGGGCACCTACGTGTACTTCGACCATGAGGCACTCGTCGGCATCCTGGCGCTCGAGGCCGAGCGTGCCGGCGCCGTCGTCGTGGGCGAGGACCTGGGCACCTTCGAGCCGTGGGTGCAGGAAGTCCTGGCGGCCAAGGGTGTCATGGGCACCTCGATCCTGTGGTTCGAGGGCTCCCCCACCGTCGAGGGCCCGCGCCTGCAGCACGAGTACCGTCAGCTGGCGCTGAGCTCGGTGACCACGCACGATCTGCCGCCGACCGCCGGTTACCTGGCCGGCGAGCACATCGAGCTGCGTGAGCGTCTGGGGCTGTTCACCACCGACGCCGCCGAGGAGGACGCCGTCGACCTGGAGTGGCAGGGCGAGGTGCTCGACCGCATCCGGGAGACCGGCTGCTTCGACGGCACCCCCCTGGCGGACACCGAGTTCGAGGGGCTGGCCCGCGACGAGCGCGGCAGCACCGGCGACCTCATGGTCGGCATCCACCGTTTCATCGCCGGCACCCCGTCGGCGCTGAGCTGCATCTCACTGGTGGACATGGTCGGTGACATCCGGGCGCAGAATCAGCCCGGCACCACCAAGGACCAGTACCCCAACTGGTGCATCCCCCTGTGCGACGCCGACGGCACCCCGGTCCTCATCGAGGACCTCGCCGACGTCGCGCTGTTCCACCGCATCGCGGAGGCCAGCGAACGCTAGATCATGCTGATGAGCCAGGCGATGACCACGATCGCGAGGAGAACCCACAGCGACTGGGTCACCCGCGACTGCGGGTACTTGCGCCTGGCCTTCGGCAGCTTCTGATCCTCTTTACGCAGTTCCTCGGGGTTGGCCATGATTCTCCTTTGAGTGAATGTCAGTGGTCGCCGACGGAGGCCCGCCAGGCACGCTCAGCCGCCAGGGAGACGGTGTCGACGATCCGCACCAGCGCCACCGCCGCGACGGTGGCGACCGGAACGGCGACGCCCATCACCAGCGGGATCTGCAGCCACAACGGGGCACTGAGCAGAAACTGGGTGACGGCGTCCATGTCGGATCAATCTACCCCAGGTCTAGCCGAGTTCCACCCCGGCCAGCCCACGACGGTGCAGCAGCGGGGTGACGTCCTTGTCGCGGCCACGCAGGCGTCGGAAAGCATCGGTGTAGTCCAGTGATGCGCCGCGGGAGAGGATGTGCTCGCGGAACCGCTCGCCGGCCGCCCGGCGGTCCTCCTCCCCACGGAACCAGTCGAAGCCGTCGGCGTCGAGGGCCTCCGCCCACAGGTAGGAGTAGTAGCCCGCGGAGTAGCCGCCGCCGAAGATGTGGTTGAAGTAGGTGGAGCGGTAGCGCGGTGCCAGCTCATCGACCACGAGCCCGGCCTCCTCCAGGGCCTTCTCCTCGAAGTCGCTTATCGACGTCACCTTGCCCGCCTCCTCCTCCGTCAGGGAGTGCCACGCCAGGTCGATGATGGCGGCGGCGAGGTACTCGGAGGTGGCGAAGCCCTGGCCGAACTGGCGGGCGGCGACCACGGCGTCGAGAAGCTCCCGGGGGATGACCTCGCCGGTGTCGACGTGGCGGGCGTAGTTGCGGACGATGTCCGGCTCGAAGGCCCAGTTCTCGTTGATCTGGGAGGGGAACTCGACCCAGTCGCGGGGGACGTTGGTGCCGGCGAGGGTCGGGTAGCGCACGTCGGAGAGCAGCCCGTGGAGGGCGTGGCCGAACTCGTGGAAGAGGGTGGTCACCTGGTCGATGGTCAGCAGCGGCTCGGAGCCGTCCACCGGGTGGGTGATGCCCATGACGTTGACCACCACCGGGCGGCGGTCCAGCAGGCCGGACTGGCGCACGAAAGAGCTCATCCAGGCGCCGCCCCGCTTGGAGGGGCGGGCACGGTAGTCGGTGAGCAGCAGGCCGAGGCCCGCGCCGTCGTGGTCGAGGACCTCCCACACGTCGACGCCCTCGGCGTAGCCGTGGAGGTCCTCGCGCGGGACGACGGTGATGCCGTAGAGCTGGTTCGCGGAGTGGAAGACACCGTCGACGAGCACCTGGCGCAGCGGGAAGTAGGCGGAGAGCTCGTCCTCGTCGAGGGAGAAGTCACGCTCGCGGACCTTCGCCTGCCAGTAGGGCCAGTCGGCGGCGGTGACGTCGGCGGCGGCGAGTTCACCGGCCAGCTTGCGCTCGGCGTCGGCGTTGGCGGCGGCCGCCGGGGCGAGGTCGAAGAGCAGGCGGCGGGCCGCCTCCGCGGTGCCGGCGGTCTCCTCGGCGATGACGTAGTCGGCGTGAGTGTCGTAGCCGAGGAGGCGGGCCCGCTCGGCGCGCAGACGCACCTGCTCGAGGAGGTTCTCCCGGTTGGACTCGAGGCCGCGGCGCTGGGAGGCCTCGTAGAGGCGGGCGCGGGACTCCGCGCTGTCGAGCACCAGCTGATCCGACTGGACGGTCGGCAGCTCGAGGGGGATGAGCCACCCCTCCTGCCCGGCCTCCTCGGCGGCGGCCCTCGCGGAGGCGACACGGGACTCGCTGAGGCCCGCGAGGTCGGCGGCGTCGTCGAAGAGCACGGCCAGGTCGCGGGTGTCGGCCAGCAGCTGCCGGCCGAAGGACTCGGAGAGGGAGCTCAGGCGCTGGTTGATCTCCGCCAGGCGGGCCTTGCCGGCGGCGTCCAGGCCCGCGCCGCGGCGGGTGAAACGGCGCACGAGCAGGTCGTGGAGGCGGGCGGACTCGGGGTCGGCGGGCACGGGGGCGTCGAGAAGCCGCTGGTAGAGGCCCTCATTCTGGTAGATCGCGTCGGAGTGCGCGGACAGGCGCGGAACGATCTGCGCGACGGCGGCGTCCATCTCGTCGTTCGAGTCGGTGCCCTGCAGGTTGAACAGCCAGGAGGTGACGCGGTCGAGCAGCGCACCGGAGGTCTCCAGCGCCTCGACGGTGTTCTCCCACGTCGGCTCGGCCGGGTCGGCGACGATCGCGGCGATCTCCGCGGCGTGCTCCTCCAGGGCGGTGTCGAAGGCCTCGACGGCGTGCTCGAGTCGGATGGCCCGGAAGTCGGGGAGCTCGTAGGGCAGGGTGGACGGGGCGGTCAACGGGTTGGAGGTCATGCCTGCCGATGCTAGTACCGTGGGCTTCATGACCGACCATGACCGTGTGACCGTGAGCTGCCCCGCCGGCAGGATCACCGGCGTCAGCGACGGGGAGATCACCCGTTTCCACTCGATCCCCTACTCCGTCATCCCCGGCCCGTTCGAGGACGCGCGGCGTATCGGACGGACACAGGACGTCGACGCCACGAGGTACCGTCCCGACACCATCGCCCTGTCGATCGTCACGCCCACCGGGGCCCGGGAACTGAGTGACCTCCCGGTGGTCGTCTACATCCACGGCGGGCGTTTCGAGAACGGCACCCACGGCGACCGCCGCGCCGACGGGGCCCCCAACGCCCGCGACGGCATCATCACCGTCCACCTCGGCTACCGCACGAAGCTGCCCGGATTCGCCCGCTTCCACGACGACGAGCCCGACCGCTTCCGCGGCATCGACGACTGCCAGCTCGGCCTCGAGTGGGTGCAGCGCAACATCGAGTCCTTCGGCGGCGACCCCACCAACGTCACCCTCGTGGGCCAGTCCGCCGGCGCCACGGTCGCACTGTGGCTGGCCCGGCGCGACCATTTCCGCGGCGCTTTCCGACGCCTCATCGCCATGTCCCCCAGCTTCCCGCGGGAGAGCTTCGAACGCCGGAAGGGATCGCTGCGGGCGGCCCTCGGACGTCCGGTGACCCGGGAGTCCCTGACGCAGCTCGCGGAGGACAAACCCGACCTCCTGCGGAGGGGGTACAACCGTTTCCGCACCATCCACGGCCTGGACATGGCGCTCGGCCCCACCGGTTTCGACGGTGCCGAACTCTCCGACATGCCCATGCTCCTCACCTGCACCCGTGACGAGCACTACGCGATGCCCGCCGGACAGAAGGTGGACGCCCGCGGCTGGGGTCCCGCGTTCGTGCGGCTGCTCGCCCGGCGGATGGGCGTGCGCGGTCCCGTGGACCGGTACCTGCAGGCCGCCCGGGAGATGGACGCCTCCCGCCTCATGGGCCGGCTCATCGGCGACGCCGCCAACCGCCGCTGGGTCTCCCAGGCCGGGGACGAGGTCCCCGGGCCGGTGTGGGTGGCGGAGTTCGTCGAGAAGGACGGACCTGCCCTGCACTGCGCGGAGATCTCCCCGATGTTCGGCCTGGCGGGCGAGGAGGCGGCCGCGGTACGTCAGCTCTTCCTCGACTTCGTGCACGGCCGGGAGCCCGACTGGGCGGAGTACGACCAGAGCACCGGACGCGTTGTCTCCATATTTGGGTTAACGGCGAATAGCGTAGGTTTGGCTCATGACCCCCTGAGAATGGTCCGTGAGGCCTTCTCCCCCCACTGACGGAAGGACAAGGGCCGATGGGCGAGACCTTTGACCGGCGCTACTCGGAGCCGTGGATCCTCCACGGCTCCCTGCCGTCCCCGGAGGAACTGACCACGGTCATCTCGTCCGAGGTCCCCGGGGCCGTCCACACCCTGATGACCTCGGGGGAACCCGGGGACGACTCACTCCACCAGTTCGTCCTCCACCCCGAGGGCCACGAACTCGACCTCGAGGAACTGGCCACCGAGTTCTGCCGGAGCATCAGACGAGGGGTCCCCTTCGGGCTGGGCACCTTCCACGGCACGCTGCCGACGGAGGTGGTCTCCACCCGGATCGTGAGTGAACCCCACAGGATCAGCCTCTTCTGCGCGGACGCGGAGGGCACCGACCGGTTCGTGTTCACCCTGTACCGACGCGTGTGGCCGGGCATCCCCAACGAGGTCGAGGTGCTGTCGACCCTCACCGACTCCTACTCCCCCGGACTCACCGGTCACCTGGAGCTCGAACTCGACGGACTGGTCTACGTGCTCGGCACCGCCCGCCGCGTGCCCACCGGCATCAACGCGTTCGAGTACGCGAAGATGGGGGTCGCCGCCCAGGTGTTCTCCCACTCCCAGGGCCTCACCCTGGGGCAGACACTGCGTTTCATCCACGACTCCCTCATCATGTCCTTCCCCTACGAGTGGGCCCCCGCCGCCGAGGTAGCACGGGACCTGGAGAGTCGTCTCGACGGTTTCCTGGAACGCACCCCCGTCCTCGCGGAACACGCACCCTGGATCCGCGACTGGTACCGCAACCTGCGTGGCGAGGTCTTCTGCCAGCGTCTCCACGGGAACATGTCGTTCCAGCGGATCTGGCTCGAGGACGACGAGTCCTGGTTCATCGGCGGCTGGGAGGGCGACCTACGTCTCCCCCTCGAGGAACGCACCGTCTTCGGCTCCCCCCTGTCCGACTTCGCCATGCTGCAGCGTTCCCTCTTCTGGGCGTGCGAGGACAACAAGCCGTGGTGCATGAAGACGATGTCAGCCGTGTTCGAGGGCTACGGCGAACCCATGACGACGCGCCTGTTCTGTGCCTACGTCCTCGACCGGGCGTGCGAGGAACTCGCCGACCACTCGGGCACCCCCGACGGGCAGCCGGAGATCCCGCTCGGGTTCTTCACGTGGTTCCGCGACGTCCTGCTGCCCACCCGCGACACGATGGAGCTCTCCCAGTTCCACCGCGAGGTCACTGCGTGATGGCGTCACGCAGCCGCTGGTCGGACAGCTCCTCCACCAGCCACGGGCTGAACGCGAACGGGGTGGCGTCCACGGCGGCGATGACCTCCTCCGGGGTGGCCCAGGCCAGCGAGTCGATCTCGTCCGGCCGCGGGTCCGGCTGCTCCCCCTCCTTCAGGCGGGCGACGAACACCGGGCAGAACTCATTCTCGACGATGCCGCTCGAGTCCACCGCCCGGTAACGGAAGTCCGGCAGGACCGGCGTGATCTGCCCGACCGCGCCCGGCGCGAAACCGAGCTCCTCGATGCTGCGGCGCACCACCGCCTCCTCGTTGCTCTCCCCGGGGCCGGGGTGACCGCAGAAGCTGTTGGTCCACACCCCCGGCCAGGTCTTCTTGGACAGTGCCCGCCGGGTCATCAGCAGACGGCCGTCGGAGTCGAGCAGATAGCAGGAGAAGGCGAAGTGCAGCGGGGTGTCCCCGGTGTGGATGGTGGCCTTCGGCGCAGTACCGGTAGGCTCCCCGTGCTCGTCGGCCAGAACCACCAGTTCAACGTCGCTATTCATGCCACCACCCTACCCAGGTCTGTTTTCCCGGGTCAGCCGCGGGCCCACGCCCCGATCACGCCGGGCACCACCGCCGGCCGTTCACCGAGGACCGCGGCGACGTTGCCCTCCTCCTCGACGGCGGACGTCACCGCCCGCACCTTCGACGCCTTCGACGGCTGCTGTCCCGCCATCGGAGCCCCCATCATGGGCATCTCGCCGCGGCCCGCGGGTGTGCCGGCGCTTCTCGACGCCGCCCCTACCCCGCCACCGGCTCCCACCGCAGGGGTCCCCGGGACGGGACGCACAGCACCCACCGGTCCGACGCCCGCTCCACCGAACGCGGATCGGGCGGAGGCACCGACACCGCCACCCGGGCGGCCCGGCGGCAGGACACCGACCGGACCCAGCCCACCGGGGACGGCACCCGGGGCAGTGGTGACCCGGCTGCCGGTACCGGCCGCGGTGGTGCCCGCCTGGCTGAGGTTGCCCGGTGTACCCGGGATCAGCGGCGAGCCATGGGACGGCAGGGACAGCGGCGCGCTCGCCCCGCCACCCGTCCCGGAAGGGCCTCCACGGAACGGCGGTGCCCCGATCACGCCGCCGACGGAGGGAACTGACGGCACGGCACCCGTAGCACCCGCAGCACCCGCAGTGCCCGCAGTGCCCGCAGCACCCGGGGTGCCGAGGGTGGGCGGCACCGTCAGCGTGCCCGTCGACGCGGCGGTGGTGCCTACGTCTGCCCCGCTCACCAGGGCATCCAGCTCCGGCATGTTGCCGCCGACACCGGCCAGTCCCTCCATGCCCGCCTGCACGGTCCCGAACTCACCCGCCCCGATCGCCCGCTGCAGGGAGGTCAGCGACTCCAACGGCGCACCCGGCGCCCGCAGCCCAGTCGCATCATGCTTGGAACCCGTGCCCTCCACGGTGCCGCCCCCGAGTGCGATCTCCCCGCCACCGTCCGGTGCCGGGTCCATGACCATGAGGTTGCGGATGGGCGGGATACCCGTCGCCACGGTGGGCGTGTAACTCGCTGGGAAGGACGCCAGGAAGGAGCTCTCCGCCGCCTGGCGGGCCACGGGGTCCGGGATCGCCGCGATGGCGGCCATCGCCAGGTTCACCGTGACGGCACCCTGCTGCTTGATGAACGACAACCTCTCCACCGAGGAGCCCATCACCTGCGAGTTCATGGCGAAGGTCTCGCCGGCCCGCGCGACCTCGGAGACCCGGGCGATCGCGGCCTCGATGACGTCACCCCGGTTACGGGAACCGAGGTCGGAGGCCACCGCCTGCAGCTGCGCCGAGATCTCGGTGACATCGGCGGACATCTGGTGCCACATCCGTGCCGCCACGACACTGTCCTGGATCTTCGTCGACGAGAAGTCCGCCGACAACTGGCTCATGGACGTCGCCGGCAGCACCACCGGCGGCGTGAAGGTGAAGTTCTCGAAGCGGGGTCGGGGCCGCGTCGGGAAGCTCACCCCGTCCTGCCCGATCGCACCTCCCTCATCCGCGATGTCCATTCCCCGCGCAACGAAGGCGTTCTGCCCGGTCAACGCCTCGTAGCTGGCCGCCAGCGCCCCACTGAGCCAGGACACCTGCTCGGCGTAGGACTGCAGCACGGTGATCGCCGAACCGGCGCCTCCGTTGATGACGCCGCCGTGATTACCGCCGAGCTGGTCGAGGCCCGAGACCCCCGAGAAGCTGGCGTTCAGAGAGTTCTGGCTCGCTTCACCGGCCACGTCACGTGCGTTGGAGCCGATGGTCTCCAGCTTCCGGACGCCAGTGAGAATCGAATCATGATCGATGTACAACTCCATTGTTTTCCCCCAAGTAAGCGAAGAGATTCTCTAGCTTGTCGATAGCGAGAACGCAGAGCTCGTCACGGCTCTGCGTCGTGAGTGTTTCTGTGTACTGGACAACGAACCTCCCCCGGTTCGTGTGGACCGCCGCGCTGCACTCATCCGGCACACCGGCCCCCATGTGATGCAGGTACACCCCCGGAATCTGTGTGTCCGCGTCCGGTGCCACCATGAATCCCCTCTCGATGATGCGTTCCACTGGAACTCTGTCACCGGTCAACGTGTAGAAGGCACGCCCTCCATGCGCAGACGAGAAGTAGGAGCACCTGGCTGACAGTCCCCCGTCATAAGACGGCTCCCGCACCCGTTCCCCCAGCCCCGCCCCCGCCAGTACCTCCGGCGGGATCTCGGTGCACGGGTCGAACACCGCGAAGTCGCCCGCAGGGTCGAAATCCCCCAACTCGAGGACCGGGGCCGGTTCGGGTGTCGGGGCTGGTGGGGCGTCGTTAAGCGTGGTGGGCGAGCAGGCGGTGAGAAGCGCGCCGAGGGCGACGGGCAGGAGTCGGCGGACGGGCATGGGGTCCCCTCTGGTGGTGGTCGGGCGCGGAGGGTTTCCGCACCCGACACACTTAGACTCCGAAAAGGGGCCGAAGGTTCCCTGCCGGGCGGAATTTCTTCCTAGAAGTTGAGGTTGCCTTCCCAGATGATGTTGCCGACCTGCAGTTTCGCGTCCCAGAGGTTGCCGGGGCTGACGTTGAAGGCGTAGCGGACGTTGGTGGAGGCACCGCTGCCGAGGGGCAGGTCGAGGCCGAGTGTCATGTCGGTGTTGTCGCCGGTCATCGGCTCGGCGTCGACCATGGTGCCGCCGCCGGAGTTGTAGGTGAGGGTGGGCTGCGGGAGGGCGTCGACGGGGAGGGGTTCGTCGTTGAGGTTGGTCACCAGGACGGTGATGATGCTGCCGCCGGTGGTGCCGCTGCGGACACCCTGGTAGCGCATGTCGACGTTGAGGCCGGGGTCGGTGGTCTTGCCGCGGAGGGACTCCGCCTCGACGGGGTCGACCTGGGAGGCGGCGGCCACCGGTGTCTCGGAGGTGGTGACGTTGATGGACTCGTCGCCGCCATTGCCTCCGGCCTCTCCCGAGCAGGCGGTGAGGAGCGCAGAGCAAGCGAGCAGAGCGAGGGCGGGGCGGAGTCGTGACACGGTGCCTCCCTTTCAGTCCGGCCTAAGATGTTCGGGGTCATTCCCGCACCAGTGTATCCAGCGGTTCCCGCCGGGTAGTGTGCAACCCCGACCGTCGCCTCAAGTTTTGGAGTAGCAGAAGAAGTTGAACAGTCTCGCCCGTATCCTGCGCAGCGCCTCCGCGTTGTGGCCCTACTATCTCGGCGTGGTGCTGATCTCCACGGCGGCGGCGGCGCTGGCGCTGGTGTCACCCTTCATCCTCCGTGAGGCGACCGACACGATCGTGTCGGCGGTGCACGGGGACGTGGAGGTCGCCGATGTCACCACGACGTTGCTGTGGCTGGCGGTGGCGCTGCTGGTGGCGGATCTGACCAACACCGCGATGGGCAACATCGGTGGCTACATCGGTGACGTCATGGCCATGCGGATGCGGCAGATCCTGTCGACGCGCTACTACGCGAAGCTGCTGGCGCTGCCGCAGAGGTACTTCGACAATCAGGTGACGGGCACGGTCATCGCCCGTCTGGACCGTTCGATCACGTCGATCACGCAGTTCCTGCAGTCCTTCTCCAACAGTTTCTTCCCCATGCTCATCCAGGTGATCGCGGTGCTGGTCATCACGTCCTGGTACTACTGGCCGCTGACGCTCCTGCTGGCGCTGCTGTTCCCGGTGTACATGTGGCTGACCACGCTGACGTCGCGACGCTGGCAGAAGCTCGAGGGGAAGAAGAACGAGCAGATCGACCTGGCGAACGGTCGTTTCGCGGAGGTCATCGGCCAGGTGAAGGTGGTCAAGTCCTTCGTCTCGGAGGTGCGGGAGCTGGATGACTTCGGGCGTCGTTACGGGAGGACCGTCGACATCACGCGCCCGCAGTCGAGCTGGTGGCACATCATGGACACGGCCCGCGGCGCCGCGCTCAACCTCATCTTCTTCGGCATCTACCTGGTGCTGTTCTTCCGCACGCTGAACGGCCAGTTCTCCCTCGGTGACATGGTCATGCTCATCCAGCTGGTGAACATGGCGAAGCAGCCGGTGCACATGATGAGCTGGATCGTCGACGCCGCGCAGCGGGCCATCGCCGGTTCCCGCGACTACTTCAAGGTCATGGAGGAGGAGTTCGAGCCGACCGCCAACGCCGAGCTCATCGCCGCGACGGAGGCCACCGGCGTCCCCGTCCTCGATCTCACACCGGTGCAGCCGCTCACCCCGCAGGCCCCGGTCGTGCGTTTCGACGACGTCACCTTCGCCTACAACGAGGACGAGCCGGTGATCCGCAACGTCAGTTTCGAGGCCCGCGAGGGGGAGAAGATCGCCCTGGTCGGCGAGTCCGGCGGCGGCAAGTCCACGCTGGTCAACCTGCTGCTGGGCCTGTACCGCATCGGGGAGGGCACCCTCCAGGTCTGCGGCCGCGACGTCCGTGACCTGTCCGCGGCGGAGCTGCGCGCCAGTGTCGGCGTCGTGTTCCAGGAGGCGTCGCTGTTCTCCGGCACGATCCGCGAGAACATCGCCTACGGTCGCCCCGGCGCGACGGAGGATGAGATCGTCGAGGTCGCCCGCCGCGCCAACGCGCACGACTTCATCATGCGTTTCCCCGACGGCTACGACACCGTCATCGGCGAGCGTGGCCTGCGCCTGTCGGGTGGTCAGAAGCAGCGCGTCGCCGTCGCGCGCGCCATGCTCAAGGACGCCCCGATCCTGCTTCTCGACGAGGCGACCTCCGCCCTCGACACCAAGGCCGAACGCGCCGTCCAGGCCGGCCTGGACGAGCTGATGAAGGACCGCACCACGCTCATCATCGCGCACCGCCTGTCGACGATCGCGGGTGTGGACACCATCGTCACCCTCCGCGACGGCATGGTCGACGAAATAGGTTCACCGGACCAGCTCGCCGCCTCGGGTGGCATCTACGCCGAACTCCTGCAGCTCACGGCGTCCTCCTCGGCCGCTGACCGGGCCCGTCTGAAGAGGTACGGGCTCGTCGTCGACGGTCACGGCGACGAGGAGGACGAGGAAGAGGACTAGTCTGTCTGGCATGCAGTTCCCCACCCTCGACCAGCTCAAGGACCGTCGCACCCGCAAGTGGACGGTCTACGCCGACGACGTCCTGCCCCTGTGGATCGCGGAGAGTGACTTCTTCACCTGCCCGCCGGTGAAGCAGGCGATCGCGGACGCCATCGACCGGGAGTCCTTCGGGTACACCCCGGCGACCTCCGACCTGCCGCAGGCGGTCTCCGACTTCTACGCCGCACGTTACGGCTGGCGCCCGGACCCGGCGCTCATCGTCGCGGTCCCCGACGTCGTCCGTGGCCTGGCCCTCGCCATCGAGTACATGACGCGCCCGGACTCGGGTGTCATCGTGCCGGTGCCGGCGTACCCGCCGTTCCTGGAGCTGCCGGAGGCGACCCGCCGTCCGATGCACCAGATCGACGCCTACGGCGGGATCGACCTGGGGGACGTCGAGAAGCAGTTCGCGGCCGGCGCCGGCTCGATCCTCCTGTGCGCCCCGAACAACCCCCTGGGGTACACGTTCGACGCGGAGTTCCTGCGGGAGCTGTGCGACCTGGCGGACCGTTACGACGCCCGCGTGCTCGTCGACGAGATCCACGCCCCGCTGGTGTTCGACGGCACCCATGTGTGCGCCGCCGCCGTCAGCGAGACCGCCGCGCGGGTGTGCGTCACCGTCACGGCGACGTCGAAGGCGTGGAACATCGCGGGCCTCAAGTGCGCGCAGATGATCTTCTCCAACCCGGCGGACATGGACACGTGGCGGTCGATGACCGGCGTGGCCAAGGACGGCACCTCCACCCTGGGCATCTGGGCGGCGATCGCCTGCTACCGGGAGGGCGGCGACTGCCTCGACGAGCAGGTCGCGTACCTGCGGGAGAACCGCGACTGGCTGGCCGAGGAGCTGCCGCGCCGCGTGCCGGGGCTGCAGGTGATCAGCCCGGCGGCGACCTATCTCATGTGGATGGACTTCTCCGGCACCTCCATCGGGCACCTGGAGCGCCCGGCGGTGTGGCTGCGGGAGAACGCGAAGGTCGCCCTCAACGACGGCGTCGCCTTCGGCCCGGGAGGCAGCCACCACGCGCGGCTGAACTTCGCCACGTCCCGGGAGATCCTGGAGGAGGCCTGCGACCGGCTGGGGTCTGCATTCGCCCGGTGATTTCCCTACCCTGGATTTCATGACTGACGAGCGATACGACGACCCGTCCGCCACGACCGGCCCCCAGGGTCCCGGACTGTCCATGGGTCCGCTGGGGGTCGGCGCCGAACCGGAGAAGTCCCCGGTCCGCCCCCGTACCGACGCCGAGGGCTACCTGGTCGAACCGGAGTCCGAGCAGTTCGAGACCCCGACCCCGGCGCCCGGTGACGCCCCCTGGGAGCGCCCCGAGCCGGAGTGGTACAAGGAGGCCGTGTTCTACGAGGTCCTGGTGCGCGCCTTCTACGACCCGGAGGGCACCGGCTCCGGCAGCCTGCGGGGCCTGACGGAGAAACTCGACTACCTGCAGTGGCTGGGCGTCGACTGCCTGTGGCTGCCGCCCTTCTACGACTCCCCGCTGCGCGACGGCGGCTACGACATCCGCAACTTCCGTGAGGTGCTGCCGGAGTTCGGCACGGTCGACGACTTCGTCGAGCTCATGGATGAGGCCCACAAGCGCGGCATCCGCGTCATCACCGACCTGGTGATGAACCACACCTCCGACTCCCACGCCTGGTTCCAGGAGTCCCGCCGCGACCCGGAGGGCCCCTACGGTGACTTCTACGTGTGGAGCGACGACCCCTCCGAGTACTCGGAGGCGCGCATCATCTTCATCGACACCGAGGACTCCAACTGGACGTGGGACCCGGTGCGCAAGCAGTACTTCTGGCACCGTTTCTTCTCCCACCAGCCGGACCTCAACTACGACCACCCGCCGGTGCGTGCCGCGATGCTCGACGTCATGCGTTTCTGGCTGGACCTGGGTCTGGACGGTTTCCGCCTCGACGCGGTCCCCTACCTCTACGAGCGGGAGGGCACGAACTGCGAGAACCTGCCGGAGACCCACGAGTTCCTCAAGCAGGTCCGCGGCGTCATCGACGACGAGTACCCCGGCCGTGTCCTGCTGGCGGAGGCGAACCAGCTGCCCGACGACGTGGTCGCGTACTTCGGTGAGCCGGAACTCGGCGACGAGTGCCACATGGCCTTCCACTTCCCGGTCATGCCGCGCATCTTCATGGGCGTGCACAAGCAGTCGCGCACCCCGATCTCGGAGATCCTGGCGGACACCCCGCCGATCCCGGAGACCGCACAGTGGGGCATCTTCCTGCGCAACCACGACGAGCTGACCCTCGAGATGGTCACCGAGGAGGAGCGCGCCTACATGTACAAGCACTTCGCGCGTGAGCCGCGGATGCGCGCCAACGTGGGCATCCGCCGCCGCCTTGCCCCGCTGCTCGGCGGTGACCGCAACAAGCTGGAGCTGGTCCACGGTCTGCTGCTGTCGCTGCCGGGTTCGCCGGTGCTGTACTACGGCGACGAGATCGGCATGGGCGACAACATCTGGCTCTACGACCGCGACGGCGTGCGCACCCCGATGCAGTGGTCCAACGACCGGAACGGCGGTTTCTCGAAGGCGGAGCCCGAGCGGCTGTACCTGCCGGCGATCCAGAACGACCAGTACGGCTACCAGACGGTCAACGTCGAGAACTCCATGAAGCGCGACAACTCGCTGCTCCACTGGGTGCGCAGCCAGATCAAGGTGCGTCAGCAGTACAAGGCCTTCGGCCGGGGCAGCTACCGCGAGGTGCCCTCCGAGAACGAGGCGGTGCTCACCTTCCTGCGCGAGCACCGGGGGGAGACGATCCTGTGCGTCAACAACCTCTCGGACCGTCCGCAGGCGGTGTCGCTCGACCTGTCCGAGTTCTCCGGCGTCACGCCGCGTGAGCTCTCCGGCGGTGAGTCCTTCCCGCCGATCCGCCACTACCCGTGGGTGGTCACCCTCGCCCCCCACGCGTACTTCTGGTTCGACCTCTCCGGGGAGTGATCATGGATCTGGCACGCATGCTTCTCGACGCCCGCTTCTACGGCGCCAAGTCCGAGCCCGTCGAGGACGTCGAGATCGTCTCCGAGACCCCGGCCGGCGACGCCCGTCTGCTCATCCTCCGCGTCAACGGGAGGTACCTGTACCAGGTGCTTGTCGACGCCACCGGTCAGGACGTCCTCGCCACCTCCCCCGAGCTGTACCTGCGGGCGCACGACCTGCCGCAGGGTGCGGCCCGGGCGGTCGACGGTGAGCAGTCCAACACCTCGCTCATCGTCGACGGGCAGATGGTCAAGGTCTTCCGTCGGCTGGAGGCCGGGCTCAACCCGGACGTGGAGCTGCTCTCCCGCATCAGCGACTGCCCACACATCGCCCCGGTCCGCGGCTGGGTCACCGAGACCATCGACGGGGAGGAGCACACCCTGGCGATGGTGCAGGACTTCGTGCCCGACGCCGACGACGGCTGGCGCTACGCCCTCGGCTTCGCCACCCACGACGCCTCCTTCGGGGCAGAGGCCTCCCTGCTGGGCGAGGCGACCC
Source organism: Corynebacterium humireducens NBRC 106098 = DSM 45392 (assembly GCF_000819445.1). Taxonomy (NCBI): domain Bacteria; kingdom Bacillati; phylum Actinomycetota; class Actinomycetes; order Mycobacteriales; family Corynebacteriaceae; genus Corynebacterium; species Corynebacterium humireducens. The sequence continues at coordinate 1,984,609 of NZ_CP005286.1, forward strand.
GCGCCGTCCATGAGGCGTTGGCGGGGGCCTTCGAGGTGGGCGTCGAGAAGCCTGCGTTGACGCGTTCCCTCGAGGACCTCGTCGCCCGTGCCCCGGTGCTCCGGGAGTTCGCGGCGGCCGCGCGCGACGTCTACGACGCCCTCGACGAGGAGGTGCCGGTGCAGCGTGTGCACGGTGACCTGCACCTGGGGCAGGTCCTGCGCACCCCGGACACGTACGTGCTCATCGACTTCGAGGGCGAGCCCGCCCGCCCGCTCGCCGAGCGCCGCCGCCCTGACTCGCCGCTGCGTGACGTCGCGGGCATCCTGCGGTCGCTGGACTACGCCGCGCACGTCGCCGGGGCGTCCCCGGAGTGGGCGCAGGCCGCGGGGGACGCCTTCCTCGAGGGCTACGGGATCGGACGGTCCCCGCTGCTCGACGCCTACGTGCTGGACAAGGCCCTCTACGAGGTGGTCTACGAGTCGGACAACCGCCCGGACTGGGTGCACATCCCGCTGGCGGCGGTGAGGCGTATCCTCGGTGGGTGACCCGTCTCCGACCGGAAGGTGCCCCGTGCGTATCCCGCTCTCGCTGATCGATTTCTGCCACATCTACCCTGGTGAGACCGCCCGCCACTCCATGCGGCGTTCCGTGGACATGGCGCAGAGGGCGGAGCGGCTGGGGTTCCGGCGGATCTGGTACGCCGAGCACCACAACATGCCGTACATCGCGTCCTCGGCCCCGGCAGTGCTGATCGCCCACGTCGGCGCGCACACGGAGACGATCCGTCTCGGGGCCGGCGGCGTGATGCTGCCGAACCACTCCCCCTACGTCATCGCCGAGCAGTTCGGCACCCTCGCGGAGCTCTACCCCGACCGCATCGACCTGGGGCTCGGCCGCGCGCCGGGCACCGACATGAACACGCTCGGCCGGGCGCTGCGCCGCTCCCCCAACGCGGCGGACCACTTCCCGCAGGACGTCATGGAGCTGGAGGGCTATCTGGCCGGCCGTTCCCGGATCCCGGGGGTGGACGCCGTCCCGGGTGTCGGCACCAACGTGCCGCTGTACATCCTGGGGTCCTCCCTCTACGGCGCGACGCTGGCCGCGCAGCTCGGACTGCCCTACTCCTTCGCCTCCCACTTCGCGCCCACCCACCTGGAGCACGCGGTGTCGACGTACCGGGAGAACTTCCAGCCCTCGGAGAAGCTCTCCGAGCCCTACGTCATCGCGGCGGTCAACGTCGTCGCCTCCGACACCGAGGCCGACGCCGTCCGGCAGCTCGAGGGTGTGCGCCGCCAGCGGGTGAAGGCGATGGCCGGCCGGGGCCGTCACCTCAGCGAGGAGCAGCTCGACCAGATCATCGAGTCGCCGCAGGGGCGGCAGATCATCGACATGCTGCGCTACACCGCCGTCGGCACCGGCGAGCAGGTCCGTGACTACCTCGACGGTTTCACCCGCACCGCGCAGGCGGATGAGCTCATGATCTCCCTGCAGGGTCTCTCCGAGGCGGAGACGACCCGCGGCATGGAGATCCTCGCGGAGGCCTGGGAACTCTAGACCGTCCCCAGCTTGTCGACGCCCACGTCCCCCGCCCTCCCCCGCAGGAGGTCCACGAGCTCGTAGGGCAGGTAGTTCGCCCCCTCCGGGAAGGTCACCGTGTACGGGGCGACGGCACGGGAGGGCATGCGCTCCGGGACGTGGCCCGGCAGCAGCACCAGCCGGGGCACGCCGTGGCGGGTGTAGAGCTGCAGGTGGTCCAGCCGCTCGAGGGGGAAACGGACGCCGGTGGCGGGGAGGGTCACGTGGTCGTCGACGAGCAGGACGGGCCGGGACCGGCGCCGCAGCCGGATGACGAGCATGACCAGTGCCAGCAGGAGGCCGACCGCGGGGGCGGTGGCGGCGATGAGGTGCAGCTCCGGCCACGGCGAGGTGCGGGCGGAGTTGAGCAGCACCAGCAGGACGGGGACCAGCAGCACGACGAACGCCACGAAGACGCCGACGGCCCGGCTCGTGGCCAGGTGTCGGGGTGCGGACCGCAGCGTGATGATGTCCATGATGGCGGTGATGTTACCCAAGCAGCACGGTCACCACGACCAGTACCGGCAGGGACACGAGCGTGGACACCACGCCGGTGTCCCGGGCCAGTGCCTCGTTGGTGCGGAAGCGCAGCGCGTAGGTGAGCACGTTCTGCGCCGTGGGCAGCGCCCCGAGGACCACGAGCGCGAACAGCGCCGGCCCCGTGAGGCCGAAGACGTAGTGCGCGAGCAGCCCCGAGACCACCGGCTGGACCAGGTTCTTCAGCGCCACCGCGATGAGCACGTCCCCGTTGACGACCACCCGGCTGTCCACCAGGGACATGCCGAACACCATGAGCGCGACCGGCACCGAGGCCCCCGCGAGGAGGGCGACCGGCTCGCGCACGAGGTCCGGCACGGGGATGCGCAGGAAGCCGATGAGCAGTCCCACGACCGCGGCCAGCAGCATGGGATTCCGGAACGCGACCACCACGTTGCGCAGCAGCGTCGACTGCCGTGAGCGGTGGAGCATGTCGAGCGTGGTGAGCGTGAACGGCGCGTAGAACGCCACCTGGAAGAGGATGACGGGGATGACCACGGCGGCGTCGTCAAGTATGTAGACAGCCAGCGGGATGCCGAGGTTGCCGGCGTTCGCGTAGGAGGAGGCGAGCATGCCGATGAGGCTGTCGGGGGCGGAGCGGCCGCGCAGCCGGAACACCAGGAAACCCAGCGCCCCGGCGATAATTGCGGAACCGGCGATGACCAGGAAATTCGCCGAGAAGATGTCGCGGGGATCGGTCCGCAGGAGGATGTCGAAGAGCAGCGCCGGAGTGGCCACGAGGTAGACCAGGTTGGCCAGTCCCCGACGGGCCTCCGCCTGGGTACGGCCGAAGAGCCAGCCGACGGCGATGACCGCCACGACCACGCCGAACCCGGTGAGGACCTGTATCACGATTGGTCATCGTAATGCATCGGCCCCGTAGATTGATTTTCCGGGCCACTAGTCTAATGTTTCCCTATAACTTCATTGGTTGCCCCGGCAATCAAGCATTCTTCAGGAATACATCCCCACCCCGACCGCAAGGATCCTCCGAATGCCACCACAGCATTACCAGAAGATCGCCCAGCATCTGCGTGAGGCGATCAACAGCGGTCGCCTCAACACCGGCGACGAACTTCCCTCGGAGGCCGAACTCTGTGAACAGTTCGGCTCCTCCCGTGGTCCCGTCCGCCAGGCCATGATGCTGCTGCGCACTGAGGGCATGATCTCCACGGGACGTGGTCGGCGCTCCACCGTTCTCGCGCGTTCCGACAACAACGACTTCGACTCCACCATCTCCATCAGCGCCTGGCTGCGCTACTTCGGGTACACCCCCGGCCAGCGCACCCTGTTCCTGGCCCGCAAGCCCGCCGACGAGACGACCGCCGGCCACCTGCGCATCACCCCGGGCGACCACATCGTCACGCTGCGCCGTCTCCGCCTGGCCGACGACCGGCCCTTCGCCATCGAGCGCTCCTACTTCCCCGTGCCTGTCGGCCGCCACATCCTCGACGCGGACACGGACACGACGTCGATCATGGAGACCCTCGCCGCCAACGACATCGTCGTGGACAACCTGTCGCGCTGCCTCAACGCGGTGGTCGCCGACGAGGAGCAGGCGGAGCTCCTGGACGTCAGGCCGGGTGAGCCGCTGATGCGCATCCGCATGTCGGCGTCGGACCAGTACGGGCAGATCATCTTCTTCGCGGACAACCTCTTCCTCGCCGAGAACCTCACCATGAGCCTCAACACGGTCCGCGGCACCCCCTCCTCCGCGCGCCTCACGCCGCTCGACTGATTCGGCGGGACCGGCGGGTATCGTCGGAATCATGAACGCCAGCCGGTTGCTGACCGCCCTGGGTGCGGTCCTCCTCCTGACAGCCTGCTCCGCCGGATCCACGGCCACGCAGGTCGGTCGCGTCGCCGGGCAGGGGACCCTGGTGCTCGGCACGACGGGGGTGCCCGCCTCCCTCGACTTCACCACCACCGGTGGCGCCGCCATCCCGCAGGCGCTCATGTCCAACGTCTACGAGGGGCTCGTGCGTATCGACGCCGCCGGGGACGTCGTCCCCCACCTCGCCACGTCCTGGGACGTGACGGAGGAGGCCACCGTCTACACCTTCCACCTGCGGGAGGGCGTGACCTTCTCCGACGGCTCCCCCTTCAACGCCGAGTCCGCGAAGTTCTCCATCGAGTACGTCCGGGAGTCCTGGACGAACGGGCTCAAGGCGCAGATGGACGTGGTCTCCGGGGTGGAGGTCCTCGACGAGCACACCCTGCGGGTCACGCTGTCGCGCCCCTCCCACCACTGGTTGTGGTCGATGGGCACGCTGACCGGCGCGATGATGACTCCGACGGGCGTCGACCGCCTGGCGACCACCCCGGTCGGCACCGGCCCCTACCTGCTGGGGCGTTTCGCCGTGGGTGAGTCCATCTCCTTCACCCGCAACCCGGACTACTGGGGCGAGCCGGCGAAGGAGAACGCCGCGATCCGCTACTTCGCGGACGCCACCTCCGCGGTCAACGCCCTGCGTTCCGACGACATCGACCTGGTGTGGGCGATGCAGGCCCCCGAGCTGCTCGACACGCTGCCGGAGGAGTACAACGTCGAGGTCGGCACCACCAACGGTGAGGTGCTCATCTCGATGAACAACCGGCGGGCCCCCTTCGACGACCCGGACGTGCGCCGCGCGGTCCTCCACGCCGTCGACCGCGAGGCCGTGAATCAGGTCGTGTGGGAGGGGCTGGCCACCGACACGGGTGCCGCGCCCGTCCCGCCGACCGACCCGTGGTTCACCGGCGAGGACTTCGCCCCCTACGACCCCGACCGCGCCCGAGAGCTTCTCGACGGCCGCACCCCCGCCATCACCATCTCCCTGCCGTCGCTGCCCTACGCGCAGAACATCTCGGAGCTGCTCTACTCGCAGCTGCGGGACGTGGGTTTCGAGGTCACGCTGGAGACCGTCGAGTTCCCGGCGGTGTGGCTCGCGGAGGTGATGACGTCGAAGAACTACGACATGTCGATCATCGCCCACGTCGAGGCCCGGGACATTCCGGCGTTGTTCGGCAACCCGGACTACTACCTCGGCTACGACAACGAGTCGGTGCGTGCTGACCTGCTGGCCGCGGACACCGCCGTCACCGTCGAGGAGCAGGTGGACCACATGGAGGAGGCCGTCGCGACGATCATGTCGGACGCCGGGGCCCTCACCGTGTTCAACCTGCCCAACATCGTCGTCACCTCGCCCGGCGTCACCGGGGTCACTCCGACCGTGGTCACCGACGCCCTGGCCCTGGCCGGAATGGAGAAGCAGTGATAGCCCGCGTTCTGCTCAGATTCATCCTGTCCCTGCTGCTGGCGTCGGTGGTGATCTTCCTGCTGCTGCGTCTCATCCCCGGCGACCCGGCGCGCGTGGCCCTCGGGGTCACCGCCACCGACGAGGCCGTCGCGGCCCTGTCGCGGCAACTGGGCACCGACCGGCCGCTCCTCATCCAGTACGTCGACTGGGTCCGGGGGCTGATGACCGGCAACTTCGGCATCTCGCTGGCCTCGCGGCAGGACATCACCCCGCTCATCGTGGACCGCGCGCAGGTGTCCCTCATCCTCTGCGGGCTCGCCATGGCACTGTCCCTGGTGATCGCCCTGCCGCTGGGCATGTGGGCGGCGCGTCGCGACGACCGCGTCATCTCCGCCCTCGCCCAGGTCGGCATCGCGGTCCCGTCGTTCCTCACCGGTATCCTGCTGGTCACCGTCTTCGCGGTGCACCTGGGCTGGGTGCCGGCCAACGGCTGGATCCCGCCGGGCACCGACTTCCCGGGTTTCCTGCAGCGCATCATCCTGCCGGTCATCGCGCTGACGCTGGTGCAGGCGGCGATCCTCACCCGCTACGTGCGTTCCGCGGTGCTGGACGTGCTGGACCGGGAGTACATACGGACGGCGCGGAGCACGGGGGCGTCGGTAAGGGAGGCCCTGTGGAGACACGGTCTGCGCAACGCGTCCCTGCCGGTGCTCACGGTGGCGGGTCTGCAGCTGACGAGTCTCATCGTCGGGGCCGTGGTCATCGAGCGTGTGTTCCTCATCCCGGGGCTCGGGTCGATGCTGCTCGACTCCGTCGCGCGGCGTGACCTGACGGCGGTGCAGACGATCGTCATGCTGCTGGTCGTGTTCACGCTCACGGTCAACCTCGTCGTCGACGTCACCTACCGGCTCATCGACCCCCGCCTCAGGAGGAGCGCATGAACAGGCTGCCGCTGTCCGGCTGGATCGGGGCGTTCATCGTCGGCGTCACGGTCCTGCTCGCGTTGGTCTCCCTCGTGTGGACCCCCTACGATCCCGTCCACGCCGTCCCCGCCGACCGGCTCCTCGGTTCCTCGGCGGAGCATCTCATGGGCACGGACCGCTACGGCCGGGACGTGTTCTCCCGGATCATGGCGGGTGCGCAGATCACGCTCTTCGTGGGGCTCGTCGCGGTGGGCATCTCCGCGCTCCTCGGCGTGCCCCTCGGTATCCTCGCGGGCATGCGCCGCGGGTGGGCGGAGACGCTGATCATGCGCGGCATGGACCTCATGCTGGCGTTCCCGGCGCTGCTGCTCGCCATCGTCGCGGGGGCGGCGTTCGGTGCCTCGACGTTGACGGCCATGATCGCGATCGGCATCGCCGGCATCCCCGGCTTCGCGCGCGTGGCCCGGGCCGGCACCCTGCAGGTGATGACGCAGGACTACATCGCCTCCGCCCGTGTCTCGCGGGTGCCGGAGGTGATCATCGCGCAGCGGCACGTGCTGCCGAACATCGCGGGCGTCATCATCGTGCAGTCCTCGGTGGCCTTCGCCCTGGCGATCCTCGCGGAGGCGGCCCTGAGCTTCCTCGGCCTGGGCACCTCCCCGCCGGACCCGTCGTGGGGGCGCATGCTGCAGTCCGCGCAGGCCTCCCTCGGTTCCGCCCCGCAGCTGGCCCTGTGGCCGGGCCTGGCCATCGCGCTGACCGTCCTCGGCTTCAACCTGCTCGGCGACGGCCTGCGGGACGTCCTCGACCCCTCCCGGAGGCGACGATGACCATTCTCTCCGTGACCGGTCTCCGCGTCGGGGACGGGCTTCTCGACGACATCACCTTCACCGTCGGCCGCGGCGAACGCGTCGGCCTCATCGGCGAGTCCGGGTCCGGCAAGTCGCTCACCGCGCTGTCGATCATGGGTCTGCTGCCGCGGGGTCTGTCCGCCAGCGGGTCCGTCGTCCTCGACGGGCAGGAGCTCATCGGGCTGCCCGACCGCCGGATCCGGCCGCTGCGCGGCAGGGTGATGTCGATGGTGTTCCAGGAGCCGATGACGGCGCTGGACCCGCTGATGACCGTCGGAAAGCAGGTGCAGGAGGCGGCGCACCGCAGTGACGTCGCCGACCTCTTCGAACAGGTCGCACTCGACCCGGCGCGCATGAACGCCTACCCGCATGAGCTGTCCGGTGGGCAGCGGCAGCGTGTGCTCATCGCGATGGCGCTGGCACAGGAGCCGGACCTGCTCATCTGCGACGAGCCGACGACCGCCCTCGACGTCACCGTGCAGGACCAGATCCTCGACCTGCTCGACCGGCTCGTCGACGAGACGGGTGTGTCGCTGCTGTTCATCACGCACGACCTCGGCGTGATCAACCGGATGTGCCGCCGCGTGCTGGTGATGTCCGGGGGTTCGGTGGTGGAGGAGGGCACCACCGAGCAGGTGCTCCGCGCGCCGGAGCACCCGTACACGCAGCGTCTTATCGCCGCCTCCCTGCCGGGTGCGCCCGCCGAGGTCCGGGAGGTGGGGCCGCCGGTGCTCACCCTCTCCAACGTCACCCGCGAGTACGGCGCGACGAAGGCACTTGACGACGTCTCCCTCGTCGTCCACCGCGGTGAACGCCTCGGCATCGTCGGTGGTTCCGGTTCCGGCAAGACGACGCTGCTCCGCCAGCTCGCCGGCCTCGACTCCCCCACCAGCGGCACCGTGCGTGTCGACGCCGGCGTGCAGGTTGTCTTCCAGGATCCGCAGAGCTCCCTCAATCCCCGTCTCCGGGTCGGTCGTTCCGTGGCGGAGGGAGGTGGCGACCACGCCCGTGTGCTGGAGGTCCTCGCGGAGGTCGGCCTGCCGCCGGACGCCGCCGAGCGTTACCCGCACCAGTTCTCGGGTGGTCAGCGCCAGCGCATCTCCATTGCACGCGCCGTCGCCGGCCGGCCGGAGATCCTGCTCGCCGACGAACCCGTCTCCGCCCTCGACGTCTCCGTCCGGGCCCAGGTGCTCGAGCTCCTCGACAGGCTCGTGGACGAGTACGGCCTCACCCTCGTGTTCATCTCCCATGACCTGTCCGTGGTCCGGGAGGTGTGCTCGACCGTGGCTGTGATGTACCGGGGCAGGATCGTGGAGCACGGTCCCACCGAGGCGGTGTGGGCTGATCCGCAGGACGAGTACACCCGTTCCCTGCTGGCGGCGATACCCCGGATCTGAGTGACCCCTTGCGCGTGTCGCTCAGGTGCTCTATGGTGGAGATCGAACACAGGGGCGAAAGGGGGGTGGCGGTGAGTACCGGACTGATCGAGATGACCGAGGTCGAGGCAGGCCTGTACCTGCACTTCTCCCCGCCGGTCTACTACTCGGTGTCCAACCCGCACGATCCCGCGGCCGTCCGCGGCGCGCGGGCCCGCCGGGAGGACTTCCGGATGTGGCAGAACGAACTGCCTTCCGCCGACGCGGATCTCCGGCTCACCCTCGCCCGCCTGCGCAGGTCCACCGGGCACGGTGACGGCTACATCACCTCCGCGATCTTCGCCCACCAACGCCTGGAGGAGCTGCCGAGGCTCAAGCTCCTCCAGCGACGCCTCGTCCACCTCGACCTCCACCGGCTGAAGGCCATCGACGGCGTCCTGAACAAGATCGACGCCTCGGTCACCGCGCACATGGCCGTCATCGACGAGGAACTCACCGACTTCCTCACCCCCACCCGCGCCAACCAGAACCTGCCCACCCCCGGTGAGATCCGCAAGAAGCTCAACGCGATCATCCAGACCCTCGACACCTCGGTCTCCGAGAAGGACGATCCCCTGCCGGACCCGCGGGACCACTTCGAGGTCGGCTTCGAGGGCGACCGCGCCTACATCACCGTCGAGACCGATGCCGCCACCGGCCTCGAGATCGACATACGCGTGCGGAAGCACGCCGCCGCGAACAACATGAGCCTCGTCGACGCGTACAACGATCTCATGCGCGGTGAAGGCAACACCTCCGTGACCCTCAACATCTACCGCGCCCACGACGTCGAGGACGCCCCCGGCTGGATGTCCGACGTCGGCTACATCAACCCCACGTTCACCGATGAACTGGCCGCGAAGGCCACGCGGATCCGCGACATGGATGAACTCAAGGACAAGATGGTCAAGGGCTACGCCACCCCGGAGGACATCAAGGCGGTGATCATCGGCTTCGACGGGGGATGTTCGGAGGCCGACTGCTCCTGCCCGGGCCACCGCACCCAGATGGAGCACCGCGTCAACCATGCGGACGGCGGCCCCACGACCGCCGCGAACATGGCGGCCTTCTGCCCGACACACCACAACGTGAAGACCGACGGGCGCATGACCTACATCATCGACCCGCACACACGGGAGAAGTACCTCCTCTACGAGGACGGGACGTATGTGATCTCCGAACCGCGCGGCCCCCTGTCGCTCAAGGAACGTCGCTGGCTGCAGACCGTCGGGCAGAGGATGCACAACCGGAGGGAACGGGTCCGCAAGGAATCCCAGGACAGACGCAACCTGGAGAAACGGGCCGGGTTGTCCACTCCCCCTCCGACCGAGGACGACCCGCCTCCCTTCTAACCCAGTCGGACCCGCTCCAGGACCTCGTACCTGGGGCCACCCGAGCGACCCTGGCCGAGATGCGACTCCACGAGGGCCAGCTCATCGCACACGAAACGCGGACCGTCGTAGACCAGCAGGGCATGGACCAGATCCCCGACCAGCCAGCGTTCCTGCGTCCGGGCGATGGTCACGTGCGGTTTCTGCGGCGGCGGGGGTTCCTCCGGGTTGTAGACGGCGTCGGCCATCAGTGCCTTCAACCGGGCGGTGTCACCACCGACGCCGATCCACAGGGAGCGGTGACCGAAGGAGCCGGCACCGTGCAGGTGGAGGTCCAGGGGCCCGGAGGAGGCAGCGGCCTGCGCCAGGTGCTGCAGCAGGTCGGTGTGGTCGTTGGGCATGAGCCCGTAGAAGCTCAGCGTGATGTGCCAGTTGTCGGGGTCGGTCCACCGCAGGTCGCGGGGGTTGTTCTCCCGGATGGGGCGCAGGGCGTGCACGAGGTGTTCGCGTGCCTCCTCCGGGAGGAGCAGTGTCGAGAAGAGTCTTTTCATGGGGCTGTTCAGAGGGAGACGTCGAATCTCCCGTTGGTGTTGAAGTGGAGGTGGACGGTGTCACCCACTCCGACGCCGAGGTCGCGGAGGAAGCGGGCGATGGAGCCGAGTCGGATCTCGGCGTCGTCCATGACGAGCCCCTGGGGGCCGAGCCGGGACGAGAAGGAGCGGTGGCCGTGGCGGTACACCTGGACGAGGGAGCCGACGGCGAGGGGGACGGGGACGGGGGCGTCGGCAAGCAGTTCCTCGGTGACCTCCAGTGGCATCGACCAGGAGGTGAGCAGGGTGGGTTCGCGCTGCGGGAACCAGGTGCCGGGGCTGGGGACGGAGGCGAAGCGGACGTGGCCGTCGACGATCTGGAAGTCACCGGATCCGGCGACGGTGCGGACGGCGGCGCGGTCGAAGGGGGTGGACTCGAGAAGCTGCTGGAGGTCGGTGCGCCCTGCGGCGATCTCGGCGGCGAGCCATTCAGGGATGAGCATGTCGTCACACGCTACCGGCGTTCACGGCGAGGAGCTTGTCGACGAGCTCCTCCGCATCATTCGGGTGGTACTCGGCTGGGCGGTTGTGGTTCGGGCGGCAGTTGTCGACGGCGTCGCGCCAGCGCTGCGGGATCCCCGAGGCACCGTGGACGCCACCGAGGAAGGCACCGACGATGGCGCCATTGGTGTCGGTGTCGCCGCCGCGGCCGATGGTGCGGACCAGGGACTCCTCGAAACTGTCGCCCTGCGCCACCTCATGGACGGTGAGGGTGATCGCGTGCCGGACCCAGCCCTGCTGGCTGAACACGTCGCCGGGGGCGGGGTCGTAGAGCTCGGGGCGGTCGAAGACGGGCGCGGATCCGTCGTGGATGACCCGCGCCAGGGCGCCGACCCACAGGGCGTTGACGTCGAGGCAGTAGGAGTTGGGGTGGGTGAGGGCGGCGTCGGTACGCGCGAAGGCTGCGGCCTGCCGCGAGTCGGCGTGATAGGCGATGGCGACCGGGGATATGCGCATGAGCGCCCCGTTGGCCTCGGATGATTCGCTGAAGTGGCCACGCAGGGCGTTGCTGATGGTGGAACCACGGTCGAAGGGGTGGGAGTCGAGCCAGCGTCGGTAGGAGTCGAGGACGTCCGCGCGGTCGTACCCGTCGTTGCGGACCAGTGAGCGCGCCAACGCCAGGGCCATCTCGGAGTCGTCGGTCGGCTGGCCGGCGGCGATGTTGTGGGGACCACCGTCCGCGAGTTCACGGACCCCGTCGGGGTACCGCCGCGCGATCTGCGACGGCTCGAGGAACTCCACGAGCGCGCCGAGGCTGTCACCGATGAGCTGTCCGTACCAGGCGCCGAGGGCGCGATCACGAAGGGTCATGCAGGCCAGTCTACGTGTGATCCAGCACAGCCGAAATCAACCTGTGACCTGGACCACTTGACGGGGACGCCGCCATGAACCTAGGCTGACAGCAACGGACCATGCAAACGATTGCATCGAGCTTGAAAGGGTATTCACAGGAAAGGAGGGGCGATGGCACGCACCACTCTGCGGGATGTCGCGGCCGCCGCCGGAGTGTCGGTCTCCACCGCCTCCCGGGCCCTCGCGGGCAATCCGGCCATCTCCCCCGGCACCCGCGAGCGTGTCCGCGCCTGCGCCGAGCAACTCAACTACCGCCCCAACGCCCAGGCCCGGGCCCTACGCAGCTCCCGCACCAACATCATCGGACTCACCGTCCCCAGCCTGGTCAACCCCTTCTTCGCCGGGATGGCCCACGCCATCCAGCAGGAGGCCGACCGTCACGGACTGTCGACCATCATCTCCTCCACCTCCGAGGACCCGGCGCGCCTGTCCACCTCCCTCGAGGTCCTCACCTCCCAGCAGGTCGACGGCCTCATCGCCGTCCCCTACAACGGCACCGAGCAGGCGTTCACCCGGGTCCCGATGCCGACCGTGCTCGTCGACCGCGAGCTCCCCACCGCGGGGCTGCCGACCGTCGCTACCGACCCGGCACCGGGCATCACCGCCGCCGTGGACCACCTCCTCGACAACGGTCACCGCCGCATCGGCTACCTGTCCGGCCCCGTGACCACGTCCACGGGCGTGCGCCGACTCGCCGCCTTCGAGGAGGCGTGCGACAGCCGGGGCGTCCGGGAACGGTCCATCCACCACGGAGGGTTCGACCACTCCATCGGCTTCGCTGGCACCCTCGAGCTCCTCGACCGGGGTGTCGAGGCCATCATCGCCGGCGACACCATGATGTCCATCGGCGCGCTCGAGGCCTGCCACGCGCAGAGGATCGCCCTCGGCCGCGATCTGGCCCTCATCGGCTTCGACGACAACGCGACCATGCGTCTGCAGGCCGCCCCGGTCTCGGTCATCGACCAGGACGTCGCGGAGATGGGCAGACGCGCACTGCACCTGCTCCTCGACCTCATGTCAGGACACTCCCCACCAGAACCGATCACCATCCCCACCACACTCATCATCCGCCCATCCAGTGATTTCACCCGAAGGAGGTGACTCCGTGACTGACGCACTACTGACCCTGGAGAAGGTCTCCAAGTCCTTCGGCCCCGTCAACGTCATCGACAACGTCAGCATCTCGGTGTATCCGGGCAAGGTCACGGCCCTGCTCGGGGAGAACGGCGCCGGCAAGTCCACCCTGATCAAGATGATGTCGGGCGTCTACCAGCCCGACTCCGGCACGATCATCGTCGACGGCCAGCCGACCACCCTCCCCACCACGAAGGCAGCCGAGGCCCTCGGCATCGCCACCATCCACCAGGAGCTCAACCTGGTCCCCACCATGTCCGTCGCCGAGAACGTCATGCTCGGCCGCACGCCCGAGAGGTTCGGGCTGGTCAACTACCCGGAGCTGCGCCGCCGCGCGCAGGCCGCACTCGACATCATCGGCGTCAACGTCGACCTGGACACCCCGGTCGGCGAACTCGGCATCGCCCGGCAGCAGCTGGTGGAGATCGCCAAGGCGCTGTCCATGGACGCCCGCATCCTCATCCTCGACGAGCCCACCGCCGCCCTCACCGGCCACGAGATCGACCAGCTGTTCAGCGTGGTCGACGACCTCAAGGCCAAGGGCGTGGGCATGGTCTTCATCTCCCACCACCTCGACGAGATCGCCCGCATCGCGGACACCGTCTCGATCCTCCGCGACGGCGAGTTCGTCGCGGAGGTCCCCGCCGACACCCCCGAGGAGGAACTCGTCCGCCACATGGTCGGCCGTGACATCGACGACCAGTTCCCCCGCGTCGTCCCCGAGATCGGTGACGTGCTTCTCGACGTCGACTCGCTCACCGCCGCAGGCCGCTTCGAGGATGTCTCGTTCCAGGTCCGCGCCGGAGAGGTCGTCGGCGTCGCCGGACTCGTCGGCGCCGGCCGCACCGAGGTCGTCCGCGCCATCGCCGGCGCCGATCCGGTTGACTCCGGCACCGTCCGCATCGAGGGCCGGGACCTGCGTCAGCACGACATCGCGGAGGCCATCCGCCGCGGCGTCGGCCACGTCCCCGAGGACCGGAAGGCCCAGGGCCTCGTCCTCGGGGCCAGCGTCGAGGAGAATCTCGGCCTCGCCACCCTCCGCTCCACCTCACGGTTCGGCCTGGCCGACCGCGGTGGGCAGCGGCGCCGCGCCGGTGAGGTGGCCGAGAAGCTCCGCATCCGCATGGCCGGCCTCAACCAGGAGATCCGCAACCTCTCCGGCGGCAACCAGCAGAAGGCCGTCTTCGGCCGCTGGGTCCTCGCCGGCTCCCGCGTCCTGCTTCTCGACGAACCGACCCGCGGCGTCGACGTCGGCGCCAAGGTCGAGATCTACAACATCATCAACGAACTCACCGCCTCCGGCGGCGCAGTGCTCATGGTCTCGAGCGAACTTCCCGAGGTCCTGGGCATGTCCGACCGCGTCCTCGTCATGTCGGGTGGCCGCCTCGCCGGAGAGCTGCCCAACACCGCCACCCAGGATGAGGTGATGGCGCTGGCGGTCTCGCAGATCGACGACGCCCTCACCTCCGATGCACTCGACCAACTCGACCACACGAAGGAGACCCCATGACCACCGCCACCGCCCCCCGCATCTCCACGGGGCAGAAGGTGCTCAACTGGGTGATGAACAACGGTGCCCTGGTGGGTCTCGTCGCCCTGTGCATCGCGCTGTTCATCGCCACCCCGCACTTCCTCACCGTCAACAACTTCCTCAACATCGGCATCCAGGCCGCGACCGTGGCTATCCTCGCCTTCGGCATGACCTTCGTCATCGTCACCGCGGGCATCGACCTGTCGGTGGGTGCCGTCGCCGCCCTCGGCGCGATGGTGTCCGCCTGGTTCTGGGTCGAGGCCGGCCTCCCCGGCTGGCTCACCCTCCTCGCCGGTCTGCTCACCGGCCTGCTGGCCGGCGCCATCAGCGGCATCGCCACGGCCTACGGCAAGCTGCCCGCCTTCATCGCCACCCTCGCGATGATGTCGATCGCCCGTGGCGCGACCCTCGTCATCTCCCAGGGTTCGCCCATGTCCACCGCCCCGACCGTCAACTGGCTGGGCCGCACCGTGGCCGGCGTCCCGATCCCGATCGTCATGATGGTCATCGCCGGCTTCGTCTGCTGGTTCATCCTCTCCCGCACGGTCCTGGGCCGCTCGATGTACGCCATCGGCGGCAACGTCGAGGCCGCCCGCCTCTCGGGCCTGCCGGTGAAGAAGATCCTGGTCACCGTGTACGCCCTGTCCGGCCTGTTCGCCGGCCTGGCCGGTCTCGTGATGGCCGGACGCCTCTCCTCCGCGCAGCCCCAGGCCGGTGTCGGGTACGAGCTCGACGCCATCGCCGCCGTCGTCATCGGCGGTGCCTCCCTCGCCGGCGGCACCGGCAAGGCGACCGGCACCCTCATCGGCGCCATTCTCCTCGCCGTGATCCGCAACGGCCTCAACCTCCTCAACGTCTCCTCCTTCTGGCAGCAGATCGTCATCGGCCTCGTCATCGCACTCGCGGTCGGCTTCGACGTCCTGCGCAAGAAGACCACGACCTAGACCCACCCACCCAGGAAAGAAGAAGGAACATGTCCCTCACCCGTAAGTCCCTCGCCATCGTCGCCTCCGTCTCCCTCGCTCTGGGACTGGCGGCCTGCAACCGCGACTCCGCCGGCGACGGCTCCGTGACCCTCTCCCTGTCGACCCAGACCAACCCGTTCTTCGTCCAGCTCCGCGACGGCGCCCAGGCCAAGGCCGACGAGCTCGGCATCACCCTCAACATCCAGGACGCCTCCGACGACGCCTCCACCCAGATCAACCAGCTCAACAACGCGGCCAGCGCGGGGGCGCAGGTCGTCATCGTCAACCCGACGGACTCGGACGCCGTGGTCCCGGCCGTCGAGGCGCTCAACAACGCCGACATCCCGGTCATCGCCGTCGACCGTTCCTCCAACGGCGGCGAGGTCGCCTCGTTCATCGCCTCCGACAACGTCGCCGGCGGCAGGCAGGCCGCCGAGGCCCTCGCCGAGGCCATCGGCGAGGAGGGCGAGGTGATCGTCCTCCAGGGCATCGCCGGCTCCTCCGCCTCCCGTGACCGCGGCCGGGGCTTCACCGAGGGCATCTCGGCGTACCCGAACATCCGGGTCGTCGCCACACAGACCGCCGGCTTCGACCGCACCAAGGGTCTCGACGTCGCCAGCAACCTCCTCCAGGCGCACCCCAACGTCAAGGCCATCTTCGCCGAGAACGACGAGATGGCGCTCGGCGCCCTGGAGGCTCTCGGTGCCCGCGCCGGTGACGCCGTGAAGGTCGTGGGCTTCGACGGCACGGCGGACGGACTCGCCGCGGTCAAGGCGGGCCGCATGGTCGCCACCATCGCGCAGCAGCCGGATGAGCTCGGGGCCCAGGCCGTCGAGCAGGCGAAGAAGATCCTCGACGACCAGACGCCCGACAAGGAGGTTCCGGTCGAGGTGGTCACCGTCACGCGTGAGAACGTCGGTGACTTCGAGTGACCGCCCCTGACGTCGTCGTCGTCGTCGGCTCCGTCAACGCCGACCTGACCGTCCGTGTGGCCCGCCACCCGCAGCCCGGGGAGACCCTCCTCGGGTCCGGAAGCGCGGTGTCCGCCGGCGGCAAGGGTGCGAACCAGGCCGTCGCCGCCGCCCTGCAGGGCGCGTCGGTGGCCATGGTCGGGGCGGTCGGCGGGGACCCCTACGCGGCCCCGGCCACGGAGATCCTGCGCGGCTCCGGCGTGGACATGTCGGCGGTGGCCACCGTTGAGGGGCCGACGGGCCTGGCGGTCATCACCGTCGACGAGAAGGGCGAGAACACCATCGTCGTCGTCCCGGGCGCCAACGCGCACGTCGACGCCGACTTCGTGGAGGAACGCGCCGACCTCATCGCCGGTGCGGGGATCGTGCTCCTCCAGGGTGAGATCCCCGCCGACGGTTTCGCCGCGGCCGTCCGTCTGTCCACCGGCCGCGTCGTGGTCAACCTGGCGCCCGTCATCGAGGTCGATCCCGCCGCCCTCCTCCGTGCCGATCCACTCATGGCCAACGAGCACGAGGCCGGGCTCATCCTCGAGCAGCTCGGCGTCGGCATCACCTCCGACGTCCCGGAGGATCTCGCCCGCGCGCTTCTCGACGCCGGCTTCCCCTCCGTCGTCCTCACCCTCGGCGCCGCCGGCGCCATGGTGGCGACCGGCGACGGCCTCACCCCGGTCCCGACACCACGCGTCACCCCGGTGGACACCGTCGGCGCCGGCGACGCCTTCGCGGGTGCCCTGGTGGCGCGGCTCGTCGCGGGCGATGACCTCATCGCCGCGGCCGGGCACGCCGCCCGGGTGGGGGCCTTCGCGGTCACGGGCCACGGGGCGCAGACCTCGTACCCGGGCCCGGACGCCACCCTGCCGGAGGTGGACGATGCGTAGGTCAGGAATCCTCAACCCGCAGCTCGCCGCGCGGATCAACCGCCTGGGGCACACGGACACGTTCGTCGTCGCCGACTGCGGTCTACCCATCCCCGCGGGCATCCCCGTGGTCGACCTGTCCCTCGTCTTCGGTGTCCCCCGCTTCGCCGAGGTGCTGGATGCACTGCTGGACGAGGTCGTCATCGAGGGCGTCACCATCGCCGCGGAGACCCCCACCGAGGTACGTGACCTGCTTCCCGCGGTCCCCGTCACCGAGGTCAGCCACGAGGAACTCAAGGCGTTGCTCGCGGACGTCTCCTTCGTCGTCCGCACCGGGGAGACCACCCCCTACGCGAACGTCATCCTCCGCAGCGGGGTGCCGTTCTAGGAATCACCGGGAGGGGTGCAACACCATAACCAGCACGATGGCGTTGCACCCCTCTACCGATTCCTCGACACAAGTCACACTTTCCCCTATAGGGTGAGCTGCAACACAATTTCTCACTTAGGGAGTACGTATGACCTTGACAACTCAGGCCACTGAGTGGCTCACCCGATTCGAGGAAGCAACGGCTGGTCCCTCGGCCGAGGCACTGAGAGACCTCTTCGAGCCGGAGTCGTTCTGGCGAGATCTCACCTCCATCAGCTGGAACATCACTACAGCGGAAGGAATCAACGAGATTGTGGCCATGGTGGAAGCAACCCACCCCCGCAGTCAGCTACGCAACATTGAACTCAGTGATGAGCCGGCCGACGAAGGGGACGGTGTCACCCGTATTTCCTTCACCTTCGACTCACTCGACTTCCATTGCAAGGGCATTGTCCGGCTCCGAAATGGTCGCGCGTGGACTGTCCTCACCTCTGCGCAGGAGCTGATCTCCTACCCCGAGCCAAGAGGACGTAGGGTCAAGTCCGCGGGAGTGGTGTATCTGCCTTTCGATAAAACAAGCAGCATGACGGTGTCAGGGACCGGCACGAGCCCGATGGTGAGACTGGCTCATGCGACCTCCTGAGTGGCTTCGCCGGCATCGATGAGGTGGGCAGCCATCATCGCCTTCGTCTGCTCCAGGCTCGTCAGCGACATGTAGCGCTTCTGCTGGATCCAATCATCGTGCTGCTCCGCCAACACGGCACCCACGAGGCGGACCACGGCCTCGCGGTTGGGGAAGATCCCGACGACGTCGGTGCGCCGGCGGATCTCCCGGTTGAGCCTTTCGGTCGGGTTGTTCGACCACACCTTCGTCCACACCGCCTTCGGGGCGTGGGTG
This sequence comes from Corynebacterium humireducens NBRC 106098 = DSM 45392, assembly GCF_000819445.1. Taxonomy (NCBI): domain Bacteria; kingdom Bacillati; phylum Actinomycetota; class Actinomycetes; order Mycobacteriales; family Corynebacteriaceae; genus Corynebacterium; species Corynebacterium humireducens. The sequence goes on from NZ_CP005286.1 coordinate 2,003,131, forward strand.
AAAGCCAGCAGCTCGTCGAGGGACTCCTCGAGGTAGTCCGCGACATGCGGGAACTTCTGCTCACAGAAGCCCACCACCTCCCGTGCCTGATCCCACACAGCCTGGGCATCGGGTTGCTGGAAGATCGTCTGAAACATCGCCGACAACGTCGGCCACTGCGTCTTGGGCACCAGCCCGGAGAGGTTGGGCCCGAACCCCGGAAAGTGGACACGGGGATTTCATCAAGATGCGATAGTCAGTGTAGCTAATCAGGCGGCTTCAAAGGCATTCGGCGAGCGGTAGCCGCACCATGAGTGCAAACGTTTCGTGTTGTACCGGGTGCACCACCGAAACACATCCCGGCGGCACACCAGCTGACTTGGAAAAACAGGCTCATCCTGAAGGACTTCCCGCTTCAGTGACGCGTTGAACGACTCCGCCAACGAGTTATCCGCACTCGTCCCGATCGCTCCCATCGACTGGGTGACGCCGAACTGCTCACACAACCTCCGGTACTGCTCAGAGGTATAAACACTGCCGTGATCCGAGTGGAAAATCGCCCCGTCAAGACTACCTCGGGCCCCGTGGGCCATCGTGAGGGCTTCTTCGACCAACTCGGTGCGCATGTGGTCGGCGATCGCGAAACCGGTCAACTGCCGCGAATAGCAATCAATAACGGTGGCCAGGTACATATTCGACCCGTCCGCGATCGGCAGGTACGTGATATCGCCGACGTAGACCGTGTTCGGCTTGGCTGCGGTGAACCGACGTTTCAACAGGTCCGGGAACTTCGGAACCCGTTTCGCAGACACGGTGGTCTTCACGCGGCGTTTTTTCGTGTAGCCGAACAGACCCATCTGCCGCATCAGCCGGGCCGTGCGCTTGTGATTGACCCGCTGCACAACAACGCCGCCGGCGGAGTTGCCGTCGCTGGAGTTGATAGTCGCAGTCACACGTTTCGCCCCGTAGCAGCCGTTCTCGGCGTTGAAGGTGGTCTTGATCTGCGCTCCCAGCACCGCGTCGGCGACGAGGCGTTGCTGGCGGGCAGGGGCAGCCGATTTCCAGGCGTAGTACGAGGACCGGTTGATCTTCAGAACCTCACATAACCGCTTGACCTCGTAGAAGTCTCGGTGGTCGTCAACAAATCGGAAGCGGTTCACCAATTCGTCTCTTCCGCGAAATATTTAGCCGCCTTGCGCAGGATCTCTCGTTCCTCCCGGAGCTTGGCGTTTTCGCGTTCCAACACGCGGATGCGCTCGGTATCGGAGAGTCCTTCAGCCGGGGTGCGTGCGCTGTTGGCCGCGGCGACGGGGCTGGCGACTTTCTCGCCGTTGGCGTTGGTTTTGGTGCCGGTGCCGAAGGAGTCGAGCCAGGTGCGCAGGGAGTTGCGGTTGACTCCGAGATCGGAGGCGATCGCGTTGATCGTTGCTCCGGGAGTCGACTCGTACAACGCCACTGCGTCACGCTTGAACTGCTCGGTGTAGGTCTTGCGTGGCATGGTGGAAAGGTACCTCACTTCCCCAGCGAAATGCTGGTTTCAGCGTGTCCACCATCAAGGGGTCAGGTCCGTTCTTAGCGAAGTGCGTGCGGCACCGCTGCCAGGAGGCGTTGGGCAGCACCTCGCCGATGGCGTGCTGGATCCCCAGGTGCGCGTCGCTGGTGACCAGGTACACCTGGTCCAGGCCCCGGGCCTTGAGATCGCGGAAGAAACCGGTCCAGGAGGCCACCGACTCCGAGGTGGCGACCTGCATACCGAGTAGTTCCCGATAGCCTTCGGCATTGACGCCGGTGGCCAGCAGGACGGAGGTCTTGACCACCCGCCCGCCTTCACGGACCTTCATGGTCAACGCGTCGCAGGAAACATACAGATACGGGCCAGAATCCAACGGGCGGGTCCGGAAATCCTCCACCATCTGATCAAGATCTTTGGCCATCTCTGAGACCTGTGATTTCGAGAGATTGTTGATCCCCAAGCTGGCGACCAGGTCGTTCATCCTGCGGGTCGACACGCCTTTGAGGTAGCAGGTGGCGATCACGGTGGTCAGGGCCCGTTCGGCCCGGGTGCGTCGTTCCAGCAGCCAGTCCGGGAAGAAGGAACCGGTGCGTAGTTTCGGCACGGCGACGTCGATGGTGCCGACTCTGGTGTCGAGGTCTCGGTGGCGGTAGCCGTTGCGGACGTTGGTGCGGGACTCGGATGTGGTGGCGTAATCGGCGCCGCAGATCTGGTCGGCCTGGGTGGACAGGATCTGGTTGATGAAATTCTGCAGCATCTGTCTCATCAGGTCCGGGGAGGCTTGAGACAGTAGGTCGTCGAGGTAGGTGGTCGGGTCGATATGATGGGGGCCAGCGGCCATCGTGGGTTGTCCCTTTCGAGGAGATGTAGGAGTTGATTCGAAAGGTACTGCGGTGGTCGCCCACATCTTCCATGGGGTCCTCACCGGCAGTTACAGATACACCACGCTAACGGACGTCACCACGTAGACACCGCTGACCTGCTCTTCGCATCGTGGCCTTACAGACTCCTACCCGATGTCCAGCGTCCAGTCTTCGACAAGATCCGGGAGGACGATCGCGAGTTCTACGACAGATTGGAGGAAGCCGGTTTCACGCTCGACTTCGGCGATGACAACTCCGGCCTCTTTCTCAAGTATCTGCGCCGCGGTTCTGGGTACTACATCGATGTCGGTGCCTCTGACCTCGTAGCAGAGGGGAAGATCCCGGTGCGTTCAGGAGTGAGCATCGACCATGTCACCGAAACGTCGGTGGTACTCACCGACGGCACAGAGCTTCCAGCCGACGTCATCGTCCTGGCCACCGGATATGGCTCCATGAACGGCTGGGCCGCCCAGCTCATCAGCCAGGATGTCGCCGACGAAGTGGGACGTTGCTGGGGCCTCGGTTCCGACACTACAAAGGACCCTGGTCCATGGGAGGGAGAACTGCGCAACATGTGGAAGCCGACCCAGGTTAAGGGACTGTGGTTCCACGGAGGAAACCTTCACCAGTCGCGACACTACTCCCGCTATTTGGCACTCCAGCTGAAGGCCCGCTATGAGGGAATGGACACACCCGTCTATAACCTCGCTCCGGTCCATCACACCAGCTAAGAAACGACACGAGACCGGGTGCACACCGCACCCGGTCTCTTCCCTGCGCCCTTACCCCCCGTACACCTGGGTGAGGATCCCGGGGTCGAGGACGCGCTCCTCGGAGACCTCGAAGACTCCGAGCTCGGTGGCCAGTCGATCGAATTCGGTGACCTCTGTCATGGACAGGGTCACATGCTCACGGTTGTCCTGCATGATTTCACCGCACCTTCTCGGTCGACGCGATACCAGTGGACTCACTGTAGCCCACCGGGGTGTCGTCTACGAGACGGACACCTTCTCTTCAACAACCCTGGTGCGATTCTGTTCCTCCGGGAGCGGGAAACGGCGGGCGGCCGCGGCGTAGACCGCGCCTGTGATGTTGTGGAGGACGGCGGCGACGGCACCCGGGAGGGCGGCCTCGGGGCTGAAGAACTTGGCGGACATACCGGAGGCGAGTCCGGCGGACTGGGTACCCACCTCAACCGCCATGGTGCGGTTGTTGGACTCCGGCAGGCGGAAGAGCTTGCCGGTGACATAGCCCAGCAGGTAGCCGAAGACATTGTGCAGGAGCACGGCGAAGAAGACGATCATGCCGACGGCGGCGAGGCGCTCGGTGTTGTTGGCCACGGTCGGGAAGACGACGCCGCCGATGCCGAGGATGGAGATCCACGGCAGAACAGGGGCGATGAGGCCGATCCACTTGTCCAGGAAGTAGCGCAGGACGAGGCCACCGATAACGGGGAGCAGCACGGTCTGGACCAGCGTCATCGCCATGCCCCAGCCGTCGACGTCGGTGCGCTGGTTCGCCAGGGCGAGCATGAGCATCGGGGTGACGATCGGCGACAGCAGGGTCGACACTGAGGTCATCGCCACGGACAGGGCGACGTCGCCCTTGGCCAGGAAGGTGATGACGTTGGATGAGGTACCGCCCGGCACGGAGCCGAGCATGAGCAGACCGACGGCCAGCGCCTCATTGAGGCCCAGCATGCGGGCCACAGTGACGGCGGCGACGGGCATGATGACGAACTGCGCCACCACGCCGAGGAGGATGGCCCACGGTCGGCGGGCGATCTCCCGGAAGTCCGGGATAGTCAGGGTCAGGCCCATGCCGAACATGATGATCATGAGGAAGTACGTGATGTACTGCGACCACGGCTGGAACGGCGCCGGGAAGAGGTAGGCGATGGCGGTGCCGACGAGGATGAACAGGGGGAAGGCCGTCACGGCGATGGCGGCGGAGCGGTCCTCGCGGGAGCGGAACACGGCAGACATGAATCCTCCAGTGGAGATGGTGAGGTCTCCCGTCATCGGCCGTCAGGGGTGGGCTGCCGGTGCCAGAAGAAATGTCGCGGCGGGTGTGCGCTGGTAACACCATAAAGCGCTTATGAACGCACCATTTTCATGAGGTGACGCAGGATGCGGGCACCGTCGGCCCGCAGCCCGTCATGCTGGTGATCGGCGGTCTCCCAGACGCGCAGGTCGCGGAAGTGGGCGGCGGTCTCCAGAGAGAGTTCGCGGGGGACGAAGATGTCGTCTCGGTAGACGGCGGCTGCGCACACGGCCGTCGCTTCCCCGAGTGCGGCCGCGTCGTACTGTGGCTCCCAGTCGCGTGCCGCCAGGTCCTCGGCTGCCCCGCGGAAGTCGCGGAGGGCAGGGTCCTCCTCGAAGAGCCAGGGGTAGATGTGTTCACCGGTGAGGTGGAAACGTTCGGCGCGGACGGGGTCGAGGTCCTCCCCGAAGCCCTCGACCTCCTCGCGGACGCGGTGCGCCGCCCACGCGGGCACGCCCGGGTAGATGGTCTCGTGGATGGCGGCGTAGAGTGGGGCCGACTCGAAGGACAGGCGCCCACTGAGGTCGGCCAGGGTGTCGCCACGGAGGCGCTTCTCGCCGCGGACGTGGTGGAAAGGGGCGTCGAGAAGCATCGCGAGGTTCTCGAATCCCGCCCCGCGCCCCAGCTCAATGCCGATGGTGCGGAAGCGGCGGGAGCTCAGTCGCTCACCGGTGGGCAGACGTTCGTCGGAGTTGTCGAGGTGGTGGCAGATCTCGCGGATTCGCGCCTCCGCCCAGGGCACCGACCTGTAGAACTGTTCGTGGCGGGCGGCGAGCTTGCTGTAGGTCGCGTGGTAGACCTCCTCGGCGGGACCGAAGCCGGGGAGTCCTCCGGTGAGGTAGGCGTAACGGATCGCGTCGGGGTGCTGCGAGAGGTAGGTGGTGGTGCAGAAACCGCCGAAGGACTGGCCGAGGACGTCCCAGCGCTCGATGCCCAGGTGCCCGCGGAAGGCCTCGGCGTCGGCGACGATGTCGCTGGCCCGGAGATGGGCGAGGTGGGTGGCGTCGAGAAGCGTGGGGTCGCCGTGGCGGTCGATGCGTGTGGAACGGCCGGTGCCGCGCTGATCGAGGAGGAAGACGCGGTGATCGGTGAGCGCCTCGGAAAGCCAGCCGTCGAACGAGGGGCGGGCGGGGTAGCCGGGGCCGCCCTGGAGGAAGAGCAACGGCGGCAGGGTGTCATCGCGGGAGATCTCGCGGCAGAACACCTCGATGGTCTCCCCCTCGTACCAGGGGACGGTGAGAGTGTGGTCGCGGACGGTGACGGCACTGTACATTGCGCCTACCTTAGAGGGTATGGACGACCTGTTGACCGTCGGCCGGATGCGCATCTGCCCCGCCGGCGCCCATGTGACCAGCACCGACACCGATCTCGGGGAGTTGTTCTACCTCTCCTCCACGAGTGGTTTCCCGATCCGCGGCGGCATTCCCGTCATCGCGCCGGCGTTCGCGGACCTGCTTCCCGACGCCCCGCGTCACGGCTGGGCCCGCACCTCCGACTGGCGGGTGACCACGGATTCGCGGAGTTTCACGGCGACGCTCTCCGAGGAGGGACTGGGGCTCACGCTCAGCGGCCATGAGCTGGCCGACGGCCTGCGCATCACCCTGACCATGAGCAACGACTCCGGGGAGGACCGAGTCGTGCAGATGGGCTTCCACCCCTATTTCCTGGTCGCCGACGTGCGCACGGTGCGCCTGCACGGCCTCGACGGCGTCACGGTCACCGACCGCCTCACCGGCGCGGAGTCCACCCAGGCCGGTGAGGTGCGTATCGACGCCCCCTTCGACCGCATCTTCCACGCCTCCCGGGAGGTGCGTATCGACGACGGCGAGCGCGTCATCACCGTGGCCTCCGAGGGCGCGGACTCGGTCGTGGTCTGGAATCCCGGAGAGGCCGACATGAAGGATGTCGGCCCCGGGGAGTGGAGTCGTTTCGTGTGCGTCGAGCCCGCGGTCCTCGGTGCGGACCTGCGGGGTGTGACACTGCCGGCAGGTGAGGATCTCACCCTGGCGATGACGGTGACCGTCAGCCCTTCCTGATGGTGATCTGCCAGGAGGCGTCGCCGGTGGCGTGGAAGTCGGTGACGTCGTGGCCGTTCTCGGCGGCCCACTGCGGGATGGTCTCGGTGCCCTGGGTGCAGTCGAAGTCGATGACCAGTTCCTCGCCGGTCTCCAGGGAGTTGAGCACGTCCCTGGTCTCGATGAGCGGGAAGGGGCACACGGCACCCATCTGGTCGAGGGCGTAACGGCCCTCGGCGATCGGCTGGGCCTTGGTCACGCGCGGGGCGGTCTTGAGGGCGACGGCGCCGGTGGCGACCTGGAAGGCCGGGGTCAGCGGGGTGGTGTCGAGGACGGCGTCCTCGGCGGAGGTGGGGGCCGGGGCCGGAGCAGCGGCCGGCTTGAGCCAGATCTTCGCGCCGGCGCCGACGCCGAGGGCGATGAACAGCAGGGCGACCCAGCCCTGGTAGCTGAAGAGGGCGGTCTGGACCATGCCGTTGCCGACGGTGCAGCCACCGGCCAGGGCGGCGCCGACACCCATCATGCTGCCGCCGATGACGGCGCGGGTGGCGGTGGTGGCGTCGGGGACGCGCAGGCGGAACTCGCCGGTGGCCTTGGCGGCGGCGAAGGCGCCGATGAACAGGCCGAGGACGAGCATGACCCCCCAGTCGACACGCTCGACGTCGCCGGTGACGATGAAGTTGGCGACGTTGCCGGTCGGACCGGTGATTCCCAGACCGGAGTTGCGGCCGGCGGCGGCGGACAGCGGCCAGGCGATGACGCCGATGAGTCCGACGAGGGCACCTGCGGTGTAGAGGTGCAGGGGGCGCTTCCACAGGGGGACGTCGAGACGCGCGGCCTTCTTCTCGGTGGCCAGGTAGTGGCGGGCGGCCAGGGCGGTGCCGACGGCCAGGGGGACGGCGAAGAACCAGGCGGAGACGCCGAAGGTGGCGGGCAGGGTGGTCAGGCCGGAGTCGACGGACTTCATGCCGACGTTGAGCCAGTTGAGCGCACCGGTCTGCATGGCGGAGGCGGACAGGGCGTAGAAGACGAGCGCGATCCAGGAGCCGATGAGTCCCTCCGCGGACCGGAACCACGTTCCGGATGCGCAGCCGCCGGCCAGGATGATGCCCAGGCCGAAGACGAAGCCGCCGACGGTGACGGCGAGCGGGGCGAAGGCGTTCTCCTTCGGGGCGATGACTCCGGCGCTGGTGAGCGCGGCGACGCCGAGTGCGTGCACGGAGATGACGATGAACAGCGCCACGATGGTGCGCCAGGACCTCTGCAGGAAGATGTCGCGGAGCATGCCCGTGACACAGAACCGTCCGCGTTGCATGACGACGCCGAGGACTGCGCCCACGGCCAGACCGGTGAGGATCATGGATCCGCCTTTCATGTGATTTTTACTTACTGGACCGAAAGGTACATCACCGCAAACCATTCTGTCTAGTTTTGCAGACCATTCTGTTCATTTCATTCACGGTCTATCCTGATTCACATGATCGAGACGCTCCCACCACGGCCCAGCCCCTGGCAGCTGTTCACGGCCTTCCACTCCCCCGGTCCCCGCTGGCCGGGTGCGCTGCGCGCCGGGCTGGCGATGGGACTGCCGGGCACCCTCGCGCTGCTCCTGGGGCTCGAGGCGGAGCTGCTGCTGATCGCCGCCGGCTCGTTCACCGTCATCCACGGCGAGGGGTACGCCTACCGCGCCCGGTGGAAGGTGCTGCTCACGGCGGGTGCCTTCTTCATCACGGGGGCGGTGGCCGGCGCCTTCGTGGGCACCGTGGTGTGGGGGCAGATCGAGGCCGGGGCGACGCGCTGGTGGCTGCTGCTCACCGTCATCTTCTCCACGACGATCGCGGGATTCGGCGTCTTCATCGCGAACGCGCTCCGACTGCCACCGCCCGGGCCGTGGTTCATCCTGCTCGTCGCGGGAGCCTCGACCATGACCTACCGCCTGGGGCTCAACCCGGTGGAGGTCGGCGCCTGGGCGGGCGTCGGCGTGCTCAGTTCCCTGCTCGTCGGCATGGCCCCGGCCCTGGTCAACCCGCACGGCCCGGAGCAGAAGGCCGTGCGGGTGCTGGAGGACACGGTGGCGGACATTGACGGCGACATGAGCGTCGCCAAGCTGCACCAGGCGCAGACGGCGCTGACCAACGCCTGGTTCATGCTCGCCGACGCGGGGGCCATCCACGCCGGACGCATCGTCGACTCCTCCGGTCTGGCGGAACGCACCCTCGCCGCGCAGCTCAAGCTCGCGGGCACCGACAGCCGCGCGGTCGACGAGATCTCCGACAACAAGAACCTCATCGACGTGGACCGGGCCCGGGTGCCGCACTTCCGGCCGTCGGTGAGCTACCGCCTGTACCGGTCGGTCCACCCCGACAGCCACGCCATGATGACCGCCTCGCGGGTCGTGCTCGCCTGCCTCGGCGCAGGCGTCACGAGCGTCAGCCTCGGTTTCGACCGTCCCGACTGGGCGATCGTCTCCGCGCTGCTCATCCTGCAGTGGGGGCCAGACCGCATCCCCGGCACGGTCCGCGGCGTGCACCGCTTCCTGGGGTCGGTGCTCGGCGTGGTGCTCTTCGGCGGGCTCCACCTGCTCGGCGTGCACGGCTGGTCGCTGATGCTCGCGCTGTCGGTGTGCCTGTTCTTCGCGGAGATCTTCGTCACCCGCAACTACGCGCTGACCGTCATCTTCACCACCCCGGTCGCGCTCATGCTCGGCGGCGCCCTCGACGTCGACCTCGACGTGACGATGACCGAGCGTGTCATCGAGATCGTGTTCTCCGTCGTCTTCGCCCTCGTCCTCCTGTGGCTCTACCGCCCGGACGCCGAGCCCGCCCACCATCTGCGCCTGCAGCGACGCTGCCGCCGCGCCATGAGCTCCCTGCTCGGGGCGCTGCTCACCGCCACCCCGGACCAGACGCTCGAGCTGCGCCGCGACCTGCAGTACGAGCTGCTCAGCGAACGTCGCGCCGCCCAGTCCCTGGCCCGCAACAACCCCGACATCGCCGAGGAACGCTGGAACGAGCACCTCGGGCTGCAGCGCGCGGGTTACGCCCTCCTCGACTACTGCGAGGCCCACGGCGACCTCCGCCTGCCCATCGGCGACATCCAGGCCGTCGCGGAGAGGATCGAGGCCCACCATGAATGAGCCCCTGCCCCCGCGGCTCGGCTTCTGGGACCTGTTCACGGCGGTGCACTCCCCCGGCACCCGCTGGCCCGGCGCGCTGCGGGCGGCCCTGGCGCTGGCGCTGCCCGGTTCGGTCGCGCTGCTGCTCGGTCACGACGCCGAGATGCTGCTCATCGCCGCGGGCGGATTCACCGTCATCTACGGCGAGGGACATCCGGTGCGCACCCGGTGGCGGGTCATGGTCGTCGCCGGGCTCCTGCTGGTGACGGGCACGGTGGCGGGCGCGTTCGTCGGTTCGGTGGTATGGGAGCAGGGCGGCCGCTGGTGGCTGCTGCTCGCCGCCCTGTTCACCGCGGGCGTCGCCGCCGTGGGCGCCTTCGTGCAGAACGCCCTGCGCCTGCCCCCGCCGGGTAGCTTCTTCATCGTCATGGTCACCGGCGGCGCGACGATGGTGGCCCGCCTCGGCCTCAACCCTCTGGAGGTCGGCGCGTGGGCCGGCGTCGGCGCCCTGAGCGGCCTCGTCCTCGGCATGACCTCCGGCCGGAAGGCGGAGCACCGGGCGGTGGACACCCTGGAGAAGGCGGTGGAGGACTTCGCGGCGGGCGAGGCCAGCGTCGCCAAGCTTCACCAGGCCCGCACCGCCTTGTCCCACGCCTGGAACATGCTCGCCGACGCCGGCGTGATCCGCGCCGGACGCATCATCGACGAGTCCCGCGGTGACCTGGTCCGCCGGACGCTCACCGCGCACCGGCGGCTCGCGGCCCTCAACACCCCGCCCGACGACCCCGAGGAGCTGACCGACACCCCGAACTTCATCGACCTGACGCGGACGGCGATCCCGCACACGCGGCCGTCGATAAGCTACCGCCTCTACGGCTCCCTCCACCGGCACAGCCACGCGACGACGACCGCGTGGAAGGTCTTCGCCGCGGCCCTGGCGGCCGCCGTCCTCGGCATCGCGCTCGGCTTCGACCGTCCGGACTGGGCGATCGTGTCGGCGCTGCTCATCCTGCAGTGGGGGCCGGAGAGCCTGCCGGGCACGATCCGTGGGCTCCACCGGCTGCTGGGGTCCGTGCTGGGCATCGGCCTGTTCACCGTCCTGCACCTGCTCGAGCTCAACCTGTGGGGGCTGCTGCTCGCGCTGGCGGTGTGCCAGTTCTTCGCCGAGATCTTCGTGGTGCGCAACTACGTCCTGTGCGTCATCTTCACCACTCCCCTGGCGCTGATGATGGGCAACGCGCTGGCGCTGCCGCTCGGCGAGACGGTCGTCTCCCGCACGACCGAGGTGCTGCTCTCGGTGGTCTTCGCGGTGGCCCTGCTGTGGGTCGGTCTGCGTGACCCCGAGAACCACGCCCGCCTGATGCAGCGCAGCCGCGAGGCGATGATGACGCTGCTCGGCGCGCTCCTGGCGGACACCCCGGACCGCGCCCTCGCGCAGCGCCGTGACCTGCAGTTCGAGCTGCTCGGTGAGCGACGGGCGGCGCAGTCCCTGGCCGCCAACCTCCCGGATGCGGCCGCCGCCCGCTGGAATGAGCACCTCGCACTGCAGAGCGCGGGCTACGCGCTGCTCGACCGGTGCAACGCCCAGCCCGGCACGCGGCTGCCCATCGGCGACATCCAGGCCGTCGCCGACCGGCTCAGCTGAACAGGATCCGCTGGACCGCGTCCTGACGCGCCGGCTTCATTCCCCAGGCGTCCTGGCCGACGTCGACCAGCCCCTCGCCCGTGTCCGGGTCGCGGGAGTGCAGGTGGCCGTGGACGATCCACTCGGCCTCCAGGCGCACCTCGTCGTGCCGCGAGGGCATGCCCGGGTGGTCCATGCCGGGACGCGGGAAGTGGTTGAGGTAGACGTTGCGCCCCTCCCACTTGAGTTTCTGGTACGCCTGCACCGAGTGGAACACCTCGAGGAACATCCGCTGCGTCTTGTGCGCCGACCGGTGGATCGGGTGGCACGAGTCGTGGTTGCCGGGGATGAGGTGCATCTCCAGGTGGGCACCGTGGATCTTCAGCAGCTGCAGCGCCCGGCGCTCATCCTCCGAGGAACCACGGGAGAGGTCCCCGAGGATCCAGAGGCGGTTGCCGACGGGCAGGTTGCGGATCCCCTCGAGCACCGCGTCATCGTGCTCCTCGACGGTGCTGAATCCCCGCAGCCGGGCGATGAACTGGTGCCCGAGGTGCAGGTCGGAGGTCAGCCACACGCTCATGGTCACTCACCCGCCGCGATCTGCTCCAGGGCCCGGGTGAACACCTCGACGGGCTGCGCCCCGGAGACCGCCAGGCGACCGTCGAACACGAAGAACGGCACGCCCTGCACACCGATGCGGCGCGCCTCGGCGATGTCGGCCATGACCTCCTGCGAGTAGGCGGACTCGTCGGCGAGCACCGACTCGACGTCCTGCGGGCGGAGGCCGACCTCCGCGGCCAGGGAGCGTAGCTCGTCATGGTCGGCGATGTTGCGGCCCTGCGTGAAGTAGGCGCGCTTGACCAGTTCGTCCCACTCGACCCCGCGGTCGTCCTCCCGTGCCAGGACGCCGAGGCGGTGGGCGGTCATGGTGTTGACCATGTGCGACTCCCGCCAGTTGAAGTCCAGGCCGACCTGCGCGGCGCGGGCGGCGAGGCCGTCGTTCATGGCGACGACCTGTTCCTCGCTCATGCCCTTGACGCGCGTGAGGTAGTCCAGTGCGTTGCCGGTGGACTCGTGGGGAGCCTCGGGGTCGAGCTGGAAGCTGCGCCACACGATCTCCACGTCATCGCGTCCGGCGAACTCCTCCAGGGCGAGGTTGAGGTGCCGCTCGCCGACGGTGCAGAAGGGGCAGATGTAGTCGGACCAGATGTCGATGCGCATGACCCCATTCTGCATGTCGCGGGCGGGGCATGCTTTTCCGTTGCAGGAGACACAAAGGGATAACGGCACCTTCGCAATCCTTTACACCTTCACCACAAGGGGATATCGTGTGATCTACGTAACATTTTCGGGGGTGACGGAAGGATGAAGTCATGGACCTCCAGCTACAGGCGAGGACACAGCAGTTCACCGCCGAACTCGTCCGCGCGATGCCCCAGCTGTCCGTCGCCCAGGCCGTCTCCGCGGCACTGCAGATGGCCGACGCCCTCGACCTGCACCGCTACGAGGACTTCGGCGCACTCGTCGGCCTGGTGAAGACGCTCCAGCTCCGCCCCGCCTTCGAGTGGGAGCTCTTCGGCTACGAACCGGTGGACGGGGCCGTCCCCGTCCGCCTCGAGGTGCCGCACGAACCGGGCCGGGACCACCGGATCCACTTCGAGGACCACTACCTGTCCTTCCACATGCGCCGCGTCCACCCGCCGGGCGTCCACCTCTTCGACTACCAGGACACCGTCGGCGGCTGGCGCAAACGCCTCGGCTACGTCACCCGGCCCTCCCTGGACTACGCCGAGTTCGCGGAGGCCGCCGCCAACCGCCGCCTCCCGCTGCGCCGGGTGGAGATGCTCGGCAACCTATGGAAGATCGGGGCCGTCGCCACGTGGGAGCGGGAACGGGAGGGCGAGACCTCCTGGTGCCACGTCCAGCGCCACCCGCTGCCGGGCGAGTCCCCGCACCCGCAGATGACGGAGCAGGACGCCTGGTACCGTCTGCGCATCCACCCCGAGGTCGGCCGGGACGTCATCGTCGAGATCGCGCGCTGCCTGGCGGAGATCCACCTGGGGTACGTCGAGAAGCTCTGGGAGGTGCCGGAGGACAGCCGCGCGCAACGCGGCCCGGAGTCGGAGGCCGCCGCCTACCTCGCGCTCGAAAGACTGTGGGTCCCCCAGCGCAGCCGCCGCACCGACTGGTACCGCCGCTACACCGCCGGCGAGCCGATGGCCGCGGACTTCCGCTGGGACGCCGTCTACGAGGCAGCCCAGCAGGTGGAGGACCTCCTGCGTGGCGACACCGCACCGGTCACCGCCTACACTGGAGGTCTGTAGGTCCAGACATAACCAACCAAAGGAGCGGTGTTGCAGCGTTACACCGCCGGTGAGAAGAATCTGGCGGTGAGCTTCGCGTTCATCGCCGGTTTCGTCGACTCCATCGGCTTCATATTCCTCGGTGGCGTGTTCCTGTCGTTCATGTCGGGTAACACCACCCGCATCGCCGCGGCCACGGTCGACGGCAAACCCGACCTGGCGTGGCTCGCGGGTTCCGCGGTGATCTTCTTCCTCCTCGGCGTCATGGAGGGCGCGCTCGTCCGGCGCCTGGCCAAACGCCGGGTGCGGCCGGACCAGGTCCGCGAGGTCGTCATGATCAACATGTGCGTCCTGTTCACGCTGTCCGCCCTGCTCGTCCTGCTCGGTGCACCGCGCGCCGCCATCATCGTCGCCTCCCTCGGCATCGGCTCGATGAACTCGATCTTCGAACGGGAGGGCGAGGTGTCCATCCCGCTGACCTACATGACGGGCACCCTGGTGAAGATGGGCCAGCGTTTCGTCGACGCCTTCTTCGGCGGCTCCCACCGGGAGTGGCTGGGGCACCTGAAGATGTGGGCGGGCCTGACCACGGGCGCCTTCACGGGTGCGCTGGTCTACCGCTACCTGGGCATCCAGTCGCTGTACGTGGTGGCCCTGCTCACGTGGGCGGTCACGGGCGTCGCCCTGGGCCTGCGCATGTGGGCGCGCCGCCACGCGATCGGCTCCGTGGTGAAGGTCAAGGTCGACCCCTACTAGGTTGCCAGACACCTGCCAAGGTGTTACCAGTGACGGGGACTAGCCTGGCGCCCCATGCGCCCGACGATCCCCACCCTGGCCGCCACGCTCCTGTTCCTCCTCCCGGCCCCCGCCGTCGCCGACAGCCCCCTCCGGGACTCGCTGGCGGACTCCAGCCGGGACGTCGACGCCACCGGCGCGCTCGTCGAGGGCACGGTCGACTCCCTCCACCGCATCGGCTCCTCCGAACTGCCGCTGCCCGCCGTCTCCCCCGACCCGCGCTTCCCCCTGCCGCTCTCCGACGCCATCGTCCGGCCCGGCGTGCTGCACCGTGAGGTCATCGACGCCGACGCCCGCCTCGAGCGCTGGAGCATCGCCTCGCCGGCCATGAAGCGCCCCGTCGACGTGCAGATCATCCGCGCCCCCGGCCCCGCGCCGCTCCTCCTGCTTCTCGACGGCATCGACTCCCCCTCCGACAGCGACTGGATCACCCGGGGCCGCGCGCCGGAGGTCTTCCGCGACGAGAACGTCACCGTCGTCATGCCCACCGACGCCACCGCCTCGCTGTACTCCGACTGGGTGTCCGACGACCCGGTCCTCGGCCGGCAGCAGTGGGAGACGTTCCTCACCGCGGAACTCCTCCCGCTTCTCGACGCCCACCCCGACCTCCACTCCACCGGCCGCCACGGCGTCGGCGGACTGTCCATGGGTGCCGCCGGGGCACTGCACCTGGCGGCCAACCACCCCGACCTCTTCGACGGGGTCTTCGGCATCTCCGGCTGCTACTCCCCTCTCAGCCCCATCGGCCGGCAGACCACCAACCTGATCGTCGCCTCCCGGGGCGGCACGTTGGACAACCTGTGGGGCGAGTTCGGCTCCCCGCAGTGGCAGCGCCACGACACCGCCGCCCACCCGGAGGGCCTGCGCGACATGGCCGTGTACCTGACCGCCGCCACGGGTGCCCTCGAGGGTGCGGAGCTGCAGGAGTTCCTGGAGTCCGAGGAGCTCACCTCCATGGGCACCATGCTCGAACGCGGGGCCCTGACCTGCACGAGGGACCTGGACCTCGCCATGCGTGCGCACGGCATGACCCACCAGCAGGTCGTGTACCGGGACACCGGCGCCCACAACTGGATCCACTTCCACAACGAACTCCGGCCCGCCTGGGAGGCCATCCGCGACGCTCTGCAGTAGGTCAGTACAATCCCGCGCATGAGAAGACTGACCGCCGCGCTTGTGGCCACCGCTCTTGTCTCCCTGCCCGCGACCGCCGCCGCGCAGAGCGCCGACGGACTGATCCTCGACTCCTCGGAGTCCTCCAGCCACCGCCCGCAGTCCTCCGGCTCCGCGCTGGGGATGGCCGTCAGCTCCCTGTCGCTGCTCGGCTCCTCGGACATCTCCCTGCCCGAGAGCATGCGCGACGTCGACCCGCGGTACCCGCTGCCGACGACCGGGGAGATCACGGAACCGGCGATCGTCGAGAAGCGGGTCGAGGACCCGGCCATCCGCCTGGAACGCTGGACCGTCGCCTCCCCGGCCATGAAGCGCAACGTCTCCGTGCAGATCATGCGGGCGGCCGACCCGCAGGTCCCGGCCCCGATGGTCTACCTCCTCGACGGCGTTGACGCCCCCTACCACGGCGGCTGGATCGGCCAGGGTGAGGCCCAGAAGGTGTTCCGCGACGAGAACGTCACCGTCGTCATGCCCACCGAGGCGATCGCCTCCATGTACTCCGACTGGGTGGCCTACGACCCGGCGCTGGGACTGCACATGTGGGAGACCTTCCTCACCGAGGAGCTCGCGCCGCTCCTCGAGGCCGAGCCGGAGCTCAACTTCAACGGCCGCCGCGGCATCGGCGGGCTGTCCATGGGCACGAACGCCGCCGTCCACCTCGCCGCCACGCACCCGGAGATGTTCCACGGCGTGTTCGGCATCTCCGGCTGCTACTCCCCGCTCAGCCCCATCGGCCGCCAGATG
Organism: Corynebacterium humireducens NBRC 106098 = DSM 45392; assembly: GCF_000819445.1. Lineage (NCBI taxonomy): Bacteria > Bacillati > Actinomycetota > Actinomycetes > Mycobacteriales > Corynebacteriaceae > Corynebacterium > Corynebacterium humireducens. The sequence continues at coordinate 2,019,298 of NZ_CP005286.1, forward strand.
GCCGGCCTGGTGGTCACGTCCCGGGGCGGCACCCTGGAGAACATGTGGGGCGAGTTCGGTTCCGACGAGTGGATCTACCACGACACCGTCTCCGCCCCCGAGGGGCTGCGCCACCAGGCCGTCTACCTCTCCGCCGCGAACGGTGCCGTCTCCGCCGAGGAGGCCGCCGCCTACCGGACCCAGGACCCGACGAACATGGCCGTGGGCACCATGCTGGAGCTGGGCGTCCTCCGGTGCACGCAGGATCTCGACGCCGCGCTGCGCGCCCACGGCATGACCCACCAGGTCGTCGAGTACAAGGAGGAGGGCGCGCACAACTGGATCAACTTCAACCGGCAGCTGCAGCCTGCCTGGGACACGATCCGGCCTGCACTGATCTAGCTAGTCTGGGGGCATGCGCCGTCTGCTGCCCGCCCTCGCCCTGCCCCTGCTGCTGGTCGCCTGCGCGGACGCCGAGCACTGCGGCGTCGACACGGAGGCCGCGGCGATCCACGACAACATCCACCGCGTGCCGCCGCCGACCCTGGAGGGTGAGGGCTGGGAGTACTACGGGCACTCCGACTACGACCCGTGCGCGGACCTCAGCTATGCGGTGGTCTTCGTGACGGGCTCCACCCACGCCCAGAAGCAGAACCAGATCATGCTCTTCCACCGGGGCGAGTACCTCGGCGTCGGGCTGCTGGCCCCGCAGGTCTACCGCCACTGGGAGGGCGACGGGCAGGAGGTGCATGTCCGGCTCATCGATTACGAGGCCATGGAGGCGGACGGCGCCCCCAACGCCGCCGCCGCCAACTACGAGGTGGATCTGACCTTCCGGTGGAACGGGGAGCGTGTGGAGCCGGTCGGTCGCATCCCGAACCTGGGCCACGCCGAATGATAACGTGGCAGTTATGCCACGGTTTCCACTCGCCTTAACTGTCACCACAGCAGTCACACTGGGGGTGGCCTCCCCGGCCGCCGCCCAGTCCCTCACCGGCAGCGCCCTCGAGCAGGCCGTCATCAGCTCCAACAACGACCCCACCTCCTCCGGCCGGGCCATCGAGAGGACCCTCGACCTCCTCGCCGCCCTCGGCTCCTCCGACGTGCCGCTGAGCAGCGGCAGCAGCCTCGGCGGGAGCCGCCTCCCGCTGGATGAGTCGATCACGGAGGCGGCGGTCGTCGAGAAGCGTGTGGAGGGCGCACGCCTCGAACGGTGGATCGTGGCCTCCCCCGCCATGAAACGCAACGTCGAGGTGCAGATCTGGCGCGCCGCCGGCAGCGGCCCGGCCCCGATGCTCTACCTCCTCGACGGCGTCGGCGCCCCGCGCACCTCCTGGTGGCTCGACCCCGGCATCGCGCCGGAGGTCTTCGCCGACGAGAACGTCACCCTCGTCATGCCGACGCAGGCGCAGGCCTCCATGTACGCCGACTGGCTCCGCGACGACCCGACGCTGGGCCGCCACCAGTGGGAGACGTTCATCACCGCCGAACTGGCGCCGCTTCTCGACGCCGCCCCCGAACTCAACTTCAACGGTCGCCGCGGCATCGGCGGACTGTCCATGGGCGCGACGGGGGCGGTGCACATCGGCAACCGTCACCCCGGGCTCTTCGACGCCACCTTCGGGCTCTCCGGCTGCTACTCCCCGCTCGACCCCGTCGGCCGGCAGAACGCGCACATGACGGTGACCACGCGCGGCGGCGACGTGGCCAACCTCTACGGCCCGGAGGGCGGCGAACGGTGGCACTGGCACGACACGGTCGGCAACCCGGAGGGGCTGCGCAACCAGCGCGTGTACCTCGCCGCCGCCAACGGGGTGTTCGCCGCGGAGGACATCGCCAACTACGCCACCGGCAACTGGTTCGACATGTCCTCCGGCGCCGTCCTCGAGCGCGGCTCGCTGGAGTGCACGCGGCAGCTGGAGGCCGCGCTCGGCGACGCCCCGGGGCTGCGCGTCGACTACGCCGACACCGGCACCCACGACTGGCACACCTTCAACAGGCACCTGCGCCCCGCGTGGGAGCACATCAGGCCGGCGCTGCTCTGAGGGTCTCGCTGGGGGTCTGCCCGTAGCGGCGCCGGTAGGCGGTGGAGAACCGCCCCAGGTGGGCGATCCCCCAGGTCAGGGCGATGTCCGTGACCGTGGTGCCCGAGTCCGGGTCCGCGGCGGACAGCTCCTCGTGGATCACCGCGAGGCGCACGCCCCGCAGGTACTCCAGCGGCGACACCCCGTACTCCTCCCGGAAATCCCCCTGCAGCGTCCGCACCCCGCAGCCGGCCACCGCCGCGATCTCCGCGACGGTCCAGGCCCGGGCGGGATCCGCCTCGATGGCCTCGACGGCCCGCCGCAGCCGCGCCGGGGTGGTCCGGGACCCGTCCGGCCCCTGCTGCGCGAGCACGAGCGCCAGGCCGCTGGCCAGCGCGGCCGCCAGGTTGCGGCGGAAGACGGGGTGCCCCGCCAGCAGGCCGCCCGCGCTGCAGGTGACCACACTGCGGCAGATCTCCTGCCACTCCTGCCCGGGCCCGGTCGACAGATCGATGACGGTGGGGGCGGGCCGGGGTGCGACGCCCGCCATCTCCAGCTGGTTGCGCAGGTAGTCCGCGCCGAGGCGGACGCCGAGCATGCTCACCTCCGCGCCCCAGTTGGGGAAGCTGACCGGCGTGTCCGGCGGGCAGACCACCGCCTGGTTCGCCGCCGCCTGACCCCGGCCGTGACGGCTGTGCACGGTGAGACGCCCCCGCAACGGGATGTTGACGGCGAAGGCGTCCGGGTGCTCCGTCTCCACGCTCACCGCCGCTCCCCAGTTCAGCCTCACGAGTGAGACCTCCCCCAGCCCCCGGTAGGTCAGGCCGCTCCCACCGAGGAGCACCTGGGACTCCACCCGCACCGTGTGCGGGAAGTAGTGCCGCTCCGTGACCTGGGACAGTTCACGGAACGAGGTCGGGCTGGCGTCGCAGTCACTCACGCATCCTCACCTTCTCCTGGATTCTTTCGCAATGCGGACAACCGTGCGCAGAGTGGATTTCCCGCGTGACGGGAGCCTCCTACGCTGCAACATGTGATCCCGATCATAAACACACTCTCCGTTGAAAGGACACCCCCATGACGGATGGACGGAAACTCCGCAACGTCTTCGGGCAGTTCGCGAGTGGCGTCACCGTGGTCACCACCACCGCCGCCGACGGCACCCCGCACGGCGCGACGGTCACCGCGTTCACGTCGATCTCGCTGGAACCACGCCTCTGCCAGGTGACGCTCACCCGCACGTCGAAGGCCTGCGCCATCCTCGGCGACAACAACTTCGCCGTGAACATCCTCGCCTCCGACCAGGACGACGTCGCCCTCCACTTCGCCGGCCGCCCCCGGGAGGAACCCATCCGGTGGGGCGACCACGAGATCGCCCCCTCCCTCGACGGCAACCTCGCCACCCTGTGGTGCACGCCGTGGGCCCAGTACGACGGCGGCGACCACATCATCTTCATCGGTGAGATCGCCGACGCCGAGATCGCCGAGCACCGCAACCCCCTCCTCTTCTTCCGCTCCACCTTCCACGACATCGGACCCACCTCCCACGACGGACTGTGGACGCACAGCGGAGACGACCCCCTCACCGGCTGGTTCGGCGCCAACGCCGAACTCCGCCCCCTCATCTAGACCACCAGGAGAAAACCATGAGCATCTTCGACGGCACCGCCAACCCGGCCGCTGAGCACCCCGCCAACACCACCCGGAACTTCGCCTCCCGCCCCATGACCGGCGACGAGTACATCGAGTCCCTCCGGGACGGCCGCGAGGTGTGGCTCCACGGCGACCGCGTCAAGGACGTCACCACCCACCCCGCCTTCCGCAACTCCATCCGCATGGTCGCGCGTCTCTACGACGCGCTGCACGAGGGGCCGCACGTCGACAAGCTCACCGTCCCCACGGACACCGGCAACGGCGGTGTGACCATGCCCTTCTTCAAGGCGCCCACCAGCGCGGAGGACATGCTCAAGGAGCGTGACGCCATCGCCACCTGGGCGAAGCTCACCTACGGCTGGATGGGCCGCAGCCCCGACTACAAGGCGTCCTTCCTCGGTACCCTCCACGCCAACCGCGAACTCTACGAGCCCTTCGGCGACAACGCCGAGCGCTGGTACCGCGAGTCCCAGGAGAAGGTCCTCTACTGGAACCACGCCATCATCAACCCGCCCGTCGACCGCCAGCTGCCGCCCGACGAGGTCGGCGACGTGTACATGAAGGTGGAGAAGGAGACCGACGCCGGCCTCATCGTCTCCGGCGCGAAGGTCGTGGCCACCGGCTCCGCCATCACGAACTACAACTTCATCGCCCACTACGGGCTGCCCATCAAGAAGAAGCAGTTCGCCCTCATCTGCACCGTCCCCATGGACGCCCCCGGCATCAAGCTCATCTCCCGTGCCTCCTACGCGCAGAACGCCGCCGTCACCGGCACCCCCTTCGACTACCCGCTGTCGAGCCGCATGGACGAGAATGACGCCATCTTCATCTTCGACAAGGTCCTCGTCCCCTGGGAGAACGTCTTCATGTACGGCGACGTGGAGAAGATCAACGCCTTCTTCCCCCAGTCCGGCTTCCTCCCCCGCTTCACCTTCCAGGGCTGCACCCGCCTGGCGGTCAAGCTCGACTTCATCGCCGGCCTGCTCATGAAGGCCCTCGACGCCACCGGCTCCGGCGGCTTCCGCGGCGTCGAGACGCGCGTCGGTGAGGTCCTCGGCTGGCGCAACCTCTTCTGGTCACTCACCGAATCCATGGCCCGCGACCCCGAGGAGTGGAAGGACGGCACCCTCCTGCCCAAGCTCGAGTACGGCCTGACGTACCGCATGTTCATGATCCAGGGCTACCCCCGCATCAAGGAGATCATCGAGCAGGACGTCGCCTCCGGCCTCATCTACCTGCCGAGCTCCTCCGTCGACTTCCAGACCCCCGAGATCCGCCCCTACCTGGACAAGTACGTCCGCGGCTCCGACGGCATCACCGCCGTCGACCGCGTCAAGGTGATGAAGGCCCTGTGGGACTCCATCGGCTCCGAGTTCGGCGGACGCCACGAACTCTACGAGCGCAACTACTCCGGCAACCACGAGAACGTGAAGCGTGAGCTGCTGCTCGCCGCCAACAACCGGGGCTCCGCCGCCGAGATGCGCGGCTTCGCCGAGCAGTTCATGTCCGAGTACGACCTCGACGGCTGGACCGTCCCCGACCTCATCTCCGGGGACGACGTCTACGCCTACGGCAGGAAGTAGAAAGACGCTTGTCGACGCCCCGTAAACACCGCTAACGCATAGAGAACCCGTGGCACTCCTCCATCTGGAGGGCCACGGGTTCGTCACCTCCACTTAGCGTCCGGATTCCTTGAGGGTCCGAGACTGGCGAAGGAATAGCAGGGTGACCGTGATTGAGTAGATGAACAGAAAAAATATGACGGTGTACAGCAGAGTGTCGTTCATGTCTCCAGCCTATCCGCAGTTAGCCGTAGCACAACGCACACGGCACCTTCGACCTAGACCGCAGTACTAAAGTACTCAACAGACGCCTTCACCTTGACATTCGCAGGATAATCCTCCTCCATAACCACTGATACAATCTGCGGCATGACCGGACGAGCACCTCGCCAGACCATCTCCATCGCCGAGGCGTCGGTGGGTATTTTTGTTGTTTTGAACTCCATTTATTCCTTTCAGCATTCTGGCGGGAAACTACCTGCACTTCTTGCCATTTCGGCTGTGACAATGTGCTGTCTCGTTTCAGCGATGAGATCGAAAGTTGCGATTATAGGCCTCGCACCCGCCTCTGTTTTCGCAATCTTCTCGATCAGCAACCCTATACCCGTTATTATTGCTGTCGCCTCCATCGTGGCGCTGCTCATATCCCGCGATATGCTGCCCTCCACACTTCCCACCATCGTTAGCGTTCCGATGGCAATGATCCTAAAACACCCGGAACTCGACGCCACGTCATCCGAGTTTCTCATTCTTACTTCATTGACCCTCGGCGCAGCTATCGTCATGGGCGTCGTCATTCTGCGCGCAAACACTTTAAGGGCTCTTCACGATTTGGAATGCGTAGCTGACCACGGGGTGGGGTTCGGGGTGGCACAACATGTAGAGTTCCTGGCCGGTACAAGATGAGAGTTGCGAAGCTTCCATCTGACCGAACCAGGACCCTACTGTGCAGCCTAGTGGCAACCTCGTCGCCGACACCATCTGCCGCACGGCAGAAATCGGCCTGACCATCACCGGAGCCGCTGACGCCGGCAACATCACCATCATCGACGCCACCCCGGTGGCCGTGGCCACCACCTGTCCCGAGTGCGGACACCCCGGGACGAAACGTGATCACGTGGTCCGGACTCTGGTCGACCTGCCGGTGGTGGGGTTCCCCACCCGCCTGCATGTGCGCGTCCCCAGATTCCTGTGCACGATGGCGTCCTGTCCCCGCAAGATCTTCCAGGCTTCACTGGCCTGCGCGGATGACCGATCCAAGCTCACCCACCGCGTCACCCGCTGGGTCCTCCAGCGACTAGCGATTGACCGGATGAGCGTGGCTGCGACCGCCACAGCGCTGGGCGTCGGGTGGGAGCTGGTCAACCAGGTCGCACTGGATGCCTGCCGCCAGCTCGTCTACGACGATGGACCTGACCCCTTGATGGTGGACACGCTGAAACCAGCATTTCGCTGGGGAAGTGAGGTACCTTTCCACCATGCCACGCAAGACCTACACCGAGCAGTTCAAGCGTGACGCAGTGGTGTTGTACGAGTCGACTCCCGGAGCCACGGTCAACGCGATCGCCTCCGATCTCGGAGTCAACCGCAACTCCCTGCGCACTGAACCGTCACGGGTTTCTTGCCGCCTTCCAATGAGGAAGGATCACCAGCATGAAAAAGTCCTACGACCCCGAGTTCAAAGCCCGGGCCGTCCGGATGGTCCAGCAGCACCGCGAAGACTACCGGTCACTGACCGCCACCTGCACCGCCATCGGTAGCGAGCTCGGGGTATCCCGGGAAACCGGCTCTTCACGATTTAGAGTGCGTTGATCTTCCCCTGCAGCTGCCCGGAGTGGATCAGGCACCTCAATATGTAGTGGTTGAGATTCCTGAACCCCAGGGCAATTCCCCGCAGGTGCTCGAGCCTGCCGTTGATGGCCTCGACCGGCCCGTTGGACGCACCGATATCGAAATAGGCGAGCACATCCTCACGCCGGCGCCACAAGGTCCGTCCCAGTTGGGCGAGTTCCTCCAATCCGGCGGGCAGTCCCTTACGCAGGCTGTTGATCACCCTGCTCATCAGCTTTTTGCCTTCTGATTTCTGCGGATGCCCGTACGCCGCAATCATGTCCTGATAGAACAGCCACGTCACCTCGAGTGCCACGTAGTCATCATCAGTGGCCCACAACATGTCCAGACGCTGTTTCTGCCGCTGCGTCAGGTAGTTCGTCCTGGTCAACAGCGTTCGGCGGTACTTGTACAGCGGGTCATCTTTCCGTCCACGACGCCCGGTGGTCTCCCGTTGGAGTCGCTGCCGGCATCCGGTGAGCTTGTCAGCTGCCAGATGGACTACGTGAAAGGGATCCATGACCTTGGTCGCGTCCGGCAGGACCTGGTCCACAGCGCTGGCGTAACCGGTGAAACCATCCATCGTCACTACCTGCACCTGCTCCCGGAAACCGGGGTCGCGTTCCTGCAGCCACGTACGCAGCACTTCCGCGCTACGTCCGGGTCGCAGGTCCAGCAGGCGGGCCGGACCACGCCCATCGACCAGCGGGGTGAGATCCACGAGGATCGTCACCAGATTGGACGGCTGACCTGGCTTTCGGGTGTGCTTCCAGACGTGCTCATCGACCCCGAGGATCCGGACGCCGTCCAGGTAGTGCGGGTCGTCATAGACGAGCTGGCGGCAGGCATCCAGTGCGACCTGGTTGACCAGCGCCCAACCCACACCAAGTGCCTTGGCGGTGGCGGACACACTCATCCGGTCAATCGCCAGGCGCTGCAAGATCCAGCGGGTCACCCGGTGGGTGAGCTTGGCACCGTCATCAGCACAGCTGAGTGTGGCCTGGAAGATCTTCCTCGGGCAGGAGATAGCTGTGCACAGGAAGCGGGGGACGCGGACATGCAGACGGGTGGGGAACCCCACCACCGGCAGGTCGACGAGGGACCTGACCCCTTGATGGTGGACACGCTGAAACCAGCATTTCGCTGGGGAAGTGAGGTACCTTTCCACCATGCCACGCAAGACCTACACCGAGCAGTTCAAGCGTGACGCAGTGGCGTTGTACGAGTCGACTCCCGGAGCAACGATCAACGCGATCGCCTCCGATCTCGGAGTCAACCGCAACTCCCTGCGCACCTGGCTCGACTCCTTCGGCACCGGCACCAAAACCAACGCCAACGGCGAGAAAGTCGCCAGCCCCGTCGCCGCGGCCAACAGCGCACGCACCCCGGCTGAAGGACTCTCCGATACCGAGCGCATCCGCGTGTTGGAACGCGAAAACGCCAAGCTCCGGGAGGAACGAGAGATCCTGCGCAAGGCGGCTAAATATTTCGCGGAAGAGACGAATTGGTGAACCGCTTCCGATTTGTTGACGACCACCGAGACTTCTACGAGGTCAAGCGGTTATGTGAGGTTCTGAAGATCAACCGGTCCTCGTACTACGCCTGGAAATCGGCTGCCCCTGCCCGCCAGCAACGCCTCGTCGCCGACGCGGTGCTGGGAGCGCAGATCAAGACCACCTTCAACGCCGAGAACGGCTGCTACGGGGCGAAACGTGTGACTGCGACTATCAACTCCAGCGACGGCAACTCCGCCGGCGGCGTTGTTGTGCAGCGGGTCAATCACAAGCGCACGGCCCGGCTGATGCGGCAGATGGGTCTGTTCGGCTACACGAAAAAACGCCGCGTGAAGACCACCGTGTCTGCGAAACGGGTTCCGAAGTTCCCGGACCTGTTGAAACGTCGGTTCACCGCAGCCAAGCCGAACACGGTCTACGTCGGCGATATCACGTACCTGCCGATCGCGGACGGGTCGAATATGTACCTGGCCACCGTTATTGATTGCTATTCGCGGCAGTTGACCGGTTTCGCGATCGCCGACCACATGCGCACCGAACTGGTCGAAGAAGCCCTCACGATGGCCCACGGGGCCCGAGGTAGTCTTGACGGGGCGATTTTCCACTCGGATCACGGCAGTGTTTATACCTCTGAGCAGTACCGGAGGTTGTGTGAGCAGTTCGGCGTCACCCAGTCGATGGGAGCGATCGGGACGAGTGCGGATAACTCGTTGGCGGAGTCGTTCAACGCGTCACTGAAGCGGGAAGTCCTTCAGGATGAGCCTGTTTTTCCAAGTCAGCTGGTGTGCCGCCGGGATGTGTTTCGGTGGTGCACCCGGTACAACACGAAACGTTTGCACTCATGGTGCGGCTACCGCTCGCCGAACGCCTTCGAAGCCGCCTGATTAGCTACACTGACTATCGCATCTTGATGAAATCCCCGTGTCCACTTTCCGGGGTTCGGGCCCGAGGCGGCGGAGGATGTGATCCCGCAACTTCCCGGCATGCCCGCAGTCCGGGCAGAGGCCGGTGACGACCACCGGTGTGGCGTCGATGATGGTGATGGCACCGGCGTCAGCGGCACCGGTGATCGTCAAGCCGATCTCGGCGGTGCGGCAGATGGTGTCGGCGACGAGATTGCCAGTAGGCTGCACAGTAGGGTCCTGGTTCGGTTAGATGAAAGCGTCGTAACTCTCATCTTGTACCGGCCAGGGCCCCTATATGTTGTGCCACCCCGAGCCCCACCTCGTGGTCAGCTACGCACTCTGAATCGTGAAGAGCCGGGAAACCCTGCGCAACTGGGTCCGGCAGGCCGAGGTCGACGCTGGCACCGCCCCCGGTGTCACCACCGAGGAGTACGAGGAAATGGCACGCCTACGCAAGGAGAACAAACGTCTGCGGGAAGCCAACGAGATTTTGAAGAAGGCCACGGTTTTCTTCGCCGGGGAGCTCGACCCCCGAAACCACTGATCGCCGACTTCATCGACCAGATGAGAGACGAAGGCTTCGCCGTCGAGTCGATCTGCCGTGTCCTGCGTGAGCAGGGCGTGCAGGTCGCGGCAAGAACCTACCGCTATTGGAAGAAAGCGGCACCGGCCACACGGATCGTCAGCGACGCGCAGATCCTGAACGCGCTCCACGATCTGAAAGGCACACCGGAATCCTTGTACGGGCGGCGCAAGATGGTCGCGTACCTGCGCCGGCAAGGGCATGCGGTGGCGCACTGCACCGTCGACCGATTGATGCGCCTGGCCGGGGTCAACGGTATCTCCAGGCGTCGGATGAAACCGCGGACCACGGTTCCCGGCCCCGGGGACCGTGCCCCGGACCTGCTGAACCGGGACTTCACCGCTGAAGCGCCCAACCGGGTGTGGATCGCGGATTTCACCTATGTGCACACTGCGTCTGGCTGGGTATACATCGCTTTTATCGTCGACGTCTACTCGCAGCGCATCGTAGGCTGGCACGCCCAGACCTCCCGTGGAGTGGAATTGGTGCGTATCCCGTTGCGTCTGGCGCTGTGGGAGCGCGACCGCACCCAGCATCCGGTCGTGCCCGGGGAGCTGACCCATCATTCGGATGCGGGAAGCCAATACACGGCGGTGAAGTTCACCGAGAATCTGGCGCTGCAGGGCATCACTCCGTCAATCGGCAGTGTCGGCGACGCCTACGACAACGCCCTCATGGAGTCGATTAACGGGCTCTACAAGACTGAATGCATCGGCTCTCGGATCTTCACCCCACAGCGCTTGGAGTCGATCGTGGACGTGGAGCTGGCGACGATGTCGTGGGTGCAGTGGTACAACACCCGTCGACTGCACTCCACCCTCGGGATGGTCCCACCCGCGGAGTATGAGGAAGCCTACTGGGCCGGGCACGCTAGAATTACCGAGTCACCTGAGAGGGTGGCTCAGCCAATCTAACGGCGGCAACAAAGCCGTAGCGGTTCACACCTGGCTCGACTCCTTCGGCACCGGCACCAAAACCAATGCCAACGGCGAGAAAGTCGCCAGCCCCGTCGCCGCCGCCAACAGCGCACGCACCCCGGCTGAAGGACTCTCCGATACCGAGCGCATCCGCGTGTTGGAACGCGAAAACGCCAAGCTCCGGGAGGAACGAGAGATCCTGCGCAAGGCGGCTAAATATTTCGCGGAAGAGACGAATTGGTGAACCGCTTCCGATTTGTTGACGACCACCGAGACTTCTACGAGGTCAAGCGGTTATGTGAGGTTCTGAAGATCAACCGGTCCTCGTACTACGCCTGGAAATCGGCTGCCCCTGCCCGCCAGCAACGCCTCGTCGCCGACGCGGTGCTGGGAGCGCAGATCAAGACCACCTTCAACGCCGAGAACGGCTGCTACGGGGCGAAACGTGTGACTGCGACTATCAACTCCAGCGACGGCAACTCCGCCGGCGGCGTTGTTGTGCAGCGGGTCAATCACAAGCGCACGGCCCGGCTGATGCGGCAGATGGGTCTGTTCGGCTACACGAAAAAACGCCGCGTGAAGACCACCGTGTCTGCGAAACGGGTTCCGAAGTTCCCGGACCTGTTGAAACGTCGGTTCACCGCAGCCAAGCCGAACACGGTCTACGTCGGCGATATCACGTACCTGCCGATCGCGGACGGGTCGAATATGTACCTGGCCACCGTTATTGATTGCTATTCGCGGCAGTTGACCGGTTTCGCGATCGCCGACCACATGCGCACCGAACTGGTCGAAGAAGCCCTGACGATGGCCCGGAAGGTACGAGGAGACCTGAATGGGGCGATTTTCCACTCGGATCACGGCAGTGTTTATACCTCTGAGCAGTACCGGAGGTTGTGTGAGCAGTTCGGCGTCACCCAGTCGATGGGAGCGATCGGGACGAGTGCGGATAACTCGTTGGCGGAGTCGTTCAACGCGTCACTGAAGCGGGAAGTCCTTCAGGATGAGCCTGTTTTTCCAAGTCAGCTGGTGTGCCGCCGGGATGTGTTTCGGTGGTGCACCCGGTACAACACGAAACGTTTGCACTCATGGTGCGGCTACCGCTCGCCGAACGCCTTCGAAGCCGCCTGATTAGCTACACTGACTATCGCATCTTGATGAAATCCCCGTGTCCACTTTCCGGGGTTCGGGCCCGATGCTTCCCACCTCGATGGAGTCCGGATCCTCGGTGTGGACGAACATGTCTGGAAGCACACCCGAAAGCCAGGCCAGCCGTCCAACCTGGTGACGATCCTGGTCGACCTCACCCCGCTGGTCGACGGACGTGGGCCGGCCCGACTACTGGATATCCGCCCAGGCCGCAGCGCAGACGTGCTGCGCACGTGGCTGCAGGAACGCGACCCTGGCTTCCGGGAGCAGGTGCAGGTCGTGACCATGGACGGGTTCACCGGCTACGCCAGCGCTGTCGACCAGGTCCTCCCGGGCGCCACCAAGGTCATGGATCCCTTTCACGTGGTCCATCTGGCAGCTGACAAGCTCACCGGATGCCGGCAACGGCTCCAACGAGAGACCACCGGACGCCGGGGCCGCAAGGACGATCCGCTGTACAAGCACCGTCGCACGCTACTGACCAGGACGGACTACCTCACCGAGCGGCAGAAACAGCGACTGGACATGCTGTGGGCCACCGATGACGACTACGTGGCCCTGGAGGTGACGTGGATGTTCTATCAGGACGTGATCCAGGCGTACGGGCATCCGAAGAAGTCGGAGGGCAAGAAGTTGATGGACCGGATCATCAACACCCTGCGCAAAGGCTTGCCGAAAGGTCTGGAGGAGCTGGCTCAACTCGGGAGAACCCTGTGGCGTCGGCGGGAAGATGTCCTGGCGTACTTCGATATCGGGGCGTCCAACGGTCCGGTCGAGGCGATCAACGGACGGCTTGAGCATCTACGCGGGATTGCTCTGGGGTTCAGGAATCTCAACCACTACATCTTGCGGTCACTGATCCACTCCGGCCAGATACACAACCGGATCAACGCACTCTAAATCGTGAAGAGCCACTTTCCTCCGAACTCCACGACAATGTCACCAGCAAACTGTCTTCCGCTGTAATACTGCTAGAAAGCATGCAGTCATCCCTTCGACAACCGAGTGCGGAAACTTGCGCTCAACTCCCCCTTGCCAAGTCACTGATACGTTCTGCGGCAGAGGGGGCTCGGAATATCAATGTCGAGATAGCGAAGGATCCCTCCATGCTTCCGCCGAATGGGCCAGTGGATGTCCACACGCTCATCTGGGACCAGATTCGAACGCTGCGGACCATGGGAATCGAGGTAATTTTCTCGACCACAGGCCCTCGCACCGTGACCCCTCACTCCTTTAACGCAGCAATGCGAGAAGCTTTCGTAAACATCCACAAATATGCAGACCCTCAACAACCTGTTACGGTCAGCCTCGACACTTCCTGTGGTGTCCACCTCGAGGTCGAAAACTCGGAGCGTTCGATCTCACGTGATCGAGTCATATCCTCACAACTCGGAATCGCCCAACACGCCACCAAACTTCATCTGGAGGGCGGAAGAATGAAGGTCTATAATCACGGCAAAACCTGGAGAGTATCTCTCGAACATCCCCGATCAGAACGAACTGAGACCAAATGATACGGATGTTGATTGCGGATGACGACCCAATTGTGCGTCACGCACTACCAGCCTATTTCGAGAGCATAAGCGATATTTCCGTAGCAGACACAGCCCCCGACGGCCATTTGGCTTTGGAGTCCCTTAAGAACAACGACATAAATCTAATTCTGAGTGATCTAAGAATGCCGAGCATGGACGGGTTGACTCTCCTGAAACGGGTTCGAGAGTTATCAGAGAACATTTGCTTTGTTGCGATGACGTCGTACGACTCCGACACCGCAATGATTGAGGTTTTGAGAGCGGGCGCTTCGGGCTATATCCTCAAAGACGCGTCCCCTGAAAAAATGGTTACCGCAGTACGAGACGCCTATTCAGGCGGAACAGCTCTTTCGCCTTCCTGCGTGAGTCGGCTCGTACAACTCTCCATGGCCGGACGTAAGCAAGTTTCGATGGAGTCTTTGTCGCCTACGGATTACTCCATTCTTTCCCTGCTCTCATCGGGAATGTCAAATCGACAGATAGCCTCGGAACTTCATTACGCTGAGTCAACAATCAAGAATCGAGTTAGCCATCTAATAAAGAAGTTTCAGGTGGATTCTCGCATCAAGTTAGCGCTGTTGTTCCACGGACACGTGTAGAAGCCCAACCTGCCTATACGGCAGATCCGTGTCTCGAAGCCTGGGTATTACTTCCTCATTTCGCGTGCTCGGTCTCATCACCGCATATCGGGTTTGATCTCAGTCGCCGTCGGTCGACAGCGCCGCGACGAAGGCCTCCTGCGGCACGGAGACGGAACCGATGTTCTTCATGCGCTTCTTACCGGCCTTCTGCTTCTCCAGGAGCTTGCGCTTACGGGAGATGTCACCGCCGTAGCACTTGGCCAGGACGTCCTTGCGCAGGGCACGGATGTTCTCACGCGCGATGACGCGGGAACCGATCGCCGCCTGGACCGGCACCTCGAACTGCTGGCGGGGGATGAGCTCCTTGAGCTTCACGGTCATCTTGTTGCCGTACCACTGGGCGTTGTCCTTGTGGACGATCGCCGAGAACGCGTCCACCGGCTCACCCTGCAGCAGGATATCCACCTTGACCAGGTCGGCGGTCTGCTCGCCGGCCTCCTCGTAGTTGAGGGAGGCGTAACCCTTGGTGCGGGACTTGAGCATGTCGAAGAAGTCGAAGATGATCTCGCCCAGCGGCATGAGGTAACGCAGCTCGACGCGGTCCTCGGACAGGTAGTCCATGTTCTTCATCTCGCCACGCTTGGCCTGGCACAGCTCCATGGTGGAGCCGACGAACTCGGAGGGCACGATGATGGTGACGTTGACCATCGGCTCGTAGATCTCCTGCAGCTTGCCGCCCGGCCAGTCGGAGGGGTTGTGCACATGGTGCTCGGTGCCGTCCTCCGCGATGACGCGGTAGTCCACCGACGGGGAGGTGGAGATGAGGTCGAGGTCGAACTCGCGCTCCAGGCGGTCACGGGTGATCTCCATGTGGAGCAGGCCGAGGAAGCCGCAGCGGAAACCGAAGCCCAGGGCCACGGAGGTCTCCGGCTCCCAGGTGAGGGAGGCGTCGTTGAGCTGCAGCTTCTCCAGGGCCTCACGCAGGGCCGGGAAATCGGCCTGGGAGATCGGGAACAGGCCCGAGTAGACCATCGGCTTCGGCTCGGCGTAGCCCTGCAGCGGCTCGGTGGCGCCCTTCTCCGCCCAGGTGACGGTGTCACCGACCTTCGACTGACGCACGTCCTTCACGCCGGTGATGAGGTAGCCGACCTCGCCCGGGCCGAGGCCCGCGCACTTCTTCGGCGTCGGGGAGACGATGCCGATCTCGAGGAGCTCGTGGTTCGCACCCGTGGACATCATGGTCAGACGCTGACGCGGGGTCAGCTTGCCGTCCATCATGCGGATGTAGGTGACCACGCCGCGGTAGGTGTCGTAGACGGAGTCGAAGATCATGGCACGCGCCGGGGCGTCGGGGCCGTTCTCCGAGGTCGGGGCCGGGATGAGCTCCGCGACCTTGTCCAGCAGCTCCGGCACGCCCTGGCCGGTCTTGCCGGACACGCGCAGCACGTCCTCCGGCTCGCAGCCGATGATGTTGGCGACCTCGAGGGCGTACTTCTCCGGGTCCGCCGCCGGCAGGTCGATCTTGTTGAGGACCGGGATGATCTCCAGGTCCTTGTCCATCGCCATGTAGAGGTTCGCGAGGGTCTGCGCCTCGATGCCCTGGGCGGCGTCGACAAGCAGGATCGCACCCTCACACGCCTCGAGGGCGCGGGAGACCTCGTACGTGAAGTCGACGTGACCCGGGGTGTCGATCATCTGCATGACGATCTCCTGGCCCGCGAACTCACCCGACTGCGGGATCCACGGCAGACGCACGTTCTGCGCCTTGATGGTGATGCCGCGCTCCCGCTCGATGTCCATGTTGTCGAGGTACTGGTCACGCATGTCGCGTGCCTCGACGACGTTGGACAGCTGCAGGATTCGGTCGGCGAGCGTGGACTTGCCGTGGTCGATGTGCGCGATGATGCAGAAATTACGGATCCGGGAGGGATCGGTGAACGTCTGCTCCGCAAAGTTCTTCGCCATGTGTGGTGGAGGTTCCCTTCTGGTATGACTCCCCCACTCTACCGAAGTCGCGCCCATTACTTAAGTGGCCTAGAGGGTGTTACGAAAGTCGTTTCAGCCAGTAGCGGATATTCGCCAACTGCACCGTGGCCTCGAAATGCACCGCTAACTTGTCGAAACGCGTGGCACACCCACGATGCTGCTTGATCCGGTTGATACCCCGCTCCACGGCATTACGCCGCTGGTAAGCCACGGCATCGAAGGCAGGGGGTCGGCCACCGGCCGACCCCCTGCGCCGACGGTTGGCGACCTGGTCCTTCGGCTGGGAGATCGTCGCCTTGATCCCCCGCGCCCGCAACCACGCCCGGTTCGCCCGTGAGGAATACGCCTTGTCCGCCAACACCCGCTCGGGTCGTTTCCGCGGCCGACCACGCGTGGCGGACGGCACCCGGATTTTCTCCAGTACCCGCACCATCTGTGGACCATCACCGGCTTGACCTGGGGTGATCGCAAAGGACAGCACCCCGCAGTCAGCGTCAATGGCCACATGGATCTTGGTCGACCACCCGCCCCGCGAGCGGCCGAACCCATGATGATCCGGCTCCCCCGGGTGGCGGAGGGGGCTGTCTTTCCGTGCACCCGCGGCGTGGATATGTCCACGGGTGGTTGTGGAATCCACGCTGACCTCCCAGGAGAGTTTTCCTTTCTCCTGGGCGTGGGTGAGCAGCCGGGTGTGCACGTTCTCCCATACTCCGTTGGCCCGCAGCCGGGCGAACAGATCGTGGACCCGCCACCAGGGGCCGTAGCGCTCATGGACATCGCGCCACGGGCAGCCGGTGCGGATGCGAAAGAAGATGCCGTTGACCAGGGACCGTAGGTCCCAGGTGCGGGGGCGTCCCCGCCGTGACGGGGCCGGTAGCAGTGGGACAAGCAGGTCCCATTCAGCGTCGGTGAGGTCATGGCGTGCTGAGGGCGGTACAGTAGGCAACGAGGGTTTCCTTGCGAGCGTTGATGATTCGACACCAACAGCGTGCGCGGGGAGACCCTCGTTGCTGTTTATGACACGCCGGTCTCACTCACCGGATTTTCGTAACACGCTCTAGCCGCGGAGGACTTTCCCCCGATACACTGGGACAACAATCCACCACCCGCCACGGAAGGAGCGGCAGACACATGGGCACCAACAGCAACGGCTCACGGGGAGTCCACCGGCCCGCGCTGCCCCAGTCCGACCGCCCCTCCCTGCTCGACCGCGTCCGCTCGGTGCTGATCGGACCGACCGCCTCCCCCCTCGACTCCGGCCTGGCCCGCATCAACGAACGCCTCGGCCTCAACACCGGACTCAAGCCCGAGGCCGTCCGTGCCGCCGCCGCGAACATCCGCGTCGAGGCCACCGAACGGATGAGCCGCAACATCTATTACGCCCCCGACATGGACGGCCAGGCAGAACCCGGCGAGGTCGTGTGGATCTGGGCCCCCTCCGACGGCCCCGACCTGCCGCCGCGGGAACGCGCCATGCTCGTCATCGGCCGCGACCGCCACACCATCCTCGGCCTGCTCATCTCCCCCAACCCGAAACACGCGGGCGCGGAGACGTGGCTCGACATCGGGGCCGGCGAGTGGGACGCCTCCGGCCGGCAGTGCTGGATCCGCCTCGACCGGGTTCTCGAGGTCTCCGAACAGGGCGTCCGCCGCCAGGGGGCGCTGTTCCCGCAGCGCCGATTCGAGCGCATCGCCAACCGCCTGCGCAACCACTACCACTGGGGATAGCGGTTTGGGTTTCCGCTGGTCGGACTGCTAGTATTTCCGCTGTTATTCACTTCCGGGCGCGCCGGTCGGGACGGGCAGGACCTTGGGTCCGTTCATCGAACACCGACGCCGAGCGATCGCTGCTGGTCAGCAGGTCGCGGGACATGTCCGCTGGTGGGTTACCGACACCATTTCTTCGAATCCCAAGAGGTATCTTCATGGCAAACATCAAGTCCCAGATCAAGCGCAACATCACCAACGAGAAGGCACGCGTCCGCAACCAGACCGTCCGCTCCGCCGTGCGCACCGAGATCCGCAAGTTCCGCGAGACCATCGAGGCCGGCGACAAGGCTGCAGCCGAGGCTCAGCTGCGCGTCGCCTCCCGCGCTCTGGACAAGGCTGTGACCAAGGGCGTGTTCCACCGCAACAACGCCGCCAACAAGAAGTCCGCCATGGCCCTGGCCTTCAACAAGCTCGGCTAAAGCACTTCTGAGAAAAACCCGGTCCTCGGACCGGGTTTTTTGTTGTCGATCGCCGGTGAACATCGTGCTTCTCGACGCCCCCGGGGCGCGATCCTCACCGGCGATCTACCTCTGCAGATCCTCCATGCCGTTCCACACGAGCACCAAGCCGGCGACGAGGAAGAACACCCCGGAGATCACGTCGATCCACGGTCCGGCACGCAGGAGCTTCTGCCGCATCGCCGGGGTGGACACCAGCAGGGCCATGCCGAGCTGCAGGATGACCGACGAGATCGAGAGCATCGCCACCACGCCGATCGCCAGCCACACCGACGGGGACGCCGGCAGCAGCGGGGCGATGAGCGCGGAGAGGAACAGCACGATCTTCGGGTTCGACAGGTTGGTGGTCAGCCCGTGGAGGAAGGCGTGGCGCAGCCTGCCGAGGCGGGCCTGGGCCTCCTCGAGGTCGGCGGGCGGGGACTTCCGTTCGCTCAGGCCGCCGGACACCATGCCGTAGCCCATCCACACCAGCCAGGCGCCGCCGATGAGCTGGAGGAATCCCAGGATCGCCGGGAACGCCGTCAGCAGGGCCGCGAAACCGAGGACGGTGAGGGTGCACCAGAACAGGACCCCGACCTGGATGCCCAGGACCGTAGCCACGGCGTGCCGACGCGAGCGGATGGCCGTCCGCGTGATGAGCAGGATGTCAGGCCCGGGTGACGCCGCGCCCGCGATGTTCAGGATGAGGAGTGCGCCCCACTGCGCGGGGCTCACTCCGTGGCGCCGAGGCGGACCAGTGCGTCGTGCATCTGGAACAGTCGGGCGGTCTCCACGGCGGAGGGCGCACCCGCCTGCGGATCGGCTCCCGCAGCCACGAGCGTGTCGACGACCTCGTCGTACTTCTTGAACACCGCGCCCGCCAGCGGGGTCTGTCCGCGGTTGTTCTGCTTGTCGACGTCCGCCCCGCGCTCCACCAGCGCCTGCACGATGCCGTTGTGTCCGGCGTAGGCGGCGAGCATGAGGAGGGTGTTGCCGTCCTGGTTGGCCAGGTCCGGGCTGACGCCGTTGTCGAGGTACTCGATGAGGGCGTCGTCACCGGTGCGGGCCATGTCGAAGAGACGCGTGGCGAACTCGCGCACGTCGTCGGGGATCTCGGTCATGGGGTCAATTCTAGCCAGCGAGTTCGGAGACGCGTCGCACGGCGTGCTCGATCGCGAACTCCGGGTCGCCGCCCTGTCCCTTGACCTCCGCGTCGAGCTCCGCCATGAGGATGACGGCCTTGGAGACGTTGTCCCCGGTCCAGCGGCGGGCCACCCGGGAGGTCTTCTCCGCCAGCCACGGCGGCATGCCGACCTGCCCGGCCAGCGCGTTGAAGTTGGTGGTGCGCGTCGAGTACAGACGGGCGATACCGGCGACCTTCATGCTCAGGGCCGTGGCCAGGGCGACCGGGTGCATGCCCAGCTGGAGGGCACGTCGGCAACTGGCGACCGCCCGGGCGGTCTGCCCCGTGACGGCGAGGTCGGCGATGTCGAAGCCCGACACCTCGGCGACGCCCTCGTAGTAGTTGCGGACCGTCTCGACGGTCACCTCCCCGTCGGTGTCCGAGACCAGCTGCGACACCGCGGAGGCGAGCTCCCGCAGATCCGAGCCGACGCCCTCGAGCAGGGCGTGGATGACGTCCGGGGTGGGGCGCACGCCGTGGGAGCGGAACTCGTTGGTCACCCAGGCGGGGCGGTCGCCGGGCTTGAGCGGGTTCGCCTCGTGGACCTCGGCGAGCTTCCGGTACTTGGCCACCATCGCCTTCTGCCGTCCACCGCCGGTGTGGTGGATGATGATCGTGATGCCCGGCGCGACGCTCCTGCAGGTGGCCAGCAGCAGCTCGTTAGGTTCCTTGCCGGCAACCTCGGTGTGGGTGATGATCACCGCGCGGTCCTCGCCGAACAGGGAGGGGCTGGTGGCGTCGATGAGCTCGGGACCGCTGACCTCCGAGGCGCGCATGACGGTCAGTTCGAGGTCGGGTGCCTGCGCACGCAGCTGATCGAGGATCGAACGGCGGATACGTTCGCCGATGAAGTCCTCTTCGCCGAGGATGAGATGGACGGGCGCGACTGTCATGGGAACCACCTTAGAACCTCCCGTCGCGGGCGTGCTGCGAGCCGTCCGTGTGGAGGGTGACCTCGCCGTCGCGGTGCGGGAACAGCACGGGCACCCCCTCGCGGGTGACCGTGGGCCGGGTCGCCGGGCTGCCGGCGGGGTCGAGCACGACGATCACCTGGGTTCCGGCGGGGGCGTGCTCCACCTCCCCGAGCTTCTCGACGACGTGCACCACCAGGCCCTCCAGCGGGACCTCCGGCGGCGGGCGGGAGAGGTCGGCGTTCCACGCCCACCACGCGGCCACGATGAGGAGGGTCATCCAGGAGCGGCCCGCGAGCAGCCCGGCGAGGATCCAGCCGTAGGCGAGGAGCACCCACACGGGTCCGGCGGGCACGGTCGATACCGGCAGCCCGGCGCACCAGGTGGCGACCGTGTGGATCCACCACGTGCACGGCTCGAGGAGCGTCAGCGGGAGCCAGGCCAGCGGCCCGGGAATGAGTGCCAGACCGGCGGCGAGGAGCCCCAGCACGGTCACGGGTGCCACCGCCGGGGCCACGAGCACGTTGGCCAGCACGGAGACCACCGACACCTCCCCGGCCATCAGCGCGATGAGCGGGAGGGTGACCAGGTCCGCCGCGATCGCCACCGCCAAGGCGCGGACGAGAATGTCCGGTAGCCGGGTGCGTGCCAGGGCCGGGTAGAGCAGCGGGTGCAGGGCGATGATCCCGGCGGTCGCCGCCACGGAGAGCGCGAAACCGTAGCTGACGGCCAGGTCGGGGTCCCACAGGACGAGCCCGATGACCGCCAGGCAGAGTCCGTGGATCGGCTCCAGACGGGTGGAGCCCAGGACCGCGAGCAGGCCGACGAGCCCGGTGACGGAGGCCCGCAGCACCGAGGGCTCCGTGCCCACCAGACCGACGAAGACCGCCAGGGACAGGACCGCCGCCCCCACCTGGGCACGGGGCCCGAGGGTGAGCAGCCGGCAGGCCAGCACGGCGGCGGTGGTGACGATGGCGACGTTGGCACCCGACACCGCGCTGAGGTGCGAGAGGCCCGTGTCGGTGTACAGCTGCTGTTCCGCCCCGGACTGGGCGGAGACGTCACCGAGCACCATCCCCGGGATGAGGCCCCGCGAGGACTCCCCCACCGTCGCGTCGACGGCCGCCCGGAGCGACGCCCGGACCGTCGCCGCCATCCCCGTCGGCTCCGCCAGCACCGTGAGGTCGCCGTTGCCCACCACCTCTGCGAGGCCGGGGCGGCGGGAGGGGGACCAGGTGGCGTGGACGGACACCAGCGACCCCTGCTCGGCCGTGTCCGTGGTGAACACGGTGAGCAGCGCCGGGTGTTCGGGGGCGCGGAGGCGCACGAGGCCGGGGCCGGTGTTCACCACGCGGCCGATGAACTCCTCCGGCGCGGTCCACGCCGCCGCCAGACGCTGCCGCCACCACGTCGCGGCGGCGGCCAGCCCGCCGAGCACCCCGGTGAACAGCGCCTGCCCCGCCTGCCTCCCGAGGAACAGCCCGGTGGGGACGAGGAGGAGGAGAAGGGTGAGGAGGGGGACGTCGAGAAGCAGCGTCAGCGCGACCGCCCACACCACCACCGCGGCGGGCAGCAGGCGGAGTTCGCTCACAGGGTGACCTGGTCGCGGAGGGACTCGAACTTGGCGGGTCCGATGCCGCGGACGTCGAGAAGCTGCTCGACGCTGCCGAAACCGCCCGTGGACTCGCGGTGGGCGACGATGGCGGCAGCGGTGGCGGGGCCGACGCCGGGCAGTGCGGTGAGCTCGGACTCGGTGGCGGAGTTGAGGGAGATCCCCGAGGACGCCTCCGCGGGCGTCACCCCCACCACCGGGACGACCAGCTGCTGGCCGTCCGTGAGTTTCTGGGCGAGGTTGAGGGCGGTGAGGTCGGCGTCGGGAAGCGGGCTGACCTGCTGCAGCGCGTCGTGCACCCGCGCGCCGGGGGCGAGGGTGAGCAGACCGGGCTCCACCACCGCGCCGACGACGGAGACCACCAGCTCCTCCTGGTCCGCAGGTGGGGCCTCCACAGCGGGGGCCTCGAAGGCCACGGGCTCGGGGGTGCGGGACTGGGCAACGAGCAGCACGCCGACGACCACGACGACGCTCAGGGCGGCGAGGACGGCGTGACGGACGCTGAGATGCAGGCGTGGGGTGGGGTAGGCGACGTCGAGAAGATCCTCCTGCCCCGTGGGGCGGGTGAGGTCCTTGAGGCGGTCGAGCGGGCTCATGGCCCCGACGTTAGGGTCCCGGCACCACCTGTGGAAGGCAGGCGACCGGAACCTGTGGACAACTTTGTCCGGATGTCACCTATCTGGGGACAAGATCCTCCGGCTGCGACATGAACACCGCGGAGACCCCGATCGCGCCGGCGCCCGTGTGCACCGCGAGGGTCCGCTCCATCGGCAGGGTCATGAGGCTGGAACCGTCGGGCAGCACCTGCTCGAGCATCGACTCGAGGTGGGCGGCGGCCTCGGCGGCGTCGTTGTGCTGGATGGCGACGAACACGGGGCGGCCGTCGGCACGCTCGATGACCAGCTCCACCAGGCGGGTGAAGGCCTTCTCCTGGGTCCGGGTCTTGCCGACGAGCTCGAGACGACCGTCCGTGATCGACATGATCGGCTTCGTGGCCAGCAGCGTCGCCGACAGCGCCGTGCCGGTGGAGATACGCCCCGACCTCCGGATGTCCTCGATGCCGTGGAGGTAGACCCAGGTGGCGGAACGCGCCAGGGTGTCCTCCGCGATGTCCTGGCAGGTCTGCAGGTCAGCCCCCTCGGAGGCGAGCTTCGCGGCGGTCATCGCCGCAGCCCCCACCGCCATGCCGACGGAACCCGTCTCGATGACGCGGACCTGCTCCTCGGGGAAGACCGCCGCCGCCTGCACCGCCGCCGACCACGTGGAGGACAGCTCCTTGGCCAGGTGCAGCGCCAGCACGCCCTCGTCACCGCCGCGCTCCAGCTGGCGGGCGTACGCCGCGACCAGCTCCAGGGAGGACAGACCGGCCGTGGAGGAACCGTCACCGTCGGACATGACGTGCAGGTCGACGACGGTGATGCCCAGCTCCTCGACGACGTCGGCGGGCAGCCCGGAGGACGAGTCGGTGACAATACGGACCGGCATTTATCCCATGTTCCATCCGTCGAGGTACCACTGGGCGTCCCCGACGGTCTCCGGGGTGAAACGCGGCGCACCGACCTGGGTGCCACCGTTGCCGGACTCCACGCCGTGGGAGACGTCATCCAGGGCGTCACTGCTGCCCGGCTTGTAGCGCGGACGGGCGGTGAGCTCGGAACGGCGGGTGTTCTTCAGACCCGAGAGCATCGGGTACATGCTCACGTCGAGGCCCAGCAGGCTGGAGGTCAGGGCGGAGATGGTGCCGCCGTGCGCGACGATGAGGACGGCATGGGAGTCCCAGTCGTCGTAGTCGCGCATGAGCTCCTCGATGACGGGGCGGGCACGACCCGCCACCTGCACGCGGGACTCACCCCCGGGTGGGGCCCACGTGGCGTCGTGACGCCACGCCGCACGCGCCCCCGGCAGCTCCTCGTCGACCTCCGCGGAGGTGCGGGACTGCCACTCCCCCAGGTGCGTCTCCCGGAGACGGGCATCCGTCTGCACCTCGAGGCCGAGCTGCTCGGCAATGATCTGCGCGGTGTCGAAGGCACGCGTCAGATCGGAGGAGATGATGCGGGTGATCGGTGCGTCACTGAGCGCACGCCCCGCACGGGCCGCCTGTTCCCGGCCGAGATCGGACAGGTGGGTGTCCAGCTGACCCTGCATACGACGGGTCGCGTTGTAGTCGGTCTGACCGTGACGGATCAGAATCAGGCGGCGGGTCATGGTGTCAGTACTCCTCGTCGGCGTCGCCCGGAGCCTCCGCGGCGAGCGGGATCTCATCGATGGAGGCCACGGCGCGGGTGTCCACGTCATCCTCGGTCCAGGACCCCGGACGCTCCGGCGGCTCGAGGCCCTCGACCTCGATGAGCGGGCAGTCCCGGTACAGGCGGTCCAGGCCGTAGAACTCGCGCTCCGCGTCGCGCTGCACGTGGACGACGATCCCGCCGTAGTCGAGCAGCACCCAACGGTTCTCGCGGTTGCCCTCCCGTCGCAGCGGCTCCACGCCGGCCTTGGTGAGCTCATCCTCGACCTCTTCGACGATGGCGCCGACCTGGCGCTCATTGTCCGCCGAGGCCACGACGAAGATGTCGCTGATCGCCATCACGTCGGAGACGTCGATGACGGCGATGTTGCGGGCCAGCTTCTCGTCGGCGGCGAGAGCCGCAATGGTGGCCAGTCGGCGGGATTCGTCAGAAACAGTCACAGATGTCCTTCACAGTCAGCGTTGATGTGCCTTAAATCGCGTTCAGTTTCCCACGAAACCGGCGCTTTTCCTAGTCTACGCGGCCACCCGCGCCGCCGAGATCAGTACAGATCATTCTTCGCGATGTACTGCACCACCCCGTCCGGCACCAGATACCAGACGGGACGCCCCTGCGAGGCCCGCTCGCGGCAGTCCGTCGAGGAGATCGCCATGGCCGGGACGTCGATGAGGTGCACCCGCTCCTGGCGGGCCTCCGGCAGCATCTCCTCGGTGAGCTCATAGCCCGGGCGGGTGACGCCGACGAACTGCGCGAGGTCGAACATCTTGTCCCAGTCACGCCAGGTCAGGATGGACTGCAGGGCGTCCGCGCCGGTGATGAAGAACAGCTCCGCGTCCGGGTACTGCGCCCGCAGGTCCGTGAGCGTGTCGACGGTGTACGTGTCTCCCCCGCGGTCGATGTCCACGCGGCTGACGTGGAACCGCGGGTTGGAGGCGGTGGCGATGACCGTCATCAGGTAGCGGTCCTCCGCCGGGGAGACCTTCTTCCGCGCCTTCTGCCACGGCTGCCCGGTGGGCACGAAGATCACGCGGTCGAGTTCGAAGCGGTCCGCCACCTCACTGGCGGCCACGAGGTGCCCGTGGTGGATCGGGTCGAAGGTGCCACCCATGACACCGATACGCTCAGTCATGGCTCAGGATTATATCCCGTGACCCATCCCGCGAAGGTGTCCGCGACGTGCGCGTCCTCCTCCGTCGCGGTCTCGTCCACGTCAAGGAAGTACCGGTTGTGCACTCCCCCACCGGACCCCAGTGCGTCGCCGAGGTTGCTGGACGTCAGCTGGCAGGCGTAGTCACCGTCGAGGCAGTGGCGGTGTTTATTACTTATCGACGCCCCCGGCACCCCACCCGGACTGCCGAAGTACAACGCCCCCACCAGCTGACCCCGGTCGTGCAGCGCACGCTCCTGGGTGGCGAGCACCACCGCCCCCTGCGAGTACCCCACGAGCAGGTAACCGGGGGTGCAGCCGGTCGCGGTCTCCCAGTCGTCGATGAAGCCCGGCGTGCCGGTGACGGCCGAGTACATCCCGCCGACGAGTCCCCCGACGGCGTCCCCGACGATGACGTGCGGCGGGGTCGAGCTGAGCAGGGTACCCACTCGGCCGCTCATCTGGAGTGCGTCGAGGTCCTCGTCCTCCCCCGCCAGGGCAGGCAGCGGCATGCGTGCGGGGTAGACGGTGTCGTCCAACCCGAGGACCTGCACGTTCTCCATGGTCCCCGGGTGGCGCGCCTCCACGAAGTGCAGGAAGGCGCGGATGTTCTCCGCCTCGAAGCCGTTGGACGTCCACGGCGAGTCCGCGTGGTAGCGGGTGGGTTCCAGGTGCTCGTTCTGCTCGCTGCCGCGGGCGGCGAGCACGACGAGGTCAGGACAGGTGCCGGTGGGATCCTGCGCCTGCGCCGGCGGGGCGAGGAGCAGCCCACCGGCCAGCAGTACCGCCGCGGGGATCCTCATGCGTTAAGGACGGGTCTGTCCGGTGCCCTGCAGGATCCACTTGGTGGAGGTGAGCTCCGGCAGTGCCATCGGGCCGCGGGCGTGCAGCTTCTGGGTGGAGATGCCGATCTCCGCGCCCATGCCGTACTGCTCGCCGTCGGTGAAGGCGGTGGAGGCGTTGACCATGACGGCCGCGGCGTCGACCTCGTCGGCGAACTTCTGCGCGGTGGCGATGTTGCCGGTGGCGATGCCCTCGGTGTGGCCGGTGGTCCAGCGGGCGATGTGCTCGATGGCGCCCTCGACGCCGTCGACGACCTTGGCGGCGATGTCCATGGACAGGTACTCGTCGCCCCAGTCGGTGTCGTCGGCCGGGACGATGTCCTGCGCGCCGAAGGCCTCGAGCTCGGCGACGTCACCGTGGACGGTGACCCCCGCCTCCTGCAGCGCGGTGACGATGCGCAGCTTGTCGGCGTCGCTGAGGGCGGCGTCGATAAGCACCGTCTCGGTGGCGTTGCACACGGAGCAGCGGCGGGTCTTGCCGTTGAGCAGCATGGCGATGCCCTGCTCGAGGTCACCCTCGGCGTCGATGTAGAAGTGGCAGTTGCCGGTGCCCGTCTCGATGGCCGGGACCGTGGCGTTGGTGACCACCGTCTCGATGAGGCGGGCGCCGCCACGCGGGATGACCACGTCGACGAGACCGCGGGCGGTGATCAGGTCCTGCACGGAGTCGTGGGTCTCGCAGGGCAGCAGCTGGACGGTCTCACGCGGCAGACCGAAGTCGGCGACGACGTCCTGCAGGATCTCCACGAGCTTCGCGTTGGAGACCTTCGCGGTGCGCGAACCACGCAGCAGCGGCACGTTGCCGGACTTCAGCGCCAGACCGAAGGCATCGACGGTGACGTTCGGGCGGGCCTCGTAGACCATGCCCATCACGCCGAGGGGGACACGCACCTGACGCATCTGGATGCCGTTGGGCATGACGCCGCCGGTGAGGACCTCGCCCACCGGGTCCTTCAGGCCCGCGACCTGGCGCAGGCCACCGGCGATGCCCTCGATGCGGGCGGCGTCGAGGGAGAGGCGGTCGATGAGTGCCTCAGTGAGGCCCTCGGCGCGGCCGGAGTCGATGTCCTGCTGGTTCGCGGCGATGATGTCCTCGGTCTTCGCGACGAGCGCGTCCGCGGCCGCCAGCAGGATCTCGTTCTTCCGGGAGGTCGGCAGCTGCGCCAGAAGCGGGGCGACGGCCTTGGCCGCCCGGGCCTTGGTCAGTACTTCTTCACGTTCAATGGCGCGGGTGTCAGTCATGGGTCCCGAGTCTAGCGAAAGCTGCTTTCCGACGTGCCCCCTTCCCCTAGTAGCCCGCCTCCAGGTCGACCTCGTTCGGCATGCGCTCCCCCGCCTCGAAGGCGGCGGCGTTGTCGACGACGAGACGTCCCGTCCGCTGCTGGATGACCGTGTACGTGTTCGCGGTGTGCGGGGTGATCATGCAGGTGTCGATGTCCCACAGCGGGTGGTCGTCGGGCAGGGGTTCGGGGTCGGTGACGTCGAGGGCCGCCCCGCCGATGACGCCGTCGCGCAGGGCCTCCACCAGGTCCTCCGTGTGCACGAGGGGGCCGCGTGCGACGTTGACGAGCACGGCGGTGGACTTCATCTGCGCGAACACGTCCCCGTTGATCATGTGCCGGGTCTCCGGGGTGAGGGGCGCGAGCACGACGACGACGTCGGCGACCGGCCACACCTCGTCCACCTCCGCGATGGCGCGGGACTCGTCCGCCCCCGCCACCTCCCGCCCGGACCGGGTGACGGCGATGATCCGCACGCCGAAGACCCGGAGCATCTCGATGAGCTTGACGGCGATGCGGCCCGCCCCGATGATCGCGACGGTCTTGCCGTCGAAGAGCCACTGCTTGCGCCGGTCCACCTCGCGGCGCACCGACCAGCTGCCCGCCAGGGTGATCATCTTGTGCTGGTGCATCTGGGCCAGCAGGATCGCGATCGTCGACTCGGCGACCGTGTCGTCGTAGAGGCCGGAGGCGCAGGCCCAGCGGACGCCGCCGGGACGGATGAGGCCGGCGTCGACGAGCGCGTCGATGCCCGCGAACGTCGCCTGGACGTAGCGGATGTTCTCCGGCAGCGGGTCGGGAAACTTGCCCGGCCCCCCGTTGAACACGAGGAAGTCGGCGTCGTGGACGTCCTCGACGTAGGTGTGGCCGGCGGCCTCGATCTCGGCGATGGCGTCCGGCCACTGCTGCGGCTGGAAGGCGAATCTCATGGGTGACTCCTCCGGGGTGACCTGTGTCACCACGTTACCGGAACTCCACCCCTGGGCGGCCACCCTGTCTTTCCCCGGTTTTTCCGGGATAATGAAGACATGCGCTGGCCGTTCGGACGTCGTCCCCCGACTCCCCCGCCCCTGCCCTCGCCGCTGACCGTGGCGGAGCAGATCTCCCGGCTCGCCGAGCTGGGCATCCGCCTCCGCCCCGGGCTGACGGTCGCGGAGCTCGAGCGGGAGATCGTCTGGGCGCATGTCGCGGCCGACGACCTCGGGCATGACCAGCCCTTCCCGCCGGACCCCGCGCGACGTTGTCTCTACTGGTGGCTGCTCACGCAGGACGCGGTGGAGGGGGCCCGGCAGGTGCAGTACCCGCTGCGCAGCGAGTACGCGACACTGCTCACCGCGGAGCGGTTCCTCGCCCGGGTGCAGGAGCAGACGGACCTGCCGGTCGAGATGCTCGCCTGGCACCCCACCTGGCAGTCCACCGGGGCTGACCTCGTCACCATCGGGGGCCACGAGGTCATTCTCCTGCACGACTCCACCCTGGACTCCCGGCGGGAGTTCTTCACCGCGCTTCTCGACGCCCCCTCCGTGTTCGTCACCTCCGACCGCTGGATGTACAGCGCCGGCAGCGTCGTCCCCGTGCCCGCGGAGCACCGGGAGGAACTGCAGCGGCTGGTGGACGAGACCGTCGCGGTCGCCTTCCTGGGCACGGGGCAGGAGCCGCCCGAGCACCTGCTCACCGCCGGGCTGCCTGCGCAGCCGACGATGATCGCCACGACGGACCGTCAGCGGGCGACGGTCGCGCGGCGCCGCCACTACCTGGAGACCACCGGCGCTCCCCCGCTCACCCTGGAGCACAAACTCATGCTCCTCGAGAGGATCGGTATCCCGCCGGTACCCGGCGCCGACCTCCACCAGGTGGACGTGGACGGCTTCTACGCCCAGGCGGAGGACGG
Organism: Corynebacterium humireducens NBRC 106098 = DSM 45392; assembly: GCF_000819445.1. Taxonomy (NCBI): domain Bacteria; kingdom Bacillati; phylum Actinomycetota; class Actinomycetes; order Mycobacteriales; family Corynebacteriaceae; genus Corynebacterium; species Corynebacterium humireducens. Next base: position 2,048,835 of record NZ_CP005286.1, read on the forward strand.
GGCCCCGCTCCTCCGGTACGTCCACTGGCAGGACCTCGAGTCCTTCGGGTCCTTCGCCGACTGGACGCCGCTCGTCCACCGGTTGTCGGAGGTAACGGGCACGCCGGTCACCGGCGTCTCGACGGGCGACGGCGTCGTCCGCCTCACCGTCGCCGGCACGACGCACGAGATCCCGGCGGAGGACCTCTCCCACGAGAGGTACACGACGCTGGACCTGGAGGCACTGGACCGGATCGCCGAGCTGCTCACCCCGGAGGGCCGCGAGCTCATCAGCACCGGCGACCTGCTCCTCTACCCGCGGGCGGGCACCTGGCAGGCCAATCCCGAGGTCCGCCGGATCTGACCCCGCTACAGGCGGGTGGCGTAGTTCGACAGGTAGTCCGCGTGGACCACCGGGCGGCGCTGCCCCTCGGGGAGCTCGTCGGTGTGCTTGCCCAGCATGTCGACGAGCACGTCCGAGTCGTAGGAGACCTCGCCGCGGCCGATGACCTGACCGTCGGGGCCGATGATGTCGACGATCTCACCTGCCTGGAACTCACCCTCGACGGCGGTGACGCCCACCGCCAGCAGTGAGGTGCCGCCAGCTGTGACGGCCTTGACGGCGCCGTCGTCGAGACGCAGCGTGCCTCCGGTGTCGGCGGCGTACAGCGCCCAGAACTTCCAGGCGGAGAGACGCTCGTCGCGCGGGTGGAAGACGGTGCCCACGGAGGCGTCGTCAAGTGCGGGGCCGATGTTGTCGGCGGAGGTCAGCAGCACCGGCACCCCGCCGCGGGAGGCGAGGCGGGCGGCGGAGACCTTCGAGGCCATGCCACCGGTGCCCACGAGGCCGCCGTCACCGGCGACGACCCCCTTGAGGTCACGTCCCGTGCGCACCTCGGAGATGAAGCGGGCGTCCGGCTCCGCGGGGTTGCGGTCGTAGAGGCCGTCGACGTCGGAGAGCAGCACCAGCGCATCGGCGCTGATGAGGTGGGCCACGATCGCGGAGAGGCGGTCGTTGTCACCGAAGCGCATCTCGGAGGTGGCGACCGTGTCATTCTCGTTGACGATCGGGATCGCCCGCATCTGACGCAGACGGTCGATGGTGCGCTGCGCGTTGCGGGCACGGTCACGGCGTCCGGCGTCGGAGGCGGTGAGCAGGACCTGGCCGATGGTGCGGTGGTAGCGGGCGAAGGAACGGCCCCACTGGTGCGCCAGGTGGACCTGGCCGACGGCGGCGGCCGCCTGCTTGGTGGCCAGGTCGGTGGGACGCTGCGTGAGACCCAGCGGGCCCATGCCGGCGGCGACGGCACCGGAGGACACGACGATGATGTCGGAGCGGACCATACGCGCCTGGAGGGCGTCGACGATGTGGTTGATCTTGTTGGGGTCGACCGTGAAGTCGTCGTTCGTCAGCGAGGACGAACCGATCTTCACCACCACCCTCTTGGCCTCGGCGATGTGGCTGCGCATCGCCGATTCGTGTCCGAACGCCGGACTGTCCTCCGGGGAAATGGCCGGGGCCGGGTACTCGACGTCGTCGTCATGATTCCGGTACGGGGACAGGGGCAGTCCATGAGGGCGCGTAGTCATATCCACTCAGCCTACCTAACTAGCCCTCCCAGCGTTCGCGGGACGCCTCCTCGCCGTCGCCGTAGTCGTACTCGTCGATGAGTCCACGGCGGGCCTGGGAGGCGCGCTTGCGCTCCGCGGCGGAGACACGGTCGGTGGACAGGAGGCGGGCGTCCCGGCCGCGACCTGCGACGGTCGGGTCGACGCCGGCGCCGGTGAGCGGCTCCCAGTCGAAGGAGATGTCGCCGATGGTGACGTGCGCCCCCTCCTTCGCCCCGGCCTTGTGCAGGGCGTCCTCCACACCGATCCGGTTGAGGCGGTCCGCCAGGTAGCCGACGGCCTCGTCGTTCTCGAAGTCGGTCTGCCTGATCCAGCGCTCGATCTTGGCGCCCTCGACGATGAAGCCGCCCTCGATCTCCGGGTCCTCCTCGACGGTGAACTCCGGCTCGCCACGACGGCGGGCGTCGACGGCCTGCGGACGGATGATCGTGTGCTCCGTGTCGACGGCCACCTTCGGGCGTCGACGACGGTCGGCCTTGACGATCTCCAGCAGCTTGTACTTCAGCGGGTCGAGACCCTGGTGGGCGACGGCGGAGATGATGAACACCGGCCAGCCGAACTTCTCCTCCAGATCCTCCCTGAGGAACTCCGCCAGCTCCAGCGCCTCGGGCACGTCGGCCTTGTTCAGCACGATGACGCGCGGACGGTCCCGCAGGTCGCCCAGGCCCAGGTCCCCGTCGAGCACGGACTCGTAGGCGGCGAGCTCGGCCTCGAGGGCCTCGATGTCGCTCACAGGGTCGCGGCCCGGCTCCATCGTGGCGGTGTCCACGACGTGCACCAGGACGGAGGTGCGTTCAATGTGCCGCAGGAAGTCGAGGCCGAGGCCCTTGCCCTCCGAAGCACCCGGGATGAGGCCCGGGACGTCGGCCATGGTGAAGGACTCGTGCCCGACGTTGACGACGCCGAGGTTCGGGGCGAGTGTGGTGAAGGGGTAGTCGGCGATCTTCGGCTTCGCCGCCGAGAGCACCGAGATCAGCGAGGACTTGCCCGCGGAGGGGAAACCGACGAGACCGACGTCGGCCATGGTCTTCAGTTCGAGGATGAGGTCGTGCTGCTCACCCTCCTCACCCTTCAGGGCGAAACCGGGCGCCTTGCGGCGGTGGGACGCCAGCGCGGCGTTGCCCAGACCACCGGCGCCACCCTCCGCGGCGATGAAACGGGTGCCCGGGACGGTGAGGTCCGCCAGGAACTCACCGCTCTCGGACATGACGACCGTGCCCACCGGCACCTCCAGCACGAGGTCCTCACCGCGGGCACCGTGACGGTGCCGGCCGGCGCCGTTGGCACCGCGGGAGGCCTTGAGGTGCGGGCGGAAGTGGAAGTCCATCAGGGTGTGGACCTGCGGCGAGACCTCGAGGATGATGTCACCGCCGTGTCCGCCGTTGCCGCCGTCGGGGCCGCCGAGGGGCTTGAACTTCTCGCGGTGGACGGACACGCAGCCGTGGCCGCCGTCGCCGGCGGACAGGTGCAGGACAACGCGGTCTACGAAGCGGGACATGGGCGGATTCCTCCTGTTGTGGTTCAGGTAACCGTCAAGATTACCCGTGAATGCGCCGGAGCCCGCCGCTCCCCAGCGGGGTGCGACGGGCTCCGGACACGGAACGTGGCGCCTTAGGCGTCGACGGCCACAGCCTCGTTCTCGACGATGTTGACCATGCGACGGTTGCGCTTGATGCCGAACTGGACGGCACCGGCCTTCAGGGCGAAGAGAGTGTCGTCGCCACCGCGACCGACGTTCTCGCCCGGGTGGAACTTGGTGCCGCGCTGACGGACCAGGATCTCACCGGCCTTGACCTGCTGGCCACCGAAACGCTTCACGCCGAGGCGCTTGGCCTCGGAGTCGCGGCCGTTGCTGGAGCTGGATGCACCCTTCTTAGTTGCCATTGGTTACCCTCCTTGGCTTACTTGATACCGGTGACCTTGACCACCGTCAGCGGCTGACGGTGACCCTGGCGCTTCTTGTAGCCGGTCTTGTTCTTGTACTTCATGATGTTGATCTTCGGGCCCTTGGTGTGCTCGACGATCTCCGCAGCGACGCTCACCTTGGCGAGGTCCTCGGACTTGGAGGTGACGTTGGCACCGTCGACGAGCAGAACCGGGGTGAGAGCCACGGACGCGCCCGGCTCACCCTCGATCTTCTCGACCTTGACGAGGTCGCCTTCGGCAACCTTGTACTGCTTGCCGCCGGTCTTGACGATCGCGTACATAGAGGGTTACCCCTTATCTAAACTCGGCTCAGGCCGGCGGATGCAGACCTGAATGGACGTATTTCACTTGCGTTCCAGGGCGGCAGCACGCTTGACCTGCTAAGATCTGGCGGCGCAATATCCCCAAAACAGCGACTGTCAAAGACTACCCCGCAAGGGTGTCAAAAGACAAACCGCCTCTACCGTCCACTCATCCGCCGTGCCACACGACGTCGGCCACGGGCCCGCTTCTCGACGCCGCCCTCCACCGGCTCCTGCCTCCGCTCCGGTTCCGCCTCCCGGACCGGGGTCTGGGTGGGCTGGGAGGTGCGGGTCGCGCGGCGCACCGCACGACGGCGACCACGGGAGCGGGTCGGCGCTCCGGCAGACACCTCGGAGGGGCGGTTGGAACGCTGCTTCACAGGCTCCTTCTCCTCCTTCTCCTCCTTCACCTCGGGTGCCTCCGGCTGCACGGCCCGGCCCCGGGTGACGCGACGACGGCGACGACGACCGGACTCCTCGGTGGTCTCCTCGGCCTCGGCGACCTTGATCATCGTCTCCTCGGCCTGCGCCACCGGACCGGAGGCCGCGGAACCCGGGTAGTCCTCCGGACGCGGACGGTGGTCCGAGCGGGAGTTGCCGCGGGTGCGGCGACGTCGGCGCGGGGAGGCCTCGAACTCGGCGACGGCCTGCTGGAAGGTCTTCTCCGGCACGTAGTCGGCGCCCGAAGGCTCGTCCGGGTCCTCGTCGTCGGCGTGGTCGACGGCGGCGTCGACAATGTCGACGATGTCAGCCACGTCGCTGCGACCACGGCTGGTGCCGCGGCGGCCGCGGCGGGAACGGCGGCGTCGGGAAGCGGTGTCCGCGGTGTCCGCGGTGGCCTCAGCCTCCTCGGCGGCCTCCTCACTGTCCGTGACCACCACGGCGGCGGCGAGCTCCTCGATGTCGTCGGACTGCGGCTTGTCGCGCTTCATGGCGGCGGCCGCCGGGTGCGGCTGGGCCGGCTTGCGGCGCGGCTTCTCCTCGATCTCGACGGGCGCCTCCACCGGGTCGTCGTGCAGGATGAGTCCGCGGCCACCGCAGGCCTCGCACTCGGTGGAGAAGGTCTCCAGCAGGCCGGTGCCCAGGCGCTTGCGGGTCATCTGGACCAGGCCCAGGGAGGTGACCTCCGAGACCTGGTGACGGGTGCGGTCGCGGCCGAGCGCCTCCTTGAGGCGGCGCAGGACGAGCTCCTGGTTCTCGGGCAGCACCATGTCGATGAAGTCGACGACGATCATGCCGCCGAGGTCACGCAGGCGCATCTGGCGGACGATCTCCTCGGCCGCCTCCAGGTTGTTGCGGGTGACGGTCTCCTCGAGGTTGCCGCCGGAGCCGGTGAACTTGCCGGTGTTGACGTCGATGACGGTCATCGCCTCGGTGCGGTCGATGACGAGGGAACCGCCGGAGGGCAGCCACACCTTGCGGTGCAGCGCCTTCTGCAGCTGCTCGTCGATGCGGTGCCGGGCGAAGGAGTCGGCGCCGTCGTGGGAGCTGCGCTGGTACTTCTGCACGCGGTCCAGCAGGTCCGGGGCGACGGACTTCACGTAGGCGTGGACGGTGTTCCAGGCGCGCTCGCCCTCGACGATGAGGGAGGTGAAGTCCTCGTTGAAGAGGTCACGGATCACCTTGACCAGCATGTCCGGCTCTTCGTACATGGTGACGGGCTTGGAGCCGCGGGAGTTGATCTCCCTGTCGGCGCGCTCCTGAATGTCCTCCCACAGGTGGTGCAGACGGTCGACGTCGGCGGCGATGGCCTCCTCCGACACGCCCTCCGCGGCGGTGCGGATGATCGCGCCACCCTGGCCGGGGACGACCTTGCCCAGGATCTCCTTGAGACGCTTGCGCTCCGGGGCGGGCAGCTTGCGGGAGATGCCCGCGCTGCGGCCACCCGGGACGTAGACGAGGAAGCGTCCGGCCAGGGAGATCTGCGTGGTCAGGCGGGCACCCTTGTGCCCGACCGGGTCCTTGCTCACCTGGACTAGCACCTGGTCGCCGGACTTGAGGGCCTGCTCGATGCGGCGGCTGCGCCCACCGAGGCCGGCGGACTTCCAGTCGACCTCACCGGCGTAGAGGACACCGTTGCGTCCCTTGCCGATGTCGATGAACGCCGCCTCCATGCTGGGCAGCACGTTCTGCACGCGGCCGAGGTAGATGTTGCCGATCATCGAGGCCTGCGCCTCGGACGTGACGAAGTGCTCGACGAGCAGCTCGTCCTCCAGCACGCCGACCTGGGTCACCATGCCCGGGTGGTCGTGGCGCTGACGCTCGCGCACCACCATCGTGCGCTCCACCGACTCCCGGCGCGCCAGGAACTCCGCCTGGGAGACGATGTGCTTCTTGCGCCGCCCCTCCTCGCGCAGCTCGGCGCGGCGGCGGCGCTGCGACTCCAGGCGGGTCGAGCCCTTCAGGGCGACGGGCTCCTCGGGGAGGTCCTCCTCCTCTTCCTCCGGCTCCTGCTTCTCGACGACCGCCTGCTCCCCCTGCTCCTCAGTGCCACGCCCGCGGCCGGCGCCGCGGCGGCCGCGACGGCGGCGTCGGGAAGCGGTGCGCTCCTCCTCGGACCCGGAGTCGTCGGACTCCTCCTCCGGCTCCGCCACCGGCTCCGGGGTCTCCGTCTCCGGGGCCATGAACAGCGGCACGAACTGCTCCACGGCCGGTTCGACGGCCGGCTTCGGGGTGATCTCCGGGGTGATGTCCTCCAGGAGTTCCTCGTCCGGCTGTTCCTTGAGCAGCTCGGCGAGGTCGGCCTCGACCTTCTCCTCGATCTGAGAGATCTCGTTGGCGACGTTCTTGCGCACCCGGGTGCGGATCTTCTCCTCGTCCGGCTCCGGGGTCGGCTCCGCGAGGGCGGCCTTGACCTTCTCCACCTCGTCGACGGTGAGGGTGGACTGCGCGACCTTCTTCAGGTCCATGCCGGCGAGGACCTCGATGAGTTCCTTCGAGGTCTTGCCCAGCTCCTTGGCCAGGGCGTGCACGCGGACCTTCGGGGCGGCCGGTGCGGTGGTCTTGCGGGTCGCCCGCCGGGTGGCGCGGCGCTTCTTCGGCGCGTCGGTCCCGTTCTGCTCGGCGTCCGGGTGGGTGGGTTCGGTGGAATCAGCCACGGATACTCCTGTAGTTGTGTTCGGCCGGCACCCCGGGCGCTGGCGAGGTGTCCTCGCCGCCGCCGCACAGGGGCCGTCCGCAAAATTCTTCTTCGGGTCTATTCATTTGTGCACTTCTCCGGGCCACGCTCGGCGCAGCCCGCGCTCCATTGTGGCACACCCCGGGCCACACGGGCAGGTTCCGCTACGGTGGCGGACATGCGCAGCTCCCTGTTCCCCGCCCGGGCGACGGTTCCGTTCAGCTTCGGCATCGGCGCGGTGTTCACGCTCATCCACATGGAAATGTTCCTGGCTGCGCTGGTGGTGTTCATCGTCGCCGCCGGAATCGCCCTGGTGGCGTTGCCGCGGGACGCGTGGTCCCCGGGGCTGGACATGAAGACCACCGCCGACACGGACTTCACCCGCCGGGACCATCTGCGCCTGCTCGTACCCGGCGCGCTGGTGTTCATTCCCGGCACCTGGGTCGGGGGAGCCGGGTGGCCGCTGTACTTCCTGGGTGTCTCCGGCCTCATGATGCTGAGTTTCCGCGCCGCGAACCGCCGGACCGCCGCGATGGGGCGGCGCCGCGCGCAGAAGGTGCTGGAGTCGACGTCGCTTGCCGACGCCACCCTCCCCCGCCTCACCACCGCCGACGAACACCGCGACGTGATCCGTGCGTTGGCCGACATGGGGGCCGTCGACGGTATCCGGGCGCGCACGTGGCTGCTGGCGAAGGAACTGGGGCGGGACGTCGGGAAGCTCAGGGCCGAGGTGGGGGACCTGGAACGCGACGGACTGGTGTCGGTGAGCACCGTCGACGCCGGCGCCGACATCTCCCGGCACCTGGTGGAGCTGACCCCCGTGGGGGTGCGGGTGCTCACGGAACTGTCCCGGAGATGACGAAGGGCCGCACCCCCGTGACGGGGATGCGGCCCTGCCGGAACCCTAGAGGTTCGGGAACCAGATGTTGATCTCGCGCTCGGCGGACTCCGGGGAGTCGGAGCCGTGGACGACGTTCTCGCCGACGGTCAGGGCGAAGTCACCGCGGATGGTGCCCGGGGTGGCCTTGGAGACCGGGTCGGTGCCGCCGGCCAGCTGACGCCATGCCTCGATGGCACGCTCGCCCTCGACGATGCCGGCGACCAGCGGAGCGGAGGTGATGAACTCGACGAGCTCGCCGAAGAAGGGCTTGTCGGCGTGCTCGGCGTAGTGCTGCTCGGCGGTGGCGCGGTCCGCGACGCGCAGGTCCAGAGCGGCGAGCTTGAGGCCCTTGCGCTCGATGCGGGCGATGATCTCGCCGACGTGGCCGTTCTTGACGCCGTCCGGCTTGATGAGGATGAGAGTGCGTTCAGTCATGGTTGGAGAGTGTACCGGAGTCCCCTCCCCGGGGCGCGGGAAGGCTGTGGGACCCGCGTCACTTCAGTTCCTGCACCGCCGCGCGGGCCGTCTCGGGCGTGGCGTCGCGGAACCACAGCTGGACCTGGCGGACGGCTGCACCCTCGTCGCCGCGGTCGAGCATGCCGCGGAGGGTGGTGCGCTTCTCCTCGTCGAGTTCGATCGGCGCGGCCTCCCGCCCGGCTGCCGCGGCCTTGAGGCCGAGGACCAGGAAGGCCCCGGCGAGCAGCAGTGCGATGACGGAGGTGAGGTTGGGGGCGCCGGAGAACTTGAACACGAGCGCCGCCACGCACAGGGCGGCGGCGAGTCCGAGGTAGAGAGCACGCATGGCGCCAGCCTAGTGCGGTCAATGGTTGGGTACATGTCAACATCTTCTCTGGTAAAGTGGCCTCATGTCCGTCACCGAACAGAACTCGGAGGAGCTCGTCCTCTCCCCGACCACCCCGCACTGCACCGACGGTGCCAAGGTGGAGATCATCACCTCCCGCGCGGTCCCCCTCGGCGGCCCCCGCGCCATGACCGTCCGCCGCACCCTCCCCCAGCGTCAGCGCAGCCTCATCGGCGCGTGGTGCTTCGTCGACCACTACGGCCCCGACGACGTCTCCGTCACCGGCGGCATGGACGTCGCCCCGCACCCCCACACCGGGCTGCAGACCGTGTCCTGGCTCTTCGAGGGCACCATCACCCACCACGACTCCGGCGACCACCACGCCGTCGTCCGCCCCGGCGAGGTCAACCTCATGACCGCCGGCGCCGGCATCTGCCACTCGGAGGTCACCACCCAGGCCACGACCACCCTCCACGGCGTCCAGCTGTGGACCGTGCTTCCCGACGCCCACCGCCACGGCCCCCGCCGCTTCGACCACCACGCCCCCGAACCCGTGCTCCTCGACGGCGCCCGCGCCCTCGTCTTCCTCGGCTCCCTCCTCGGCTACACCTCCCCCGTCCCCACCTTCAGCCCCCTCGTGGGGGCGGAGCTGCGGCTGGAGGCGGGGGCGTCGATAAGCATCGACGTGGGCCCCACCTTCGAGCACGGACTGCTTGTCGACGCCGGCGACGTCGACCTCGAGGACGTCACCGTCGCCCCCAGCGAACTGGCGTACACCGGCATCGGCGAGGAACGGCTGCGCATCCGCAACAACGGCTCCACCGAAGCCCGCATGCTGCTCATCGGAGGCGAACCCTTCGAGGAGGAGATCATCATGTGGTGGAACTTCATCGGCCGCACCTACGAGGAGATCGAGCAGTACCGCCAGGAATGGCAGGACGAGGACGAACGCTTCGGCGTCACCGAGGGCTACATCGGCCGCGACCCCGCCGGTCTCAGCCGCCTGCCCGCCCCGGCGCTGCCGCACGCCAGCATCCGCCCACGGAAGAACCCCGCCCCCATCGCCCGCCCCGACGAGAGGATCTGAATGGTCACCCACGGACACAACCAGTTCATCATCCACGCCGACGGACAACGCGTCGGCCACACCGACTACCGCGACCACGACGGAGAAAGACTCTTCTACCACACCGAGGTCACCCCCGAATTCGGCGGCCGCGGACTCGCCGGCCAGCTCATCTCCGATGCACTCGCGCAGACGGATCTGCCGATCGTCGCGATCTGTCCCTTCGTTCGTGGTTGGCTGGAGAAGAACGACCACGACCACACCTGGCGCAAGCCCACCCCCGCCGACATCACCTGGCTGCAGAAGGAGCTCCGATGACCCGCAAGGCCCCCTACCTCGACAAGTTCTACCCCGAGGTCTACAAGTCACTGACCGAGGTGTCCCGGAAGCTCACCATGCTCTACCCGGACGTCGACCTGCCCAAGTCCCTCATCGAACTCATCGCCGTCCGCGTGAGCCAGATCAACGGCTGCGGCACCTGCCTGTCCATCCACGTCCCCGCCGCCCGCAAGGCCGGCGTCCCCGAGAACAAACTCGACGCCCTGCCCGCCTGGCGCATGGTCGACGAATTCACCGAGAAGGAGAAGGCCGCCCTCGAACTCGCCGAGACCCTCACCCTCCTGCCCAAGGACCGGGACAACTCCCGCGCCGCCCTGCCCGCCTGCCAGGTATTCGCCGAGGAACAGGTCGCGGCCCTGGAGTGGTCGATCATCATGATCAACGCCTTCAACCGCGTGTCCATCGCGTCCGGGCACCCGCTGCTGTCGCGCTAGCGTCGCGCCGGAGGCAGGCGGGGACGCCCCTCGCTGCACGATCAACGCATCCCGATCGCGCCCGGCTGCCTCCACACCACGTGCCACCGCCCCATCAGCTCCACCTCCCGCTCCTCACCCCGGATCACCGCGACGATGAAGTCGACCACCCTCTCCAGGTGCAGGTCGACACAGATGTCGGAGAAGCTCAGGTGCCGGTACCCGCGGGCGGTGGCGTCGTTGGCCTTCCAGTAGTCCTTGATCTGCACGTCGATGGCGTTGTGGTGACGGTGACCGTGGACCTCCACGATCAGCTTCGCCGGCTCGTACACGCCGTCCCGGAAGTAGTTGCCGATGAGCCGGTTGTTCTCGAAGGCGTAACCACGCCGCCGCAGCGCCCGGAAGAGCACGCGCTCCGTCTCGGAGTCCGTGCCTGTCGACGCCCGGTTCACCCGCTCCCGCAGCACCTTCGGCACCCTGCCGAAGTCACCCAGGTCCTTCTCCAGCCTCCCGCGGGCGTCGCGTCCCGTGTAGTGCCGTTCAATCAGCCCCACCGCGTACTGGCTCCTGCTCTCGGGGATGTCACGGGCGGCGCGGAGCGGGGTGGCCACCCGCAGCCCGTCCATGAGCTCCCACGGGCGGTGCGCCGCCCGGATGACCGTGACCAGACCGGTGGACCGGAAGGTCCTGTTGCGGGCCACGAGCACGGTGACCGGGGTGGTGATCCGGTGGCCGTTCCGCAGCTGCCCGGCGGTCATCCCGGTGAACACGAGGTCGGGCCGCTGATGCTGCAGGGCGCGGAGGAGGAACTTCCCGTGCGGCCGGGAGGTGGTGTACAGACCCGGGACGACGCGGTGCAGCGTTCCGCGGCGGACCAGGGTCCGGATGTTCTGGGGGGCTGATGTCGGCGTCGGCGAGCTCCCTGGTGGTGAAGATGGAGCGTCCGGTGGGTAGGTGAACCATGTCCTCTTAGACTCCGCCGGACCCGGGAAGGTTCCGTGCGGCAACCGGAAGATGCCGCGAGGCCCCTCCCCCGGTGTGCGGGGAGGGGCCTCGCGGTACGTATTGGTTGGCGGCCCTACAGGTGCTGCGTGGTCAGCCAACCGCGCTTCATGCGCTCGATGAGCGTGGAACGCAGATGCAGCAGGTACCACCACACGATGATGAAGATGATCGCCACCATCACCGCGGAGTAGTGGACGAAGAAGCCGCCCACCAGCAGGATGACCTGCAGCGCCAGGTTGACCGGCAGGGCCCAGCTGAACCGCTGCAGACCGGACATCAGGACGTGCGCCACACCGACGACAGTGATGAACACCCAGTTGAAGGTCGTCCAGTAGGCGCCGTCGTTGACCTTGAGGATCACGGTGAGGATGAGCAGGATGGTGATCGCCTCGAGGAACAGCGTGCCGGCCATGACGCCACGGATGCCCTTCATCGGGTCCTTCTCCGGGGCGTGGCCGGGGCCGAGGGGGCTGACCTCGGGCTGGTCTGCGGGGGTACGACTCATGCGGGGTCCTTTCCGAACAGTGTGCGTGCCTCGCCCGCGGTGACCACGGAACCGGTGACGACGACTCCGGCACCCGACTGGATGTCCGCGTCCTCGGCCAGCTCCACGGCCAGCGCGTAGGCCCCGGCGAGGTCGTCGTCGACGTGGACGCGCTCCTCACCGAAGATCTCACGGGCGTGCTCCGCCAGATCGTACGCGTCGAGGGCACGGGGGCTGGAGTTCTGCGTGATGACCACCTCGGAGAGGTAGGGCTCCAGGGCCACCAGGATACCGCGGGCGTCCTTGTCGTCGAGGACGCCGACGACGCCGATGAGGCGGTTGAACTCGAAGTCACGGTCCAGGGCGGCACCGAGGGCAGCGGCGCCGTGCGGGTTGTGGGCGGCGTCGATGAAGGTGGTCGGCGAGGTGCGGACGCGCTCAAGGCGGCCCGGGGACTGCACCTGCGCGAAACCGTTGCGCACCGTCGCGATGTCGAGCGGACGGCCGGCGCCGGCCCCGAAGAAGGCCTCCACCGCAGCGAGCGCCACGGCGGCGTTGCGGGCCTGGTGCTCGCCGGAGAGCGGCAGGAAGATGTCCTCGTACTCGCCGCCCAGGCCACGCAGGGTCAGCTGCTGCCCGCCGACGGCCACGGCGGCGGAGACGACACCGAACTCGGCTCCGGCGCGGGCGACGGCGGCGTCCACCTCGACGGCGCGCTGCAGGATGACCTGCATGGCGGCGGGGTCCTGCTCGGCGACGATCGCGACGTTGTCCGGCGGGCTGAGCAGGTCGTCGGTGTCCCAGCGGGACTTGATGATGCCGGCCTTCTCCGCGGCGATCTCCTCGATGGTGTCGCCGAGGTAGTCGGTGTGGTCCATGCCGACGGGCATGATGACGGCCACGTCCGACTGGATGACGTTCGTGGCGTCCCACGTGCCGCCCATGCCGACCTCGACGACGGCGACCTCGACGGGGGCGTCCGCGAAGGCGGCGTACGCGAGGGCGGTGAGCACCTCGAACTTGGACATGCGGATGCCGGTCTTCTCGTCGACAAGCTCGACGTAGGGCTGGATCTCGCGCCACAGGCGGACGTAGTCGCGCGGGTGGATCGGGAGGCCGTCGATGCCGATGCGTTCGGTGACCAGCTGCAGGTGCGGGCTGGTCGTGCGGCCGGTGCGGCGGTGGAAGGCGCGGAGCAGCGACTCGATCATCCGCACCGTCGACGTCTTGCCGTTGGTGCCGGACACGTGGATCGCCGGGAAGGAGTTCTGCGGGGAGCCCAGCAGGTCCATGAGCATCTCGATCCGCTCGAGCGAGGGGTCGATCTTGGTCTCGGGCCAGCGGGTGTCCAGCTCCGCCTCGACGGCGGCGAGTTCCGCGAGGTCCTCCGGGGTGATCTCCACCGGCTGCGGCTTCTCGACGTCGCCGAGCTCGATGTTCAGCTTCAGGCCCTGGTCGGTGATCTCGACGGCGTCGTTGACGTCGGCGAGGTCCTCCAGGTCCTCGAGGTCCTCGTCGTCGGCGGCGTTGTTGAGGATGTCCTCGATCTCGTCGTGCCGGTCGTCGGCGGTCACTTGAGGGCCTCCAGACGGGCGGTGATGCGCTCGACCTCCTCCTGGGCGACCTGCTGACGGGTGCGGATCTTGTTGACGACCGCCTCCGGCGCCTTCGCCAGGAACGCCTCGTTGCCGAGCTTCTTGGCGGTGCCCTCGAGCTCCTTGTGGGCGGCGGCGAGGTCCTTCTCGAGTCGCTTGCGCTCCGCCTCGACGTCGACGGTGCCGGAGGTGTCCAGCGCCACGGAGATGGTGGCCTGGGAGAGGCGCAGCTCGATGGAGGCGGACTCCTCGAAGCCCTCCTCCGGGGCGGTGACCCGGGCCAGGGCGCGGACCAGGTCCTCCTGGTTCTGCAGGTCGGCGGCGGCGAAGTCGATGGCGGCCGGGACCGGCTGGGAGGGCTTGACGCCCTGGTCGGAACGGAAGCGGCGGATCTCGGTGACGAGCTTCTCGGCGTCGGCGATGCGGCGGACGGCGACCTCGTCGGTGGCGGCACCGTCGTTGGTGTCCGCGGCGGTGGGCCACGGGGCGGTGACGATGGTCTCCTTCTCCGTCAGGGCCTTCCACAGCACCTCGGTGACGAAGGGCATCGCCGGGTGCAGCAGGCGCAGGACGACGTCGAGGACGCGGCCGAGGACCAGCTGGGTGTTGGCGCCCTGGCGGGTCTCGCCGTCGCGCGGGATCTGGGTCTTGGCGATCTCCAGGTACCAGTCGCAGACCTCGTCCCACGCAAAGTGGTAGAGCTCCTCGTTGGCCTTGGCGAACTGGTAGTCGTCGAGGAACGCGTCGACGGTGGAGCGGACCTCCTCGAGGCGGTCGAGGATCCAGCGGTCGGCGTCGGTGAGCTCCTCACGCGGCGGCAGGTCGCCCACCTCGGCGCCGTTGAGCAGCGCGAACTTGGTGGCGTTGAAGAGCTTGGTGGCGAAGTTGCGGGAGGACTGGGCGGCGTCCTCGCCGACCGGCAGGTCCACGCCCGGGTTCGCGCCGCGGGCCAGGGTGAAGCGCAGGGCGTCGGCGCCGTACTCGCGGACCCAGTCCATCGGGTCGATGCCGTTGCCCAGGGACTTGGACATCTTGCGGCCGTGCTCGTCGCGGACGAGTCCGTGGAGGAAGAGGTCGGTGAAGGGGACCTGCGGACGGCCGTCCCTGCCGGTGCCGAGGATCTCCGGGGTGATCTTCGCGGCGAAGGTGCCGAACATCATCATGCGGGCCACCCAGAAGAACAGGATGTCGTAGGCGGTGACCAGCACGGACGTCGGGAAGAACTTGGCCAGCTCCGGGGTCTTCTCCGGCCAGCCCATCGTGGAGAAGGGCCACAGGGCGGAGGAGAACCAGGTGTCCAGGACGTCGGGGTCCTGGGTGTAGCCCTCCGGGGCCTGCTCGTCGGGGCCGACGCAGACGATCTCGCCCTCCGGGCCGTACCAGATCGGGATGCGGTGGCCCCACCACAGCTGGCGGGAGATGGTCCAGTCGTGCATGTTGTCGACCCACTCGAAGTAGCGGGGCTCCATCGTCTGCGGGTGCACCTTGGTGTCGCCCTCGCGGATGGCGTCGCCGGCCATCTTCGCCAGCTCCTCGACCTTGACGAACCACTGCAGCGACAGGCGCGGCTCGATGGCTTCGCCGGAGCGCTCGGAGTGGCCGACGGAGTGCAGGTAGGGGCGCTTCTCCTCGACGATGCGGCCCTGCTCGGCGAGTGCCTCGCGCACGGCGACGCGGGCCTCCTCGCGGGTCAGGCCGTCGAACTGGGTGCCGGTATCGCAGATGCGGCCGGTCTCGTCCATGATCGTCGGCATGTCGAGGTCGTGGCGCAGGCCGATGGCGTAGTCGTTCGGGTCGTGCGCCGGGGTGATCTTCACGGCGCCGGAGCCGAACTCGGGGTCGACGTAGTCGTCGGCGACGACGATCATAGACAGGTCGTCGCGGAAGGGGTGCGGCAGACGGGTGCCCACGAGGTGGGCGTAGCGCTCGTCCTCGGGGTGGACGGCGATGGCGACGTCGCCGAGCATGGTCTCCACGCGGGTGGTGGCGACGACGACGTGCGGCTCATCGTCGTTCATCGAGCCGTAGCGGAAGGAGATGAGCTCTCCCTCGACGTCCTTGTAGACGACCTCGATGTCGGAGACGGCGGTCTCGAGCACCGGGGACCAGTTGACCAGGCGGTTGGCGCGGTAGATGAGGCCGCGGTCGTAGAGCTCCTTGAAGATGGTCTGCACGGCGCGCGACAGGCCCTCGTCGAGGGTGAAGCGCTCGCGGGACCAGTCGACTGAGTCACCGATGGCGCGCATCTGGTCGGCGATGGCGCCGCCGTACTCCTCCTTCCACTCCCAGACCTTCCCGATGAACTCCTCACGGCCGTAGTCGTAACGGTCCTTGCCCTCGGTGCGCTTGAGCATCTTCTCGACCTTCGTCTGGGTCGCGATGCCCGCGTGGTCCATGCCCGGCAGCCACAGCACCTCGTAGCCCTGCATGCGCTTGCGGCGCACGAGGGCGTCCATGAGGGTGTGGTCCAGCGCGTGACCCATGTGGAGCTGGCCGGTCACGTTCGGCGGCGGGAGCACGATGGAGTAGCCCGGCTTGTCACTCTCCGGGTCTGCCGTGAAGTGTCCGGCGTCGACCCAGCCCTGGTAGATCTCAGCCTCCACGGACTGCGGATCCCAGGACTTCGGCAGTGCGTCAGCTCGGTTCTTACCCATCAACATCTTCCCCTCGGTCTGGTCGTTCACTCGGACCATCATAGCCCCTGCATGTCCAGGCTTGACCCTCACGTGACGTCATGGTTGATGCTGGTGCCATGAGAATCTCCGAGGTCGCCCGCGCCGCCGGCTGCTCCGTCCGTGCCGTACGCCACTACCACGCCTCCGGCGCGCTGCCGGAGCCCCCGCGCACGGCCGGCGGGTACCGGGACTACGGTCTCGGCGATCTGGCGGCACTGCTGCGCGTCCGCGCGCTTGTCGACGCCGGCATCACCCTCGCCGACATCCGTTCCGGCTCCCCCACCCTTATCGACGCCGCCCTGTCCCGCATCGACTCCCAGCTCGCCGCCCTCCGTGCGCAGCGCTCCCGCCTGCTGGCCCTGCAGGCCGGGGAACGCGGGCTGCCCGCCGACCTGCGCTCCGGGATCCGGGACCTGCTCGGGGACCACGACTACACGCGGATGGAGATCGACGCCCTCGACCTCATGGGGCTCAGTGGCGTGGCCACCGCGGAAACGTGGGAGGTGCTGCGCCGCAACCTCGCGGACCCGGCGCGCCGCGCGGAGGCGCTGCGGCTGCGGGACCTGTGGGAGGAGCTCGGGGAGACGGCGCCCACCGGGGCGGCGGCGGATGAGCTCATCGCCGAGCTGCGCCCGCTCACCGGACTGGTCCACGGCGTCGTCGACACCCTCACCCCGGGGGATGTGCCGCTGGGTGTCCGGGACGTCGCGACGCGTGGGGCCCAGGCCCGGGCGCTGGCGGAACTGACGGGTGCGCTGTGAGGCGGGCACTTCCCCTTGTGGCCCTCGCCGTGGCCGGCCTCGACGCGTGGCTGTGGTGGTCCGCGCGGCGGGGGATCCGGCCGACGCAGGCCCTGCCCGCGCTGCGGCTGTTCGTCCACGAGGCCCGCGCCCTGGCCGACCTGTGTCGACTGGGGCGCGGGCGCGTGGTGGTCCCGGAGGGGGCGGTGGCCCTGCCCGCCCGGCGCGGCTGGTGGCAGCTGCCCGCGATGCTCACGGTGGCGATGGTCATCGAGATCGTCGCCGTCGAGCTGCTGGTGCCCTGGCCCCTGGCCCGCCTGCTGCTGCTCATCGCGTCGCTGTACTCGATCCCGCTGCTGTGGGGCTACCTCGCCGGGCGGATCGTCCACCCGCACTACCTGGGCGCGGACCTCGTGCTGCGGGAGGGGCGGCGGGAGCTGCTCCGGGTGCCCGCCGACGAGATCGTGGCGGTGCGGGCGGTGCGGGGGTTCGCGGCGGAACGCGGGGGCGTCGGGAAGCAGCTGGTGCTGGGCGGCCCCGAGGGGACCAACGTGGAGATCCGGCTTGCCGACGGCCGCTCGGTGGCACTGTGGCTCGATGAGGGCGCGGGTGCGCTCCCGGACGTGCCCCCGTGATCAGCCCGCCACGGAGACCGTGGCGGTGACCTCGAAGCCGTCGTCCGGGCAGTGGATGCAGATCGACGCGATGCCGTTCGGGTCGATCGTCACGGTCTCGATGATCTCGGGGCCGTCCTCGCACCGCTCGACGGGCACGGCGGCCAGCTCGGCCTCGGAGAGGTCGCGGAGCGCCGGGTCGAAGGGGACGATGACCTCGGCCAGGAGGGTGAGGTCGCCGGGCTGCTCGGCGTCGGACTCCAGGGCGGAGTACTCCACGTAGCGGAACCAGCCGACGTTGTGGGCGGCGCGGTAGCGGCGGGTGACGGTGATGGTGTCGTCGGCCTCCGCCTGCGCCTCGGGTCCGACGAGGGCGTCGAAGCTGACGGCCGCGCCGGCGTCCCGCTCGCGGAACACGCCGATGCCGCGGGAGAGGCGGTCGCTGAGGTGGTAGAGGGAGTCCGGGTCGGCGGCGATCGCCAGGCCGACGGCCGTGGAGGCGGTGGGCAGCGGCGAACGGTGCACGCGGCGGCCGAAACGCTCGCGCAGCATGCGCGGGACGAGCGGCAGGGCGCTGGCGCCGCCGACGAGGTAGACGCCGGCGATGTCGGTGTCGGCGAGGGAGTCCTCCACGCCGATGAGCGGCTGCATCGCGTCGAGGGTCTGGTCCACGAGCGGGGTGACCGCCTCGTAGTACTCGGAGACCGGGACGATGACGTCCTCGTCGCCGAGCTCCATGACGATGCGGCGGGACTGCGGCTTGAGCTGCTCCTTGGCGGTGCGGGCCTCGTCGAGAAGCGTCTGGCGGGCGCGGCGGCCGAAGACGTCGTCGGCGCGGCCGGCGGTGGCCAGCGCCAGGTCGGCGAGGGCCTCGTCGAAGTCGTCGCCGCCGAGGCGGGAGATGCCGAGGGAGGTCTCGACGATGTGCTCGGGGCCGTCGAGACGCATGAGGGTCACGTCGAAGGTGCCGCCGCCGAGGTCGTAGACGATGATGCTGGAACGGCGGGCGGTGAGGGTGCGGGCGTGACGGTGGGTGTACTCGAAGGCGGCGGCGGAGGGCTCGTGGACCATGCCGATGACGGTGGCGCCGGCGCGGGTGAAGGCGTCGAGGGTGAGCAGACGCTGCGCGGAGCGCGCGTTCGCCGGGACGCCGAGGACGATCTCGATGTCCTCGTCGCCGGCGTGTTCACGGAGCTGCCGCATAACGCCGTCCGCGAAGGTCGTCAGCACGTCGCCCAGCGGGCGTTCCTCCTTGCCCAGCCGGACGGGGGTCTCCGCGGTGACGGTGCGGGAGGTCAGCAGACGCTTGAAGGAGCGGGTGAGGGTCGGGCCACCTACCGCCAGCGCCTCCCAGCCACCGACCAACCGTTCACCATCCAGCGCGACGACCGAGGGGATGTACTCCCGTGAGTCGCCGTCCGTGTCCGTGACGTTGACGACCGGGTAGTTTCCCCGGTCGACCGCCGCAATGACGGTACGGGTGGTTCCGAAATCAATCCCGAAGCGCATGTTCCTGAACACTACCGGGATTGGCGGCGGATGCGAGTTGACGCGCTAAGGAAGCAGGTCAGCGACTGCGTCACGCTCGGCCTTGAGCTCCGCGACGTTCCGGGCGATCATCTCGCGCTGGAAGTCGTTGAGCTCGAGGCCCTGGACGATCTCCCAGGAGCCGTTGCGGGAGACGGTCGGCAGGCCGGCGACGAGACCCTCGTCGATGCCGTAGGAGCCGTCGGACGGCAGGGCGGCGGAGGCCCACCGCTCAGTGCCCTGGACCCAGTCACGCATGTGGTCCACCGCGGCGGAGGCGGCGGAGGCGGCGGAGGACTTGCCGCGGACCTCGATGATCTCGGCGCCACGCTTCGCGACGCGCGGGATGAACTCGTTGACGTACCAGTCATGGTCGATCTTCTCGATGACCGGCTCACCCTTGACGGTGGCGAAGGTCACGTCCGGGAACTGGGTCGCGGAGTGGTTGCCCCACACGACGACGTTCTCGAAGTCGGTGGTGAGCACGCCGAGCTTCTCGGCCAGCTGGGACAGCGCACGGCTGTGGTCCAGGCGCATCAGCGCGGTGAAACGCTCGGCCGGGACGTCCGGGGCGTTGCGCTGGGCGATCAGGGCGTTGGTGTTGGCCGGGTTGCCGACGACGAGCACGCGGACGTCGTCCGCGGCGCGGTCGTTGATGGCCCTGCCCTGCGGGCCGAAGATGCCGCCGTTGTTCTTCAGCAGGTCGGCGCGCTCCTCGCCTGCACCGCGCGGCTTCGCGCCGACAAGGAAGGCGGCGTTGGCGCCGTCGAAGGCGACGTCGGCGCTGTCGGTGACGGTGATGTTGCGCAGGAGGGGGAAGGCGGAGTCGTTGAGCTCCATGGCCACGCCCTCGGCGCCGCGTACGGCGGCCGGGATCTCGAGGAGGGTGAGCTCGATCGGGGTGTCGCGGCCGTAGACGTCACCTGCGGCGATGCGCCACAGGAGGGAGTAGGCGATGTTGCCGGCGGCACCGGTGACGGCGATCTTCACGGGGTTCTGGGTCATGCGGGATCCTTTCGAGCGGTCTAATGCATCAACGCCTGCGAGTCTAGCCTCAAAGACCGTTCCGAGCCGCCACCCCCGGATGGGCGTAACCTCGCCGGAGATCCGGCTGTTTCCGCTGGAAGAACGTCGCTACATCGGGTGGTCCAGCATCTTCTCAGCCGCACCGCCCCACCACCGACCGATACATCAGGCACGATGGATCACAGCGCCGGTTGCGGCCCGCACAGACCCGCCGGCACCGCCCCCTTCCAGACCCTTCCACCCCGACCCGTGCCCCCGGAGGGACGACCCCGCATGTTCAACGACGACCTGCCCCTACTCGACGACGCAGCCACCGTCGACGGGGTCATTGACGTGGCCCTCCACCAGTTCGCGGAACTCGGATTCCAGGAGACCCGTCTGGACTCGATCGCACGGCTCTCGGGCATGTCCAAGCGGATGATCCACTACCATTTCGGCGACAAGAAGGGCCTCTACCACCGGTGCCTCACCGAGGCGGCGCACCGCCTCCAGCCGCACGCCGACGAGATCGTCAGCGACACCCTGGTCCCGGTCGAAGGGGTGACCCGACTGGTGGATGCGGTGTACCTCACGATGACCGAGAACCCGGACTCGATCCGCCTGCTCGTCCACGAGGGGCTCCACCGCGTGCTCAACATCACGAGTCTGGCGAACCTGGTTCCGGGGACACACGTCTCCCTCCAGCTGGACAAGCTGCTCATGCAGGGCCAGGACTCGGGCGCCTTCCGCCCGGGGATCGGCGCGGAGGACATCTTCTACCTCCTCCTCTCCCTCGCCTTCACCCGCGTGACGCACCGGGACCTCATGGTCAACCTCGTCGACGTCGACCCCACCAGCGAGCAGAACACCGAGGGCATCCACCGGCTGGCCGTGGACACGGTGCTGTCCTTCCTCACTGCCAACATCCCCGACAGCGGGCACGGCAGCTACCTCACCCCGGACCTGCCGAACGAGGACTCCCGCACCGGGCTGGGCATCTACGACGATGTCGGCGGCGACATGGTCGACGACATGGGGGACGTCGAAAAGCTCCTTGCAGAAGAAGAATAAAAGCACCCTGAGCTGGCTTTTCACCCAAACCACTTGATACCCCCCGGGGTATATGGCATGGTAGTGTCACAACCAAACGGAAAAATATTCATCCGCCAACACCATCTGGAGTGACTCACCATGCTGCTCGAACGTTTCTATGACGAAGACCTTGCCCAGGCCAGCTACTTCATCGGCTGCCAGGCGGAGAACACCGCGGTCGTCGTCGACGCCCGCCGTGACATCACCGAGTACCTCGACCTGGCCGCCCACCACGGAATGAAGATCGTCGCGGTCACCGAGACCCACATCCACGCCGACTACCTCTCCGGCACCCGCGAGCTCGCCGCCGCCACCGGCGCGAAGATCTACCTCTCCGGCGAGGGCGGCGAGGACTGGCAGTACGGCTTCGACGGCGAGCGGATGTACGACCGCGACACCATCAAGATCGGCAACATCACCATCGAGGCGCGCCACACCCCGGGCCACACCCCGGAGCACCTCTCGTTCCTCATCACCGACGGCGCCTTCGCCGACACCCCGGGCTACATGCTCTCCGGTGACTTCGTCTTCTCCGGCGACCTCGGCCGCCCGGACCTGCTCGACGAGGCCGCCGGCGGCGTCGACACCCGCTTCGGCGGCGCCAAGGACATCTTCCGCAGCCTCAAGGAGGTCTTCCTCGAGCTGCCGGACCACGTCCAGGTCTACCCCGCCCACGGCGCCGGCTCCGCCTGCGGCAAGGCCCTCGGCGCGCTGCCGTCGACCACCGTCGGCTACGAGCGCAACTACGCCTGGTGGGCGCCGTACCTGAAGAACGACGACGAGCAGGGCTTCGTCGACGAGCTTCTCGACGGTCAGCCCGACGCCCACGCCTACTTCGGCCGCATGAAGCGCCAGAACAAGATCGGCCCCGCGGTCCTCGGCTACCCGCTGGAGCCGCTGCCGGAGGTCGACCACGCCGAGCTGGCGACCCGCATCGAGAAGGGTGAGGCCATCGTCGTCGACACCCGCCACCACTCCGAGGTCCACCAGGGCACGGTCGCCGGTTCCGTCAACGTCCCGGGCATCGACAAGGCCGCGACCTACGGCTCCTGGGTCTACGACCCGGAGACCGACACCGCCGACCTGGTCGTCCTGGCGAAGGACTCCGCGGAGGCCGAGGACTACCGCCACCACTTCATGCGCGTCGGCATCGACGAGATGACCGGCTACATCACCGACTTCGAGGGCCTGCCCACCATGACCCCGCAGGTCCTGGCCCAGGCCGACCTCGAGGGCTTCGACCGTGACATGCTGCTCGACCTGCGCAACAAGACCGAGCACGCCGACGGCCACATCCCGGGCTCCCACCAGCTCTCCGGCGGCCGCGTCCTGTGGAACCTCGACGAGCTCCCGGAGCCGGGCGAGAGCACCATCGTCACCTACTGCCAGTCGGGTGTCCGTAACTCGGTCGCCGGTTCCGCACTCCGCCGCAAGGGCTACGACATCCACGAGCTGGAGGGCTCCTACCTCGGTTACCTCGACCACCAGAACGCGAAGTAAGCCGTGTCCGGAACCCTCATCGCGGTTCTGATCCTCGCCATCGCGATCGGACTCTCCCTGGGTCTGCTCGGTGGCGGCGGATCGATCCTCACGGTCCCGCTCCTCATCTACGTGGCGGGGATGGACCCCAAGGAGGCCATCGCGGCGTCGCTCTTCGTCGTCGGCGCCACCTCCGTCCTCTCGACCCTGACGCACGCCCGCATGGGCAACGTCCAGTGGCGCACCGGACTCATCTTCGGTGCCGCCAGCATGGCGGGTGCGTTCCTCGGCGGCCTGGCCGGCGGCTACATCCCCGGCGTGATCCTCATGCTCGCGTTCGCGGTCATGATGATCGCCACGGCGATCGCCATGCTGCGCGGCCGCAAGAAGCGTGACACCGTCGAACAGACGAAGCTCCCGCTGGGCAAGATCCTCCTCGAGGGTCTGGTCGTCGGCCTGGTCACCGGCCTCGTCGGCGCGGGCGGCGGCTTCCTCGTCGTCCCGGCGCTGGCGCTGCTCGGCGGCCTGAGCATGCCGGTCGCGGTGGGCACGTCGCTGCTGGTCATCTCGATGAAGTCCTTCGCCGGCCTGGCGGGCTACCTCACCACGGTGTCGCTCAACTGGCCGCTGGTCCTCGGCGTCACCGGCATGGCGCTCATCGGCGCCCTCATCGGCGCCCGCCTGACGAAGGTCGTGCCGGAGCAGGCCCTGCGCAAGGGCTTCGGAGTGTTCGTCCTGGTGATGGGCATCTTCGTCCTGTCCCAGGAGCTGCCGGCGCTGTTCTCCTGATCTGCTTGTCGACGCCACCGCCCCGGCCCCTCACCAGAGGGGACCGGGGCGGTGGTGTCTCTGTCCGCGGGACCCCACCCCGAAAAATCTATGACCCCGGCGATGTACATCTAAAATGCAGGGATCGACCCGGGGCCTTCGGATTTAGGGTATCACTTGAAGTCATGGCGAACAACGCGTTCTCCGACAACGACCCCACGGTTGACTTGAACAGCTGGTTTTCAGGCGCACGGATGAGCAGGTACGCATTCCACCCTGCAGTCGAAGATCTCTATGTGTGGAACACGCGACTGAGCAAAGCCCTTCTGGAAGACATTCAGCATGTCGAGGTCCTGCTGAGAAACCGCGTGGATTCAGCACTTTCCCCGCATTATGGCTCGCACTGGTTCAACAACACGCAGATTCCATTCGATCACCTCGCCAGGAAATCCATCGGTAAAGCTCAGAGAAGAGCAGGTGGCGCGGATGCTGTCCCCGCCCCGAGCGGAAAAATCATCGCGGAGTTGAGCTTCGACTTCTGGTTCTTCCTTCTCTCGAGCAGGTATCAGACAACCGTCTGGCCCAAGCTCCAGGCCACGTTGATCGGTTCGCCGCCACCGTCACTGGCTGCCTTCCGCGGGGAAGTCGAGTTGATCTACAGGCTGCGAAACCGATGTGCACACCATGAACCCCTGGTGCAGGCCAGCCGCCCCGCAGAGGACTCCTACCTCGACAGGAGACAGCTGGCACTGGACCGGACAGCGCGGTGGATCTGCCCCGCCGCAGCGGACTGGATCCTCTCTCACTCGCGCATCGCAGGACTCCGGGAACTCCGCCCCGGCAATCCCTGAGGAGCGGGACCTAGGCCGTCTCCTTCTCCTCGTCGGCCTTCTCGGTGTCGAGGATGAGCTGCGGCTCCGCCTCGCCGCGGACGACCTCGGCGGTGATGACGACCTCGACGACGTCGTCACGGTCCGGGATGTCGTACATCACCGGGACGAGGAGCTCCTCCATGATGGCGCGCAGACCACGGGCGCCGGTGCCGCGCTCGAGGGCGAGCTCGGCGATGACGCCGAGGGAGTCCTCGGAGAAGGTGAGCTGGACGTCGTCCATCTCGAAGAGTCGCTGGTACTGCTTGACCAGGGAGTTCTTCGGCTCGGTGAGCACCTGGACGAGGGAGTCGCGGTCGAGGTTGTCCACGGTGGCGACGATGGGCAGACGGCCGATGAACTCGGGGATGAGGCCGAACTTCACCAGGTCCTCCGGGCGGACCTGCTCGAAGAGGTCGGTCTTCTCCCGGTCGGAGGCGGACTCGATCTCCGCGCCGAAGCCGAGGCCCTTCTTGCCGACGCGCTCCTGGATGACCTTCTCCAGACCGGCGAAGGCGCCGGCCACGATGAAGAGGATGTTGGAGGTGTCGAGCTGGATGAACTCCTGGTTCGGGTGCTTGCGGCCGCCCTGCGGCGGGATCGAGGCGGTGGTGCCCTCGAGGATCTTCAGCAGGGCCTGCTGCACACCCTCGCCGGAGACGTCGCGGGTGATCGAGGGGTTGTCCGACTTACGGGAGATCTTGTCCACCTCGTCGACGTAGATGATGCCGCGCTGGGCGCGGGGGACGTCGAAGTCGGCGGCCTGCAGCAGCTTGAGCAGGATGTTCTCCACGTCCTCGCCGACGTAGCCGGCCTCGGTGAGGGAGGTGGCGTCGGCAATGGCGAAGGGCACGTCGAGCATGCGGGCCAGGGTCTGCGCCAGGTAGGTCTTGCCGGAGCCGGTGGGGCCCAGCAGGAGGATGTTGGACTTCGCGATCTCCACGTCGTCCTTCTTGCGGCGCGAGGTGGTCGTCGCGGCGATCTCCTCCGTGCGGATGCGCTTGTAGTGGTTGTACACCGCGACGGCGAGGATGCGCTTGGCCTTGTCCTGGCCGATGACGTACTTGTCCAGGAAGGCGGAGATCTCGGAGGGTCGGGGAAGCTTGTCCTCCTTCTGCTCCGCCTCCTGGGCGGCGCCGAGCTCCTCCTCGATGATCTCGTTGCACAGCTCGATGCACTCGTCACAGATGTACACGCCTCCGCCGGCGATGAGCTTCTTGACCTGCTTCTGGCTCTTTCCACAGAAGGAGCACTTGAGCAGGTCGGCGCTTTCTTGCATGCGTGCCATGGGGTGTTTCTATCTCGCTTCGCTCGTGCGGGTGGGACAGGTTCTCCCCCACTGTAGTCGGCGGGTCAAACCACGGCCGCGCGACAGGGAGGATGCTTGTCGACGAGGCCCGCCCGGAGGTTCCGGGGCGTCGACAAGCGTCAAAGAATGCCGCGAAGCCTCCTCTCCACGTACCGGAAAGGGGCTTCGCGGCATTCTTTGCGCACCCGGCGGACTTAGAGTCCCTCAGCGACCTCGAAGGGCGCCTCGGTGACCGCGCGGACGGACTCGACGGTCTCGCCCTCGGCGCACTGGAGGAGGGTGAGGCCCTCGACCGGGTCGACGGTGAAGACGGCGTAGTTGCTGACGATCATGTCGACGCACTTCGCGCCGGTCAGCGGCAGGACGCACGCCGGGAGGAGCTTGGAGTCGCCCTTCTTGGTGGTGTGGTCCATCATGACGATGATCTTCTGCGCGCCGTGGACGAGGTCCATGGCCCCGCCCATGCCCTTGACCATCTTGCCGGGGATCATCCAGTTGGCCAGGTCGCCGAACTGGGAGACCTCCATCGCGCCGAGGACGGCGACGTCGACGGCGCGGGAGCGGATCATGGCGAAGGAGTCGGAGGAGGAGAAGTAGGAGCCGCCCTCGGTGATGGTGATGGTCTCCTTGCCGGCGTTGATGAGCTCCGGGTCGAGGGTCTCCTCCGTCGGGTACGGGCCGACGCCGAGGATGCCGTTCTCGGAGTGCAGCACGACCTCGAGGCCCTCGGGCAGGTAGCCCGGGATGAGGGTCGGCATGCCGATGCCGAGGTTGACGTACTGGCCGTTCTCGAGCTCCTCCGCGACGCGCGCGGCCATCTGTTCCTTGGTCCAGGTCATTACTGGCTCACCGTCCTGTTCTCGATGCCGGTCTCCTGCGGGCCGACCTCGACGACGCGGTCGACGAAGATGCCGGGCAGGTCGACGTCCTCGGGGTCGATGACGTCGACGAGGTGCTCCACCTGCGCGATGGTGACCTTGCCGCTCATCGCGGCGTCGGGGTTGAAGTTCTGGGCCGTTCTGTTGAAGACCAGGTTGCCGTAGCGGTCGCCCTTGTGGGCGTGGACCAGCGCGTAGTCGGCGCGGATGGACTCCTCGAGGACGTAGAGCTGGCCGTTGAACTCGCGGGTCTCCTTCGGCTTGGAGTACACCGCGACGGTGCCGTCGGGGTTGTAACGCTGCGGCAGGCCGCCCTCGGCGACCTGGGTGCCCACGCCGGCGGTGGTGTAGAAGGCGGGGATGCCGGCACCCCCGGCGCGCATGCGCTCGGCGAGGGTGCCCTGCGGGGTGAACTCGACGGTGAGTTCACCGGCGAGGTACTGGCGGGCGTACTCCTTGTTGGAGCCGAGGTAGGAGCCGATCGACTTGGCGATGCGCCCGTCGGCCAGCAGCAGGCCGAGGCCGAAGCCGTCGGTGCCGAGGTTGTTGGAGACGATGGTCAGGTCGGTCGCGCCCTGCTCGCGGAGGGCGTCGATGAGGCGGGCGGGGATGCCGACCAGACCGAATCCACCGACGGCGATCGTCGCGCCATCCGGGATATCGGCCACGGCCGCATCTGTAGTGGGGAAGGTCTTGTCAAGCATGACTCAGACTGTACACTGGAGTTCACTTGCTGCACAAGGGTTCACATTGCGAACAAGAAAGGAGTCGGTCATGACGCCACCCGAGGCCCCCAACGTCCAGTCACTGGTACGCGGCCTGTCGGTCATCCGCACCTTCAACGCCGACCACCCCCGCCAGACACTCGCCCAGGTCGCCGAGTCCACCGGACTCGCCCGCGCCACCGCCCGCCGCTTCCTGCACACCCTGGTCACCGTGGGCTACGCAGGCACCGACGGCACCGAGTTCTGGCTCGCCCCCCGCGTCCTCGAACTGGGCTACAGCTACCTCTCCGGCCTCGGGCTCCCCGCCATCGCGCAGCCGCGCCTGGAGGAACTGTCCCGCCACATCGGCGAGTCCTCCTCCCTCTCCGTCCTCGACGGCAACGACGTCGTCTACGTCAACCGGGTGCCGGTGCGCAGGATCATGACGGTGTCCATCACCATCGGCACCCGCTTCCCCGCGTACGCCACCTCGATGGGCCGCGTCATCCTCGCGGGACTGCCCGACGAGGAACTCGAGGCGTACCTCGCCGACGTCGAGCTCGAGCCCCTCACGCCCGCCACGCTTGTCGACGTCCCCTCCCTCCGCGCCGAACTCACCCGCATCAGGGAGCAGGGCTTCGCCATCGTCGACCAGGAACTCGAGCCGGGACTACGCTCACTTGCAGCCCCCGTGTACTCGCCGTCCGGGCGGGTGGTGGCGGCGGTGAACGTCTCGACGCAGACCGTCGTCCACGACCTGGAGGACCTGCACGACCGCTTCCTCCCGGCGCTCATCGACACCGCCGAACTCATCACCGCCGACCTGGCGGCCACGGAACTCTTCTAGAAAGGCCCACTACCTTGTCTGACACCGACATCGTCATCTGCTCCCCGCTGCGCACCGCCGTCGGCGGCTACGGCGGACAGTTCACCACCGTGCCCGTCCAGGAACTCGCCGCCACCGTGGTCAGGGCAGTCATGGAACGCACCGGCCTCAACCCGCAGGACGTCGACGACCTCATCCTCGGCCAGGCCTCCCCCAACGGTGCCGCCCCCGCCCTCGGCCGCGTCGTCGCCCTCGACGCCGGCCTCGGTGACACCGTCCCCGGCATGCAGCTCGACCGCCGCTGCGGCTCCGGCCTCCAGGCCGTGGCCACCGCGGCCGCCCACATCGCCTCCGGCGCCGCGGACCTCATCATCGCCGGTGGCGCCGAGTCCATGTCCCGCACCGAGTACACCGTCGACGCCGACGTCCGCTGGGGCAAGAAGGCCGGCAACATGGTCTTCCGCGACCGCCTCGCCGAGGCCCGAGAGACCGCCGGCGGCAAGAACCACCCGATCCCCGGCGGCATGATCGAGACCGCCGAGAACCTCCGCGAGGAGTACTCCATCACCCGTGAGGCCCAGGACGAGATGTCCGTCGCCTCCCACGCCCGCGCCGTCGCCGCGCAGGAGAACGGCATCTTCGCCGAGGAGATCGTGCCGGTCACGATCCCGCAGCGCCGCGGTGAGCCGCTCGTCGTGGACACCGACGAGCACCCGCGCCCGGGCACCTCCCTGGAGAAGCTGTCGACGCTGCGCCCCATCATGGGCCGCCAGGACGCCGACGCCACCGTCACGGCCGGCAACGCCTCCGGCCAGAACGACGGCGCCGCCGCCATGATCGTCACCACCCGCGCCCGCGCCGCGGAGCTGGGCCTGACCCCCTCCGTCGTGCTGCGCGGCTGGGCCGTCGCCGGCGTCGCCCCGGAGACCATGGGCATCGGCCCGGTCCCGGCCACCAGGAAGGTCCTCGACCGCCTCGGCATGACCCTCGACGACATCGACCTCATCGAGCTCAACGAGGCCTTCGCCGCCCAGGCGCTCTCCGTCCTGGCCGAGTGGGGCATCTCCGCCGATGATCCGCGCCTCAACCCGCTGGGCTCCGGCATCTCCCTGGGCCACCCGGTCGGCGCCACCGGTGCCCGCATGCTCGTCACCGCCTCCCACCAGCTGCAGCGCACCGACGCGAAGACCGCCCTGGTCACCATGTGCATCGGCGGCGGCCAGGGACTGGCGGCCGTGATCGAGAAGGTGGAGGCTTAAGGCATGATCCTCCACTCCGTCTCCCACGGTGCCGAACACGGCGGCGAGCCCATCGTCTTCCTCGGCTCCATCGCCTCCACCACCGACATGTGGCTCCCACAGCTCGATGCCCTGTCCGCCGGCCACCACGTGATCGCCCTCGACCACCGCGGCCACGGGCTCTCCCCCGACCCGGACGTCGCCCCCGGGGAGACCACCTTCGACGACCTCGCCGACGACGTCCTGTCCACCCTGGACTCCCTCGGCGTCGACCGGTTCCACGTCGTCGGCCTGTCCCTGGGCGGTGCGATCGCGCAGTACCTGGCGCTGACGTCCCCGCGCGTGATCAGTGCCGCGTTCCTGTGCACCGCCGCCTACTTCGGCGGCCCGGAGAAGTGGAACCCGCGCGCCGAACTCACCCGCGCCCAGGGCCTCGAGCCCATGGCCGACGGCGTCATCGACTTCTGGCTCACCCAGGGTTTCCAGGAGGCACACCCCGCCACCACCGCCGCCTACCGCCGCATGGTGACCTCCACCCGCGGCACCGGCTACGCCTCCTGCTCCGACGCCCTCGCCCACTGGGACGTCCGCGAACGCCTCGCCGAGATCACCGTCCCCGTGCTCGCCCTGGCCGCCGTGGATGACCAGTCCACTCCCCCGGCGGCCCTCAAGGAGATCGCCGACGGCGTTACCGGCCCGGTCACCTACGTGAAGGTCTCCCCCGGCGCCCACGTCCCCGCCATCGAGGTGCCTGAGCAGGTGAACAAGGCTCTGCTGGAGTTCTTCGGCTAGGTCTGCTTCTCGCCTGCTTATCGACGCCGCCGCCTCCCCGTTACCGGGGAGGCGGCGGTGTTGTCATGTGGTGCGCAACCTCACTCGTAGTGGCTCCACATTCTGAGCACGTGGACCACGCGTTCTTCCGGATGCACCTCATAGAGCAATCGGTGCTGGATGTTGATCCTCCGGGAGTACACACCGGCCAGATCCCCCACGAGCTTCTCGAATCGGGGCGGAGATGTGAAGGGGTCTTTCCTCAGCACCTCGAGCAACTGCTGCGTCCTCGCCTTCAGCCCTGCAGCTGCGAGCTTCTTGGCATCCTTGTGGGCGTGTCGGGAAAAGACCAGAGTCCACTCCGCTGTCACCACTCAATCTCCGTGGTTCCAGCCTGGTGACCCTCGAGCCGTGCCTGGCGGACGGACTCCACCAGTCCGGGAACACCGACCAGGTGCAGGGTCTCTTGAACGGCCACCCAGTCAGCCTCCGAGATCAGCACGGCATTGCCGCGCTGGCCCGTGATGGTAACGGGAGTAGAACTCTCGTTGACCTCGTCGATCAGGCGGTAGAGGTTTGCCCGCGCGTTGGTCGCGCTCACTGTGCCCATCGTGCACTCACCCTCCGAGTCTTCGCACGTACGTGATTCCGTACCTCAAAACGTACGCCTTCTCGTACGTGAGGTCAAGGGCCACTTCCGCGGGTCCGGCAGTATGTGCCCCGCGCTTTGCGCACTCAGGCACAATATCTTCCATGTCTTCGATCATGGATGCCCTGTCTGCGCTGCGCGAGAACCCCACCCACGGCAATCACGGGTTGTCCTTCGAGAAGCTCATGGTCAACTACTTCAAGCTCGACCCGACCCTGGCGAAGGAGTACGACGAGGTCTACGAGTGGAGTGACTGGCCGTACAACGACAACCTGCCGGACACCGGGATCGACCTTGTCGCCCGTCACGCGGAGAGCGGTCGGTGGGCCGCCATCCAGTGCAAGTTCTACGCGCCGACGACCTACCTGCAGAAGAGCCACTTGGACACCTTCTTCGAACGGTCCGGGCGTACCTTCACCACTGAACGCGGGGTGGAGACCTTCGCCAACCGCATCATCGTCTCCACCACCGACCGGTGGAGCAGGAACGCCGAGGAGATGCTGGAGAACCAGCCCATCCCGGTCAGCCGCATCGGCATCGGCGCCATGGCCGAGTCCCCCATCAACTGGGACATCGCCTACCCGAACTCCGAGCTCACCATCAACCTCTCACGGCGGGAGACGTTCAAGCCGCGTCCGCACCAGCACACGGCGATCGAGAAGACCCTGGCAGGCTTCGACACTCACGACCGCGGCAAACTCATCATGGCGTGCGGCACCGGCAAGACCTTCACGGCGCTGCGCCTCGCCGAGCAGGTGGCCATCAGGAACGCTCCCCCGACCGCCACGAAGGAGGAGGACAGGAAGAACCGGGCGAACGCCCGCGTCCTCTTCCTCGTCCCCTCGATCTCCCTGCTCTCCCAGACCCTGCGTGAGTGGACCGCCCAGACCGAGCTGGATCTGCGCGCCTACGCCGTCTGCTCCGACTCCAAGGTCTCGAAGGCCGCCGAGGACATCGCCACCTATGACCTCGAGGTCCCCGTCTCCACCAACGGCAGGGACATCGCCGCCCGCCTCGCCCAGCGCAAGCGCGCCGCCGGCCTGACGGTGGTCTTCTCCACCTACCAGTCCCTCCCCGCGATTCACGATGCCCAGCAGGAGGGCCTCGCCGACTTCGACCTGGTCATCTGCGATGAGGCGCACCGCACCACCGGCGTCACCCTCGCCGGCGAGGACGCCTCCAACTTCGTCCGCATTCACGACAACAACTACGTCAAGGCCGCCAAGCGCCTGTACATGACCGCCACCCCACGGCTTTTCGACGACGCCGTCAAGGGCAAGGCCGCCGAGCACTCCGCCGAACTGGCGTCGATGGACGACGAGTCCGTCTACGGCCCTGAGTTCCACCGCCTCGGCTTCGGTGAGGCCGTGGAGAAGGGCCTGCTCACCGACTACAAGGTCCTGGTCATGACCGTCGATGAGCAGCTCGCCTCCGACACCATGGCCCGCTTCACCCCGCAGCCCGGCCAGGAGCTCACCCTCGACATGGCCTCGGCGATGATAGGCACCTGGACCGCGCTAGCCAAGCGGTCCGGCCGGGAGCAGGGCACGAAGAGCGGTTTCGAGGAGGATGCCGCGCCCATGCAGCGCACCGTGGCGTTCGCCCGCGACATCAAGACCTCGAAGAAGATCGCCGAGTCCTTCCCCACGCTGATCTCCAACTTCACCGACACCCTCCGCGAGAAGGCCGCGACCAACGACATCTCACTCCACAACATCGATCTCGAGGTCGGTGCCCACCACGTCGACGGTGGCATGAACGCCATGGAGCGCAGCTCCCACCTCACGTGGCTGGAGGCCCCGCTCCGGGAGAACAAGACCCGTATTCTCACCAACGCGCGGTGCCTCTCCGAGGGCGTCGACGTCCCCGCCCTCGACTCCGTGGTCTTCTTCAACCCGCGCAACTCCATGGTCGACGTCGTCCAGTCCGTCGGCCGCGTCATGCGCAAATCGGAGGGCAAAGACTACGGCTACATCATCCTGCCTGTCGCCGTCCCGCCCGGAGTCTCCCCCTCCCAGGCGCTCAACGACAACGTCCGCTTCAAGGTCGTGTGGCAGATCCTCAACGCCCTGCGCGCCCACGACGACCGCTTCAACGCCCAGGTCAACTCCATCTCACTCAACGAGGGTGACGTGAAGGACCTTCCGGTCGTCACCGATCACGTCGGCGCCACCTCCGGCACCGAGGCCTACGCCGACGCGGACAACACCGCCACCCAGATGGTGCTGTTCTCACTTGAACAGTGGCAGGAGGCGCTCTACACCAAGCTCGTCGACAAGGTCGGCACCCGCACCTACTGGGAGGACTGGGCCGACGATGTCGCCGACATCGCCGAAGCACAGGTCCTCCGCATCACCTCGCTTATCGACGCCGCCGACACGCCCGTCCGCGCCGAATTCGAGCGCTTCGTCGAAGGCCTGCGCGGCAACCTCAACGACTCCATCACCGAGGCCGAGGCGATCAGCATGCTCTCCCAGCACCTGATCACCGCCCCCGTCTTCGACGCCCTCTTCGCCGACAGCGACTTCATCTCCCACAACCCCGTCGCCCAGGTGATGAACCGCATGGTCGAGGCACTCGCCGATTCCCAACTCGAATCCGAAACCGAATCCCTGACCAAGTTCTACGACTCCGTCCGCATCCGCGCCGCCGAAGTCACCAGCGCCTCCGGCAAACAGACCGTGATCAAAGAACTCTACGAACGCTTCTTCCGCAAGGCCTTCAAGAAGCAATCCGACGCCCTCGGCATCGTCTACACCCCCATTGAAATCGTCGACTTCATCCTCCGCACCGCCGACGACGTCTCCCGCAAACACTTCGGCCGCGGACTCACCGGTGAGGGCGTACACATCCTCGACCCCTTCACCGGCACCGGCACATTCATGGTCCGACTCCTCCAGTCCGGCCTCATCACACCCGAAGACCTGGCCCGCAAGTACGCGACCGAACTCCACGCCACCGAGATCATGCTGCTCGCCTACTACGTGGCAGCAGTCAACATCGAATCCACGTATCAGGCACTTCGTGAAGAGGCCGCCCAACGTGAGGGCACCGAATCCCCCGCCTACGAACCCTTCGAGGGCATCGCCCTGGCAGACACCTTCCAAATCCACGAGGAGGACGACCAACTCGACCTCGACTACTTCGTAGACAACAACTCCCGCATCGAGCGACAGAAGAAAGCCCCCGTACGGGTCATCATCGGCAACCCGCCCTACTCCGTGGGCCAGACTTCAGCCAATGACCTCAACGCCAACCTGAAATACCCCACCCTCGACGCACGCATTTCGGAGACTTACGCCGCGAAGTCCACGGCCACGAACAAGAACTCCCTCTACGACTCCTACCTGCGTGCCTACCGCTGGGCCACCGACCGCATCGGAAACCAGGGCGTTGTCGCGTTCGTCTCCAATGGCGGCTGGATCGACGGCAACACCGGCGACGGCGTGCGCCTGTCCATGGCCGAAGACTTCACCGACCTCTACGTGTTCAACCTGCGTGGAAATGCACGGACAGCGGGAGAAGTCCGTCGCAAGGAAGCCGGCAACGTCTTCCGCGATGGCGGTCGAACATCCATCGCGATCACGATTGGAGTCATCGACCCGGATAAGACCGGCTGCACGATCCACTACCGGGACATCGGTGACTACTTGAGTGCTGAGGAGAAGCTAAAGATTGTTGATCGCTCCACGGTGGAGAACACCCAGTGGCAGGTCATCGTCCCGAACAAGCACGGCGACTGGGTATCCCAACGATCCGAGGACTTCGAAACCTGGCCGGTCCTCGCGGGCAAGGACAATTCCGAACTGAGATTCTTCAATACGTTTTCCGCTGGCCTCAAGACAGCTCGCGATGCCTGGTGCTACGCCCCCACCAGTGCACAGGTCGAAGAAAACATGCGTCTGCTCATCGACACCTACGAATCAGCCCGCCAAGCATTTCCGGACTGGGCGGCTGACAACGGTATTGCGAAGCCACGGGAAGCCGATGTCAATCAGTTCCTGGCCCAGAATCCCGAGTACGCCAACCTCAGGAAAATCTCGTGGAACCGGAGCCTGAAAAACCAGCTGGCCAAGAATGACTCAATCGATCTTCGAAGCGCAGCGATAACAACATCGCTGTACCGACCTTTCACCTCATACCAGGTGTACTTCGACAGACCTGTCAACGACATGGTCTACCGCATGCCCTCGATGTTCCCGACCCCGCAGCACACCAACATCGGAATCGAATCAGCTGGTGCGAGTTCTCCGACAGGTTGGTCAGTGCTGGCATCCTCCCTAATGCCCGATGTTCAGCTCCTTGGGAACGGTCAGTTCTTCCCGCGTTTCACTTGGGAACCGGTGGAGGCACCTAAAGGCCAACTTGCTTACGGCCAGGTGCTCGTCGATGCACAAATGGAGCCCAGCCGTTACGGCGATATCGGTGAAATCGTTGACGGTTACCGGCGCGTAGATAATGTCACCGATGAGATCAAGCATCTCTACCGCGAGGCCCTCGGTGACGATGTCACTGGAGATGACATCTTCCACTATGTCTACGGCCAGCTGCACGACCCGCAGTACCGGGAGACGTATGAGGCGGATCTGAAGAAGATGCTGCCGCATATCGAGACCCCGACGGATCGGTCGCGCTTCGACCAGGTTTCTGCCGCCGGCAAGGAACTGATGGACCTGCACGTCGGATACGAGGATGTTGCACCATGGCCGGTCACCGTCGAGGTCAAGCCCTCCGCTGATCCCGATGATCGGGAGACCTGGCGGGTCACCGCCTTGAAGTGGGCGAAGTACCGTGACCCGGAGACGAAGAAGCTGGTCAATGACGTCACGCGGATGATCTACAACCCGAAGGTCACGATCTCCGATATTCCGGCCGAAGCGGATGAGTACATGCTTGGGTCACGGTCTGCGCTGGCGTGGATCATCGACCGGTACAAGGTGAAGAAGGACAAGGCCTCTGGCATCGTCAACGATCCCAACGACTGGGCTGATGAGGTCGGCAACCCGAGGTACATCGCTGAGCTGATTGCTAAAGTGACCCGCGTTGCGGTGGAAACAGTCCGTATTGTCGACGGACTTCGGGAAGGAACAGAGTAAATGTCATTCTCCGATAGGGGCATGCCCACTCATCAGGAGCTGGTTCTGCCGGTGCTGCAGGCAGTGAAGAATCTGGGAGGCACCGCACGGTCCCGGGAAGTGGTCGACGAGGTCATCTCACTCTTGCCCAACTCGGATGCCCTCATCGAGATCTCTTACCCGAATCGTCCCAACATGAGCGTTCTCCGGGACCGCACGGAATGGGGCCGGTCCACTGCCAAGCTCGTTGGTGGCCTCGAGCAGCCCAACCGCGGAATGTACATGCTGACTGACTTCGGAGAGGAACTCCTCGCGCTTCCGGAGTCGGAAGCAATCACGCTCGTCAAGGCGACGTACAAGGAGCGTATTCGTGAGCGGCGAATGGAGAATTATCAGAAGCCGGGATCTCCTTCTGAACCGCAGAACGATGTCGAGAACGAGCACGAGGAGCCTTCGGCCGAGGTCATCGCCGAAACCCAGGCCGACAAGGAGGAGTACTCCAACTGGGAGGAGCAGCTGCTCAACCGGCTCCATCAGATGAGTCCGGAGGCCTTCGAGAAGTTCGTCCTGTATCTGCTGCGTCGATACGGGCTGAAACTCACTCATATCGGCGGCACCGCAGATGAAGGAATCGACGGAATTGGCACCGCTCCCCTCAGTCCTGTGCTGTCCTCCCGTGTGGCTGTCCAGATCAAGCGTTATGCCCCGAACGGAAAGCCCATCACCCGGGAAGTGGTCGCTCTTTTCCAGCGCGACGCGCAGACCAAGGGGGCGGAACGGGCCATCCTGGTGACCCTGAGCCGGTTCACAGAACCCGCCCGGAAGGCGGCGACGCTGACCACGCCCACAGTTGATCTGATTGACGGCGAACGCCTGGCGCAGCTCATCAAGGACGACGGGGAATCAGGGGTCCGGCTTGAGCCGACGGTCAACGAGAAGTGGTTCGACCAGTTTGAGTGACAGGCGGCCACGCCGACGTCGATAAGCCCCTACCCCTGATACACCTCCGGGTTGAGCAGTTCCCGGGCACCGTCGAACTCGATGCCGATGATGCGGCCGGAGGCGTCGAGGTCGAAAATGACCTCGCCGTTCATGCCCTGGAGGGCGAGCCCGCCGACGACGCGGTGGGTGCGCTGCGCACCAGGGCTGAGCGGGAGGTAGGCGGAGTTGGCCGTGGAGTCATAGGAGAGATTCATGGCTCCACGGTAGCGTCGACAAGCACTCAGAACGGGAAATGTGCCTGACCGGGGGCGACACCCACCCAGTGTTCCGTGGTGAAGGCGTCGATGGCCCACTGTCCGTTGAAGCGGCCGAGGCCGGAGTTCTTCTCGCCGCCGAACATGACGTGGGCCTCGTCATTGACGGTGATGTCGTTGACGTGGGTCATGCCGGCCTCGATGCGGCGGGCGAAGGCCATGCCGCGGGCGAGGTCGCGGGTGTACACGGCGGAGGCGAGGCCGAACTGGGTGTCGTTGGCCAGTTCGAGGGCGTGTTCCTCGTCGTCCGCCTTGATGATGCCGACGACGGGGCCGAAGATCTCCTCGCGGAACAGTTCCATGTCGGGGGTGACGTCGGCGAACAGGTGCGGGGCGACGACGCGGCCCTCGATCGGTCCGGAGAGAAGTTCGCGGGCGCCCTCCTCGCGGGCCTTCTCGATCTTGGCGGTGACGGACTGGACCTGCTGGTCGTTGATGAGGGGGCCGACCACCGTGGTGGGGTCGAGCTGGTTGCCGTAGGTGAGGGTCCTGACGCGCTCGGTGAGCTTCTCCACGAACTCGTCGTAGACGGGTGCCTGGACGATGATGCGGTTGACGGCCATGCAGATCTGCCCCTGGTGGAGGAACTTGCCCAGGGTGGCGGCGCCGACAGCCTGTTCCATGTCGGCGTCGTCGAGGATGACCAGCGGCGCGTTGCCGCCGAGTTCGAGGGCCACCTTCTTCATGCGCTTCCCGCCGACCGCCTTGACGCCGACGTTCTGGCCGACCGGGGTGGAACCGGTGAAGGAGATGAGGGAGGGGACCTCGTTCTCCACGAAGTGGTCGCCGATCTCCGAGCCTGCGCCGACGACGACGCCCAGCACGCCCTGCGGCAGGCCGGCGGCCTCGAAGATCTTGCCCAGCAGCAGCCCGCCGACCAGCGGGGTGTCCGACGCCGGCTTGAGCACCACCGCGTTGCCGCAGGCCAGTGCCGGGGCCACGGAGCGCATGGACAGGGCGAAGGGGAAGTTCCACGGGCTGATGACGCCGACCACACCGAGCGGCTCGCGGAACACGTAGTTCGTCTTGCCCGGGGTGTTGGAGGGGAGGATGGTGCCGGTGATGAGGGTCGGGAACTGCGCCGACTCTCGCAGGGAGCCGATGGCCAGACCGGCCTCGATGCTGGCCTTGATGGCCGTCGACGCGGATTCGGTCTGGATGAGCGCGACGACGGCGTCGAAGTTCTCCTCGATGAAGTCCGCCGCCTTGTTCATCACGGCGGCGCGGTCCTTGGGTGGCAGCGCCGCCCAGGCGGGCTGCCGCTGCTGCGCGACGTCATAGGCCTTGTCGACGTCCTCCTTCGACGCCTGGCGGATCGTGGCGATGGACTCGTCGTTGAAGGGGTTGACGGTGGTGGCGGTGCGCTCGGAGGTGCCGTCGGTCCAGCCGTCGATGTAGAGCTGCTCGGAGATGAGGTCGGTGTAGTCGGACATGTCTTTTCCTTGGGGTGTGAGGTGGCGGTGTCAGATGTCGGAGACCCGGAGGACGGCCTTGATGGTGCCGCCTTCGTGGGCGTCGTGGATGGCCCGGTCGATGTCGTCGAAGTCGTAGAGGGTGATCAGCCGGTCGAAGGGGAAACGACCGGCCTGGTAGAGCCTGATCAGGCCGGGGATGAGCTCGTGGCTGGTCGAGGAGCCGCCGAGCGTGCCCACGATGGTCTTGCCGAACAGCGTGCGCATGTGGTCGACGGAGAAGCGGGCCTCCGCCGGGGCTCCGCCGACGAGGATGAAGGTGCCCAGCAGTCCGACCATGTCGGCGGCCTGCTCGATGACGCGGATGTTGCCGGTGCAGTCGACGACGTAGTCGGCCGGGCCGCCACAGATCTCCGCGACGGCCTCCGTCATGTCGGTGTCACGGGAGTTGACGGTGTGGGTGGCGCCGAGCTCCTTCGCCAGCTCCAGGCGGTTGTCCTGCAGGTCGACGGCGATGATGGTGGCGGCCGGGGTGTTGCGGGCCGCCATGACGGCGGCCAGGCCCACGGCCCCGGCTCCGATGATCACGACCGACTCGCCGGGGCCGGGCTGCGCGGTGTGGAAGATCGCCCCGGCACCGGTGGTGATGCCGCAGGCCAGCGGGCCGAGCAGCGCCAGGTCGACGTCCTTGTCCACCTTCACCACGGCGTTGGCGCGGGTGAGGGAGTGGGTGGCGAAGGAGGACTGGCCGAAGAAGTGGCCGGACAGGGAGGAGCCGTCGGCGCGGGTGTAGGCGGAGGTGCCGGCGTCGGGGCCGTGCAGACGCACCCCGGCGAGCAGCTCCGGGCCGATGTTGAGGCAGTAGCGGTGCTGGCCCCGGATGCAGTTGCGGCAGGTGCCGCAGTAGGGCCAGCCCATGATGACGTGGTCGCCCGGTGCGACGTTGTCCACGCCCTCACCGACGGCCTCGACGACGCCGGAGCCCTCGTGCCCGAGGACGCCGGGCAGCGGCAGGGGCATGTCCCCGCCCTGGGTGTTGAGGTCCGTGTGGCACACGCCGGTGGCCACGACCCGGACGAGTACCTCCCCGGGGCCAGGTTCGGCGAGGGTGAGGTCCTCGCGGACGAAGGGGGCGCCGATGGCGTCCACGACGTAGGCGTTGATCTTCATGATGTGTCCTCGTGTCAGTCAGTGACCCCATTTTCTACGGGATCTGTGATACATAACTATCTCAAATGTGACCCAAGACACGCTAGGACTGGAGTGCAGAGAGACTGGACCGGGAGTGCGCGGCAGCCTCCTCCGCTCAGGCGCCGGCGGCCCGGAACTCGCCCGGACTCATGCCGAACTCCCTGCGGAAGGCCCGGGAGAAGTACGAGGGATCGGAGAAGCCCGACCAGCGGCCGACCTCGGCCAGCGCCCAGGTCGGGTGCAGGATGAGCAGCTCCCGGGCACGGTCCAGGCGCAGCCGCCGCACCACGGTGCCCACCGTGGTGTCCACCTCGGCGAACAGGGCGTGCAGCGCCCGGGTGGACATGAAGTGGGCGGAGGCGATGCGCCCCGGGGACAGGTCAGCGTCGAGAAGGTGCTCCCTGATCCACGCCTCGACATCCTCGCGTCGCCGCCTGCGCCTGAGCTCCGGGCTGTCCGGCGCGGAGCCCACGGCGGACGCGAAGAGCATCGTGAGCAGGTCGACGGTGCTGCGCACCAGCTGCTGCCCCTGGCCGCGGATGACCTCGTCGAGGCCACCCGCCAGCCCCTGCAGGTACGGGAGCACCACCCGACCGGCCCCCTCCCCCGCGGTGAACCGCGCCGCGCTGAGGTCCGCGTAGCCTGCGCCGAGCGTGAGCAGACGGGACTTCGGCACGACCATGATGAGGCTGTCGAAACCGGTCTCCGTCCAGATCTGGTACGGCTGCATGGAGTCGTGCACGCCGAGCTGACCGGCCTCCACAGTCTGCTCGCGGCCCTCCTGCCGGATGACGGCCGTGCCGGAGGAGACGTAGTAGATCTTCAGCGCGGAGTCATCGGGCGCGACGGTGCCCCGGTAGTCGACCTCATGGCCGGTGACGTTGACGGTCGAGAGCACCACCCCGTCACGCTCGTGCGCGCTGAGGGCGGCGTGGAAACCCCGCCCGCCGGGCCTGTCCACCACCTCGACGTTCGCCCGCCGACCGTCATCGTCGTGGAAGACCGGACGGTAGACACGGGTGATGCTCTCCCCGAAGAGCGCGGCGTCATCAAAGGAGGCATGCGAGGAGGACCGTGCATCCCCCGCCGGCCGGACAGTCACCTCACCCTCCTCTCGGCTCCGTGGGCGGAACCCGTCTGATGAGCTCATTGTGCCAAAACCCACAACCCCGCTGGTAGCCTCAACCGCACCATGACCTCCCTGTATCTGCGGCACATCCACCGCCGCCGGCTGCACCGCGCCGCGCTGCGCGTGACGGCCGGCGGACCGGGGACGGTGCTGCTGCTCACCGGCCCGGAGGGCGCCGACCGTCGCGGCGTCCTCGATTCCGTGCTGGCCCACCTGGCCGGACGGCCGCAGCACCGGGTGGCGCTGTTCCCGTGGAGCCGCGACGAACCCGGCGCGCTGTCCGCCCTGCTGCCCTCGCCGTTGGCGGACACGCTCGTCGTCGTGGATGATCTCCACCACGCGGACGAGGGCTCTCTGCGGCAGCTGATCTCGACGGCGCGGCACCCGGAGTCGACGGTGTCGGTGATCGCGACGGTCGACGGCCCCGGGCTGAACCACCTGGCCACCGACGTGGTCGCCCTGCTGCCGCTGACCCTGACGGAGACGTCCGGTTACCTCCAGTCCGTCACCGGCCGGAACGTGCCCGTGGGGCTGGTCGAGCAGATCCACGCGGAGACCGGCGGCTGGCCCGGCGCGATCGACGCACTGCTCACCTCGCTGCCGGAGGGGGAGCTGGTGCGTGGGGGCGTCGGCAAGCAGGATCCGGCCGCGCACCTCGCCCGGGCCCGTGCGCTGACCGCCGCCTTCGAGCTGCCCACCGCGGAGCTCCACCTCGACGAGTGCCCGCCGGATTTCGCCCCCGCGGAGCAGGCCAGCCTCCGCGGTTACCTGGCGCTCAACCGGGGGTTGCGCCGCCGCGCGCACGAGTACCTCGCCGAGCCAGGTCCGGAGCCGCACCACCGTGCCCGCGGTGTGCTCCTCTCCCTGGCGGACTGGGATCTGCCGGGCATGCGTTCCAAGGTCGCCGCCCTGCGTGCCGACGCCCCCTCCTCCCCCGCCACCACCTGGGCCCGCATCCTGGGGCTCGTCGCCGACGCCGCCTGCTCCGGGCGGATGCCCGCGCTCGACATCACGCCGGACACCGCGGTCAACCGGCAGCTGCGGGACATGGTGCACGGCTGGCTCGCGCTCACCTTCGACGACCCCCTGACCGCCCGGGAACGTCTGCAGCACCTGCCGGGGCAGTCCCCGGCGATCGGCGTGTGGCAGGACGCGTGGCTCTCCCGCACCCTCTACGTGCTGGGCGAATGGACCACGGCCGCCCGCGTCGTGGAACGCGGCCTGGCCACCAGCGAGGCCCACGGCATGGAGCTGCTCGAGCCGATGCTCCTGTGGACCGGCGTGCAGATCGCCGCGATGCAGGGCGATGACCTGCTCGCCGCCGACTACCTCCAGCGTCTGACGCTGAGTGAGGACGCCTTCCTGCTGCAGTCGCTGCCCGCCGCCATGGGCCGCATGATCGTGGCCGCGAACTCCGCGGACCTGCCCGCCGCCCTCCGCGCCGGTGCGCTGCTCGCCCGCACCGTCTCCTCGACGGACACCCAGCATCCCGGCTTCTGGCCCTGGGAGGACGTCTACGCGCAGACCCTCATCCGGGCGGGGCGTATCGACGCCGCCGACGAGGTCATCACCGGCGCCGAGGAACGCCACACCCCCTCCGGTCTGGTCTCGCTCACGGCGAAGAACGCCGTCCCCCGCGCCACGATCCAGTTCCAGCGTGGCGACGTCACCGGCGGGCTGCAGACCTTCGAGAATGCGGTCGAGGCGATCCTGGGCACCCCGATGCCCGCCTACCAGTCGCGCATCCTCTTCGAGTACGGCAAGGTCCTGCGCCGTCACGGCCGCCGCCAACGTGCCGACGAGATCCTCTCCCACGCCGCCGAGATCTTCCGGCAGATGGGGGCGAGCGTCATGGTCGAACGTTGTGCGGCGGAGCGCCGGGTCGGTGGCGTGGGTGGTGTCGGTGCGGTGGCGCGCACCAACCCGCACGGGCTCACCCCGCAGGAGGAGCAGATCGCCGCGCTCGTCGCGGAGGGGGCGACCAACAGTGCCGTCGCCCGTGAGCTCTCCCTGTCGACGAAGACCGTGGAGTACCACCTCACCCGCATCTACCGGAAGCTCGGGGTGCGCACGCGGCAGGGGCTGCGGGAGGAACTCGCCCAGGGCTGAGCCCCCGGGGAAGCCCCGGGGGCGGGTCGGTGTCTACCGCACGTACACCGGTCGGGTGAACGCGAAGATCACCGCACCGGCCAGGCCGACAGCCGCGTAGGCGAAGAAGCCCCACGGGTGCGCCATGCCCAGGCTGATGAGCAGGCCACCGACCATCGGGCCGGAGATCGCACCCAGGCGGCCGATGCCGGCGGAGAAGCCCATCGCGGTGGCGCGCATGTTGGACGGGTGGTTCTCGCCGACGAAGGCGTAGACGAGGTTCTGCGAGGAGAACACGAACACACCCGTGATGAACACCACCACGTAGAGGCCGAGGAGCGGCAGCTTGATGGCCATGAGCGCGAGGAACACCGCGGAGGCGAGGAACCACACGAGGCCGGTCCGCCGCGGGGAGTGCACGTCGGAGACCTTGCCGGCGATGATGAGGCCGACGACGGCACCGACGTTGAGCACCAGCAGGAAACCGAGGGAGTTGCCCAGGTCGTAGTCGGCGGCGCGCATGATCTGCGGCAGCCAGGTGTTGAGTCCGTAGACCAGGAGCAGGCCCATGAAGGACGTCGCCCAGATGGCCAGCGAGTTGCGGCGGTACTTGGGAGCGAGGACGGAGGCCAGGGAGCTGCGCTGCTTGTCCTCCTGAGCGGCCTGGGCGGCGGAGCG
The DNA here is from genome assembly GCF_000819445.1 of Corynebacterium humireducens NBRC 106098 = DSM 45392. Taxonomy (NCBI): domain Bacteria; kingdom Bacillati; phylum Actinomycetota; class Actinomycetes; order Mycobacteriales; family Corynebacteriaceae; genus Corynebacterium; species Corynebacterium humireducens. Next base: position 2,092,346 of record NZ_CP005286.1, read on the forward strand.
GTCGAGTTCGTCGGACAGTTCCATGCCGTACCGGGAGGCGATGTCCTCGGCCTCGGCGATGCGTCCCTTGGCCAGCAGGTACTGCGGGGATTCAGGGAGCAGGAAGAACATGATCGGGGCGAGGATGATGCCGGGGACGGCGCCGATGATGAACAGGGAGTGCCAGCCGAAGGGCTCGATCATGAGGATGGCCAGCAGGGCGGTGAGGACGGCGCCGACGTGGTAGCCGGTCATGACGGTGGTCGTCGAGGAGCCGGCCCGGGCGCGGCCACGGAACTCGGTGACCATGGAGATCGCGGTGGGCAGGCAGCCGCCGAGGCCGACGCCGGCGAGGAAGCGCAGGAGCATGAGCATCCACACGGAACCGGCGAAGCCCATGCCGAGGGTGAGCAGGGAGAAGGCCAGGACGGAGACGATCATCACCCAGCGGCGGCCGAGTTTGTCGGTGAGGGTGCCGATGGCTAGGGCGCCGATGGTCATGCCGATGAGTCCGGCGGTGACGATCTGGGTGCCCTCGGCCGCGGTGACCTGCCAGGTGGGGTCCTCGATCATGGAGGGCAGGACGGCGCCGATGACGACCATGTCGAAGCCGTCGAGAAGCACGGCGATCCACAGGAGGATCGTGACGGTCAGGGTGGAGCGGGTGCCGGCGCGGGGCGCGGGCGGAGCGGTGGTGGTCATCTACACCTCGAACTTCGGGAGGTCGAGGCCGACGTACTGCTGCGCCAGGTAGGTGCGGCCGGCCTCGGTGGACAGGACGGAACGGAGCTCGGCGTGCGAGCGCTGGGTCTGGAAGTGGTCACCGTCGGGGACGGTGTGGAGCATGGAGGACATCCAGTAGGAGAAGTGCTGGGCCTTCCAGACGCGGGGGACGGCGAGGGAGGAGTAGGCGTCGAGAAGATCGGTGTTGTTCTTCTTCAGCGCCCGGGCCAGTCCCGGGGCCAGGACGGAGACGTCGGCGACGGCGAGGTTGAGGCCCTTCGCGCCGGTCGGCGGCACGGTGTGGGCGGCGTCACCGGCGAGGAACAGGCGGCCGCGCTGCATCGGGTCGGTGACGGCGGAGCGGAAGCGCAGGACGGCCTTGTCGAAGATCTCTCCCTCCGAGACCCGCAGGTCATCGGTGGAGACGCGCTTGTGCAGCTCCTCCCAGATGCGCTCGTCGGACCACATGTCCACGGTGTCGTCCGGGTCGCACTGCAGGTAGTAGCGCTGGACGGAGGGGGTGCGGGTGGAGATCAGCGCGAAGCCGTGCGGGGAGTTCGCGTAGATGAGCTCCTTCTGGGTCTGCGGCGCGTTGACGAGGATGCCGAACCACGCGTACGGGTACTCGTGCTTCGAACGCACCGCACCGGGCAGCTCGGTGATGAGCTTGCGGCGCGGGGAGGCGGAGCCGTCGCCGGCCATGACGTAGTCGGCGGTGAGGGTCTGCTGCTCCCCGCCCTCGGTGGCGTAGGTGACGGTGACGCGGTCATCGTCGTAGCCGGTGACGTCGTCGACGGTGGTGTTGAACAGGATGGTCTGGCCGGCGGCGAGACGGGCGGCGATGAAGTCCTTGAGGTACTCGTGCTGCGGGTAGACGGCCATGGGGTGGCCGGTCAGTCCGGCGAGGTCGATGCGGGTGCGCTGCCCGTCGAGGGCGATGTCGATGGCGTCGTCGATGTCGGCCTCACGGTCCATGCGCTCGCCGACGCCGGTCTCCCGCATGAGGTTCATGGTGCCCTGCTCGAGCACGCCGGCGCGGACGGTCTCCTCGACGTCCTGCCGGGAGCGGGACTCGAAGACGACGGATTCGATGCCGTAGTTGTGGTGGAGGAGGTGGGCGAGGGTGAGGCCGGCGGGGCCGGCTCCGATGATGGCTACGGGTGTGTGGGACATCAGTTGTCTCCTTCGAGGTCGGTGACGGCCTGCTGCAGGAGCTTGAAGCCGTGGTTGGAGTTGGGCACACCGGCGTAGACGGCGGTGTGGAGGAGGACCTCTCCGATGAGGTCGGCGTCCACCCCGGCGCGCAGGGCGGCGCGGATGTGCATGTCGAGTTCGCCGTCGTTGCCCACGGCGGTGAGGATCGCGATGGTGAGCAGGCGGCGCTGCGTGTGGTCGATCGCCTCGCGGTTCCAGATGTCACCCCAGGCGGTGCGGGTGATGAAGTCCTGGAACTTCTCGGTCACGGGCGTCTGCTTGGCGACGGCCGCGTCCACGTGCGCGTCCCCCAGCACCGCACGGCGGTTGCGCATTCCGGTCTCATGGGCCGCTGCGCGGCCCCCGTCGTAGATGTTCGTGGAGTCAGTCACGGGTCTCCCCTTCCAGGATGAGGTCGGTGATCTCGGCGGCGTGCCCGGTGGCCCGGTCAGCGGTGCGCTGCGCCATGGTGTCGGTGTGCACCCGGATGCCGTCGAGGCTGGCGTGGAGGCGGGCGACGGCGGAGGCGGTGGCGGCGAGCAGGTCGCGGATGGTCTGCCACTCGGCGTGCCAGCTGCCGGTGCCGCGCTGCCAGCGGCAGTCGAGGGTGTCGAGCAGGGTGGCGGCCAGACCCGGGGTGCGGCGGGCGTAGCCGTCGCAGGCGACGGCGGCCGCGGGGTTGGCCTTGTGCGGCATGGAGGAGCTGCCGCCCGGGGTGGCCTCGGCGAGTTCGGCGATCTCGGTGGCCGAGGAGACGATGATGTCGCCGGCGATCTTGCGCACGGCGCCGGCCACCTGGGCGGTGGCCAGGCCGACGCTCACCAACGGCAGGCGGTTGGTGTGCCACACCAGCGGGCGGTCCGCCAGGCGGAGGTGCCGGGCGAGCCGGTCGTGGACGTCGATGCCGTGCGGGTGGGTGGCCACCAGGTTGCCGGTCGCCCCGGCGTACTGCACGGGCAGTGCCTCGGCGGCCAGGCCCAGCTGGCGGGCGGACTCACGGACGGCCTCGAGCCAGCCGCCGGCGATGAGGCCGAAGGTGGTCGGCAGGGCCTGCTGGCCGAGGGTGCGGCCCATGACGGGGCTGTCGCGGTGGGTGGCGGCGAGGTCCGCCAGCAGCGTCTCGACGTCACTCAGCTGCCCGTCCAGCTCCCGCACCGCACGACGCACGCACAGCACGAGGGCGGTGTCGACGGCGTCCTGGCTGGTGGCGCCGACGTGGATGCCGGCGGTGTCGGCGGCCTGCTCCTTGAGGGCGGCGACAAGGGGGATGGCGGGGTTGCCTCCCGCCGCGGAGGCGGCGGCAATGGCGGTGACGTCGAGCTGGTGGGCGTCGATGGCGTCGCGCGCGGCCTGCGCGGACTCCGGGCTGATGTGGCCGGCCTCGGCGGCGGCGTCGGCGAGGGCGCGTTCGAACTCGAGGATCGCGGCGAGGAACGCGCGGTCCGAGAGGTGCTCGTGGACGCGGGTGTCGCCGCCGGCGACGTCACTGTAGGTGGTGCGGCTCAGGTCAGACACGGAAGAACGGGGTCTCCTTCTCCGGATCCTCGTGCTGCATGACGATGGTCTTCCGGAAACCACCGTCCACCGGTTCCGCGAGGAGGAGGTCGCGGCGGGGGGCGTCGACAAGCTGGAGCACCGGGTCGGCGCTGTTGTCGTTGGCCGGGAAGTAGAGGCGGGTGTACAGGCGCTCGAGCATGCCGCGCGCGAACACACCGACCTTGAGGTGCGGGGCCTCCTCGCCGGCGGCACCCGGCAGCACGGTGGTGAAGGTGACGGAGCCGGTGTCGTCGCACATGCCCCGGCCCAGGCCGCGGAAGCCCTCGGCCTCCTCGGTGTTGTAGGTGCCGTCCGGGCCGGTCTGCCAGATCTCGATCATGGCGTCGGCCACCGGGTCGCCGTTGCCGTCGAGGACGGTGAAGGTGACGTCGACGGTGTCGGCGGTGCCCTCCGGGGCGATGATCTCGGAGCCCTCACGGGTGAGCCCGATGTGGACGTAGGGGCCAACCGTCTGGGAGGGGGTGATGCCGAAGCCGGCCTCGTCCTGGTCGCGGATGTCGGAGACCTCGTAGCGGAACTCGCCGGTCTTGTGGGTGTCGATCATGGGTTTTCCTCTGTCTCTACTCGAAGGGGGTGGCGTTCTTGCCGCGCAGGACGATGTCGAACTTGTAGCCCAGGGCGTAGTTCGGGCGGGTCTCGTCGTAGTCGAAGACGGCGATCATGCGCTCGCGGGCGCCGGCCGGGACCGCGTTGTAGATGGGGTCCTGAAAGAACATCGGGTCGCCCGGGAAGTACATCTGGGTGACCAGGCGCTCGGTGAACTGGCGGCCGAAGAGCGAGAAGTGGATGTGCGCCGGGCGCCACGCGTTGTGGTGGTTGCCCCACGGGTACATGCCCGGCTTGACGGTGTAGAAGCTGTAGTGGCCGTTCTCGTCGGTCATGGTGCGGGCCACGCCGTTGAAGTGGGGGTCGAGCGGGGCGGGCCAGGAGTCGTTCTTGTGGCGGTAGCGGCCCGCGGAGTTGGCCTGCCACGCCTCGATGAGGGTGTTCGGGACCGGCTTGCCGTCCCAGCCGAGGACACGGCCGTGGACGAGGATGCGCTGGCCGATGGCCTCGCCGCCGTTGGCCTGGGTCATGTCGTTGTCGATGCCGCCGAGGTCGTAGCTGCCGAAGACGGGGCCGGAGAGTTCACCGAGACGCTCGGGGACCATGATGAGGTCGTTGTTCGGGTTGCGCTTGACGGTGGTGCGGTACTCCGGGAAGTGGAGTGGGGCGAAGAAGCCGTCGGTGGCGGCGTTGAGGGTGGTCATGGGTGGGTCCTCCTGTTCCCTGTGGGGTGTTGGACGTCACCGTAGAGACGTGGTTCACATTTTGGCAAGGGGTTCGCCATGCGAACGTACCGCTCCCGAATGAATCCCCGCTGGCCAGCGCGTTTAGCGCGCCCATTTGACCCGGGGGTTAGTTAGGGGTGTGCACCAGGGTGACGGAGGGCGGCCGAGAAATCAGACCGGCGGGGCGTCGATAAGCGGCAACACAGGGACCACCCCCTTTGCCCCCAAAACAAAACACGGCTGACCTGTTGCAATGGTCATCCGTGTGAAGCAGAACACCCCCATTGGGCCACAGAATGGCAACTGTTGGCCGCAGGACGAGCATCCACTGAAGAGCACACATAACCTCGGGACTAAGCACCACCCACAGTGCGAATAAAGTTCCCCATACACTGCACCTACACAGGAGGCTCCCATGCTTCGTAAGTCCATCGTCGCCCTCGCCACCACCGCCCTCGTCCTGGGTGGCACCTCTGCCGTCGCCAACGCGCAGTCCGCGGCCCCGTTCCCGTCCTCCGAGATCCCGGTCGACCACGCGTGGGTCCAGGGCGTCCAGAACGTCTTCCCGGGCGCTCCGGCCGACCAGATCCACGCCGGCATCCAGATGGGCGCCGCCTGGGTCCTCTGGTCCGTGGGCTCCTCCCTCGTGGGTGGCGGCCTGGGCCTCGGCTCCTCCGCACTGACCTCCTCCCTGTAGAGGAAAAAGCCGACTCCCCGTCCCTGCATCAGGGACGGGGAGTTCTTTCATGCCTCACAACCGGACGAGCGGCTCCACCGTGACGTCCAGCCACGGCCCCAGCGGCAGCCCGGCGACGAGTGCGTGCGGGTCCGCCGACTCCACACGCGCGACCACCGTCCACCCGCCCGGGATGCGCCACACCTCACCGGGCCATCCGGCGAGCAGGTCGGCGGTGCGCTGGAGGAGGTCGGCGCGGACCTCGGGATCCATGTCGAGGGGCAGGCGTGCCACGAGTCGGATGAGCCACATGATGGCGAGGATATCGCTAGTCGCGGGTGAAGTGGTTGATCTTGTCCCAGTCGGGCTCCAGGCCCAGTCCCGGACCCTCCGGCAGCCGGACCACGCCGTCCTCGTAGACGAGGTCCTCGGTGGTGTAGGACTCCCGGAGCAGCATCGGGCCGAAGAGCTCCGAGCCGTAGGAGATCGCCTTGGTGGAGCACGCGAAGTGCAGGGACGCGGCGGTGCCGAAGGGCCCCTCGAGGGAGGTGGCGCCGTGGCAGGCCAGGCCGGCGGCCTCGGCGATGGCGGCGGTCTTCTTCGACTCGAGGAGACCGCCGAGCTTGGTGGTCTTCACGGCGATGACGTCGGCGGCCTCCTCGCGGACCACGGCCAGGGCATCAGCCGGGGAGCACACGGACTCGTCAGCCATGACGGGCACGCCGATGCGGCGGGTGATCTCGCGGAGGGTGGCCAGGTCATGGGCCGGGGTGGGCTGCTCGAAGAGCTCGATGCCCGCCTCCGCCAGGACCGGCAGGTACTTCAGGGAGGTGATGCGGTCCCAGCGGGCGTTGACGTCGATGCGCAGACCGACGCGCCCGTCGAGTTCGCGGGCCAGCTCGGCGATGCGCGAGGTGTCCACGGCCGGGTCTCCGGAGCCCATCTTGAGCTTGAAGGAGGTGTGCCCGTGGGAGGCGATGCGCTCCTCAATCTCACCGACGGCCTCCTCCAGCGGCAGGACGCCGAGGGCCCAGGTCACGTCGATCTCGTCGCGGACACGGCCGCCGAGCAGGTCACGCACCGGGATGCCCAGGGCGCGGGCCCAGGCGTCGTGCATGGCGATGTCGCAGGCGGCCTTGGCGAAACGCATGTTGGCCACGGAGCGCTCGAAGTCGGCCATGATGCCGGCGAGTTCGTTCACCTCCCGGCCGACCATGATGGGCGCGAGATTGCCGTCGATGATGACCTTCATGGTCTCGGCGTTCTCGCCTCCCCACCAGGCACCGCCGGGGACGACGCCCTCGCCGAAGCCGGTGACCCCGCCCTCGAGGGTGACGGAGACCAGCAGGATGGGCTGGGCGGTGGCGGTGTAGGTGGCGAAGCCGTGGGGGCGGAAGAGGGGGACGTCGAGAAGGCGGGCCTCGACCTTCGCGATCTTCAGATCAGACAAGTGTTACTCCTGGTAGTGAATGGGGAAAAGCCCCACGCCCGGAGGGGGCGTGGGGCAGTTCAGGCAAGGACTAGTCTTCCTTGTCGAGCGCGAAGTTGTAGGTGACCTCGTGCGTGCCCTCGGCGTTGGGCTGCGGGTTGAGCATGAGCTCCGGCTTCACAGCGGTGGCGACGTCGTTCTCGACCCACTCGCCGCCCTCGAAGTAGAGCTGCGTGGTGATCTCACGGTAGCCCGGGTGCTTCACCATGAGGTGCAGGTGGGCCGGGCGCCACGGGTGGCCGCCGTAGGAGTCGATGAACCAGCCGGTCGGGCCGTCCGCCGGGATCTGGTACGGGGCCGGGAACAGGGTGGTGATCTCGAACTCGCCGTTCTCGTTGGTGCGGATGGTGCCGCGCAGGTTCCACTCCGGGATGCCCGGCGCGAACTGCGCGTAGAGGCCGTCCTCGTCGGCGTGCCACAGCTCGACGGTGGCGCCGCCCAGGCCCTTGCCCTCGACGTCGGTGACCTGGCCCTTGAAGATCAGCGGATCTGCGGCCTTGTCCTTCTCCCGCATCGGCATCTCGGTCTTCCACGGAAGCTCCGGTGCGTTCGGGACGTAGTACGGGCCCTCGATGGAGCCCTTGGTGCCGGTGTAGTCGTGGCGGTTGTAGTTGATCTCCTCGATCTCGTGCTCGACGAAGACGTCCAGCCACAACGGCCACTCGCCGTACTCGCCGACCTGGATCATCCAGTTCTTGAGCACGCGGTACTCGTCATAGGTGACCTGGTGCTTGTGGGCGACCTCGGCGATGGCGGCGAGCAGATCGGTGTAGATCGCGTTCGCACGCTCCTTGGAGGTGTCGGACTTGACGGTCTCGCCCTTGAACTTGTCGGTGGCTGCGCTGCCGGCACCCTTGGCGGTCGGGTCGCCCTGGACGCCGGAGAGGTTCTCGAAGGTCATGATGCTCCCTGTGATCAGTTGAAGAGGTGGGGCCCAGCAACGAGTGAGGTGTTCGCTGGAATGACAACACTGTGTCCCACCTCACCCTTGAGGCGCAACCGTTTTCCACGTCCGGCGCCCGACGCTTCTCGACGCCACCCCGCTCCCCCTCCCCCATTCCCGCAGGTCATCCCACTATCCGCCGGCGAACCGGGGTTCGCTGAACCCCTCACCCCGGCGAAATCCTAGGCCCTGCCCTAGGACAGGAACGCAGAGTCGGGGGCGTACAAAAGTATGGAAATTACCCCCGGTCCGCTGACGCCGTCGTCGACGGCGGACGGAGACCCCCTGGTAAACACACAAAATGAGCCCCACCTCGCGCGCGGCGTGGGCGGTTGACGGCGGGCGTCGCAAAGATATGACATTGCTGCCAGCGGCGGACGCAGACCGAACATGGGCACATGCTGCGAACACCGCCCCCTTGGGTAACCCTCAACGCCCCCTGGCATGAGGGTGTTAGCGTGGGACCGTGCACTCCTCCCGTAACCTCGGCCCCCAGCAGACCTCCGGCAGCCTTCTGCGCACGGTGATCGACGAGGTCACCGAACTGCCCCCAGGCGGCGGCCTGCTCACCCTGGTCACCGGCCCCGTCGGCGCCGGCAAGTCCTCGCTGCTCAGGCAACTCTCCCGCGCCCTGCCCGGCTGGTCCGGCATCCGCGTGTCCGCCCTGTCCTGGCATGCGCAGAACGAGGGTGAGCTGCTCGCCCAGATCCTCGGGCGTGCCGACCACGCGGGCCCGCTCACCGGACTCGTCGACCGGGACGGTGCCCGCACCGCCCTCCTCATCGACGACGTGCACTGGGCCGACGTCACCTCCCTGCGCGAACTGGTCGACGCCACCCGCCGCCTGCGGAAGGGCAGCCTCGCGGTCATCATGACGGCCTCCGACCATGACGACGCCTCCGACGACCTGCCCATGTCCCACCTGCGGGAGATCGTCGACACGGCGCTCACCCTCGCGCCCCTCGACGTCGAGGACGTCTCCGCCCTCGCCCTGCACAGCATCGGCGCGCACCTCTCCCCGCTCGCGGCGGCGGAACTGCGCGACCTCACCGGCGGCCGCCCGGGCCTCATCCAGGAGGTCCTGCAGGCCGCACCCGCCGACCACTGGCGGCTGTCCAACCCGCAGATCCCCCTCCCGAAGCCGTGGCGCGCCGCCCTCGCACGCCGCACCCGCGGCCTCGACGTCGGCGCGGTCCTCGCCGCAGTCGCGGTCCTGCCCGGCACCGGCACCGGCACCCCCGACCTCGTCCGCTTCCTCGCGGACGACCTCGACGGCTCGCTTCTCGACGCCGCCGTCACCGCCGACCTCCTCGAACTCCTGCCCAGCTCCGGTGATCCGGTGCTGAGTTTCACCCACCCCACCGACCGCGCCGTCATCCGCGCGACCACCGGCCCGGCGCAGGTCCGACGCCTGCACCGCCGCGCCGCCCAGTACCACCGCGCGTACCACAACATCGACGCCGCCCTCATCCACGAGGCGCTCAGCGCCGAGGGCACCGACGACGCCACCGCCCGCCAGCTCGCCGAACGCGGCGAACAGCTCGGCGCCGCCGGCCAGTGGCTCGACGCCGCCGACGCCTTCACCCTGGCGGCCAAGGTCGCCTCGCACCCGGATGTCTCCCACGACCAGCACCTCAACTCCATCGAGGCGCTCCTCGCCGCGGCCGACATCCCCCGCGCCCGCCTCCACGCCGGTTCCCTGTCGCGGGCGGTCCGCGACGTCAAGGTCGACTCCGTGCGCAGCTACCTGGCGCTGCACGAGGGGCGTCGCAACGAAGCAGTGTCCCTCATCGACCGCGCCTGGGACACCCTCGAGGAGACCCGCTCCACCGACGCCGCCCTGCGCACCCGCGTCGCCTCCCGCAAGGTGCTCATCCACCTGGCGGACTGGGAACCGGAGAAGGTCATCCACTGGGCCGGCGTCACCGACGACTGGGCGCCCGAGACCTCCGCCTCCCGCCTCCAGGCGCAGTACATCTCCCTCGTCGGCCGCAGCGCCCTCACCCGCTCGATCCCCTCCGACGTCCCCCTACCCGGCGAGACCCCCGCCCTGGCGCAGCGTCGCAACATGGCCGCCGGCTGGATCCACCTCGTCCACGACGACCCCGTCGCCGCCCGCCGCTACCTGCAGTTCAACCCCGGCAACGAGGGCTCCGAACGCATCTCCCTGTGGATGGACGCCTGGCTCGCCCGCACCCAGTTCCTCCTCGGCGAGTACCGCGAGGCCGAACGCACCGTCGAGCGCGGCCTGGCCCGTGCCGAACGCTTCGGCATCCGCTTCCTCGAACCCCTCCTCCTGTGGACCGGCTCCCAGGTCGCCGCCTACCGCGGCGACCGGGAACTGTCCCGCGCGTACATCAACCGCCTGACGTTCAGCCACGACGCCTTCGCTATCCAGCGCATCCCCTCCGCCATGTGCCGCCTGCTCGTCGGCAGCATCGAGGGCGACGCCTCCAGCCTGGAACGCGCCGGCGAGACCCTGGTCAACATCAGCCGCGAGACCGACATCTCCCAGCCCGGCTTCTGGCCCTGGGAGGACGTCTGGGCCCAGCACCTCGTGCTCACCGGGCGTATCGACGACGCCGACGACCTCACCTCCCGCGCCGAGGAACGCGCCGCCGAGTCCGGCATCGGCTCCCTCCACGCCAAACTCGCCGTCCCCCGCGCCGGCATCCTCATGCAGCACGGTGACATCGAGGGCGGCATCCGCCGTTTCGAGGAGGCCGTCGAGCAGATCGAGTCCCTCACCATGCCGACCTACCAGGCCCGCATCCTCTACGAGTACGGCCGGGTCCTGCGCCGACTGGGCAGGCGTCGGCAGGCGGACGAGATCTTCGCCCGCGCCGGTGACGTCTTCGCCGCGATGGGCGCCACCGAGTTCGTCAACCGCTGCAACCGCGAACGCCGCGCCGGCGGCCTCGGCACCCGCACCACCGGGGCCGGCGGCCTGACACCCCAGGAACAGGAGATCGCGAAGCTCGTCGCCGAGGGCGCCACCAACCGCGAGGTCGCCCGCGAACTGTTCCTCTCCACCAAGACCGTCGAGTACCACCTCACCCGCGTGTACCGGAAGCTCGGGGTGCGCACGAGGAACGAGCTGCCGCGGGTTCTCGACGAGCTGTAGACCCCTCGGTACCGTGGGTGGGGACCCGATCCCCCACCCCAGGAGTCGTGACCCATGTTCGACCTGCACAACCAGACCGCCATCGTCACGGGAGGTGCCGCGGGTATCGGCCGCGGCATCGTCGAGTCCCTCCGCGAGGCCGGCGCCACCGTCATCATCGCCGACCTCGACCTCGCCGCCGCCGAGCGGACCGCCGCCGAGACCGGCTCCCATGCCCGTGAACTCGACGTCACCGACCGCGACCAGGTCCGCGCCGTGTTCGCCTCCGTCGCCGAGGAGTTCGGCGGCATCCAGATCCTCTGCTCCAACGCCGGGGTGTTCCCACAGGCCACCCTCGACGAACTCACCGACGAGAAGTGGGAGCAGATGTTCAACATCAACACCCGCGGCACGTTCGTCGTCGTGCAGGAGGTCCTGCCGTACATGCGGCGGGAACGCTACGGACGCATCGTCATCACCACCTCGATCACCGGCTCCCACACCGGCTACCCCGGCTGGTCGCACTACGGTGCCTCGAAGGCCGCCCAGCAGGGCTTCATGCGTGGCGCCGCCCTCGAGGTCGCCCGTGACGGCATCACCATCAACGGTGTCCTGCCCGGCAACATCCTCACCGACGGCCTGCGCGCCCAGGGCGAGGAGTACCTCGCGCAGATGGCCCGCGGCATCCCCGCCCTGCGTCTGGGCGACCCGCGTGACATCGGCAACGCCGCCGCCTTCCTCGCGTCCCGCGAGGCCGGGTACATCACCGGGCAGACCCTGGTCATCGACGGCGGTCAGATCCTGCCCGAGTCCCCCGAGGCGATCCTCCCGCCGCACGAGGACTGATCGGAGATCTTGGCCAGCAACCTTTTCGTACCGCGAGGGGCCCGGGGCGCTCACCCGCCGATGCCCTCACGGTATGAACGGGTTGGCCCGGACCAGGCAACGAAAAAGGGGCCCCGCAGGGCCCCTTCCACGTGACTGCCTCTAAGCGTTGAGCTTGCGGTAGTCGAAGACGGTGTCGATGATGCCGTACTCCTTGGCCTCCTCGGCCGTGAGGATCTTGTCACGGTCGGTGTCCAGGCGGATCTGATCCGCGGGCTTGCCGGTGTGACGCGAGAGGGTCTCCTCCATGAGACGACGCATGCGCTCGATCTCGGCGGCCTGGATCTCCAGGTCGGAGACCTGGCCCTGGGTGCCCTGGGTGGCCGGCTGGTGGATGAGCACGCGCGCGTTCGGCAGGGCGGCACGCTTGCCCGGGGCGCCGGCGGCCAGCAGCACGGCGGCGGCGGAGGCGGCCTGGCCGAGGCAGACGGTCTGGACGTCGGGGCGGACGTACTGCATGGTGTCGTAGATCGCCATCAGCGCGGTGAAGGAGCCACCGGGGCTGTTGATGTACATGGTGATGTCGCGGTCGGGGTCAAGACCCTCGAGGACCAGCAGCTGCGCCATGATGTCGTTGGCGGAGGTGTCGTCGACCTGGGTGCCCAGGAAGATGATGCGCTCCTCGAAGAGCTTGGCGTACGGGTTGGTCTCCTTGGTGCCGTAGGCGGACTGCTCGATGAAGGAGGGCAGGACGTAACGCGACTGGGGCATCTGGAATCCGTTGTTCATAATTTCTCTTCTCACATTCCCTAGTTGCTGATCGGGCCCTCAGCGTGGCTGATGACGTGGTCGACGAGTCCGTACTCCTTGGCCTCCTCGGCCGTGAACCAACGGTCACGGTCGGAGTCCTTGGTGATCTGCTCGAAGGTCTGGCCGGTGTGCTCGGCGATGAGCTCGGCCATCTCGCGCTTGGTCTGGGCGAACTGCTCGGCCTGGATGGCGATGTCCGCGGCGGTACCACCGACACCGGCGGACGGCTGGTGCATCATGATGCGCGCGTGCGGCAGGGCGTAACGCTTGCCCTTGGTGCCGCCGGAGAGCAGGAACTGGCCCATGGAGGCGGCCAGACCCATGCCGTAGGTGGCGATGTCGCACGGGGAGTACTTCATCGTGTCGTAGATCGCCATGCCAGCGGTGACGGAACCACCCGGGGAGTTGATGTACAGCGAGATGTCGCGGCTCGGGTCCTCCGCCGTCAGCAGCAGGATCTGCGCGCAGATCTTGTTCGCGATCTCATCGTCGACCTGCTGGCCGAGGAAGATGATGCGCTCACGCAGCAGGCGCTCGTACACCGAGTCGCCGAGGTTCATGCCCGCCCCCGGGGACGTCATCCGGATCTCATCAGTCATGTCAGTCAAACTCCTGTGTCTCATTTTTGTCGATGGCTCCCAGGGTACTAGCGGTGCTCCCCGGATCGCCCTTCTGTTCGCTCACAGCGTCCCAACGCTTCTCGACGCCCCCGCATTCCAGGCTGCCGACGCTGCGGCGTCGGCACTGGCTTGCGTCAGATGTGCACGACACCGCTTCCCGCTCCACGAAAAACGCGCCCCCGACCCGTAGGTCAGGGGCGCGTTCAACGTCTCAGGGAGGACTAGTCCTCGGAGGACTCGGTGTCCTCAGCCTCGGCCTCCGGCTCCTCGCCGAAGTACTCGGAGGGGTCGACGTCGTTGCCCTGGTCATCCTTGACGGAGACACGGCAGATGGCGGCGGCCAGGGCCTTGCCGCGACGGACGTCGGAGAACAGGTTCGCGATCTGGCCGGACTGCTGCAGCTGGCCGACGAACTGGTTCGGGTCCATGCCGTAGGACTGGGCGGTGAACAGGATGTGGTCGGTGAGCTCCTGCTGGGAGACCTCCGGGTTCTCCTGCTCGGCCAGGGTGTCCAGGAACAGCTGGGTGCGGACGGCGTTCTCGGAGTCCTCGCGGGCCTGCTTGTCGAACTCCTCGCGGGTCATGCCCTGGGCCTTGAGGACCTCGTTGAGGGCGTTCTCGTCGTGGGCCATCTGGCCGAGCAGCTGGTGGAGCTGCTGGTGGACCTGCTCGTCGACGATGGACTCCGGCAGGGCGAAGTCGGTCTTCTCGAGGGCGGCCTTGAGGACCTCGTCGCGGATGTCGGCGGCCTGCTGGGCCTTCTTGGACTCCTCGACCTGGGCGCGGGTGGCCTCGCGCAGCTCGTCGGCGGTGTCGAACTCGGACGCCATCTGGGCGAACTCGTCGTCGAACTCCGGCAGCTTGCGCTCCTTGGTCTGCTGGACGTGGACGGCCACGGTGGCCTCCTTGTCCTTGTGCTCACCGGCGGCGATCTTGGTGGTGAACTCGTTGTCCTCGCCGGTCTTCATGCCGCGCAGGGCGGTGTCGAGGCCGTCGATCAGGTCGCCCTGGCCGATCTCGTAGGAGAGCCCCTCGGTGGTGGCCTCCTCGACGACCTCGCCGTCGACGGTGGCCTTCAGGTCGATGATGGCGTAGTCGCCGGTCTTGAGCTTGCGCTTGGTGTCCTTGAGCTCACCGAAGCGGCCGCGCAGACGGTCGATCTCCTCGTCGACGGCGGCGTCGTCGACCTCGATGGCCGGGACGGTGACGGAGAGCTCGGAGAAGTCCGGGACCTCGAACTCGGGGCGGATGTCGACCTCGGCGGTGAACTCGACGAACTCGTTGTCCTCGATCTTGGTGACGTCGACGGTCGGCTGACCGATGGCGACGATCTCGTTCTCCTCGATCGCCTTCTGGTACTGGACCGGCAGCATGTCGTTGACGACCTGCTCCAGGATCGGGCCGCGGCCGTAACGGGCGTCGATGAGCTGGCGCGGTGCCTTGCCCTTACGGAAACCCGGGATGGACACCTGCTGAGCGAGGGCCGTGTAGGCCTGGTCAATCTCAGTCTTCAGGTCCTCGAAGGGGACGTTGACGGTGAGCTTGACGCGGGTGTCGCTCAGCTTCTCGACGGAACTCTTCACGAGTAACTCTCCTGGTTTCACATTGACTGTCAGTTCATTTAGGCCGGCCGGAACCGGACCCTACGTCGGGGCGACAGGATTTGAACCTGCGACCCCCTGCTCCCAAAGCAGGTGCGCTACCAAACTGCGCCACGCCCCGTAGGTGTGTTCAGCAGTCTACCGGCAGATGATTCCGGGCCGTTGCATGGGGGTCGGAAACAGGGAAACCCCGCACCGGCGTTCACCGGTGCGGGGCTTGAGAAATTGGAGGGAATGACGGGAATCGAACCCGCGTCTTCAGCTTGGAAGGCTGAGGTATTAGCCACTATACGACATTCCCCTGCGTGTGCCGGACCAGTCTAGCGCATGGAGGGGGATTTAGGAAAACCGGAACAAGGGGGCGTCGAGAAGCGTTATAGGGGTGACTGACCCGACGACTATCGAAGGTGACCTACTCGTGGAACTTCTCCTCCTCCTGCTGATCCTCGGCGGTGGCGCCGCCTACTTCATGAACCGGAACAACAAGAACCGGGCGGCGGAGGTGGAGCAGACCCGCCTGGAGGACGCGCAGGCCGACGCCCGCCGCTGGATCGAACGCCTCGGCTCGCAGGTGCTCACCATCGCGGGCAACGACGCCGCCTCCACGCAGGCCATCGCCGACGCCTCGGAGCGCTACAACGCCGCAGCCTCCGCCATCTCCCAGGCGCAGACCGTCAAGCAGGCGGAGCTGGCGCGTGAGTCCGCGCTCGAGGGCCTGCACTACATGAACGCCGCCCGCGAGATCATGGGCATGACGCCCGGCCCGGAGCTGCCGCCCCTGGAGGGTCAGCGCAACGCCGGCAAGGTCACCGAGCGTCGCACCATCGAGCACGAGGGTCAGACCATCACCGCCTCCCCGGTGGCCACGGACCAGACGCCGAACTACTACCCGGGCGGCAACGTCGCGGGTCGTCCGGTCCCGGCCGGCTGGTACTCCCGCCCGTGGTGGGCCGACGCGATGGCCACCGGCATGTGGACGGCGACGTCGATGATGATGTTCTCCATGATGTTCTCCGGCATGGCCGGTGTGGGCTACGGCGGCGACGCCTGGGCCTCCGGCTACGGCGAGGGCTACGAGGAGGGTCTGGCCGCCGGTGGCGAGGACATGGGCGATGCCGGCGACATGGGTGACACCGGTGACATGGGCGGCGGTGAGGACATGGGCGGCGGCTTCTTCGACGGTGGAGACGGCGGCGGCCTGTTCGACGGAGGCTTCGACTTCGACTTCTGACCGGGGTGCGCGCGTAGCATCGCGGGCATGACCGTTCCCACCATCACTCTCAACGACAACACGTCGATCCCCCAGCTGGGGTTCGGCGTGTTCCAGATTCCGCCGGAGGACACCGAACGCCTCGTCAGTGAGGCCCTCGAGGCCGGCTACCGGCACATCGACACCGCCGCGATCTACCGCAACGAGGAGGGCGTCGGCCGGGCGATCGCCGCGTCGGGCATCCCGCGCGACGAGCTGTACGTGACCACGAAGCTGTGGAATCGGCGGCACGACGACCCGGAGGTCGCCCTCGCCGAGTCCCTCGAGCGCCTCGGCCTCGACAACGTCGACCTCTACCTCATCCACTGGCCGTGCCCGCGGCAGAACCGCTACGTCGAGGCGTGGCGCGGGCTCATCGGGCTGCGGGAGCAGGGGCTGACCACCTCGATCGGCGTGTCGAATTTCCTGCCCGAGCACCTCGACCGCCTGGAGATGCAGACCCCGGTCACCCCGGCGGTCAACCAGGTGGAGCTGCACCCGGCGTTCCAGCCGTGGAAGGACATCGACGCCGCCCGCGTCCACGGCATCCGCGTGCAGGCGTGGTCGCCGCTGGGCATGGGGAGGAACGGGCTTCTCGACGCCCCGGAGGTCGTCGACGTCGCCGCCGCCCACGGGGTGTCGCCCGCGCAGGCGATCATCCGCTGGCACCTGCAGAACGGGGTGATCCTCTTCCCGAAGTCCGCCCACCCGGAGCGCATCCGCGAGAACATCGACGTCTTCGGTTTCGAGCTCACCCCGGACGAGATGGCGGCGATCACATCACTGGACGAGGGTGAAGCGGGGCGCGTTGGGCCGCACCCGAACGAGTTTGAACCCGCGCCTGCCGGGAGTTGACGGCCACCCAGCGGCCGTCGCGGAACTCCACCGCGCCTTCGTCGGCGAACTTCTCCAGCCACCCGGTCATGGGCCAGAAACCCCAGATCTCGTGGAAGCGTTCGGCGTTGCGGAGGATGTCGTGGAAGTGCTCCCACGGCGGGTCGGAGACGGGGTGCCACTGGTGGTAGGCGTCGGCCCCGCCGACCCAGAACAGGGGGATCCGCCGGGCGCGGAGGTGCTGACCGAAGTCGGTGTCCTCCGCGCCGTAGCCGGTGTAGCCCTTGTCGAAACCGCCGAACCCGCGCCGGATGCGCCGCCACGTGTCGGCGGTCAGGGCGAAGGAGAGGGACCAGAAGAGTTCGTAGCCGCGGTCGTCGGCACGCAGGAGGGTGCCGGCGGGCGGGTTGGGGCGCGCCGGATGGGGGTCAGGCCGCGTGGTGCGGCGGTCCCCGTCGGGCAGGTAGGTGACGGGCCCGGCGACGACGGCCTCGGGGTGGGCGTCGAGCGCGAGGCGGTAGTAGCCGATGAGGTTCTCGCCGGGGAGGCAGTCGGCGTCGAGGAAGACGATGATGCCGTCGGCGTTCTTTGCCGCGAGGTCGCCGCCGAGGTTGCGGGCGCCGGCGAGGGAGAACTCCCCGAGGGGGATGACCTCGGAGTCGGGCAGCGCGGCGGCCAGTGCCTCCGCGTCGCCGAGGGCGACGACCAGATGACGGACGTCGCGGGGCAGGCACGCCGCCTGGCGGGCGACGTGGGCCAGTCGCCCGGCGTTGGACAGCGTCACCACAGTAACGGGGGTGTTGGCTGTCGTTGTCATCGACGTTGTCACTGTGTCACCACCTTCCGGATCACATCAGCCGCACGCTGGGCTGCACCGGAAGTCTGCCACCGGATCCACCGGCTGTCCAGCGAATTCGTCACATCGAGCAGGTCGGGCCAGTCCGCGGCGGTGGGGAACTGAGGACGGACCACGGCGAGTCCGGCGGCGTCGAGAAGCGCGGCCGTGGCGTGCTGCTCGGCGAAGGGGCGCTCCTGCGGGAGGACGAGCGCCGGGGTGTCGGCCACGGCGACGTCGGCGACGGAGTTCTGGCCGCCGGCGGTGACCACGACGCGCGCCCCGGCGAGGTACGGCAGGGGGTCGGCGACGGCCGTGTCGCCGCCGAGGAAGCGGAAGGAGCGGTCGGGGCAGGCCTCCTGCACGGCGTCCCACTGCCCGCGGGTCCACCCGGAGCCGCCGCGCCCGCTGAGGACGACGACGTCACCGTCGATGACGTCCTCCACGCCCCGGAAGCGGGAGATGCCGCCGACCTGGTGCACGCGCGGCCCGTGGGCGCGCAGGTGCTCGGGCAGCGGCACCCAGTTCGGCCACGCCGCGATGATGGCGGCGGCCTGCCGGTAGCCGAGCTGGTGGGCGGCGTCGTCGCGCACCCCCGGCATGGCGAGGGTGATCACCGGCACGCCCATGAGCCGGGCCAGCAGCGCCACCTCGACGGAGACGTCGACGTAGAAGGCGGCGGGGCGGTGCTCGTCGATCCACGCCGCGATCTGCGCCATGCGCCCGCGCAGCCCCGCGTGCCCGGGCGGCACGTGGTGCAGGGTGCCGTGGGCGTCCCGGTCCCCGCTTATCGACGCCCCCGCATCGTCCACCAGCACCACATCCGCGGACGGGTCGGTGGACAGCAGTTGGGCGGGACGGTCGAGGGCGGCCATGATGGCGCGACACCGGTGCACGTGACCGCTGCCGTGGTGGTGGGCGTAGAAACCGATCATCGGGTGGGCACCTCGCTGTAGAGCTCCGCGTAGCGACGCGCGACCTGGGTGAGGCTGTGGTGGCGGACGACCCACTCGCGGACCACGGGCCGGTCGATCCCGGCGGCGACGTGGACAGCTGCGGCGAGGGACTCGACGTCGTCGGGCACCGCCAGGGCCGCGGGGGCGCTGGTGAGGAGTTCGCCGAGGCCGCCGCGTCGGAAAGCGGCGACCGGGGTGCCGCAGGCCATCGCCTCGAAGGCGACGAGGCCGAAGGGCTCCTCCCAGCGCGGGGTGACCAGGCAGACGTGGCACTGGCTGACCAGGGTCTGCAGGCCGACGTGGTCGAGTTCGCCGACCCACGTGGCGGCCTGGCCCGTCATGCGGGGGACGATCTCCGTGGAGAAGTAGCGGTGGTCGCCGACGCGGCCGGCGAACAGCAGGGGGATCCCGGCGCGGCGGCAGGCGTCCATGGCCAGGTGCAGGCCCTTCTCGGGGACGATGCGGCCGAACCACACGGCGGCCTCGCCCCCGGGGCCGGGCCGCCAGAGGTCGGTGTCGACGCCGTTGGGGATCACCGTGGCCGGGCGGGGCAGCACCCAGTCCGCGGCGGTGGCGGCGGACACGGCGGTGAAGCGCCCGGCGCGGGGGCCGGCGGCGGCGATGGCGTCCTGCACCTCCGGCAGGGCGGGTGTGTGCAGGGTGGTCAGCAGCGGCAGCGGGTGCTCGAAGAGGACCGGGGTGAGGCTGTTGTTGTGCACGATGTCGTAGCCCTCCCGCGCGAGGTGACGGGCCAGGCGGTGGAAGGCGGCATCCTCCGCGGCGCGCGCCCCGGGCGGGTAGGCGGTGTCGCTGGCCTCGAGGGGGTCGCGGGACCAGGAGATGCCGGGCAGCTCGACGTCGCGGACGTGCCCCTGGGAGCCGGCGGCGGCATAGAGGTCGACGGTGTGGCCGAGGGAGCGCACGGCGCGGACCAGGGTGTGGCAGAAGGCCTCGAGCCCGCCGGCGTAGGGCTCCCGGATGGGATAGCGCGCGGGCGCGACCAGCGCGATGCGGCGGCGCGGGGTGGTGGCCAGCGTCATCGGCCGCTCACCTCCCGGTACACCTCGCGGTGGGCCTGCCGGATGTCCTCCAGCTGGCGGTCGCGGTCGCCCGTGTAGGGCAACGGTCCCTGCTCGTGGAGGTGGATGAGGGCGCGGGCGGCGTCGAGGGGATCCCCGGTGATGTACTCCTCCACGCCCCGCGGATCGTCGGCCTGGGCGACGTACATGCCGCAGTCGGGGACGGCGACGTCGACCCCGAGGTCGCGGCACATCTCCAGCCAGCCGGAGTGGGTGCCCCGCAGGTACGGCAGGAGCACGACGGCGCACCTGCCCACCGCCGCGTGCAGGGTGTCGTCGGACATCGGGGTGTGGGAGCGCACGTCGAGGAAGCCGGCGGCCTGGTCGCGGGACAGGGCGTGGGTGAGGTGCGCGGTGCGGGAGTCCTCGTGCAGGTGGACGCGCAGGGGCTCGCCGGTGGCGCGGTGCACGGTGCGGGCGAGGATGCGGTAGAAGACGGGGTCGGTGATGACGTTCGCCCGCAGCGACTTGAGGAACACCCCGATCCCCGTGCCCGTGCCGGTGGCCTGCGGCGGATGGGTGACCACGCGCGGGTGCGGGATGATGCGGGCACCGGGGCGCAGCCGGGTGGCGGCGGCGTCGGTGAGGGTGATACGGGCGGCGGCGGCGTCGAGAAGCACGTGCAGTTTGGCGTGGTGCTCGGACTGGTCGACGAAGTGCGGGTTGTCCAGATCGTGGACAGTCACCACGAGCGGCACGCCGCGGTCCCGCAGCACCTCGACGAGGGCGCGGGTGTCGGCGACGCTGAGGTGGTCGAAGCCGAAGTGCAGGTGCACGAGGTCGGGCAGGTCGGCGTCGGAGCGGGTGTGCCACCAGGCGGCGTCGAGGGCCGGGTGCGGCCACCAGTTGCCGTCGATGTCGGGGTCCGGGCGGTAGCGGACGTCGAGGGGGCGGACGGCCTCCGTGTAGACGTGTCCGGCCGGGATGGACAGGACATCGAGTGTGTCCACACCACCGTCTGGGCGCATTTCTCACCTCACTGTCAGTGACCGATCAGGAACAGGGCGAATCTCGGGGCGCTCATCAGCCTCCGCTAATGTCGCCCCACCCGGTCATCATATGCCGGTTATTATGTTGTGGAAGAAAAGTGAGATCCCGAATATGCAGAAACCTTGATAAATTGGCGTCATGACCACCCCACACGACCTCCCCCGCCGTCGCCACTACGGCAACTTCTACCAGGTCAACCCGACGAAACGTCACGACAACCGCCCCTTCGTCGTCGTCATGGGCAACTGCCAGGCCGAGTCCCTCCGCATCCTCCTCGACAGCGCCGGCACCGTCGATTCCTTCCGCATTCCCCCGGTTCACGAGTTCACCGCCGAGGACGTCGAGCTGCTCGCCCCGGTCCTCGCGCGCGCCGACGTCCTCGTCTCCCAACCCATCCGCGACGGTTACCGCGACCTCCCCCTCGGCACCGCCGAGCTGGCCGCCCTCCTGCCGCCCGGCGCGTCGGTCATCCGCTACCCGGTGCTGCGCTGGGACGGGCTCATGCCCTTCCACGCCATCATCCGCGACCCGGCCGACCCCTCCCGCAACCCGCCGGTCGTCCCGTACCACGATCTGCGCCTCGTCGTCGCCGCCGACCGCGGTCTCGACGCCCCCGTCGACGTCGACCCCGGGGCCCCGGCCTTCCGCGAGGCCGCCGCCCTGTCCATCGGCCACCTGCGCACCCGCGAGCAGCACCACGGCACGGTGGTGGTCTCCGATCATCTCGAGACCGCCCCGGTGTGGCACACCATCAACCACCCCTCCAACGAGACACTGGCGTACATGGCGCAACAGGTCCTCGACGAGATCGTCCCCGGCGGCACCGTCACCCCGCCCGCCGACCGCGAGATGCTCGGCGGGCTGCAGGCCCCGGTGGAGCCCCGCGCGGCACACGCCCTCGGGGTGCCGGACGCCGCCGTGGGCCGCGAGCAGTGGACCGCCGCCGGCGCCCCCCTCGACTGGCCCTCACTCGTCGCCGAGCAGCTGGCCTTCTACCGGGAGCACCCGCAGATTGTGGCAGCCGGCCTGACGCGCCACGCCGAGCGCCTCGCCCTCCTGGGTCTGGCATGATCTGCCACCTCATCGTCGGCCCCGACGGCCACGGCGTCACCGAGTACGCCCGCTCGCTGGCCGCGCACTCGGCCGGTTCCGTGTTGGTGGGGATGGGCCCGCTGCCGCCGGGGCCCGTCCACGTCACCTTCACCGACCACCTCTTCGGCGACACCCCGGAGCGGGCCGTCGACGCGGTGCTGGCCCGCTGCGCCGGGCATCCGCTGAGCGTCAGCCTTCACGACATCCCGCAGGAGGCGGAGGGCGCGGCGCGGTTCGCCCGCCGGGCCCCCGCTTATCGACGCCTCGCCTCCGCCGCCGACCTCGCCGTGGTGAACTCCCACCACGAGGCGGCATTCTTCGACGATCCGCTGCCCGTGGTGCCGTTGCCGGTTCCCACCATCGACTCCGCCTATGATCCGGAGTCCTCCACGGTGGGGATCCTCGGCTTCATCTACCCCGGCAAGGGACACGACGACCTGCTCCGCGCGGTGGCGGGCACCGGGCTGCGCGTCCGTGCGCTCGGCGGGGTGAGCGCGGGTCACGAGGACTGGGCCGCCCAGCTGCAGGAGCTGGCCCGGGAGCTCGACGTGGACTTCGAAATCACCGGCTGGCTCTCCGATTCCGAGCTCGCCGCCGAGATGGGACGCATCGAGATCCCCGTGTGCGCCCACCGCCACTACTCCGCCTCCGGCTCCCTCATGGCCTGGCTCGGGGCGGGCCGGACGGTGCTGGTCAGCGATTCGCCCTACACCCGGGAGATGGCGCAGCGCTGGCCCGGCGTCGAGGTGGTCGACGACTGGGGTGCGGCGCTGCGGGACTTCTCCCCCACCCCACCTGCGGCCAACGAGGGCTGGGACTGGCCGGACCTCGCCGCCGAGTGGGAGCGGCACTGGCGTCGGCTGTGGCCGCGCGTGTCCGTCGTCATCCCCCACTACAACAACCCGGAGGGGCTGCGGGAGGTGATGCGGGGCGTCGAGAAGCAGGACTACCCGGGGGAGATCGAGATCATCGTCGCCGACGACGGCTCCACCGTCCCGCCGGACGTCGACGCCATTGTCGTGCGCCAGGAGGACCTCGGATTCCGCGCGGCCGCGGCCCGCAACCTCGGTGCCGGGGCGGCGAGCGGTGAGGTGCTCACGTTCTTCGACGGCGACACCGTGCCCGGGCCCGGATACCTCACGGCCGTCGTGCCGCACGTGGTGGCCGACGGCCGCGCAGTGGTCGTCGGCACCCGCCTCACCGGCCCGGAGCGGGAGGAACCGCAGTGGCTGCGCGACGCCTGGACGCACACCGGGCACCTGCAGCGCGCCGACGACGGCAGCTGGCGCTACGTCATCTCCGCCGCACTCACCTGTGGGCGGGAGTTCTTCCGGGAGATCGGCGGTTTCGACGGCTCCCTGGTCGGCTACGGCGGTGAGGACTGGGAGTTCGGCCACCGCGCCTGGGAGGCCGGCGCCCGCCTCGTCCACGAACCCCGCGCCGTCGCCGTCCACGACGAACCGGACTGGGGCGGACGCAGCGCCGACCCCGCGGAGAAGAACTCCGAGACCATCGCCCTCGCCCACCGCATCACCCACCCCCTGGCCCGGCCCGCCGGCGTCATCTTCGACACCGCCGACATCGAGGTCCACGTCCCCGGCTGGCCCGAGGCCGGCGTCACCGAGACCGTCATCATCGGGTGGCTGCGCGCCGGAGACGTCCACGTCATCATCGACCCCGTGCCCGAACTCTTCCTCGCCGATCCCCGCGTTCGCCCCGCAGGCAACGGCGCCCGCATCACCGTGCTTCTCGACGCCCCCGTCATCCCCGACACCCTCCCCACCACGCACAACGCCACCTGCCTCCGGGAAGGAGAACAGGTGGCGAGGGTGAGGGGGCGGCGTCGGGAAGCTCCCGTCACGGTCGACGTCACATGGACGCTCGTCGACGGACCGCGACGCCTCGAACGCGACTTCGCGGGCTGGTGACTATTCGGCCGGGAGCTCCGGGGCGACGCCCGTGCGCTCGTAGTCGGCGAGGATGTCGATGCGACGCTGGTGACGCTCCGCCTTCGACCAGTCCTGATCCAGGAACGCATCGACGATCGCCAGCGCCTCCTCCTCGGAGTGCATGCGACCAC
Organism: Corynebacterium humireducens NBRC 106098 = DSM 45392; assembly: GCF_000819445.1. Classification (NCBI taxonomy): domain Bacteria; kingdom Bacillati; phylum Actinomycetota; class Actinomycetes; order Mycobacteriales; family Corynebacteriaceae; genus Corynebacterium; species Corynebacterium humireducens. Next base: position 2,116,252 of record NZ_CP005286.1, read on the forward strand.
CCAGGCCGATGAGCTGGGCATTGTTGTGCTCACGCGCCAGGCGGGCGGTCTCCGGGGACCAGGCCAGAGCGCACCGGGCACCCTTGACCTTGTTCGCGGCGATCTGCTCGCCGTTGCCGGAACCACCGAGCACGATGCCCAGGGAACCCGGATCGTTGACCGTGCGGGAGGCGGCCTCGATGCAGAAGGCCGGGTAGTCGTCGTCGGGATCGTAGGTGTGGGCGCCACAGTCGATGACGTCGTGGCCCTGCTTCTTCAGGTGCTCGGCGATGATGTTCTTCATGTCAAAGCCGGCGTGGTCTGCTCCAAGGTAAACGCGCATGGTGCTGATCCTACCGGGGTGGCTTGGGGCGCCGCGGTTTGGCCACTTCTGGGGTGTTTGAACACCCCGGAAGTGGCCAAGCTGCGCCGCAGTGGACCCGGGCCCTACCTCCGCCCGGCCTCGGACCGCGAGGTGAACACCTTCCACGCGATCCAGATGCCCAGGACGAGCAGCAGCACGGGGATGATCCGCAGGACGAGGATCACGGTACCCAGGAATCCCGCCAGCACGGCGACAGCGGCGGCGACGAGGCAGACGACGGCGCCGAGGGAGGCCACCGCCTTGTTGGTGTTCCAGGTGAAGTAGGCGACCGCGGCGGCGACGGCCGCGATGATGGTGGCTGTCAGCGTGGTCTCGAACATGCCTTACACCTGGGGGTTCTCGGTGCGGGACCGCTTGAGCTCGAAGAAGTAGGGGAACTGGGCGAGGCGGACGGCGGCGTCGAAAAGCTCGCCCGCCTCCTCCCCCTCCGGCACGCGGGTGATGACCGGACCGAAGAAGGCGGTGTCGCCGAGCTTGAGCACCGGGGTGCCGACATCGTCGCCGACCGACTCCATGGCGGCGTCGTGGAACTCGCGGAGCTTCTCGTCGACCTGCTCGGAGTTGGCGGCGGTGGCATAGATGGAGCTCAGGCCGGCGTCCTTGAGGGCCTGCTCGATGACGCCGTCGTAGGCACCGAAGCCCTTCTTACCGCTCTCCTTGCCGGCGTGGATGATGGTGCCCATGGCGGTGTAGAGGCCGTCGACGGCACCCGGCTCCTCGAGGGCGACGCGGGTGAACACGCGCGCGGGGCCCCAGGCGGCCTCCATGGCGGACATGTAGCCGGGGTCGAGGTCGCGGCCGTCGTTGAGGACGCTGAGGGACATGGGAATCCACTCGACGGTGATGTCGCGGACCTTCTCGACCTCCTTGATCCAGCGGGAGGTCTGCCAGGCGAAGGGGCAGGTGACGTCGAACCAGAACTGCACAGTATTTGTTGTCATGAGCACATGGTACGTGCGGACTAGTGTGGGCGGTGCGAGAAAATTCATCCGACCGAGGAGTACCCCCGTGACCTCCATCAACCTCACCCGCGAGGAGGCGGCGCACCGCGCTCGTCTGCTCGAGGTCGACCACTACGACATCGCCCTGGACCTGACCGATGACCGGGAGTTCGGCAGCATCACCACTGTGAGTTTCACTGTGCGGGAGGCCGGGTCGACGTTCATCGATCTGCGGGCCACGCATGTCGACGGCGTGTACCTCGACGGACAGAACATCCGCCGGGAGGCGCTCACCCTCGACGAGGACGGCTACGACGACACGTACGGCATCGCGCTGACGGATCTCACCCCGGGGCGTCACTCCCTGCGGGTGACGGCGACGATCCCCTATTCGCGGACCGGCGAGGGCCTGCACCGTTTCGTCGATCCGGCGGACAACGAGGTCTACCTCTACTCCCAGTTCGAGACGGCCGACGCCAAGCGCGTCTTCGCCTGCTTCGACCAGCCGGATCTCAAGGCCACGTACAGCCTGACCGTGACCACCCCGGCGGAGTGGAAGGTCATCTCCAACGCGGAGCAGACCACCACGGTGCAGGGCCCGCACGCGACGCACCGCTCCCGTATCGACTATCCCCTCTCGACCTACCTCGTCGCCGTGTGCGCGGGCCGTTTCCACGAGGTCACCTCCACCTGGCACGGCACGCTCACCCACCACCCGGAGACCCCGGCGGACCAGCCCACCGAGCTCAGCGTCCCGATGGGCCTGTACTGCCGTCGTTCCCTGGCGCGGCACCTCGACTCGGACCGCCTGTTCGCCGAGACGAAGCAGGGCTTCGACTGGTACCACGCGCACTTCGGCATGGCCTACCCCTTCGGCAAGTACGACCAGGTCTTCTGCCCGGAGTTCAACTTCGGGGCGATGGAGAACGCCGCCTGTGTGACCATCCGCGACGAGTACGTCTTCACCTCCCGGGCCACGCACTACAAGTATGAGCGCCGCGCAGAGACGATCCTCCACGAGCTGGCGCACATGTGGTTCGGCGACCTGGTCACCATGCGGTGGTGGGACGACCTGTGGCTCAACGAGTCCTTCGCCACCTGGTCCGCGGCGATCTCCCAGGCGGAGGCGACGCAGTACGACACGGCGTGGGTGACGTTCGCGAACGTCGAGAAGGCCTGGGCCTACTCCCAGGACCAGCTGCCCTCCACCCACCCGATCCTCGCCGACGCCACCGACATCGAGACCGTCGAGCAGAACTTCGACGGCATCACCTACGCCAAGGGCGCCAGCGTGCTCAAGCAGCTGCAGGCCTACGTCGGCCGCGACGCCTTCCTGTCGGGCGTGCGCCGCCACTTCGCCGACCACGCGTGGGGCAACGCCACGTTCGACGACCTGCTCGGCGCGCTGGAGTCCGCCTCCGGCCGTGACCTGTCAGGCTGGGCGGACCAGTGGCTCAAGACCACCGGCATCAACCGCCTCTCCCCCGCCTTCACCGTCACCGACGGCGTCTACGACTCCTTCGCCGTCGCCCAGGGTGGCGCGGAGCCCGGCGCGGGTGAGCTGCGCACCCACCGCGTGTGCGTCGGGCTCTACTCGCTTGTCGACGACCGCGTGGTCCGCACCCACCGCGTCGAACTCGACGTCACCGGGGAGTCCACGGACGTGCCGGAGCTGGTCGGTGCCCCGGCCGCGGACCTCGTGCTGGTCAACGACGAGGACCTCACCTACTGCCTCATGCAGCTCGACGAGGACTCGCTGGCGTTCGTGGTGGAGAACATCGACCGCATCGACGACCCGATGGCCCGCACCCTGTGCTGGTCCGCGGCGTGGGAGGCCACCCGCGACGGCCGCATGCGGGCCCGCGATTTCGTCCGCCTCGTCGCGCGGGGTGCGGCGGCGGAGACGGAGCTGGCGGTGCTGGAGCGCATCCTCTCCCAGGCGACCACCGCGCTGCGCACCTACGTCGACCCGGCGTGGGAGCGGGAGGGCACCTCCCTGCTCGTCGACACCTTCCTCACCGGCCGCACCTCCCCCGACCAGGAGGTCGCGCTGGTGTTCTCCCACGCGCTGACGAGGCTGCCGCTCAACGACCGGGCCGCCGACAAGCTGGCCCAGGTGCTCGAGTCCTCCCGCGACGCGGAGCTGCGCTGGCTGGCGCTGGCCGCACTCATCGCCTACGACCGCGTCGAGGTGGAGACCATCGCCCGCGAACGTTCCCGCGACCGTTCCGCCACCGGCCACCAGGCGGCGCAGCGGGCGGAGGCCGCGATCAACGACCCGGCCGCGAAGAAGAAGGTGTGGGACGCGGTCGTGACGGGCGAGCTGTCCAACGTCGACGCCCGCATGCGCATGGAGGGCCTCGTCTACCCGGGTTCCGCCGAGCATCTCGCGCAGTTCAACGACGCCTACTTCGAGGTCGCCGAGACCCTGTGGGCGCACCCCTCCTCCGAGATCGGTCTGAGCACCCTCACCGGCCTGTACCCGGTGTGGGACATCTCCGCCGAGGGCCTGGCCCGGGCGGACCGTTTCCTGGAGAGGGAGCTGCCGGCCGGTCTGCGCCGCGTCGTCTCCGAGCAGCGGGATCGTGTGGCCCGGGCGCTGCGCAACCGGGAGTTCGACGCCTCCTAGTCGTCCTGGTCGTGCGGCCGGGTGACCACCCGGATGTGGGCGACGTCGGCACGCAGGACGTCCTCGGAGTACTCGACGGGCACCCCGTCGCGGGTGGTCGCGGTGCGGCAGATCCGCAGCAACGGCAGGCTGCGGGTCACGCCGAGGACGTGCTGCTCCCAGCTCGACGCCACGCCGGGGACGAGGGTCTCCGTCTTGACCACGGGACGCAGGTCCCAGGTGGCGTCGAGAAGCTCGTGGAGGGAGCGGGACAGGTCCTGGTCGAGCATGCCGGGAACCAGGGCGGCCGGGAAGTAGGCGTTCTCCACGACGAAGGGGGTGTCGCCCGCCGTCCAGAGGCGGACGATCTGCACGACCTTCTCCCCGAGCGGGACGTCGAGCGACTCCGCGACGACCGGTTCCGCGGGGACGAGCCCGGCCTCGAGGACCTCGGGGGGCACCTCCAGGCCGTGGTCCCGCAGCTGCGGGATGAGACCCTCCATGCGGGTCAGTTCGATCACCGGGGGGATCGAGCGGATGAAGGTGCCGCCGGTGCGTCCGCGGCGGCGTTCGATGAGGCCCTCCATCTGGAGGATGTCCAGGACGTGGCGGACGGTCATGCGGGCGACGCCGAACTCCTCCACGAGTTGCCGCTCGGTGGGCAGCCTGTCTCCACCGCTCAACTCACGACGCTCGATGCGACCGCGCAGGTCGTCGGCGATGGCAAGGTACGCCGGAGGCCGGCGGGACGGGGAACTCACCACTCCAGAATAGCCACACCCATACAAAAAGCCGCATAAGCAGTGTTGACGGCACTGATTCCCCCTCCCTATCCGGGCATGTACTTTTGCCGCGGGGACTGTTTCCACTGCTAGTAACACGTGCTGCATGAAAATCCGCCGCCGCCCAAACGGGGGCAGTCCCGCGCGGGCACGCTCGAGGTGGGGGCGGTTTCCACAAACGGTTCACAGTGTGTCCCACATCACGTACACTGCTTTTAGTTATCCGTCATTCACTGAAATTCCCCGTCCCAGGAGCACACCGTGTCCCCCTCCCCCACCATCGCCGTCGTCGGACTGGGTCCCCGCGGGATCTCCGTCATCGAGCGCCTCGCCGCCCAGCTGCCGGCCGGCACCCGTCTCACCCTCCACCTCATCGACGACGCCCAGCACGGCGCCGGCCGCGTCTGGGACACGGAGCAGTCCCGCACGATGTGCATGAACACCCTCTCCGGGGCCGCCACCCTGTTCACCGAACCGGGCTCCTCCGTGGAGGCACCCGTCGTCGAGGGCCCCACCCTCCACGAGTGGATCCGCCACCTGCGCGGCGAGGAGATCGAGGGACCCCGCGCCCGGCTCCTCGCCGAGCATCCCCCGCAGGCGGAGGTCGCGGCCGCCTTCGCCGCGGAGGCCGCCGTCACCCGCCCCGACTCCCACCCCACCCGCGCCCTCTACGGCGCCTACCTGCGCTGGGTCTTCGACGTCGCGCTGGCCCGCCTCCCGGAGTCGGTCACCGTCGTGCGTCACGACGCCCGCGTCACCGACCTCCGCGACACCGGCGCCGACTCCGATGAACTCACCCTCTCCGACGGCTCCACGGTCCTCGCCGACGCCACCGTCCTGGCCCTGGGCTGGCAGACCCCGGGACTCACCGCCGCGGAACAGGAGATCGCGGACTCCGGCCACACCTGGCTGCGCCCCGGCAACCCCGTCGACCAGGGCGTGCACCGCGTGCCCGAGTCCGGCACGGTCCTCGTCCGCGGCCTGGGCATGGGCTTCTTCGACACCATGGCCCTGCTCACCCTCGACCGCGGCGGACGCTTCGTCGAGGACCCCACCACCCGCTCCGGCCTGCGCTATGAACCCTCCGGCCGCGAACCACACCTCGTGGCCACCTCCTTCCGCGGCTACCCCTACCTGCCGAAACCCGTCTTCGGCTCCCTCGGGCCCCGCACCCCGCGCTGCCACCTGAAGAAGGCGATGGCCGAACTCCGCGGCGCCGCCCGGATCTGCTTCGACACCCAGGTGTGGCCCGCCGTCGTCGCCGACACCTACGAGGCCTACTACCGCACCCTCGCGCGGGTGCGCCCGGGGTCCGTCCACCTGGACGCCGACGACTTCGCCGCCGCCCTGGAGGAGCTCCTCCTGGCGGGCGGGATCACGGGGGACCTGGGGGGCGTCGACACACTCATGGAGCAGCACACCTCCGAACCCTTCACCCTGCGCACCTACACCGAACCCCTCGCCGGGTTCCGGGGCACGCGCGCCGAACTCACCGCACACCTCGGGGAGCGGATGGCAGCCGACATCCGCGATGCGCTCGACGGCGCCGACAGCCCCGTCAAGGCCGCGCTGTGGTCGATCAACGCCTCCCGCAAACTCGTCTCCGTCCTCGGCGCGGAGGACCGCTACACCCGCGAATCACGCGACGGCCTCTACGCGACCATGGTCGGCCTCGGGCAGATGGTCGGCTCGGGGCCGCCGCTGTTCCGCAGCCGCCAGCTGCTGGCGCTCGTCGACGCCGGCCTCGTCTCCTTCCTCGGCGCCGACCCGCAGATCCGGGTCGACGCGGCGGGCTTCACCGCGACGTCCGCGAGCGTGCACGAGGAGGTGCACTCCGACGTGCTCATCGACGCCTGGATGTACAACCCCGACGTCCGCCGCCCCGCCGACCCCCTGCTCCTCTCGCTTCTCGACGCCGCCCGCGCCCGCCCCTACGCCCTCACCGCCGCCGACGGCACCCCCGCGCCCGGCCCCTCCCCCGAGGTGCACCCCGCCTCCCGCCTGCTCATCGGCGCGGACGGGGAACCGGACCCAAGGGTCATGCTGCTGGGCATCCCCACGTGGGGGCAGATGCCCGACACGTTCATCTCCCCGATGCCCGGCACCGACCCCCTGCTGCTGCAGGAGACGGACAAGGCCTCCCGGACCGCCCTGCGCGTCGCACTCGGCGCCCGGGTGCCCGCCTAACGCCTGTCCCCCACCTCGATGCGCGGACGCACGACCACGTCCGTGACCTGCGTGCTGGGCCCCGCGTCCACCACCATGCGGATCGCGCGGGCGATCTCGGCCGGCTCGATGAAGTGCTCCGGCCGGTACTCCCGGTCATCCTGCGCGTAGAGACCCTGCAGCATCGGGGTGTCGGTCGGGCCCGGCGCGACCGTGGTCACCCGCACCCCGGCGTTCGACTCCGCCTTCCGCAGGCCGTCGGCCAGCGCGTAGAGTGCGTGCTTCGTGGCGGCGTAGACGATGTTGTCCCCGTAGGACCCGCGGCCCGCCCCCGAGTTGATGAACACCACCGTGCCCTGCGCGGCCCGCACCGCCGGCAGCAGACGACGGGTCAGCTCGGCCGGCACGTGGACGTTGAGGTCCATCGCGTACCGCCAGTCCCCCACCCCGGCGGACTCGACGCTGAACTTCTCCGCGATCGCCGCCGCGTGCACCACCACGTCCACGCGGGTGAGCTCCGCGAGCCGCTGCACAGCGGAGGGCGCCTCGGTCGAGTCGAGGAGATCCACCACCAGGTCGGAGTTGACCGGGGTGACGTTGGCCAGCGCCCCGAGCTCCGCCAGGGCGGTGTCATCCCGCCCGAGCGCGTAGACATGATGGGTACGGGCGAGGTCCGCGACAATCTCACGGCCCATGCCACCCGTGGCTCCGGTAACGACGGCAATTGCTTCGGTCATACCATGGACTCTAGCCGCGGTTACGCTGTCCGGAGGAGGTACTCATGCTCGCAGTGGTCTTCGGAGTGCTGGTCGGACTGGTCATGCCCGTCCAGACGTCCGCCAACTCCCGCCTCCGCCTGTCGGTCGGCTCCCCGTTCCTGGCGTCGCTGGTGTCGTTCTCGGTGGGCTTCGCCACCCTGCTGCTGGCCGCCCTGCTCATCGACGGCCACCTGCCCCAGCCCTCCCTTGCCGCCTCCCTGCCGGCGTGGATCTGGGCCGGTGGCGTCCTCGGCGTCGTGGTCCTGACCGGCAACATCTTCCTCTTCCCACGCCTGGGGTCGGTGCAGACGGTGGTGCTGCCCATCGCCGGCCAGGTCATCATGGGCCTGCTCATCGACCACCTCGGGCTGTTCCACGCCCCCGTCCACCGCCTCGACGCCACCCGCCTGCTCGGGGCGCTCCTGCTGGTGCTCGGCGTGCTCGGGGCGATCGGCGCGGTCGACGCGCTGCTGCGGCCCGGGCGTCACCTCAGCACCGGCACCAGCTCGGGGTTCAGCCTGTGGGCGTGGCGCGTCGCCGGCGTGGTGTTCGGCATGTTCTCCGCCGCGCAGACCGCCATCAACGGCCAGCTCGGCGTGGCCCTCGGCTCCGCGGTCGGCGCAGCCCTGGTGTCCTTCACCTTCGGGGTGGCCACGCTGCTGCTCATCGTGCTGGCCACCCGCGCCCCCTGGCGCCTGACGCTCCCGGAGGGGCACCGCCGCAACCCGTGGTGGATGTGGATCGGCGGCTTCCTCGGCGCGGCCTTCGTCTTCGGCAACGCCTACCTCTCCCCCGTCATCGGCACGGGTCTGACCGTCATGACGATCCTGCTCGGCATGATGGTCGGCAGCCTCCTCATCGACCACTTCGGGCTGCTGGGGGCGAAGAGGAAACCGACCACCCTGGTCCAGGCGGTGGGCCTGGCGCTCATGGTGGTCGGTGTGGCGGCGATCCGGCTGCCCTGAGGGGGCCGGAGCCAGGGGCGGGCTCACATGTTCGGGAGGAGTACCCGTCTCGACACTGCGCCGCCCGGGAGGAGCCGTCCCGCACATGTCCTCTCGACCGTGTGCGGGGCGGTCATCACTCAGGCGTCGACGGAGGCCTCAGCGGCCGCCTCCGCGGCCGCGACGGCCTGGAGGGCGACGTCGATGTCCGCGATGAGGTCCTCGACGTCCTCGATGCCGATGGAGATGCGCACCAGGTCACGCGGGACCTCCAGCTGGGAGCCGGTGGCGGACTGGTGGGTCATGGTGGCCGGGTGCTCGACGAGCGACTCGACGCCGCCGAGAGACTCGGCCAGACAGATCAGTCGGGTGTTCAGGCAGAAGACGCGGGCGGCCTCCTCGGAGCGGAAGCGCACGGAGATCATGCCGCCGAAGCGCTTCATCTGGCGCTTGGCCACCTCGTGGCCCGGGTGGGACTCGAGGCCGGGGTAGAGCACGGTCGCGACCTGGTCGGAGGCCTCGAGGTGCGCGGCGATGGCCTCGGCGTTGTCGCAGTGGCGCTCCATGCGCACGGCCAGGGTCTTGATGCCGCGGGCGGTGAGGTAGGCGTCGAAGGGGGACGGGATGGGGCCGACGCCGCCCTGGAACCAGAGGAGCTGCTCGTCGAACTCGGCGCAGTTGGTCACCACGAGGCCGCCGACGACGTCGGAGTGACCGCCGAGGTACTTGGTGGCGGAGTGCAGGACGTGGTCCGCGCCGAGGGCGAGCGGCTGCTGCAGGTACGGGGACGCGAAGGTGTTGTCCACGACGAGGGCGGCCTGCTGCTTGATCGCGGCGATGGCGGCGATGTCGGTGATGGACAGGGCCGGGTTGGTCGGGGTCTCCAGCCAGATGAGCTTGGTGTTCGGGCGGAGGGCGGCCTCGACGGCGGCAACGTCGGTGGTGTCGACGACGGTGTACTCGACGCCCCACTGGCCGAAGGCCTGGTCGATGAGGCGCCAGGTGCCGCCGTAGGCGTCGTGGCCGAGGATGAGGTGGTCACCGGGGCGCAGGAGGATACGCAGGATGACGTCGGTGGCGGCCATGCCGGAGGAGAACGCGCGGCCGTACTGTGCGCCTTCCAGGGCTGCGACGGTCTTTTCGAGGGCGTCGATCGTGGGGTTGCCGCAGCGGGTGTACTCGAAGCCACCGCGCAGCTCGTTGAGGCCGTCCTGCGCGAAGGTGGTCGACGCGTAGATCGGCGTGTTGATCGGGCCGTAGAGGCTGTCAGGCTCGTATCCGGCATGGATGGAACGAGACGAGAAACCAGAAAGTCCGTGGGTCATGTCGGCCACTATAGACCAAGCGGTTCACTTTCCCGGCAGCATCCGGGAATTATATGCAGAGCGCGAACCAGCGTCCGTGGACCTTCTCCAACGACACCGGCAGGTCGTAGAGTGCCGACAGGTTCCCCGAGGTCAGCGTCTCGTCGACGGGTCCGGAGGCCAGGACGCGGCCCTCCTTGAGCAGCAGGACATCGCTTGTCGACGCCGCGATCTCCTCCACGTGATGCGTCACCAGCACCGTCGTCAGGCCGGGCTGCGCCGCGCGGAGCCGGTCGATCACACCGAGCAGTCTCTCCCGTCCGGGGAGGTCGAGGCCGGTGGTGGGTTCGTCGAGAAGCAGCAGCTCCGGTTCGTTGATGAGGGCCCGGGCGATGAGCGTGCGGGCACGTTCGCCCTGCGAGAGGGCGGACCACCGGCGGTCGCGTTTGGCGGCCATGCCGGTGAGCTCGAGGAGCTCCTCCAGGCGGGCGAGTTCCGCAGACTCCGGCGTCCAGCGCGGGAGCAGCCCGTTGGAGGCGGTGACGCCGGAGAGCACGAGTTCGGCGACGGGGTGGTCGCCGAGGCGCTGGCGGGGGTCGACCCAGCCGATGCGCCGCCGCAGACGCTGCAGCTCCACCCGGCCGAGGCGTTCCCCGAGGATGTCGACGGTCCCGGTCGTCGGGTACCACCAGCCGCCGGCGAGGCGCAGCGCGGTCGACTTGCCGGCCCCGTTGGGGCCGAGGACCGCCCAGTGGGAACCGACCGGCGCCTGCCACGTGACGTCGCGGATGAGGTGGGTGGAGCTGCGGCGGACGGTGGCGTCGAGAAGCGAGAGGGCGTGGGACATGCCCGCCAGCCTAGACTGGCCACATGAGTTCCCTTTATGACGCGGTCGGCGGTGACGCCACCTTCTCCCGGATCGCCGCCGGGTTCTATGCGCAGGTGAAGACGGACGACATCCTGGGGCCCATGTACCCCGAGGACGACTGGGAGGGCGCCGAGAACCGCCTCAAGTGGTTCCTCGCCCAGTACTGGGGCGGACCGGCCACCTTCAACGAGAAGCGCGGCGCCCCGATGCTGCGCCGCCGCCACCACGAGTTCCCCGTGGACCGCGCGGCTGCGATCCGCTGGCTGGAGCTGATGAAGGTGTCACTCGACAGCATCGACGAGGAGACCATCCCCGCCGGGTACCGCCACCAGATCTGGGATCACATGGAGCGGGTGGCGGCGATGCTCATCAACCGAGAAGATCCGGGAACGCCTCCTTCACTGGCTCACTGATCAGGCGGCCGTCGCAGGTCATGATGCCCGGCTCCAGACCCGGGTGGTTGTCCACCGCCCGGTCCACGCCGCCCGCCGCGATCGCGCGGACGTAGGGCAGGGTCGCCGAGGTGAGCGCCCGGGTCGAGGTGTTGGCCACCGCGCCGGGCATGTTGGGCACGCAGTAGAAGCGGGTGCCGTGGACCTCGTAGGTCGGGTCCTCGTGGGAGGTCTTGCGGGAGGGCTCGAAGCAGCCGCCCTGGTCGATGGCGACGTCGACGAGCACGGCGCCCTGCTTCATGCGGGCGACCAGGTCGTCGCTGACCAGCGTCGGGGCCTTCGCGCCGGCGACGAGGACGGCGCCGATGACGAGGTCGGCGTCGAGAAGCTCGGTCTCGATGGTCATCGGGTCGGACAGCAGGGTGCGGACGTTGCCCTGGTAGAGGTCGTCGAAACGCGCGAGCACCTGCGGGTCGAGGTCGAGGACCGTGACGCTGGCGCGCAGACCCTGCGCGATCGCGACGGCCGAGGCGCCGACCTGACCGCCGCCGAGGACGACGACCTTCGCCGGGGCGGTGCCGGGCACGCCACCGAGCAGCACGCCGCGGCCCCCCTTGGAGCTCATGAGGTGGTGCGCGCCCTCCTGCACGGCGAGGCGGCCCGCGACCTGGGACATCGGGGTGAGCAGCGGGAGGCCGCCGCGGGCGTCGAGGACCGTCTCGTACGCCAGGGACAGGGTGCCGGCGTCGAGCAGCGCCTTCGTGCACTCACGCGAGGACGCCAGGTGCAGGTAGGTGAACAGGATGAGGTCCGGGCGGAGGAAGCCGTACTCCTCCGGCAGCGGCTCCTTGACCTTGAGCACCATCTCGGCGCCCCAGGCCTCCTCCGCGGAGGCGACGACGCGCGCGCCCGTCGCCTCGTACTCGGCATCGGTGAACGAGGAGTTCTCGCCCGCCCCGGCCTGAACAATCACCTCATGGCCGTCGGCTACGAGGGTGCCTGCCCCGAGCGGGCTGAGGGCCACGCGGCCCTCCATGTTCATGATTTCCTTCGGGATTCCGATACGCATGACCACTGACTCTACTAGGCGCCTTCCGGACGCTCGTCGGAACCGGCTGGTTAATGATGTAATCCCGGTTACTGTCGCTCGACGCGCACTTCTCGACGCCCCGCCCTACCATGACGAGCGTGAAGGAATCCGCAGACAAGAACAACGGCACCACAGGAGAGGTCATCCGCAGCTTCGGGCTGCTGGGCGTCACCGCCTTCGGCGGGCCGACCGCCCACCTCGGCTACTTCCGCGAGGAGTTCGTCGCGCGGCGCAGGTGGCTGAGCGAGAGGTCCTACGCCGACATCGTGGCGGTCGCGCAGTTCCTGCCCGGCCCGGCATCCTCGCAGGTCGGCATGGCCCTGGGTTACCACCGGGCCGGCTGGCCCGGCATGCTCGCCGCCTGGGTGATGTTCACCGCCCCGTCGGCGCTCATCCTCGCCCTGTTCGGCGTGCTCCTGTCCACCACAGGTGTCGACGCCGACCAGGGCTGGATCCGCGGCCTGCTCGCCGCGGCGGTCGCCGTGGTCTTCCACGCGGTGGCGGGCATGGCGAAAAACATGGCGAACACCCGGATCACCGCCACCATCGCCGTCCTCGCGGGCCTCATCGTCCTGGCGGTGCCCAGTCCGTTCACCCACGTCGCCGTCATCCTCGCAGCGGGCCTGCTGGGCCTGGTGCTGCTGCGCGGCACGGACGTCGACCCGGAGGAGGAGTCGGGACTCGACGAGGTCCGCCCCGTCAGCTCCCGGGCGGCGGTCATCGCGCTCAGCCTGTTCTTCGTGCTGCTGGCCGGCCTCATGCTGGGGGCGGGCGCGTTCGGCGGGTGGCTGGTCACCCGCCTGGCGGCCTACTACCAGGCCGGTTCCCTGGTGTTCGGCGGCGGCCACGTCGTGCTGCCGCTGCTCGAGCAGCTCACCGTCGCCGAGGGCTGGCTGGGCCAGTCGGAGTTCCTCGCCGGCTACTCCGCTGCCCAGGCGGTGCCGGGCCCGCTGTTCACCTTCGCGTCCTTCCTCGGCGCCGTCGACGGCGGCTGGGCCGGGGCACTCCTGGCGACGGTGGCGATCTTCCTGCCCTCCGCCCTGCTCATGACCGCGGGCCTGCACTTCTGGGGCCGCTGGCGCCACTCCCCCGTCCTGCGCACGGCCTTCACCGCCGTCAACGCGGCCGTCGTGGGCCTGCTCGGTGCGGCGCTGTGGGACCCGGTGTTCACGCACGGCGTCACCGGGGTCGCCTCCCTGACGATCGCGGCACTGTGCTGGCTGGGACTGGCGAAGTGGCAGCTCCCGCCGTGGTCGATCGCGCTGTTCGCGGCGCTCGCCGGCTGGGTCCTGCTCTAGGGGCCCTAGAACAGGGACAGCGTGCTGGAGCGGTAGACGGTGCCGAAGGGGGCGTCGACACGCACCCAGCGCCCCACCATCGACACCCGCAGGTGACGGGGGATATCGAGGGGTGCGGCGAAACCGGGGATGAGCCCCAGCGACGTGCACGTGAAGATCGTGCGCATGGGGATCTCCGCGGTGCCGGCCTCGCCGGTGACCGTCAGGACCGTCTGGTCCAGCAGGCTGGCGGGCGGGCCGAGGGGGCCGGAGAACTGCCGCGCGAGGGCCTGCCCCTTGTCCGCCAGGTCGCGGACAACGTCGACGGGGATCTCGTCGAGCAGCTGGAAACCGGTGGCCGGGGGCAGCGCGCCGGGCCAGTTCGGGTCGCGGGCCGGACCAATGGTGGAGGTGCCGGCCCGGAGGGCGTCGAGAAGCTCCACCGCGGAGACGACCGCCCCGTCGCGCGAGACCTCCCCCTGGACGCGGCGGGAGGCGATGACCTGGAAGGGCGTGGTGACGAAGACGTCGACCCAGTCACCCAGCTGGCGGAAACGCACGGAGGCGGAGGCGTCGAGGTCGGTGGCCCGGCCGATGAGTGACTGCAGACCGGCCGCGCCGTCGAGGATCCGCAGGGACTCCTGCATCACTTGTCGGAGTCGCCGGCCTCGAGCTGGTCGAGATCCTCGGCGCGGGTGAGGATCTTCATCTCGAGTTCGGTGATGGAACGCGGGCGCTCGGTGTTGAGGTCGATGGCCACCTGGACGCACTCGACGATGCAGGCGATGCGGCCCTGCCGGTCCTTGATCTCCTGGCGGGTGGTGAAGGAGGTGTTGCCGATCTCGACGACCTGCGTCTCGATGAGCAGCTCCGTGGTGTCCGGCATGACCGGGCGCAGGTAATCGACGTCCAGGTGGCGGACGAAGACGGCGAAGTCGTGGCCGCGGGCCGTGAACTCCTCCTCGGCGAACTGCAGGCGCGCCTCCTGGGCGACCTCGATGTAGTTCGCGTTCATGATGTGGCCGTAGCGGTCGAAATCGGACCAACGGACCGGCACGGTCGTCACATGCAGGGCGGAGTTCTGGTCGGCGTTCATGTGGGGGCTGTTCCTCTTCAGGTGTTGCTCGCGGGATTAATCACGGAGTTGATCACGGTGTGCGCGGATTGCTCCCGTCCAATCTATACCGGATCGCCGGCAGGTGGGCCTCGGGCTGCGCCGCTCCGCCGGGAGACACCGGGAAAACGAAGGAGCGGGCCGGCTGATCCGGCCCGCTCCCCCGCTGATTGAGCATCTTCTAACGGACGGTCTGCCAGAGACTCTTCACGCGCTCGTCGATCTCATCGACGATGGCCTCCACCTGCTCGCGGCTCTGGTCGGCCGGATCTGCCAGATCCCAGTCCAGGTAGTGCTTGCCGGGGTAGATCGGGCAGACGTCGCCGCAGCCCATCGTGATGACGTAGTCGGCTGCCCGCACCACGTCGTCGGTCAGCGGCTTCGGGTAGGCGCCGGTGAGGTCGAGTCCGCGGTCCCGGAGGACCTCGACCGCCATCGGGGAGATCTCGTCGCCGGGGGTGGAACCTGCGGAACGCACCTCCACGCCGTCGCCGGCGTAATGCTTCAGCAGGGCGGCGGCGATCTGGGAGCGTCCGGCGTTATGGACGCAGACGAACAGTACCTGCGGCACCACGGAGGCGATCTTGCCCTCCGCCTGGGCCAGCGCCCGCAGGCGGTCCTTGGCGAAGCGCTCCGCGAGGACCGGAAGGTAGGTCTGGACCTTGGCCGTGCGGGCCAGTGCCGTGTAGGACTCGTAGACGTAGCGTTCGATGGTCTCGGCGGAGAAAACTCCCCGGTAGGTGTCGGTGAGGTTGCCGGTGATCCGCTTGAGGAGGTTGGTGTGCAGCGCAGAAGCTTCGGTGGACATGCCGTGCCTTTCCTGGAGCATGTAGGTGACGGTGGGTGGGGTGGTCAGGGGATCAGTTCAGCGAGCAGAACGGTGACGCGGCCCTTAATGTCGTCGCGGATGCCGCGGACGACTTCGAGGTCCTTTCCGGCCGGATCCTCGAGCTGCCAGTCCTCGTAGCGTTTGCCGGGGAAGATGGGACAGGTGTCTCCGCAGCCCATGGTGATGACCACGTCGGAGGCCTGGACCGCCTCGGTGGTGAGCACCTTCGGGGAGGCCTGCGTCAGGTCGATGCCCTCCTCCGCCATGACGGCCACCGCGGCCGGATTGAGCCGGTCACCGGGTTCGGAGCCGGCCGAGAGCACCGACACCTTCCCGCCGGACAGCTCCTGCAGGTAGGCGGCGGCCATCTGGGAGCGGCCCGCGTTGTGCACGCAGACGAACAGGACGCTGGGCCGGTCGTTTCCGGTGGCGGCCACGGCTCAGCCCGCGAGTTCCGCGACGAGCTGCTGGACGCGGGCGTCGATGTCGTCGCGCACCAGGCGCATGCGCTCGACGCCCTCGATGCCGCGTTCCGACGGCTCGTCGGTCACCCAGCGCTCCAGCGTTCCGCGCGCGTCCGCGGGCAGCTCAAGCTCTGCGTCGGCGCCGAGGATGACGGTGCGGTCGACCCCGCGCAGCAGCTCGGGGTCGATGCCCTTCGGCGTCCCCTGGGACATGTCCGCGCCGACCTCGGCGATGGCTTCGACGGACTGGGCGTTGAGCTTGCTGCCCGGCTTCGTGCCGGCGGAGTGGATCTCCAGGCGGTCGCCGGCGTGCTTGGCGGCGAGTGCGGCGGCCATCTGGGACTTGCCGCCGTTGCCGACGCAGACGAACAGGACGGAAGGTGTGGTGGTCATGATGCGACGGTTTCCTTTGCAGTGGTGTGGTTGGTGGAAGGCGTCCTGCCGGTCGGCAGGGTGGGATCGTTCGGGAAGAGCTTCGGTCCCACCCACAGCATGACGTAGACGAGGCCGACGAGCACGGGGATCTCGATGAGCGGGCCGATGGTGCCGGCCAGCGCCTGGGCGGAGGTGGCGCCGAAGGTGCCGATGGATACGGCGATGGCGAGTTCGAAGTTGTTGCCCGCGGCGGTGAAGGACACCGACGCGGACTGGGCGTAGCCCATCCCGGACGCCTTCGAGGCGAACAGTGCGATGGCGAACATGCCGACGAAGTAGGCCAGCAGCGGGATCGCCACCCGTGCCACGGTCCAGGGCTGGGAGGTGATCTGCTCACCCTGCAGGGAGAAGAGCAGCACGATGGTGTAGAGCAGACCGATCAGCGCCAGCGGCGAGATCGCGGGGATGAACTTCGACTCGTACCAGCGCCGGCCCTTGACCTTCTCGCCGATCACCCGGGACAGCACACCTGCCAGCAGCGGGATACCCAGGAATACGAGGACGGAGGTGACGATGGACCAGAAGGAGAACTCCGCGGAGGTCGTCTCCAGGCCCAGCCAGGAAGGCAGGACCTGCAGGTAGAACCAGCCCAGGACGCCGAACATGAGGACCTGGAAGACGGAGTTGATGGCCACGAGCACGGCGGTGGCCTCGCGGTCGCCGCAGGACAGGTCGGACCAGACGAGCACCATGGCGATGCACCTGGCCAGTCCGACGATGATCAGGCCGGTGCGCAGCTCCGGCTCATCGGGCAGGAAGATCCAGGCCAGGGCGAACATCAGGGCCGGGCCGACGATCCAGTTGAGGATCAGGGAGACAGCCATCAGGCGTTTGTCGGCGGTGATCTCGCGGGTCTTGTCGTAGCGGACCTTGGCCAGGGGTGGGTACATCATCACCAGCAGGCCGAGGGCGATCGGCAGCGAGATGCCGCCGACCTCCAACGCACCAAGGGCGTCGCCGATCCCGGGGACAGTGCGTCCGATAATAAGGCCGGCGGCCATGGCGAGGATGATCCATACCGGGAGATACTTGTCGAGGAAGGACATACGAGGGGGTCTGACTGGTGCAGTCATGCGACACCTTTCAAGGTATTGACGATTATCAATACCTAAAGTACTTCCCTTATCGACATCCGTCAATATATGCTGGCCTACATGACCGCCGTGCAGATTCTCCCCCTGGCCGACCTCTCCGCATGCTGCTCGCTCGGCACCGACCCGCTCACCGACGACGAGGCCAACCGCTATGCCGCGCTGTTCAAGGTGCTCGCCGAGCCCGCCCGGCTGCAGATCCTCTCCCAGTTGGCTGCCGGGGGCTGCGGCCCGGTCAGCGTCAACGAGCTGACGGACCTCATCGGGTTGAGCCAGCCGACGGTCTCCCACCACCTGAAGAAACTGACCGAGGCGGGGCTGCTGGAGAGGATCCGGGAAGGCCGGACCGTCACTCACCGGGTCCGTCCCGAGCTCTTCGCCGAGCTGCGCACCGTCCTGCAGATGGATTAGGCGTCACGGGGGACCGGTTAGTGGGGTCCGACCCCCCGGCCCCCGGCCCTCCCGGTTGGCCCGGCTGGCCTGGTTGGCCGAACGGCGCGATCTCAACTACGCGATCGCGCCTTCTATCGCCACTATGTGCATAATAAGCGTCATGGATGAGTGATCGCGTAGTTGAGATCGCGCCTTTTGTCACGTCCCGCCCCCCTCGCCCCTCAACCCAGACCAGCCCCGGCCCGCACCCCGGGAACGCCGAAGGCCCGCACCCCGGATGGAGTGCGGGCCTCGCCCAAAAGTCGTGTTAGCGGGTCAGGCGACGGTGGGTGACGCGCGACGGACGTGCGGCCTCCGCGCCGAGGCGCTCGACCTTGTTCTTCTCGTAGTCACCGAAGTTGCCCTCGAACCAGAACCACTTGCCCTCCTCGATGTTGCCCTCCCAGGCGAGGATGTGGGTACAGGTGCGGTCCAGGAACCAACGGTCGTGGGAGATGACCACGGCGCAGCCCGGGAACTGCACGAGCGCGTTCTCGAGGGAACCGAGGGTCTCGACGTCGAGGTCGTTCGTCGGCTCATCGAGGAGCAGCAGGTTGCCGCCCTGCTTGAGGGTCAGCGCCAGGTTGAGGCGGTTGCGCTCACCACCGGACAGGACCTTGGACGGCTTCTGCTGGTCCGGGCCCTTGAAACCGAAGGCGGACAGGTACGCGCGGGACGGCATCTCGTTCTGGCCGACCTTGATGTAGTCCAGGCCGCCCGAGACGACCTGCCACACGGTCTCCTCCGGGTCGATGTTCTCACGGCCCTGGTCGACGTAGGACAGCTTGACGGTCTCGCCGACCTCGACGGTGCCGGCGTCCGGCTGCTCCAGACCGACGATGGTCTTGAACAGGGTAGTCTTACCCACACCGTTCGGGCCGATGACGCCGACGATGCCGTTACGCGGCAGGGTGAACGACAGGTCCTTGATCAGGACGCGGCCGTCGAAGCCCTTCTGCAGGTCCTTGACCTCGACGACCTTGTTGCCCAGGCGCGGCGGGGTCGGGATCTGGATCTCCTCGAAGTCCAGCTTCCTGTACTTCTCGGCCTCGGCGGCCATCTCCTCGTAGCGCTCCAGACGGGCCTTGTTCTTGGCCTGACGGGCCTTCGGGGAGGAGCGGACCCACGCCAGCTCGTCCTTCAGGCGCTTCTGCAGCTTCTGGTCCTTCTTGCCGGCGACCTCGAGGCGCTCCGCCTTCTTCTCCAGGTAGGTGGAGTAGTTGCCCTCGTAGGGGTGCAGCTTGCCGCGGTCGACCTCACAGATCCACTCCGCGACGTGGTCGAGGAAGTAACGGTCGTGGGTGACGGCCAGGACGGCGCCCTTGTAGTCGGCGAGGTGCTTCTCCAGCCACAGGACGGACTCGGCGTCCAGGTGGTTGGTGGGCTCGTCGAGCAGCAGCAGGTCCGGCTCGGACAGCAGCAGCTTGGCCAGGGCGACGCGACGACGCTCACCACCGGAGAGGTTGGTCACCGGGGAGTCGGACGGCGGGCAGCGCAGAGCCTCCATCGCCTGCTCGATCTTGGAGTCGACCTCCCACGCGTCGGCGGCGTCGAGCTCCTCCTGGAGGCGACCCATCTCCTCCATGAGCTCGTCGGTGTAGTTCGTCGCCATCTCCTCGGCGATCTCCTCGAAGCGCTGCTTCTTCTGGAAGATCTCGCCCAGACCCTCCTCCACGTTCTCGCGGACGGTCTTCTCCTCGTTGAGCGGCGGCTCCTGCAGCAGGATGCCGACGGTGGCACCCGGATCCAGGAACGCCTCGCCGTTGGAGGGCTGGTCGATGCCGGCCATCACCTTGAGGACGGAGGACTTGCCGGCACCGTTGGGTCCGACGACGCCGATCTTGGCGCCCGGGTAAAAGGCCATCGTGACGTTGTCAAGGATGACCTTGTCGCCGACGACCCTTCGCACATTCTTCATCGTGTAGATGAACTCGGCCATTTCTCCCCTATGTTGCTAGTGCGGTAAAGACACTCCACAGGGTACATGACCGGCCATGTCCTGCGGGAACCGTGTGACCGGTGCCGCCGCCCGGAGATCAGAACGGCGGCGCGGTGTCTCCCTCCCCGCTTTCCGACGTCGCCGTGGCCACCGTCCCCACGTCCGGCTCGCCGTTGTCCCTGTGCACCTTGTCGCACAGGCTCTGCGGGTCCACGTCCGCCGGCAGGGCCGCGCCGATGAGGTTCTTCTCCGCGGTCTCGATGCGCTGCGAGGCGATGACGTAGCGGTTGAGGTCGAGTCCGAGGGAGTAGCAGCGCAGCAGGACCATCTGCTGCTTCTTCCCCTCCCTGTCGTCCCACTCCGCGGTGACGAACGTGCCGTGCGCGATGACCGGCATGCCGCGGCTGAGGGACTTCTTGGCGTTGAGGGCCAGTGGCCCCCACATCTCGAGGTAGATGTAGAGCGGGTCGACGTCGTTCCAGGTGTCGGGCCGCTCCTTGTCCCGGACCCGCCGGGAGGAAGCGACGCGGACGCGCGCCTTGTAGTTGCCGGTCTTCTCGAAGTGGTGGAGCACCGGTTCCTCGGTGAGGTTGCCGATGATGGTTGACGTGGTCTGAGCCATGGTGAGTCCCCCTCGGGTGTGGTGTCGTGCTGACACCTCGCACCCTGGCAGGGACCGGGAGGGACGACAAGCGGGCGTCGTCACGCCTGTGGACAGACCCCCTCCATCCACAGGCACGGGTGCGCCGCGGAGTCTAGCGCTTGCGGCGCGCCCGCAGATCGAGTACCGGCCCGGCGTCCTCGACGGGGGTCTCCGCGGGGGCGTCCTCCTGTGCGCGGCGGAACTCCTTCTCCTCGAACTCCTCGCGGGCGGAACCACCGGCGGCCATGCGGGCGAGCATCTCGTTGTAGGACTCCCAGTCATGGTCCTCGCCGGACTCGACGCGCTTCTCGTAGGCGACCTCGGTCGCGCGGTCCTCACGGCGCCAGCCGATGAACAGCAGCAGGAACACCAGGCCCATCGGGAAGGAACCGGAGGCCCAGCCGATGCCGCCGCCGACCTTCTGGTCCTCGAGGAGGTTGAGCTCCCAGGGCAGGCCCAGGGTGGTGTAGAACTCCTCACCCATGACCGTGGTCAGCTGCATGAGGTAGATGCCGGCGAAGAGGTGGAACGGCATGGAGCCGACCAGCCACGCCAGACGGATCGCCGTCGGACGCTTCACCGGCACCGGGTCCGGGCCCACCAGCTCCCAGAAGTACAGGTAGCCGGAGATGAGGAACGCCCAGTTCATCGCCAGGTGGCCGGCGTGCTCGGAGATCGCCAGCTCATACAGCGGGATGAACATGTACAGGACGTAGAAGACCACCAGGAACTGCACCGTGTTCACCAGCGGATGCATGATGAACCGCAGCAGCGGCGCCTTCGTGATCGCCAACGCCCAGTCATGCGCCGTCGGCTTGCCCGGCTCACCCGGCTCGTAGGCGGCCATGATGAGCGACAGCGGCGCGCCGAGCGCGAGGAACAGCGGCACCACCATCGACAGGGTCATGTGCACGATCATGTGCATCGAGTAGGTGGCCGGCATGTTCATGCCCAGGCCGGAGCTCGTGGTGACGAACAGGCTGCCCGTGCCCACCAGCCACATCGCGGTGCGCAGGTGGTTCCAGGAGCCACCGCGGCGGTGGACGCGCCACAGGCCGTACAGGTACCCACCGGTGATGAGGATCGCGATGGCGCCGAACATCACGTCGAAACGCCACATCGTGAAGACGTTGCTCAGGGTCGGCTTCTCGTAGAGGTCGTAACCCATCTGGATGGCCATCTGCGTGAGGTTCGGGTCACGCGGCGGGGGCGGCGGGGTGCGGCCCATGGTGATGGCCACGCCGGTGACCGCCGCCATGATGATCGCCTCCCCGACGGCGAACCACAGGAACAGCTTCGGCTGACGGTTGATCTGCGGGATCGTGATCATCCGGTGCACGAAACCGAGGAAACCGAGCACCACCAGGCCGACGGTCTTGGTCACCAGGATCCAGCCGTAGGTCGTGGTGAACCAGTCCTCCCACTCGACGCGCACCGCGGCGTTGATGAGGCCGGAGACGATCATCACGAGGATGGAGAACAGGGCGACCGTCGAGTAGCGGCGCAGCCCCCGCTCCATGTCCGGGCCGAGACGCCGCCCGTGCGCGATGAGCGCCATGAGGCCACCGACCCACAGGATCATGCCCACCAGGTGCCACAGGTAGGAGTTCGTGCCGTAGTCGTGCGCACCACCGGCCGCCGCGTGGCCCTCCATGCCCAGCGGCACGATCGTGAGAATCGCACCGATGAGCAGCAGCGGCTGCGCGATCCACCTGCGGAAGATCAGCCCCGACACACCGACGATGAGACAGACGACCGCCACCACGGACCACGCCAGCGCCGTCGCCACCTGGCTCACGGCCACACCCCACATGTCCAGTGCCAGCGCGTTCCGGAACGGCGTGCCCGACACGTCGGAGAGCACCAGCGGGATCTGGACCGTGGCGATGAGACCGAAGCACAGCGTCGCCACCGCACCCGTCCGCGCCGCGATGTCACCGTCGACGCTCAGCGGCGCCTCGACGAGGCGTGAGTTGTCGTTGTCCGGCACCTTCGGCGAGATGTAGAACGCCGAGAACATGAACGAACCGACGGCCAGCGCCGCCAGCATCCAGCCCACCGCGCGGGTGAACGGCAGACCCCAGGTGGTCACCGGCCCCGGATCGGGGATGCCCAGCGCCACGAGCGACTCCGTGAGGAACTCGAAGGAGATCGTCGCGCCCACCAGTCCGGCGACGGCGAAGAACAGGAGGTAGAGCGGCCACGTGGGCCTCACCCTCGCCGTGCTTCTCGACGCCTGCGTGGTTTCTTCCCTGACCTGCGGTGCTGACATGCGCTCTACCCTAATCCGCTTCCCGTGGCAGGCATAGCCGGAGACCCGGCACGTGAAACTGCTCACTACCTGGGAACTTTTCTTCCTGGGCAGGTCGGTGCGTTAAGATCTAGCACGCATGCCTCCGTAGCTCAGTGGATTAGAGCAGTCGGCTTCTACCCGATTGGTCGCGGGTTCGAATCCTGCCGGGGGCGCTTCTCACCTCCCGGTGTCGATCGCCGGTGAACATCACCGATCCCGGCCGCCGGGACGGGCGATGTTCACCGGCGATCGACCTCCCCGGGGTGGTTACAGCACCATCGCCGCCGCCCAGCCGGCGATGAGCAGCGGGATGTTGAAGTGGAGGAACGTCGGGATCACCGAGTCCCGGATATGGTCGTGCTGCCCGTCCGCGTTGAGACCGGAGGTCGGACCCAGCGTCGAGTCCGAGGCCGGGGAACCCGCGTCACCGAGGGCGCCGGCCGTGCCGATGATCGCCACCGTCGCGACCGGCGAGAAACCCATCGTCAGGCACAGGGGGACGAAGATGGTGGCGATGATGGGGAGCGTCGAGAAGCTGGAGCCGATGCCCATGGTGACGATGAGGCCGACGACCAGCATCGCCAACGCCGCCGCCGGCTTCGAGCCCGCGAACAGGTCGGCGGCCGCCACGACGAGGGACTCCACCTCGCCGGTGGCGGACATCACCGCGGCGAAGCCCTGGGCGGTGATCATGATGAAGCCGATCAGCGCCATCATCTTCATGCCGGAGGTGAAGATGTCGTCGGCCTGCCCCCACTTCACCGCACCCGTCGCGAGGAAGATCGCCAGACCCGTGAGCGAACCGACGAGCAGCGAGTTCGCCTCCGAACCACCGGCCTGCATGACGACCTGGATGGCGAACGTCGCGACGATCGCGATGAGCGCCACCACCACGCGGTAACGGGAGATCGGCTCGTCCTCCACGCCGGTGCCGACGGTGATGGGGCGGTCGGCGTAGTCACGGGGGCGTCGGTAAGTGAAGAGCACCGCGATGAGCAGACCGACGATCATGCCGGACGCCGGCAGGGACATGGTGGTCACGATGTTGATGCCGCTGGTGTCCAGGCCGGCGCGCTCGATGTTGCCCAGCAGAATGTCGTTGAGGAAGATGTTTCCGAAGCCGATCGGGATCCACATGTAGGTGGTGACCAGGCCGAACGTCATGACGACGGCGACGAGACGACGATCGATCCGCAGACGGTTGAACACCGCCAGCAGCGGCGGGATGATCAGCGGGATGAACGCGATGTGCACCGGGATGAGGTTCTGCGACATGACCGCCATCGCCAGGATGCCGGCGACCATACCCCACTTCGTCCACATGATCGTGCGGGTCTTCGCGGAGGTGCTGTCGACGCCCAACTTCCCGATCAGCCAGTTCGCCAGCAGATTCGGCAGCCCCGAACTCGCCACCGCCATGGCGAAGGCACCGAGCAACGCATAGGACAACGCGATCTGCGCACCCCCGGACAACCCCTCCTGGAAGGCGAGCATCGTCCCGTCCAGGCCCAGCCCACCCAGCAGGCCACCCACGATGGCACCGATGAACAGAGCCAGAACCACATGGACCCTGACGACGGACAGTATGAGCATTACCAGCACGGCGATCAGCACGGCATTCATGAGTGCCAGAATATGTGGTTCGGTGCGGTGGTCTGACATCAGGTCGGGGGCGGGGACGGTGGGGCGTCGATTAGCCTGGGTCCCATGACTCTCCCCTCCCCCAGCCCGGAATCTTTCGCGGTCGTGACCGGCGCCAGCCAGGGCATCGGCATGGCCATGGCCCGTGACCTCGCGTCGATGGGCCACAATCTGATTGTGGTGGCGCGTCGAGAAGCGGTGCTCCGCGAGCTTGCCGACGCCCTCGAGGCCGCCCACGGCGTCACCGTCGAGGTCGTCGCCGCCGACCTGAGCAAGCATGAGGACGTCTCGCGCCTCATCGAGCACATGGATGCGCGGGAGGTGTCGATCCTCATCAACTCGGCGGGTATCGCCACGTTCGGCCCGCTGGTCAGGCAGGACTGGGATCATGAGGTCGATCAGTTCCACCTCAACGCCACCGCCGTGCACCGGCTCACGCGCGCGGTTCTCGACGGCATGCTGGCCCGACGCTCCGGCGCGATCTGCAACGTCGGTTCCGCGGCGGGCAACGTGCCGATTCCGAACAACGCGACGTACGTGTTCACGAAGGCCGGCGTCAACGCCTTCACGGAGGCGCTGCACTACGAGCTCAAGGGCACCGGCGTGACGTGCACGCTGCTCGCGCCGGGTCCGGTGCGGGACGCGGTGGTGCCGGAGGAGGAGAAGTCGATCGTCGACAAGGTGGTCCCCGATTTCCTGTGGACCACCTACGAGTCCTGCTCCCGCGAGACCCTCGAGGCGATGGCGAAGAACCAGCGCCGCGTCGTCCCGGGTCCGCTGAGCAAGGCGATGAACGCGATCTCCAAGGTGGCGCCGACGGGGCTGCTCGCCCCGCTGATCGGCCGTTTCTACGCGAAGATGGGAGCCTGACGTGAACGTCGCACCGAAGAATGACCGCCTCGTGTGGGTCGACCTGGAGATGACCGGTCTCGACCCTGACAGGCACGTCATCGTCGAGATCGCCGCGCTGGTGACCGACGCGAACCTGCAGATCATCGGCGAGGGCGTCGACCTGGTCGTCCACGCCACCGAGGAGGAACTGGCGGAGATGGACGATTTCGTCACCAACATGCACGAATCCTCCGGCCTCACCGAGCAGATCCGCACCTCGACCGTGACCATGGAGGAGGCCGAGGACGCCGTGCTCGCGCTCATCGCCGAGCACTGCAGCCCGGAGCACCCGGCCCCGCTGGCCGGCAACTCCATCGCCACGGACCGGGCGTTCCTCCGTGCGCAGATGCCGCGTCTCGACGCCGCCCTGCACTACCGCATGGTCGACGTCTCCTCCATCAAGGAGCTGGCACGCCGCTGGTTCCCGAAGGCGTACTTCAACCAGCCGGAGAAGGGACTGGCCCACCGCGCGCTGGCGGACATCGTGGAGTCCATCCGCGAACTCGACTACTACCGACGCTCCGTCTTCGTCCCCGCGCCGGGCCCGGAGTCCGCCGCCGCAGCCGAGTGTTCGGCGGCCGCAACCGCCCACTACCAGCGGTTTTTGTAATTCGGGGATAATGGGTTAATCTGTAGTCCGCTGCGATACAGCAGCGATGGTGGCTGTAGTTCAGTTGGTAGAGCACCAGGTTGTGATCCTGGGTGTCGCGGGTTCGAGCCCCGTCAGCCACCCCGAGGGAAACGCCCTCCGGCTTCGTGCCGGAGGGCGTTTCGCATTTCCCACACGCAGGGTCGAGAGGACATGGTCGGGGCCGGAGTGGTCTCGAACGTGCACCGCGCCTGGCGGACTGGTCCCGACCATGTGATCCCGCACCAGCGAAGGGCGCTCCCCGCCCCGCCCATCTCCTATACTGTCGGCGCCAGTCAACCAAAGGAGAGAACATGACGTTCAGCATGGACAAGGGCAACGAGTTCGTCGCGGAGACCCAGTCGCCGGAGGGCGCGGCGGCCTGGAAGGAGCAGCTCGACGCCTTCGCGCCGGGCGCGTCCGACTGGGTCGTCGGTGCCGTGTTCGGCGGCACCTACCAGCGGGAGGGCATCGACCTGCGCACCCGCCAGCTGCTCAACATCGCCGCGCTGGCCGCGATGGGTGGCGTTGAGCCGCAGCTCACGGGCCACATCAAGACGGCTCTCGACGTGGCCGGGATGAGCCGGCAGGAGGTCGGCGAGTCCATCGTCCACCTCATGCCGTACATCGGCGTGCCCAAGACGCTGGCCGCCATGCGCTGCATGAAGGCCGCCGTCGAGGGCTGACCCCCTACTCCGAGAGGTGCCCGCGCAGCGTCGTCCCCTGGTAGGAGGTGCGGAACACGCCGCGCTCCTGCAGGACGGGGATGACCATGTCGACGAAGTCCTCGATGCCGGCGGGCAGGGACGGCGGCATGAGGTTGAAGCCGTCGGCGCCGCCCTCCTCGACCCAGCGCTGCATCTCGTCGGCGATCTGCTCGGGAGTGCCCACGAAGGTGGCGTGCCCGCCGCCGGCGGCGAGGTAGCCCAGCAGCTCACGGACGGTGGGCTGGCGGGACTCGATGATGCGCAGGATCGTCGCGTAGCGGCCCTGCGGTCCGGTGAACTCCTCCAGTGGCGGCAGCGGAGGCACAGGGGCATCGAGTTCCCACTCCGAGGTGTCCTGCTGGATGAAGTACTCCAGCCCCCGCAGGGCGTCCGCGACGGGCAGCAGCTCGTTGAGCGCGCGCTGCTTGGCGCGGGCCTCCTCCTCGGTGCGGCCGACATAGGTGACCAGGCCGGGCATGACGATCAGCCCGTCCGGGTCGCGGCCCAGCTCCTGTGCCCGGCGGCGGACGTCGAGGCGGTACTCGCGGGCCATCTCCAGGTCCCACGCCACGGCGTAGATGCCCTCGGCGTAGCGGGCCGCCAGGTCGCGCCCCGGCTCGGAGGCCCCGGCCTGGAACAGGACGGGGCGGCCCTGCGGGCCGGCGGGGATGTTGAGCGGACCGGCGACGTCGAAGAAGTCGCCGGAGTGGTGGGGCGTCGACAAGCGGGAGGCGTCGGCCCAGGACTCGTCGCACACGACGGCGTCGGCCGGGAAGGAGTCCCACAGGTCGTTGACCACGCGGATGAACTCGTCGGCGCGGGCGTAGCGCTCGGCGTGCGGCGGGAGGGCCGGCATGCCGTGGTTGCGGGCCTCGTCGTCGCCCATGGAGGTGACGACGTTGATCCCGGCGCGCCCACCGGAGATGTGGTCGAGGCTGGCCAGGAGGCGGGCGGCGTGGAACGGGGGCCAGAAGGTCGCGGAGATGGTCGTGACCAGGCCGATGTGTTCCGTGGCGCGGGCCAGGGCGGTGAGCGTGGTCACCGGCTCCAGGAACCAGGCGGGGCCACCGCCGACGCCGCCGATCGCCGCGGACTGGCCGTCGGCGAGGAAGAAGGCGTCGAGGCAGCCGCGCTCGGCGATCTGCGCGAGCTCCTCCCAGTAGGTGATGTCACCGAGGCGGTGCACCGAGGAGTCCTCCGCACGCCAGGCGGAGGTGTGGTGTCCCGCCGCGAAGGCGAAGAGGTTGATGTGCACGGATCTAGTCCTTGACCAGGCCGCCGTCGACGACCAGGTTCTGGCCGGTGATGGAGCGTGCCCACGGGGAGGCGAAGAAGAGGATCGCGTCGGCGAACTCCTCCGGGGTGGTCACCGACTGCAGCGGGGTGCCCTGCGCGATGAAGTCGAAGACCTCGTCCGGGGTGGCGGCGGAGGCGTCCGTCTTGCGCAGCAGGCCGCCGGACAGCATGTTGACGGTGACGCCGCGCGGTCCCAGGTCGGCGGCGAGGGTGCGGGTGAGGGAGAGCAGGGCGGCCTTCGCGGCGGTGTAGTCGTGGTACGGCACGACCGGGTACTGGAAGAGGTTGGTGCCGATGGTGATGACGCGGCCCGAACCGAACTCGTCGAAGCCCGGCAGCGCGGCCTGGGTGACGTTGAGGGTGCCCTGGACGGCGCCCGCGAACTGGCTCTCGAAACGCCCGTAGGTGATCTCGTCGGCCTTCGGGCGGGCGTCGCCGTCGAAGGAGAAGTCGATGAGCGCGTTGGACACGACGGTGGTCACGGGCGTGCCGAACGCCTCGCGGGCCTGCGCGAACAGGGCGTCGATCTGCGCGCGGTCACGGACGTCCGCCTGGATGGCGACCGCCTGCCCCGGGTGCTTCTCGACGAGCGCCTCCGCCTCCTCCGCCGAGGAGAAGTAGTTGATCACGACCTTGGCGCCCTCACGCAGGAACGCCTCGGTGACGGCCTTGCCGAGCCCGCGGGCTCCGCCGGTGACCAGCACGATCTGCTCGTTGATGGGTGTTGCGGTGATGGACATGCGTACGCCTTTCTCGGTGAGAAGGCGAAGGTAGCGCCTCGTGGACATTCCCTTCGCCAGCATTAACTGGATCAGGTTCGACGGGTGTGTTCTCAGCTGCCCTCTTCAGGGGCAGCACCCCGTGTCACGTGACCGCCACCATACCAACTCGCGGGGGCGGGCCCAGCCGGTGGCGTCGGGAAACCCCGGGCCGATACTTTCCGTATCCTCGATTGCACATCCACTAATGAAAGGACCGGAGCCATGAACGCTCACGATCCCCGCTCGCTCCACCCCACGATCGACCCACCGCAGCAGACCCAGCCCCACCCGGGCCTCGACGCCGAACTGGAGCCGAAGGCCGACCTCGGACTCGACACCTACGAGGGCCACGGCCGCCTCCGGGGCCGGAAGGCCCTGATCACCGGCGGCGACTCCGGCATCGGCGCCGCCGTGGCCGTCGCCTACGCCCGCGAGGGTGCCGACGTCGCCATCTCCTACCTCCCCGAGGAGGAGCCCGACGCCCGGAAGATCATCCAGGCCATCGAGGACGCCGGCCAGAAGGCCCTGGCGCTACCCGGTGACCTGCAGGAACTCGCACAGTGCGAGAAGATCGTCGCCGACACCGTCGAGGCCTTCGGCGGGCTGGACATCCTGGTGAACAACGCCTCCCGCCAGATCTGGCACGACGGCATCGAGAACATCCCCGACGAGGACTTCGACGCCACCATGAAGTCCAACGTCTACTCCGCCTTCCGCGTGACCAAGGCGGCGATCCCGCACCTGCAGCCCGGCGCGGCGATCATCTTCACCTCATCCATCCAGGCGTACCAGCCCTCCCCGCACCTGCTCGACTACGCCCTGACCAAGGCCGCGATGAACAACCTGTCGAAGGGACTGGCCGAGCAGCTCGCCCCGGAGGGCATCCGCGTCAACGCCGTCGCCCCGGGCCCGGTGTGGACCCCGCTGCAGCCCTCCCACGGGCAGCCGCCGGAGAAGATCGAGGGCTTCGGGCAGCAGACCCCACTGGGGCGCGCCGGGCAGCCGGCCGAGCTGGCCGGGGCGTTCGTGTTCCTCGCCTCCGACGAGGCCTCCTACGTCATGGGGGAGACGCTGGGCGTCACGGGCGGCACGCCCACCCCGTGATCACCAGGCCGAGGTCTCGTCGGCGTTGCCCTTCTTCCACTTCTCCCACGGGATGTTCCAGTCGCCGAGGCCGTCCCAGCCGGAGAGGGTCCCGCCGACGGTGTTGCGCACCACGACGGGGTCGCCGCGCTTGACGGTGTTCTGGAACCACTGCGCAGCCTCGTCGGTGACGTTGATGCAGCCGTGGGAGACGTTGCGGTAGCCCTGGTCCCCCACCGACCACGGGGCGCCGTGCACGTAGATGCCCGACCAGGACATCTGCGTGGCGTAGGCGACCTTCGTCTTGTAGCCGCCCTGGTCGTAGGCCAGGCCGTAGGTCATGGAGTCCATGATCATCGACTCCAGCTGGTCACCGACGATGTACGTGCCGTTCGGCGTGGCCCAGCGTTCCGTGTCCCGTCCCAGCGACACCGGGATGGTGCGCAGCACCTCACCGTTGCGGGAGACGGTCATGGTCTTGGTGGCGTCGTCGACGACGGTGCGCACGTCCTCGCCGATGGTGAA
Organism: Corynebacterium humireducens NBRC 106098 = DSM 45392; assembly: GCF_000819445.1. Classification (NCBI taxonomy): domain Bacteria; kingdom Bacillati; phylum Actinomycetota; class Actinomycetes; order Mycobacteriales; family Corynebacteriaceae; genus Corynebacterium; species Corynebacterium humireducens. Next base: position 2,146,518 of record NZ_CP005286.1, read on the forward strand.
GCTCATCGCGTTGTCCTTCGAGCCCCACACGCCGCCGCCGAGATCCTTTCCGTAGAGGTCGGCCTCGACGGTGACCTCCGTGCCCGGGGTCCAGAACTCCGCCGGCCGCCAGCGCAGCTCGGAGTTGTTCAGCCAGTAGAACGCGCCCTCCACGGGCGGCGAGGTGGTCACGGTGATGGCGTCCTGCGCCGCCTGCCGGTCCTTGATGGGAGTGCCGAAACGCATGGTGATGGTCTGCGCGACGCCGACCACGGCGCCGTCGAGAGGTGCCAGGGCGACACCGCTTGTCGACGCCGGGTCGGGCGTCGAGAAGCTCACCGTCGTCCTCTGCCCCGCCCGGTCCTCTGCGACGACCTTGTACGTGCGGTGGTAGCCGAGCACCTCCGTGGTGGTCCACGTCCGGCCGTCCGCCGACAGCTCCGACTCCACGACCTTGCCGTCCTGGTTGGTCATGGTGACCGAACGCAGCCCCTCCTCCGAGGTGACGGTGACCGGCTCCGTCGGATCGTGGTCCCGGGCCCCGTCCTTCACCGACACCAGCGTCGGCGCCGGGGCGACGGACGTCTCCACCGCCGTCCCGCTTGCCGACGACCCCTCGATCGTGCAGCCCGCCACGAGACCGCCGACCAGTACGGCCGCGACCGCCCCTGCTCCGAACCGCCGCAGCGGGATGAAACCGAACCTCAAGAAAATTCCTCTGCCGTGGTACGGGGCGCACCGTCCGCGCCCCACTCAATACGTGACAGCGTAACCGTTCCGGGAGAGGCTGACCAAGATTCCATCATGAACCATGCTTTTAAGACGTGCATGACATGCCTCAAAAACGCCTTTTGACCTGGCGATTTGTCAGGTTACATGATTGCCTGTTATATTTTTCTTCGTTGCCCGGACAGCCCGAGACAAAGGGAAGAACGGAAAACGGAAAGCGCCATTAGCTCAATTGGTAGAGCAACTGACTCTTAATCAGTGGGTTCGGGGTTCGATTCCCTGATGGCGCACAACAAGGACAGGCCCCGCAGTGTTTCACTGCGGGGCCTGTTGCGTTGCTCCCGGGCTCCCCGAACAACGTCGAGATCACATCGTCGGGAGGACCCCCGCTACGCCGTATACGTTCGAGACCACATGTGCTTCCGACCATCTGGTCTCGAACTTGTCCGGCGCCCTACAGCAGCGCCACCGCACCGAACAGCGTCAGCGCCACCGCGACGATGTAGCCCGCCAGCTTCACCATCAACTCCTGACGCTCCCGCATCCACTCGAAGGCGCGCCCGAAAGCGGAGTACGGGTACGCACGTACCATGCCGACGAACACCGCCGACACGGTAGGCAGGCTGAGCGCCAGGCTGGCGTAGACGACGAGGCCGACGTAGCGCACAGCCACGTGGTAGTCACCGGCGGAGAGGTAGGCCAGGCCGGTGAAGAACGGCACGGAGGTGGCCGACTGCACCGCGCCGAGGATGAAGCCGACGAGCACCGTCTTCGCGGAGGGCGCCTGCAGGGGCTCCAGGATCCGGCGGACCAGGGGCGAGTCCCCGTCGCCGGAGCTGCGGAGGGTGAGCAAGAAGGTGAGCACGCCGGTGGCGATGAGCAGGATGCCGAACACCGGGGACTCCAGGGCCCGTTGCACCAGGTCGCCCAGCCCGTCGAAGACCAGCATGGTGACGAGGGAGAGGACGAAGACGCCGAACCAGTCGCCGGCGACGAGGAGGGTGACGATGCGTCGGTAGGCGGCGTTGCGGGGCAGCATGACGCCGAGGGCGACGATGACGCCGATGAGGAGGGCGTTGAGGGAGTCCAGCAGCCCGAAGGACACGGCCTGGAACACTAGATTCTCACCTCGTGGTGGTTGTTGCGCATAGGACGACCCTACAGTCCGGTGGCGGTGCGGACCTTCTCCAGCTGTGCCTCGAAGGCCCGGTGCACGAGGTCCTCGCTGAGCTGGCGGCCGGCGGCCAGGACGCCGTTGTTGCCGACGAAGTCCTGGAGGATGACGGCGTCGAGGGTCCGGCCGTCGTCGCCGGTGGCGGTGACGTGCATGCCGGGACGGGCCCCCTGCACGGCGGTGACGTCGTAGGTGACGTGGTGGGCGTCGTCACGCACGGGCCGGTCGCAGTGGGTGACGATGTCCCCGTAGATGCGCGCGGCGTCGACGACGGTGTCGGTGGAGAAGAGGCCGATCTCGAGGCTGCCGGCGTCGGCGGTGAACAGTCGGCTGGAGGAGGCGTGCGGGAGGAAGCGGGCGTGCAGGCCGGCGCGGATCGCCTCGGCGCAGGGGCCCTCCGTCTGGATGTCGGGTATGACGGTGCTCAGGCTCATGGTCCCCTCCCCGGCCTCGACGGGCTCCCCGGCGACGGCCTGCGGGAGGCCGGTCTCGGCGGCGGTGAGGAGCAGGGCGGTGAGTTCCCCGGCCTCGAGGAGGCCGGAGGCGGGTTCGGTGGTGCATGCCGCGAGGAGGGTGCAGGCTGCAGCCGCCGTCAGCACCGCGGCGAGCCGGCCTCCTCGTAACATGAAAACCCCCTGAGAAAATTAGTCTCCCTCAGTATAGTCCTCACAGACTCAGAGAACGTCAACCGTGTCGACGAGGGTGCCGTCCGAGAACTCGAGGTTCGTCACCACTCCGTCGGGGTCGAAGATCGAGCACCGGAAACCGTCCTCCCGGAGCCGGCGCAGCCCCTCCTTCACCATGCGCCGTCCCATCCGGTTGAAGGAGGTGACGCGGGAGACGTCGAGCACCAGGCGGGTGCCGCCCAGGTTGTGGGCGGACAGTTCGTGGAGGATGTTCTCCGCGGCGGTGAAGTTGATGGTGCCCTGCAGGCGGATGACCGTGTCGTCGCCGTCGCGGGTGATCGACCGCACCCCGGGTACGGACTGCTGGTCGGCGGACATGAGGTGCAGCCCCATGTCGTGGGAGAGGAGCTCGAACATCCGCACGCCGCGCACGGAGTTGCCCTGCGAGTCCAGGCGGGGAGAGAAGGACGCGATCCCCAGCTGGCCGGGCAGCGTCCCGATGAGTCCGCCGGACACCCCGGACTTGGCGGGGATGCCCACGCCGGCCATCCAACGTCCGGCGCCGTCGTACATGCCGGCGGAGCTCATCACGGCGAGGGTGAGGCGGCAGGCCTCGGGGCTGAGGAGCCTCTCACCGGTGACGGGCTGGACGCCTCCGGTGGCCAGCGTCGCGGACATGACGGCGAGGTCGCGCGTGGTGACCAGGATCGAGCACTGGTCCGTGTAGCTGCGGACCGCGTCGTGGGCGCTGTCGCGGATGATGCCGTAGCTGCGGAGCATGTGCGCGATGGAGAGGTTGCGGTCGGCGCCGTCGAGTTCGGAGGCGGAGAGGCCACCGTCGATACGCAGTTCCCGTCCGGCGAGGCGGGAGAACAGGTCCCGGATCTTCTCGACGCGCTCCTCCACCGACGAGTCCACCCCGTTGATCAGCTGGTTCACCGCGATGGCCCCGGCGTTGATCATCGGGTTGACGGGCCGGTTGTCGTTGTCGTCGAGGGAGAGTTCGTTGAAGGCCTCGCCGGAGGGTTCCAGTCCGACGACCTCCATCACCGCGTCGGTCCCGAGTTCCTGCAGCGCCAGGGCGAAGACGAAGGGCTTGGAGATCGACTGGATCGTGAACTCCACGTCGGCATGCTCACCGGCGGAGTACACGTGCCCGCTGGTGGTGCACAGGGCGAGGGCGAGGCGATCGGGGTCGGCCCCGGCCAGCTCGGGGATGTAGTCGGCGACCTCACCGCCGTCCGAGTCGCGGACGTGGTCGAGGATCTCCGTGAGGTAGTCGGGGATCGGCATCTTCATGCTTCCCGACACTACCGACCGGGGCCGCTAGTGTCGGGAAGCATGAGGAGCAGGCACATCGTCGTCATGGGGGTCTCCGGCGCGGGCAAGAGCACCGTCGGGGAACTCCTCGCCGCCCGCCTGGGCGTGCCCTACCGGGACGGCGATGACCTGCACCTGCCCGGGAGCATCACGAAGATGTCCGCCGGCGTCCCGCTTCTCGACGCCGACCGCCTCCCCTGGCTCCACCGCGTCGGCGGGTGGCTGGCCGCCCGCCCCGACGGCGGGGTCATCGCCTGCTCCGCGCTGCGCCGTTCCTACCGGGACCTCATCCGCGAGGCCTGCCCCGACGCGGTGTTCGTCCACGTCCACGGCCCGCGGGAGCTCCTGGCCTCCCGCGTGAGGGGACGGGAGGGGCATTTCATGCCGTCGAGCCTGCTCGACTCGCAGCTCGCCCTCCTCGAGCCGCTCGCCCCGGACGAGGCGGGTACGGAGTTCGACGCCGCCCACTCCCCCACCGTGCTCGTCGAGCGGATCTATGCTGGGCTCATGAGCACCCCGAAGACTGCCCTCGTCATCGTCGACGTCCAGAACGACTTCTGCCCCGGCGGTTCCCTCGCCACCGACCGCGGCGACGAGGTCGCCCGCCTCATCGGTGAGTACCAGGACTCCCACGGCGACCGCTACGCGCACGTCGTGGCCACGCAGGACTGGCACATCGACCCGGGCGCGCACTTCTCCGACAACCCCGACTACGTCGACTCCTGGCCCGTCCACTGCGTCGCCGACTCGGAGGGCGCGGCCATGCACCGCGACGTCCGCACAGACGCCATCGAGGCCTACTTCCGCAAGGGCGCCTACACCGCCGCCTACTCGGGTTTCGAGGGCGACGCCGACGGCGTGAGCATGCGGGACTGGCTGCGGGAGAGGGGCGTCGAGAAGCTCGACATCGTGGGCATCGCCACCGACCACTGCGTGCGGGCGACCGCCCTGGACGCGCTGGAGGCCGACTTCGAGGTACGCGTGCTCACCGACATGTGCTCCCCCGTCGACGAGGCCCGCGGGGAGGCGGCGCTTCAGGAGCTGGTGAAGGCCGGTGCGCAGCTAAGCTGAGACCATGACCCACCGCCTCGTCATCATGCGCCACGCGAAATCGTCGTGGAAGGAACCGCTGCCGGACCACCAGCGCCCGTTGAACAAGCGCGGCCGCCGCGACGGCCGGGCCGCCGGCGAGTGGCTGGCCGCCCACGTCGGCACCGTCGACCGTGTCCTCAGCTCCACCTCCACCCGCACGCGCCTGACCTGGGAACGCGTCGAGGCCGGCGGCGGCAGCGCCGCGCAGGTCACCTTCCACGACGCGCTCTACGGCGGCAGCACCGAGGACTTCCTCCGCCTTCTGCACACGCTCCCCGAGAGCGTCGGCACCGCCCTCGTCCTGGCCCACTGGCCGGGCGTCGAGGAGGCCGTCCGCGAACTCGCTCCGCGTGACGACAACCCCGGCTGGACCGGCATCGACACCAAGTTCCCCACCAGCGCCATCGCGCTTCTCGACGTCCCCGGCACCTGGGCCGACCTCACCCCCGGGGGCGCGCGCCTGCTCGACTACGTGGTGCCGCGGGGTTAGTCAACTGGGGTTCGTTGTCGGTCGCGGTTTCTGTGGATAACCGGGGGTTGTCCACAGGCCTTGCGGTCGGCGTGTCGACGTGTGCCTGTCGGGCGTTTAGCGTGCGGGGCATGAACCTGATGACGGCGTTTGAGGCCCTGCGCGCCATGCCGGTGCTGGAGGCACTGACGGCCGGCACGGTGGATGCCGCTGCGCTGTCCGAGTTGGGGTTCAGGGATGCGGGTGCCTGGCAGAAACTCGCCGGGGTGTACTTCGGTCCCACCCGCCACCGGAAGCTACAGGCTGCGGCCCGGGACGCTGCGGTGGGGTTGTCCCTGGATGCTCTGGGGGTGGTGGAGAAGAACACCCGCCGCCTCCTGTCGGGTGCTGCCGTCACCCCCTGGGAGCTCCGCGTCGAGTTGTGCGCCCTGCGAGGCACGGTTGCCGAGATTGATCAGGCGGCCGCGGCCCGCGTGCGTGACTACAACCGGGGTGTGGAGGATGCGGAGAAGAAGGCCTACGGGGGCAGGTCCCTCAAGGGTGGGAAGAACACCGACGCCCGGGGCCTGCGCACTGCCACGTTCACCGGCCCGGAACACCTTATGGCCGCCTTCCTCGGGGACCTGCACACCAAAGCCCAGGAACTACGACGAGCCGATCCACGCTTGTCGTATGAGCAGGCGATGTTCGACGCCCTGCTGGCCGGCGGGGCCGGGGTGTCCGGTCCGGTCACCCCGGTCCCGCACGTGGTCATCGGGTTACCGGATTATGCGAAGCTGTTGCGGCAGGAGGGGGATGAGACGATCTTCGCCCTCACCGACGGCACCACCATTACCGGGGCGGAGTTGGTGGCCCGGGAGATGGCCACCGTGGGGGTGGTGGGCCTGTACGACCCGATCTCTGGTGGGGTGAACATGTACCGGGAGGAGCGTTTCGCCACCTGGAAGCAGCGGATGCTGCTGGCGGCGGAGACGATCCTGTGCCCGCACCCGGGGTGTACGACCCCGGCGAGTCAGTGCCAGGTACATCATCTGATCGCCTGGGAGCAGGGTGGGGAGACCAACATCGAGAACCTGTCGATGGCGTGCGCGGTGCACAACGCGCGCAATGACGATGATCCGAATGCCCCACCCCGGAATGGGCGCCTGGAGCGCCGGCCTGGTGGGGTGGTGCATCTGCCTCCGGATGGTGGGCCACCACGGGAGAACATCCACCCGATACGGAAACTCTCCGCCATGGCGTTGATCAACAACTAGGGAGTCGGCACCCCGCCGTACATCTTCTCCATCTCGGCCATCTCCGCGGTCTGGACCGTGATCATCTCCGCTGCCATCTCCCGCAGCGGAGCGTATCCGCCGTTGTCCACCTGGTCCTGGGTCATCGCGATGACCTCCTGGTGGTGGAAGTGCATGAGCTCGAGGAAGCGGGTGTGCAGCGCCTCCCCCTCGAGCGTCGTGAAGGACTCGTAGACACCCGGGCTGACCATGCCGTTGGCGATGTGCCGCGAGTGCAGCTCCATGTCCGCGTCGATCCCCCACTCGTCGGCCCAGGCGTTCATCTGCTCGTTCTCCCGCTGCTGGCCGTCGCGGATGCGCTGCGCCAGGTCACGCAGCGCCGGATCGTCGACGTCGGAGGCCAGCAGCACGTCGGACATGTCAATGGCCTGCTGGTGGTGCGGGACCATCATGCCGAGGAAGTGGACGTCGGTGTCGTTTGCCTCCGCCGGCATGGCGTCGGTGCGCTCGGAGAGCATCGTCTCCGTCGCGGCGGTCTCCGTCGGGGAGCAGCCCGCCAGGAGCACGGCGGCGGCGAGCAGCGGGGCAGCAAAAAAAGGCAGGGTGCGCATGGTCGAAGACCCTAGCGACACCCTGCCCGGAGACAAACTGATTTATGCGCGGCCTGCGAGGAGGCGCTGGATCTCCTTGAGGTCCTTGCTGCGCTTGCGGCTGCGCAGCACGCTGATGACCACCAGGCCGACGACGGCCGCACCGACTCCTGCGAGAATCTTCTGGATCTGCGGATCCTGCATCTTGGCCTTGGCCTCACGCTGGGCGTCGGCGGCGAGGTTCTGCGGCTTGGTGCGGGTGGCCAGCTCATCGAGGGTGCTGGCGAGCTGGCGACGGGTGCGCTCGATGTCTCGCTGGATATCGTTGATGTCTCGTGCCACGTGGTTCTCCCGGGGTCATAAATGAAGGTCGACTGTCGTACTCAGAGTAGTGTAACGCGATCCGTGGGGGTGGAGCGGTATGGTGTAGGACATGACTGTTTCCTCACGTCTTGCCGAAGGCGACACCGCTCCCGACTTCACCCTGCCCGACGACCGGGGCAACGAGGTCTCGTTGAAGGATTTCGCCGGCGAGCGCGTGCTCGTCTACTTCTACCCACGCGCCAACACCCCGGGCTGCACGACACAGGCCTGTGACTTCCGGGATGCCATCGAGGAGCTCAACGACCTCGACGTCAAGGTCATCGGCATCTCCCCCGACAAGCCGGAGAAGCTCGCCCAGTTCCGCGAGGATCATGGTCTGAACTTCACGCTGCTGTCGGACGTCGACAAGCAGGTCATGACCGAGTGGGGGGCGTTCGGCGAGAAGAAGAACTACGGGAAGATCGTCCAGGGAGTCATCCGTTCGACCCTGCTCGTCGAGCCAGACGGCACGATCGGCCTGGCCCGCTACAACGTGCGCGCGTCCGGCCACGTGGCCCGCATCCTGCGAGAGGTCGCCGCCGCCTGATGAGCGACGTGGAAACAGGGACGGACGACGGTCTGCTCGTCCCCCGCCGTCGGCCTGCGCAGGCCCGCAGCCGCGAGCGCTTCAACCGCATTCTCGCGGCCGCGCGCAGCGTGCTTGTCGACGTCGGCTTCGAGTCCTTCACCTTCGACGAGGTCGCCCGCCGGGCGGAGGTGCCCATCGGCACGCTCTACCAGTTCTTCGCGAACAAGTACGTGCTGATCTGCGAGCTCGACCGCGTCGACACGGCGGAGAACGTGTCGGAGCTGCAGAAGTTCTCCGGCCGGGTGCCCGCCCCGCAGTGGCCGGACATCCTCGACGAGTTCATCGACCACCTCGCCCGCCTGTGGCGGGAGGATCCTTCACGACGTGCCGTGTGGCACGCCGTCCAGTCCACCCCGGCGACGCGCGCCACGGCGGCCGCGACGGAGAAGCAGATGCTGGACATCATCTCCGACGTCGTGGCCCCGCTGTCCCCCGGGGCGACGCACGCGGAGCGTTACCGTCTGGCGGCGCTGCTGGTGCATACGGTGTCATCGCTGCTCAACTTCGCCATCCGTGACGCGGAGCATGAGGACCACTTCGAGACGATCGTCAACGAAATCAAGCGCATGCTCGTCGCCTACCTCTTCGCGGTGGCCACAAGTTAGTTCATGGAAACCACTTGCCAAAGTGGAAAGTAGTTTCTAGACTCCTGGGTAAGACGCCATCCACCCAGGAGCCATCATGAACCTCTCCCCCGCCAACGCCCGCGAACTCCTCGACCGCGCCGAGTCCACCACCCGCGGCGCAGCCCATTTCTCCTTCGCCTGGCTCTGCTACATCGCCCTCTGCTCCGGCGGCGCCGTCGCCGCAGTGGGCCTGGCCTACGCCAACGTCACCGGCGTCTCCCCCCTCCCCGCCTGGCTCGCCGCCGGGCTGTGGATCACCGTCGGAGTGGCCTTCATCGCCGGAGCCACCTCCCTGTCCCCGCCCACCCGCCGCGGATTCAACTCACGGTGGACACTCTTCATCATCCTGTGGGTGGCCCTGTGGTCGGTGGTCTCTTTCCTCAACAGCCACTTCACCCTCGGCCACGGCACCGCGCTGGCCGCCGGCTTCATGGTCCTGGCCGTGCTGGGACCACTGTGGGAGATCATCGCGCTGCGCAGGGTGGCGAAGTGACCGTGAGCCATCCCCGCACGCAACTCAACCCCGCGTTCCAGAATCCGCTGCGCTTCTCGCTCATGGCAACCCTCGCCGGCGTCACGGACATCACCTTCCGTCAGGCCCGCGATTACCTGCAGACCACCGACTCCACCCTGTCCAAGCATGCCTCCGCCCTCGAGGAGCTGGGGTTGGTGCAGGTGAAGAAGTCCTTCGTCGGCAAGCGGCCTCTGACCCGGCTGGCGCTGACGAAGGAGGGCGGGCAGGCGTGGCGGGAGCACCTCGCCGCGCTGCGCGCCATCGCCGAGGGACCGGGAGTTTTCCCCGCCGACGAGTGACCGGTGCCACATCAGTCGCGTAGAATAAGACCATGACCACTCCCAACACAGACCCCCGAGACCCCACACCCATCTCCGACCCGGACGCCCCGAAGCAGCGCGCCCAGGACGACCACAAGGTCGCCAAGAATCCACCCGCCGACGAGCGTTACCGGCCGGATGAGTCCGACGAGTAGACCAGACACGTGGCCACGGCGGTGTCGCCGTCGTGGCTGATGGACAGGCTCGTCGTCACCGGCCCCAGGCTGGCGGCGACGGCCTTCTCCACTTCCCCGTGCGTCACCACGGCCACCCTCCCCCACCGGTCGGGCTGCACCTCGATCTCCCGGAAGTCCACCAGGTCGGGGCTGAGCACCGGCGGACGCCCGTAGATGGCCTGTGACCACGCCTTGATGAACGCCTCCTTCGCCGCCCACCGGCCGGCGAGGTGCAGCGCGCGGTCCGGTCTCTGCGCCGCGACGCGCAGCTCGAGGACGGTGAACACCTCCTCGAAGCGGGAGCCCGGCCTGTCGAGCTGCTCGCGGAAGCCGGGCACGTGGACGATGTCGACGCCGATGTGGTGCATGCCCGCCATTGTGCCCCACGGCGTCGGAAAGCAGGAAGGCCCGCACTCCGGGGAGTGCGGGCCTTCAGCGTTGCGGGCTAGCCGATCTCGGCGCCGGTGCGCAGGACACCGTCGACGAGGCGGGCGTCGTGATCCAGGAGGATCGCGGCCTCACGCTGCTTCACGGCCTCACCGGTGCCACCGAGGTTGCGGTCGGTCGGGCGCTCGTAGAGAGCGGCACCGCCGTACATGGCCTCGGTGATGCGGCGCAGGCCGGCCTCCTCGCGGGCGGTGGACACGCGGACCCACTCGGCGGCGGCGTCCTGGCCACGCTCCTGACGGAGGGCCTCCAGGAACGCACCCGGGTGGACGACCGCGACCAGCGCGGACACGTGGCCGAAGCCGAGGGAGGTGACCAGGCCGGCCTTCGGGGCACGCTCGGCCAGGTTGAGCGGCTTCCGCAGCCACACCAGGTGCTGGTGGCGGGCCAGGACCGGGTCGACGGAGTCGAGCGACATGTTCGCCGGGACGATGCCGGAACGCAGGACCTGCGTCAGGCCGATCATCTGGAAGGCGGCGGCACCGCCCTTGGCGTGGCCGGTGAGCGTCTTCTGGGAGATGACGTACAGCGGGTTGCCGTCGCTGCGGCCCACGGAGGCGGCGATGCGCTCGTGCAGGTCCGACTCGTTCGGGTCGTTGGCGTTGGTGGAGGTGTCGTGCTTGGAGATGATGGCCACCTCGTCGGCGGAGACACCCACCGCGGCGAGCTGCGTCGCCAGGCGGGACTCGGCGCCACCGCGGGCCGCACCCAGGGCACCCAGGCCCGGGGCCGGGATGGAGGTGTGTGCACCGTCGGCGAAGGACTCGGCGAAGGCGACGACACCCAGGACCGGCAGGCCGAGGTCGGCGGCGACGGAGCCGCGGGCCAGCAGCACGGTGCCGCCACCCTCGGACTCGATGAAGCCGCCACGACGACGGTCGTTGGCGCGGGAGAAGTAGCGGTGCTCGATGCCCTTGTTCTCCATCTCGGTGGAGTCGGCGGTGGCCGCCATGTCACCGAAGCCGGTGATGCCCTCGATGGAGAGGTCGTCGAGGCCGCCGGCGACGACGAAGTCGGCCTTGCCGAGGGCGATCTTGTCGTAGCCCTCCTCCACGGAGACGGCGGCGGTGGCGCAGGCGGCGACCGGGTGGATCATCTGGCCGTAGCCACCGACGTAGGACTGCATGACGTGCGCGGCGACGACGTTCGGCAGGGCCTCCTGCAGGATGTCGTTCGCGCGCGGCTCGGCGAGCAGGCCGTCGATGTAGAGGGAGCGCATCGACTCGACGCCGCCCATGCCGGTGCCCTGGGTGGAGGACACGCGGGCCGGGTGGACCTCACGCAGCAGTTCCGCCGGGGTGAAGCCGGAGGAGAGGAACGCGTCGACGGTGCAGACGAGGTTCCACAGTGCGAGGCGGTCGAGGTTGTCGATCATGTCGGCGGGGATGCCGTACACGGACGGGTCGAAGCCCTCGGGGATCTGGCCGCCGACGAAGCGCGACATGGTGGTGCGGCGCGGGACGCGGACGGCGGAGCCGGCGTGGCGGACGACGGTCCACTCGCCGGACTCCTCGTCGTAGAACGCGGAGGTGTGGTCCGGCTCGGAGTCGACGAAGGTCTTGGCCTCCTCCTTGGAGGCGACGGAGAAGGACAGGTCCTTGTCCAGGTAGACGGTGGTCAGCTCCGGCGCCAGGTTGTCGACCATGAAGAAGTCGTCGTGGTAGCGGCGGACGCCGACCTTGCCCAGGACCTCGTCGTGGAAGCGGTCGTGGATGTCCTCCTCGGCGATCTCGTTCTCGTCGTTGTCGTACCAGGCGCCGTTGTCCCAGCGGATGAGGCCCATGGTCCAGGCGAGCTCGATGACGCCGGCGGCGGTGAGGTCGCCGGTGAGCTCGGCGTCGAAACGCGTGCGTGCGGAGCCGTAGGGGCCCAGCTCGCCGGCGCCGACGATGACGATCATGTCCTCGAGCTTCTGGGTCACGCCGGTGAAGTCCGGCGCGGTCCACTCGAAGCGGCGGTACGGGGTCGGCAGGGCGGTGAGGGTGCGCGGCTCCTCGACGTCCTGCTTGTCGACGCCCGCCGCCTCCGCCTCCGCGGCGGCCTCGGCGGCCAGCTGGGAGATGTTGACGTCGGACTCACCGAGACCACCCGTGTAGTCCACGGTGACCGGGGACTGGGCGGCGGCGGCGCGGACCTCGTCGGTGATCTGGGAGACGAGCAGCTCGGCCATCTCCTCGTTGGAGAAGGTGCGCACGCCCTTGGACTCGATGGTCTCGACGAGCGGGTCGTTGCCGCCCATGAGGCCGGTGCCGCGGACCCAGCCGATGAAGGCGTGGACGAGGCTGGTGCGGTCGCCCCAGACCGGCTCGGCGTGCCAGCGGGTGACCAGTGCGTCGAGGGAGGCCTTGGACTCGCCGTAGGCGCCGTCGCCGCCGAAGCGGCCACGGTTCGGGGAGCCCGGGAGGACGACGTGGAGTCGCTTGCCGACGTGCGTGTCGGCGCCGATCTCGGACAGGCCGGCGATGAGCCGCTCGACGGCCCACAGCAGCAGGCGCATCTGGGACTCGGCGGTCGGGCCGGCGTCGGCGAGGGAACCCATGACGCGCGGTGCGGCGAACGGGAAGAGCAGGGTCGGGATGAGGGCCTTCTTGAGGACCTTCTTCTGACCGTTGACCGTGGCGGTCTGCTCGTTGCCGATCCACTCGATGACGGCGTCGAGGTCCGCGTAGGAGCTCAGGTTCGCCGGGACGACCCACAGTGCGGCGGTGCCGCGGGCGGTGGTGGCGTACAGGTTCTTGTAGTACGTCAGGCGCGAGTGCGACAGGTTCGAGGTGGTGACCACGACGGTGGCGCCACCCTGCAGCAGCTCGGCGACGACGCCGGCGGCGATGGAGTTCGGGGACGCACCGGTGACGACGGCGACGTCGCTGCTGAACTGCAGCGCGTCGGTGTCGCGGGCCTGGGCGGCCAGCTCGGTGAGGCCGAGGTACTCCGCCTGCTTGGCGACGTTCTCGCCCGCGCCCGTCACGTCCACGTCGGCGGCGTCGAGCTCGCCGAGGGACACGCGGGTGAGGTCCTCGCGGGCGGAGGCCCAGCGGTCGTCGAGAAGCACGGCCTTGTCGGCGCTGAAGCTCGGGGCGACCTGGCGCGGCCAGTCGGAGCCCAGCTCGCGGGAGACCAGGTCGAACAGGGCGGCGTACTCGTCGCCCTCGTCCTCGAGGTTCTCGGACTCGATCTCGGAGATTCCCAGCTGGGACAGGATGGTGCGGGCGGTCTCCGCCAGGACACCTTCCCTGCCGGTGACCTGCTCGGCGAACTCGCCGAGTGCGGCGGAGTCGACGACGCCACCGGCGCCACCACCCGCGGACGGCAGGCCCACGGCGACGCCGCGGCGGGCGGCGACGGCCTGGACGGCGGCGTCGATGAGCGCGTCGAGGTCACCCGCGTTGGACGGGGAGGCCGGGGACAGGGTGGCCAGGTCGCCACCACGCAGGGAGGCACCCTCGCGGGCACCGATGACCACCTCGGCGACGACGTGGTCGGCCCAGCCCTGACCCAGCTGCCAGGTGCCGGTGACGCGCTCGGAGATGTAGTTCGGCTTCTTGCCGGACGGGCCGGTGATGCGGCGCAGGGCGTCGGCGGCGGCGTCACCGAGGACCGGGCCGAAGGCCTTGTAACCCTTGGCCATCTTGGTGACGGTCTGCTTCAGGGCGGACAGCTCGGCGTCGGCGGCACCGTCGATGGCGCCGAGGCCGAACTCCACGCCGAGGTCCAGCAGCAGCTGGTTACGGCGGGACGAGACGCCCTCGACGAGGGTCTCGATGGAGTCGGTGGCACCCATCTGGTCCGGGCGGACCTTGGTCCAGATGGCGATGAGCATCTCGGTGGCGTCGGACGGGGTGAACTCGATGTCGTCCGGGGTGCCGGCACCTGCGGCGGGCGCCGGGGCGGGGGCCGCCGTGACGGGGACGGTGTCCCCGGTCGGGGCGTTGGCGACGACCGGGGCCGGGCCCGCGGTGGACTTCTTCGCCGGTGCGGCCTCCTCGGCCTCCGGGACGACGTCCGCGGCGACCTCGCGCACGATCTCGTCGGTGGCGAACACGACCGGGCGGTCACGCTCGACGTTGAGCACCTCGATCGGGGTGCCGGCGTACTGCGGCAGGCGCAGGGTCTGGCCCATCATGTTGGCCAGGGTCGGGGCGGAACCGACGCCGACCTCGACGAAGCGGTCGACGCCCAGGTCACGCAGGATGAGGTCCTGCGTCTCGATCCAGCGGACCGGGGAGGCGAACTGCCAGGCCAGGAGCTCGATGAGCAGGGTGCGGCCCAGCTTCTGCGGGTCGGCGGCGGCGGCGTCGAAGTCGGCGAGGATCTCGTCGATGTACGGGGAGGAGACGACCTCGGTGATGGACTCCACGAAGTCGCGGGTCAGCTCGAACGGGCGGGCCACGAGGTTCGGGATGTACCGGTCGACCAGGATGTCCAGGTTGATGGTCTCCGGGATGAGCGAGTCGAGGTGCTCGCGGAAGTCGCCCACGCCGTCACGCAGGTGGCTGGAGTGGAACGGGACGTCGATACCCGGGATCATGATGAACGCGCGCTGGCCCGGTGCCTTCTCCTCGGCGTCCGCCTTGAGGGCGGCGAGGCCGGCACGGGTACCGGCGACGGCGTACTGGACGCCGGCGATGTTGTAGTTCACGATCTCCAGGAACTCGCCGGTCTTCTCCGACATCTCCTGGACGTAGCCGAAGACGTTGTCGGCGGTCAGCCGCATCTTGTTCGGACGCAGGGCGGCGAGGCCGTAGTTGGAGTTGCCCTCCGCGTCGCGCTCGACCAGGCGGTGCATGGTGAGGCCGCGGCGGTAGACGATCTCCACGACGGACTCCAGCGAGAGGACGCCGGAGTAGGCGGCCAGGGCGTTGTACTCACCGACGGAGTGGCCGGCGAAGTAGGCGCGCTGGTTGAGGGCGTCGGCCTCGCGCATCTCGGCGATCTGGGCGCAGCCCAGGGTGGCCATGGCGACCTGGGTGAACTGGGTGAGGAAGAGCACGCCGTCCGGGTGGTGGAAGCGCTCCCCACCGACGACGACCTCGGTCGGGTTGTTCTTGACGATCTCCAGGACGGAGAAGCCCAGCTTGCCACGGGTGTGGCGGTCGGCGCGGTCCCAGACCTCACGCGCGGCGGCGGAGGAGGCACGGGAGTCCATGCCCATGCCCTGGGACTGGATGCCCTGGCCCGGGAAGCCGTAGAACGTGGTCGGGGCGGCCATGACGGCGGTCGCGGTGAGGACCATGTTGCCGCCGACGGTGGCGGTGACGGAACGGACCTCGCCGTGGCCCGGACGGTTGTCCACGCCGGAGCGCTCGACGGTGAACTCGATGACCTCGCCCGGCAGGACCGGGGCGAGCATCGTGGCGGTGTACTCCACGACGCGGCCCGGGGTGGTGGACGCGCTGTCGTCGGAGTAGCCCGCACCGGCGACGAGCTCGCCGATGGCGGAGGTCCACATGCCGTGGACGATGACGCCCGGCAGGCCGGCGAGGCCGGCGGCGGTGTCGGACACGTGGATCGGGTTGCGGTCGCCGGAGACGACGGCGAAGGGGTGCATGGACTCCGGCGCCACGACGCGCGCGTAGGCGCGGAAGGAACGCGGAGTGTCCACGACGGAGGGCAGCACCGAGGTGTTGGTGCGGGCGGTCATCTTGCCGTTGCGGCCGCGGATGGCGAAGCGCTCGGAGAGCTTGGCCAGCGGCTCGCCGTCGGCGGAGATCTGCGCGCGGACGACGACGAGGCGACCCATGTCGGTGTCGGAAACCTCGTCGGCGGTGGCGGTGATCTGCAGGTCGACGGCACCGTCGGTGAGCTCCGGCAGCTCGTCGAGCATGGTCAGGTGGTGCTCGAGGTGGACCAGCGACAGCATGCCCTCGACCACGGAGGCGGAGTCGGTGCCGGGGACGACCGCGGAGCGGACGGCGGCGAAGACGGCGGGCCAGGCGCGGCCGACGAGGACGTCGGGGGCGGTGCCCTGGGTGACCAGGTCGGACGGCAGGTAGCCGGCGGTGACGTTGTTGTAGTCGGCCAGGTGGCCGGCGTCGAGGGTCGTCGTCCAGGAGGCGACGCCGTCGGCGGCGACCGGGGCGAGCTCGCCACCGGCGGCGACGCGGGTGAGCTCGGCCATGGCGGCCTCGGCGTCCTCCACGGTGACCTGCGGGTTGGCGGACAGCGGGGCGTCGGCCGGGACGGTGAAGCGGATGGTCAGGTCCGTGGTGGTGCCGGCGGCGGTGGAGCCGGCCAGCGGGACGGTGAGCACGGCGTGCTCGGCGTCCTCGGCGACGAGGCGGGCGCCGGTGGCGGCGTGGGCGGCGGACTGGCGGTCCTCGGCGAGGGTCCACTGGTCGGTGTCGCCGAGGCGCTCGATGTAGGAGGGCTGCTGGCGGCCGGCCCAGTAGGTGCCCGGCGCGGTGAGGACGCGCTCGACGACGGAGTCGGTGACCTCGACGGCGGTCTCGCCGGCGTCGAGAAGCGCGTCGATGGAGGCCTGGTTGAAGCGGCCCAGCAGCTCGGCGACCGGCTCGTTGGCGCGGGTGATGCCCGCGACGGCGGCGGTGCCCGGGATGATGCAGACCTGGTCGGCGTCGTAACGCTCGTCGTGGGCCTGCCACAGGGAGTCGGAGCGCCACCAGCGGCGGACGTCACCGTCGATGACGGGGACGAAGTTGGCCGGCTTGCCCGGGTTGAGCAGCAGCTTGTTGAACCAGGCGCGGTCCGCCGGGTGCAGCAGGTCGCGCTCGGCGAAGGGGTAGAGCTCGACGAGCTTCTCGACGGCCGCCGTCGGGTTGTCCGCGTCGACGTCGATCTGGGCCTCGAACTGGCCGTGGTCGGTGTCGGTGAGGCGGGCCTCGGCGCGGCCGACCATGTCGGCGAAGCGGTTGAACCAGGACACGTCGGTCCACTCGCCCTGGTAGGGGCCGGAGACCTCGAGGTAGCGGTTGAGCCACTCGGCGTAGGTCATGGTCTCGACGTCGCCGAAGTAGGGCTTACAGGTCTTGTTGATGGCCTCGATGATCTCCTCACGACGGGCGACCGCGGCCTCGTCGTCACCGGCGACCTCGTCGAGGAGGCGGCCGGCCTTGGCGAAGGAGTTCTCGATCTCGTAGAGGTCGGCACCCAGCTGGGAGCGGCCGGAGGCGACGCCACCGGCCTCGCGGCCGGCGCCGGCCCACTCGTCGGTGCCGGGGGCGTCGACGAGCGCCTGCTTGACGGACTCGGAGGCGGTGGACTCGAGGGTCGCCATGGCGGCGGTGCCGATGAGGATGCCGTCGGTCGGCATGGCCGGCAGGTCGTACTTCTGCGCCCAGGTGCCGGTGATGTACTCGGCGGCGCGCTCCGGGGTGCCGATGCCGCCACCGACGATGAGGATGACGTTGTCGCGGTCGCGGATCTCGGCGTAGGTGGCGATGAGGAGCTCGTCGAGGTCCTCCCAGGAGTGGTGGCCACCGGCCTTGCCGCCCTCGACCTGGATGATGATCGGGATGCCGTCGACGTCGTCGGCGATCTTCAGCACGGCGCGGATGTGCTTGGCGGCACCCGGCTTGAACACGATCCACGGGAAGTTGGCGTCACGCAGCTCGCGGACGAGGGCGACGGCCTCGTCGTGGGGCGGCATGCCGGCGGTGATGATGACGCCGTCGATCGGGGCACCGTTGGCGCGGGCGCGCGGGACGAGGCGCTTGCCCTCGATCTGCATGCGCCACAGGTACGGGTTGAGGAACATGGAGTTGAACTGGGCGTTGACGCCCGGCAGCAGCATGTCCTGCAGCTGCTCGAGGTGCTCGTGGAGCACGTCCTCGGTGACCTGGCCGCCACCGGCGAGCTCGGCCCAGTGGCCGGCGTTCGCCGCGGCGGCGACGATCTTCGGGTCGACGGTGGTGGGGGTCATGCCCGGCAGGGTCATCGGGGTGTAGCCGGTGACCTCGGTGAACTTCGTGACCAGGCGGACCTGGCCGTTGCGCTTCTCCAGGCGGGGGGCGAACTCGGACCAGTCACGCGGCAGCTCGGGGGCGAGGCCGGCGTCGAAGAGCTCGGCCTGGCCCTCGGTGTCGGAGACGGTGAGGACGCCGACGCCGCGGCCGGCGACGACGCGACGGGTCAGCGGGGTCATGCCGGCCTCGGGGCCGACCTCGAGGAGCCAGCGGGTGCCGGCGTTGACGGCGGCGTCCAGCTCGGCCGGGAAGTCGACCGGGGTGGTGAGCACGAGCTCGGCGGCGACGCGCGCGATGGCGGTGTCCAGGCCGGCCTTCTCCGCCCAGGCGACGGTCTGCTCGACGGCGGCCTCCATGGCCGGGTGGTGGAACGCGGTCTGGATCGGCAGCGGGTTGAAGCGCGGGTTGAAGGGCTCGCCGCCGCGCTCCTTGTTCTCGATGGCCTTGGCGTCGCGGGCGGCGAACTTGCCCAGCAGCTCCTGCACGGCGAGGAGGTCCTGCGGGCGGCCGACCATGACGTAGGTGTCGCGGGTGTTGCGCAGACCGATGACGGGGCGGATCTCCTCCGGCACGTCGGCGGTGGCGTGGTCGATGGCCTGCTGCAGCTGCTCACGGGTCACGCCGATGACGGACACCATCGGGGAGTTCTCGCCCTGCTGGATGAGGCCGGTGATGCGGGCGGTGCGGGTCATGGCGGCGCCGATGAGCTGCGCGATGGCGAGCAGGTCATCGGACTCGGCCTGTCCGTCGAGAAGCAGGGTGGCGAGCTTGCCCTGGGAGTGACCGACGGAGGCGACGGCCTTGTCCAGCTCGAGGCCCTGGCGGTCGAGGGACTCCAGGACGGCGAGCTGGGCGGTGAATACACCGGGGACGCTGACGGCGGCCTGCGCGGTGTCGAAGGTCGGGTTCTCCTCGCTGCGTGCCCAGGCGACGGGGTCGAAGCCGTGGGGACGGGTGCCGGCGAGCTCGTCGGCGACAGGCGCGAGCCTGGCCGCAGCGCCGTCGACAAGGGAGGTGACGGCGTTGCCGACACCGGCGGCGACGGCCGCGCGGAGGGTCTTCAACCAGTCGAATCCCTGGCCGGAGAAGGCCAGGGCAAACGGCTCGCGGTCGAAGCGGTTGATCAGTCGATCCGTCCCGAAGGAGGTGCTGTATTCGGTCACGTGGACTTCGCTCCTGTGTTTCCTACTTTGTGCATGACGAAACTCGGGACACACTGGTGCCCACAAGTTTTGATAGCCAAATATGCCATAAAAACCTGAGGAAAGCGTCATCTTTATGAGGGGTGTCGCGACACGCCGCACCTATGACCGGCTACGGTGCAGTAAGTTCCGGTTGCGTCGGTTCGCGGGCAAAACCACCTGTGGGCTGTGCACTTTTTGCTTTTCGACACCCCACCGGCCACCCGTCCGCCCTGCCATTATGTGATCATCGACACTGCCTGGCAGCGGGGGGATGATTATCACATATCCGTCCCCCGGGGGTCGGAATCGGGGAAGAACCTCCCGCCGGCGTCCGTTTCGTGTGACGCCGGAGCCCCGGACGAGTCCTCTCGAACTTGGGTGTCACACGGAATGGACAGGGGCCTCCCACCACAACCGGCGGGAGGCCCCTATGGTGCGCCCGGTGGGACTTGAACCCACACATCCGAAGACACTGGAACCTAAATCCAGCGCGTCTGCCAATTCCGCCACGAGCGCATGCGGGAATCATGATACCCGTTGACCCCTCACCACCCGAAACGCCCCGAACTCCACCTTTCGGACGATGCCGGGTATCGTGGTGTTCCGTGAGCGACAACAGCAGGCAGAAGAGAGAGCGGAAGAAAGTACGCGTCTCGCACGTCATCTTCCTCATCATCGCCGTCGCCTGCACCATCGCTCTGGCCTGGTGGCAGTGGACGCGGTTCCAGTCCGGAACGGGCACGTTCCAGAATCTCGGCTACGCGTTCCAGTGGCCCCTGTTCGGCGTGTTCTTCGTCTACGCGTACCGCAAGTTCCTCGCCTACGAGAACGAGATGATCGACGCGGAGAACGCCTCGGACGACCCGGACTTCCGTTACGAGGCCGCCGACGTGAGGAAGGACCGGGTCACCGCCATCGACGAGACCTTCCTGCCGTCCCGCCCCACCATCGACATCGACACCTTCAACGAGCTCAACAGGCCGACACGGAGGCGTCGTGAAGCAGACACCGACCACACTGGAGACAGCCACCCATGACCACCACCCAGACGATCCATCCTGAGCGCCAGAAGCGCGTCGACACCGCACTGAAGATCTTCTCGGTCACCGCCTGGATCACGGGTTTGTTCCTCATCTTCCTCGTGGTGCGCATGATCATGCAGTACATCCTCAAGGTGGAGATCCCGGACTGGGCCACGATCGTCGCCATCGCCCACGGCTGGGCCTACATGGGCTACGTCCTGGCGGTGCTCAACCTCGGGCTCAAGGCCCGCTGGAAGCCGGTCGTGTGGTTCACCACCGCGCTCGCCGGCGTCGTGCCGTTCCTCTCCTTCTTCGTGGAGGCGAACCGCCGCCGCGAGGTCAAGGAGCGCTTCCAGCTCGCCTGACCCCAGACACAGGAACGGGGCCCCTGCAGGTGCAGGGGCCCCGTTCCTTTTCCGTCAGTCGAAGACGACGGTGCGGTTGCCGTAGACGAGGACCCGGTCCTCGAGGTGGTAGCGCAGGCCGCGGGCCAGGACCGACTTCTCGGCGTCACGGCCGAGGCGCTGCATCTCCTCCGGGGTGTCCTTGTGGGTGACGCGGATGACGTCCTGCTCGATGATCGGGCCGTCGTCGAGGTCGGAGGTGGCGAAGTGGCACGTCGCGCCGATGAGCTTCACGCCCCGCTTGTGCGCCTGGTGGTACGGGCGGGCGCCCATGAAGGACGGCAGGAAGCTGTGGTGGATGTTGAGCACGCGGCCGGCCCACATCTCGCAGAAGTCCGGCGGCAGGATCTGCATGAAGCGGGCCATGACGATGGCGTCCGGTTCGTAGGAGTTGACGATCTCGCCGAGCTCCTCGAAGGCCCTCCGCTTGCCGACGGCGTCCTTCGGGAACGGCACGTGGTAGAACGGCACCCCGTGGTTGTCCGCGATGTAGGAGAGGTTGTCGTGGTTGCCGACGACCGCCACGACCTCCATCGGGTAGTCGTTCTCCGCCACCCGGCCGAGCAGGTCGTGCAGGCAGTGGCCCTCCCGGGAGACGAGGATGACGACCTTCTTCAGGTCCGCCGTGTCCCACAGGCGCCACTGCGCCTTCGGGCCGAACTCCTCCGCCACGGGGCGGAACTTCTCGCGCAGCTCGGCGATGCTCATGTCGACGGAGTCCGCGCGGACCGCCTGCCGGGTGAAGAACCAGTTGTTCTCCGGGTCCGTGAAGTAGGCGGCCTCGGTGATCCAACCACCCTGCTCAGCCAGGAACGTCGACAGCTTCGCGACGATACCGGTCGAGTCGGGGCAACCGAGGGTGAGGACGTACTGCCGCTCCGCCGTCGGTCCACTCGGGCGGTTGCGGGGATCATCGATGTTCTGCGGGGTCATTCGTCGAATATTAGTCCACCGTGCCGGGTCCTTCAGCGGACGGGTCGGAGGTCAGGCCACGGATGACCTCGACCAGCTGGGCCAGGGCCTTCCCGCGGTGGGACAGGGCGTTCTTCTCCTCCGGGGTCAGCTGCGCCGAGGAGCGCCCGGCGGCGACGGCGTCGGCGGGCAGGAACAGCGGGTCGTACCCGAAACCGTTCTCCCCCACCGGCTCCCGCAGGAGGGTGCCCTCCCAGCGGCCCTCGGCGACGTGCTCCGCGCCGTCCGGGGTGACCAGCGCGCACACGGACACGAAGGCGCAGGCGCGTCGCCCGTCGGGGACGTGCGCCATCTGCCCGAGGAGCAGGGCGTTGTTGGCGTCATCGTCGCCGTGTCGGCCTGCCCAGCGTGCGGAGAGCACGCCCGGCATCCCGTTGAGCTCCTCCACCGCGAGGCCGGAGTCGTCGGCGATGCACACCAGGCCGGTCTCCCGGGCCCCCGCCCGCGCCTTGATGAGGGCGTTGTCGGCGAAGGTGCGGCCGTCCTCGACGGGCTCCTCGTAGGCCGGGGCCTGGCTGAGCGGGATGACCTCCACGCCCTGCACGTCGGCGGCGCGGAGGATGCGCTCGAGTTCGGCGAGCTTCTTGGCGTTGTTCGACGCGACGAGCAGCTGCATGTCAGATCCCCAGGGCGCTGCGCTGGGCGGCGATGAGCTCGCGGCAGCCCTTCTCCGCGGAGTCGAGCATGGCGTCGAGCTGCTCACGGCTGAAGTCGCCGTGCTCGCCGGTGCCCTGGATCTCGACGAAGTTGCCGGCCTCCGTCATCACGACGTTGAGGTCGACCTCGGCGCGGGCGTCCTCCTCGTAGGGCAGGTCGAGACAGACGTGGCCGTCGACCAGGCCGACGGAGACGGCGGCGACCGGCGGGAGCAGCGGCTCGCCGGGGACGACGCCCTCGGACTTGAGCACGGCGATGGCGTCGGCGAGCGCCACGTAGGCGCCGGTGATGGAGGCGGTGCGGGTGCCGCCGTCGGCCTGCAGGACGTCGCAGTCGATGTTGATGGTGTTCTCGCCGAGCTGGGAGAGGTCGACGGCGGCGCGCAGCGCGCGGCCCACCAGGCGGGAGATCTCGTGGGTGCGGCCCTTGACCTTGCCGCGCATGGACTCACGCGGCATGCGGTCGTGGGTGGCGGCCGGGAGCATGGAGTACTCGGCGGTCAGCCAGCCCTCGCCGGAGTCCTTCTTGAAGCGGGGGACGCCGTGCTCGACGCTGGCGGTGCACATGACCCGGGTGTTGCCGTACTCGATGAGGACGGAGCCGGCCGGGTTGGAGGTGAAGCCGCGGGTGATGCGGACGGTGCGGAGCTGGTCGAGGTCGCGGCCGTCGGCACGCTGGAAGTCAGAAGTCATGTCCCCCAGGCTACCTCCGGGGTGTCAGAACTCGATGACCTGGCCCGGGCGGCCGACCTCGATGGGGCCGTCGTACTCCGCGCGCGCCGCGGCGAGGGTCGCCTCCTCGTCGCCCCACGGCGGGATGTGCACGATGATGAGGCGTTTGGCGCCGGCCAGACGGGCAGCCCGCCCGGCCTCCGCTCCGGTGAGGTGCATGTCCGGCGGGAAGTCCCCCTCCCCGGCGCACCAGGTGGCCTCGCAGAGGAAGACGTCGGCGTCACGGGCGCACTCGACGAGCTGGTCGGTCCATCCGGTGTCGCCCGAGTAGGCGATCGTCTTGCGCGAGGTGTGCTCGGTGATGCGCAGGCAGTAGGCCTCGACCGGGTGGACGGCCTCGAAGGGGACGACGCTGAGGCGGTCGATGATGTGGGCCTCGCCAGCCCGCCAGGGGGCGAAGGCGAAGGTGTCGGACATGTCGTCCACCTCGCCGGGGCTGTCGGCGGACAGGGGGCCCAGGTGGGAGAGCGTCCCGGAGGGGCCGAAGCAGAGGTTGCGTCCCTTGGCCGGGGAGTGCGGATGGTAGCGGCGCCACACCATCAGCGAGGGGAAGTCGAGGCAGTGGTCCGCGTGCAGGTGGGAGAACACCACGTGGGCGTCGCACGGGTCGTGGAACCTCTGGAGGCTGCCGAGCACGCCGGGTCCGATGTCCACGAGCAGGGCCGGGGAGTTGTCGACGGTCACCAGGTAGCCCGAGGCCGGGTTGGTGGGCGCGCCGACGCTGCCGGAACTTCCGAGGATCGTCAACTTCATGTCGCTACTGTGCCACGTCAGAGCGGTTTTCTCGAACGCAACGCACAGAACGTCATCAGATTGTGAGGGGAATTCCCAGGTCCTACAGGCCGGTCACCTGGTGGACCTGACCGACGCCGGGCCCGAGGAAACGCTCCGAGAGCGCCGCGAACTTCGCCGGGTCACCCGTCGACTCGAAGAGGCGGACCGGCTGCCGGTCGGCGTCCCCCACCGGGTCGGCGAGCAGGTTCTCCCGGGTGAGCACGCGCAGCACGTCCTTCGCCGTCTCCTCCGCGGAGGAGACCAGCGTGACGTGGTCGCCGATCGCCAGCTGGATGACGCCCGACAGCAGCGGGTAGTGGGTGCACCCCAGCACGAGCGTATCGACGCCCGCCGCCTGCAGCGGCTCCACGTAGGCCTCGGCGACGCCGAGGATCTGGCGTCCCGAGGTGATGCCGCGCTCGACGAAGTCGACGAAGCTGGGACAGGCCTGGGCGTGTGCCTCCACGCCGGGGTTGATGGCGAACAGGTCCTGGTAGGCGCCCGAGTTGATGGTGCCGACCGTGCCGATCACGCCCACCCTGCCGTTGCGCGTCGTGGCCAGGGCGCGGCGCACCGCGGGCTGGATGACCTCGACCACGGGGACGTCGTAACGCTCGCGGGCGTCGTGGAGGAAGGCGGCGGAGGCGGTGTTGCAGGCGATGACGAGCATCTTGCAGCCGCGTTCGACGAGGTCGTCGGCGATCCGGGTCGCGTGGGCGCGGACCTCGGCGATGGGCAGCGGTCCGTAGGGGCCGTGCGCGGTGTCACCGATGTAGATGATCGACTCGTGCGGCAGCTGGTCCATGATCGTGCGGGCGACCGTCAGGCCGCCGACGCCGGAGTCGAAGATGCCGATGGGGGCTTCGGGAGTGCTCACGCCGACCATGCTAGCGCTGGGGACGACGCTCCCCGCTGTCCATGGCCGCGACGATCTTGCTCATGGCATCCGAGAAGTGACGCTGCTCTTCCGGCTCGAGGTTGTCGAAGATGAGGCGACGAACCTCGGAGACGTGGCCGGGGGCCGCCTGCTCGAAGAGTGCCAGGCCGTCGGTGGTGAGCTCCGCGAGGGTGGAACGGCCGTCGCCGGGATCCGGCAGACGGCGCACGAGGTCCTGCTTCTCCAGGCGGGTGATCACGCGGGACAGGTGGGAGAGGGTCATGTCGGAGGCCGCGGCCAGCTCACTCATGCGGAGAGTGTGCTGGGGGGCCTTCCACAGCTGCATCAGTGTGAAGTAGTCGTAGTGGCTGATGCCGGCGTCCCTCTTCAGCTGCGCCTCCAGCCGGGAGGGCAGCCACACATGAAAGGACCACACATTCATCCAGGTCTCTGATTCCTGATCAGACAACCATTCCACGTCATTGCTGTTCATAGAAACTAATGCTACTAGGAACTTTCCGAACTATCACCATCGAACCTGTGTGACTCCTAAATAATCATCTCAGTTCCCACCCGAGACCGGGGGTAAACCGCCCCCGGACGAGCGCCGTTCCAGCCTCCGGAGACGCCTCCGCTCCCGCAGCGCGGGTGGGTCATCGGACGTGATGAACACTCCCGCCGCCACACCGCCGACGGCGCCGAAGAGATGGGCCTGCCAGGACACCCCGGGCACTCCCGGCAGGATGCCCCACACCAGTCCCGAGTACAGAATTCCCAGGCCAACACCCACCATGATCTGCATGACGCTGCGGTTGAACAGGCCCCTGACCAACAGATACCCGAGCCAGCCGTACACCAGGCCGGAGGCCCCGATGTGGTTCGTGCCCACCCCTCCCAGCAGCCAGACGCCGGCCCCTCCGAGGAGCACCACGATGGCCGTGACCTCCCACCAGACCCGCGCCCGCGACATACCTATGAGAAAGCTGAAGACAGCACCGGGAATCGTATTCGATATGAGGTGTTCCACGTTGGCGTGCAGCAACGGGGAGGTCAAAATATGCCACAGGGATGATACGTCCAGCGGGTGGATGCCGAAGTACAGCAGCTGCCGGCCGAAGACCAGGACGTTGACGATGTGCACCGCCCAGATGACGAGCACGTAACCGGCGGCGAACAGGAATCCGGAACGGAGCGAGGAACCTCCGCGGGAGGCGGGCGGCGGGGCGGTGGGGTACGGGACTGGCTGGTACATTGCCCACCACTCTAATCAGTCGCGGAGGATCTCCGCCCAGCATGCGACGCCGTGGCCGGGGACGGCGGACACGACGGCGTCGACAAGCGCCTGCTGCACCACATCCGCCGCCGCGGCCGACAGGGCGTGCAGCGTCTCCACGTCCACCCCGGACGCCTCCGCCGCGGTACCGACCGCGAACAGCGTGTCCCCGTCCAGCGGGGAGTGCGCCGGCCGCACGGCCCGCGCGATGCCGTCGTGCCCGACCATCGCCAGCCGGGTGACCTGGGCGGTGGTGACCGGCGCGTCAGTGGCGACCACCCCGATCGTCGTGTTCAACCGCGCCGCCGGATGCTCCAGCGCCCCGAACCTCTCCGTGTCCACCGCCGGCCGCCCGGGGTCACCCCACAGGAGACCAGTCTCCGGGTCGATGACCGACCCCACCGGGTTGGCCACCACCAGGGCGGACACCGTGTACTCCCCCACCGGCGCCGACGCCTGACCGACGCCCCCACGCAGGACCCCGGCCGTCGCCCCGCACCCGGCACCGACGCTGCCCCGCGCCGTGGCCCCCGCCGGATCCCCGGCGAGCGCCGCCGCCACCGCCGCCGCGCCATCTGCGGCGGTCGGCCGGTGGTCGGCGTCCCCGACGAACAGGTCGAAGATCACCGCGGCCGGCACGATGGGCACACGCGGACCGGGCCGCCCCTCCCCGAGGACCGGGAAACCCCGCCCGGCGCGCTCCAGCTCACGCATCGCCCCGTCGGCGGCGGCCAGCCCGAAGGCCGACCCGCCGGCAAGCACGATCGCATGGACACGCTCCACGGTGTTGTGGGGCTCCAGCAGGTCCGTCTCCCGGGTACCGGGACCGCCGCCGCGGACGTCGACGCCGGCCACCATGCCCGCCGGGGACTCCGCGACGACGGCCGTGACGCCGGTGTCCCCCAGGGAGGCGTGCCCGACGAGGAGTCCGGGGACGTCGACAAGCGCGGACATCAGTCCATCATCGCCGTGAGCAGGCTGTCCTGGTTGTAGCCGAGCCACTCGATGAGCGCGGTGGTCTCCTCGTCGGCGGGGGCCGGCGCCTGCCCCTCAAAACCCTCAACCGCGTCTCCCCCGGCCGCGCCCACGCTGGCCGCCAGGTAGAGCCGCAGATCGTTGAGGCCCGCGATGAAGGCCCTGGCCTCCTCCTCGCTCAACGTGATGTTCACTCCCCCGTCGGGCCCGACCTTCTCCGCCAGGACCTGCAGGTTCTGCAGCTTCGCACGGCAGATGTCGTTCTCGTGGAGGCTGCGGAGCAGGGAGTTGTCGCCCTCGTACTCCTCGTCGCCCTCCCGCTCGAAGTCGGGGAGCAGCCGGGCCATGGCGGGGTCCTGCGGCGCCTCCTTGTGGCCGGAGGGGATGCCGGTGAGCTCGGCCAGCTCATCCTTCGGGGCCGACTGGGCACGCTGGATGATGGCCTCACTCACGGTCGCCACCAGGTTGCCCAGCACCTCCCGCTCCAGGGGCTCAAGCACCGTCTGATACCGCGCCGCCCGCATGAGTCCCTTCTTCCGCCGCCATGCCTGCATCCTGTCTCCTATCCGGCCTGCTGCATCGTGGCCCACAGGCCCGCGGTGTGCAGCTTCTTGACGTCACCCTCGACCTTGTCCTTCTCACCTGTCGAGACGACGGCCTTGCCCTCGGTGTGGACCTGCATCATCAGCTCGGTGGCGCGCTTGCGTCCGTAGCCGAGGACGGTCTGGAAGACATAGGTCACGTAGCTCATGAGGTTGACCGGATCATCCCATACGATGCACATCCACGGCAGATTCTCCGAGGTGGCGACGTCGACCTCGATCGCCTCGTCGAGCTCCGGGGTCGCCATCGGGGACCCCATTCCGGGCGCACTCATCAGTACTGGACCTGTCATGTGACTCAGCCTACTCAACGCACCCGGAGGTTGGCAGAGCCACCGTGCCTGTCGTTCCGCCACCCCCTCCCCGACGCCGGAACCGGCCCGGTCGGTCAGGTGGTGTATCCCCCCGCGGGCGGGTACGTTCTTTCTCAGTACTTCCGACTACACTGTTTCCCTTTCAACCACGCCTATTCTTCCGAGGACCCCCACCGCCATGTTCCCGTTGTCGTCAGCCCCCTGGACGTCCCCGCAGGGGATGAAGGACCTGCTGTCGAACGCGGGCGTCCTCCTCACCGTGGGCAGCCTCATCATGTCGCTGCTGCTGGCCTTCACGCCCGGTGGCCCGGCGTCGGATGATCCGGGGGACGCGGGCGAGGACATCGGCTACGTCGTCCCGGACGCGGAGACGCAGGCGAAGCTCACCACGATCCACGACGAACTCGTCTTTGCGGTGAACGCCCTGCGGATGAAGGAACACGTCCCGCCGCTGGCGCTCGACTCCCACATGGAGCGCACCGCCCAGCGCCACGCCCAGAAGGTCGCGGTCCTGGGGACGCACGTCGACTCCCCGAACAACGTCACCCTGCTGCAGCACAGCCTGCCGCTGGAGGAGGCCTCCGGCCACGCCTTCATGGAGGCCTGGCTGCACTCCGCGCCGCACACCGCGGTGCTCATCGACGCCCGCTACTCCTTCCACGGCACCGGCGTCGCCGTGGGTCACGGCCGCGTGTGGGTGACGCTGCAACTCTCCGCCAGGTGAGCACCGACCGATATACAGTGGGCGGTGTGAACGAGACCACACCCACCACCCAGGCCGCCTCGCTGCCGCCGAACCGCTCGACGTCGCTGCTGACGGACATGTACGAGCTCACCATGCTGCAGGCCGCGCTGCGCGACGGCACGGCACACCGCAGCTGCACCTTCGAGGTCTTCGCTCGCCGGCTGCCCAATGAGCGTCGTTACGGCGTCGTCGCGGGCACCGCCCGCGTGCTGCGTGCGATACGGGACTTCGTCTTCACGGAGGACCAGCTCACGCACCTGAGCTTCCTCGACGACCGGACCCGCGAGTTCCTCCGGGACTACCGCTTCACCGGGCAGATCGACGGCTACCGGGAGGGCGAGCTCTACTTCCCGTACTCCCCGCTGCTCACCGTCCGCGGCACCTTCGCCGAGTGCGTGATCCTCGAGACGGTCATCCTGTCGATCATGAACGCGGACTCCGCGATTGCCTCGGCCGCCGCCCGCATGGTCACGGCCGCCGACGGCCGCCCCATCATCGAGATGGGTTCACGCCGCACCCACGAGTACGCGGCGGTCACCGCCTCCCGGGCGGCCTACCTGGCCGGTTTCACCGCCACCTCGAACCTGGAGGCCTCCCACCGCTACGGCATCCCCGCCTCCGGCACCGCCGCGCACGCGTGGACGCTGCTGCACATCAACGAGGACGGCACCCCGAACGAGGAGCTGGCCTTCCGCTCCCAGGTCGAGGCCCTCGGCCCGGACACGACGCTGCTGGTGGACACCTACGACATCACCAAGGGCGTCGAGACGGCCGTCCGGGTCGCCGGCCCCGAGCTCGGGGGCGTCCGCATCGACTCCGGTGACCTCGGCGCCGTCACCCGGCGCGTCCGCCGGCAGCTCGACGAGCTCGGCGCACACAACACCCGGATCGTCGTGTCCTCGGACCTCGACGAGTTCGCCATCGCCGGTCTGCGCGGCGACCCGGTCGACGTCTACGGTGTCGGCACCTCGGTGGTCACGGGTTCAGGTGCCCCGACCGCCAGCATGGTGTACAAGCTGGTCGAGGTGGACGGGCACCCCGTCGCGAAGCGTTCGCGCGGCAAGGGCATGACGGGCGGCGGCAAGCAGGCGGTGCGTACCTACCGTTCCTCCGGCGTCGCCGTCGAGGAGCTGGTCTCCCCCTTCGGTGCGGAGGCGCCGGACACCGGGCGCCTCACCTCCCGTCAGCTCACGGTCCCGCTCATGCGAGACGGCGTGGCGGTGGAGGGCCTGCCGACCCTCCACGAGTCCCGCGCGCACCTCGCGGAGCAGCTGCTGACGCTGCCGTGGGAGGGCCTGGCGCTGTCGCGCGACGAGCCGTCGATCAGCACCCGTTTCGTGGGCTTCCCCGGGTAGCGGGAACCTCTCCCCCGGCGTGGCCGGCCCCCGGCGTTAGACTCGGGGGCCGGCCCCTCATCTTCTTCCCGCCAGGAGGCACCGCGTGTCCCACTCCACCACCACGCTTCTCGACGCCGCCGTCGACGCCCTCGGCGGCACCCGCCGCGACGGCCAGGTCGCCATGGCGGAGGCCGTCACCCGTGCGCTGGAGACGGAACGGCACCTGGCGGTGCAGGCCGGCACGGGCACCGGCAAGTCGCTGGCCTACCTGGTCCCGGCGATCCGGCACGCGCAGGCCACGGGTTCCTCGGTCATCGTCTCCACGGCGACCATCGCCCTGCAGCGGCAGCTGGTCGAGAGGGATCTGCCGCGTCTGGCGGACGCCCTGGAGAAGGTCATGGAGCGGCGCCCCACCTTCGCGATCCTCAAGGGTCGCTCCAACTACGTCTGCCTCAACCGCATCGGGGCGGACGAGGACCCGGAGGAGGCGCTTCTCGACGAGGCCGAGGTCTCCTGGCTGGGCCGGCACGTCGCCCGCGTCCACGAGTGGGCGCAGGAGACGGAGAGCGGCGACCGCGACGACCTCGAGCCCGGCGTGCCGGACCTGGCGTGGCGGCAGGTCTCCGTCACCGCCCGTGAGTGCCTCGGGGCGACGCGCTGCCCGCACGGCGAGGAGTGCTTCGCGGAGGCGGCGCGTCGGAAAGCACATGAGGTCGACATCGTGGTGACCAACCACGCGCTGCTGGCCATCGACGCCCTCGCCGACATCGACATCCTCCCCGAGCACGACGTGGTCATCATCGACGAGGCCCACGAACTCGACGGCCGCATCACCTCCGTCGCCACCAACCAACTGTCACGCACCGCCCTGACACTGGCCGCCAAGCGCGCCGGGAAGCTGGGTGCCGACGGCCGCGACGACAAGGTGGTGGAACTCACCGACGACTGGCTGGCGGCCGCCGCGCTGCTGCCCGCCGGCCGGTGGAGCGACATCGACGACGCCGCCCGCGGCCCGCTCGCCGGCCTCCGCGACGGCCTGTGGTCCCTCCGCGACGCCGTCGCCCGCGCCCCCGAGGGCGAGGCCGCGCACGATCCGGAGAAGAACGCCGAACGGCAGAACCTCACCAACCACCTGCAGGAACTTCACGACGCCATCGTGCGGATCCTCACCGTGTTCGACGAGGAGGACGCGGCGTCGCAACGCGACGTCGTGTGGCTGGACCGCGACGACCGCCGCGGCGACGTCCTCATGGTCGCCCCGCTGTCGGTGGCCGGGCTGCTCCACGAAAGGCTCTTCGGCGAGCAGACCGTCGTGCTCACCTCCGCGACGCTCACCATCGGCGGGCGTTTCGACGCGATGGCCGCCTCCTGGGGACTGCCCCGCGGCACGTGGGACAGCCTCGACGCCGGCACCCCCTTCGACCCGCGCCGCTCCGGCATCCTCTACACGGCCCGCCACCTGCCGGACCCCGGCCGCGACGGCCTCGCCGCCGAGACCCTCGACGAGATCCACGACCTCATCATGGCCGCCGGCGGCCGCACCCTGGGACTCTTCTCCTCCCGTCGCGCCGCGGAACAGGCCGCCGAGGCGATGCGTGCCCGCCTGCCCTTCGACGTCTACTGCCAGGGCGACGACACGACCGGCGCGCTGGTGGAGAAGTTCGCCCGCAACGAGAACGCCTGCCTCTTCGGCACGCTCACCCTGTGGCAGGGCGTCGACGTTCCGGGCAGCGCCTGCTCCCTGGTCCTCATCGACCGGGTCCCCTTCCCCCGCCCCGACGACCCGCTGCTGCAGGCCCGCAAGGAGGCCGCGGAGGCCGAGGGACGCAACGGCTTCATGGAGGTCGCCGCCACGCACGCGGCCCTGCTCATGGCCCAGGGCGCGGGCCGCCTGCTGCGCTCGGTCAACGACCGCGGCGTCGTCGCCGTCCTGGACAACCGCCTGGTGACCAAGCGCTACGGCTCCTTCCTCCGCGCCTCGATGCCCGCCTTCTGGGAGACGACCGACCCGCAGGTGGTCCGCGGTGCGCTCGAGCGTCTGGTGGCTCAGGACCGGTGAAGGAGCCGGTCGCCGCTGCCCTGGAGTGCGGCGTGCGCCATCATGCAGGCGTTCAGCGGCGCGGTGATCAGCACCCCGACCACCGTCAGGCTGCCCACCGCATTGAGCAGCAGGGAGAACAGCACCAGCAGGAGTGAGTGCCCGGGGTTGGCCCGGACGATGTCCACGGACCCCCGGAAGATCCCGTTCAGACCGCTCTCCGGGCGGCTGAACGCCAGGTAGGGCACGAACATCAGCAGCACCGCGGCCACCAGGCCGGGGATGACCAGCAGCAGCATGCCGACGAAGGTGACCAGCCCCATCAGCACGTAGGCCACGAAGGGGACACCCAGCTCCCGCAGGCGGAAGAAGTCACTGAGGTCCACCGGCTCCCCCTGCACCTGGCGGACAGCGTTGCGGTAGACGTTGAGGGTCCACACCATGCCCAGGACGAAGACGATGAGCCAGACGAGGACCAGAGCGGCGACCGTCGCCGGCGACAGGGCCACGGCCTGCTCCTCCCCCGCGTACTCACGCAGGGCGACCGGCGCGACCAGCACCACCGTGAGGATGACGGTGACGGCCAGGACGATGAGCATGGCCAGGACCCACGGCAGGACGTTGCTGAACAGCGCCTTCGTCCCCTGGGTGAGGCTCTCGACGGCGTCGAGGGGGCGCGGCTCACCGGGCGGGACCGGCCGGGGCAGGTCTGCGGGATAACCGGGATAGCCGGGGTTGGCGGCGTAGGGATCTTCGGGGCGGGTCATGGTCGATCCTTTCGAGGATGTGTCCTGGATCCCAGTGTCTCACGGACGGGCCCCGCGGAGGTGGGCTTCGTCGCCGGGGAGCGCCAGCACGGTGAGGGCGTCGGGGGCGACCTCCGTGTAACCGGCGTCCCGCACCGTCACCACCCCCGGGGTGCCGAGGTACGCCGCGAACTCCGCATGCGGCACCTCCCGCACGTTCAGCGGAAAACCGCGGGCCGCCCATGCGCGGACCCACCCCAGGTCCTGGGCCGCGGCCAGCAGCATGCTCGCGTGCCCGACCTGGGCCGCCGCCTTGCCGGTGGTCATCTGCAGGTCCCGGTCCACGAGGATCAGCGGGGTGCCGGGCTCCACGGGGCCCGGTTCCTCCGGGGGCAGCTCCGTCCCCTGGATCTGCAGCTTCCGCACCGGCGGCGGGACCGCCGACACCGCCGAGGGCACGAACGCCCGTGCCTGGGCGCCCCGCACGTCGACGGTGACGCCCGGCACCTCCTGCACCTCCCGCCACGCCTTGTTGCGGGCCCGGCGGGTCACCTTGCGGATGAGGTGGTCGTACCAGCCCTCCAGCCCCGCCCGCCAGGACGGGTCCCCCGCGACCCTGTCGGAGAGGCAGACGGCGACAACCGCCCGCGCCGCGGCCTCGAGGAGGTCGGTACGGCGGGGCGGTTGTGTCTTCGGCACGTGCAGGGCGATCTGCATCGCCTGCACGGTCTCCTGCTGCTCCGGGTTCTCGGAGCGGTCGTGCCGGTTGTCGCTCACCCGCGCGCTCAGGAGGGCGTGCGCGAGGGCGA
This sequence comes from Corynebacterium humireducens NBRC 106098 = DSM 45392, assembly GCF_000819445.1. Taxonomy (NCBI): domain Bacteria; kingdom Bacillati; phylum Actinomycetota; class Actinomycetes; order Mycobacteriales; family Corynebacteriaceae; genus Corynebacterium; species Corynebacterium humireducens. The sequence goes on from NZ_CP005286.1 coordinate 2,180,149, forward strand.
GCGGATCGGTCTCCTCCACTACCGTGCGGAGACCTCGAGCGGGACCCGGCGGAAGGTGCCGTCCTCCAGGTCGGACTCGTCGATCTCCTCGCGCGGGACGCCCAGGATGTGGAGCACCTCGTCGAGGAAGGGGTGGTTGACGGAGGTGTCGGCGATCTCGCGCAGCGCCGGCTTGGCGTTGAACGCGATGCCCAGGCCCGCCGCGGAGAGCATGTCGATGTCGTTGGCACCGTCACCCACGGCCACGGTCTGGTACATCTGCAGGCCGGAGTCCTCGGCGAACTCGCGCAGCAGCTCCGCCTTGCGGGCACGGTCGACGATGTCACCGGTCACGCGGCCGGTGAGCTTGCCGTCGACGATCTCCAGGGTGTTCGCGCGGACGTAGTCGAGCTGGAGGTCCTCGGCCAGGTCCTCGAGGACCTGGATGAAGCCACCGGAGACGACGGCCGTGCGGTAGCCCATCTTCTTCAGGGTGCGGATGGTCGTGCGGGCGCCCGGGGTCAGGACGATGTCGCGGGCGACCTCGTCGATGACGGAGGCGTCGAGACCCTCGAGGGTGGCGACGCGCTCACGGAGGGACTCCTCGAAGTCGAGCTCGCCGCGCATGGCCCGCTCGGTGACCTCGGCGACCTCGGCCTCCTTGCCGGCGTGGGCCGCCAGCATCTCGATGACCTCACCGGTGATGAGGGTGGAGTCGCAGTCGAAGATGACCAGACGCTTGGAGCGGCGCAGCAGGCCGGCACGCTCGATGGCGATGTCGACGCCCAGCTCGGTGGTCAGCTCCGCCAGTGCCTTACGCATGGCCTTGCCGCCGCCCGGCTCCGGGTTGGCGATCGTGATCATGATCTCCAGGCCGGTGATCGGGTAGTCCGCGATGCCGCGGATACGGTCGATGTTCGCGCCGTAGTTGGCCAGCGTCTGACCGATGGCCGACACGTCGGTGGCGGTCACCGGGTTGCCCAGGACGACGGCCACGTGCGTGGACCGCGGGCTGGAGTGCTGGCCCTCCGGGACCATCTCGACGGTGGCGAGCTGCCCGTGGCCCTTGAGGGTCTCGGTCAGGCCCTCGCGGAGACGGTCGACGCGCTCCGGGTCGACGCCCACGTAGGCGGCGAGGGAGAGGTATCCACGGAACTGGGACTGCTCGACGTCGAGAAGCTGGACGTCGTGAGCGGACAGGACGCGGAAGAAGGCGGCCGTCACGCCCGGCCGGTCACGGCCGGTGAGGGTGATGACTGCGGACTCCAGTCCGGGCTGGAGCGCCACCTGCAGCTGCTGCTGTGCTTCGGTGTCGGCGGTATCGGGGTTCTGAGCTTGATCTGCCACGGGATCATTCTTTCATGGGAGGGGGTTTCGAACATGCCGCAACCCCCGGTAGAGGGATCTACCGGGGGTCGTGTCAGTCGGAGGGGTCTATGTCAAACCCTTTTAGCGGACCTCGGCCGGAGCCGGAGTCTGGGTGATCTCCGCGCGCTCGTCGTGGGCACCGGTGTGTGCCTCGCGACGCATGCGCTCAACCATGTGCGGGTAGTGCAGCTCGAACGCCGGGCGCTCGGAGCGGATACGCGGCAGGGAGACGAAGTTGTGACGCGGCGGCGGGCAGGAGGTCGCCCACTCGAGGGAGTTGCCGTAGCCCCACGGATCGTCGACGGTGACGACCTCGCCGTAACGCCAGGACTTGAAGACGTTCCAGACGAACGGGATGACGGAGGCGCCCAGCAGGAAGGAGAACACGGTGGAGATCTGGTTCAGCAGGGTGAAGCCGTCAGAGTCAAGGTAGTCGGCGTAACGACGCGGCATACCCATGTTGCCGACCCAGTGCTGGACCAGGAAGGTGCCCTGGAAGCCGATGAAGGTGATCCAGAAGTGGATCTTGCCCAGACGCTCGTCCAGCATGCGGCCCGTCATCTTCGGGAACCAGAAGTAGACGCCGGCGAAGGAGGCGAACACGACGGTACCGAACAGGGTGTAGTGGAAGTGCGCGATCAGGAAGTAGCCGTCAGCCAGGTGGAAGTCCAGCGGCGGGGAGGCCAGCATGATGCCGGTCAGGCCACCGAAGAGGAAGGTGGCGACGAAGCCGACCGCGAAGATCATCGGGGTCTCCCAGGTGATGTGACCCTTCCACATGGTGCCGACCCAGTTGAAGAACTTGACGCCGGTCGGGACCGAGATCAGGAACGTCATGAAGGAGAAGAACGGCAGCAGGACGGCACCGGTGACGAACATGTGGTGTGCCCACACGGCCATGGACAGGGCGCCGATGGCGAGGGTCGCGAAGATCAGGCCGATGTAGCCGAACATCGGCTTACGGGAGAAGACCGGGATGACCTCGGAGATGACACCGAAGAACGGCAGTGCGAGGACGTAGACCTCGGGGTGGCCGAAGAACCAGAACAGGTGCTGCCACAGGATGGCGCCACCGTTGGCGGTGTCGTAGATGTGCGCGCCGAGCTTGCGGTCGTACAGGACGCCGAGGGCGGCGGCGAGCAGCAGCGGGAAGATCATCAGGGCGATGACGGAGGTGACGAAGATGTTCCAGGTGAAGATCGGGAGACGGAACATGGTCATGCCCGGCGCACGCATCGTCAGGATGGTGGTGAGCATGTTGATGGCGGAGACGACGGTACCGATACCGGTCGCACCGACACCGATGATCCAGAGGTCAGCGCCGACACCCGGGGTGTGGACTGCATCGGACAGCGGGGAGTACATGGTCCAACCGAAGTCGGCCGCACCGCCCGGGGTAAGGAAGCCGGACAGCATCGCGACACCACCGACGGTGGTGATCCAGAAGCCGAAGGCGTTCAGACGGGGGAAGGCCACATCCGGCGCGCCGATCTGCAGCGGCAGGGCGTAGTTGGCGAAGCCCCAGACAATCGGCGTACCGAACAGCAGCAGCATCACGGTGCCGTGCATGGTGAACAGCTGGTTGAACTGCTCGTTCGACAGGAACTGCAGACCCGGTGCGAAGAGCTCCGCACGGATCAGCAGGGCCATAAGGCCGCCGAGGAAGAAGAAGCTGAAGGACATGATGATGTAGTAGATGCCCAGCTGCTTGTGGTCGGTGGTGATCAGCATATCCCAGGCACGAGACCCCTTACGGTCAAGACCTGTCGGCTGAGGACGAGTCGGCTCGATGTAATCATCAAGCCTTGGCGCCACTGCGGTCATAGTTCCTCCTGACTACGAGACAGCCCGCACTACACGGACTGCCAAGCTTTTACTGCGTCTCATCTTAAAGGACGCGTAAGAGATTATTCCAGCCCAATAGGAGCTGGAGACGTAAGCCAGTGTAACCCCACCGGCCCTACAAACCGCAAGGATAACGGCAATTCGGGGCGAATCCACCCGAGATCGGCGACCACCCCCGACATTTGTGACTCAGGCCACGGTTGCGAACTGGGACATTAACATTCCCCGGGACTCCCGGGAACTCCCCACTACCCCCGGCCGGGCTCAAACTTTCGTATAGTCCCCCGTGTCGGGAACTAATCCGCCGTGACGTTCGTCCACCGGCGCCGGCACCCCTCCCGCCCGCCGGACGATTCCTTATATATAGGGATGTGTTGCACCCGGGGCTTCTGCCCCGTCCCACCACGCCTGATCACCCCCGAATCGGAAGGTTGCCCCGGCCGGCGCCGTGGGTTGAATCCCCCGATTTATGGGAATTACCTGTGATACCGGCCCGGTGAGCGTTTAGAATGACTAATAGCTAAGTTGTTCCCGCAACCGAAGGGTTCCCCAGCCATGACAGAGACACAGCGCACCCCGGCCGCACCGCTGCTGGACAATGTCCTGGACGAGCTCGGGCGCGACATCATCTCCGGGACTCTGCCGGAGGGCCGGACCTTCACCCTGCAGGATCTGTCCAACCGTTTCGACATCTCACGCACCGTCGCCCGTGAGGCCATGCGCGCCCTCGAGCAGCTCGGTCTGGTGTCCTCGTCCCGCCGCGTCGGCATCACCGTCCGCCCGCGGGCGTCGTGGGCCGTCTTCGACCAGTCGATCATCGACTGGCGTCTCGCCTGCGCCACCGAGCGCCGTTCACAGCTGCGCTCCCTCAACCAGCTGCGCACCGGCATCGAGCCGCAGGCGGCCCGCCTCGCGGCCCGCAACGCGAGCCTCGCGCAGCGGGAGGAGCTGGTGGGCCTGGCCGCGCGTCTGCGGGAGATGGGCACCTCGGGTGGCGGAGCCTCCCAGGAGTTCCTCGACGCCGACAGCCGTTTCCACAACCTGCTGCTCGAGGCGTCGGGCAACGAGATGTTCGCCGCCCTCGCCCCCTCCCTGCTCAGTGTCCTCCACGGCCGCACCCGGTACGGGATGCAGCCGGCGGACCCGGCCCCCGCGGCCCTGACCGCCCACGAGCAGCTGGCCCGGGCCGTCGCCGACGGCGACGAGGCCGCGGCGGAGGAGCAGTCCCGCCAGCTGCTCACCGAGGTCGCGCAGATGTTCGTCGACGACTACTGAGCCGCTTGCCGACGCCCCCGGGCGTCGGCACCGCAGACGCCGAAGGCACGGACCCTCCCGAGGGTCCGTGCCTTTTTGTCATTCGCCTAGAGCATGCAGGAGACGCAGCCCTCGATCTCGGTGCCGGTGAGGGCGACCTGACGCAGGCGGATGTAGTACAGGGTCTTGATGCCCTTGCGCCATGCGTAGATCTGCGCGCGGTTGATGTCGCGCGTGGTGGCGGTGTCCTTGAAGAACAGGGTCAGGGACAGGCCCTGGTCGACGTACTTCGTGGCGATGGCGTACGTGTCGATGATCTTCTCGTAGCCGATCTCGTACGAGTCCTGGAAGTAGTCCAGGTTCTCGTTGTTCATGTGCGGGGCCGGGTAGTAGACGCGGCCGATCTTGCCTTCCTTGCGGATCTCGATCTTCGACGCGATCGGGTGGATCGAGGAGGTCGAGTTGTTGATGTAGGAGATCGACCCGGTCGGCGGGACGGCCTGCAGGTTGCGGTTGAACAGGCCGTGCTCCATGACCTCGGCCTTGAGGTCGGCCCAGTCCTCGGCGGTGGGGACATGCGCGGTGGAATTCTCGAACAGCCCCTTGACCTTCTCGGTCTTGGGCGCGAAGTCCGCCGGGTCGAAGCCGTCGAAGTAGCTGCCGTCGGCGTACTTGGACTTCTCGAAGCCGACGAACTTCTCGCCGCGCTCCTTGGCCAGCTTGTTGGAGGCCCGCAGTGCCTGGTACAGGACGGCCGCGAAATAGGCGTTGGTGAAGTCGAGGCCCTCCTCGGAGCCGTAGTAGATGTGCTCACGGCCGAGGTAACCGTGGAGGTTCATCTGGCCCAGGCCGATGGCGTGGGAGGCCCGGTTGCCCTCGCGGATGGACGGGACGGAGTCGATGCTGGTGAACTCCGCGACGGAGGTGAGGCCACGGATGGCGGTCTCGACGGTCTTGGCGAAATCCGGGGAGTCCATCGCCAGGGCGACGTTCATGGAGCCCAGGTTGCAGGAGATGTCCTCGCCGATGGTCTCGTAGGAGAGGTCCTCGTGGTAGGTCGACGGGGTGTTGACCTGCAGGATCTCGGAGCACAGGTTGGACATGTTGATGCGGCCGTCGATCGGGTTCGCGGCGTTGACCGTGTCCTCGAACATGATGTACGGGTAGCCGGACTCGAACTGGATCTCCGCCAGGGTCTGGAAGAAGTGGCGGGCGTTGATCTTGGTCTTGCGGATCCGCGGGTCCTCGACCATCTCGTCGTAGAGCTCGGAGACGGAGATGTCGCCGAAGGGCTTGCCGTAGATGCGCTCCACGTCGTACGGGGAGAACAGGTACATGTCGTCGTTGCGACGTGCCAGCTCGAAGGTGATGTCCGGGATGACCACGCCGAGGGAGAGGGTCTTGATGCGGATCTTCTCGTCGGCGTTCTCGCGCTTGGTGTCGAGGAAGCGCATGATGTCCGGGTGGTGTGCGTTGAGGTACACCGCGCCGGCGCCCTGGCGGGCACCGAGCTGGTTGGCGTAGGAGAAGGAGTCCTCGAGGAGCTTCATCACGGGGATGACGCCGGAGGACTGGTTCTCGATGTGCTTGATCGGTGCGCCGGCCTCACGCAGGTTCGACAGGAGCAGGGCGACGCCGCCGCCGCGCTTGGACAGCTGCAGGGCGGAGTTGATGGCGCGGCCGATGGACTCCATGTTGTCCTCGATGCGCAGGAGGAAGCAGGAGACGAGCTCGCCACGCTGGGCCTTGCCCGCGTTGAGGAAGGTCGGGGTGGCCGGCTGGAAGCGGCCGGTGAGGATCTCGTCGACGAGGTTCTCGGCGAGCTCGCGGTTGCCGTCGGCCAGGAACAGCGCGGTCATGGTGACGCGGTCCTCGAAGCGCTCGAGGTAGCGGCGACCGTCGAAGGTCTTCAGCGTGTAGGAGGTGTAGTACTTGTACGCGCCGAGGAACGTCGGAAAGCGGAACTTGTAGGAGTACGCGCGCTGGAACAGCGACTTGATGAACTCGTAGTCGTACGCCTCGAGAACCTCCGGCTCGTAGTACTTGTTGTCCACGAGGTACTTCAGCTTCTCGTCCAGGTCGTGGAAGTACACGGTGTTCTGGTTGACGTGCTGCAGGAAGTACTGGTTGGCCGCTTCCCGGTCCTTGTCGAACTGGATCTGACCGTTCTCGTCGTAGAGATTCAGCAGCGCGTTGAGAGCGTGGTAGTCGAGCTGCTCCTCCTGGGAGGTCGTGAGCTCGGAGGTCTTCGTGGTCAAAGCTTCTTCAGGCCTTTCTTGAGGGTCGACAGGGGTGTCAGCACGTGGCGGTCTGCGGCAGCGGCGTCAGTCCGAGCGCCTCCGCGTTGGTGAGGAGCCCCTCCCGCAGGATACGCACATCCTCGGAGTTGCCCATCAGCTCGAAGCGGTACACGTACGGGACGTTGCACTTCTTCGCGATGATCTCGCCGGCGAGACCGAAGTCGCTGCCGAAGTTGGAGTTGCCTCCGGCGACGACCGCGCGGATGAGGCTGCGGTTGCGTTCGTCGTTGAGGAATCGGATCACCTGCACCGGGACGGGGCGGGAGTTCTGGTGGGTGAGGGACGCCCCTCCCCCGTAGGTCGGGCAGACGAGCACGTAGGGCTCGTCGACGACGAGGGGTTCCTCGTTGCGGTGGAGCGGGATGCGCACGTTGGGCAGATCCAGCTTCTCGACGAAGCGGCGCGTGTTCTCCGTCACGGATGAGAAGTACACGACGAGCATCTTCGATTCACTTCCCTTCCAGGAAAAAAGCCGCCCAGTGTCTCGTGGGCGGCGGGGCGGGCGGGGGCACACGGTCGGGCCCGACTCCCGGCGGGCCGATCCGGGGCCGGGACCTAGGCGACGACGGCAGCGAGGCTGCTGATGCGCTCCGGGCGGAAGCCGGACCAGTGCTCGCCGTTGGCCTCGACGACCGGGGCCTGGAGGTAACCGAGGGCGAGGACGTAGTCACGGGCCTCGTCGTCGAGGCTGATGTCCACGGTCTCGTAGGAGAGGCCGGCGCGGTCGAGAGCCTTCTCGGTGGCCTTGCACTGGACGCAGGCGGGCTTGGTGTAGAGGGTGATGGACATGGGAGTGGACCTCATTCTCTCGGTTGCTGTCTCGACTTCAGGGCGCTGGACGGGGTGTCTTCCCGGTCCGGCGGCGGTACCAACGACACTATACTTTGTGGTCAATACCTGCAACTAGCACTACATATAGTAGTTACACCGATGATATTCCCAGCACACCCACCAAACCCGGCCCACATGTTGACCCACCCTCACGAGTTGAACCACACCCGTGAAACCACAACCATGTGATTTTCCCGGTTCTTTCCCCGCCCGTTACCTGATTGTTACCTTCCCCGGCAGCCGACCCTGACCGTTCCGTGTGACACCGGAGCCCCGGCCGGGCCGCCCAGGACCCCAGCGTCACACCACGTGGTCAGCGCCTCCCACCGGCAGAAGCGCAAAAAGAGAACCGCCCACCGTCGCTGTCCGGGGACAACGGGGTGGACGGTTACTCAGCAGCTGACGCTTAGCCCTGGCGAGCCTTGAAGCGCGGCTCCTTCTTGTTGATCACGTAGACCTTGCCGCGGCGACGCACAACCTGGGCGCCCGGCTTGTTCTTCAGCGACCGAAGCGACTTGCGGACCTTCATCGGGCGCTCCTTTCTGTATGCGCGATTTCAGTTAAGACTGCGACTTTTCCAACATGGCCATACAGCCATGACACGAGGGAACATGTTACCCCATTCCGCGGGCAACCTCCAAAACGCTCCCCGAGCGGCACTCATCGCGCAGCACTAGGGTCACTGTCCATGTCCCCCGAACGTGCCCTCCCCTCCTTCCGCCTCCATCCCGACCCCGTGGCCACCGGCGCAATCGAGCCCGACGCAGACGCCGTCTGCGAGTGCTGCGGGGAACAGACCGGCTGGAACCATACGGCCCCCGTGTACCGGGTCGGTGAGTCGCCGGAATTCCTGTGCCCGTGGTGCATCGCCTCGGGCCGTGCGGCCCGGGAGTTGGAGGTGTCCTTCGCCACCTACACGGTCACGAATGAACCCATCCCCCCGGAAAGCCTCGACGAGCTCTCTTACCGTACGCCCTGTTTCTCGTCGTGGCAGGACCCGATGTGGATGACCCACTGCGGGGACGCCGCCGCCTTTCTCGGGGAGGTGGGCTGGGACACCCTGCAGTCGCTGCCGGACGCGCAGCAGTCGCTCCTCGACTACGGCCTGCCCGCCGAGGAACTGCCCCACCTGGTCAAGTACGGTTGGATCGCGGCCTTACTTTTCCGCTGTCTCACCTGTGGCACGCACGTGGCCTACTACGACATGGGTTAGCACTCACCCACGCAGCTAGGATCGGAGGCATGTCCCAGCCTGCAGCCCCGCTCCAGAAGCACATCATCGACACCCTGCGCACGCGCCCGCGTATCGACGTCCCCGCCGAGATCGCCGCCCGCGTCGAGTTCCTCGCCGACTATCTGCGCACCACCGGCCTGAAGGGCTACGTGCTGGGTATCTCCGGCGGGCAGGACTCCACGCTCGCGGGGCGTCTGGCCCAGCTGGCCGTCGAGAAGCTCCGTGCCGAGGGCCGGCAGGCCGAGTTCTGGGCTGTGCGCCTCCCCCACGGCGTGCAGTTCGACGAGGACGACGCCCAGATGGCGCTCGACTTCATCCGCCCCGACCACCGGGTGACGGTCAACATCGCCGGCGCGACCGGCCAGATGAACACCGCCGTCGCCACGGCGCTGGGCCAGGAGGAACTGGACGACTTCAACGAGGGCAACGTCAAGGCCCGCCAGCGCATGATCGCCCAGTACGCGATCGCCGGGGAGAAGGCCGCCCTGGTCATCGGGACAGACCACGCGGCGGAGAACGTCACCGGCTTCTTCACCAAGTTCGGCGACGGCGCCGCCGACATCATGCCCCTCACCGGACTGAACAAGCGTCAGGGCGCGCAGATGCTCGAGCACCTGGGTGCCCCGCCGGCGACGTGGGAGAAGGTCCCCACCGCCGACCTCGAGGACGACCGTCCCGCCCTCCCCGACGAGGAGGCCCTCGGCGTGTCCTACGAGCACATCGACGACTACCTCGAGGGCCGCGAGGTCCCGGCGGAGGCACGGGAGCGCATCGAGCACCTGTGGCGCATCGGCGCCCACAAGCGGCACCTGCCGCCGGGGCCGCACGACACCTGGTGGCGTTAGGCCAGCAGCTCCAGCGTGTCGCGTGCCGCCTGCACCAGCGGCCGCGCGTAACCGCGCCCGTGGGTGAGGGCGTGCACCGCCAGGGGGTGGAGCTGGTGCAGCGGGAAATGGTCGCGGAAGTCCGCCGGCAGCGCCGTGACCTCCCGGTAGCCGCGCCACACATCGTCGGGGAACGGCACGCCGAACAGTGACAGCATCGCCAGGTCGGTCAGCGGGTGCCCGCCGTGGGCGGCCGGGTCGATGAACACGGGGCCCTCCTCCGTGAAGAGCAGGTTGCCGGCCCACAGGTCGCCGTGGATGCGGGCGGGCGCCACGTCCCACCGCTTACCGACGACCGCCGCGCACGCCTCCTCCACCACCGCCAGGCCGGCGGCGTCGAGGTTGCCCGCCTCATGCGCCCGACGGGCGAAGGGCAGGACGCGCTGCCCGACGTAGAACGCGCCCCAGTCGTCCGTGGGCGTGCACTCCTGCTCCTGGGTGCCGATGTAGTTCGGCCCCTCCCAGCCGGTCGGCGGGGCCCCGAACGCCTCCGCCCCGGCCCGGTGGATCAGGGCCAGTTCACGGCCCGCCTGCCGGGCCACCTCCTGGGTGGGGCCCACCTCGCGCACGAGACGGGTCTGCAGGGTGTTCGCGTCGGGGTCCAGGGAGACGACCTCGGCGACCGCGTCGGAGGCCTCCCGGAGCCACCGCAGCCCCGCGGCCTCCGCCTCAGCGGATCGGGGCTCACGGGGCTGCTTGGTGAAAACGTCAGTCATGCAGGAGAGTCTAGTAACGCTCCGGCTCCTCGCCGACCTCGAACTCGCGGCCGGAGATGTCGGTGGCGGTGATGCGCACCCAGTTGTACTTGAGGGTCGGGGCCCACGGCTTCAGGCCCAGGGTCTCCGCGTGGGCGACCTCCTCCGGCTTCTCCAGCACCTCGGCGGTGCCCTTGACGATGACGGACCACGCGGTCTCGCCCTCGAGGCCGTCGGCCTCGAAGAGGACGTCGTGGTTGAGGGCGAGGGTGAACAGCTTGGCGCCCTCGGCGGTGCGGAAGTAGATCGCCTCGCCGTCGACGACGAAGTTGACGGGGAAGATCTCGATGTCGTCCTTGCGGCGCATCACCACGCGGCCGGGCTGCACGTCGGCGAGGTAGGCCAGGGACTGCTCGGTGCTCAGGGTGCGGAATACTTCATCGTTGAAGGACATGCTGGTGAAACTCCTCGTTCGGTTGGACGCTGATGTGTATCTCCACACTACGTCGGATACCCCGGTGACGAGCGGTGTGCCTCCGGCGATCTCCGTCACCACCCCACCAACGGGAAGAGGCCCACCCGAAGGTGAGCCTCTCATGAAGTGGAGCTAAGGGGACTCGAACCCCTGACCCCCACACTGCCAGTGTGGTGCGCTACCAGCTGCGCCATAGCCCCGTTGGAACTTGTTTCACTGTACACGGAGCAGTCGCACACAACCAAATCGTGCCTTTTTCGTGCCCCTTCACACCGGCCGGGGCCGGGTTAAGCACTAAAAAGTGTGTCCGTGACTCTGCGTAGCCCCAGCACAGTGCCACTAAACCGGGGTTTAATAGCTCCCGAACAGCTATTTCCCGCACGTTAACCCACCCCGGTGCCGCCTTCTGCTAGGCCCGCTCGATTGGCTGTAAGCGGTGACCACAAACCGACCCCGCTGCCCCGTATGCAGCCACACCACCAAGAAAAACGGCACCACCAGCAAAGGCACCACCCGCTGGCGCTGCACCGACTGCGGACACTCCTTTGTCCGCACCACCCAGCACGACCACCCCCACGCCGCCACCATGCGGACCTTCATCACCTGGGTCACCGGCACACAATCCCTGACGGCCCTGGCCGAACACCACGGCCGCCACCGCAACACCCTCAGCCGTCGGATGTCCTGGTGCTGGTGGATCATCCCACCCTCAGCAGTCGACCCGCACCGCATCCACGACCAGATCTTCCTCGATGCCACCTTCCTGGCCAGCGGCTGCCTGCTCATCGCCGCCAGCCGCACCCACATCATCAACTGGACCTGGGCACGCACAGAAACCACCGCCGCCTACCGGGAACTGATCAGCCCGATCCCCGCACCATTGATGGCTGTCATCGATGGTGGCCAAGGCGCCGCCTCCGCGATCACCTCCACATGGCCGACCACAATCATCCAACGGTGTCTGGTCCACGCCCAACGAGTTGTCCGCCGCCACACCACCAGCCGGCCACGCACCGACGCAGGGAAAACCATCTACCGTCTGGCCCTGCAGCTGACCCGGATCACCACCCTGGACCAGGCCGCCGAATGGACCGCGCACCTCCAGCAGTTCGGTGCCGTCTACCAGGACTGGCTCAACCAGAAGACCACCGTCCAGGACCCGGTGACCCGTCAGTACAAGCAGGTGTTCACCCATCCACGGGTCCGTGCCGCCTATCATTCGCTGCTGTCGTTGTACCGGCGGAAACTGCTGTTCAACTACCTCCAACCACCTGCCGGGGCCGTGGACCCGGACAGGTTCGCCCCGACCACCAACGTCCTGGAGGGCGGGTTCAACGCACCGGTCAAAGAGCTCGCCCGTCGCCACCGCGGACTGTCGCGTCCCCATCAACGCACCGTCATTGACTGGTGGCTGTACCTGAAGACACAAACTCCTGACGATCCAGTAGCGATCGCCAGGAGTCAGTCCTGGGGCCAAGTCGCACTTTCCACGGCGCAGGACTTGGTCAACCACGAAAACACCCGCCCCGACATAAACGGAATCGGTGCCCCTGCAGGCTACGACACTGCGATTGATTCCAGCTACCAGCACTCCATGGGCATCCAGCAAGGATGGATAGGCCGCTGACCCGCCTCGTCTGGCCCAGACGACACGCCCGGGCCAGACACACTTTTTGGTGCTTAACCCCCGGGGCCTGCCACGCGGAACGAAAAGAGGCCCACCCGAAGGTGAGCCTCTCATGAAGTGGAGCTAAGGGGACTCGAACCCCTGACCCCCACACTGCCAGTGTGGTGCGCTACCAGCTGCGCCATAGCCCCGTTGGAACGTGTATCAATGTACACCGCATTGCACTGACGCTCCAAATCGCCTGGTCAGAAGCTTATCGACGACACCGTGCACACCATCCACGTGGTCGTCGACAAGCATCCTTAAGGGCTTAGCCCAGGACGACGTCCAGCCACTGGTTGATGTCCGGGGAGTTGACGTCCTTGCCGTCCTGGATGACGCGCGGCGAGGAGACGGAACCGGTCTCGGCGTTGAGCTTCTCGGCGTTCACGGCGGCCAGGGCGTCGGCGGCCTCGACGTTCTCACCGGAGCGGATCTTCTCGACGACCGCGTCGGAGGCACCCAGCTGCTTCGCGGCGTCGGCGAAGTCGTCGTTGGACCACTTGTTGTAGATGTCGGCCTGCTCCTCCATGAGGGCGGCACGGTAGTTCCAGTAGACGTCGGTCTCACCGGACTCGGCGACGGCCAGGACGGCTGCGGCGGCGCGGGTGGAGTGGCCGTCGACGTTGCCACGGTCCAGGAAGTTCAGGGTACGGACGTTGACCACCAGGTCGCCGGCCTCGATGGCGGCCTGCATCTGGGCGTCGGTGTTCTCCGCCAGCTGACCACAGTAGGAGCAGGAGAAGTCCTCGTAGAGGTCGACCTCGGGGGCGTCGGCCCGGGCGTTGTCGGCCCGGAGGGTCACGGCGTTGTCGGAGAAGTCCGAGGTGAAGGCGACGTCGACCCGCTCACGGTCGGCGAGGTGCTCGGTCTTCTTGCCCTGGCCGGACATGACGATGTAGCCGATCACGACGGCCGCGATGGCGATGACGGCCACGACGGCCCAGATGAAACCGCTGCCGCCCTTGGCGTTCGGGTTGGAGACCTTGGTGGACTTGCTCACTTGTTGATCCTTAGGTTGTCGGGGTGTCAGGGGTAGAGGGCGAACCTCTGGAAGGGACGGTAGACGGTCCACAGCGTCAGTGCCAGGAACGCCAGGTCACGCAGGATGGTGACGAAGTAGTCCATGGCCAGCTGATCCACGTTCGGCTCGATGTTGAAGCAGCCGCAGTCGATGCTGAGCCCACGGAGCCACGCCTGGGCGACGCCGATGATGAACAGCACCATCACCCACGCGGCCACCTTGCTCGCCGGCCGCAGGAAGATGCCCAGCAGCAGCAGGACACCGCCGGCGATCTCCAGCGGGCCGATGAGCCGCGCCAGGACGTCCGACCAGTACGGCGTGAAGATCTCGTACGCCGCGATCGCCTGCGTCATGTTGAGGTGGTCGTTGAGCTTGGGGATGCCGGCGGAGATCCAGATGTACGCCATGAAGAAGCGCGCGAACGCGCTGACCGCGTCGAGGATCAGCCGCCCCTTCCGGGACCCTGCCGCTGAATCAGCGACGTCGGCCGCGCCGTCCGGGACCTCCCGGGCAACGGCCGACGTCGTATCTGCATGTTTGGTGGTGGACACAGCCACATACTTTAGTCCACCACACATCTCCCGGCCCACATGAATTCTGCAGGTGGGCCAAGATCACAGGCTGCTACTGGCCGAGCACCTGGCTCACCACAGCCTGCGCCTCCTGCTGCACCTGGCGCAGGTGCTCCTCACCCTTGAAGGACTCGGCGTAGATCTTGTACTTGTCCTCGGTGCCGGAGGGGCGGGCCGCGAACCAGGCGTTCTCGGTGGTCACCTTGAGGCCGCCAATGGCCGCGTCGTTGCCCGGCGCGTTGGTGAGCTTCGCGGTGATCGGCTCGCCGGCCAGCTCGGTCGCGGTGACCTGCTCCGGGGACAGCGCCTTGAGGATGGCCTTCTGCTCACGGTTGGCGTCGGCGTCGGTGCGGGCGTAGGCCGGGGCACCGTACTCGGCGGCGAGCTCGGCGTAACGCTGGGACGGGGTCTTCCCGGTGACCGCGGTGATCTCGGCCGCCAGCAGGTCGAGGATGAGGCCGTCCTTGTCGGTGGACCACACCTGGCCGTTGCGGCGCAGGAAGGAGGCGCCGGCGGACTCCTCGCCGCCGAAGCCGACGGAACCGTCGATGAGGCCCGGGACGAACCACTTGAAGCCCACCGGCACCTCGACCAGGCGGCGGCCCAGGGACGCGACGACGCGGTCGATCATGGAGGAGGAGACCAGGGTCTTGCCGACGGCGGTGTCCGCGCCCCACTCCGGGCGGTTGGCGAAGAGGTACTCGATGGCCACCGCGAGGTAGTGGTTCGGGTTCATGAGGCCGTGGTCCGGGGTGACGATGCCGTGGCGGTCGGCGTCGGCGTCGTTGCCGGTGGCGATGTCGTAGCGGTCCCGGTTGGCGATCAGCGAGGCCATGGCGTCCGGGGAGGAGCAGTCCATGCGGATCTTGCCGTCGGTGTCCAGGGTCATGAAACGCCAGGTCGCGTCGACCTCGGGGTTGACCACGGTGAGGTTGATCTTGTGGGTGTCGACGATGGCGCCCCAGTAGTCCACGGAGGCGCCACCCATCGGGTCGGCGCCGATGGACAGGCCGGAGTCCCGGATGGCGGCCATGTCGACGACGTTCGGCAGGTCGTTGACGTAGGAGTCCAGGAAGTTGTACTTCCCGGCTCGCTCGTCCAGCACGCCGGAGACCGGGTTGCGCTGCACGCCCTCGAGGCCGGCGCGCAGGTAGCCGTTGGCGCGGTCGGCGATCCAGTCGGTGGCGTCGGTGTCGGCGGGGCCGCCGGACGGCGGGTTGTACTTGAAGCCGCCGTCACGCGGCGGGTTGTGGGACGGGGTGATGACGATGCCGTCCGCCCGCTTCGGGTCGGTGCCGGTCACGCCGCCCGTCAGGCCGGCGTTGTGCGCGAGGATCGCGTGGGAGATCGCCGGGGTGGGGGTGTAACGCCCGCGGTCGTCGACAAGCACGTCGACGCCGTTGGCGATGAGCACCTCGAGCGCGGACACCATGGCCGGCTCGGACAGGGCGTGCGGGTCACGGCCGACGAAGACGGGGCCGCCGATGTTGTTCTCCCGGCGGTAGTCGACGATGGCCTGCGTGGTGGCCCAGATGTGCTGCTCGTTGAAGGCGTTGTCGAGGGAGGAGCCACGGTGACCGGAGGTGCCGAAAGCGACTTGCTGGTCCGGGTTGTCGACGTCGACCTCGCGGGTGTAGTAGGCGGTCACCAACTCCGCGATGTCGATGAGGTCCTCGGGACGTGCCGGCTGGCCTGCGCGCTCGTGTGCCATGTCTCTCCTTGCAATCCTGTTCCTGGGCATCGGTGACATCCATTGTCGTCGCGTCACAGGGACCCTGCACGGGTGCCGACGGAAGATGTCCCTTCCCACCCCCGGCAGGGGGCACCACCCCGGTGTGGCCGGCGCCACAGGCTGGTAGTACCTTGTTCCCATGGAATCGCTGCAGAACGCACTCGACACCGCCGGAGGGGTGGTGTGGGGGCCGTTCGTCCTCATCCCGCTGCTGCTGGGCACGGGCCTCTACCTCACCGTCCGTCTGGGCGGCATCCAGTTCCGGACTCTCGGACGCGCCCTCCGGCACGGTCTCCTCGACCACGCCGACACCTCCGGCAAGGGTGACATCACCAACTACCAGGCGCTGACCACGGCGCTGGCCGCCACCGTCGGCGTGGGCAACATCGTCGGCGTCGCCACGGCCCTGTCGGTCGGTGGCCCGGGTGCCCTGTTCTGGATCTGGGTCACCGGCCTGGTGGGCATGGCCTCGAAGTACGCGGAGGCGTTCCTCGGCGTGCGTTTCCGCACCACGGACGCGAAGGGTGAGCAGTCGGGCGGCCCGCAGTACTACCTCAAGCGCGGCATCCCCGGTCCGGTGGGACAGGTCCTGGCCTTCCTGTTCGCCCTGTTCGCGGTGATCGCGTCGTTCGGCATCGGCAACCTGACGCAGGCCAACGCGGTGGCCTCCAACATGGAGGGCACCTTCGGCGTCTCCCCCGTCGTCTCCGGCGCGCTGATGCTGGTCTTCCTCGGTCTGGTGCTGGTCGGCGGCATCCGCGCCATCGGCCGGGTGACCGCAGCGTTCGTGCCGATGATGATCCTCCTCTACGTCACCGCCGGCCTCGTCGTCCTCGCCCTCAACATCGACCAGATCCCGGCGGCCCTGGCCCTCATCGTCACCGACGCGTTCACCGGCACCGCCGCCACGGGTGGTTTCGTCGGCGCCGGCATCATGCTGGCCATCCAGTTCGGTGTCGCCCGCGGCATCTTCTCCAACGAGTCCGGCATGGGTTCGGCGGCCATCGCCGCAGCCGCCGCGAAGACCTCCCACCCGGTGCGCCAGGGCCTGGTGTCCATGACGCAGACGTTCATCGACACCCTCATCGTGGTCACCATCACCGGCCTGGTCATCATCACCGCCGGGGTGTGGGACACCGGCCGCGAGACCGCCGGCACCATGACCGCCGCCGCCTACTCCACCGCCCTGCCCGGCGAGTGGGGCGGCACCATCGTGTCCCTGTCGATCATCTTCTTCGCCTTCTCCACGCTCATCGGCTGGTCCTACTACGGCGAGCGTTCCCTCGAGTCGCTCGTCGGCCGCGCAGGCACTGTTCCCTACCGCCTGCTGTTCACCCTCACGGCCTTCGTCGGCGCGACGGTGGAACTGGAGCTCGTGTGGTCCTTCTCCGACCTCGCGAACGGCCTCATGGCACTGCCGAACCTCATCGGACTGCTCATCCTCTCCGGTCTCGTGGCCCGCGAGACCAGGTCCTACCTCAAGTTCGACCCGCACCTGCGGGCCTCCCCGGAGGAGGTCGCCGCCTTCATGCGCGCCCAGGGCTCCGAGTGGCGCTGACATGCTCCGCGACGCCACCTCGGTGGGCCTCGGCGCCGCCCTCGGTGCCCTGGCCCGTCTCGCCCTCGAGGGGCCGCTGACGCTCCTCGGGGTGAACGTCATCGGGTGCCTCCTCATGGGGTGGCTGCGACCGGGGGCGTTCTGGGGGCGCGGCGTCCTGGGTGGTTTCACGAGCTTCTCGACGTTCGCCCACCTCACCGCCACCACCACTCCCCTGGCGGCGGCCGCGTATCTCCTGGCGACGCTCGGTGGTTGCGTGGCCGCCTGGCTCCTCGGTGACCGGCTGGCCCGGAGGAGGACCCGATGAGCCTCACCGCGGTGCTGGCCGTCGGAGTCGGCGGATTCTGCGGAGGCGTGGCTCGCTGGGCCCTGGGGGTGTGGCCCGGTGGCCTGCGCGGCACCTTCGCCGCCAACCTGCTCGCCGTCATCGTGCTCGGCGCGGCCCTCGGCGCCGGCGGGGTGACTTCGCTCGCGTGGGGCACCGGCTTCGCGGGAGCCCTGTCGACGTGGTCGACACTCGCCCGCGAGATCGGCGGGCTGCTCCGGGCCCGCCGCTTCCGACTCGTGGCCGGATACACGACAGCCACGCTCACCGCCGGGGTGGCGGTGGCGTGGCTGATGGCGGGGCTGTTCTGATGGACAAGACGTCCTCCTAGGACCTCACCAGGGGAAATAGCCGATCTCGTCCGGGGTGCAGATGGGCAGGCGGGAGATGAAGGCCTCCGGAGCCCCCTTCCCACGCAGTTCCTGACCGTTGTAGCACCCCTGGAGCATTCCGGTCCTGGTGGTTCCCGCCATGGGCAGACGATTCCAGCGGGAACCGTCGAACTCGAAGGCCAGACGCCAGTCTGTCTGGGCCTGGTACACCCACGCGAAGCGACCGTCGCAGTAGTGGACACGGGTCCGCGGCGATCCTGCCCATCCCCACCGTGCATCATTGAACGCCTGCGGGGAGCAGTCACCCGTCCGGGGAGCAGGTGCCGGGGTGTGCTGGCCCGGGCCGGGGATCAGTCCCGGAAGAGGGTTCGGCAGCAGTCCCTGCTGCACCGCCCAGACCGCGCCGCCACCGACGACGGCCGAGGAGACGGCGAGAGCCACCGCCCCTTCGGTGGAACTCCCGGACTCCTGCCCGGAGCCTGCGAAGATTCCGGTCGTGGTGGACGTGGTCTCCTCTGCGCCTGCGGAAACGGGGAGAACTCCGCCCGCGGCAATCAACGTGGCGGCCAACGCCACAAGTGTTCGTTTCATGTACTCAGAATAGAACCTGAACAGCGTCCACCAGGCGGATACACGTCAGCCACGCTCACCGCCGGGGTGGCGGTGGCGTGGCTGTTGGCGGGGCTGTTCTGAGCTAGTCCGAGATCGCGTCCAGCGGCGGGGTCTTGGCCGCGCGGTTCGCTGGCCAGATCGCGGCGAACACGCCCACGACACCGGAACCGGCGAGCATCCACAGCAGCTGGCCCCACGGCACGGAGAGGGAGTCGAGACCCTGGTCGCGGAGCACCTCGAGGAAGGCCCAGCCCAGGCCGAGGCCGACGAGGATGCCCATGACGGCGCCGAAGACGGCGATCTGCACGGCCTCCAGGGTGATCATGGTGCGGACCTGGCGGCGCTGGGAGCCCACGGCGCGGAGCATGCCGATCTCCTGGCGACGCTCGATGACGCCGAGGGTCAGGGTGTTGACGATGCCGAGCACCGCGATGATCACGGCCAGCGCGAGGAGCGCGTAGAGGATGTTGAGCATCATGTCGATGGCCTGGCCGGCCTGGCCGGCCATCTCCTCGGTGCTCATCACCTGAACGACGATGAGCCCCTGGATGGCCTCCTCGAGGTTGCTACGCAGCTGGTCCTCGCTGACGGAGCCGTCGGAGTTGACGCCGACCATGTTGACGACGAGCGCGCCCGGGGGCAGCATCCCGTCGACGGATTCCTGCGAGATGACCATGTTCTGGATCATGTTGTTCGGTTCGAAGAGGCCGACGACCTCGATCTCGCGGGTCTCAGGCGACAGGCCCGGGGCGGTGAGCTCGAGGGTGTCGCCGAGTTCCCAGCCCTGCTGGGCGGCGAATTCGGTGGTGGCCAACACGCCCGGGGTGCCGGCGAGGTCGGAGGTGCCCTCGGTGACCTCGGTGAGCGCCATCTCGGAGACGTCGCCGTCGATGACCATGGTCATGGAGTGCGGGCCCATGGCCTGCGACGCCGCCCCGTCGACGTAGACGGGGGCCGTGGACATGGTCAGGACCCGGTCGACGCCCTCGACGTCGCGGACGGCGTCGGGGGTGCCGGCGGGCGTCGGGAAGCCGGAGTTGGTAGGCCCGGAGAGGACGAAGTCGGCGGAGACGTTGTTCTCGACGACGTCGGAGATGGAGGCCTTCATGGTGTCGCCGAGCATGCCGATGGCGGTCACCAGGGCGACGCCGAGGGTGAGCGCGAAGGCGGTGGCGGCGGTGCGGCGCGGGTTGCGGCGCGAGTTGGTGGCGGCCAGGCGGCCGATGGCACCGAAGGGGGCGCCGACGATGCGGCCGAGGGTGGGCACGATCGGCAGGGACATGGCGGGGCCGGCGAAGAAGAAGCCGACGATGACGCCGAAGGCGCCGATGCCGACGAGCACCGCCCGCGTCGTGGTGGAGGACCCGTCGAGCAGGGCGCCGGCCAGGGCGGCACCGGCACCGACCGCCATGAGCAGCGCGCCGATCACCGTGCGGATCATCAGCGGCTGGTCGGTGGAGCCCTCGCTGGAACGCATGGCCTCGACCGGCTTCACCTCGCCGGCACGCCGCGCGGGGATCCACGCGGACACGATCGTCACCAGGGTGCCCAGGAGGACGGGGACGAGCATGGCGGACGTCGACAGGCCGAGGCCCGAGTCCGGCAGGTCGAGGCCCTGGGACGCCATGACCCCCTTGATACCGGCGACGAGGCCGATGCCGACGAGCACGCCGAGCGCGGAACCGATGACGCCGACGATGAACGCCTCGAACACCACGGAACGGGTGATCTGCTGACGGGCGGCACCGAGGGCGCGCAGCAGCGCGAACTCCCTGGTGCGCTGCGCCACGATCATGGAGAACGTGTTCGCGATGAGGAAGGTGCCGACCAGCAGCGCCACCAGACCGAAGGCGATGAGGAAGTAGTTGACGAACGACAGCGCCTGCGACATCGCCTCCGTGATCTTCTCCGCGAGCGCGTCACCGGTCTCCACCTCGATGCCCTCGTACGTGTCGGAGAGGTGCGCGACGAGCTCCTCGTCGCTCGTGCCCTCCGCCGCGGAGACGATGAGCGACTCGGTGGTGCCCTCCAGCGTGTAGCGCTCGAGGTAGGCGTCCTCCGGCATGTACGCCGTGAGGGAGTTCCGCGCGTCGAGCTCCTGGTCGTAGATGCCGGTGACGGTCATCTCGTGGCGATCCTGCGGATCCACGACGAGCAGCCGGTCGCCGACGGAGATGCCGAAGTTCTCGGCCCCCAGCCGGTTGAGGGCGATCTCGTCGGCCCGGGTCGGCTCCTCACCGTCCACGATCGTGTGCTGCGCCCCCACGACGTGGTCCGGCGCGTACCAGATCGACAGGGTGGAGGTGCCGCCGCCGACCTGGAAGGGCTCCTCCTGCTCGTTGGCCATCACGACGCTTTGCGACGCCGTGACGTTCACGTCATTGACCTTCGCGTCGGAGGCGATGTCCGCACGCAGCGACGCCGAGATACCCGGCTGGTCCTCCCCGGAGGTCACGACGGCGTCGACACCGTCGTAGGCGCTGCTCACCGCAGACTTAAAGGTGCTGTCCAGCGAGTTGGTGAACATGAAGGCGCCGGAGATGAATGCCGTGCCCAGCACGACCGCCAACACCGTCAAGGCGAGACGCAGCTTGTGCGCCGCGATGTTGCGCAGGCTGACCTTGCGCATGGTCGTATTCTTCGCCACCGTCACCCCTAGCGCTCGACGCCGGCCATGGCGGCGAGGATCTCGTCCATGGACGGATCGATGAGCTCGTTGACCAGCCGGCCGTCCGCCAGGAACACGACGCGGTCCGCGTAGGAGGCGGCACGGGCGTCATGCGTCACGATGACGACGGTCTGGCCGTCCTTGTCGACGGCCGTGCGCAGGATGTCGAGGACCTCGGCGGCGGAGTTGGAGTCGAGGTTGCCGGTCGGCTCGTCGCCGAAGATGATCTCCGGGCGGGACACGAGGGCGCGGGCACAGGCCACGCGCTGCTGCTGTCCACCGGACAGCTCCGCCGGACGGTGGGTCAGACGCTGCGACAGCCCCAGGCGGTCGGTGATCTCCTTGAACCAGGCCTGGTCCACCTTGCGGCCGGCGATGTCGGACGGGAGGGTGATGTTCTCCGCGGCCGTCAGCGTGGGCACCAGGTTGAAGGACTGGAAGATGAAACCCAGCCGGTCACGCCGCAGGGCCGTCATCTCCTTGTCGCGCAGCTGCGACAGGTCCGTGTCACCGATGAGCGCCGATCCCGAGGACGCCGAGTCCAGGCCCGCCATGCAGTGCATCAGCGTGGACTTGCCCGACCCCGACGGCCCCATGATCGCCGTGAACTGGTTCTTCGCGAACGCGACGTTCACGTGGTCGAGGGCCGTCACCGCCGTCTCCCCCTCGCCGTACTGCTTGTGCAGGTTGACGGCGCGGGCCGCGTACTCGACGCCCTGGTCGACGTTCTCCCCGGTCACCTGGGACCCGTTGTCTGTCATGATGAGTAGTCTTCTCCTGAATTCTTCTGCTCCGAGGAACAAAGCTAACCGTATAGAGCCTACCGAGTGCTCCCCGGACGTTCGGGACCAGTAGCCGGTGAAACAACGTAGAGACACCTGAGAGGCGCCCCGAGGCTGCCGGCCGGCGGGCGGCGGAAACGACAAAAAGGGTGGGTGGCCCCGGGCTGGAACTGTTGTTCCTGTCCCGGGGCCACCCACCCTCATATTCAGTTGTTCAATTTTTTAGCGTCGGCGGCAACCTACTCTCCCACACCCTCCCGAGTGCAGTACCATCAGCGCGGGCAGGCTTAGCTTCCGGGTTCGGAATGGGACCGGGCGTTTCCCTGCCGCTATCAACCACCGACACACCCACAGGACAACCACCACCACACAGGTGGGGGTCCCGGTGACGGGCGTGTTGTGTCAGACACTGCATAGTGGACGCGAGCACGATACTTCATGCTTGTTGTTTGTTACGTTGCGTTGCACACACCCCCAAGAGGGGGATTGTTTGTGTGTTTTTGTCGGTCAATTAGTACCGGTCACCTCCACACCTTACAGTGCTACCAGATCCGGCCTATCAACCCCATCATCTATGGGGAACCTCAAAAGAAACCTCATCTCGAAACAGGCTTCCCGCTTAGATGCTTTCAGCGGTTATCCCTTCCGTACGTAGCCAACCAGCCCTGCTCCTGGCGGAACAACTGGCACACCAGAGGTACGTCCGTCCCGGTCCTCTCGTACTAGGGACAGCCTTCCACAAGTTTCAACGCGCGCGGCGGATAGAGACCGAACTGTCTCACGACGTTCTAAACCCAGCTCGCGTACCGCTTTAATGGGCGAACAGCCCAACCCTTGGGACCTACTCCAGCCCCAGGATGCGACGAGCCGACATCGAGGTGCCAAACCATCCCGTCGATATGGACTCTTGGGGAAGATCAGCCTGTTATCCCCGGGGTACCTTTTATCCGTTGAGCGACACCACATCCACAAGTTGGTGCCGGATCACTAGTCCCGACTTTCGTCCCTGCTCGAGCTGTCACTCTCACAGTCAAGCTCCCTTGTGCACTTACACTCACCACCTGATTGCCAACCAGGCTGAGGGAACCTTTGGGCGCCTCCGTTACATTTTAGGAGGCAACCGCCCCAGTTAAACTACCCACCAGGCACTGTCCCCAACCCAGATCATGGGCCAAGGTTCAGGTGTCCAATCCGATCAGAGTGGTATTTCAACAACGACTCCCACACAACTGGCGTCATGTGATCCAAGTCTCCCACCTATCCTACACAAACCGAACCGAACACCAATACCAAGCTATAGTGAAGGTCCCGGGGTCTTTTCGTCCTGCCGCGCGTAACGAGCATCTTTACTCGTACTGCAATTTCACCGGGCCTGTGGTTGAGACAGCAGGGAAGTCGTTACGCCATTCGTGCAGGTCGGAACTTACCCGACAAGGAATTTCGCTACCTTAGGATGGTTATAGTTACCACCGCCGTTTACTGGGGCTTAAATTCTCCGCTTCGCAACCCGAAGGTCGCTAACAGGTCCTCTTAACCTTCCAGCACCGGGCAGGCGTCAGTCCGTATACCTCAACTTCATCGTTTTCGCACGGACCTGTGTTTTTAATAAACAGTCGCTTCCCTCTATTCTCTGCGACCACCACCAGCTCCACATGCAAGATGCTTCACCAGTGACGGCCCCCCTTCTCCCGAAGTTACGGGGGCATTTTGCCGAGTTCCTTAACCACAGTTCACCCGAACGCCTTAGTATTCTCTACCTGACTACCTGTGTCGGTTTGGGGTACGGGCCATGTATGTACATCGCTAGAGGCTTTTCTCGACAGCACGGGATCACCGACATCACCCACAACGGGCTACGCATCACGTCTCACACATCATGAGGGGCGGATTTGCCTGTCCCCTCGTGCTACACGCTTACACCACAATCCAATAAGTGGCACGGCTACCCCACTGCGTCACCCCATCACTTGGCTACTACCAGATTAGGCCCCACGCACGCGCCAACTAACAGCATCAAAGATGCTGCCAGAAGGTTTGTGGGTGGTTAGTATCACTGATTCACCACGGGCGCACATACACGGGTACGGGAATATCAACCCGTTGTCCATCGACTACGCCTGTCGGCCTCGCCTTAGGTCCCGACTCACCCTGGGAAGACGAACTTGACCCAGGAACCCTTAGTCATCCGGCGGGCAAGATTCTCACTTGCCAATTCGTTACTCATGCCTGCATTCTCACTCGCACACACTCCACAGCCCCTCACGGTACTGCTTCACAGCATGCACGACGCTCCCCTACCCAAAAACTACTGTTTTTGCCGCGGCTTCGGCGGTGTACTTGAGCCCCATTACATTGTCGGCGCAGAACCACTCGACCAGTGAGCTATTACGCACTCTTTCAAGGATGGCTGCTTCTAAGCCAACCTCCTGGCTGTCTTCGCGATCCCACATCCTTTTCCACTTAGTACACCCTTAGGGGCCTTAGCCGGCGATCTGGGCTGTTTCCCTCTCGACTATGAAGCTTATCCCCCACAGTCTCACTGCTGCGCTAACTTGACCGGCATTCGGAGTTTGGCTGACATTGCTAAGATTGTGGTCCCGCTCAACCAACCAGTAGCTCTACCTCCAGCAAGCAACACGCAACGCTGCACCTAAATGCATTTCGGGGAGAACCAGCTATCACGGAGTTTGATTGGCCTTTCACCCCTACCCACAGCTCATCCCCTCAGTTTTCAACCTAAGTGGGTTCGCGCCTCCACGACGTCTTACCATCGCTTCACACTGGCCATGGGTAGATCACCCCGCTTCGGGTCCAGGACATGCCACTTACTCACCCTCGTTAGGATTCGCTTTCGCTACGACTACCCCTCACGGGTTAACCTCGCGACATGCCGCTGACTCGCAGGCTCATTCTTCCAAAGGCACGCCATCACACACAAGAGGTGCTCTGACGGATTGTAGGCACACGGTTTCAGGTACTATTTCACTCCCCTCCCGGGGTACTTTTCACCATTCCCTCACGGTACTATCCGCTATCGGTCACACTGGGTATTTAGGCTTACCGGGTGGTCCCGGCAGATTCACAGCAGATTTCACGGGCCCGCTGCTACTCGGGAACAACATCACGCACAGCTCCTGGTCTTCACGTACGGGACTCTCACCCTCTTCGGTGGGCCTTCCCAGACCACTTCCGCTAACCACGACACTGTGCGCCCGGGGGTGACAGCCCCCGGGAAGATGCATCCCACAACACCGCATGCGCAACCCCTGTCAGGTATCACACACACACGGTTTAGCCTTATCCGCGTTCGCTCGCCACTACTAACGGAATCATTGTTATTTTCTCCTCCTACGGGTACTGAGATGTTTCACTTCCCCGCGTCAACCTCCACCACGACTATGAATTCATCGTGGGGTGACCACCCATCACGGTGGCCGGGTTTCCCCATTCGGACATCCTCGGATCAACGCTCTATTGGCAACTCCCCGAGGCTTAACGCAGCCTTACACGTCCTTCATCGGCCCAGCATGCCAAGGCATCCACCATGTGCCCTTACACAAACACACAACAACCACACCCTAACGAAAAAAGGCGCAGCTGGTGAACTACAACTTGAACAAACCACCACACACCACCCAACCCCCAAAAGGAGCCAGGGATGTGCGGCACACAAAAAATAAAGATGCTCGCGTCCACTATACAGTTCTCACACAACACACCACCCACCCCCACCACCAGCACGAGGACATCCACGTCCCCCACCAGCAGGCGGGAAGAATAGGTGATCACCGGAAACAACCATGTTGTCCCAGACACCCAACAGCGTGCCAACATACCCACAAATCTGTGATCAAATCCTGGTCGTGTGAACCGCTACGGTGTGCGTCCACCCGATTACATTGTGGCCGGCGGGTCAACACTCGTGACCACCAACCGACCGACGCCACCGACGACAACTGTCAGACGTGGACTTTCAAAAAAGCTCCTTAGAAAGGAGGTGATCCAGCCGCACCTTCCGGTACGGCTACCTTGTTACGACTTCGTCCCAATCGCCGATCCCACCTTCGACAGCTCCCTCCACAAGGGTTGGGCCACTGGCTTCGGGTGTTACCAACTTTCATGACGTGACGGGCGGTGTGTACAAGGCCCGGGAACGTATTCACCGCAGCGTTGCTGATCTGCGATTACTAGCGACTCCGACTTCATGGGGTCGAGTTGCAGACCCCAATCCGAACTGAGGCCGGCTTTCAGCGATTAGCTCCACCTCACGGTGTGGCGACGCGTTGTACCGACCATTGTAGCATGTGTGAAGCCCTGGACATAAGGGGCATGATGATTTGACGTCATCCCCACCTTCCTCCGAGTTGACCCCGGCAGTCTCTCATGAGTCCCCACCATCACGTGCTGGCAACATAAGACAAGGGTTGCGCTCGTTGCGGGACTTAACCCAACATCTCACGACACGAGCTGACGACAACCATGCACCACCTGTACACCAGCCACAAGGGAAGGACCATCTCTGGCCCGGTCCGGTGTATGTCAAGCCCAGGTAAGGTTCTTCGCGTTGCATCGAATTAATCCACATGCTCCGCCGCTTGTGCGGGCCCCCGTCAATTCCTTTGAGTTTTAGCCTTGCGGCCGTACTCCCCAGGCGGGGCGCTTAATGCGTTAGCTACGGCACAGAAGTCGTGGAAGACCCCTACACCTAGCGCCCACCGTTTACGGCATGGACTACCAGGGTATCTAATCCTGTTCGCTACCCATGCTTTCGCTCCTCAGCGTCAGTTACTGCCCAGAGACCTGCCTTCGCCATCGGTGTTCCTCCTGATATCTGCGCATTTCACCGCTACACCAGGAATTCCAGTCTCCCCTACAGCACTCAAGTATTGCCCGTATCGCCTGCACGCCCGAGGTTAAGCCCCGGAATTTCACAGACGACGCGACAAACCACCTACGAGCTCTTTACGCCCAGTAATTCCGGACAACGCTCGCACCCTACGTATTACCGCGGCTGCTGGCACGTAGTTAGCCGGTGCTTCTTATACAGGTACCGTCACCAAAAGGCTTCGTCCCTGTCGAAAGAGGTTTACAACCCGAAGGCCGTCATCCCCCACGCGGCGTCGCTGCATCAGGCTTCCGCCCATTGTGCAATATTCCCCACTGCTGCCTCCCGTAGGAGTCTGGGCCGTATCTCAGTCCCAATGTGGCCGTCCACCCTCTCAGGCCGGCTACCCGTCGACGCCTTGGTAGGCCATTACCCCACCAACAAGCTGATAGGCCGCGGGCTCATCCCACACCGAAAAATCTTTCCACCCCCCACACTAAAGGAGGGTCCTATCCGGTATTAGACCCAGTTTCCCAGGCTTATCCCGAAGTGCAGGGCAGATCACCCACGTGTTACTCACCCGTTCGCCACTCGAGTACCCCAGCAAGCTGGGGCCTTTCCGTTCGACTTGCATGTGTTAAGCACGCCGCCAGCGTTCGTCCTGAGCCAGGATCAAACTCTCCACAAAAACTTCTATCAGAAGAATCAGGCAGGAAAGCCCAAACCCAACCAAAAACAAACAACCAGCACACCACCACCCCACAACGAGGCGATGATGAAAATGATTGTCCAAAATGATGATTCACAAACACCCCCACCACCAACCACCAAAGGCTGGTACCGGGGACATGTCCGCAACCCGGCCCCCACCACTTCGACGAGGAAGAAGAAGGAGGCCGGAAAAAATTCACGGCCATGATCATGCCTGCACCACAACAACTCACACCACACAACATGGTGGTGCGCATTATTTCCAGTGGCACCCTGTCATAGAAAAGGTACCACCCGGCACACACCCACCAACCCGAACATCATACGCCCGAGGCTGGCCGGCACACACAACCAATAGACCACAAACAAAAGTACATTGGCACACTATTGAGTTCTCACACAACACTTGCACACCTCGACACACACCCGGGAGAATATCCCTGGCACCGGTCTTGGCGACGAGTTACGAACTTACCGAAGTGATCCGACCGAAGTCAAATCCGTGTTCTGTTCGTGAATTTTTCTTAGCTTGTCAGGGCCTGTTTTCCTGCCGCCTACTCACATCCAGCACTCCCTGGTGGGGGTGTTGTCTGCGGGGCGTTGTCGGTCGCGCTGACTCACATAAAGTTACACACCCCCACACACCAACACAAATCCCCAGCTCACAGCACCTAAACGTCACACACCACACACACCGAAAACACGCCGGAACGACAAAGGTCCCCGGTTCACCACCAGGTGAACCGGGGACCACGTTGACGTCGAGAAGCAGTCCCTAGGAGCTGACCCGCTCGATCTGTGCCCCGAGGGAACGCATCTGTTCCACGAAGTACGGGTAGCCACGGTCGATGTGATAGACGTCGTGCACCGTGGTGACGCCGTCGGAGACCAGGGCCGCGAGCACCAGGCCGGCGCCGGCGCGGATGTCGGAGCTCCACACCTCGGTGGACGAAAGCTGCTCGATGCCGTGCACCACCACGTGATGCCCCTCGACGGTGGCGTTCGCCCCGAGGCGCTGGAGTTCGTAGACGAACTTGAAGCGGGACTCGAAGACGTTCTCGGTGATAACGCTCATGCCGTTGGCGATGGTGGAGATGCCGATGGCCATGGGCTGCAGATCCGTCGGGAAGCCCGGGAAGGGCAGGGTCTGGTAGTCGACGGCGTCGGGACGGCGGTCCATGCGGACGCGGAAACCATTCTCGTAGGTCTCGACCTCGGCGCCTGCGACCTTGAGCTTCTCCAGCGCGAGGTGGAGATGACGGGGCGCAATGCCTCCGACCGTGACATCACCCTGGGTCATGGCGGCGGCGTACGCCCAGGTTCCGGCGACGATGCGGTCACCCATGACCTCGTAGTTGGTCGGCTCCAGCTTCTCCACGCCGTCGATGGTGATGGTGGAGGTGCCGGTGCCCTCGATACGCGCACCCATGGTGACGAGCATGTCGCAGAGATCCGCGATCTCCGGCTCGCGGGCGGCGTTGTCCAGGATGGTCCGCCCCTCCGCGAGGACCGCGGCGGTGAGGATGTTCTCCGTGGCGCCGACCGAGGGGAAGTCCAGGGAGATGCGCGCACCGGTGAGGCGCTCGGCCTCGACGACGACCGCGCCGTGGGAGATGCGGGTGGTGGCGCCGAGCTTCTCCAGCCCCGACTGGTGCATGTCGAGAGGGCGGGAGCCGATGGCGTCACCGCCGGGCAGCGCCACGACGGCCCGCCCGCAGCGGGCCGTCAGCGGGCCGAGCACACAGATGGAGGCGCGGAACTGGCGGACGGCGTCGAAGTCGGCGTCCGTGGCCAGCTCCGCCGGGGTGGTGATGGTGACCGTCGAGCCGTCGATGGTCACCTCGCAGCCCAGGCCCCGCAGGACGTCGCCCATGAGAGGGACGTCGAGAATCTCCGGACAGTTCGTCAGGGTCGTGGTGCCCTCGGCCAGCAGTGCCGCGGCCATGAGCTTGAGGACGCTGTTCTTGGCGCCGCTGACCCTGACGGCACCCTGCAGGCGGGCGCCACCGGTGACGAGAAATCGATCCTTCACGTTCTCCGACACTAGCTGACCCCGCGTATCAGGGCAGGGCGCCGATACGACGTGCCGCGTTGACGGCCTCGTAGCGGGTGTGGGCGCCGAGCTTGCGCATGACGGAACGCAGGTAGGACTTCACGGTCTCCGCGCCGATGCCCATCTCCTCCGCGGCCTCCACGTTGGTGTGGCCGAGTGCCACACAGGAGAGGACGTCGAGCTCACGGGCGGACAGCTTCGTGGACTGCTTGACCCGGACCGGGGACACCATCTGGTCGCAGAGCTGCTCGAGCTCCTTGCGCAGCGCCTCGTCCTCGACGCGGTTGGCCAGCATGCGCAGCTTCGAGTGCGTGGAGCGGACCTGCTCCCACTCGGCGCCGTTCATGACGCGGCCGTTCTTCGCGGCGCCCGGCTTGCCGCCCTCGACGCGGCGCATCGCGGAGTTCACCGCGAGATCCTGCTCCAGGGTGCGGGCGGTCATGGTGACCTCCTCGATGACCTTGTCACCGAGACGGACCGGGGAGTGGACGCCGACGTAGAGGACGCCCCGGATCTCCCGGTTGACGATCACCGGCACCGCGACGATGGAGTGCAGCCCCTCGTCCTGGATGGCGCGGTCGTTCTCGTGGGAGATGATGTTCGCCCGCGTGTAGTCGGAGACGCCGACGGGGCGGCGGGTGGTGACCACGCGACCACCGACGCCGGAACCCGGCTCGATGATGAGGTTCTGCAGGGCCGGCGTCCGCAGGCCCACCCAGTGGGTGATCTGCAGGCGGTTGTCCGGGAGCAGCGTCGCGTACATGGTGACCGGAATCCCAGTCGCAGTCTTCAGGGACGTGAGGGCCGCCCGGACGGCTTCGTCGTCATCCTTGATTCTCTGGGAATCCATTATGAAAAATCGTCCTCCTCCGGGTACACCCGTACAGGTGCACCCGATGGGCACATGAACGGGGGTAACTTTCCTTTACAGATGGGCATTATAACGCGACTTCGGGGGTAAACGGAATCGAATCCGCCGTAACTTGCGCATTCAAGACCGTTCTGATCGGAACAACGGCACCCACTGAAGGGGTGATATCCCGCGCCGGAGACCACCCCCGCAACCTTGGAGAAACCATGTGGTCTGCCAGGGACATACCATCCTGTCTACTCACATGGTGTACGCTGACACCACCAACGTCAGACGAAGCAAGGAAGCAGTCACCATGAGCAAGATCTACGACAACATCCTCGACACCATCGGAAACACCCCGCTGGTGCGCCTCAACGGCCTCACCGAGGGCCTCCAGGCGGAGGTGCTCGTGAAGGTCGAGTCCTTCAACCCGGCGAACTCCGTCAAGGACCGCATCGGCAAGGCGATCATCGACGCCGCCGAGGCCGACGGGTCCCTCCAGCCGGGCGGCACCATCGTGGAGGCCACCTCCGGCAACACCGGCATCGCCCTCGCCCTCGTGGGCGCGGCCCGCGGCTACAACGTGATCCTCACCATGCCGGAGACCATGTCCAACGAGCGTCGCGTCATGCTCCGCGCCTACGGCGCTCAGATCGTCCTGACCCCGGGCGCGGCCGGCATGCAGGGCGCCGTCGACAAGGCGAACGAGATCGTCGCCGCCGAGGACAACGCCATCCTCGCGAACCAGTTCGCGCACCCGGCGAACCTGCGGATCCACCGCGAGACCACCGCCGAGGAGATCTGGAACGACACCGACGGCGAGGTCGACATCTTCGTCGCGGGCATCGGCACGGGCGGCACCGTCTCCGGCGTCGGCCAGGTGCTCAAGGAGCGCAAGCCGGAGGTCCAGATCTACGCCGTCGAGCCGGCCGCGTCCCCGCTGCTGTCCGCCGGCAAGGCGGGCCCGCACAAGATCCAGGGCATCGGCGCCAACTTCATCCCGGAGGTCCTGGACCGCAAGGTCCTCGACGACGTCATCACCGTCACCAACGAGGACGCCATCGAGACCTCCCGTCAGCTGGCGGTCAAGGACGGCATCCTGGGCGGTATCTCCTCCGGCGGCAACGTCTGGGCCGCGCTGGAGCTGGCGAAGAAGGAGGAGAACGCGGGCAAGACCATCGTCACCGTCGTCACCGACTACGGCGAGCGTTACGTCTCCACCGTCCTGTACGAGGACATTCGCGACTAGGAAACGGCTTAGGCCCCCGCAGCGCCCACCAGGCGACGGGCAAGCAAGTAGACTCTGGGCCATGCTGCTGTTGAACATCGCGAAGATGGTCCGGGAGGACCTGCGCAACGCCCGCGACCACGATCCCGCCGCCCGCGGCGACATCGAGAACGCCGTCGTCTACTCGGGCCTGCACGCCATCTGGGCACACCGTGTCTCCCACTGGATGTGGGAGCGCGGTCTCC
This sequence comes from Corynebacterium humireducens NBRC 106098 = DSM 45392, assembly GCF_000819445.1. Lineage (NCBI taxonomy): Bacteria > Bacillati > Actinomycetota > Actinomycetes > Mycobacteriales > Corynebacteriaceae > Corynebacterium > Corynebacterium humireducens. The sequence goes on from NZ_CP005286.1 coordinate 2,212,200, forward strand.
GCGGCCCCGCGCGAATCCTCGCGCAGCTCAACCGGTTCTTCACGGGCATCGAGATCCACCCCGGTGCCACCATCGGCCGCCGTTTCTTCATCGACCACGGCATGGGCATCGTCATCGGCGAGACCACCGAGATCGGCGACGGCGTCATGCTCTACCACGGCGTCACCCTGGGTGGTCAGGTGCTCACGCAGACCAAGCGCCACCCGACCATCGAGGACAACGTCACCATCGGTGCCGGCGCCAAGGTGCTCGGCCCGATCACCATCGGCAAGGGCTCCGCGATCGGCGCCAACGCCGTGGTGACCAAGGACGTCCCGGCGGACCACATCGCCACGGGCATCCCGGCGAAGAACCGCCCGCGCCGCCAGTCCGAGCGCATCAAGCTCGTCGATCCGGACTACTACACCTCCAACGATCCGGTCGACTACAGCATCTAGACACAAGGAAGGCCCCGGTTTCCCGGGGCCTTTTTGTGCTTCACGACGTCGGCGCGTGCCCGACGTCACCCGACGAGGTCGCGGTACTCCTCGTTCTTGCTGATGAAGTGCTCGACCGCGGAACAGCTCGGGCGCACCCGCGCCCCCTCCTCCCGGGCCCAGTCGAGGGCCTCGCGGATGAGCGGGGTGGACAGCGCACGTCCGCGGTAGGCCTGGTCCACCACGGTGTGGTGGAAGTCCAGTAGGCCACCGTGGCGGACGTAGGAGGCGTAGCCGACCTCCCGGTCGTCCACGGAGATGACGAAGCGCTGCTTCGCCTCGTTGTGGGAGATATCGTAGGAGTCGGTGGAATTGGTGTTGGTGTCGTTCATGGCACCCAATTATGCCCCGCCCAGGCCACCTCGTGCACCGGATGAGCCTGCGGTGCCTGGCTGGCCCAGCAGCCTCTCCACGAGCTCCCTGGCGTCGTCCAGCTCCCCCACAGCGGTCCCGGTGTCCGGGGTCGCCTCCTCGAAGATCTGGCAGGCGTGGTCGGGGACGACCTCGGCGCTGGGGGTGATGCCCCGCTGCTCGAGATAGTCGTCCAGGTCCCGGTCGATGCTCATTCCGTCACACCCTACCCCTCCCCGCGGTCCGGTTGCGGGCAGCAAAAAAGCCCCGTCCCGGTGTGGACCGGGAGGGGGCTTGATTGTGGCCAGAGCCAGGATCGAACTGGCGACCTTCCACTTTTCAGGCGGACGCTCTACCGACTGAGCTATCTGGCCGAAGACTGTCACAAAGAACAATCTCTGCGACCCTGACGGGGCTCGAACCCGCGACCTCCGCCGTGACAGGGCGGCGCGCTAACCAACTGCGCCACAGGGCCATATTCTTTTGTACTTCTTCTCTGTGTTTCGGACCTGCCTTGCGGCTTGCTCCGTTGCACGAGATGTAACTCTACACAGAGCTTGTCATTAACCACAAATCGCCAGTTGGGGAGCTGTTTTGCGGGAGGGTGCCCGGGGGCTGGACGGGCGTCGGAAAGCATCGGAAAACACTGTGTGAGGAAAAGAAAACAGGCCCCGGCGGCTTCCTCATGGAAGCTGCCGGGGCCTGTTGACACTGGCGACCCTGACGGGGCTCGAACCCGCGACCTCCGCCGTGACAGGGCGGCGCGCTAACCAACTGCGCCACAGGGCCATATTCTCTTGCATCCGAGGTTCAGAACCTCAGCACCCCCAACGGGATTCGAACCCGTGTCGCCGCCGTGAAAGGGCGGTGTCCTAGGCCACTAGACGATGGGGGCCAGTCTTTTCGCCAGAAGGGCTCTGGGACGTGCGACTGGCTACAGATGTTACTTCATCGCCATGAAAGATCAAAACCGCTGGTTCCGCACGGTTTTGCCGACGCCTCCCCGGGGCGGCGTCGGCTACCCTGAGGGCATGAACGACCACGACACCTGCTCGTGCCATGAGCCCCACGTCCACGGCTACAACGAAAACAAGTCGAAGTACCTCGCCCGCCTCAAGCGCATCGAGGGGCAGACCCGCGGCATCCACCGCATGATCGACGAGGATCAGTACTGCATCGACATCCTCACCCAGGTGTCCGCGGTGACCTCCGCGCTGGAGAACGTCGCCCTCGCCCTGCTGCAGGACCACATCGCCCACTGCGTCACCGGGGCCGCCAAGGCCGACGGTGAGGCCGCGGAGGCGAAGATCGCCGAGGCCATGAAGGCCATCCAGAAGATGGTGAAGTCCTAGGAGTCCGCTTCCTCAGATTCCTCCGCTTCCTCGGCCAGCAGCGCCCGCAGCCGCTCCAGGGTGGAGCGGTAGCGGGGCACGGTGGCGTCGAGAAGATCCTCCACCATGGACCGCAGCGCCTGCGGCACCTGGGCGGACCCCTCCGCGTAGAGGTGGACCTCGGTGACGGATTCCTCGATGAGGGTGGTGATCTCCTGCGGGAGATGGACGATCCGGACCGGCCGGCCCACGATGTCGCCGCCGTCCTCCGCGATGTAGGGGCTCGGCTCAATGCAGGTGACCAGGTAACGCAGCACGCGGTGCAGCTCCTGGACCGACTGGACGGCGGTGGTCGGGTCGTTGGTGCCGGGGGACAGTGCGCGGTCGGCGATGTCGACGAGCTGCCGCAGCCCGAAACCGACGTCCTGCGTGAGCGTTCGTTCCATGCGCACCCCCACCGCCGCGTTGAGGTGCTTCCGGTCCTCCTCCGTGAGCTCACCGTCCCACCAGACGCGCATGACGCACTGCCCCTCGACGATGTGCTCGCCGACGCGGCGGTCCACCGTGATGACCGCGTCATTCTCCGTCGCCCAGTTCAGCAGGCGCCGGTAGTCGAACCACACGATGGAGCCGGTCTCCGTGGTCGCCACCGGCTGACGGGCGTCGCCCGGACGCGGTGACCACGTCGGCCCCTGTTCCAGCGACGCATCCCCCTCCTGCACGAGGTACATCTTCTTCGCCAGGGCGAGGGTCTCCTGGCCGATGGCGCTCACCGCGTTGGCCACCTTCATCGAGGAGAGGATGTGCCGGATGAACGCCAGGAAGAAACCCAGGCAGGTCAGCACCATGACGAAGGCCACGGTCACGGACAGACGCGGCACGAAACCGTCGTCCCCCTCGCGGCTGTTCCACACGTAGCGGGTGACGGTGAGGGCGAACACGAAGGTGGACAGCCAGATCGCCAGCGTCCCCTGGACGGTGCGGCTGCGCAGGAAACCGTCCATCATGCGGGGGCTGAAGGAGCTGTTGACCAGCTGCAGCACGACCAGCGTGATGGAGAAGACCAGACCCGTCACCGAGATCGTCGCCGAGGCGATGACGCCGAGCACCTCGCGGGCCGCGTCGGGGCCGCCCTCGAAGGCGAAACGGAGAGGGTCGCCGGCGTCCCTGGCCTCATAGGAGGGCAGGAGCACACCGAGGACGACCGCCGCGATGACGCTCACCGCGGGGATCATCCAGAACGGTGTCCACAGGCGCTGCCACCACGTCTCGCGTGGCACGTCGGGGACCGCCCCGCGGACGCGGACGGTCGCATTCCCGGTCGACTTCTCGCTCACAGTCTGCTCAGTCACACCTCCAGTATCCCTACCGCAGGCCGGTGAGGCGGGAGACCAGCCCCCGATTCGCGGCCACCCACCGGTAGCTCCCGGACCACAGTCGGTCCAGGCCCCGCAGCAGCAGGATCCGGCCGGCCGCGCGCACCCACCACGCTCCCCCGCCGGCCACCAGGGCGGACCCGATGGCGCGGTGGCCGAGTTCGTCGCCGCCTGCGGAGCGGAACACGGCGTGGTGGCGGAGGGGGAGCGGGGCGACGTCGACAAGCGGGGCGAGACCCACCAGACGTTGCGCCGCAGCGCGGCAGAAACCACAGTCCCTGTCGTAGTAGAAGGTCATGCCCGTCAAAACTACTCTGGGACGCATGGACACCCTTGCCGTGGAAGCAGTCGGCCTGACCAAGAGCTTCGGCTCCGTGCGGGCGCTGGACGAGCTCGACCTGAGTGTGCGGACGGGGGAGGTGCACGGTTTCCTCGGACCCAACGGCTCGGGTAAATCGACGGCGATCCGCGTCCTGCTGGGGGTGCTGCGACATGATTCCGGCCGGGTCCGCGTCCTCGGCGCCGACCCCTGGCGCGACGCCGTCGACCTCCACCACCGCCTGGCCTACGTCCCCGGCGACGTCGAGCTGTGGCCGAACCTGACCGGCGGTGAGGCGATCGACCTGTTCGGCCGGTTGCGGGGGCGCGTCAACCAGCGGCGCCGTGACGACCTCATCGACCGTTTCGACCTCGACCCCCGCCGCAAAGGACGCACCTACTCCAAGGGCAACCGACAGAAGGTGGCGCTCATCGCGGCACTGTCCGCCGACGTCGACCTCCTGCTTCTCGACGAACCCACGTCCGGACTCGACCCCCTCATGGAGGCGGTGTTCCAGGAGCTCATCCGCGAGGCCTGCGCCCGCGGCACGACGGTGCTGCTCTCCAGCCACATCCTCTCGCAGGTGGAGGCGCTGGCGGACCGGATCTCCATCATCCGGAAGGGGCGCGTCGTGGAGACCGGCACGCTGCTGGACATGCGGCACCTCTCCCGCACCGTGGTCACCGTCCTCACCGACCGTCCGACGGAGAAGCTGGTCCGGCACGAGGGCATCCACAACGCCCACCGGGAGGGTGAGCAGGTGCGTTTCGACGTCGATGCCGCCCACCTGCCCGCCGTCATGCAGGAACTGGCCACGCTGGGGGTGCGCGCACTCACCGCGACGCCGCCCTCACTGGAACGTCTCCTGCTGCGCCACTACGGCGACACCCCGGACGGGGTGGACCAGCCGTGAGCACCCTGACCGGTACCGGCACCCTGCTGCGGTTCATGCTCCGACGTGACCGGCTGCGCCTGCCGCTGTGGGTGCTGGGCATGGGCCTGATGGCCCTGTACATCTCCACCGCCCTGGGCACCGTCCTCGACGAGGAGTCGCTCCCTGGCATGGCGCAGATGGCCGCCACCCCGGTGATGGCCCTCATCGGCGGTCCCGGCTACGGCTTCGACGCCATCACCATCCCCCGCTTCTTCGCCGGCCTCTACGGCGCGTACCTCATGCTGGGCGCGGCCCTGATGTCGATGACCACCCTCTCCCGGCACACCCGCGTCGAGGAGCAGTCCGGACGCGGCGAACTGGTGCTCGCCGACGTCGTCGGCCGCCACGCCCAGCTCACCGCCGCCCTCCTCCTCGCGGTGCTGATGAACGTCCTGGTCGCCGTGACGATGACCGGCATCATCCTCGTCGCCCCTCTCGAACCCGCGCCCGGTGTCGGCTCGACCGCGCTGTTCACGGCGTCCATCGCGGCGGTGGGCGTCGCCTTCGCCGGCGTCGCCGCCACCACGGCGCAGCTCTCGCCCTACTCCCGCACCTGCACGGCCCTCGCGGGCGTCGTGCTGGCGGTGGCCTTCCTGGTGCGTGGCATCGGCGACATGTCCCGCAGCCAGGGCGGTGACCTCGCCTGGCTGTCCTGGCTCTCGCCCCTCGGCTGGGCCCAGCAGACCGCCCCCTACACCCTCGACCGCTGGTGGCCCCTGGTATTCCCGCTGCTCTTCGCCGCCGTCGGCGCCGGGCTGGGGTACCTGCTGCGTTCCCGGCGCGACTTCGGGGCCGGCGTCCTGGCGGACCGCCTGGGCCGGGAGCGCGCCCCCTCCTGGCTGGGCACTCCCCTGGCGCTGGCGTACCGGCTCCAGCGCGGTGCCCTCCTCGGCTGGTCCGTGGCCATCTTCCTCACCGGGCTGCTCCTCGGGGCATTCACGGACTCCATGGCGGACGTCGCCGACTCCCTGCCCCCGGAGATGCTCGCGGTCATGGGCGGTGACGGTGCCGCGGACGCCTTCGTCAACGGCTACCTCGGTTTCATGTCCGTCTACTTCGGCGTCATGTTCGCGGTGTTCGCGGTCCTCGCCGTGCAGTCGCTGCGCTCCCAGGAGACCGAGGGCCACACCGAGGCCGTGCTGGCCACCGCCGTAGGCCGGGCGCAGTGGGTGCTGTCCTGGGTGACGGTCACCGCACTGGGGGCGGTGTGGCTGGCGGTGCTCGCCGGCCTCGGCGAGGGGCTGGGGGCCGTCCTGGTCACCGGCGACGGGTCACTGTTCGCCCCGACGCTGCTGGGCCACGCCGTGCAGTTCTCCACGGTGTGGTTCTTCCTCGGCCTGGCGGTGGCCCTGTACGGCCTGGCACCCCGCCTCATCGGCCTGGTGTGGGTGCTCTACGTCGTGGGTACGGTCCTCATCTTCTTCGGCCCGATGCTGGATCTGAGCCAGGCCTGGCTCAACCTCTCCCCCTTCCAGCACACGGGCCAGCATCCGGCGACGGACGTGCAGTGGCTCGGTGTCACCGTGCTCTCGCTCGGGGGCGTGGCCCTGGCGCTGCTCGGCGCCGTTGCTTTCCGACGCCGCGATCTCAGCGCCTGAGCCACTGCCACCGCGTGTGGACGTGACGAGAGGGCCTCCCACTGGTGGGAGGCCCTCTCGGTGATGGTGGGCCCCGCGGGGCTCGAACCCGCGACCTGCGGATTAAAAGTCCGTAGCTCTACCAACTGAGCTAGAGGCCCGTGGCTCAGATAGTAGTCGCCGGGGTGTCGACAGCGAAAACTGCCCGGCACGGGCACAGGAACGGCCACCGGGAACGGGTGACGTTTCCTTTTCCGGGTTCCTTTTTGTCCGGCCAGCGTCGCCCCCCGATGCCCCTCGGCGCCGATGTCCGACCGCCCGCCGACGGCCCGACGACACGATGTGGCCAGACCACCCCCGCTACCCCCGCCCCTTCCGGACACAAATGAAACGCCTGGTCACAAGGGTGAAATCAGGCGACCGGGGTGCCCATCCATCCTTTTATCTACCCCCTTAAAAGGGTATGCCACATAGGAGACGGGTCACATCATGGAACCATTCAGGGTGACCTGACCGACTGTTTGGGTAACCTCCCCCGTTCTCATCGGGCCATGCCACAGTCACGGGCCGCCACAAGCCGACCGGATCGTCGCATGGACCGGAAAGGTATCCGCTGTGGAACTAGATCTCGTAGATGTCTCCCGGTGGCAATTCGGTATCACCACCGTCTACCACTTCATTTTCGTCCCACTGACCATCGGCCTCGCACCCCTGGTGGCCGCCATGCAGACCGCCTGGCACGTCACGGGCAAGGACCACTGGTACCGGGCGACCCGGTTCTTCGGGGTCCTGTTCCTGATCAACTTCGCCATGGGCGTGGTCACCGGCATCGTGCAGGAGTTCCAGTTCGGCATGAACTGGAGTGAGTACTCACGCTTCGTCGGCGACGTCTTCGGCGCCCCACTGGCGTTGGAGGGTCTGGCCGCCTTCTTCATCGAGTCGATCTTCCTCGGCGTGTGGATCTTCGGCTGGGGCCGCGTGCCGAAGATCCTGCACCTGCTCTCCATCTGGATGGTGGCCGTCGCCGTCAACGTGTCGGCCTACTTCATCATCGTGGCCAACTCCTTCATGCAGCGCCCGACCGGCGCGGCCTACAACCCGGAGACCGGCCGCGCGGAGCTCATCAACATCGGCGAGCTGCTCACCAACCCGATCGCCCTCACCGCGTTCCCGCACGCCGTGACCGGCGCCTTCCTGGTGTCGGGCACCTTCATCGCCGGCATCAGCGCCTTCTGGATGGTGCGCTCCCGCCTCCATGCAGCCGAGCTGTCCGCTTCAGGAGAAGACGACGCCGCCACCCTGTGGCGTCCCCTTCTGCGGATGGGTCTCTGGGTGATCATCATCGCCGCGATTGGCCTGTCGATCACAGGGGACCTGCAGGCGAAGCTCATGTTCGAGTACCAACCGATGAAGATGGCCTCCGCCGAGGCGCTGTGCCACACGGAGGAGGACCCGTGGTTCTCCATCCTGGCGATCTCCACCTTCAACGACTGTGACTCGGTCATCGAGATCTTCTCCGTGCCGTGGGTGCTGCCCTTCCTCGCGGCCGGCTCCTTCACCGGCGTCACCCTGCAGGGCGTCACGGATCTGCAGGCCCACTACGAGACCATCTACGGCCCAGGCAACTACACCCCGAATCTGTTCGTCACCTACTGGTCCTTCCGTCTGATGATCGGCCTGATGGCGGTCTCACTCATTCTTGTGGTCGTCGGTTTCTGGCTCACACGCAAGGGCCGCGTCAGCACGAACAAGTGGTTCGCGTGGGGTGCCCTGGCGGCGATCCCCTTCCCGTTCCTGTCGAACTCCTTCGGCTGGATCTTCACCGAGATGGGCCGTCAGCCGTGGATCGTGCACCCGAACGTCAGCTTCGGTCCCGACGCCCCGAACATGGAGAACGAGATCCACATGATCGTCGATTTCGGCGTTTCCAACCACTCCATCGCGACGGTGTGGACCTCGCTCATCTCCTTCACCCTCCTCTACGGTGCCCTGGCCGTCGTGTGGTTCTGGCTTATGCGCCGTCACACCCTGGTCGGGCCGCTCCCGGTCGGCGCGTCCGAGAACATCGCGGCCGACACCTACGGCCCGAAGGAGCAGGAGCTCGAGCCCCTGAGTTTCAGCACCCGCGGCGCCAACGACACAGCCACCGCCACCGGCACCACCGAGAAGGAGAAGTAGTCATGGATCTGCAGACCCTGTGGTTCATCCTCATCGCCGTCCTCTTCCTCGGGTACTTCGCCCTCGAGGGTTTCGACTTCGGCGTCGGCATGCTCCTGCCCTTCCTCGGCCGCGGGGAGGACAAGGAGGAACGCGCGCGGCGTCGTGACGCGGCGGTCCAGAGCATCGGCCCTGTGTGGGACGGCAACGAGGTGTGGCTCATCACCGCCGGTGGTGCGCTGTTCGCCGCGTTCCCGGAGTGGTACGCGACGATGTTCTCCGGTTTCTACCTGCCACTGCTGCTCATCCTGCTGGCCCTCATCATCCGTGGTGTGTCGCTGGAGTGGCGCACGAAGGTGGACACGCCGCAGTGGCGCCGTTACTCCGACATCGGCATCGGCATCGGTTCCTGGGTGCCGGCGATCCTGTGGGGCGTGGCGTTCGCGAACCTCGTGCGCGGTGTGCCGGTCGACGCGGCCCGGCAGATCCCCTCGGGTCTCGACGGCCTCGTCCAGCTCCTCAACCCCCTCGGCCTGCTCGGCGGCCTGGCGTTCGTGGGGGTCTTCGCCCTGCACGCCGCCACGTTCCTGGGGCTGAAGACCGCGGGTCCCCTGCGTGCCGACGCCCACCGCCTCGGCCGTCTCCTCACCGCCCCGGTGATCCTCCTGGTCGGCGGCTTCGCCCTGTGGCTGCAGCTGTCCCACGGCCGCCCGGAGACCTGGATCGCGGTGGCCGTGACGCTGGCCTGCCTGCTGCTCACCGTGGTTCTGCTGCTGCGTGGCCGGGACGGCCTGGCGTTCACCGCCACCTTCGTCGCCGTGCTGGGCCTCGGCGCGCTCATCTTCGGCGCGATGTTCCCGTACCTCATGCCGACCACGCTGGCCGACGGCGTCAGCCTCGACATCTGGAACTCCTCCAGCTCCGACTACACGCTGAAGATCATGTCCTGGGCGGCACTCTTCCTGGTGCCGGTCGTGCTCATCGCCCAGGGCTGGACCTACTGGTCCTTCCGTCAGCGCATCCGCGCCTGATGGCCACCGGGAGTGCCCGCCGCGCCCCGGTCGACCCGCGCCTGCTGCGGCTGGCGCCCCCGGTCCGGCGGCTGATCCTCCGGGCGGGTGCGGCCCAGGCCCTGACGACGGTGCTCGTCCTGGCCCGGGGCGTGCTGCTCGGGTGGGGTGCGGCCGAGCTCATCGTGGAGCGGGCCCTGCCGGGCTGGGTGCTGCCCGCGCTGCTGGCGGTCGTCCTCGCCCACGGCGGGGTCGCCTGGGTGGCGCAGCGCTGGTCCGCGGAGGGGGTCGGCGCGACCGTCGACACGCTGCGGTCCGCGGCGCTGCAGGCGCTGCGTCACCGTGACCCCCGCGCGGTGCAGGAGCAGTCCGGGCACTGGCGCACGGTGCTCACCTCGGGTCTGGATGACTTCCGCCCCTACCTCAGCGAGTTCCTGCCCGCCCTGGTCGCGGTCGTGCTGGCCACGCCGGCCGCACTGGCGGTGGTGTTCTGGGCGGACCCCGTCTCGGGGTTCCTGGCGCTGGTGACGCTGCCGCTCATCCCGGTGTTCATGATCCTCATCGGCACCCTCACCCGCGCGCACACCGAACGCCGCCTGCGCATCACCGCCGCCCTCGGCGGACAACTGGCGGACCTGCTCTCCGGGGCGCTCACGCTCCGCGCGCTGGGCAACACGGCGGGCCCGGCGCGGGAGGTGGAGGCGGCGGGGCGTCGGCACGCGAACGCCACGATGTCCGTGCTCAAGCTGGCGTTCCTGTCGTCCTTCGCCCTGGAGTTCATCGCGACGCTGTCCGTCGCGCTCGTCGCGGTCGGCATCGGACTGCGGCTTCTCGACGGCGGCCTCACCCTCGCCGCCGGCCTCATCGCACTCATCATCATCCCGGAAGTCTACAACCCGGTCCGGCAGGTCGGCACGAGCTTCCACGCCGCGGTCGACGGTCTCGCGGCCGTCGAGGAGGTCCTCGAACTCGTCGACGCCCCCTCCCCCACCCCCTTCCTCCCGGAGCGGGTGCCGGGGGTCGGCCTCCGCATCGAGGACCTCTCGGTGCGCGGCCGCGACGGCGTGACACCGCACGGACTCTCCTTCGACGCCGCGCCGGGCGAGGTCACCGTCCTCCACGGCCCCAACGGCTCGGGCAAGTCGACGGTCTTCCTCGCCGCCCTGGGTGTCCTGCCCGCCGGGCTGGTCGAGGGCCGGATCGAGGCCCCCGCCTCGGAGCTGATCTCCTTCCTCCCGGCGCGCCCGGTCCTCGTGCCCGGCACGGTGGCCACCAACCTCGCCCTGCTGGGTGCCCCGCCGACGGACACCGGAGTCGACATCGGGGTGCCCCTCGACCGGGAGATCGGCGCCCACGGGGCGGGCGTCTCCGCCGGTCAGGGGCAGCGCCTGGCGGTGTCACGCACCCTGGCGCGCGGTTCCGGTGAGCCGCACCTGCTGCTTCTCGACGAACCCACCGCCCACCTCAACGCCGAGCTCGTCATCGAGCTCGGGAGGCTGCTGCGCGACCGGGCGGCCGCCGGCGACACCGTCGTCGTCGCGTCGCACGACCCCCGCATCCTCGACATCGCCGATCAGGTGGTGACGCTGTGACTCTTCCGACCCGGCCGACCATGCCGACCATGCTCCACCTCGCCGGCGTCCGCCGCCGCGACCTCGTCCTCTCGATCCTCGCCGGGGCGGTCACGCTGCTCTCGGCGCTGAGCCTGACGGTGCTCTCGGGCTGGCTCATCACCCGCGCCTGGGAGATGCCGCCGGTGCTCGACCTGTCGGTGGCCATCACCGCGGTCCGCGCACTGGGCATCTCGCGGGCGGTGTTCCGCTACCTCGACCGGCTGGTGTCCCACCGGCTGGCACTCGACGCCCTGGCCACCCTGCGGTCGCGGCTGTTCTCCTCGCTCGTGCGGGACGGCCACACCCGCACCCGCGGCGACGGTCTTGTCGCCCTGGTCGCGGACGCCGAACGCATCACCGACCTCATCGTCCGCTCCCTCGTCCCGCGCGGCGTGGCCGTGGTGCTCTCCGTCGCGGCGGTGCTCGCCGCCGGTTGGCTGCACCCGCTCGCCGGGCTGACCCTGGCCGTGGCCTACCTGGTCACCGGCCTGCTCATCCCCCGCCTGGCGGTCCGCGCCGCCCGCACGGCGCGCCGCAGCGAGGCCGACGACGAGTGGGCCGTGGAGCTCGACCGGGTCCTCGACCACCGCGTCGAGTTCGAGGCCGCCGGCCTCGGCGAGGCCCGTACCGCGCAGGCCGCGGACGCCTCCACCCGCAGCAGCCGCGCGCGGGTGGCCGCCGAGAGGCCGCTGGCCCCGGCCGCCGCCGCCGAGGCGTGGACCACGGGTGTCACCGTGGTGGTGCTGCTGGCCATCGGTGCCCTCAGCTACACCGGCGACCCCACGTGGCTGGGCATGCTCATCATGCTGCCGCTGGCCGCCTTCGAGGCGCACGGGCCGCTGGCCGCCGCCGCCATCCACGCCGATGAGGCGGCCGCGGCGGAACGCCGCCTGTCCGCCCTGCTCTCGCCGCACGCACCGGAGACGACGGAGACAACGGCGGCGGTGGACGGGGGGACGTCGGCAAGCGGGGAGCCGGAGGCCCTGCACGCCGCTGACCTGCGCTGCGCGTGGGGCGACCGCACGTGGAACCTCGACCTCGCGCCCGGCGCGCGGCAGGTCATCCGGGGGCCGAGCGGCTGCGGCAAGACGACGCTGCTGCTCACCCTCGCCGGGTTGCTGGAGCCGGCCGCGGGGGTGGTGACGCTGGGCGGTTCGCCGGATCCGGAGCTGCGCCGCCGGATGGTGCGGGTGCACACCGAGGACGAGTGGATCTTCGCCACCACCGTGCGGGAGAACCTGCGCGTGGCCAACCCGGACGTCACCGAGGAGGTCATGTGGGAGGCGCTCGAAGCCGTCGGTCTGCGCCCCTGGCTGGAGGCGGCGGGCGGCCTGGATCTCGAGCTCGCCGACGGCGCGGGGTCGCTGTCCTCCGGGCAGCGGCGTCGTCTGCTGCTGGCCCGGGCGCTGTGTTCGGAGACTCCGGTGCTGCTTCTCGACGAACCCACCGCCCACATCACCGCCGCCGACGCCGGCCCGCTGCTGGAGATGCTCACCGGGGGTCCTCTGCCGGGTCAGCGGGCGGAGCGGACCGTCGTCGTGGTCACCCACGAGGATTGATAGGTACGTCACTCTTTTCCAAATCCATTGACAGCTGCAGCCAATATTGCTACCATTGAGGTATACCCCATAGGGTATCGATAAATCCCATTTCCCCCACCCCGAGAAGGAGCGATCTCATGACCGAGACCACCACCGACACCCAGCAGACCTACCACATGCCCCGCATCGGAGACGCAGCTCCGGAGTTCACCGCCGAGTCCACCCAGGGCCCGGTCAACTTCCCCTCCGACTACAAGGGCAAGTGGGTCATCCTCTTCTCCCACCCCGCCGACTTCACCCCGGTGTGCACCTCCGAGTTCATGACCTTCGCGGTCATGGAGGACGAGTTCCGCAAGTACAACACCGAGCTGGTCGGCGTCTCCGTGGACGGCCTGTACAGCCACATCGCCTGGCTGCGCACCATCCGCGAGAAGATGGAGTTCCGCGGCTGGAAGAACGTGGACGTCAAGTTCCCCCTCATCGACGACGTGTCCATGAACGTCTCCCGCAAGTACGGCATGATCATGCCGGGCGAGGCCGAGACCTCCGCCGTCCGCGCGGTCTTCATCATCGACCCCGAGGCCAAGGTCCGCACCATCCTCTACTATCCGCTGTCGACCGGCCGTAACTTCGACGAGATCCTGCGCGTGGTCAAGGCCCTGCAGACCGCCGACGAGTTCAACGTCGCCACCCCCGCCGACTGGCGTCCGGGTGAGCGCGTCATCGTGCCGACCGCCGGCTCCTGCGGCGTCGCCGAGAACCGCATGACCGGTGGCGAGGAGGACGTCGAGTGCGTCGACTGGTTCTTCTGCACGAAGGCGATCGACGAGGAGACCGTCGAGAAGGCCATCCAGAAGTAACCCCCGCTTATCGACGCCCCGGTGCTCCCCGAGCAGCGGGGCGTTTTCGCACCCCACCAGAAAGGCCGCAGTGAGCGACACCCACTCCCTCCTCCGACACGTCCCGGTCCCCCTCTTCGCCGCCGTCATGGGCCTCGGCGGCCTGTCCCTCGCCTGGCGACGCGCCGCCCTCGTCTGGGACCTCCCCTCCTGGCCCTGGCACATCCTCTTCGGCGTGACGGTCGCCGTCTTCCTCCTCGTCGCCGGCGCCTACCTGGCCAAGCTCATCCGCCACCCCGACGCCGTCCGCGCGGACGTCACCCACCCGATCCGCATGGCCTTCGTGCCGACGATCACCATCTCCCTGCTGCTCCTCGCCACCGGCTTCAGCGACATCGCCCCCGCCCTCGCCCGGGGCCTGTGGTGGACCGGCGCGGTCGGCCACCTCGTGGCCACCCTCTACGTCATCAGCTCCTGGTTCGGCCGGAAGGACATCAACCGCGACACCATGACCCCGGCGTGGCTGATCCCCATCGTCGGCAACGTGGTCACGCCGCTGGCCGCCCCCACCGTGGGCAACCTGGAGCTGGCCTGGTTCTCCTTCGGCATCGGCGTCATCTTCTGGCTGGGGCTGTGGCCGATGCTGCTCAACCGCGTCCTCGTCCACGACAACCCGCTGCCGACGAAGCTGACCCCGACGATCGCCATCTTCCTGGCCCCGCCGTCGGTCATCGCCCTGTCCTGGCAGCAGCTCACGGGCCACCTCGCCGACCCCGTCGGCGTCATCCTGCACGCCGCCGCCGTGTTCTTCGCCCTCCTGCTGCTCAGCCAGGTCCCCCGCCTGGTGCGACTGCCCTTCTCCCTGCCGATCCTCGCCTACACCTTCCCCGTGGCCACCGTCGCCACCGTCACCGTCGCGATGGCCGGCGCCACCGGCTCCGGTTTCCACGCCGCCCTGGCGGTCATCGCCCTGGCCGCCGCCACCGGCATCGTCCTCGGCGCCGTCGTCCGTGTCGCCTGGGGCACCGTCCGGGGTGAGGTCCTCGTCGCCGAGTGACCCCCGGGAACGGCGAACCCCCGCCGCCCGCGGTGATGCGGGTGACGGGGGTGTCGTCGACAAGCGGCAGGTGCTACTTCTGCATGGAACCGGTCTCCAGCAGGCGCTGGTGGAAGGAGAACGCGGTTGCCAGGTCGTGCGGGGTCTGCTGGAACTTGGACTTGTTCGCACGCTCGACGTACTCCTCGAGCAGCGGGCGGTAGGACGGGTGCGCGACGGAGATCATCTTGGCGACACGGTCACGCGGAGCCAGGCCACGCAGGTCGGCGACACCGTACTCGGTGATGACGACCATGGCGTCGTGCTCGGTGTGGTCGATGTGCGACGCGAACGGGACGATCGAGGAGATCGCGCCGTCCTTGGCGTCGGACGGGGAGATGAAGGTGGAGATGCGCGCGTTACGGGTGAAGTCACCGGAACCGCCGATGCCGTTCATGATGCGCTGGCCGGCGACGTGGGTGGAGTTGATGTTGCCGTAGATGTCGGCCTCGATCATGCCGTTGGAGGAGATCAGGCCCACGCGGCGGATGACCTCCGGGTGGTTGGACACCTGCAGCGGACGCAGGATGATCGACTCGCGGTAGCGCTTGGCCTCCGCGTTCATCTTCTCGGCGTACTCCGGGGAGAGGGAGAAGGAGGTGGCGGACGCGACGGTCATCTTGCCGGCGTCGATCAGGTCGACCATGCCGTCCTGGATGACCTCGGTGTAGGCCTCGATCTTCTCGAACTTGGAATCCAGCAGGCCGGCCATCACGGCGTTCGGGACGTTGCCGACACCGGACTGCATGATGTAGTTGTCGTACGCCAGGCGGCCGCCCTTGACCTCGCCCTCCAGGAAGTCGAGGAAGTAGCCGGCGATCTTCTGGGAGGTCTCGTCGACCGGCTTGAACGGGGCGTTACGGTCCGGGGCGTTGGTCTCGACGACGGCGACGACCTTGGAGATGTCGATGTCGATGTAGGTCTTGCCGATGCGGTCACCGGAGTTGATGATCGGGATCGGGGTACGGTTCGGCAGGTGACCGATGCGGTAGACGTCGGCCATGCCCTCCAGGTCGACGGACTGCCACTCGTTGACCTCGATGATGATCTTCTTGGCGGCGTCCAGGTAGTCGACGTTGTTGCCGACACCGGAGGACGGGATCAGGTGGCCCTCCTCGGTGATGCGGGTCGCCTCGACGACGGCCACGTCCAGCTGGCCGAAGAAGCCGTGCTCCACGTACTGGCCGGAGTGGGACAGGTGGATGTCCTGGTACTTCATCTCGCCGGAGTTGATGGCGTTACGCATGACCGGGTCCGACTGGTACGGCATGCGGTAGTTGATCGCACCGGCCTCAGCCATGACGCCGTCACAGTCCGGGGCGGTGGAGGCGCCGGTGTAGACGTCGATCTTGTAGGTCTCGCCCTTGGCCTGTGCCTCCTTGGCACGGTTGGCGATCGCGGTCGGGAGCGCCTTCGGGTAGGCAGCACCGGTGAAGCCGGACATACCGACCTTGTCACCGTGGTCGATGAACTGTGCAGCCTCGTCAGCGGACATGACCTTGCCACGCAGAAGGGCGTTGGCGATGCGATCGGACATGAAGTACCTCCTGATTACCGGGCCCGGACATAGGTGTCCACGGCCCGCAGTGTCTGTGAGAGTTGTCGGCCGGCTCCCCGCCCGAGGAGATGTAGTGTCAGCTCGGTTACATTGGGGGCCGTTTAGTTACGGTGACCACATTAGCGGAAATAGCGTGATCCCGCCTAAAAGCACGCAACTGTGTTAATTCTACGGCACCAACTGCGGAAACGTCCGGAAAAGACCGCTCCTGGTTTGGGGGTTACCACCCCCGCGGGGGAGAATGGGGGCTGTGACTGTGAAGATCGGATCCCTGACGCTCAACTCCCCCGTGGTACTGGCCCCCATGGCCGGTGTCACCAACGTGGCGTTCCGCACGCTGTGCCGTGAGCAGGAGATCGAGAAGACGGGCACCGTCTCCGGCCTCTACGTCTGCGAGATGATCACCGCCCGCGCCCTCGTGGAACGCAACGAGAAGACGCTCCACATGACGACCTTCGCCCCGGACGAGAACCCGCGCAGCATGCAGCTGTACACCACCGACCCGGAGTACACCTACAAGGCTGCGAAGATGATCGTCGACGAGAACATGGCCGACCACATCGACATGAACTTCGGCTGCCCCGTCCCCAAGGTGACCCGCCGCGGCGGCGGTTCGGCCCTCCCCTACAAGCGCCGCCTCTTCGGCAACATCGTCGCCGCCGCCGTCCGGGCCACCGAGGGCACGGATATCCCGGTGACCGTGAAGTTCCGCGTGGGCATCGACGACGAGCACCACACGCATCTCGACGCCGGCCGCATCGCCGTCGAGGAGGGCGCTGCCGCCGTGGCGCTGCACGCCCGCACCGCCGCCCAGCGCTACTCCGGTGCCGCGGACTGGTCCCAGATCACCGCCCTCGTCGAGCACCTCGACGGTTCCGGCATCCCCGTCCTGGGCAACGGCGACATCTTCGCCGCCGGCGACGCCCGCCGCATGATGGAGGAGACGGGCTGCGACGGGGTCGTCGTCGGCCGCGGCTGCCTCGGCCGCCCGTGGCTGTTCGCCGAACTCTCCGCCGAACTGCGCGGGGAGCCGCTCCCACCCACCCCCACACTCGGGGAGGTGACCCGGATCATCATCCGGCACGCGGAGCTGCTCGCGGAACACAACGGCGAGGAGCACGCCTGCCGCGACCTGCGCAAGCACATGGGATGGTACCTGCGCGGCTTCCCGGTCGGCGGCGAGGTCCGCTCCCAGCTGGCCCGCATCTCGACGCTGGCTGACCTGCGGGAACTGCTCGCCCCCTGGGCCGACTCCGAGGTCATCGCGGAGGATTCCGACGGCGCCCGCGGACGTCAGGGCTCCCCCTCGAAGGTGGCGCTGCCCGACGGTTGGCTCGACGATCCCGAGGACGACACCGTCCCGGAGGGCGCCGAGATCATGCACTCCGGCGGATAACGGGTCCGACTTTCATCAGCGTGTCCCCGCGCTGGACAGGCGATTCCCTTCTCCACCTCTTATGATTGTCTCCATGCGTATCGCCTACCGTGAACATCTTGACAACTTCGCCCATGACCTCATCGTCATGTGCGACACGGTGCGTTCCATCATGCACAACGCCTCCGAGGCCCTCCTGACGGTCTCCCTGGAGTCCGCCGAGGACTCCCTCAGCAGTGCCGACGCACTCGAGGAGATCCGCCAGCGCTGCGAGGACCGCGCCGTCCAGCTCCTCGCCCTCGAGGGGCCGGTCGCCCGCGACCTGCGTCAGGTCGTCTCCTCCATCTACATCGTGGAGGACTTCGACCGCATGGGTGCCCTGGCCATGCACATCGCCAAGGCCGCCCGCCGCCGCCACCCGGAGCACGCCGTGCCGGACCAGCTCCTCGGCTACTTCAAGGAGATGGCCCGCCTCGTCGACGAGATGGGCGAGAAGACCCGCGACATCCTCGTCGACCCCAACGCCGACGTCGCGCTCGTGCTCAACGAGGATGACGACGCCATCGACGACCTCAACGAGTACATGCTCACCATGCTCACCATGCGTGAGTGGACGCACACCACCCGCGCGGCGGTCGACGTCGCCCTGCTCTCCCGCTACTACGAGCGTTACGCGGACCACTGCGTCAACGTCGCCGCCCGCATCGTCTACCTCACCACCGGGCTGAGCACCGACGAGTACCGGGAGAAGAAGGAACGCGACCGCGCCGACGCCGACATGGCGGCCCGTTTCGCGGAGCTGGAGCGGCAGTTCTCCCACCGCGGCAACCAGCGTCCCCCGCTGTAACCCACTCCAGGATCCCACGACGAAAGCCCGCAGGCCCCTCGTGCGCTGTGCACGAGGGGCCTGCGGGTTGACTGTGCTGATCTGCGGTCAGCGGTGCTCGGACCTTGAGCGGGGGCAGGTCGCCTATCCGAAGCGGCCTGCGATGTAGTCCTCGGTCTCCTTCTGGTCCGGGTTCTCGAAGATCTTCTTCGTGTCACCGAACTCGACGAGGCGGCCCGGCTTGCCGGTGGCCTCGAGGGAGTAGAAGGCGGTCTTGTCGGACACACGGGCTGCCTGCTGCATGTTGTGGGTCACGATGACGATGGTGAACTCCTCCTTGAGCTCGTGGATGAGGTCCTCCACGGCCAGGGTCGAGATCGGGTCGAGGGCGGAGCAGGGCTCATCCATGAGGAGGACCTCCGGCTCGACGGCGATGGCGCGGGCGATGCACAGACGCTGCTGCTGACCACCGGAGAGGCCGCCGCCCGGCTTGTCGAGGCGGTCCTTGACCTCCTCCCACAGGTTGGCGCCGCGCAGGGACTTCTCCGCGACCTCCTTGAGCTTCTTCTTGTTCTTCTCACCGGAGAGCCTGAGGCCGGCGACGACGTTGTCCTCGATGGACATGGTCGGGAACGGGTTGGCCTTCTGGAAGACCATGCCGATGGTGTTGCGGACGGAGACCGGGTCGACCTTCGGTCCGTAGATGTCCTCACCGTCGAGGAGGATCTGCCCCTTGACGTAGGCGCCCGGGATGACCTCGTGCATGCGGTTGAGGGTACGGAGGACGGTGGACTTGCCGCAGCCGGACGGGCCGATGAAGGCGGTGACGGCCTGGGCCGGGATCTGCAGGTTGACGTTCTGCACGGCGTGGAAGTCACCGTAGTAGATGTTGACGTCGTTCAGTTCGAGCTTGGACATCAGTAACTCCTTGTTTCTTGCTTTTCGACGGGCCGAAGCTACTGCTTGACCGAGAACTTGGCGGAGATGACACGGGCGGCGATGTTGAGCACCGCGATGATGAGGACCAGGGTGAGGGCGGCGCCCCACAGCTTGTCCAGGACGGCCGGGGAGGTACCCGCCTTGAACATGTCGAGCATCATGAGCGGCAGCGAGGACTGCGGGCCGGTCAGCGGATCGACGTTCAGCGCCTGGGTGGAGCCGACGAGGATCAGGACCGGTGCGGACTCACCCATGACGCGGGCGATGGCCAGCATGACGCCGGTGACGATGCCGGACAGTGCGGTCGGGAGGACGATCTTGGCGATTGTCTTCCACTTCGGCACACCCAGTGCGTAGGAGGCCTCACGCAGGTCCATCGGGACCACGCGGAGCATCTCCTCGGTGTTACGGACGACAACCGGCACCATCAGCAGCACGAGCGACAGGGCCACGGCCATACCGGAGCGCTGGAAGCCGAAGAGGGTGATCCAGGTGGTGAAGATGAACAGTGCGGCGACGATGGACGGGACACCGGTGAGGATGTCCACCATGAAGGTCGTGATGCGGCCGAGACGGTTGCCGCCCGCGTACTCGACCAGGTAGATCGCGGTGAAGATGCCGATCGGGATGGAGAGCAGCGAGGCCATGCCGGCCTGCATGAGCGTACCGATGATCGCGTGGAGCGCACCGCCACCGGCGGAGTGGTAGAGCGTGCCCTGCTGGGAGCTGGTCCACCAGTCGGCGGTGAGGATCGGGCTGATGCCGCGGGAGATCACGGTCCACAGCACCCACACCAGCGGGATGAGCGCGGTGAGCATGGTGCCGTACACCAGGATGGTGGCCAGCGTGTTGGTGGTCTTACGCGACTGCGAGATGTGGGTGAAGGCGGACTGGCCGCCGAGCTTGGTCGAGGCCGGGTCGATGGTGTTGACGTTGTTGGTCATGGTGTTTTCCTCCGCCTTCTACTTCTTGGCCACGATGGCGCGGGCGATGGAGTTGACGACGAAGGTCAGCAGGAAGAGCACCAGACCGGCGGCGATGTAGGCGCCGGCGCGAATGTCGTCGTTGAACTCCGGGGCGGCGTTGGCGATCGCGGTTGCAAAGGTGGTGCCGCCGTCGAACAGGGAGAATCGGAATGCCGAGGACGGGGAGACGACCATGTAGAGAGCCATGGTCTCACCCAGCGCACGGCCGAGGCCCAGCATGGAGCCGGAGATGTAGCCGGACAGACCGAACGGCAGCACGGTCATGCGGACGACCTCCCAGCGGGTGGCGCCGAGTGCCAGGGCGGCCTCGATCTGGCCGCGCGGGGTCTGGACGAAGACCTCGCGGGCGGTGGCTGCGATGACCGGGAGGATCATCACGGCCAGGACGATGCCACCGGTGAGGATGTTACGGCCCGTCGCGAAGGACGGGGAGTTGGAGTAGGTGGCGAAGAGGAAGAAGCCGCCGGCCCAGCCGTGGAACCAGTTGTAGAAGTCCGACAGGAAGGGGCCGAGCACCTGCCAGCCCCACAGGCCGTAGACGATCGACGGGACCGCGGCGAGCATGTCGACGAGGTAGCCCAGCGGCTTGACGGCCTTCTTGGGTGCGTAGTTGGACAGGAAGACCGCGATACCGAGCGCCACCGGCATGGCGATGAGCAGCGCCACGACGGAGATGAGGACGGTCACCGCGAAGAGGTTCGGGATGCCGAAGAGCATCGCCTCGGTGTTTGCGGTGTTCCACGGACCGGTGTAGGTGAAGAAGCCGAGGTAGCCCTCCGCGTTGCGGTTCAGGGAGGGGACGGCGCGCCAGATGAGGAAGGCGCCGATCGCTCCGATGAGAACCGTGATGAAGGTCGCGGAGGCGGTGGAGAGGAACTCGAAGATGCGGTCACCGGGGCGCTTGACGCTGCCGCCGGCCTTGATGCCCGTATGACCCGGGGTGGCTGGCTGTGCGGTGCCGGGAAGGACCGCGGAGCCGGTGCCGAGGGACTGTCCTGCCTCGGTCACCTGGGCCTCTGCGGCCGGTCGATTGCTTGCCATGTGGCACAGATCCTTTGGAGAGATAGTGATGAAACTACTGGGGTGCTGTCACGCTTCGAACACGTGCGTTCTGTTCCGGTTCTGGTGTCCCTTGTCACACGGATTCGGAACGTGACAGCGCCCCCGAATGCGGGAACGCGAACGGGGGCTGCTTCATGTTCAACCGCATAAACTTTATTGCGGTGCGGTCGCGTCACCGGGTGACATGCATCACCCGGATCGGCGTCCGGTTGTTGCTACTGGATGGCCTCGACTGCGGCGGCCAGGCGCTCTGCGTGAGTGCCGGTGACCGGGATGTAGCCGAGCTCAGCCAGACCCTCGTCCTGGTTGTCCAGCGCGACGGTCAGGAAGTCCTTGACCATGGCGGAGGTGGACTCGTCGTAGCCTGCGGAGCAGACGATCTCGTAGGTGGTGAGGATGAGCGGGTAGGAACCTGCGGCGTCGGAGGCGAAGAGAGCCTCGGTGTCGACGACCATGTCGTGGCCCTCGGAGGTGAACTGCAGGTTGTCCAGGGCGACGCCCACGGACTCGGTGTTCAGCTCGACCGGGCCGTTGCCGAAGTCGAGGTTGGCGACGCCCAGGCCCTGCTGGGTGGCGAAGCCGGCCTCAACGTAGGTGATGCCGCCGTCGATGGCGGCGACCTGGGAGGCGACACCGTTGGAGCCGTTGGCACCCTCGCCGACGGCGGTCGGGAAGACCTGGCCCTCGGTCTCCCAGATGTCGGTGGCGGCACCGAGGAACTTCTGGAAGTTGTCGGTGGTGCCGGACTCGTCGGAGCGGTAGACGACGGAGATGTCGGTGTCCGGGAGGTCGACGCCCTCGTTCTCGGCGGCGATCTCAGCGTCGTTCCACTTGGT
This sequence comes from Corynebacterium humireducens NBRC 106098 = DSM 45392, assembly GCF_000819445.1. Lineage (NCBI taxonomy): Bacteria > Bacillati > Actinomycetota > Actinomycetes > Mycobacteriales > Corynebacteriaceae > Corynebacterium > Corynebacterium humireducens. The sequence continues at coordinate 2,234,402 of NZ_CP005286.1, forward strand.
GATGTCGCCCTTGAAGATCTTGGCGACGGTGTCGACGTGCAGGTTCAGGTTCTCGACGCCCTCGAGGTTGTAGGCGATGGCGACCGGGCCGATGACGAACGGCAGGTGCCATGCCTCGTTGCCACCGCAACGCTGTGCGGCACCCTCGACCTGGTCCTCCTTCAGCGGGGAGTCGGAGCCTGCGAAGGCGACCTGGCCACCGACGAAGTTGGTGCGGCCGGAGCCGGAACCGGAGGCGGTGTAGGCCAGGGACGCGCCGGAGACGGTCTCGCCGTACTTCTGGCCGAAGTAGTCCATGGCGTTCTGCTGGGAGGATGCACCCTCGCCGACGAGCTGACCGGTGGTGCCGGACAGGCCCTCAGCGGAACCGGCAGCGGTGCCCTCAGCGGCGGTGGTGGCGGTGGAGTCGGTGCCGTTGTCGGAGTCGCCGCAGGCGACGAGAGCGGCGGAGCCGACGGCGACGACGCCGAAGATGGCAGCGGTGCGCTTGAAGTTACGGATCACGGGAAAGCCTTTCCGGTGCAGATCAGTCAGTTTGGTGGTCCGAGCAACGCGTGAAACCAGTCAAGTGCGTCACCCCGTCAATCACAGCGTTTTCACACCGAACACAGACGGGTTGTTGCTCACATCAACCTAAACTAAGGGCCGGACGTTAACCGCAGTGGTCCACTTCCGTGAACAGATCGTTAACAGTTGAAGAGCATTTGCCAAACTTCCGCCCTCTGACCGGGGGTTTTGTTAGCGGGGTCACCGCCTTCTGAATGAGCGGTGCAGATCACAGTCAATTCCCAGCGTGTGCCGCACTCTCAGGAAACACGCCTCCCGCACCCCCCCCCGGGCGTCGCCGTTCTCCTATTCCGCAGGTTCACTCCACACCGCGTGTTCCTCCGCGACATGGAACCCGAGCCCCTCGTAGACCCGCACGGCAGGCTCGTTGTCGGCCTCCACGTAGAGGATCACGCGGTCCGCACCCTTGTCCGCCAGGTGCTGCAGTCCCAGACGCAGCAGCGGATCCCCCAGGCCGCGGCCCCGGAACGCGGTGGCCAGCCCCACGACATAGACCTCACCGAAGGCCCGGGTCTCCTCGGTATGCCACTTCGTCCAGTGGAATCCCGCCAGCCGCGGCTCCCGCGGTGACCCCGCGTCCCAGAGGAGGAGCACGTCCTCCTCCGCGAACCAGTCCGTCTCCTGTGCCCGGGACAGACGCGCCCGGTCCCATCCACCCTGCTCCGGATGCCAGGAGAAGGCCTCGTTGTTGGCCGCCAGCCACGCCTCCTCCACGGCGTCGCGTCCGTGACGCCGCACGGACTCCGCGAGGTCGAGGGCCTCGACGTCGTCACGCGCCTCATAACGGGCGACCGCCCGCAGCTGCTCCCCCTCCACCGCCATGACCAGCAGGCGACGCGTCATCTCCCGGCCCTGCCCCCGGGCGAGCGCCTGCGCGGCGGGCAGATTCCCGTGGGCCCACACGTCGGCCCCGTCGACGGCGCCGAGGAGGGCGGTGCCGACCCCGCGGCGCCGATAAGCAGGGGCGACGACGAGCTCGCAGGAGGCGGCGTCGCAGGCGGCGAGACCCAGCACCTCGTCATCCTCGACCGCCAGGAGGTGACGGTGCCCGGCGCGGGGGTCGGCCAGCCCGAGGAGGAACTGCTCGGAGAAGGCGTCGACGCCGTCCGCGCGGGAGGCCGCGGCGAGCACGTCGCGCACGGCCGCGAGACGGGCGGGGGAAGTGGGCAGGTCACAGGTCTCGATCTTCATGGCCCCCAGCGTAACGCTGGTACATATATAGAGGTGTACGTTCCCCGTCTCCTGGTCATCGCCGTCACCACGGTCGCAGTGCTGCTGGGCGCCGGCTGGCTGGTCGACAGCCTCGCCGCCGCCCGCTTCGAGCGCACGATCTCGCAGAAGGTCGAGGAGGCCGCGCGTCTCGACGTCAGCCCGCGGGTCAACGTCGGCGGCTTCCCCTTCCTCGCCTCGCTGGTCACCGGCGAACTCCCCTCCGTGGACGTGCACGCGCTCGACGTGGACGTCGCGGAGCTGGGAATGGTCAACGCCACGACCCGCATCAGTGAGGTCGCGGTCACCCGGGAACAGATCCTCAACGGTGACCTCACCGGTTCCGCCGCCCGCTCCTACAGCCGGACCATCCGGCTCGACGGGGTGGCGCTGGGGCGGCTCCTCGACATGACGGACCTGGACATCTCCAACCCCTACGACATCTCCCCCGCTGGCGGGAACGCCGCCGAAGCGCAGCTCACGGGCACGCCCTTCAACAAGCGGGAGCCCTCCACCGTGGTGGTGGACCTGCGCCTGGTGGGCAACGAGTTCCACATGACTCCCCGCGAGCTTGTCGACGCCCCCGCCGACCAGACCCCCGCCGAGGCCCGGGAGATCCTCGACGCCTTCACCCTGACGCTCGACACCCGGAGGCTGCCGCTCGCGGGCCGCGCCAGCACCGTCAACATGTCCGGCGGCTCCGTCTTCTTCGAGGCCCAGCGCTTCAACGTGCCGGTCCGCATGTCGGCGCTGTCCCCCATCGAGGTGGCCACCCCGGAGGACTAGTGCACGCGGAACACGTCGCGGACCACCTGCCGCCACGTGCGTGAGGTCACCGGGTAGGCCCGCCGTGGCGCGAACACCTCGATCGCGTCCCGCCGGCTGCCCAGCTCCGCCCGCGCGAACTCCCCCTCGTACTCGCCGTCCGCCTGGAAACGCTGCGGCGCGGGGCACTCGAGGACGACGTCCGCGGCGTCGTCGAACTGCACGGTCCGTCCCCGGATCCAGTCCTCGAAGAAGCTGCGGTGCCCGAAGCCGACGAGGTGCAGCATGCTCGCCACGCCCCGCGCCCCCTGCAGGCTGGTCAGCCCGAACAGCCCCAGCCCCTGGTCGAAGGAGTTGCGCGGGTTGGTCACCACCGGCAGCGGGCCGAGGAAGGTCCACGGGTTGGTGTTGGAGGCCACGAAGAGGGGGACGCCGCGCAGGTCGAGGGTGCGGCCGTCGTCGGCACGCGCGCGGACGTCGATATGCGGGGGTCGGCGCTGGGCACGCGTCCACACGAGCAGGCAGACAGCGAGGTAGCGCAACGGGGTCGCGGCGAAGCCGAGGGTGCGGGCCTCATCGACGCGGGCGACGACGTCGGCGTCCATCCCGAAGCCCGCGTTGACTGCGAACCAGCGGTCGTTCCACGTGCCCAGGCAGATGGTGCGGCGCAGGTCCGCGCGGATGAGCCGGGCCAGCATCCGCGCCGCATCCACCGGCCCCGGCGGGAAGCCGAGCGCCCGGGCGAAGACGTTCGCCGAGCCGGTCGGGATGACGGCCAGGGCCGGCAGTTCCCGGGGGTCGGGATGCCCCTCCCCCACCTTCCCGAGCAGCCCGTTGAGTGCCTCGTTGACCGTGCCGTCCCCGCCGACGACGAGCACCACGTCCCAGTCGCGCCTGGTCAGGCCGCGGCAGATCTCCTCCGCATGGCCGGGGTGGTGGGTGAAACGTCCCGTGAGACGAAGCCCTTCGACGGTGCGCAGCAGCGGGATGATCCGGCGGAACAGGTCGGCGCTCTGACTGGTCGAGTAGGGGTTGGCGATCATGAGGACGCGCATGATGAATCAGCCTAGCCCGCCGGATACTAGGCTGTAGCGCATGACTGATCAGCCGATGAACACCCCGTCCGATACCCCTGGCGATGCTGCCGCCGCAGCCGGTACCACCGGCGCTTCCGGCACTGCCGGCCCTGCCGGCCACCCCGAGCAGCAGGGCCTCAGCGGCAGCGATGCCGTGAACCTGGCCGCCGAGCAGTCGAAGAACACCGCCCACCGCAACATCCCGCCGCTGGATCTCGGCGAGCTGCCGATCCCCGACGACACCGCCAACCTCCGCCACGGCCCCAACATCCACGACGGCCTGCTGGCGCTGCTGCCGCTCGTCGGCGTGTGGCGCGGCGAGGGCCAGGCCGACATGCCGGGCGAGGGCCAGTACGCCTTCGGCCAGCAGCTGATCTTCGCCCACGACGGCGAGAACTACCTCACCTACGAGTCGCGCATCTGGAAGCTGGACTCCGAGGGCAACCCGGTCGGCCCGGACCACCGTGAGTCCGGTTTCTGGCGTATCTCCCTGCAGGACGAGATCGAGTTCGTGTGCACCCACTCCACGGGTGTCGCCGAGATCTTCTACGGGGAGCCGATCAACGAGCGTGCCTGGCAGGTCGAGACCGCCTCCACCATGGTCACCTCGAGCTGCTCCGCCACCCTCGGCGCCGGCAAGCGCCTCTACGGCCTCCTGCCGAACAACGATCTCGGCTGGGTCGATGAGCGCCTCATCGACGGCGAGATGCACCCGCGCATGTCCGCGCAGCTCACGCGCGTCGCGGGCTAGTTCCTACTCCGCGCCCAGCGCGGCGTTGATGAGCTCCCGCACCTCGTCCTCGTTGGCGGGTGCCGGGAGCACCCGGCCGTCCAGCTCCGTGACACGGACGGCCACCCGGACGGAGGAGACGAGCCAGACGGACTCGGCGTCGAGAAGGCTCTCGACGGTCATGTCCTTCTCCTTGCAGCGCCAGCCCTGCTCCTCGGCGTACTCGAAGAGTGCGGCCTGCGTGGTGCCGGGGAGGATGTCGCCGCCGGGCGTCGGGGTGCGCAGCTTGCGGCCCGGACGTGCGACGATGACCGTGGACGTCGCCCCCTCGAGCACGCGGCCGGTCGCGGGGTCGACGTAGATGACGTCGTCGAGGCCCTGTGAACACGCGTAACGCAGTGCCGCCATGTTCGCGGCGTAGTTGAGGGTCTTCGCGCCGACGGTCAGCCACGGGGCCGGCTCCGGGGTACCTCCCTCGGTGGCCTCCTCGACGCCGGGCAGGGAGGTGTCGATGGTGAAGCCGCGGGGGCTGGTCATCACCTTGACGCCCTTTTTCCGCTGCTTCAGCACCGTCTCCCCGAGCGGGGTGATGGTCAGCCAGGCGCTCGGGTGGCCGGTGGACTCGCGGCCGCGGGTGTAGGTCCAGACGCACTTCGCGTCGGCGTCGGTACGCTGCGACCACTCCTCCACCGCCTGCCGGGTGGCGTCGATCCAGTCCGCGACGTTGGGTTCCGGCAGTTCCATGAGGCGTGCCGAGGACTGGAAGCGGTCGAGGTGACGCTGCAGGTTGGCGGGGTGTCCGTCGCGGATGAGGAGCGTCTCGAAGACACCGTCGCCGCGGGTGACGGCGGCGTCGTCCCAGTAGATGTGCGGGAGTGCCGCGTTGTGGCGGCGGATGGAGCCGCCGTAGGGCTCGACGATGTAGATCAGCGGTGTGGAGGAGTCCATATCCTTGCATTATGCCCCGTCACGCGGACTACCATCGGGTGTGTGACATCGACTACGTACCGTTCCCCCCTGCTCGACCTCCCCGGTGCCGCCCCGCTGCAGGACACCGAGGCCCTCATCGACGCCACCGGTGTCGCCTGGCACTACGGCGATCCGCTCGGGGAGCAACGCCGCGCGCACTCCGGGGTGGTGGTCGTCGACCGCTCGCACCGCCGCGTCGTGCAGGTGACCGGGCCGGACACCGAGGAGTTCCTCAACAACCTGCTCTCGCAGAAGTTCCTCGACACCGCCGAGGGCTTCGGCGCGAGCGCCCTCGACCTGGACATGCAGGGGCGTGTCCTCCACCACGCGGACGTCGTCCGCACCGCCGAGGGCGTGCTTCTCGACGTCCCGTCCGCCCAGCTCGAGTCCTTCCTGTCATTCCTGCAGAAGATGGTCTTCTGGTCGCAGGTGGAGGTCGCGGAGGCGGAGCTGGCGGTGCTCACCCTGCTGGGTGCGTCCGGCGACGTGGCGTTGCCGGCCGCCGTGGTGGCCTCCCGCCAGGTCGATTGGTCAGCTGTTGAACGCCGTGACCTGCTGGTTCCCCGCTCCGAGCTGAAGGCCGTGGTCGCCGAGCTCAGGGCCGCGGGCGTGGAGCCGGCCGGTCTCATGGCCTTCACCGCGGAGCGCGTGCGGGCCCTCGAGCCGGAGCGCGCCGCCGACCTGGACGAGAAGTCCATCCCCCATGAGGTGCCCTCCTTCATCGGCCGCGGCGACCGCGCCGGCGCCGTGCACCTGGAGAAGGGCTGCTACCGCGGGCAGGAGACGGTCGCGCGCGTCGAGAACCTCGGCCGCTCCCCCCGCGTCCTGGTCATGCTCCAGCTCGACGGTTCGGCGCCGGAGAACCCCACCCCGGGTTCCGACATCGCCGGTCCCGCCGGTGGTCGTGCCCTCGGACGCATCGGGACCGTCGTCGACGACTGTGATTTCGGCCCCATCGCCCTGGCCCTCATCAAGCGCAGCGCGCTGACCGGGCAGGAGCTCTGTGTCGGGGACGTCGCCGTCATGGTGGACCCCGCCTCCCTGCCGGAGGAGCAGGGGGAGCAGGCCGGGCGGGCGGCGGTGAACCGTCTCCGGGGGCGGTGAACGGCCTCTTCGCCACATTCGCAGCCGTACCCCCGGCCACCCCCGGATTCGTCACAGTGATCTTGCATTTTTCTCTATTTATGACCTGTTTCCCGTGCTCAGCGACACGGTGAGGCATTTTCCGGCCATACGCGCTATTGTGTTCTTCAGGAATACACACAGACGTAAAGCCGATGGGGCATCCGAATTCCCTGGATAGCCCTCACATACCTCAAGGGGGTCAGGCCATGGGACGCGGTCGCGCAAAGGCAAAGCAGACCAAGGTTGCACGCCAGCTCAAGTACAACACGCCCGAAATGGATCTGGACTCACTCCAGCGCGAACTTGCTTCGCAGAGTCCTCGCCGTTCCTACGATGACACTGGAGTAGATGACGACTACGACGACCAGTACGCGGACTACGCGGACTGGTCCGATGAGGACGAGGACCCGCAGAGCGAGTCCTACTCCGGCCGCTAGTCCTGACGGCCGGGCGGCACTCTCCCGCCCCTCATGAACACCGACGGCGCGGCGCCTTCCCCTCACGGGGCGGGCGCCGCGCCGTTTGTGCTGTTCAGACGGCTCAGTAGCCGGGGTGCTCGCCGTTGAGCACGGCGCGCTTCTCCTCGCCCTCGGCTGCGGTGCGGACGGTGCCGAGCTCCCATGCGTCGATGTGACGGGCGGTGAGCATGGCGAGTGCGCGGTCGCGGTCCTCCGGGGACACGATGGCGACCATGCCGACACCCATGTTGAAGGTCTTCTCCATCTCCTCGCGCGAGACCTTGCCCAGGTCGGCGATGGTGCGGAAGATCTGGCCCGGGGTCCAGGTGGCGCGGTTCATCTCGGCGACGAGGCCCTCGGGGATGATGCGCTCCATGTTGCCGGCCAGGCCACCGCCGGTGACGTGGCAGAAGGTGCGGACGGTGCACTCGGCGGCCAGCGCCAGGCAGTCCTTGGCGTAGATGCGGGTCGGCTCGAGCAGCTCCTCGCCGAGGGTGCGGCCGAGCTCCTCCATGTAGCCGTCGAGCGGCAGGCCGGCCTTCTCCAGGAGGACGTGACGGGCCAGGGAGTAGCCGTTGGAGTGCAGGCCGGAGGAGGCCATGCCGATGATGACGTCACCGGAACGCACCAGGTGGGGGCCGAGCAGCTCATCGGCCTCGACGACGCCGACCGCGGTGGCGGAGACGTCGTAGTGGCCGGGCTCCATCACGCCGGGGTGCTCGGCGGTCTCGCCGCCGAGGAGGGCGCAGCCGGCCTGGACGCAGCCCTCGGCGATGCCGGCGACGATCTGCGCGACGTGCTCGGGGACGACCTTGCCCACGGCGATGTAGTCCTGCAGGAACAGCGGCTCGGCGCCGCAGACGACGAGGTCGTCGACGCACATGGCGACGAGGTCGATGCCGATGGTGTCGTGCTTGTCCATGGCCTGGGCGACGGCGAGCTTGGTGCCCACGCCGTCGGAGCCGGCGGCCAGGAGCGGCTCCTTGTACTTGCCGAGTGCGAAGAGACCGGCGAAGCCGCCGAGTCCGCCGCGGACCTCCGGCCGGGTGGCGCGCTTGGCCAGCGGGGCGAAGAGCTCCACGGCGCGGTCACCGGCTTCGATGTCGACTCCGGCGGCGGCGTAGGAGGCACCCTGGTTGTCGGTCATGGGTTCTTCTTTCTGTGTAAGGAGTTCTAGAGGCTCTGCATCCGGGCGACGAGGTCCGCGTTGGCGTTGCCCGAGGGCAGGCCGAGCGGGTACTTCCCGTCGAAGCAGGCGACGCAGAGCTGGTCACGGGACTGCTCGGTGGCCTCGACCATCTCGTCGATGGTGACGAAGCCGAGGGAGTCCGCGCCGATGGCGCTGCGGATCGACTCGGTCAGCGCGGCGGTGCCGTTGGGGGCGTCGCCGGCGATCGCGTTCGCGATGAGCTCACCGGGGCTGGCGAAGTCGATGCCGTAGAAGCACGGCCACTTCACCGGCGGGGAGGCGATCCGGACGTGTACCTCCGCCGCCCCGGCCTCGCGCAGCATGCGGATGAGCGCGCGCTGCGTGTTGCCGCGGACGATCGAGTCGTCGACCACGATGAGCCGCTTGCCGGCGATGACCTGCTTGAGCGGATTCAGCTTGAGGCGGATGCCCAGCTGGCGCAGCGTCTGCGAGGGCTGGATGAAGGTGCGCCCGACGTAGGCGTTCTTCACCAGGCCCTGGCCGAAGGGGATGCCGGACTCGCGGGCGTAGCCCACGGCGGCCGGGGTGCCGGAGTCCGGCACCGGGATGACCAGGTCACCCTCGGCGGGATGCTCACGGGCCAGGCGGCGCCCGATCTCGATGCGGGTCGCGTTGACCGGGCGGTTGCGGATCACGGTGTCCGGGCGCGCCAGGTAGACGTACTCGAAGATGCAGCCCTTGTGCTGGGTCTCCGCGAAACGCTCGGTGCGCACGCCACCGGCGTCGATGGCGACGAGCTCACCGGGCTCGATCTCGCGGACGAAGGCGGCGCCGACGATGTCGAGGGCACACGTCTCGGAGGCGACGACCCAGCCGCGCTCGAGGCGACCGAGGACGAGGGGGCGCACGCCGTGCGGGTCGCGGGCAGCGTAGAGGGTGCGACCGTCGGTGAAGGTCAGGCAGTAGGCGCCCTTGATCCGCGGGAGGAGCTCGCGGGCGGACTCGAACACGGTCCGGCCGTCGCGGACGGAGTCGGCCAGCAGCGCCGTGATGACGGCGGTGTCAGAGGTGGCCGCCTCGCCGTCGCCGGCGAACTCGCCGAGGCCACGCTCGACAGCCTCCTGGCGCAGCTCCACCGGATTGACCAGGTTGCCGTTGTGCCCGAGGGCGACGTCGGTGCCGTCGGGGGAGGTACGGAACATCGGCTGGACGTTCTCCCACTTCTTGCCACCGGCGGTGGAGTAGCGGGTGTGTCCGAGGGCGATGTCACCGTGCAGGGAGCTGAGGATCGACTCGTCGAAGACCTGGGAGACGAGTCCCATGTCCTTGAACACGACGATCCTCTCGCCGTCACCGACGGCGATGCCCGCGGCCTCCTGGCCGCGGTGCTGCAGGGCGAAGAGCCCGAAATAGGTCAGCTTGGCGACTTCCTCGCCTGGAGCCCACACACCGAAGACGCCGCACTCCTCGCGCGGCTCGGTCTCGCCGCGGTCATCGAGCGGGGCAAGAGGGGCAGAATCGGTCCGGGAACGGTCCTTAATTACCACGCCCACCACTGTAGTCCGTCACAGCGTCACAGACTAATGACCGGCAGAAGCTCCCCCACCTCAGCGACCCGCGGGCCGGAGGCGTCGACGAGGCCGCGGGCGAGGGCGTCGTCGACAAGCAGTGTCCCGGTGGCCAGCCGGAGCCAGGTGAGGGGATCCGTCTCGAAGACGTTGGGCGGGGTGCCGCGCGTGTGCGCGGGACCGGCGATGCACTGCACCGCCACGAACGGCGGGACACGGACCTCCACGGCCTTCCCGGGCGCCTTCTCCGCCAGGGCGCGGGCGGTCTGTCGGACGGCATCGGCGAGCACCGCACGCGGGGGCTTCTCGACGCCCTCCGGGTCGCGGACCCACTCCAGAACTTCGCAAGGCAGCATAGACCGAGTCTAGTAAGGTAACGCTGAACCCCTGAAAGTTCGCCTAGAGAAAGCTTGTCCGCATGTCGAACAACCACAAGTCCCCCAAGGTCACCCTCCGATTCCTCGCCGCCCCCACCGATGTCCTCATGGCCGGCAACCAGGGAGTCAGCGGTGGACGTGTCCTGGAGTGGATCGACAAGGCGGCCTACGCCTGCGCGGTCCAGTGGTCGGGAACCTACTGCGTCACCGCCTACGTCGGCCACATCCACTTCAACCGCCCCATCCCCTCCGGGCACATGGTCGAGGTCCGCTCCCGCATCGCGATGACCGGCCGCTCCTCCATGCACATCGTCAACGAGGTGTTCTCCGCGGACCCGCGTGAGGGTGTGTTCACCCGCGCCTGCGACTGCCTGGTCATCTTCGTGGCCAAGGACACCGCCACCGGCAAGACCCAGGCCGTGCCGGAGTTCGTCCCGGCGAACGACGAGGAGCGCCGCGTCCTCGACGCCGCCCTGTCCCGCATCGACCTGCGCAAGGCCATCGAGACCGAGATGAGCCAGCAGACCTACGACGGCCCCTCCGAGGCCCCGCGCCTCATCCACCGTTTCCTGGCCAAGCCGACCGACATCAACTGGGGCGGCAAGGTCCACGGCGGCACCGCCATGGAGTGGATCGACGAGGCCGGCGCGGCCTGCACCATGGAGTGGTCCGGGGAGCACACCGTCGCGGTCTACGCCGGCGGCATCCGCTTCTACCGCCCCATCGCCATCGGCGACCTCATCGAGGTCGACGCCCGCATGATGCGCACCGACTCCCGTTCCATGCAGATGTCCGTGCACGTGCGCTCCGGCAACCCGCGCGGGGGCCGCGAGAACCTGCAGACCGCCATCCACGCCACCGTCACCTACCTGGCGACGGACGCCGACGGCAACGCCCTGCCCGCCCGCCAGTTCGTCCCCCGTACCACCGAGGACGTCCGCCTCTCCGAGCACGCCCGGAAGCTGCGCGAGCTGCGTGCCGAGTACGCGCCGATGCCGCTGGTGTCGCCGTCGACGCCGGCGCACGTGGAGTAGGAGGGTATCCGAGCAGGGGCATTCATCGGGAGGCGCGGAACTCGCACCCGATGAATGCCCCTACTCAACTACCCCCATCAGAGGAGGTGCTGCGCGAGCATCCCTGCCGCGACACACATCATCGCCCCGCCGGCCACGCCGGTGAGGATCCGGGAGGCCCGCTCCGAGCCCGCCAGCACCCGCCCGGCGAAAACGCCGAGCAGCGCGTAGAACACGGTCGCCGAGGCGATGAACACCAGTCCGAGGACGAACATCTGCGTCCACACCGGCCACGTCGCCTCCGCGCCCACGAACTGGGGCAGCAGCGCGATGAACAGCATGAGCCCCTTGGGGTTGAGGCCACTCACCGCGGCCCCGGTGACCACCGCGTGCTTCTCGACGCCCACCTGCGGGCGCGTCAGCGTCGCCACTCCCCCGCCGGCCGGCCCCTCCGGGACAGCCGGGTCCGCGGTGTCCACCTCCACCGTGACGGGCCCGGCCAGCGCCGCGCGCATCATCTGCCAGCCGAGACGCAGGAGCACCAGGACACCGGCGACGGTGACGAGCGTGAGCAGCGCGGGGTGACGGGCCACGAGCGCCCCGAGGCCGCCGGCCACCACGGTGGTCAGGCCGAGGTAGCCCAGGCCGATGCCGAGAAGGGGCGGGGCGAGGGGGCGGCGTCGGAAAGCGTGCCCGAGCACGAACGCCCAGTCGGGGCCCGGGGTGACGATCAGCAGGAGGCTGACCGCCCAGAAGCTCAGGAGGTCCGTGATGTCCATGCCCGGTATCGTGCCCGCCCGGCGCCGCGGCCGATACTCCTGAACTTTTCATTCACCGGGGGACGCCGGGACTGCACGTGTGACAGAATCCGGCGTATGGACGACATTGACCGCATGATTCTGTCACTGATCCAGAACAATGCACGCATCACCGCCGCAGAACTGGCGCATCATACGGGGGCGTCGTCAAGCACCTGCCTGCGGCGGCTGCGGGCGCTGGAGAACGGGGGCGTGATCACCGGCTTCCACACGCGCCTCGACCCGGCGGCGGTGGGCTACGGCATCCAGGTGATCGCCTTCATCACCCTCGAGCGGGAGGACCGCGCCACCGTCGCCACCCTGGAGGACGGCCTGGCCGCGCTCCCCCAGATCCTGTCCGCGGAACGGCTGTTCGGCGACCCGGACTTCCTGGTGCGCGTCGTCGCCCGCGACCTGGCCGACTACCAGCGCATCCGCGATGAGCACCTCAGCGAGCTGCCGGGCGTCGCCAGGATCACGTCGACCCTGGTGATGCGGGAGATCGTCCGGGACGGGCCGATCCCGCTCTAGGCGCCGACGACCACCATCCACACCGCCACCTGGTGCACCGCGGCGGCGATGATCGTCGCGATGTGGAAGTGCTCGTGGTAGCCCAGCACGCGCGCCTCCCGGCCGGGCCAGCGCAGGCCGTACATGAGGGCCCCGAGCGAGTAGACCACGCCGCCGGCCGCCAGCAGCCACACGACGGTCGGCCCCGCCCCCGCCCACAGCTGGGGGATGAGCGGCACGATCAGCCAGCCGAGGACCAGGTACACCGTGACCGCCAGCCACCGCGGGTGCGTGATCCACAGGAGGTTGAGCGCGACCCCCGCCAGCGCCCCCGCCCAGGCTATGCCCAGCATCCAGGCGGCCTGCCCGGGCAGCAGCACGATGAGACACAGCGGCGTGTAGGTGGCGGCGATGAACAGGGCGATGGTGGCGTGGTCGGCGCGTCGCCACCACTGCACCGTCCGGGCGCTGCGCCAGTAGCCCAGGTGATAGGCGGCGGACACCCCGAAGAGCACGACCACCCCCACCGCGTAGAGGGTGACCCCGAGCGCCTGCCACCAAGGCACCGTCATCCAGGCGAAGGTGGACAGGACGGAACCGGCCACCACCGAGGCGACGGCCGCGAAGAAGTGGAACCAGCCACGGGTGACGGGCCGGGGACCGCGGTTGAGCACCGATCTGCTCAGGGTGATGGTGTCGGACATGCGACGGAGACCTCCTACGCAACCGTAAATTACGGCCACGTAGGCCACGGTACACCCGCCTGACCTCACACACCAGAGCCTCAGGAAACAACGATGCCCCGTGCCGTGGCACGGGGCATCGACAGGTGCGGTGCTACTCGACGACCGCGTTGGCGCCCACTGCGTGACCGAAGAGGTTCGGCAGGGTCGCCTTCCAGGCGTCCTTCAGCTCATCCAGGTCGACGGTGACGTCGCCGAAGGTGAGCTCGCGGGCCTCGGTGGTCTCACCGATGCGCACGGCCGGCACACCGAACTCGGCGGCGCGGGCCAGGACGGCGTCGACCTTGTCCTCGGTCGTGGCGACCAGGGCGCGGGAGGCGGACTCGGAGAACAGGGCGACGAACTCGTCCTCGTGGACGCCGGACAGGTCCAGCGCCACGCCACCCGGTGCACGGAAGGCCATCTCGACGACGGCCTGTGCCAGGCCACCCTCGGAGAGGTCGTGCGAGGCGGTGACGTCGCGGTTGCCCACGAAGAAGTCCGCCAGACGCTCCTCGTTGGCCAGGTCGACCTTCGGCGGCATGCCGTTGAGGCCGCCACCGGAGATCTTCTGCCAGATGGAGCCGCCGAACTCGTCGAAGGTCTCACCCAGGAGGATGAGCACCTCCTTCTCCTCGACGGTGCCCAGGTCGTGGGCGATGGCGTCGTGGACGTCCTCGATGACGCCGAGGACACCGACGACCGGGGTCGGCAGGATCGGGGTGTCACCGGTCTGGTTGTAGAAGGAGACGTTGCCGCCGGAGACCGGGATGTTCAGCTCCTTGGCGCCGTCGGCGAGGCCGTGGACGGACTCGCGGAACTGCCACATGACGTCCGGGTTCTCCGGGGAGCCGTAGTTGAGGCAGTTGGTCACGGCCACCGGGCGGGCGCCGGTGACGGCGACGTTGCGGTAGGCCTCGGCCAGCGCCAGGCGGGTACCGGTGTTCGGGTCCAGCTTGGTGTAGCGGCCGGAGGCGTCGGCGGAGACGGCGACGCCACGGCTGGTCTCCTCGTTGATGCGCAGGACACCGGCGTCGGAGTACTTCGCCTTGACGGTGTTGCCGCGGACGTAGCGGTCGAACTGCTCGGTGATGAAGTCACGGGAGCACAGGTGCGGGGAGGAGACCATGTCCTTGAGGGCCTGTCCGAGGTCCTCCGGGCGCTCCACCGGGACGTACTGCTGCAGCTCGTCCTGCCACACGGGACGTGCGTACGGGCGCTGGTAGACCGGGCCCTCGTCGATGGTGGACGGCGGGGCGTCCATGACGACCTCACCGTTGTGGACCACGAGGAGACGGTCCGGCTCGTCGGTGACCTCACCGATCTCGGCGCAGGTGACCTCCCACTTGTCGCAGATCGCCTTGAACTTCTCGACGTTCTCCGGGGTCACGATCGCGCACATGCGCTCCTGGGACTCGGAGGCGAGGATCTCGGCGGCGGTCATGTTCTCGGCGCGCAGCGGCACGTTGTCGAGGTTGACGCGCATGCCGCCGTCACCGGCGGCGGCCAGCTCGGAGGTGGCACACGCGAGGCCGCCACCGCCGAGGTCCTGGATGCCGACGACCACGCCGGCGTCGTAAAGCTCGAGGCAGCACTCGATGAGCACCTTCTCGGCGAAGGGGTCACCGACCTGGACGGCCGGCAGCTTGCGCTCCTCGCCCTCCTCGAAGTTCGCGGAACCGAGGACGGAGACACCACCGATGCCGTCGAGGCCGGTACGGGAACCGAAGAGCATGACCTTGTTGCCGGCGCCGGAGGCGAAGGCCAGCTTGAGGTCCTCCACCTTGAGGGTGCCCACGCACAGTGCGTTGACCAGCGGGTTACCCAGGTAGGCCTCGTCGAAGATGGTCTCGCCGCCGATGTTCGGCAGGCCGAGGGAGTTGCCGTAGCCGCCGATGCCGGCGACGACGCCGGGGAGGACACGGCTGGTGTCGGCGGCGTCAGCCGGGCCGAAGCGCAGCTGGTCCATCACGGCGATGGGACGGGCGCCCATGGCCATGATGTCGCGGACGATGCCGCCGATGCCGGTGGCGGCACCCTGGTACGGCTCGACGAAGGACGGGGAGTTGTGGGACTCGACGCGGAAGGTGACGGCGTCGCCGCCTCCGATGTCGACCACGCCGGCGTTCTCGCCGATGCCGGCGAGGATCTTGGAGGCCATCTCCGGGGTGGTGGTCTCACCGAAGTAGCGCAGGTGCACCTTGGAGGACTTGTAGGAGCAGTGCTCCGACCACATGACGGAGTAGGTGGTCAGCTCAGCGTCCGTGGGACGGCGGCCGAGGATGCCCTTGATCTTCTCGTACTCGTCCTCCTTGAGGCCGAGCTCCTCCCAGGGCTGCTCGAGCTCCGGGGTCTCCAGGGCGGCGTCGACGGTGTCATTGTGAACGGTCATTTATTCAAGCCCTCCTAGGCTGCGATCGTGCCGATGGCGGACAGGAACATCCCCAGACCGTCGGTGGACGGGCCGGTGAGGACCTCGACGGCGTGCTCCGGGTGCGGCATGAGGCCCACGACGCGGCCGGTCTCGTTGGTGATGCCGGCGATCGCGTTGAGGGACCCGTTGTAGTTGTCGGTGTAGCGGAAGACCACGCGGCCCTCGCCCTCGAGCATCTCGATGGTGTCCGGGGCGGCCTGGAAGCGGCCCTCACCGTGCTTGGCGGGGACGAGGATCCTCTGGCCGGCCTCGTAGTTGGAGGTCCACGCGGTGTCCGCGTTGACGACCTCCAGGTAGGTGTCGGTGCAGTGGAAGTGCAGACCCTCGTTGCGGGTCAGGGCGCCCGGCAGCAGGCGGGCCTCGGTGAGGACCTGGAAGCCGTTGCAGATGCCCAGGACGGGCATGCCCTTGCCGGCGGCGTCGACGACGGCACGCATGACGGGGGCGATGGCGGAGATGGCTCCCGAACGCAGGTAGTCGCCGTAGGAGAAGCCACCGGGAACGACGACGGCGTCGATGCCCTTCAGGTCCTCGTCGGCGTGCCAGAGGTTGACCACCTCGGCGCCGGCGATGCGCACGGCGCGGGCCGCGTCGACGTCGTCCAGGGTGCCGGGGAAGGTGATGACTCCGATCTTGGCGGTCACTTGGCGACCTCCACGCCGACGACCTCGAAGTCCTCGATCACGGTGTTGGCGAGCAGCGTCTCAGCGAGCTTCTCGAGATCGGCGGTGGTGACGGAGTCGTCCACCTCCAGCTCGAAACGCTTGCCCTGACGTACGTCGCTGACGCCTGTGACGCCGATGCGTCCCAGTGCGCGGTGGACAGCCTGTCCCTGGGGGTCGAGGATCTCCGCCTTCGGCATGACATTCACAACAACACGGGCCACAGTTTTCCCTTATCTTCGCCGGAATTGGTCGGTCTCAGCATAGCGCGTCAACGCCCCGGTTAATACTCGGCAAACGCTCCTGCAACCGACGCCACACTCCCCCGCCGGGTGAACCCCCGATGAATTCTTGGTTCTCGGGATGCGAGTAGGTGTGATCAAGGGTTAGGTATGCGCGTGGCCGAATGTGCCCAGACACATTCGGGTCAACCGTCATTCCGCCGATTTCATTCCCAGAGGGTCACACTGATGTTCCGTCCTGCCGCAGGACTGATCGCCGCCGCCACCACCGGCCTGGCGCTCGTCCTCGTCCCTGTCACCGCCACCGCCGCCCCCGACGGCTCCAACGTCGTCATCAACGAGGTCTACGGAGGTGGCGGCAACTCCGGTTCCGTCTACTCCCACGACTTCGTCGAGCTGTACAACCCGACCGACCGCGACATCGACCTGTCCGGCTGGGCCATCGACCAGCGTTCCGCCGCCGACAACCGCGGCACCCTGCACACCATCACCGAAGGTGTCATCCCGGCCGGCGGCTACTTCCTCATCCAGGGCGCGGCCGGCAACAACGCCACCGGCGAGCTGCCCACCCCGGACTCCGTCGGCACCTTCAACTACTCGGGCACCAACGCGATCTCCGAGCTTTTCGACGCCACCGGCACCGCCGTCGACCTCGTCGGCTGGGGCTCCGCCACCCGCTTCGAGACTGCCCCGGCCCAGTCCACCACCAACGCGACCTCCACCGCGCGCATCAACGACGGCGTGGACACCGACAACAACGCCCTAGACTTCGCCCGTTCCACCCCGACCCCGCAGAACTCGGGCATGGCCGGCGAGCCGACCGACCCGACCGAGCCGGGCGAGACCGAGGACCCGACCGTGACCATCGCGGAGATCCAGGGCACCGGCGACGTCACCCCGTACGCCGGCCAGCAGGTCACCACCGAGGGTGTCGTCACCGCCGTCTACGACGAGGGCGGCCGCAACGGCATCATCATCCAGACGCCGGGGACGGGCGGCGTCGAGAAGCAGGTCGGGGACGCCTCCGACGCGATCTTCGTCTACCTGGGCTCCCGCGGCGAGTTCCCGGAGATCGGCGACTCCCTGATCGTCACCGGTCAGGCCGAGGAGTACTACAACGTCACGCAGCTCAACCGCCCGACGATCACCCTCCCGGACACCGCGTTCGCCCCGGTCGTCCCGACCGAGATCGAGCAGCTGCCCGCCGGCGATGAGGCCCGCGAGCCCTACGAGCACATGCTCGTCCTGCCGACCGGTGCGCACACCGTGACCAACAACTACTCGCTGAACACCTACGGCGAGATCGGCCTGGCCCCGGGCACCACCGCCCACCGTCAGCCCACCGACCTGTACGCCCCGGACACCGACCCGGCCTCCGCTGTGCAGCAGCTCGCCGCCGAGCAGCTCGCCGAGCTGGTGCTTCTCGACGACGGCCGCACCCGCAACTACATGACCGGCGACCAGAACACCCCGCTGCCGTACGTCGCCGTCGACGGTGCCCCGCACATGTCGATCCGCACCGGCGCGGCCGTGGACTTCCAGCACCCGGTCACCGTGGACTTCTCCCACAACTACTGGCGCTTCCAGCCGACCACCCCGATCACCGGCCACAACTCCGCCGCCGAGCTCCCCATCACCTGGGAGGACACCCGCACCGCTGAGATCGGCGCCATGGACACCGTCGCCGGTGACTACTCCATCGCGTCCTTCAACGTGCTGAACTACTTCACCTCCCTCGGCAAGGACGAGGCCGGCTGCCGCGCGTACACCGACATGTACGGCAACCCGGTCGCCACCAACTACTGCGACGTCCGCGGCGCCTACTCCGAGTCCGCGTTCCAGGACCAGCAGACCAAGATCGTCGCCGCCATCAACGCCCTCGACGTCGACGTCCTCGGCCTCGAGGAGATCGAGAACACCTACGCCCTGACCGGTGACATCGAGCGTCGCGACGAGGCGCTGTCCCTGCTGGTCGACGCCCTCAACGCCGACGCTGGCTTCGAGCGCTGGGCCTACGTCACCTCCCCGGCGCAGGTCGGTACCGACGAGGACGTCATCCGCGTCGGCTTCATCTACAACCCGGCCACCGTCGAGACCGTCGGCGAGTCCCGCATCTTCGACGACGCCCGCTTCACCGGCACCGCCCGCCAGCCGCTGGCCCAGGAGTTCCAGCCGGTCGGCGGCGGCCAGTCGTTTGTCGCCGTGGTCAACCACTTCAAGTCCAAGGGCTCCGTCGCCATGGGTGACTCCGACCAGGGCGACGGCCAGGGCAACAACGCCACCGTCCGCGCCAACCAGTCCCAGGCCCTCATCGAGCACCTCGGCGACCAGGCCGACTGGGTCGAGCTGCCGACCTTCATCCTCGGTGACATCAACGCCTACTCCCGCGAGACCGCGATCTCCGTCCTGGAGAACGCCGGCTACACCAACATCGCCGCCCAGTACGACCCGGAGCACACCACCTACCAGTTCAGCGGCCTGCTCGGTTCCCTGGACCATGCCCTGGGTAACGCCGCCGCGATGGAGCTCGTCGAGGACGCGCGCATCTGGAACATCAACGCCGATGAGCCGATCATCTACGAGTACTCCCGCCGCCTCTACAACGTGGTCGACTTCCACGAGGACAACTACTTCCGTTCCTCCGACCACGACCCGGTGAAGGTCGGCTTCCACCTGACCACCACCCAGGAGCCGGAGGAGCCGGTTGAGCCGGAGGAGCCGGTTGAGCCGGAGGAGCCGAAGCAGAACGGCCGCCCGGCCCACTCCTCCGAGAACGGTCGCCCGGCGCACTCCTCCTTCCACAACAACGGTCGCCGCTAAGCGTCTGACAGCACGAACCCCGGCTCCCTCCTCGCGAGGGGGCCGGGGTTCTTTCTGGTTCTACTTCACGACGTCGCGGTAGTCACCCGGGTCAGCGCCTGCGGCGACGGCGGCGCGGGCGGCCCGCAGGAAGTCATTCGCGACCTTCTTGTCCAGGAGGTTACGGCCGGAGACCGACAGGCGGATGGTGTTGCCGCGTGCCGCGCCCCGCTCGGCGGCGCGGATGACGTTGCGGCGCCACCACTTCGCCGCGCCGAAGCCCTCACCGACGGAGAGGTTGCGGCACTGGAGGAAGCGGCCGTCGTCAAGCACGTGGAGGCCGCGGGTGCTGGCGGCGAGGGTGAACCCGAAGTCGGGCAGCACCTCGAGGGTGCCGGGTGACATGCGCCAGCGGGGCGGGGCGAAGATGTCGGTCTCGAAGCCGATCTTCCGCATCTGGCGGGTGGCACCGGCAACGCGGAGACGGGCCTCGTGGGCCCCGAGGTTCGCGAACTCGGCGCGACGGCCCTGCACCGCCTGGTCGAAACCGTTGAGGATGAGCACCCGCCCGGACTCCTGCTGCCCCCGCAGCCAGTCCCGGGTGCGGGCGTCCTTGGCGAGGTGCCAGTTGCCGTCGATATGCGGCGCGACCAGCAGCGACACCGGGATTCCCTCGGCGTCGAGGGAGGTGACCATGCCCGCCACAGCTCCCCGTGTGTCACTGAAGATACTGGAGATGGATACCAGGAGCCGGCCACGCATAAGGGGGATTATCGCACGACCTGCCCCGGCTGTCCTGCCGAGGTGACGACGGCCCCGGAGGCCCGCAGGGTCCACGCGTACTCGTAGGCGGTCTGACGCCAGCGGGCGTAGCGGCCGGACACGCCGCCGTGACCGGCGGACATCTCGGTCTTGAGCAGGAACTCCCCGCCGGTCGCGGTGGCCCGGAGGGCGGCGATCCACTTGGCGGGTTCGACGTAGAGGACGCGCGTGTCGTTGAGCGAGGTGATGGCGAGGATGTCGGGGTAGTCCTGGGCCGTGACGTTCTCGTAGGGGGCGTAGGAGGCCATGTAGTCGTAGACCTCGGCGTCGTCGTAGGGGTTGCCCCACTCGTCCCACTCGGTGACCGTGAGCGGCAGCTCGGGCTTGAGCATGGAGGTCAGCGGGTCGACGAAGGGGACGACGGCCTGGATGCCGGCGAAGCGGTCGGGGGCCAGGTTGGCGATCGCACCCATGAGCATGCCGCCGGCGGAGCCACCCTCGGCGACGAGGCGGTCGGGGGCGGTGAAGCCGCGACTGATGAGGTCGTCGGCGACGGCGATGAAGTCGGTGAAGGTGTTCTTCTTGCTCAGCTGCTTGCCGGTGTCGTACCAGGCGCGGCCCATCTCGCCGCCGCCGCGGACATGGGCCACGGCGAAGATCATGCCGCGGTCCATGAGGGAGAGACGGGCGATGGAGAAGCCCGGGTCGATGCTGGACTCGTAGGAGCCGTAGGCGTAGAGCAGCGTCGGCTGCGGTTTCGTCAGGTCGAGGTCGGCGCGGTGGACCAGGGAGACGGGGATCTCGGCACCGTCGTCGGCGGTCACCCACAGGCGGTAGGCGGTGTACTCGGCCGGGTCGTAGCCGCCGCGGATCTCCTGCTCCTTGAGGAGGGTGAACTCGCCCGTCGCGACGCGGTAGTCGAACAGCCGGGCCGGGGTGGTGAACGAGCCGTAGGAGATGCGGATCACCGGGGCGTCCCACTCCGGGTTGCCGAGGGAGCCGGCGGTGTAGAGCTCCTCGTCGAACTCGAGTTCCGTGAAGTGGCCGTAGCCGTGCTCGGGCAGGACCATGAGGGCGAGGCGGCCGATGGCGCCGCGTCGATAAGCAGCGACCAGGAAGTCGCGGAACGTGTCGACGCCCTCGATCCGCCAGTCGTCGCGATGCGGGATGAGCACGTTGAGGTCCCGCAGGTGCGGGAGCTTATCGACGCCGCACTCACCGACCTCGAAGTTCGGGCCCGACGCGTTGTGCGTGACGATCCACCGGCTCTCCCCGTCGATGACGGCATGGTCGACGGCGTACTCGATGCCCTTCTCACGCGGCCACAGCACCTGGAACTCCCCCTCCGGGTCGTCCATGCGCAGGACACGCGTCTCAGAGGTGATCTTGGAGGCCGCCTCGATGATGAGCCACTGCTCGCAGCGGGTCGCGCCGACGCCGGTGAAGAACTGCTCGTCCTCCTCCCGGAAGACACACACGTCCTCCGCCGGGTCGGTGCCGATGCGGTGCCGCCACACGGTGTCGGGGCGCCAGGCGTCGTCGACACGCTGGTAGAAGAGGTACTCCTCCCCCGCCCAGGTGGCGCCGTAGTAGATGTTCTCCAGGACGTCCGGCAGCAGCTCCCCGGTCTCCAGGTCCTTGATGCGCAGGGTGAAACGCTCATCACCGGTCGTGTCCACGGAGTACGCGAGGTAACGCCCCGACGTGGTCACCGAGGAGGCGCCGACCGAGAAGAACTCGTGCCCCTCCGCCAGCTCGTTGAGGTCCAGCAGGACCTGCTCCCCCTCGGGGCGGCCCTCCTCCGGGATGACCGGCGGGGTCCACGGATCCTGGCCCTCCGCCACGGGGATGCGGCAGCTCAGGCCGTAGCTCTGCCCCTCGATGGTGCGACCGTAGTACCACCAGTCGCCGGCCCGCTGCGGGACGGACATGTCCGTCTCCTTGATGCGGCCCTTCATCTCCTGGTAGACCTCCTCCGTGAGATCCTCCAGGTCGGCGGTCTGCTGCTTCGTGTACTCGTTCTCCGCCTCGAGGTACGCGATGGTCTCCGGGGACTCCTTGTCGCGCATCCACTCGTAGTTGTCGGTGAACGTGCGGCCGTGGAACTCACGGACCACGGGATGGCGCGGGGCGATCGGGGGCGTCACAGTCATGCCCACCGATCCTAGTGCCGCCGGCGGGGACGCCCGTGACAGGCCTCCGCCCATGAAAAAGACCCCGGGCAGATGCCCGGGGTCTAAGAGAGGGTTACACGCACTGGCCGACCCAGGTGCAGAACTTCTCACCCGACAGACGCTCGTACGCCTCGATGTAGCGCTCCCGGGTCGCCTCGACGACGGAGCCCGGCAGCACCGGCGGCGGGGTGTCGTCGGACTGGTCCCACCCCGACTTCGGGGAGGTCAGCCAGTTGCGCACGTACTGCTTGTCGAAGCTCGGCTGGACCTTGCCCTCCTCATAGGAGTCGGCCGGCCAGTACCGGGAGGAGTCCGGGGTCAGGACCTCATCGGCCAGCACCAGGGTGCCGTCCTCGTCGAGACCGAACTCGAACTTCGTGTCCGCCAGGATGATGCCCTTCTCCTCGGCCAGCGCGGCGGCCTCCGAGTAGATGCGCAGGGTCGCGTCGCGCAGCTCGTTGGCGCGCTTCTCACCGAGCTTCTCGACGACCACCTCGAAGCTCACATTCTCGTCGTGGTCACCCTGCTCCGCCTTGGTCGCCGGGGTGAAGATCGGCTCCGGCAGCTTCGAGGACTCCACGAGTCCCTCCGGCAGCTCGATGCCGCAGACGGTGCCGTCCGCCTGGTACTCCTTCAGCCCGGAGCCGGTGAGGTAGCCACGGGCGACGCACTCGAACGGCAGCATCTTCAGCTTCTTCACGATCAGCGCCCGACCCAGCACCTCCTCCGGGATCCGCGGGTCGTCGATGGGGCCGGCGAGGTGGTTCGGGAAGTCGATGGCGTTGAAGAAGAACACGCTCATCGCCGTGAGCACCCGCCCCTTGTCGGGGATCTCCGGCTCGAGCATGTGGTCGTAGGCCGAGATACGGTCGGAGACCACCATCAGCAGGGTGTTGTCATCAACCTCGTAGATCTCGCGGACCTTGCCGGCGGAGATGTGGTTGTAGTCGGACAGCTCAGGACGCATGACAGGGGAGTCTATTACAGAATCTCCCCGGGCTTGTACTGGGCCGCCTCGGGGTGGGCGTCGACAAGCACCTGGACGCGACGCAGCACGTGGTCGACCTGGGACTCCGCCGCGCCGATGAAGGCGTGACGGTCGGCCAGGGCGGCGTCGAGATCCGCCTGCGACATGGGCAGACGCTCATCCGCGGCGAGACGCTCGATGAGATCCTGGTCACCGCCGTTCTCACGCATGTTGAGCGCCACGGCGACGGCGTTCTCCTTGATGACCTCGTGCGCCGTCTCACGGCCGACGCCCGCGCGGACCGCCGCCATGAGGATGCGGGTGGTCGCCAGGAACGGCAGGTAACGCTCCAGCTCACGGTTGATCATCGCCGGGAAGGCGCCGAACTCGTCGAGGACGGTGAGGAAGGTCTCGAACATGCCGTCAATGGCGAAGAACGCGTCCGGCAGCGCCACACGGCGGATGACGGAGCAGAACACGTCACCCTCGTTCCACTGCTGGCCGGCCAGATCCGCGGTCATGGTCAGGTAGCCACGCAGGATGACCTGCAGACCACCGACGCGCTCGCAGGAACGGGCGTTCATCTTGTGCGGCATCGCGGAGGAGCCGACCTGGCCCTCCTTGAAGCCCTCCGTCACGGTCTCCGTGCCGGCCATGAGGCGGATCGTGTGCGACAGCGAGGACGGGCCGGAACCCAGCTGCACCAGCGCGGACACGGCGTCGAAGTCCAGGGAACGCGGGTACACCTGACCGACGGAGTCGAAGATGCGGGAGAAGCCGAGGTGGTCGGCGATGGAGGTCTCCAGGGCGGCGAGCTTGTTCTGGTCGCCGTCCATGAGGTCGAGCATGTCCTGCGCGGTGCCCATCGGACCCTTGATGCCGCGCAGCGGGTAACGGTCCAGGAGGTTCTCGGTGCGCTCGATGGCGACGAGCATCTCGTCGGCCGCCGTGGCGAAACGCTTGCCCAGGGTCGTGGCCTGCGCCGCGACGTTGTGGGAACGGCCGGCCATGACCAGGGACTTGTACTGGGCGGCGCGGTCCGCGATGCGTGCGACGACGGCGATGGACTTGTCGCGGATGAACTCCAGGGAGCGGTAGATCTGCAGCTGCTCGACGTTCTCCGTCAGGTCGCGGCTGGTCATGCCCTTGTGGATGTGCTCGTGCCCCGCGAGGTCGTTGAACTCCTCGATGCGGGCCTTGACGTCGTGGCGGGTGACCCGCTCACGGTCGGCGATCGACTCGAGGTCGACCCGGTCGATGACGGCCTCGTAGGCGTCGATGGCCTCAGCCGGGATGTCGACACCCAGATCCTTCTGCGCCTTCATCACGGCGATCCAGAGCTGACGCTCCAGGATGATCTTGTACTCCGGGCTCCACAGGTTGCTCAGCTCCGCGGAGGCGTAGCGGTTGGACAGGACGTTCGCGATCTTCTTCTTCTCAGCCACGCCCCCGATTATCGCATGACCAGCGGCGGGGGTGGCCCGGGAGTCCCCGGATCCGGGCCGTTTCCCCCGCGCCGCAGGTCGCCGCGCGGTCAGCGACGCACGTACTCGCCGAGGCGCCGGATCGCCTCGCGGGTCTCCTCCTCCGGGGCGCACAGCGTGAGGCGGACCCACTTGTGACCGTTGATCGGGTCGAAGTCGACGCCCGGCGCGAAGGCCACGCCGATCTCCTCGACGAGCTCGTGGCACCAGGCCTCGGAGTCGTCGGTGACGTGGGAGACGTCGAGCCACAGGTAGAGCCCGCCGTCGGGTTCCGCCATGGTGGTGAAACCGGCCGCCGGCAGCTCCTCGAGCAGCACCGCGCGGGCGGCGCGGTAGCGCTCGACGTGGGAGTCGAGTTCGGCGCGCGCCTCCGGGGTGAAGGCGGCACGCCCGGCGACCTGCGAGATCGCCGGCGGGCAGAGCGCCAGCGAGGCCTGCAGGTTCTCCACGGGGGTGACCAGCTCGTCGGGGAGGATGAGCCAGCCGACGCGCCAGCCGGTCATGGAGTAGTACTTCGACAGCGTGCCCACGACGATCGCCCGGTCGGAGAACTGGCGTGCGGTGGCCAGGGGGCGGCCGAAGGACATGCCGTGGTAGTCCTCGTCGGAGATGAGCACGGCGTCGTTGTCCTCGCACCAGCGGGCGATGCGCTCGAGCTCCGCGGGGTCGATGGTCGTGCCGGAGGGGTTGCCCGGGGAGGTGACGATCACCGCCCGCGGCCTGTCAGCCTCCGGCAGTGCCTCGAGCATCGCGGCCGTCGGCTGGAAGCGGGTCGACTCGTCGCACACGAGGTTGACCACCCGCGCCCCGAGGGACTCCAGGATGTTGCGGTACGCCGGGTAACCGGGGCAGGACAGGGCGACGGCGTCGCCGTGGTCGAGCACGGCCAGGAAGGACGCGACGAAGCCACCGGAGGAGCCGGTGGTGATCACCACGTTGTCCGCGCTGGTGTGCACGCCGTAGGTGTCGGAGTGCCAGGCCGCGACGATCTCCCGGAGGTCGCGGTCACCGACCACCTCGGTGTACCCGAGGGGCGAGGCGTGGAGGGACTCCTCCGCCGCGGTCAGGACCGGGGCCGGGGCACCCGTGGAGGGCTGCCCGGCGCACAGCATGATGGTGTGCTTCCCCTCGCGGGCGCGTCGGTGCACGATGTCGAGCATCTGCATGACGCGGAAGGGCTGGACCTGGCCGCGGTCGCTGACGAGCTGCCGACCGGTCACAGGGAGATCCGTCCCTCCACGGCCGGCAGTGCGATGTCGCCGCGGTAGAAGGAACCCTCGAGCTGGATCTGCTCGATGGTGGCGTAGGCGTCGTCACGCGCCTCCTCGAGGGTCTTGCCGACGCCCACGATGTTGAGCACGCGGCCACCGGCGGAGACCAGCTCGCCGGCCTCGTTGCGCGCGGTACCGGCGTGGAGGACCTTGGACGGGTCATTCACGACGTCACCGGTGATGACCCCACCGGTGACCGGGGCGGCCGGGTAGTTCTCGGCGGCCAGGACGACGGTGAGCGCGTAGGCGTCCTCCCACTCGAGCGGCGGGTGCTCGGCGAGGGTGCCGGACGCGACGGCGTCGAGAAGCGTGGCCAGCGGGGTCTTCAGCAGCGCGAGGATCGGCTGGGTCTCCGGGTCACCGAAGCGGGCGTTGAACTCGACGACCCACGGGCCGTCGGTGTCCCACGCGAGGCCGGCGTAGAGCAGGCCGGAGTACGGGGTGCCGCGCCTGACCATCTCCTTCGCGACGGGCACGCACACCTCGTCGACGATGCGCTGGACGCCCTCGGCGGGCAGCCACGGCAGCGGGGTGTAGGCACCCATGCCGCCGGTGTTCGGGCCCTCGTCGTTGTCGTAGGCGCGCTTGTGGTCCTGGGCCGGGATGAGCGGTACGACGGTCTCGCCGTCGACCAGGCAGAAGAGGGAGACCTCGGGGCCGTTGAGGAAGGACTCGAGCAGGACCGGGTTGCCCAGCTCGTGGACGGCGCGGACGTGCTCGAGCGCGGCCTCCCGATCGGGGGTGACCACGACGCCCTTGCCGCCGGCCAGTCCGTCGTCCTTGACCACCCAGGTGGGGCCGAAGCGGTCGAGGGCGGCCTCGATGTCGGCGTCCGGGGTGCCCGGGACGAGCTGCTCGGCGCGGGCGGTCTTGACGCCGGCGTCGGCCATGACGTCCTTGGCGAACTGCTTGGAGCCCTCGATCTGGGCGGCGTCCCGGTTCGGTCCGAAGACGCGGAAACCGGCCTCGCGCAGGGCGTCGGCGACGCCCGCGACCAGCGGGATCTCCGGGCCGATGACGACCAGGTCGGCCTCGATCCGCTGGGCGAGGGCCACCATCGCGGCCGGGTCATCCGCCCGGCCGGCGTCGGCGTGGACGGTGGCCAGGCCCGTCATCCCGGCGTTTCCGGGGCAGACGTGGAGGTCAGTGGTGGCGGGGTCGGCGGACAGACCCTGGAGGAGGGCGTGTTCGCGGCCGCCCGAACCGATCACGAGAATGCGCATGACCATCAAGTCTAGGAGACGCCCGCCTCCGGCGGTGGGATGAGTTCGGGAAACCGCCCACGGGGCGACCCGGAAGGTAGCCTGGGCGCCATGACTACCGTGTTCACCAGGATCATCAACGGCGAGCTGCCGGGTCGTTTCGTCTACCGCGACGACGAGGTCGTCGCCTTCCTCACCATCGAGCCCCTGCGGTACGGCCACGTGCTGGTCGTCCCCGTGGAGGAGGTCGACCGCTGGACCGACCTCTCCCCCGCCCTGTGGGCGCGCCTCAACGAGGTGGCGCAGCAGGTCGGCGTCGCGGTCCGGGAGGCCTTCGGCTCCGCCCGCGCCGGGTACATCATCGCCGGCTTCGACGTCCCCCACACCCACATCCACGTCTTCCCGACGGACCGGATGTCCGAGTACGACTTCTCCCGGGCCATGGCCATGGACGCCACCGACCCGGAGCTCATGGACGACGCCGCCAACCGTATCCGCGCCGCTCTCGGCACCGACGCCGAGGGCCGCCCGCAGTAGTGTCCCTGCTGCGCTGGGTGCCGCACCGGGGGACCCTGCCGCCGCTGCCCCCGCTGGAACCCGGCGGCCCCACCCCGGTCGTGCTGCTGCACGGCCTCATGGGGTCGCCGGGCAACTTCGGGGCCACTGCGCAGGCGCTCCTGGAGTGCGGCGCGCCCGTCGTCGCCCCGTTGTACGGGGAGCGGGGGACGGTGGGCGTCGAGAAGTCCTTCCGGGAGCTTCTCGACGCCACCGCCTCCCTCCCCACCTTCGACGTCGTGGGGCACTCCCTCGGCGGCTACCTGGGGTTGCGCCTGGCGGCGGAACGCCCCGGGACGGTGCGCACCCTCGTCGGGGTGGGCGCCTGCTTCCGTGGCCTGCCGCTGCCGCCGCGCCGCCTGATGCGACGGGCGGTCCCGCTGGTCATGGGCCGCGGCGCCGGTGACCTCATGACCGCCACCCCCTTCCCCGCCGCCATCCCGGAGGGCACCCGGGTGGTCTCCCTCGTCTCGGACGGGGACACCATCGTCCCGGCCGCCTCCGCCTCCCTCGGGGAGGTACGCCCCCTGCGCGGGGTGCGCCACGAGCACCTCCCCGCGCAGGCATCCGCCATCATCGACGCACTGGAGTGGACACCATGACCGCCGAACACACCGCCGACATCGACGGCACCGAGTACACCTTCGACTGGCCGCAGGACCGGACCCTGCTGGAGTCCATGATCGCCGCGGCGATCCCCGCCTGGTACTCCTGCACCGACGGGGAGTGCGGCACCTGCCAGTGCACGCTGACCGGCGGGCCCTCGCACATGCGGCAGAACAACGTCCTGTCGCGGTACGAGGTGGAGCAGGAGGAGCAGACCCTCGCGTGCCAGACGATCCGCGACGGGGAGGGCCCGTACCGGGTGAGCTACGACTGAGCATGGACCAGGCCCGCGAAACGTACCGGGACCACCCCTCCAGGGGCACCCCGGGGGCATGATCCGGTACGTTTCGTCGGGCCTCCCCGCCTAGAGTTGCATGCATGAACCTCACTCCCCGTCTGCATGACAACCCTGAGATCCCCGCGGGCGAGGCCCGCGAGACCATCCTCCCCGCCTACTTCGGCAAGTTCGGCGGCCAGTTCGTCCCACCCATGCTCTACCCGGTGCTCGACGAACTCGAGCGCGCCTACGCCGAGGCCCTCGAGGACGAGGAGTTCATCGCTGAGCTGGACAAGCTCTACCGCTCCTACCTGGGCCGTCCGACGCCGGTGACCGAGTGCGTCAACCTGCCCCGCGAGGGCAAGGGCCGCGGGCACGCGCGGATCTTCCTCAAGCGTGAGGACCTGGTCCACGGCGGCGCCCACAAGGGCAACCAGGTCATGGCGCAGGCCCTGCTGGCGAAGAAGCTCGGCAAGACCCGTCTCATCGCCGAGACGGGTGCCGGCCAGCACGGCACCGCCACCGCGATGGCGGCGGCCCGTTTCGGCATGGACTGCACCATCTACATGGGTGCCCGTGACATCGCCCGTCAGCAGGCCAACGTGTACCGCATGCGTCTCATGGGTGCGGAGGTCGTGGCCGTCGACGAGGACGGCGGCAACGGCCTGCAGAACGCCGTCGACGTGGCGCTGCTCGACTGGGTCGAGTCGTACGAGACCACCCATTACCTGCTCGGCACCGCCGCCGGCCCGCACCCCTTCCCGAGCCTGGTCAAGGAGTACCACCGGGTCATCTCGAAGGAGTCGCGTGAGCAGATGCTCGCGGAGGTCGGCCGGCTTCCCGACGCCGTCATCGCCGCCGTCGGCGGCGGCTCCAACGCCATCGGCGCCTTCGCGGAGTACTACGGGGACACCGACGTGCAGCTCATCGGCGCGGAGCCCGCAGGCGAGGGCCTGGACTCCGGTAAGCACGGCGCCCCGCTCAACCGCGGCCGCGTGGGCATCCTCCACGGTTCCCGTTCCTACGTCATGCTCGGCGAGGGCGACGACGACGTGCTCAACTCCCACTCCATCTCCGCCGGCCTGGACTACCCGGGCATCGGCCCGGAGCACGCCTGGCTGATGGAGACCGGCCGCGCCACCTACGTCGGCGCCACCGACGCGGAGGCCCTGCAGGCCTTCCGTATGCTCACCCGCTACGAGGGCATCATCCCGGCACTGGAGTCCTCCCACGCCCTGGCCCACGCCCTGAAGCTGGCGGAGCAGGACGAGGCGGAGGGCCGCACGGACCGTGTCTACCTGGTCAACCTCTCCGGCCGCGGCGACAAGGACGTCAACTACGTCCGCCGCATGCTCGGTGATGCGGCGGACCTGGACCCGGACACGCACGGCGTCGAGAAGCTCGATGTCGCCGGGGCCATCGCCGCGCTGGAGGCGGAGGCCGACTAGAGGGTGTTACGAAAGTCGTTTCAGCCAGTAGCGGATATTCGCCAACTGCACCGTGGCCTCGAAATGCACCGCTAACTTGTCGAAACGCGTGGCACACCCACGATGCTGCTTGATCCGGTTGATACCCCGCTCCACGGCATTACGCCGCTGGTAAGCCACGGCATCGAAGGCAGGGGGTCGGCCACCGGCCGACCCCCTGCGCCGACGGTTGGCGACCTGGTCCTTCGGCTGGGAGATCGTCGCCTTGATCCCCCGCGCCCGCAACCACGCCCGGTTCGCCCGTGAGGAATACGCCTTGTCCGCCAACACCCGCTCGGGTCGTTTCCGCGGCCGACCACGCGTGGCGGACGGCACCCGGATTTTCTCCAGTACCCGCACCATCTGTGGACCATCACCGGCTTGACCTGGGGTGTGTCAAGCCCCGGGTTTTGTAGAGGGTCGTTTACCTGTCAATCAGGCCGCTAAGGCCTGATATTTCTTCCATTCCTGATGGGCTTCCTTGGGCGGCCGGTGCTTCAATGCGGAGTGCAGTCGGCGGCTGTTGTACCACCCGATCCACGCCGAAGTAGCCACGAGAACATCCGTCAACGTCGACCAGACCCGCCGGTCGATCAACTCCGCCTTGAACACCGAATTCAACGCCTCGGCCATCGCGTTATCGTAGGAGTCGCCGCGGGATCCGACCGAAGCCACCACCTTCGACTCGGCCAGGGACTCACCGTAGACCACGGATCTGTACTGCACGCCCCTATCCGAGTGGTGGATCAGCCCCGTGACGTCCTCACCAGCGCGAAGCCTGGCCGACAGGGCCATGTCCAACGCGTCGCGGGCCAGCGAGGCACGCATGTGGTTGGTGACCTGCCAGCCGACGATCTCACGGGAATAGGCGTCCAGGACGAACGCCGCATACACCCAGCCGTGGGCGGTGGGAATGTAGGTGATGTCGGCGACCCACAGCATATTCGGGGCAGTCACGGCGAAGTCCCGTTCCACCAGATCGACGGGGCACTCGCCGGCGTCAGCGCTGCGTCCGTCGCCGGATACCGCGCAGCCCTTCGGCGGCCATGAGGCGCTCGACGGTGCACCGGGCGACCTGGCCGAAGCTGCCTTCCCGGTTGATCTCTGCCCAGAGTTTGCGGGCGCCGTAGCAGGAGTAATTCTCCTCGTAGATGCGGCGCAGCGCCCGGGTGATCTGCCTGTCTCGGGTGGACCTGGCCGATGGGGGCCGGGATTTGTGGGCGTAGTAGGTGCTCAGGGCAATCTTCGCGGTGGTGGTCGCCAGAACGCGGATGATGGGCTCGACCCCGAACTCGACGCGGTAAGTGTCGATGAACCGCACGACTATTTCTGTGGGCGGTCGAGCTCCGCCGCGAAAAAAGCCGAGGCCTTCTTCAGGATGTCGTTGGCGCGTTTGGCTTCGGCGAGCTCGGCCCGCAGCCTGCGGTTCTCCGCTTCCAGGCCGACTGATTCGGCCGGTGTGTCGGTCCCGGACTGTTTGTGGGTGCGGACCCAGACTCGCAGGGTTTCTTTGCTCAGCCCGAGCTCGCCGGCGACGCGGGTGATCGCGCCACGGGCGGTGTCGGGGCTGGCTTGGGCGTGGAGCACGAGTTCTATAGCGCGTTGCTTGAGCTCGGGGGTGTACTTCGAGGGCATGTGTAGGGTTCCTTTTCCAATTTCCTACCCTCCATTAAAGCCGGGGCGTACCAGTGATCGCAAAGGACAGCACCCCGCAGTCAGCGTCAATGGCCACATGGATCTTGGTCGACCACCCGCCCCGCGAGCGGCCGAACCCATGATGATCCGGCTCCCCCGGGTGGCGGAGGGGGCTGTCTTTCCGTGCACCCGCGGCGTGGATATGTCCACGGGTGGTTGTGGAATCCACGCTGACCTCCCAGGAGAGTTTTCCTTTCTCCTGGGCGTGGGTGAGCAGCCGGGTGTGCACGTTCTCCCATACTCCGTTGGCCCGCAGCCGGGCGAACAGATCGTGGACCCGCCACCAGGGGCCGTAGCGCTCATGGACATCGCGCCACGGGCAGCCGGTGCGGATGCGAAAGAAGATACCGTTGACCAGGGACCGTAGGTCCCAGGTGCGGGGGCGTCCCCGCCGTGACGGGGCCGGTAGCAGTGGGACAAGCAGGTCCCATTCAGCGTCGGTGAGGTCATGGCGTGCTGAGGGCGGTACAGTAGGCAACGAGGGTTTCCTTGCGAGCGTTGATGATTCGACACCAACAGCGTGCGCGGGGAGACCCTCGTTGCTGTTTATGACACGCCGGTCTCACTCACCGGATTTTCGTAACACGCTCTAGTCCTTCACCCGGGGGAGGCGGACGGTGAACGTCGAGCCGACGCCCTCCTCCGAGTCGACGGTGATCGTGCCGCCGTGCTTGTCCACGAGCGACTTCGTGATCGCCAGGCCCAGGCCGGAACCGCCGGACGCGCGGGACCGGGAGGCGTCCTCGCGGTAGAATCGCTCGAAGACCTGCGCGGCCACGTCGGAGGGCATGCCGCGCCCGTCGTCGACGACGCTGAGGACGACGTCCTCGTCCTCCAGCTGCAGCGTCACCGTCACCTCCGCCTCGGGCCCGCCGTGGGTGAGCCCGTTGGAGATGAGGTTGAGCAGCACCTGGTGCAGGCGGGAGGCGTCTCCCTCGACGACCGGCACGGAGGAGGTCTTGTTCTTCACGTGCACCGTCCGCCCCGGGAACGCCGCCCGCGCGGACCCCGCCACGGACAGGGAGAGCTCCAGCAGGTCGACGGGCTTGAGGTCGAGGCGGGAACCCTCGGCGCGGGTCAGGGCCAGGAGGTCCTCGACGAGGAGGGACATGCGGCGGGACTCGTCGTCGATGCGCTTGAGCACCATGTCGACGTCGTCGGTCGCCCCGGAGCGGTAGAGCTCCGTGTAGCCGCGGACCGAGGTGAGCGGGGTGCGCAGCTCGTGGGAGGCGTCGCCGACGAAGCGGCGCATCTGCTCCTCCTTGCTCTGCGCCGTCTCGACCGACTCCTGCAGCTGGCCGATCATCGTGTTGAGCGCGTACGCCAGCTGGCCGACCTCCGTGGTGCGCGGCCACGCCGGGACACGCCGGTCGAGGTCACCCGCGGCGATCTCACCGGCGGTGCGCTCCACCTCACGCAGCGGAGCCATCGCCTGCCGCACGACGTAGTAGCTGAGCAGTGCCAGCACAGCCAGGACGAGCAGGCTGATGATGAACTGCACCATCGCCAGACCGTAGAGCAGGGCGGAGTCGCGGGTGAGATCCTTCGCGACGACCGTCGTCACCCCCTCCTCCCGGTGCGCGATGACCCGCCAGCGGGTCTTCGTCCCGGAGCCGGGGGTGGAGTCCACGGTCTGCGGCGGGCCGCCGACGACGACCGGCGAGAGGCGGGGCAGCTCCCCGGGGTCGTTGAACACGACGGAGGAGCCGTCCTCGAAGAGCTTGATCACCACGTAGTCCGAGGGCGGGCGCGAGGCGGAGTCCGACTTGAAGATCTCGGAGTTCCGCGCCCAGCCACCGAGGGAGTTGATGAGGTCCTCGTCGACGCGCGAGTAGATGACCTCCCGCATGATCGAGGACACCGCCACCGAACTCGCCGCCAGCCCCAGCCCGGACAGCAGCACGATGATGACCACCAGCCACGTCCGCAGGGGCCACGCCCGGTCCGGGATGTCCGGCTGCGGCGGCGGGTAGAGGGCGTCCTGGCGGCGCTGCGCACGCGAGGCCGACGGCGACGGATCGGGGTCCGACGCCGCCGGATAGGGCGGGTAGGACGGCAGTGTCACTGGCGCGGCGTCCGGAGCACGTAACCGACACCGCGGACGGTGTGGATGAGCGGGACGTCGCCGGTGTCGATCTTGCGGCGCAGGTAGGAGATGTAGGACTCCACGACGTTGCCGTCCCCGCCGAAGTCGTAGTGCCACACGTTGTCGAGGATCTTCGACTTGCTCAGCACCACCTCCGCGTTGAGCATGAGGTACCGCAGCAGGTTGAACTCGGTCGGCGAGAGCTCGACGATCTTGCCGTCCTTGGTCACCTCGTGGGTCTCGTCGTTGAGGGTGAGGTCCGCGTAGGAGATTGCGGCCCCCTCGGTGTCCTGCTCCCGGCCCTGCCCGCGGCGCAGGATGACGCGCAGCCGCGTGATGACCTCCTCGAGGGAGAACGGCTTGGTCACGTAGTCGTCCGCGCCGATGGTGAGGCCGTGGATGCGGTGCTCGACCGCGTCCTTGGCCGTCAGGTACAGCACCGGGCCGTCGAGGCCCTCGTTGCGCAGCTTCGTGAGCAGCTCGAATCCGTCCATGCCGGGCATCATCACGTCGAGGATGTAGGCGTCGGGGTCGAACTCCCGCGCCACCCGCAGCGCCTCCGTGCCGGAGGAGGCCGTGCGCACGTCGAAGCCCTGGAATTTGAGGCTCACGGTGAGCAGCTCGACGATGTTCGGCTCGTCATCGACGACGAGCACCCTGACCGGGTTCTGGGAGGAGTCAGTCATGTGTCCCATTGTCCACCACTTTCTGCATCTGTGGTGCCGAGTCAACCCGTCCGCGCTCCCACGGGGCTGGACAGTGTCTGGGAATTCCCTTAAAGCCCGGTCACTCCCAGGTCACGGCGCCGAGATCGACGCCCTCGGCCGCGGCCTGCGCCTCGACCAGGCCCAACAGGTAGGCGGCATGGCCCTGATAGGTGGCGTTGAAGCGCTCGTCCTGGACGTACATCCGCGCCAGGAGCACCTGCCTCGCAGGCGTCACAGGGTACCAGCGGCTGATCGTCGCCCGGTGCTTCTCGACGATCACCCGTCCCTCCCCCGAGCCCGGTTCCACGCCGCGGGCGGCGGCGTCGGCAAGCAGGGCGACGAAGTCGTCCTGTTCCCGGCGGACGGCGAGCCAGTCCTCGTCCGTCATCGTGGCGGCGACGGCCTGGGACTGCTCCCACTCCGGGGTGCCGCCCCAGCGTTCCTCGGCTTCTTCCTGGTACTCCGGCCGCCACTGGTCGCCGAAGAGGCGCATACGGTCCTCGATGGACATGGGTTCCTCCTTCTTGAGCAGGTCATCGACTGCCCGGACCATCCGGTGCAGGTGAGCGATACGTTCGGTGAGGACCTCGCGCTGGTGCCGCAGGGTCGCGCGTGCCGTGGACGGCTCCGCGAGTATCCCGGCGATCTCCTTGAGCGGGACGCCGGCCTCGCGGTAGACGAGGATCTGCAGCGCCCGGTCGAGATCGTCCTCCGTGTAGAGGCGGTGGTCCGCCCACGTCCGCCAGCCGGGCACGAGCAACCCGATGTGGTCCCAGTGCCGCAGCGTGCGGGTGGTCACGTGGAGGATGTCGGCGGCCTCGCCGATGGTGTAGTCGTTCACGTGCTCCAGTGTCCCGGTTGACGCGGCGTCAGGTGCAAGGGCGGGGCGTTATGACACGGCTCTTAAGCCCGGTTTGAGCACTCTGGTGCTGATCAATCCGCACCGAAGTGCTCAACCCGGGCGTAACTGGAGTGACTGGGCCGGCCTCAGTTCCGTCCCCGCGCCGCCACCCGCCAGCGCTGCGTCACGCGCCCGCTCTCGACGACCTCGACCTCGTCGACCAGGTTGAGCACCAGGCACACGTGGTTGGGCACGACCGCCACGTGCTCCCCCACCTGCGGCAGGCTCTTCCCCGCCGGCCAGGCGACGGTGCCGTGGTGCTCGGACAGGGCGGTGATCCGCGCGTCGGGAACGCCCTTGACGCGCCCGAAGCCGCTGGCCCAGGCGGGGCGGTCGGAGCCGAGGATCTTGGAGCCGGCGTCGAGGATGATCTGGTGCAGGTCCTCCCGACGCGACACCACGGTGGCGAGGACCGTCAGCGCGATCCCCGCCCAGTCGCAGGTGCCCAGTTCCAGCTGCTGCGCGTCGTTGAACACGTAGACCCCGGGGCGGCGTTCGGTGGCCACCTGCGAGTACCGCGCCGAGGGGGTCGAGCCGCCGGAGAGCACCGGGTCGGTGACGCCGAGGGCCCGGAGGATCTGCCCGGCCGCGGACAGTGCCCGGTCCTCGTCGCGGGCCGCCGCCTCCTGCCCGCCCGGGGCGTAGGAGTGGCCGGGGAAGGTGAAGGCGCCGCGCAGGTCGAGGCCGAGGTCGAGGATGCCGGTGGCCAGGGACTCGAGTTCACCGACGGGCACGCCGGAGCGGTGGTGGCCGGAGTCGAGTTCGATGAGCACCGCCGCGCCCACCCCGACGAGCCTTTCGGCGGCGGCCAGCGAGTCGCAGCCGACGCTCAGCCGCACCCTCCCGGCCAGGTCGCGCAGCCTCTTGTCGGCCCAGACGGGGTAGGCGATGAAGATGTCGTCGCAGACCTCGGCGAAGACCTCCGCCTCCCCCACCGTCGCGACCGTGAGGCCGTGGGCACCCGCCGCGAGCTGCCGGCGGGCGATCTCCAGGATCTTGTGGGTCTTCACGTGCGGTCGCAGCCGCCCGGGTTGCGCGGCGATGTTCGCGTCGAGGCGGGCGAGGTCGATCCGGACGGTCGGGGTCATGACGCCCAGACTAGACCGCCCCGGCCGCGCCGATGTTGCGCAGGTTCGTGCGCGCGAGGTGCACCATCTCGCCGACGCCGCCGCCGAGGACGGTACGGGTCGCGGCCCGGGAGAAGCCGATGAGCATCTCCCAGGTGATCTCCGGCGGGAGGGAGAGGGCGTCGGGGTCGGTGCGGACGTCGATGAGCACGGGCCCGGGGTGGGCGAGCGCCGCGGCGAGCTGCTCGCGGAGGGTGGCGGGGTCGTCGATGAGCACGGAGTGGATGCCCGCGGCGGCCGCGATCGCCGCGAAGTCGACCTGCCCGTGGTCGGTGCCGTGCTGGGGCATGCCCTCGACGAGCATCTCGAGTTTGACCATGCCGAGCGAGGAGTTGTTGAACACGACCATCTTCACGGGCAGGTCGTGGAGTTCCACGGTGAGCAGTTCGCCGAGGAGCATGGCGAGGCCGCCGTCGCCGTTGAGGCTGATGACCTGACGGTTCCGGTCGGCGAACTGCGCGCCGATGGCGTGCGGCAGCGCGTTGGCCATCGTGCCGTGGCGGAGGGAGCCGATCTGCGCGCGTCGTCCGTTGGGGGTGAGGTAGCGCGCGGCCCACACGTTGCACATGCCGGTGTCGACGGTGAACACGGCGTCGTCGGCGGCGAGCTCGTCGAGGACGGCGGCGAGGTACTCCGGGTGGATGGGGGTGTGCTTCCCGACGTCCCGCGTGTACACCTCCACGACCTTCTCCAGCGTCCGGGCGTGCTTGCGGAGCATCCCGTCGAGGAAGCTGCGGTCGGTCTTCTCCTCCAGGTGCGGGAGGATGGTGTCGAGGGTGGCGCCGACGTCGCCGACCACCGGGTGGTGCACCGTGGTGCGGCGGCCGATGTGCGCGGCGTCGCTGTCGACCTGCGCGACGTTCCCGGTGGGCAGGAACTCGGTGTAGGGGAAGTCGGTGCCCAGGAGGATGAGCAGGTCGGCGTCGTGCAGTGCGTCGTGGCAGGCGCCGTAGCCGAGGAGCCCGGACATGCCGACGTCGAAGGGGTTGTCGTGCTGGATGTGCATCTTGCCGCCGAGGGCGTGGCCGATGGGGGCCTTGATCTTCTCCGCCAGGGCGAGGACCTGCTCGCGGGCGTCGCGTACGCCTGCGCCGCAGAACAGGGTCACCGTGTCGGCGGCGTTGATGGCCGCGACCAGGGCGGCGGCCTCGCGGGCGTCGGGGTGGAGCACGGGGCGGCCGGTGGCGACGGTGGACTGCAGGAACCGGTCGTCGCCGGCGTCCTGCGTGGCGATGTCCCCCGGGATGACCAGCACGGACACGCCCTGCCCGGCCATCGTCGACTGGATCGCGTGGTGCAGGACGCGGGCGCCCTGGTCGGCGGAGTTGACCATCTCGCAGTAACCGGAACATTCCGCGAAGAGCTGTTCGGGGTGGGTCTCCTGGAAGTATGAGGTACCGATCTGGTTGCTGGGGATGTGGGAGGCCAGGGCGAGGACGTGGGCGCCGTTGCGGTGGGCGTCGTAGAGACCCTGGATGAGGTGGAGGTTGCCGGGGCCGCAGGAGCCCGCGCACACGGCGAGGCGGCCGGTGAGGAGGGACTCGGCGCCGGCGGCGAAGGCGGCGGCCTCCTCGTTGCGGACGTGGATCCACTCGATCGGGGAGGTGCGGACGGCGTCGACGATGGGGTTGAGGCTGTCCCCGACGACTCCGTAGATCCGTTCCACGCCCTGCCTCTCGAGGGCGTCGACGAGCTGCTGTGCGTAGGTGCGTGCCATGGTCCCGAGCGTACGGAGGATTCATGCCCCGCGTTGAAACTGTAACGAACGGTCGGTACAGTTCCGCTGCGTGACGCACCTCGACAACGTCGACTCCACCCCGGCCCAGCGGTGGGCCTTCCTCGCCATCATCTCCCTGGGGCTGCTGATGGTCGGGGTGGACAACTCGATCCTCTTCACCGCGCTCCCCGAGCTGCGCAGACAGCTCCACACCTCCGAGGTGCAGGCGCTGTGGATCATCAACGCCTACCCCCTCGTGCTGGCCGGGCTCATGCTCGGCACGGGCACGCTCGGCGACCGGATCGGCCACCGCCTCATGTTCCTCATCGGGCTGACGACCTTCGGCGTCGCCTCCCTGGCCGCCGCCTTCGCCCCCGGCCCCTGGTTCCTCGTGGCGGCCCGCGCCGCGCTCGGTCTGGGGGCGGCGACGATGATGCCCGCCACCCTGGCGCTGGTGCGGATCACCTTCACCGACGAACGCGAACGCAACACGGCCATCGGCGTATGGGGGTCGGTCGCGGTGATCGGGGCGGCCCTGGGCCCGGTGCTCGGTGGCCTGCTGCTGGAGTACTTCTGGTGGGGGTCGGTGTTCCTCATCAACGTGCCGATCGCGGCGGCGGCGATCCTCGCGACCATCGTCGTCGCCCCGCCGAACATGCCCAACCCGTCGAAGCACTGGGACCTCCTCAGCTCCCTCTGGGCGCTGCTGGCCCTGTCCGGCCTGGTCACGGCCATCAAGGAGCTGGCCAACCCGGCGCGCACCGGGTGGCTGCTCGCGGGGGCCGCGGTGCTGGCGGTGGGTGGCGCCGTGCTGTTCACGCGACGTCAGAGGCTTCTCGACGACCCCCTGCTCACCTTCGACATCTTCCGTTCCCGCATCTTCACCGGCGGCGTCCTGGCGGCGGCGGGCGCGATGTTCGCCGTCGTCGGCCTCGAGCTCATGACGACGCAGCGTTTCCAGCTCGTCGCCGGCTACTCGCCCCTGGAGGCGGGGCTGCTGGTCGTGTCGGTGACCATCGCGGCGTTCCCCTTCTCCATCCTGGGTGGCGCGGTGCTGCACCGGGTCGGTTTCCAGCCGCTCATCGCGGGCGGCTTCCTGGCCGTCACGCTCGGCACGGGCGGGGCGGCGTGGGCGGGACACCACGAGACGGTGCCGCTGTTCGTCGCGGCGCTGGCGCTCATCGGTGCGGGCACGGGCGCGATCATGTCGGTCAGTTCCACCGCCATCGTCGGCGCCGCCCCTGTCCGGCGGGCGGGGATGGCGGCGGGCGTCGAGAATGTCTCCTACGAGTTCGGTGCCCTCCTGTCCGTGGCGGTCATGGGCAGCCTCCTGCCGGTGCTCTACGCGCGGCAGGTGCCGGGCGGGCTCGACCTGTCCGGCCCCCTCGACGGCCCCGCCTACGACATGGCGTACCTGACCATCGTCCTCCTGCTGGCGGTGGTGTCGGGCGTGTTCACGCTGCTCACGGCCTGGTGCTTCCGCGGCAACCCGAGGAGTCCCGGTGCGGCGCAGTAAACGCGAACGGATCCTCGCCGCCGCGGTGGACATCGTCGCCGCCGACGGCCTCGAGGGGCTGAGCTACGAGACGCTGGCCGACGCTGCCGGCCTGTCCAAGTCCGGCGTCATCTACCACTTCCCCTCCCGCCACGAACTGCTCCTCGGGGTGCACCGTCACCTGGCCGCCGCCTGGGAGGAGGAGCTCGAGGAGATCGCCGGGGGCCGGGCGGAGGACCTCACGGCGGGTGAGCGCCTGCGTGCCGTGCTCCTCTCGATGGGCCGGAACGCCGACCTGCCGGAGCTGCTCATGATCCTGGACTCCCGCCACGACGGGGCGTACCGGGCGGTGTGGGAGGGCGTCGACAGGCGGTGGATGCCGGAGCCCTCGTCGACGGAGGCCTACCTCGTGCAGCTGCTGGCCTACGGCCTGTGGGCGCACGACCACGTGCACCACGCGCCGCTGTCCGCGGAGGACCGTGAGCGGCTCATATCCGCTGCGCTGGCGCGTATCCCGACCTAGAATCCGGGCATGAACACCCTGCGTACCGACCGCGCCACCGTCACAGCCTGGGCGCTGTGGGACTGGGGCTCCGCCGCCTTCAACGCCGTGCTGGTGACGTTCATCTTCTCCGTCTACCTCACGGACTCGGTGGGCACGACCCTCGACTCGCGGTACACCCCGACCACGCTCTACGGCCTGGTGATGGCGGTCGCGGGCGTGCTCATCGCGGTGGTGGCGCCGATCGTCGGGCAACGCGCCGACCTCAAGGGCACGCGGCGCCGCTCGCTGGGGGTGTGGACGTTCATCACCATCGCGCTGATGTTCTCCCTGTTCACCGTGCGTAACGACGCCCCCGTCTACTTCTGGCTCGGCGCCGTCATCATGGCGGTCGCCTCCGTCCTCTTCGAGTTCGCCGAGGTCAACTACTACGCGCAGCTCAAGCAGATCTCCACGCCCGAGAACGTCGGCCGGGTGTCCGGTTTCGGCTGGGGCATGGGCTACGCGGGCGGCATCGTCCTGCTGCTCATCTGCTACTTCGGCTTCGTCGCCGGGGAGGGCGGCATGTTCGGCCTGCCCACGGAGGGCGGCCTCAACATCCGCCTGGTCGCGGTGTTCGCCGCCGTGTGGTTCGCGGTGTTCGCCATCCCCGTCCTCGTGCGGGTTCCCGAGATCCGGCCCTCCGGCGCCGCCGACACCGAGGGCGTCCTCGACGCTTATCGACGTCTCCTGCGCACCATCCGCGACCTCTGGCACACGGACCGCAACGCCCTCTACTTCCTCGTCTCCTCCGCGGTGTTCCGCGACGGGCTGGCCGGCGTGTTCACCTTCGGCGCGATCCTGGCGGTCACCGTCTACGGGCTCACCCCGGGCGACGTCCTCCTCTTCGGCGTCGCCGCCAACGTCGCCGCCGCGGCGGGGGCCATGCTCGGCGGGTTCCTCGACGACATCCTCGGCCCCAAGCCGATCATCATCGCCTCGCTGGTCCTGATGATCGCCTCCGCGGGCGTCCTCTACTTCGTGGAGGGCCCGCAGATGTTCTGGATCTTCGGCCTCATCCTGTGCCTGTTCGTCGGCCCCGCCCAGTCGGCGGCCCGCTCGTTCCTCTCCCGCGTCGCCCCCGACGGGCGGGAGGGCCAGCTCTTCGGCCTGTACGTCACCACCGGACGCGCCGTGTCGTGGCTCTCGCCGCTCGCCTTCGGGATGTTCGTCCTGCTGGGCGGCACCGACCGCTTCGGGATCCTCGGCATCGGCCTGGTCCTGCTGGTCGGTGCCCTCCTGCTGATCCCGGTGGTGGACCCTACACGTCGCGGGCGATGAGCTCCTCGAGCGGCGTCGGGGAGATCAGGTACGGGGCGACCTCGAGGACGGTGTAGGCGCCGGCCTGGCCCGCCTCACGCAGACGGTGGGCCGCACGGGCGTATGCCAGGGCGACGGCACCGGTGAAGTCCGGGTTCCGGTCCAGGTCGAGGTTGTACTCGATGGACTGGACGTAGCCGCCGGTGTCACCCGCCGTGATGACGTGCCCGCCGTGCGGCATGCCGGTGTGCTCGGCGTCGAAGGTGGCCTCGTCGATGAAGTTGACCTCCACCTCGTAGCCGACGAAGTAGTCGGGCATGGTGCGGATCTCGTTCTCGATGCGCTCGTGGTCGGCCTCGTCCGCCACGATGAAGCAGCGGCGCAGGTGGGCCTGCTTGCCGCTGAGACCCGACTCACCCTTGCGGGCCGCCTCGAGGGCCTCCGGGGAGGGGATGGTGTACTGCACGCCCTTCTTCACGCCCGCGACGCGGCGCACCGCGTCAGAGTGGCCCTGCGAGAGGCCCGGACCCCAGAAGGTCTGCTGCTGGCCGCCCGGCAGGAGCGCCTGGCCGATGGTGCGGTTGAGGGAGAACATGCCCGGGTCCCAGCCGGTGGAGACGATGGCGACGGTGCCGTTCTCCCTGGCCACCCTGTCCATCTCGGCGCGGTGGCGCGGGATGTCGCGGTGGTTGTCGTAGGTGTCGACCGTGTTGGCGTGGCGGATGAACTCGGGGGCCTGCTCCGGGATGTCGGTGGCGGAGCCGAGGCAGAGGACGGCGACGTCGAACTTGTCGGTGTGCTCACCGAACTCCGCGACGGGCAGGACCGGGGTGGCCGGGTCGAGGGTGTCCAGTGCGTCGCGACGCGAGAACACGCCCGCGAGCTCCATGTCCGGCTGCTGGCCGATGAGCTTCTCGACGGACTTGCCGAGGTTGCCGTAACCGACGATCGCGACCCTGATGTTGGCCATGTGCTGACTCCTTGAGGTGGGGGACGGTGCTTGCTGCCGCCCATTCTACGGCCCATCACCGGTCAGTCAATAGAAATGAGTCCCACAAAAGGGAACGAGGCGGGGCCGGTTCACCCGGACCCCACCTCGTGGAGAGCAGAGCTGGAGACGAGACTTGAACTCGCAACCTACGGTTTACAAGACCGTTGCGCTACCGATTGCGCCACTCCAGCACCGGCAGGCACATGTACCCGCCTGCCTGCAGATGGT
Source organism: Corynebacterium humireducens NBRC 106098 = DSM 45392 (assembly GCF_000819445.1). Classification (NCBI taxonomy): domain Bacteria; kingdom Bacillati; phylum Actinomycetota; class Actinomycetes; order Mycobacteriales; family Corynebacteriaceae; genus Corynebacterium; species Corynebacterium humireducens. The sequence goes on from NZ_CP005286.1 coordinate 2,277,087, forward strand.
ACCGCAGGATCCGCGGGTGTCAGAAACCGGCTCAGGCGCTAGGGTGGCGCCCGTGCCAACTCTGTTTCGACGCCTCCGACCCCTGGGCGCACTGCTCTCCGGGTCCGGCCGCATCGCCACCATTGATGCCGCCAAGGCCGCGCCCCCGCCCTCCCCGCTCGCCCCCGTCGACCTCACCGACCAGGCGCAGGTCGCCGCCGTCATGGACCTGGCCGTCCGCATCGGTGACATCCTGCTGTCCTCGGGCACGTCCAACTCGGACACCAAGGCGCAGATCCACGCCGTGACCAGTGCCTACGGTCTGCACTACTGCCACGTGGACATCACGATGAACACCATCACGATCTTCACGCAGATCGGCACCACCCGGAAGACCCCGGTCACCGTGTTCCGCGTCGTACGGCAGATGACCACGGACTTCTCCCGCCTCGCCGAGGTGGACCGCCTCATCCGCTCGATCCAGGCCGGCGCGACCCCGCCGGAGACGGCGGAGCGGATCCTCGACGAGATCGCCCGCCGCCCCGCCTCCTACGGCGTGGTCACGTCGATCCTCGGGTGGGGCCTGATGGGCGGGTCGGTGGCGGGCCTGCTGGGTGGTGGCCCGGTGGTCGTCGTCACGGCGTTCCTCACGGCGGTGCTCATCATGTCGGTGAACACCTTCCTGGCGCGGCACCAGCTCCCCTACTTCTTCCAGAACGTCTTCGGCGGGATCATCGCGACGGTGCCGGCGGCGGTCATCTACACGCTCGCCGCGGGACAGGGCGTGCAGATCTCCCCGAGCCAGGTCATCGCGTCGGGGATCATCGTGCTGCTCGCGGGGCTGACGCTGGTGCAGTCGCTGCAGGACGGGATCACGGGCGCACCGGTGACGGCGTCGGCACGCTTCTTCGAGACGATGCTGTTCACCGGCGCCATCGTCGCCGGGGTGGGTATCGGCATCCAGCTGTCGGCGATGCTCGGCATGTCGCTGCCGCCGCTGCAGACGTACCCGCCGCCGAACTTCACGTCGCTGAGCGTGCGGGTGGCGTGCGGCGGTCTGGCGGCGGCGGGCTTCGCGATTGCCAGCTACGCGGAGTGGTCCTCCGTGGTCACCTCCGGGCTGACCGCGACAGCCGGCTCGGTGTTCTACTACTTCGTGCTCATCCCGAGCGGCGCGGGGCCGGTGATCGCGGCGTCGATGGCCGCGGTGGTCATCGGCCTGGCCGGTGGTCTGCTGGCGCGTCGTTTCCTCATCCCGCCGCTCATCACGGCGGTGGCGGGCATCACGCCCTTCCTGCCGGGCCTGTCCGTCTACCGCGGCATGTACGCGTCCCTGCACGAGCAGACGCTGGCCGGTTTCACCAACATCGCCCTCGCGCTGGCCATCGCCTCCGGCCTGGCCGCGGGCGTCGTCCTCGGCGAGTGGATCGCCGCGCGCCTGCGCCGCCCGCCGACGCTGCGCCCGTACCGTGCTTTCCGACGCGCCCGCCGCGTCACGTTCCAGCAGTTGGCGGAACGTCCGGGCAGGCGGGTGCGGAAATCCCCGGGCGCATAGCGTAGAATGGTGCTTCTACTGTGCCCTGACCACCACTTTTACAGGAGGATCCGTGCCGCCGAAGGTCACTGACACCCGCCCGACTCCCGAGGCCCTGCATGCCGTGGAGGAGGAGACCGCCGCCTCCGCCCGGCGCATCGTCGCCACGTACGCGCAGGATTTCATGGACGGTGTGACCCTGATGTGCATGCTCGGCGTGGAGCCGAAGGGCCTCGTCTACTCGAAGCTGGCCGCCGAGCTGGAGGAGGCCGAGCCGACCCCGGCGAAGCGCACCCGCAAGGCCACGAAGAAGACCACCAAGAAGACCACCAAGAAGACGGTCAAGAAGACCACCAAGAAGACGACGGCGAAGAAGACCACCAAGAAGACGGTCAAGAAGGCCTAAGCGCCCATGAGCGGCGACAACAGCTTCGTGGTCGTGGCCAACCGCCTGCCGGTCGACCTCCACACCGCCCCCGACGGCACCCGCACCTGGACCCCCAGCCCCGGCGGGCTCGTCGCCGCACTCTCGCCGGTGCTCGAGCACCAGCAGGGCTGCTGGGTGGGGTGGCCGGGCGTGCCCGACGAGGCCCCCGAGCCCTTCCGTACCGACGCCGGCGTGCTCCTCCACCCCGTCCGCCTCACCCAGGGGGACTTCGAGGGCTTCTACGAGGGCTTCTCCAACGCCTCCCTGTGGCCGCTGTACCACGACCTCATCGTCACGCCCGAGTACCACCGGGAGTGGTGGGCCCGCTACCGCGACGTGAACCTGCTGTTCGCGCAGGAGGTCGCGGAGGTCGCCGCCGAGGGCGCCACCGTCTGGGTGCAGGACTACCAGCTGCAGCTCGTGCCGGGCATCCTCCGGCAGCTGCGCCCCGACCTGCGGATCGGCTTCTTCCTGCACATCCCCTTCCCCGGAGCCGACCTGTTCCGGCAGCTGCCGTGGCGCGAGGAGATCATCCGCGGCCTGCTCGGCGCGGACCTCATCGGTTTCCACCTCGAGTCCAACGCCCGCAACTTCCTCGACCTGTGCGCCGGCACCGAGGGACTCACCGTCTCCGGCACCGCCGCCACGAGGCGTACCGACGCCCACGTCACCACCCACGACGGCCGCTCCGTCGCCGTCGGCGCCTTCCCCATCTCCATCGACGTGGACTCGTTGGGGGAGGGAACGCCGGGGGGCGTCGAGAAGCTGCGTGCGGAGCTCGGGGACCCGCAGACGGTGATCCTCGGCGTCGACCGCCTCGACTACACCAAGGGCATCCTCCAACGGCTGCTCGCCTTCGAGGAGCTGCTGGAGGCGGGGGCCCTGGAGGGGGCCGTGCTGCTGCAGATCGCCACCCCCTCCCGGGAGCGCATCGACCAGTACCAGGTCGCCCGCTCCCAGGTCGAGGAGGCCGTCGGCCGCATCAACGGCCGCTTCGGGTCGATGGGCCGGCCGGTCGTGCACTACCTCCACCAGTCGCTGCCGAAGAGTCAGCTGCGCACCTTCTACGAGGCGGCCGACGTCATGCTCGTCACCCCCTTCAAGGACGGCATGAACCTGGTGGCCAAGGAGTACGTCGCCTGCCACCCCGACGGCTCGGGGGCGCTGGTGCTCTCCGAGTTCGCCGGCGCCGCCGTCGAGCTGCACCAGGCGAACCTGTGCAACCCCTTCGACATGGAGTCGATCAAGCGGGCCCTGCTCACCGCCGTGCAGGGCGCCCCCGACGTCATGCGGGAGCGGATGCTGGCGATGCACGCGCAGGTCTCCGAGTACGACGTCGACCGCTGGGCCGAGGCCTTCCTCAGCGCCCTGGGGGAGCACCGGTGAGGCGGGCCGTCGTGGCGCTGGCCGCCGGCGCGCTCCTCGTGGCCTGCGCCCCGGACCCCACCGCCGACGTCGCGGGCTCGTCGTGGCAGGTCACCGACATCTGGACCACCCCCGGTGAGCCCTCGGCCCTGCCGCCGCAGTCGGCGGGCCTGGCGCGGCTGGCCTTCGGCGAGCAGTCCCTGTCGGGGCACACCGGCTGCGCACCGATCCAGGGCACGGTCACCTTCACGCGCGCCGGGGAGCCCGCCCGCACCGAGGACGCCGACACCCTGCGCATCGACCACATCGAGGGCGACACCGCCGCCGACGACTGCCCCGCCCTGCACACCCACGAGCAGCTCCGGGAGCTGCTGGCGCCGGGTGCCGAGTTCGACCTACGGCACGCCGAACGCGAACTCACCCTGACGTTGCGCGTCGACGCCGTGGACCGTCCCGCGATCGGGCTGGCCGCGATCTAGAGGATCTAGAGTGGGCCTATGAGCCTCTCCCCTGCCTCCCTCGCCCGCCTCGTCGAGGCCGACCGGCTGCTGGTCGTCACCGACTTCGACGGCACCCTCGCCGGACTGAGCACCGACATCTACGGCGTGCCCGTCAACGCCGACGCCCTGGCCGCCCTCACCCGCCTCGCCGGGCTGCCCGACACGCACGTCGCAGTACTCTCCGGCCGGCACCTCGCAGGGCTGCGGCAGGTCTGCCACCTGCAGCCGCCGGTCGTCTTCGCCGGTTCCCACGGCTCGGAGTCCGCGGAGCACGGCGTCACGCTCACCCCTGCGCAGGAGGAGGCGCTGGCCCACCTCGATGAGGCGCTGGTGTTCCGGCACCCCCTCGTGCACGTCGAGCGCAAGCCCTTCCAGCGGGTCGTCCACACGGCGCCGATCGCCGCGACGGACCAGGCCACCGCCGACGCGATCCTCGAGAAGGCCCTGCTCATCGACGCCCCCGGCGCCCGCGTCTCCCGCGGCAAGAACATCGTGGAGTTCTCGGTCTCCGACGTGACGAAGGGCACCTGGCTGGCCGCGGAGATCAACCGCGTGTCCCCCGACGTCGCCGTGTTCATCGGCGACGACACCACCGACGAGGACGGCTTCCGCATCCTCCGCCCCGGCGACGTCTCCGTGAAGGTCGGCGCGGGCGAGACCGCCGCCGCAGAGAGGGTCGCCGACATCCCCGCGGTCGCCGACCTGCTCACCCGGCTTGCCGACGCCCGCTCCGCCCACCTCGGCATCCCCCGCGACGTCGTGGGCCGTTTCGAGGCCGTCGCCGCCGGTTTCACCGCCGAGGTGCTGCGCGTCACCGACTGGGACGCCGCGACGCCGTGCGAGGGCTGGGCGGCCAGCGACATCGTCAACCACCTGCTCACCTGGTACCCGGCCAACCTGCGCAACGCCGACATCGACCTCGAGGTCACCGGCGACACCCCCACCACCCGGTGGTTCAGCTTCGTCGCCGCCGTCCGGGAACTGCTCCACGACGAACGCGCCACCGCCACCTTCCACTCCGGCCCCGACGAGGGCAGCACCGTCACGCAGGCCACCACCGCCTTCCTGCTGCCGGACATCTTCATGCACACCTGGGACCTCGCCCGCTCGCAGGGCCACGACGTGACCCTCGACCCCGACTACGCCGCCCGCAACCTCGCCGGCCTGCAGTCCCTCGGCGGGGCACTCCAGGAGACCGGTCAGTTCGGTCCGCCCCTCACTCCCCCGGCGGACGCCTCCCCGGGCGAGCAGCTCATGGCGTACGTCGGGCGCGAGGTGCGCTGACCGTCGACCCCGCGTGGAAGGTCGTCCCCAGGATCTCCCGGGGGACGTCCCCGGTGGGTGGGGCGTCGATAAGCTCCAGCAGGAGACGGCCCGCCGCCCGGCCCTTCTCCTTGTTCGGCTGCACGACGGTCGTCAGCCCACGAAGCAGGGCGGTGCGGATGCCGTCGAACCCGGTCACCGACAGGTCCTCCGGGACCGCGATGCCGTGGGCCGCGGCGTACTCCAGGACGCCGAGCGCCATGGAGTCCGTCGTGCACAGGACCGCCGTGAGCTCCGGGTGGGAGGTCAGCAGCTCCTCCGCCGCGGACAGGCAGTTGGCGTGGTCGTTGATGTGCCGGGTGACCACCGGGACGTCGCCGACGCCGGCCAACTCCTCCAGGGCGCCGAGGACGCGGGCCCGCTGCACGTGCAGCGCCGCCGTGGGCAGCGTCCGCGTGTCGACGTGCCCGTCCCGCCGTGTCCGCTCCAGACGGATGGCGAGGATGCCGATGCGGGTGTGGCCGGCGTCGAGAAGCGCGCGGGCCGCCGGCTTGATCGCCTCCCGGTCGTCGATGCCGACGAACGGCAGGGGCAGCCCCTTCGGCTGGTCGCACACCACCAGCGGGATGCCGCGGGCACGCGCCGCCGCCAGGTGCGGATCCCCCTCCGCCACGGAGTACACGACGATCCCGTCGACGACCGCCCGCCCCACCAGGGCCGACGCGTCCTGCTCGGAGGGGCCCGCCGGGATGAGCGTCAGGGAGGACTCCGTGCCCGACGTCGCCTCCGCCATGCCCGCCAGGAAATCCACCGACGCCGCGTCCTCGAAGGCGTACGACAGGTGCTCCGTGAGCAGCACCCCGATCGACCCGGCCCGGCGGGTGCGCAGCGAACGCGCCATCGGGTCGGGGCCCGGGTAGCCGCGTTCGGCGGCCGCCCGGAGGATGCGTTCCCGCAGCTCCGCCGACAGCTGATCCGGCTGGTTGTAGGCGTTGGACACGGTGGTCCGCGAGACTCCGAGTTCCGCCGCCAACGACGCCAGCGTCCGGGCACGTTTGACCATGCCCCAAATCTATCCGGTTACACTGTCCGACGTGAGAAACCCCGACCAGTACAACTCCGAACGCGTCACTCTCCGCCACGGGGGACGGGACCGGACGTCGTCGTCGTCACCCCCGGTGACCTGCCGGCCGACGCCCCGGTGCTGCTGTACTTCCACGGCTCACTGCAGAGCGGCAACGTCGCCCGCAACTTCACCGGCCGCACCTTCGACGACATGGCCGCCGCCCGCGGCGTCCGCCTCGTCTACCCCGACGGCGTCGACCGCCACTTCAACGACACCCGCCTCGCCCTGCGTGAGCGGACCCGCCAGCTCGGGGTCGACGACGTCGGCTTCACCCGCGCGATCGTCGACTGGCTCGGCGTGGAGTCCGTCCACGCCTGCGGCTACTCCAACGGTGGTCAGATGGTCATGCGCCTGCTTCACGACGCCCCCGGCCTCCTCACCGGCGCCGCCACCTTCGCCGCGACCATGCCCGCCGAGAACAACCGCCTCCCGGACCTGGGTTCCGCCCTCGTCCCGACGCCCTACCTGGCGATCCACGGCACGGCCGACCACATCGTGAAGTACGACGGCGGCGTCGCCGGCCTCGACCCCGCCCACACCCGCGGCGAGCTCATCTCCGCGCGTGCCTCCGCAGAGTATTTCGCGCAGGCCAACGGGCTCGGCGCGGACGCGCACACGCAGTATTCACCGTCCCCCGGCGTACTTGTCGACCGGTGGGACGGTGCGGCGCCCGTCGAGCTGTGGAGCATCGAGGGCATGGGGCATCTCGTGCCGACGACGACGCCCCGGTCGCCGCGGACGTCGTCGCGGACTTCTTCGGCTTCTGACCTACCTCACTTGTTGATCAACGCCATGGCGGACAACTGCCGTATCGGGTGAATGTTGCTCCGTGGTGGCCCACCGTCCGGCGGCAGATGCACCACCCCACCCGGTTGGCGCTCCAGGCGTCCATTCCGGGGTGGGGCATTCGGATCATCGTCATTGCGCGCGTTATGTACCGCGCACGCCATCGACAGGTTCTCGATGTTGGTCTCCCCACCCTGCTCCCACGCTGTCAGGTGATGCACCTGGCACTGACTCGCCGGGGTCGTACACCCCGGGTGCGGGCACAGGATCGTCTCCGCTGCCAGCAGCATCCGCTGCTTCCAGGTGGCGACACGCTCCTCCCGGTACATGTTCACCCCACCAGAGATCGGGTCGTACAGGCCCACCACCCCCACGGTGGCCATCTCCCGGGCCACCAACTCCGCCCCGGTAATCGTGGTGCCGTCGGTGAGGGCGAAGATCGTCTCATCCCCCTCCTGCCGCAACAGCTTCGCATAATCCGGTAACCCGATGACCACATGCGGGACCGGGGTGACCGGACCGGACACCCCTGTCCCGCCGGCCAGCAGGGCGTCGAACATCGCCTGCTCATACGACAACCGTGGATCAGCTCGTCGTAGTTCCTGGGCCCGGGTGTGCAGATCCCCGAGGAAAGCGGCCATAAGGTGTTCCGGGCCGGTGAACGTCGCAGTCCGCAGTCCCCGGGCGTCGGTGTTCTTCCCACCCTTGAGCGACCTGCCCCCGTAGGCCTTCTTCTCCGCGTCCTCCACACCCCGGTTGTAGGCTCGCACCCGGGCCGCAGCCGCCTGATCAATCTCGGCAACCGTCCCCCGCAGGGCACACAACTCGACACGCAGTTCCCAGGGGGTGACCGCGGCACCCGACAGGAGGCGGCGGGTGTTCTTCTCCACCACCCCCAGAGCATCCAGAGACAACCCTTCGGCCGCCGACCTAGCAGCACGTTGCAGCTTCCGGTGGCGGGTGGGACCGAAGTAGATCCCGGCGAGTTTCTGCCAGGCACCCGCATCCCTGAACCCCAACTCGGACAGCGCAGCGACATCCACCGTGCCGGCCGTCAGTGCCTCCAGCACCGGCATGGCACGCAGGGCCTCAAACGCCGACATCAGGTTCATGCCCCGCACGCTAAACCCCCGACGGGCACACGTCGACACGCGGACCACGGGGCCTGTGGATAAACCCCCTCACTCCACAGGCACGGGTGACCTACTTCTGCGCCGCCCGGCGCTGACGGGCGAACTCTGATAGGACGACGCCCGCGGCGACGGAGGCGTTGAGCGACTCGACCCAGCCGGCCATGGGGACGGACATGATGACGTCACAGTTCTCGCGGACCAGGCGGGAGATGCCCTTGCCCTCGGAGCCGACGACGATGACGACGGGGTCGGTGCCGCCGTCGTAGGTGTCGAGGGTGTGCTCGCCACCCGCGTCGAGGCCGACGACCTGGTAGCCGTTCTTCTGGAACTCCTTGATCGCGCGGGTCAGGTTGGTCTCCCGGGCGACGGGCAGGCGGGCGGCGGTGCCCGCGGAGGTGCGCCAGGTGACGCCGGTGACGGCGGCGGAACGACGCTCCGGGATGACCACGCCGTGTCCGCCGAAGGCGGCGACGGAGCGGATGACAGCGCCGAGGTTGCGGGGGTCGGTGATGTTGTCGAGCACGACGAACATGCCGGGTTCCCCGGTATCGGCGACGTTGCCCATGAGGGTGTGCACGTCGGTGTACTTGTACGGCGGGATCTGCAGGCCGATGCCCTGGTGCAGGCCGTTGCCGGTCATCTTGTCGAGCTCGAAGCGCGGGACCTCGTGGATCGGGATGCCGCGGGTGGTGGCCATGGTGACGGCCTCGGTGAGGCGGTCGTCGGCACCCGTGCCTGCGGCGACGTACAGCGCGGAGCCCGGCACCTTGGCGTGGAGGCACTCGATGACGGGGTTACGGCCGACGACGAGTTCGTAGGGGTTCTCCTGGACGTGGCGTCCGGAGGCGCGGCGTTCGGCGGCGCGCTTGCGCTTGTAGGCGGCGTGGTACTCGCGGTCCTCGGCCTTGGGGGTGGGGCCCTTGCCCTTGAGGCCGCGGCGGATCTGGCCGCCGGAGCCCTTGGTGGCGCCCTTCTTGTTGGTGCGTCGTGCCCCGGGTCGTCCCTGGCTGCTCATGTGTACTTCCTAATTCTTCAGCGACCACTGCGGGCCGTCGGGGGTGTCGGTGACGTCGATGCCGGCGGCGATCAGGCGATCGCGGACGGCGTCGGCGGTGGCCCAGTCCTTCTCGGCCCGGGCGGTGGTGCGGCGTTCCAGTTCGGCGTCGACGAGGACGTCGAGTGCCTGGAGGGCACCGTCGCTTGTCGACGCCCCCTCCGCCCACGCCTCATCCTGCGGATCCACGCCGAGGACCGCGGTCATGGCGCGGACTGAGGCGGCGATGGTGGCGGCGTCGTCAAGGGAGCCGGAGGCGAGGGCGGTGTTGCCGGCGCGGACAGCGTTGTGGATCTCGGCGAGGGCACGGGGGACGGAGATGTCGTCGTCCATGGCCTCCTCGAAGGCGGGGGTCCACTCGCCGACGTCGACGGGACCGACGCGCCGGAGGAAGTCCTCGATGCGCCGGTAGCCGGCGGCGGCTTCCTGGAGTGCTGCCTCAGAGTACTCCAGCACGCTGCGGTAGTGCGCGGAGCCCAGGTAGTAACGCAGTTCGACGGGGCGGACCATGGTGAGGATGTGCGGGACGGACAGCACGTTGCCCAGCGACTTGCTCATCTTCTCGCCGGCCATGGTGACCCAGTGGTTGTGCATCCAGTAGTTGGCGAAACGGTCGCCCGCGGCATGCGCCTGGGCGATCTCGTTCTCGTGGTGCGGGAACTGCAGGTCGAGGCCGCCGCCGTGGATGTCGAAGGTGTCGCCGAGGTACCAGGTCGCCATGGCGGAGCACTCGAGGTGCCAGCCGGGACGGCCCTCGCCCCACGGGGTGGGCCAGGAGGGCTCGCCGGGCTTGGCGGCCTTCCACAGGGCGAAGTCCTGCGGCGAACGCTTGCCGACGTTGTCGGTCTCCCCCTGCTCCATCTCCTCCACGCGGTTGCCGGAGAGGGAGCCGTAGTCGGAGCCCTCCGCGGCGACCCACGCGGCGACGTCGAAGTAGACGGACCCGTCGGCCTCGTAGGCGTAGCCGTTGTCCATGAGGCGCTGCATGTAGGTGATCATCTGGGTGACGTGGCCGGTGGCGCGGGGCTCCACGGAGGGAGGCAGCACGCCGAGCTGGTCGTACGCCCAGGTGAAGGCGCGTTCATGGGTGGACGCCCACTCCCACCAGGGGCGGTCGTGCTCGGCGGCCTTGGTGAGGATCTTGTCGTCGATGTCGGTGACGTTCCGCACGAAGGCGACGTCCAGGCCCTTGGCCAGCAGCCAACGGCGCAGGATGTCGAAGGCCACCCCCGAGCGGACGTGACCGATGTGCGGCTGGGACTGCGGCGTCGCACCACACAGGTAGATCGAGGCGTGGCCTTCCCTCACGGGCTGGAAGTCGCGCAGCGACCGGGTGGCGGTGTCAAAGATACGGAGAGTCACAACTCACCATCCTAGACGAGCCCCCGGTCACCTCAGCGGGGCAGCGCGTTGGCCTCGACGAAGCGGTGGTAGTCGATGTTGTGCAGCTTCGACCCCGCCGCCTCGTCGACGATGACCGTCACCCGCGGGTGCGACTGCAGCACCGAGGCGGGGCACATCGTGGTCAGGGGACCCTCCGCGAGGGCGGCGACGGCCGTGGCCTTGCCCTCGCCGGTGGCCAGCATGAGCAGGTGCCCGGCGCGCTTGATGGTCCCCAGGCCCTGGGTGAGCACGTGGATCGGCACGTCCGCGGCGCTGTCGAAGAAGCGGGAGTTGTCGGAGATGGTCTGCGGGTGGAGGGTGTCCACGTGCGTCGGACCGTCGAGGGCCGCACCGGGTTCGTTGAATCCGATGTGTCCGTTCGTGCCGATGCCCAGCAGCTGGATGTCCACCCCGCCGCTGTCGATGATCGCCTGCTCGTACTCCGCGGCGGCGGCCCACGGGTTGTCGGCGGTGCCGTCCGGGCTGAACACGCGGGCGTCGTCGAAGTCGACGTGGCTGGTGAACTCGTGCCGGATCGTGTGGTGGTAGCTCTGCTCGTGCTCGGGGGCGAGGCCGACGTACTCGTCGAGGAGGAAGGCGGTGCAGTCGGCGAAGCTGACCTCCCCTGCCTGGTACCGGCGGATGAGCTCGCGGTAGGTGCCGAGAGGGGTGGAGCCGGTGGCCAGGCCGAGCGTGGCTCCCCGGCGTGCGTAGTCGGCGAGAATGTCCGCCGCGGCGAGGGAGACCCCGTCCGGGGTGGAGCGGATGAGAATGTCCATGTCGATTCCTTGGGTGGATGCGTCAGCTGGGTTCAATGGTATGTCCTCGTGAAATGACGTGGCGCACAGCACCCGTCTCGTCGATGCCGACGACATCGGCGCGGAGGCCCGGCCGGATGTCGCCGAGGTGGTCCGCCCTCCCGAGTATGCGCGCGGGCGTCGTGGCGCTGGCGGCCACCAGCCGGGGCAGCGGCACGCCCCGGTGGAGGTGGCGGGCGACCTGCCCGGCGAGGGTGCTGGTTCCGCCGGCGATGGCCCCAGGGCTGCCGTCGGCGGTTCGCAGGCGGGCGACCCCCGCCTGCACCTCGACGTCGAGCGTGCCCAGGGTGTACGCGCCGTCCGGCATGCCGGCGGCCTGCATGGCGTCGGTGACCAGGAGGGCGGCGTCACCGACGGCCGCCATGACCATGTCGACGGTCGCGTCCGCGAGGTGGACCCCGTCGGCGATGAGCTCGACGTGGGCGCGTCCCCCGGCGGCGGCCGTGATCAGCGCGGCGGCGGCTCCCGGCGAGCGGTGGTGCAGGGCGGGCATGGCGTTGAACAGGTGCGTGGCGGTGACGGTCACCCCCTTGTCCACCGCGGCGTCGATGACCTGCGCGGTCTGTTCCGCGGTGGCCTCGGTGTGCCCGAGGGAGGCGATGACCCCGTGCTCCGCACACAGGTCCAGCAGCTCCGTCACGTGGGCGGTCTCCGGGGCGAAGGTGATCGAGCGGACGTGCCCGCGCCCGGCGGTGAGGAGCCGGGCGAACAGGTCCGGGTCCCCGGGGATGATCGCCGCCGGGTCCTGGGCCCCGCACTTGCCGACGTTCACGAAGGGTCCCTCCAGGTGGATGCCCGCGATCTCCCCCTCCTCGACGAGGTCCGCCAGCCGGGGCACCTGGGTGAGCAGGTGCTCCGCCCGCGCGGAGACGAGGCTGGCGACCAGGGTCGTCGTACCGTGGGAGCGGTGGAACCGGGCGGCCGCCCGGCACTCCTCGAGGGAGCCGTCGGGGAAGGAGCCCCGCAGGCCGCCGTGGTTGTGCACGTCGACGAAGCCGGGCACGAGCCGCAGTCCGGAGGAGACCTCCCCGGGCTGCGCGGGCCGCACCCCGGTGATGGTCCCGTCCCGGTGGACCACGGTGTGGTCGGGGAACTCACCGCGCGCGGTGACCACGGTGCCGGTGATGGTCTGCGCGGTCACGGGGTCATCCTCACCGTGCACACGACGTCCCCGGGGGCCGCCGGGCCGGGGGTCACGGACAGCTCCGCCACCTGCTTCTTCTGTGTCATCACCACCGGGGTGACCAGCGGCCGGCCGCTCTGGCGGACGGCGGTGGCGTCGACACGCACGACCGGCTGACCGGCGGTGACCTCCGCCCCCTGCTCCACCAGCGCCCGGAAGCCGGCGCCCTGCAGCTCGACGGTGTCGAGGCCGATGTGGACGAGCACCTCCAGGCCCTCCCCGCTGACGACGGCGAAGGCGTGCAGCGTGGTGAACAGGGTGACCAGGCGACCCGAGACGGGCGCGCAGACGTCGAGGTGGGTGGCGTCGTCGGGCGGGACGACCGCGAAGCCGTCGCCGACCATCCGCGCCGAGAACACCGGGTCCGGGACGTCCCCCACGGGGATGACCTCCCCGGGGAAGGGCGGGTGCAGGTCCACTTCCACCGGCTGCCGGGATCTGCCGAGACCGAACACCGTCCTACACCTCCCCGCGTGCGGCGACGCCGCTGTCCGGGGCCCCCGCCATCTGGCGCGTGACCTCGTCGTGGACGAACTGGACGTGCGGGCCGATCACCACCTGCACGTTGTGCTGCGAGGGGCGGATGACGCCGGCCACGCCGTCGCCCTTGATCAGCGACTCGTCGACGGCCGCGTGGTCATTGACGGCGACGCGCAGGCGGGTGGCGCAGTAGTCGACCGAGTGGATGTTCCCGGCCCCGCCGAGCCCGGCGATGATGCGGCGTGCCAGGACTTCCTCGCCGGACGCGTCACCTGCATTCTCGACGCCCGCGGCGTCCGCGGCGGCCTCGGCATCCTCACCACGGCCCGGCGAACGCAGGTTCAGCCAGCCGATGAGCAGGTAGAAGATGACGAAGTACAGGGCGAACCACACCACGCCCATGACCAGCAGCATCCACCACTGGTGCGCCAGCGGGTTGCGCGCGGACAGGGCCATGTCGACGAAGCCCGCGGAGAAGCCGAAACCGGCGGTCCACTCGAAGGTCGCGGCCACCGCCACGGAGATGCCCGTGAGCACCGCGTGCACCACGTAGAGCAGCGGGGCGACGAACATGAAGGAGAACTCGAGCGGCTCCGTGACACCGGTGAAGAAGGAGGCCAGGGCACCGGCCATCAGGAGGGAGCCGACGACCTTGCGGCGACCCTTGTCCGCCCGCAGGAACATGGCCAGGGCGGCTCCCGGCAGACCGAACATCATCACCGGGAAGAAGCCCGCCTGGTAGCGGCCGACGATGCCCTCGACCTGGCACACTCCGTCCGCCCAGATGCCGGGGCAGTCGGCGGCGGAGGTGGCGGCCGCCGCCTCGGCGATGGTCTTGCCGCCGCCGAGGAAGTTGCCGATGTCGTTGATGCCGATGATGTCGAACCAGAAGATCGAGTTCAGCGCATGGTGCAGGCCCGTCGGGATGAGCAGGCGATTGGCGAAGCCGTAGATACCGGCGCCCAGCGCCCCCATGCCCTGGATCCACGTGCCGAAGTTGAACAGCGCGTTGTAGACCACGGGCCAGACGAAGTAGAAGACGCCGGCGAGCACGATCGACAGCACGGCGGTGAGGATCGGCACGAGTCGGCGGCCGGAGAAGAAGGCCAGTGCGTCGGGAAGCTTCGTGGCGTGGAAGCGGTTGTACACCCAGGCGGCGAGGATGCCCACCGCGATGCCGATGAGGACGTTGCCGCCGCCGACGGCGCCCCAGCCCCGGGAGGCCCAGTCGAGGGCGGCCTGCCCGTCGAGGGCCTCGAGGTCGACGCCCTGGTACCCGGCGACGGAATTCTCGCTGAGGAGCTTGGTCACCGTGGCGAAGCCGAGCCAGCCGGACAGGGCCGCCGCTCCGTTGTGGTCCTTGGCCAGGCCGAAGGCGATGGCGATGGCGAAGATCCAGCCGAGATTGTCCAGCACGGCGGAGCCGGCGCCGATGAGGACGGCCGCGATGATGTTGTCGGCGCCCCACCCTTCCGGGTCGACCCAGTAGCCGATGCCCATGAGCAGCGCGGCGACCGGCATGACCGCCACGGCGCCCATGAGTGCGCGGCCCAGCTTCTGCAGGGCGCTCATGACGGTGTTGCCCACGGAGGACTTCCCCTGCGGTGGGGAGATGGTTGTTGACATGACGGTACCTTTCAGTTCGGACGAACCGTCTGCCGCCAGCCGTGGAGGAACACCGCCAGGAAGGCGGCCTCACCGGTGGCGTGGTCCGGCAGGGAGGGGACGTCGAGGATGCGGCAGAGGATCTGCCGGGAGAGGTCTGACTCACGGCGGAGGTCGCGGTGGATCTCCCGGTGCAGGAGGCAGGTGCGGAATCCGCCGGACTCGACACGGCGGATGAGGCGGTTGAGTTCGATGGCCAGCGTCCGGTCCGGGGCGCCGTCCAGGGCGGTCGTGGTCGCGGAGAGCTGCGTGCACACGGTGCGCACCAGTTCGGCGAGGGCGTTGGCGGCGGCGAGCGGCTGCTTGACGGTGACGCCCGTCCGGGCAGCGTTGAGGTGCAGGGCGATGAAGGCGGCCTCGTCGACGGGCAGATTCACGCCCTCGAGGTGCGAGTTGAGGTAGCCGACGATGAGTTCCGCGGCCCGGAACTCCAGGGGGAAGGAGGCCCGGATCTCACCGAGCAGGGAGTTGCGGATCGTCTCGCCCAGGCCCACCCGCTGCACGGCGAAGGACAGGTGCTCGGCGAGCACGACGTAGACGGAGGGGTGCAGCTCCCCCAGCAGGTCCACCGCCAGGTCCACAGCGGCGGAGATGACGTCCATCGCCGCGTGGTCGAGGGAGTCCATCGACTGCAGGAAACGCACCTGGTCGGTGCTGAGCTCCACGTACCGACGCCCCGCCGCATCCGTCGGCAGGAGTTCCCCGGGGCGGCGTCGGAATCCGATGCCCCGCCCCACGAGAATCACCTCGTCGGCCTCGGCTGCGGTCCGGGCGAGCACGGCGTTGTTGCTCAGCACGCGGACGACGCGCAGACCTTCGGCAGCAGCATCGGTGGGGGTCGGGTGGACGTCGGGCATCGGACACTCCTCGCACGTGAGTCGGCGTTGAGCACGTCGGCCCTACCCGTGAGGGTCGTACGTGCCCGGAGTTCCAGTCATGCCTGATCAGGTCAGTAACACCCGGAAAGGTGGGGACGTCGCCAGTATAAACCCGCCCGTCACTCCAGCACCAGAGCTGTGGCCGGATTGTTTCCGACAGCTAAATGTCGCTACGCCCGCCAGACCACGGCGGTGGCGACGGCGGCACGGCCCTCCCCGCGGCCGGTGAAGCCCATGTGGTCGGTGGTGGTCGC
The DNA here is from genome assembly GCF_000819445.1 of Corynebacterium humireducens NBRC 106098 = DSM 45392. Classification (NCBI taxonomy): domain Bacteria; kingdom Bacillati; phylum Actinomycetota; class Actinomycetes; order Mycobacteriales; family Corynebacteriaceae; genus Corynebacterium; species Corynebacterium humireducens. The sequence continues at coordinate 2,292,915 of NZ_CP005286.1, forward strand.
CGCCACGGAGACGGGGGCCCCGAGGATCTCCGAGAGCACCTGCTCGGCCTCGACGCGGCGCGGCCCCATCTTCGGGGACTGGCCGATGAGCTGGGCGGCGGCGTTGCCGATCACGAAGCCCTCCGCCTCGATCGCGGCCCGGGCCTCACGCAGCAGCCGGGCACCGGAGACGCCATCGTACTCCTTCTGCCCCACGCCGACCAGGGTCCCGAGGTCGCCGAGGCCGGCGGCGGAGAGGAGGGCGTCGACAAGCGCATGGGCGACGAGGTCCCCGTCGGAGTGGCCCTCGCAGCCGTCGACCCCCTCGAAGAGCAGGCCCGCGATCCAGCAGGGCTTGCCCGCCTCGATCTGGTGGGCGTCGGTGGAGATCCCCACGCGGGGGATGATCGGGTCACTCACTGGGCACCTCGAAGATGGTCGGTTCGGCCTCGTCCGTGATGGTGCGGGCGAGGGTCATGTCGATGGGGGTGGTCACCTTGAAGGCCATGGGGTCGCCCTGCACGGTGACCACGGGCACGCCGTGCCACTCCATGAGGGAGGCGTCGTCGGTGGCCACGAAACCGGGGTCGGGGGACGCGAAGTAGGCCTCGTTGGCGGCGCGGAGACCGGAGAGCAGGAAACCCTGCGGGGTCTGCACCGCACGCAGCGACGCCCGGTCCGGCGTCCCCGTCACCGCGTCCCCGTCGACCTGCTTGATGGTGTCGGCGACGGGCACCACGGGGATGACGGCGGGTGCCCCCTCCAGGACCCGGCGCGTCACGCGGGCGATCATGCCGGGCGGGGTGAGGGCGCGGGCGGCGTCGTGGATGAGCACGACGGCCTCATCGTCGGGGATGGTCCGCAGGCCCGCCCACACGCTGTCGGCGCGTTCGCCGCCGCCGTGGGTGAGGCGGACGGGGACGGGGGCGTCGAGAAGCTGCGCGGTGGCGAGCACCTCGCGGGCGTAGGACTCCATGTCGGGGCTGACGAGCACGATGATCTCGTCGACCACCGCGGAGTTGATCATCGCGGTGACGGAACGCTCCACGAGGGTGCGGCCGCGCAGACGCACGAAGGCCTTGGGCACGGCCGCACCGAGGCGGGTGCCCCGGCCGGCGGCGGCGATGAGGGCGATGACGCGCACAGCCGACCTGCCCCCGGTCTAGTCCTCGTCCTCGTCGTCGAACGTGAGGTCGTCGAGGTCCACGTCGATGTCGTCGGTGTCCGGGGTGTCCTCCGGGTCCGGCTCGACGTGCTTCTCCACCTCGGCGAGGAACGTGTCGGCCTTGTCCTCGTCGACGGTGTCGGCGAGGGCGAGCTCACCGACGAGGATCTGCCGGGCCTTGGCCAGCATGCGCTTCTCGCCGGCGGACAGGCCACGGTCCTGGTCACGGCGCCACAGGTCACGGACGACCTCGGCCACCTTGTTCACGTCGCCGGAGGCCAGACGCTCCTGGTTGGCCTTGTAGCGGCGGGACCAGTTGCCGGCCTCCTCGACGTCGGTCTCCCGGAGGACGCCGAAGACCTTCTGCAGGCCCTCCTCGCCGACGACGTCACGGACGCCGACCAGCTCCGCATTCTTGGACGGGACGCGGACGACGAGGTCAGACTGGTTGATCTGCAGGACCAGGTACTCCAGCTCCTCCCCTCCCATCACGCGATGCTCGATGTCGGCGATCACGGCGGCACCGTGGTGCGGGTAGACGACGACGTCCCCGACCTTGAAATCCATTCCCACTCCTTGTGTGCACTCTCTCAGTGCGGTTGCGGAAGTTGCGCGAAGAGGTGCTGCACCTGTGCCGGGCAGCACACTAGACCACGCATTCTACCACGCCAGACCACCACGTTCCCGGGCAGCCGGACCCGTCCGTCCGCCACCCCCGATTGCCCCCGGCTCCCCCCGCTCCCGGCAACCGATCACCGGGAACTGTGTGCCCCGCCACCAAAGAGACTAAGGTAAGCTGCTGAAACAGCATTGTGACCCATGAACTGATGGAGGACACCCCCGTGAAGTCCCTGAAGTCGGCCGCCCGTCGCGGCGGCATCATCTCCGCCGCCGCACTGTCTGCGCTGGCACTCGCCGCCTGCTCCGCAGGTCAGGTTACCCAGACCGCCTCGCAGGTGGCGCCCGTGAACGGTGCCGAGGGCAACAGCGAGGACGGCACCGTGGCTGTCCGCGATGTCACCATCGTGCTGGACGAGAAGGGCGAGGCCGCCCTGAAGTTCACCGCCATCAACCAGGACACCTCCATGACCGAGCACACGCTCGAGTCTGTCGACGTCAACGGCCAGTCCGTCTCCATCGACGCAGAGCCGCTCTCCCGCGACTGCGTCCTGGTCGCCGACTCCGCCGACCGCCTGAAGGCCACCCCGCAGGCCGACGGCATCGGCTGCATCCAGTACACCGAGACCTCCCTCGACAACGACAACTTCGCTGTCGGCGGCAACGTCCCGGTCACCTTCACCTTCGACTCCGGTGAGATCGAGGTCTGGGCCGCCATCGCCGCCCCGCAGCTGCCGGCCGGCTCCCACGTGCGCCAGGTCGCCCCGGAGGGCTCCAACTAGCCTCCCCCTGCTTTTCGACGCCCGGTCCCTCCCCCGAGAGACCGGGCGTTGCGCATTCCTGTGGTTAGGTGGTCGGCATGGCCCGTAAAACCCGTTCCGTCCACACCTGTTCCGAGTGCGGATACTCCGCCGCGAAGTGGCTCGGCCGCTGCCCGGACTGCGGCTCGTGGGGCACCCTCGTGGAGTCCGCGGTGGCGCCGAAGGGCGGTGGGGCGGGCGCCTCGGCCGTCGCGGCGGTGTCGGGGGCGGTGCCGACGGGGCTGACCCCGACGGCCCCGGCCACCCCCATCACGAAGGTGAGTGGCTCGGCGGCCGCGTCCGTGCCCTCCGGCATCGGGGAGCTCGACCGGGTCCTCGGCTCGGGTGTGGTGCCGGGGTCGGTGGTGCTGATGGCGGGCGAGCCCGGCGTAGGCAAGTCGACGCTGCTGCTGGAGGTGGCCAGCCGCTGGGCGGGCCTCGGCGACCGGAAGGCCCTCTACGTCACCGCGGAGGAGTCCGTGGGGCAGGTCCGCGTCCGCGCCGAACGCACCGGTGCCCTCAAGGAGACGCTCTACCTGGCGGCGGAGTCCAACCTCGACGTCGTCTTCGGGCACGTCGAGCAGATCCGGCCCTCGCTGCTCATCATCGACTCGGTGCAGACGATGCACGCCCCCGGCGTGGAGGGCGTGGCCGGCGGCGTCGCGCAGTCCCGGGCGGTGACCGCCGCGCTGACCACCCTGGCGAAGACGTCCGGCATCCCGATCCTGCTGGTCGGTCACGTGACCAAGGACGGCAACGTCGCCGGCCCGCGTGTGCTCGAGCACCTGGTGGACGTGGTGCTCAACTTCGAGGGTGACCGGCAGTCCTCGCTGCGTATGCTGCGCGGCATCAAGAACCGTTTCGGCGCGACCGACGAGGTCGGCTGCTTCGAGCAGACCGCCGAGGGCATCCGCGAGGTCCCGGACCCCTCGGGGCTCTTCCTCTCCCACCGGGGGCAGACCCCCGACGGTTCGGCCGTGACCGTGGCGATGGACGGCGTGCGCCCCCTGCTCGCCGAGGTCCAGTCACTCACCGTGGACCCGGTGGCGAAGAACCCGCGGCGCGTGGTCACCGGCCTGGACACCAACCGCGTCCCGATGGTGCTGGCGGTGCTGCAGGCCCGCGCCGGGGAGCGCACCAACGAGAAGGACGCCTACGTGGCCACCGTCGGCGGCGTCCGCATCACCGAGACCGCCACAGACCTGGCCGTCGCCCTGGCCACGTGGTCCTCACTGCACCAGCAGCCGCTGCCTCCCAAGACGGTGGTCATCGGCGAGGTCGGGCTGGCCGGTGAGCTGCGGCGCGTGCCCAACCTGGGGCGGCGTCTCGCGGAGGCCGCCCGCCTGGGCTACGAGTACGCGGTGGTCCCCGCCGGGGAGCTTCCCGACGTCCCCGGGATGCGCGTGGCCCAGGCCGCCACCCTGCGCGAGGCGATCGGGCTGGTCGCGCCCCGGCGCTAACCTGGGTATTCCCGCCAGCCCCAGCAGACCCACGGGTAGAATCGGGCCTCATGACCCCCGCGACCACCCCGGTCCCCGCCACCCTGCGGGAGACCCTCCAGCATCTCGCCCCGGGCACGGAACTCCGCGACGGCCTCGACCGGATCGTCCGCGGCCGCACCGGCGCGCTCATCGTCATCGGCGACGGCCCCGAGGTCATCGACCTGTGCGACGGTGGCATCGAGTTCGACGTCCCCTTCGCCCCGACCCGGCTGCGGGAGCTGTGCAAGATGGACGGCGCGGTGATCCTCTCCAACGACGCGACGCGCATCCGCCGCGCCAACGTGCAGGTGGTGCCTTCGCCGACCTACCCGACGTCGGAAAGCGGCACCCGGCACCGCTCCGCGGAACGCACCGCGCAGCAGACGGGCCGCCCGGTGATCGCGGTGAGCCAGTCGATGAACGTCATCACCCTGTACGTCGAGGGCAACCGCTACGTCCTGGAGTCGCCGGCGGCGATCCTGCAGCGCGCGAACCAGGCGCTGGGCACGCTGGAGCGCTACCGCACGCGCCTGGACCACGCGAATCAGCGGCTGTTCGTCTCGGAGGTGAACAACTACGCCACGGTGGCGGACGTCGTGGCCGTGATGCAGCGTGAGCTGCTGGTGAAGCGGGTCGGCATGGAGCTGGACCAGAACGTCCTGGAGCTGGGCACCGACGGCCGCCAGCTCAACCTGCAGCTCTCCGAGCTGCGCGGCGACAACGACCGCGAGATCGACCTGCTCATCCGCGACTACCTGGTGGCGGAGGGACCGCCGTCCGACGAGGACGTGCGGGAGGCGACGGAGGCGCTCGACGCACTGGCGGACGCCGACCTGCTCAAGCCCGCGAACGTGGCCCGCATCCTGGGGCTGCCGGCGACGGAGGAGTCGCTGACGCAGTGGATCGTGCCGCGCGGCTACCGGGTGCTCAGCCGGGTGCCCCGCGTGCAGATGTTCCTGAAGCACAAGATCATCGCGGCGTTCGGCGACGTGCAGTCGCTGCTCTCGGCGACGGAGGAGGATCTGGCGGGCATCGAGAACGTCGGTTCCCTGTGGGCCCGCCACGTCCACGAGGGGCTGACGCGCCTGACCTAACCCAGGTTGAAGGGGTGGGCGTCCGAGGGGTTGTCGCCGATCACGGCGTGCAGGTAGAAGGAGCCGGTGCCCACGTCCTGGCGGTTGTTGCACTGGCCCGGGCGGGAGCCCATGCGGGACCAGACGGCCTGGAAGCGGCGCTCGTCCTCCGCCTTGAACACCTCGTCGCCGGTGAGGACGGACGGGTAGCAGTCGGTGTCGGCCCAGACGCGCTCGTTGGTCTCCAGGTTGTACACCTCGAAACGCAGCTGGTTGTCGTCGAGGTTGATCTCGCAGTCGACCTTCGTGGGGTTCTCCACGGTCATGTAGAACGTCGGCTGCACGTCCGCCCCGTAGGAGGGACGGTCGGAGGAGGCGGTGATCCGCAGGTCGGACAGCTCGCAGGAGTCCTTCGGCTCCTCTGCCTCGGGCTCCTCGGAGGTGGTCTCCTCCTCGGTGGTCGTCGGGGTCGAGCTCCTGCTTGTCGACGTCGCCGACGTCGCCGTCGTCGTCACCTGCGTGGTCGACGCCGCGGCGGTGGTCTCGGTCTCGTCCGCGCCGCGGCCGGCGAAGGCCACGAGGCCCCACACCAGCAGTCCGACGAGGACGAGGATGATCACGGCCGCGGCGACGCGGCGGCGGACGTAAATCTCTTCGGGGAGTCGGCGGGGGCTGCGGTTGGTCACGTCCCTCACTTTAATTGCGGCACGTCACTGCAGGTGGGATCCCGCTCCCCCGCGTGTCCCCCCGCCGGTCAGTTGACGCCGTCGGAGATGACGAGCTGGGTGGAGCCGTCGGAAAGCAGGTAGCGGAGGCCGACGATGGCGCAGCGGCCGTCGGCGATGCGCTCCTGGAGGGCGGAGAGGCGGTGCTTGATCTGGATGACGATCTCGATGACGTGCTGACGCTCGTACCCGGGCAGGTCGTTGCGGCCGCGGGCGCGGGCCTCGAGGATCGACGGGGCGACCTTCTCCACGAGGATGCGCTCCAGGCCGTTGGGGATCTTGCCGCCGTCGAGGGCCTCGGCGGTGGCGGCGACGGCGCCGCAGGACTCGTGCCCCATGACGACGACCAGGTCGACGCCGAGGCTCTTGATCGCGTACTCGATGGAGGCGAGGACCGCCGGGTCGAGGATCTCCCCGGCGGTGCGGACCACGAAGAGGTCACCGAGTCCGACGTCGAAGATCAGCTCGACGGGAACGCGCGAGTCGGAACACGAGAGGACGACCGCGCGGGGGTTCTGCCCGCGGCGCAGTTCGGTACGACGCAGGACGTCCTGGTTGGGACGCTCCTGCTGGTGCAGGACGAAACGCTGGTTGCCTTCCTTCAGCGCTTCCCAGACTGCCTGCGGACTGTTGGCGACATCTTTCATGGGCATGACGGCAATTCTATGTCAGAGGCACCTAGACTCGATCCTCATGTTCTCCGCGCGTCTCCTCCCCTGGTTCGACCTCCATGAACGTCCCCTCGCGTGGCGGGAGCCGGGCACCTCCGCGTGGGGGATCCTGCTCAGCGAGGTGATGAGCCAGCAGACCCCCGTCGCCCGCGTCGAACCCGTGTGGCGCGAGTGGATGGAACGCTGGCCCGACCCGGCCTCCTTCGCGCAGGCCTCCCCCGCGGACGTGCTCCGCGCGTGGGGCAAGCTCGGGTACCCGCGGCGGGCGCTGCGGCTGCTGGAGTGCGCGCAGCAGATCGTCTCGCTTCACGACGCCCGCGTCCCCGACGACGTCGACACGCTCCTGGAGCTGCCGGGCATCGGCGACTACACGGCGCGGGCGGTGGCGTGCTTCGCCTACGGACGGAACGTGCCCGTGGTGGACACGAACGTGCGGCGGGTCTGGCGGCGGGCGGTCGAGGGCCGCTTCCTGGCGGGCACGGCGTCGAAGGCCGAGTTGGCGGCGGTGGCGGAGCTGCTGCCCGACGACGGGCGGGGGCCGCGATTCTCGGCGGCGCTCATGGAGCTGGGGGCGCTGGTGTGCACGGCGACGTCACCGGAGTGCGGGGCGTGCCCCCTGCGTACGGAGTGCGCGTGGGTCGCCGCCGGTTCCCCGCCGCCGAGCGCCGAGGAACTGGCGAAGAAGAGGGTGCAGAAGTTCACCGGCACCGACCGGCAGGTCCGCGGCCTCATCATGGACGTGCTGCGCGGCTCGGAGGCGGCGGTGCCGCAGTCGGCGATCGACGTGGTGTGGCCCGACGCGGCGCAGCGCTCCCGGGCCCTGTTCTCCCTGCTGGAGGACGGGCTGGCGGAGCAGGACGCGCAGGGGCTGTTCCACCTCCCGCGCTAGGAGGGTATTCGAGCTGGGGCATCAATCGGGTGGCCGGATGCGCGTACTCGATTGATGCCCCTCCCCGGATACCCCCGTAACTACTTCCAGCGGCCGCGGTAGTTGAGACCGCCGGGCAGCTTCACCCAGATGCCGCCCCGGGAGTTGATGGTCACCGGGCCGATGCGGGTGGAGGCGGAGGCGCCGGATCCCGAGACGTTGATCCAGGAGTTCTTGCCGATCTTCTTCCGCTTGCGATAAGTGATACCCATACGGCCCAGCCTACCTGGGGCGACGTGCCCGGTCGGGGAACGACGAGGCGCCCGCCTCCCCTGCTCGGGAGGCGGGCGCCTGGTTTTCTCAGGGACTAGCTCTGCGGTGCGGGCTGCGCTCCGCCGGCCGGGCCCTCGTCGCCACCGGTGGACAGGTCATCGGTGATCTCCGGGACGTCGGGGACGTCCGGGGTGATGGTGTCGGTCTCGACGTCACGCACCGCCTCGGCGGCCTCCGGGGAGATCTCCGAGAAGGTGCCCTTCGGCAGCGGCTTCGGACGCGGGGTGAAGGTGAAGGAGGCGGAGTCGGTGTTCTTCGACTCGCCGTCCCAGCCCTCGACGTCGACGGTGACGATCTCGCCGGCACCCAGCTCGCCGAAGAGGATCTTCTCACTCATGGCGTCCTCGATCTCGCGCTGGATGGTGCGACGCAGCGGGCGGGCGCCCAGGACCGGGTCGAAACCACGCTGGGCCAGGAGTGCCTTGGCCTTGTCGGTGATCTCGATGCCCATGTCCTTGGCGGCCAGCGCCTTCTGGACGCGGCCGATGAGCAGCTCCACCATCTCCACGATCTGCTCGCGGGTGAGCTGGTGGAAAACCACGATCTCGTCGATACGGTTGAGGAACTCGGGGCGGAAGTGCTTCTTCAGCTCGTCGTGGACCTTGTTCTTCATGCGCTCGTACTGGGCGTCGGAGTCCGTCTCGGCGGAGCCGGAGAAGCCCATGCCGACGGCCTTCGAGATGTCCTGCGTGCCCAGGTTCGAGGTGAAGATGAGCACGGTGTTCTTGAAGTCGACGACACGACCCTGGCCGTCGGTGAGGCGGCCGTCCTCGAGGACCTGCAGGAGGGTGTTGTAGATCTCCTTGTGGGCCTTCTCGATCTCGTCGAAAAGCACGACGGAGAACGGCTTGCGGCGGACCTTCTCGGTGAGCTGGCCGCCCTCCTCGTAGCCGACGTATCCGGGGGGAGCACCGAACAGACGGGAGGCGGTGAAGCGGTCGTGGAACTCACCCATGTCGATCTGGATGAGTGCGTCGTCCTCGCCGAAGAGGAACTCCGCGAGAGCCTTCGACAGCTCGGTCTTACCGACGCCCGACGGCCCGGCGAAGATGAAGGAGCCGGAGGGACGCTTCGGGTCCTTCAGGCCGGCGCGCGTACGACGGATCGCGCGGGACACGGCCTTGACGGCCTCGTCCTGGCCGATGATGCGCTTGTGGAGCTCGTCCTCCATGCGCAGCAGGCGGGAGGACTCCTCCTCGGTGAGCTTGAACACGGGGATGCCGGTCCAGGCGCCGAGAACCTCGGCGATCTGCTCCTCGCCCACCTCCGCGATCTCCTCGAGGTCACCGGAACGCCACTGCTTCTCCTTCTCGGAACGCTCCTCGCCGAGCTTGCGCTCCTTGTCGCGCAGGCCGGCGGCCTTCTCGAAGTCCTGGGCGTCGATCGCCGCCTCCTTCTCGCGGCGGACGTCGTTGATGCGCTCGTCGATCTCACGCAGACCCTCCGGGGCGGTCATGCGCTTGATGCGCATGCGGGCGCCGGCCTCGTCGATGAGGTCGACGGCCTTGTCCGGGAGGAAACGGTCGTTGATGTAGCGGTCGGACAGGTTCGCGGCGGCGGCCAGCGCACCATCGGTGATGGACACGCGGTGGTGCGCCTCGTAGCGGTCGCGCAGACCCTTGAGGATCTCGATGCTCAGCTCGACGGACGGCTCCGGGACCTGCACCGGCTGGAAACGACGCTCCAGGGCGGCGTCCTTCTCGATGTGCTTGCGGTACTCGTCCAGGGTGGTGGCACCGATGGTCTGCAGCTCACCGCGGGCCAGCTTCGGCTTGAGCAGCGAGGCGGCGTCGATCGCGCCCTCGGCGGCACCGGCGCCGACGAGGGTGTGGATCTCATCGATGAACAGGATGATGTCGCCGCGCTGGTTGATCTCCTTGAGCACCTTCTTCAGGCGCTCCTCGAAGTCACCGCGGTAACGGGAACCCGCGACGAGGGAACCCAGGTCGAGGGAGTAGACCTGCTTGTCCTTCAGGGTCTCCGGGACCTTGCCGTTGACGATGTCCAGGGCCAGGCCCTCGACGACGGCGGTCTTGCCCACACCGGGCTCACCGATGAGGACCGGGTTGTTCTTGGTACGACGCGAGAGCACCTGCATGATGCGCTCGATCTCCTTCTCACGGCCGACGACCGGGTCGAGCTTGCCGTCCCGGGCCGCCTGGGTGAGGTTACGTCCGAACTGGTCGAGCACGAGGGAGCTGGAACGCTCGCCCGGCCCGCCCTGGCCGCCGCCCTGCGGGCCGCGTGCCGCGCCGGCGCCGACGGGACCGCCGGACTCCGGGGTGCTCTCCGGGGAACCGCCCTGGCCGCCCTCGTAACCGGAGAGCAGCTGGATGACCTGCTGACGCACGCGCGGCAGGTCGGCGCCGAGCTTCACCAGGACCTGGGCCGCCACGCCCTCACCCTCGCGGATGAGGCCGAGCAGGAGGAACTCGGTGCCGATGTACTTGTGGCCCATCTGGAGGCCCTCACGCAGGGAGAGCTCGAGGACCTTCTTGGCGCGCGGGGTGAAGGGGATGTGACCGGTGTGGGGCTGGGTGCCCTGACCGATGATCTCCTCGACCTCCTGTCGCACGGCGTCCAGGGAGATGCCCATCGACTCGAGCGCCTTGGCGGCGACACCCTCGCCCTCATGGATAAGGCCGAGGAGGATGTGCTCGGTGCCGATGTAATTGTGATTGAGCAGCCGTGCTTCCTCCTGCGCCAAGACGATGACGCGGCGCGCACGGTCTGTGAACCGTTCGAACATGTGCTTACCCCTTAACCTTTGTGTCTAACTTGTCCCCCACTCTAACGCGCGCGACCACCCCTCCATTTGCACTCTCCCCGCGAGAGTGCCAGGCCCGTGGGGTTCCTGCAGGTCAGGGCAATGTACGCCTTTAGCGAACAACCCGGAATCCCACTGTGCGGCGCGCCACCGCGCGTCCCGTTATCATTCTGTTAACATCGCCGAAACGCCTAACGAGGAGTATTCATGTCGCGTACCCGCAATATCGCCGTCGTCGCACTCTCCGCGTCGCTGGCCGTGTCCGCTCTGCCCGCCGTCGCCACAGCCAACCCGCTCGCCGGTTCTTCGCAGAGCCCCTACGCCGCCCTGGCCGACCATTCCGGCATCCAGGCCGCGCTTCTGCACGAGACCAACGTCTACCGCGCGTCCCGCGGCCTGGCTCCGCTGTCGAGCCACCACATGCTGGACAACGTGGCCCAGTCCTGGTCGGAGACGATGGCGAGCCAGCGTCACCTGCGCCACAACCCGTCCTACGTCAACCACTACCCGTCGTCGTGGCGCAAGGCCGCTGAGAACGTGGGCACCTTCAACCAGTCCGTCGCAGCGCGTGACATGCTGCAGGCGTGGCTGAACTCCCCGTCGCACCGTCGCAACGTGGAGAACCCGGAGTTCACGCACGTGGGCGTGGGCTGGGCCACCAGTTCCGACGGCTCGGTGTACGCCACCCAGAACTTCGCCGCCCTCTAGGGGAGGCACCCAGCAGTTGAGGCCTCCGGGAATTCCCGGAGGCCTCTTTTTTCTCCGGTGGGCCCGGAGGGACTAGAAGGCCTGGCCCTCCTGCTGTTCCTCAGCCACCTTGGACACGAAGGGGCTGGCCAGCAGCACGAGGACGGCCATGACGCCGGCGACGATGAAGGCGGTGTGCGCGCCGTCCGCGGTGGCCTGCGCCTGGTCCGCTCCCCCGGCGGCCGCGGCCCGGGTGCCGAAGGACAGCGCGGCGATGAGGATCGCCGTTCCTGCGGCACCGGCCAGCTGCTGCAGGGTGTTGAGGATCGCCGAGCCGTGACCGTAGAGATGCTTGGGCAGTGATCCCAGCGCCGTGGTCATCAGCGGGGTCATCATGAGTGCCAGTCCGAGGGAGAACACGATGTGCATGGCGATGACCTGCGTCGTGGTGGACGCGATACCGAGGCGGGTCATGGACCAGACCGCACCCAGGAGCAGGAGGGCACCCGGAATGACCAATGGCCGCGGACCGACGCGGTCGTAGAGGCGGCCGATGAAAGGTGCCAGCAGACCCGAGGCCAGGCCACCCGGCATGAGCAGCAGACCGGTGACCAGCGCGGTGACACCCAGGGCGGTCTGCAGGTAGATCGGCAGGACCATGACCACGCCGAGCAGCGTGCCCATGAGCAGCAGCGCCACGACCACGGACAGCGTGTAGTTGCGGATGGTGAAGGGGCGCAGATCCAGCAGCGGGGTCTCAAGCTTCAGCTGGCGCCACACGAACAGCGCCAGGGCGATGACACCGACGACCGCCACGCCGACGGCCACCGGAAGGTTCGTCCCCAGGGTGCTCAGTGCGTAGACGAGGCCGCCGAAGCCGAGGGCGGAGAGCACCACGGACGGCGGATCGAAGGGGGTGCGGGTGGTCTCGCCGATGTTGCGGATGAACACTGCCCCGACCACCAGCGCCACGGTGATGAGGGGTACCACGAGCCAGAACAGCCAGTGCCAGGTGAGGCGGTTGAGGATAAAGCCTGAGACGGTGGGGCCCAGCGCCGGGGCGACGGACATGACGATGGAGATCACGCCCATGACCGAGCCGCGCCGGTTGGCCGGCACGACCGTCATGGCGACGGTCATCAGCAGCGGCATGATGAGCGCGGTGCCGACCGCCTGGACGATGCGGCCGATGAGCAGCACAGGGAACGTCGGTGCGGCGGCGGCCACGACGGTGCCCACGAGGAAGCTGCTCACGGCGGCGAGGAACACCTGCCTGGTGGAGAAGCGCTGGAGTATCCACCCGGTCGCCGGGATGACGACGGCCATCGTGAGCATGAAGCCGGTCGTCAGCCACTGGGCGGTGGTGGCGGGGATCTGGAAATCCTCCATGATCGAGGGCAGCGCCACCGAGAGGATCGTCTCGTTGAGGAACATCACCAGCGCCGAGCCGACAAGCACGGTGAGGATCACCTTCACCTCGGCAGGCAGCGCCTCATTGTTGGTGCCGGTCGGGGAACTTTTCGTGTTCATGTACTGACCTTCCTGCATCGTCTGGAGATGCCGACATCCCCGGGAAAGGTGATCAGACTATCCGCTGTCATGCGTCCCTACTAATCGACGCCGCGCTCCCCCGTTCCACCCCTGCCACAGTATTGCCACCCCGCGCCAGTTTGAGTCTCATATATATAAGCCTCGACCCGCCGCATTACGCCAACGGCAACGATTGTGAGAAGAAACACTTCCGTGGCCGTTTGCCTGTGCGCGAACTGTCAGTCCCCAGAAGCACATGAGTGTACTTCATGGGTCGGACAACACCCGCATTGTCCCTCCCCGGAGTGTCGGCTTTCGCCGACGATTCCCTCAGAAAAGCCCCTGAACTGCATATTCCAGAAGTTTCCACCAGTCGAACAGGCACGACCCACGAGGAAACTAACCCCCTTAGGGGTCACCCGTTCGGCTTAACTTGGACCCATCAGATGGCCAGCTGCAAGCCATAAACATTTCAGCAATTCACCAATAACCCGCTGCTAGACGCCTATTTTTCCGTTATCGGACCGTTACTGCGTTAGACACCGGCACAACTGTCCGCCCGGCGGCGGGAGGGCGCAAAATCCCGAAAACTGTCCTAAGGTGATGCCCAGCGACCGAGTCGCCAGGCATTGCGAAAAATATGAGCCCGGAGCTATTCCGGAATTTTTCGCGGTGGACTTTCCAGCGCCGACCAAACAGGTTCGGCCCCGGGTCTTTCAGCCCACACGATCGAATTCAGGAGTTTATCGCTCATGTTCAAGAACCGCGTCCGTACCGCCGCACTCGCCGGCGCCGTCGCCATCGCAACCGGCCTCTCCGGCTTCGCCGCACCGGCCTTCGCCCAGGACACCACCCAGCAGGGCGGCTTCCGCCTGGAGGACGGCTCCAAGGCTGTCGTCGTCGAGCCCAAGAACACCTCCCCGAAGGTCCTCAAGGACCTCACCGACGAGACCGCCGTCTACCTGAACGGCATCACCGGCAACCCGGACAACCACCTCTACGCTAACCTCGTCGACTTCTTCCTCACCCTGGGCGACGACGTCGACCCGTCCGAGGAGGCCGCTGCTCAGACCTTCGCACAGGCCCGCGCCGAGGCTGAGGCAGAGCTCGCCAAGGCTTCCGACAACGTTCTCGAGGCCCGCGCTTCCGTGAAGTACGCCGCCGAGAAGGACCGTATCGCCACCGCCGACTACGACGCCCTGATCGCTCTCCTGGCTCCGTTCGTCCACACCGTGGGCGACCTCAACGACGTCAACGACTGGATCGACCGTGTCAACGACCTCAACACCCACGTGGAGTTCGAGGAGCTGGACAACATCAACACCCCGACCCGCGACAACGCCGTCGCCGTCTACCAGTCCGTCCTGGCCCTCAAGGCTAAGGTCGACGACCAGGTTAAGATGGCCGGCGACTGGAACATCGACAAGGAAGACGGCCGCTACGTCAACAACGAGCACATGAAGGCCCTGCTTTCCCTGCAGGCCCTGATCAACGAGGGTGTCGCAGAGTTCACCCCGGCCTACGAGAAGGCCGTCGCCTCCAACATCGAGGCTCAGCTGACCAACGTTCTGCCGCGCCAGCTCCTCCTCGAGCGCGCCGTCGCCCAGCGCGACACCCTGCGCGTGCTCAAGTCTCAGTTCGCTGTCATGGAGCGCTACTTCGAGCTGTACCAGAACAACGAGCTGGTCACCGTCGATCGCACCCTGCGCACCGAGTACATCGAGCTGCTGGGCGGCCTGCACCAGGGCATCCTCATGAACGTTGGCTTCCTGCAGGAGGCTGACGCGGCGGTCACCGATTACTTCGAGTCCCTCGCCGCCAACGGCTACGACGACTGGGAGTACGACCAGGCCACCAACCTGGACGGCTACCTCGAGATCAAGCGCCAGTTCGCCCTCGAGACCTACGCCAAGGCTGTCCTCAACGGTGTTGTCTGGCAGCACGAGCTGGACCGCGTCGAGCTCATCGACCTCGCCCTGAAGGATGAGCGCGAGGCTGCCGCCAAGGCTGCTGCTGACCGCGACCGTGAGCTCAAGGCTGCCGAGGAGCTGGCTGAGGCTCAGAAGGCTATCGCTGACGCTCTGGCCAAGGACAAGGTCGACGGCGGCCAGTCCACCACCAAGCCGGGCACCTCTTCCTTCAAGCTCTCCTCCTAGTAGGAAGCTGACCCCCGACGCCCCTGGCGTTGAGGAAGCAAGAGGAACCCGCCTCATCCACCCCGCGTGGATGAGGCGGGTTCCTCGTTTATTATGTGCCCGTGTAGCCTGCCACGCCCGGAAAGGGCCCCTGCAGGCCGCTGGGCGGCCGCATAGCTCTCAATCTAGAGGCGAACCTGTATCCATCCCTGGAAACGCCCACAGCCCCGCTGTGCGCTCCCTGGGTCACCGGGGAGGGTACAGCGGGGCTGTGTTTCTCTGGAGAGGGCCTACGTCAGGCGTTGCGGTGGTCGAAGAAACCGTCCTGCATGAGGCGGAGCATGAGGTCCGACTTCGTGCTCGCCGGACGGCCGACGCTCATGTACTTCCCCCGTACGCGGGCGATGTGCGTGCGGACGGTGTCCTCGGAGACTCCGAGAAGCTTGCCGACCTCCCGCTTCGACACGGAGGTCAGCCAGGTGAGCACCACCTCGAGCTCCCGCTTACTCAGGGCCGGCACCGACAGGGCCTTCTCCGGTACTGACACACATCCTCCATCACCGAGCACAATTATTAACGTGGTGCATATTACTCATACGGTAGCCGTCCCGCAGGCCACCGGAGACGTAGTACTCAATATTGTGACCTGCGGCGGGTGCCCCTACCCCACAGGGAGCTCCTGCTTCGCCGGGGTGGTGGGGCGCTGCCTGCGGCGTCGGGAAGCAACCTTCTCGGCGGTGTCGGCGATCCTGTCGACGAGGTCGTGCCACACGATCTCCACCGGTCCGCGGCGGTGGAAGCGCAGCCACACGGCAGAGAGTGCGATGAGGAAGGCAGAGATGCCCAGGTAGATGCCCAGGGTGGCGGCGGTGTCCCAGGGGCCCTGGATCCGGCGGCTCATGCCCAGGCCCCAGTCGTAGAAGATGATCGAGGCGATGAGGTTCTGCAGGATGTAGTTCGTCAGGGCCATCCGCCCGACCAGGGACAGCAGGTGCCCCATGAGGCCCACGCGCTCCCGGCGGGCGTAGAAGGCCGCGACGGCGGCGAGGAGTCCGAAGGCGACGATGGTGGAGGTGCCGTAGCGGGCGACGTGGCCGGCGGTGTCGGTGAGGCGCAGTGCCCAGTCGAGGGGAACCCGACTCCGAACCCGATGCCCATGACGATGCGGCGCAGGCGGACACCCTCCGGGAGGAAGAGACCGGCCCGGTAGAGGTGGGCGCCGACGAGGAACAGACCCAGGCCCATGAAGAACATGATGGGGATCTCCCCGCGGCCGCCGATGAAGTTCTGCACGCGGTCGGTGACCATGCCCCAGTAGGAGTCGGTGGGCAGGCCCTCCTGGATGAAGCGCATGCCCTCCTCACCCGGAGTGGCCTCGCGGACGAAGTCGCCACCCGGGAAGGAGCCGAACAGGCGCGGCCCGCCGGCCATGAAGAACATCATCACGGCGTGGGCGGCGAGGCCCACCCCCATCCAGATCTTCTGCGCGCGGGGGCTGCGGGCCATGACGGCCGCGACGACCAGGGCGGTGAGACCGTAGCCCATGAGCACGTCGAACTCGAAGATGAAGATGTAGTTCAGCAGGCCGTCGAAAATGAGGATCAGCGCCCGCCACGGGTAGCGGCCCGGCCAGGGCTCGCCGCGACGGATCGCCGCCTGGCGCTGGATCTCCAGACCGATGCCGAACATGATGGTGAGCAGTCCGATGAACTTGCCGTCGGTGAAGAGGTTGAGCAGGACGTCGGCGACGGAGTTGAAGGCCGCCAGCGCCCCTCAGCCACCGCGCCCTCGGCGGTGGCGTCCATGGAGGAGCGGGAGAAGAGCCAGATGTTGGTCAGCAGGGTGCCGAGGATCGCGATGCCCCGGAGCACGTCGAGGGCGATGATGCGCCGTCGTGGAGTGAGTGCGTTGGTCATACGGAAAAACGTAGGAAGCACCCCTGGGAGAGCGTGCCCAGACAACAGTCCCTTGCTGGGACAACCCTGGGACGGGCACGCGGGCAGCCACCGTGAGCTGGGCTTTCGGAGGTGTTACTGGGAGGGGCCCACTATCGACGCCCGCGCCCCCAGAAAACTCCCAGCCACCGCCACCCGTGCACGGGGTCAGGGAACACCCCGAGGAACCCTGACCCGCGGTGCTACTTCTGCTCGGGCTTGACCATCGGGAACAGGACGGTCTCCCGGATGCCCAGGCCGGTCAGGGCCATGAGCAGACGGTCCACGCCCATGCCGATGCCGGAGGTCGGCGGCATGCCCTGCTCCATCGCGGCGAGGAAGTCCTCGTCGAGGACCATCGCCTCATCGTCACCGCCGGCGGCCAGACGGGCCTGGTCCTCGAAGCGCTCACGCTGGATGACCGGGTCGACCAGCTCGGAATAGCCGGTGGCCAGCTCGAAGCCGCGGACGTAGAGGTCCCACTTCTCGGTCACACCCGGCTTGGAGCGGTGCTGACGGGTCAGCGGGGAGGTCTCCACCGGGAAGTCCTTGACGAAGATCGGGCCGGTGAGCTGATCCTCGCAGAGCACCTCCCAGATCTCCTCGACGAGCTTGCCGTGGCCCCAGCCGCCCTTGGCGGGAACCTCGAGGCCGACGACGTCGGCAAGCTGCTTGAGCTCCTCGACGGTGGAGTCGATGGTGACCTCCGGCTGGCCCGGGAACTTGCGCTGCAGCGCCTCGTTGAGGGAGGGGTACATCTCGATCTCCGGCCACTCGCCGCCGAGGTCGTACTCGGTGCCGTCGGCGAGCGTGACCACATGGGAGCCGAAGACGTCCATGGTCACCGCCTGGATGAGCTCCCGGATGGTGCGCATGCCGGTGTTGTAGTCACCCCACGCCTCGTAGGTCTCCAGCATGGCGAACTCCGGGGAGTGCGAGGAATCGACGCCCTCGTTACGGAAGTTGCGGTTGACCTCGAAGACCTTGTCGATACCACCGACCACGCACCGCTTGAGGAACAGCTCCGGCGCGATACGCAGGTACAGGTCGATGTCGAGGGCGTTGGAACGCGTCTGGAAGGGACGGGCCGCCGCACCACCGTGCAGGGTCTGCAGCATCGGGGTCTCCACCTCGACGAACCCCTCGTCCTCCAGGTGATGACGCAGCGCGCGCATCACCTTGATACGGGTCATCGCGTTCTTGCGGGCCTGCTCACGGACGATGAGGTCCGTGTAGCGGTGACGGACGCGGGTGTCCTCGGACAGGTCCGCGAAGGTCACCGGGAGGGGACGCAGCGCCTTGGAAGCCATCTGCCAGGAGGAGGCCATGATGGACAGCTCGCCGCGTCGGGAAGCAATCACCCGGCCCCGCACGGACACGAAGTCGCCGAGATCGACGTCAGCCTTCCAGGAGTCCAGCGACTCCTGGCCGACCTCCGCCAGGGAGAGCATCGCCTGCAGCTGCGTGCCGTCACCGTCCTGCAGCGTGGCGAAGCACAGCTTGCCCGTGTTGCGCATAAAGATGAGGCGGCCCGCGACGGCCACCTCGACGTCGGTCTCCTCGCCCGGGGCCAGGTAGGTCACGCCCTCCTCGCCGGCAGCGTCCTCGCCCTCCGGGACCACCACGAATTTGGCCCGCAGGTCACGCAGCGACGTGGTGCGGTCGACGGTGACGGGATAGGGCTCCACACCAGCGTCGATGAGCTTCTGACGCTTCTCTCGACGGATGCGCAGCTGTTCGGGGAGGTCCTGGGGATTCTTCTGCTCGGTCACGGCTACCAAGGGTAGCCGATGACCTGCGGCAGCGTTCAACGCACCCGGGAGTACAGATGCTCCGGACGCCCCGATCCCCCGTAGCGCAGACGCACCGCCACCACCCCCTGCGCCGCCAGCTCAGCCAGACGCCGCTGAGCGGTCGCGCGGGACACTCCCGCCCGGGCGGCGGCCTCGGAGGCGGAGAGCTCGGAGTCGCCGAGGGCGTCGAGAAGCAGTTCCTCCGTGGCCGAGCGCGCCGGCCCCGTGCTCTCCCCGGGACCGTGCAGGATCGCCAGGGCGCGGTCGATCTTCTCCTGCGACAACCCGCGCGTACCCGAGACGACGCTGCGGTAGCGCGCGTACCTGTCGAGGCGGTCCAGCAGGCTCGCCTTCGGGAACGGCTTGAGCAGGTAGGCCAGCACCCCCGCGCGGATCGCCCGCCGCACCGTGTCCGGCTCTCCTGCGGCGCTGAGGACGAAGGCGTCCAAACCGCAGCCCCGGACCAGCTCAATACCGTCGCCGTCGGGGAGGTACACATCCGCCAGCAGCAGGTCCGGCGGTTCCTGGGCGATGACCGCCCGCGCCTCCGCGACCGTCCGCACACTGTCCTGCACCCGGAAACCGGGCGCCTCCGCGACGATCCCCGCGTGGATGGCCGCCACCCGGAAATCATCCTCGACGACCAGCACGCGCCACTCCCGGACGTTCACCTGACACCTCCTCCACCCGGCACCGATTCCCCACCGACTCTGCCACCCTCCCCGAGCACACCGGGAATCCGCGCCCCGACGACCGCCCCCTGCCCCGGGGACCCGCCCCGGTCAATGACCCACACGTCACCGCCCCGCCGCCGGGTGAGCTCCCGCACCAGCGGCAACCCGATCCCGTGCCCGTGCACCGCCCTACCCTCCTGCGGGCGTCGGGCGAAGACATCCACGCCCTCCCCGATACCCGGACCCGAGTCCGTCACCGTGAGCACCAGATCCCCGCCCGACTGCAGCAGAGTGACCTCCACCCACCCGGACCCCGGCGCGGCGGCCCGCACCGCGTTGTCGAGGAGGTTGCCCAGCACCGTCGCCGCGTCCTCCGGATCCCGCAGCTCATCCAGGAGCAGCGTGTCCCCGCCGACCTGCATCCGGACACCCCGTTCCGCCGCCTCCAGGGACTTCAGGCCGAGGAAGGAACGGAGGAAGGGGTCGTCGATGAGGTCGGCGTCGACGAGCGGGTAGTCCACCGCACCGCGACGCTCCAGCGTCCGCAGGAACTCACGGGCCTCCTCCACCTGCCCCGCGTCGAGCAGCCCCGCCGCCACATGGATCCGGTTGGCGAACTCATGGCGCTGCACACGCAACGCCGACGTCATCGTGCGCACCGAGTCGAGCCGCTCGGTGAGTTCGAGGATGTCCGTGCGGTCTCGCAGCACCACCACCGACCCCAGCACCCGACCGTCCCGCTGCACCGGCCGACAGTCCAGGTAGAGCACCCGGTCGCCCACCACCACGTGGTCCCGCCTGCCCTGCTGCCCGCCCGACCGGAGCAGCCGGGCCACGGGCTGCGGCAGGGCAGGATCGGTCACCGCCCGGCCCTGCAGCTCCCCTACCCCGAGCAGCTCCACGGCCACGTCGTTGGCCAGGCGAATCGTCCCCGCCTCATCCACCGCGACCACGCCCTCCGCCACCCCGTTGAGCACGGCCTCCTGGTTCTGCACCAGGGCCACCAGCTCCTCCGGCTGCAGGCCGAGGGTGCTGCGCTCCCAGCGTCCCCGGAACACCAGGGCCGCGAGGGCGCCGATGAGCAACGCCAGCGTCGCCGCCCCGGCCGTCCACGCCAACTGTCCACGGAGGCTGGCGTAGACCCCGGAGCGGGCGAAACCCACGCTGACCATCCCCACCGGCTCCCCGCCCTCCGGGTCGCGGACCGGGACCTTGGCGCGGGCGGACTCCCCGAGGGTGCCCGTCTCCCAGGCCACCACCTCACGCCCCTCCAGGACCGGGCGGAACTCCGTGCTCACCTGCTCCCGCAGCCGCTCCGGATCGGGGTGCGCCAGACGCAGGCCCTCCGCGTCGGTGATGACGATGAACAGCGCACCAGTGCTCTCTGCCACGTCACCTGCCCGCCCCCGCAGCACCTCCTCCGCCACCTCCGGGGCCGCCCCGTCCGAGGCACCGGCGACCGCCCGGCGTACCTCAGGGTCGGTCGCCACCGCGCGGGCGATGGCCAGGGCGGAGGCCTCCGCCTCACCGCGCAGGTGCTGCACGGTGACCCACGAGAGGATTCCCGTGAACACCGCCGTGACGACGGCCACCACCAGCAGCTGCAGCAGCAGGACGCGGGTGATGAAGCGCGGGGAACGCACGGTCGGCACCTCCTTCGGGCCTGGTCGGGCCTGGACGGGCCTGGTCGGGGCCGATCGGCACAGTGAGCACAATGCGCAGAAAGGAGTGATTGCACAGAAGGGCAGCGAACGATCACAACAGTTCCGCAGTGGCGCAGGTCACCTTAGGCTACCGGCATTCCCCCCGACCACAGGAGAAAGTCACCATGCAAACACCCCTCGCGCTGACGATCATCGGCCTGGCCATCGTGGCCGTGACCGTCGGCATCCTCATCCGGGGCCGCACGAACCCGACCGTCGTCATGACCCTCGTCCCGGCCGCCGGTGCCCTCATCGCGGGTTACAGCCTCGAGTCCCTCGGCGAGTTCTTCGGGATCGGCCTGGACAAGGTGATGAACGTCGTCGTGATGTTCATCTTCGCCATCATCTACTTCGGCATCATGCAGGACGTCGGCCTGTTCAACCCCATGGTCAAGGGGCTGATCCGGGCCACCCGCGGCAACATCGTCCTCGCCGCCCTGGGCACCGCCGCCATCGGCATCGTCGCCCACCTCGACGGGGCCGGCGCCAGCACCTTCCTGCTCACCATCCCGGCGCTGCTCCCGCTGTACCGCGCGCTCCACATGAGCCGCTACGTCCTGCTGTGCATCGTCGCCATCGCCGCCAGCGTGATGAACATGCTCCCCTGGGCCGGCCCCGTCGGTCGCGCCGCCTCCGTCATCGCCGAGGACCCCGCCGAGATCTGGCAGCACCTCCTGCCCATCCAGGGTGTCTCCATCGTCATGGTCTTCCTCGTCGCGGGCCTCCTCGGCCTGTCGGAGACCCGCCGCATCGCCCGCCTGCGCACCTCCCCCGACTTCGAGGGACGCGGCACCGTCGACGTCGAGCAGATCGCCGCCGACTTCGTCGCCGCCCAGGAGGAGAACCGACTGGCCCGCGGCTTCACCTACCGCCGTGCCCGCTGGGTCACCGTGACCAACGTGATCCTCTCCCTCGCACTGCTCATCAGCCTGGTCACCGGCGTGATCCCGCCCGCCCCGGCCTTCCTCATCGGCACCTCGCTGGCCCTGCTGGTCAACTTCCGGGGCTCCGCCGAGCAGGCCGCCACCCTCCAGCGCCACGCCCCCGCCGCCCTGGCCATGGCCGGCGTCCTCATCGCCGCCGCCATGTTCCTCGGCGTGCTCAACGGCACCGGCATGCTCGAGCAGATCGCCCTCTCGCTCCTCTCCGTGCTGCCTGCCGCCGTGGGCCCCTGGATCCACGTGGTCGTCGGACTGCTCGGCATCCCGCTCGACCTCATGACCTCCACCGACGCCTACTACTTCTCCGTTCTGCCCATCGTCCAGGAGACCGCCGGTGCCTACGGGGTCAGTGGGCTCGGAGCGGCGACGGCGCTCATCGTGGGCAACATCATCGGCACCTTCGTCAGCCCGTTCTCCCCCGCCCTGTGGCTGGGCATCGGACTGGCCCAGGCGAACATGGGACGCCACATCCGGCTGACCTTCCCCATCGTGTGGGTGTTCTCCATCATCATCCTGCTGCTGGCGCTCGCGCTCGGCATGCTCGCCTGAGTCCCGCCGCGGTGGGACACTGTCCCCATGGACACCACCGCCCTCGACGCCACCGTCACCGCCGTCGCCGCCCTGCTCCTCGTCGTCGGCGTGCTGGGCACGATCATCCCGATCCTGCCCGGCTCGTTGCTGACCATCGGCACCCTGCTCGTGTGGGCGTGGGTGCTCGGGTCCACGGCGTCGTGGACGGCGGGCGTGACCGGCATCGTGCTGGCCGTGCTCGGCATGAGCGCCTCCGCCATCCTCACGGGCCGGAAGATGAAGAGGGAGCAGATCCCACGGGGCCCGGTACTCATCGGCGTCGCGGTGGGCGTGGTCGGCATGTTCGTGGTGCCGGTGGTGGGGCTCTTCCTCGGTTTCGCGCTCGGCCTGCTGGTCGCCGAGTTCGCTCGACGCAAGGATCTGGCCTCCGCGTGGCGGGCGTCGCTGGAGGCCATGAAGTCGATGGGCTTCGGCATGCTGCTGGAGTTCGCGTGTGCGTCGCTGGCCGGTTTCGCCTTCGCGGTGGGGGCGTTCCTGCACTTCACCTGACCCCTCCCTGTTCACACGTCACTTTCTGGGGAGTTCCCCATTTCCCCAGGTCGCCACCTGTGACGGATGGGAGTGACGTGTGAACGGAGAGGAGGACGTCAGCCGAGCAGCCAGTCGTTCGGGGAGAAGAGCTCGTAGTGGACGGACTTCGGGGCCTTGTCGGACGGCAGGGCGGCGAGGTCGCGGCGGATGGCCTGGAGGAACTCGGTGCCGCCGCAGAGGTAGACGTCGGAGCCGGCGAGGTCGTGGGCGGAGATGTCGATGAGCTGGCCGTTGTCACGGTAGCTGTGGGCGACGGTGGCCTCCGGGAGGCGCTCGAGCAGCGCGGTGGTCTGGCCGAGCTGGGCGTGGACGGCCTCGGAGTCGTCGGCGTGCAGGTAGGTGGTGGGGCGGTCCGAGCCGGTGCGGGCCAGGTGGGAGAGCATGCCGACCATCGGGGTGGAGCCGATGCCGGAGGAGACGAGGACGACGGGGTTCTCGCCGTCGACAAGCACGAGGTCGCCGGCGGCGAGGGTGGCCTGGATGGTGTCGCCCACCCGGACGTTCTCGCGGAGGTGGGTGGACACCTCGCCCTCGGTCTCGACGGCGATGGTGTAGCTGCCCGGGGCCTGCCCGATGATGGAGTACTGGCGGAGCTGGCGGGCACCGTCGGCGAGCACGACGCCGATGGAGGTGTACTGGCCGGGGCGGGCCTCGGTGAGGTCGCCCTCCAGGGTGTAGGTGGTGACGGTGTCGGTCAGTTCCTGCTTGTCGACGACGGTCACCTCGCGGAAGACGTCGCCGTCCGCGACGTTGTCGGAGGCGTAGAGGGCCTTCTCGAAGGTGATGAGGACGTCGGCCATGATCCAGTAGACCTCGGACCAGGCGGCGGCGACGTCGGCGGTGACGACGTCGCCGCCGAGCACCTCCACGATGGCGGCGAAGAGGTTCTCGTAGACGATCTGGTACTGGTCCTCGGTGATGCCGAGGGAGACGTGCTTGTGGCCGATGCGGGAGAGCAGGTCAACCGGGTCGGGGGCGTTCGGGTCGACGAGCATGGCGGCGAAGGTGGCGACGGAGGCAGCCAGGGCCTTCTGCTGTTCGCCGGACTTCTGGTTGCCGCGGTTGAAGGTGTTGGCGAGCAGCTCGGGGTGGTTGCCGAACATGGTGCGGTAGAAGTTCTGGGCGATGGTGCCGATGTTGGCTCCGACCAGCGGCAGCGTCGCCTTGACGATCTCCTCGCGCTCGGGGGTGAGCTGGCGGTCGCGGGCGGTGGGGACGGCGGTGGTGTACAAGGGCTCTCCTCGGGGTTCGGGCCTGTCCGGGCGGTGCAGGTTATGCCGTCCGATATTAAACGGAGTTATCCGTACTTAATAGTTTTTGGGTGTGAGATTCCAGTCACAGGTGATTGGTCATCCTTATTTCACGAAGAATTCATCTGCCCCTGTCCAAGCCGCCACCTGCGCAACCTAAGTTCTTGAGGCGTCCCCTCACGCCCCTGAACAAAGCACAGAGAAACACAACGGAGCCTCCCATGACCATCAAGGGTCTCAACCTCTTCAGCAACAAGTTCGCCTCCTCCCGCAGCTCCCTGACCTGCACCTACAAGTGCGGCAACGCCTGCTTCGGCGAGTGCGACAACAACTCCGACAACCCCTACTTCGGCGACATGATGTCCCGCCGCTCCGCCCTCAAGGCCGGCAGCCTCACGGTGCTGACCGTCGGCGGCTCCGCCGCTCTCGCCGGCCTGGCCCCGGCCGCCGCCGCACAGTCCTCCCTCCCCGGCTCCTCCCTCCCCGGCTCCTCCGCCACCGGGCACGGCCGCACCTCCGCGAGGGGTCTGCAGTTCGGGAACGTCGCACCGAACAAGCGCGACGAGGTCGTCGTCCCGGCGGGCTACTCCCAGTCCGTGCTCATCGCCTGGGGCGACCCGGTCATCGAGGGCGCCCCGGAGTTCGACCCCGAGAACCAGACCGCGGCCGCCGCCGCGCAGCAGTTCGGCTACAACAACGACTTCGCCGGCCTGCTCCCCCACCCGACCGACGCGGGCCGCCGCGTCTACGTGTGCTCCCACGAGTACACCACCGAGCCGCACATGCACCCGGGCTACGACGCCGACAACCCGACCGAGGAACAGGTGCGCATCGGCTGGGCCAACCACGGCCTGACCATCCTCGAGGTGTCCACCGTCGCCGGCTCCGGCGACCTGAAGCGCGAGTTCGGCCCGCTCAACCGCCGTATCACCGCCACCACCCCGATGAAGCTCGTCGGCCCGCTCGCCGGCTCCGAGTACGTGAAGACCTCCGCCGACCCGACCGGCACCACCGTCCTGGGCACCCTGAACAACTGCGCCGGCGGCGTCACCCCGTGGGGCACCATCCTCTCCGGCGAGGAGAACTTCGACCAGTACTTCGCCCACAGCGACTCCGTCACCGACCCGCAGGTCAAGGCCTCCCTCGACCGCCTGGGCATCCCGCGCGGCGAGTCCGGACGCAAGTGGGAGCGCTTCGACCGCCGTTTCGACGTCTCCCGGGAGCCGAACGAGGTCAACCGCTTCGGCTACATCATCGAGATCGACCCGTACGACCCGCACTCCACCCCGGTCAAGCACACCGCCCTGGGCCGCTTCAAGCACGAGGCCGGCAACATCCACATCACCAAGGACGGCACCGTCGTCTGCTACTCCGGTGACGACGCCCGCTTCGAGTACCTCTACAAGTTCGTCTCCTCGAAGAAGATGATCAAGGGCGACCTGGCCCACAACATGACCCTCATGGACCACGGCACCCTGTACGTCGCCGTCATGGAGGGCAACTCCCCGCAGCACGAGATCGACGGCTCCGGCCAGCTCCCCTCCGACGGAGCCTTCGACGGCGCCGGCCGCTGGGAGCCGCTGCTCACCGTGGACAACGAAGGCAACGCCACCTCCCACGTGGCCGGCTTCACCGCCGAGCAGGTCGCCGTGTTCACCCGCGAGGCCGCCGACGCCGTCGGCGCCACCAAGATGGACCGCCCCGAGGACGTCGAGGTCTCCCCGACCACCTCCAAGGTCTACATGGCGCTGACGAACAACAAGTACCGCGGCGCCGCGGAGAAGTCGAAGGAGGGCGTCATGGAGTACGCCCCCGTCAAGGAGAACAAGAACGGCCTCGTCATGGAGATCGAGGACGACCACGCCGGCGAGACGTTCACCTGGAACCTCATCCTCGTCGCCGGCGACCCGGACGTCGCGTACACCTACTTCGGCGGCTTCGACAAGTCCCTCGTCTCCCCGATCTCCTGCCCGGACAACCTGGCGTTCGACGAGTTCGGCAACCTGTGGATCTCCACCGACGGCAACGCCCTCGGCTCCAACGACGGCCTGTACGTCATGGACGTCGAGACCGCGAACCGCGGCGAGCTCAAGTGCTTCCTCACCGTGCCCTACGCCGCCGAGACCTGCGGCCCGGTGGTCAACCGCGAGCGCGTCATGGTCGCCGTCCAGCACCCGGGCGAGACCGACGACGCCACCTTCGAAAAGCCCTCCTCCCACTGGCCCGACGGCGGCACCTCCGTGCCCCGCCCGGCGATCGTGACGGTGTGGAAGAACGACGGCGGCCAGATCGGCGTCGAGAAGTAGCACGGCCGGACGGACACCCCCGGGGAGCGCACCCCCGGGGGTGTTTTCACACCCCACCCCCTTGGTCAGACATCAGGCCTCCACGCTGGAAAAATGTAACACCAGTCACACCTGCCCCACTTTTCGGCAGTGACCTGGGCCACTGGGTATGACAGGCTGGAGTCCGGAACATGACCACCGGCGGAACCCGGCCCACCACATCTGACCAGTCCGCCCCGAGCCAACCAGAGGCACCAACATGAACTCACTTGTCCTGGCCGTCATCGGCGTCGGCATGATGATCGGCGGTTACCTGCTCTACTCGCGATTCCTCGCGAACCGGGTGTACCAGCTCTCGGACACCTACCGGACCCCCGCCCACACCATGAACGACGGTGTGGACTACGTCCCCACCAACAAGTACGTCCTGTGGGGCCACCACTTCACCTCCGTCGCCGGCGCCGCCCCCATCGTGGGTCCGGCCGTCGCCGTCATCTGGGGCTGGCTGCCCGCCTTCCTGTGGGTGACCATCGGCACGGTGTTCATCGCCGGTATGCACGACTTCGGCACCCTGTGGGCCTCGCAGCGGCACAAGGGCCAGTCCATCGGCACCCTGTCGGGCCGGTACATCGGCAACCGGGGCCGCAATCTCTTCCTCGTGGTCATCTTCCTGCTGCTGCTCATGGTGGTCGCGGCCTTCGCCGTGGTCATCTCGAACCTGCTGGTCTCCACCCCGACCGCCGTCATCCCGACGTGGGGCGCGATCATCGTCGCCCTGTTCATCGGCCAGGCGATCTACCGCCTCAAGTGGAACCTCCCGCTGATTTCCGTCGTCGGCGTCGTCATCCTCTACGCACTCATGATCATCGGCGACCGCTTCCCCGTCAGCCTGCCGGACTCCGTCCTGGGACTCTCCCCGAACGCCTTCTGGATCCTGCTGCTGTTCATCTACGGCGGCATCGCCTCCCTGCTCCCGGTGTGGGTCCTGCTCCAGCCGCGTGACTACATCAACGGCCTGCAGCTCTTCGTCGGCCTGGCCATCCTCTACGGTGCCTTCCTGCTCACGGCCCCGACGATCGTCGCCCCCGCCCTCAACACCAACCTTCCCGACGGCACCCCGCCGCTCTGGCCGCTGCTGTTCGTCACCATCGCCTGCGGCGCCATCTCCGGATTCCACGGCATCGTCTCCTCCGGCACCTCCTCCAAGCAGCTCGACAAGGAGACCGACGCCCGCTTCGTCGGCTATTTCGGCGCCGTCGGCGAGGGACTGCTGGCACTGGGCACGATCATCGCCACCACCGCCGGATTCCGCACCCTCCAGGACTGGGAGGCCGTGTACACCGCCTTCAACCAGGGCGGAGTCAAGGCATTCGTCACCGGCGGCGGCAGCCTCATCAACCAGGGCCTCGGCATCCCGACGTCCCTGTCCGCCACCATCCTGGCCACCATGGCCGTCCTCTTCGCCGCCACCACCATGGACACCGGCATCCGTCTGCAGCGCTTCGTCGTCCAGGAGATCGGCGAGATCATGGGCGTCCGCCTCTCCGGCATCGTGGCCACCGTCATCGTGGTCGTCGTCGCGCTGGGGCTGACCTTCTCCGCCGGCGGCGACGGCTCCGGCGGCATGCTCATCTGGCCGCTGTTCGGCACCACCAACCAGCTCATGGCGGCGCTGTCGCTGTCCATCGTCGCGGTGATCCTCACCCGCCTGCGCCGCCCCACCTGGCCGGTGCTCATCCCGCTGGTCTTCGTGCTCACCGTATCCCTGTGGGCGGCGGTCGTGCAGGTGCGCGGCTTCTGGGAGACCCAGAACTGGCTGCTGCTGGCCATCGACCTGGTCATCATCGTCTGCGCCATCTGGGTCACCGTCGAGGCCTTCGCCGCCATGAACCGCGCCCGCACCGAGGACCCGGTCGTGTGGACCGACGAGGACCTGGACGCCACGGCACGCACCGCGCCGACGCCCGCCCCGAAGAAGGTGTAGACCGTGTCCTTCCGCGAGAAACTGCGGGCCTTCACCGACGGGCTCACCGAGTTCTACGCGGGCCCCTACCGGGCGACGTTCATCAAGGCCCGCCAGCAGGAGGACGACCTGTTCATGATGCTCGTCCTCTCCGAGGCCCTCGGTGTGCCCAACCCGGCGAGCTACTACACCCTCGAGCTCCTGCCCATCGTCTACGAGGACTTCCACGCCTGGCACCGCCGCATGGGCATGGAGCACTCACCCCTGGAGAACATACAGTGCTGCTAGACCTCATCGGCTCCACCCGCCTCATCTTCTTCGGGGGCAAGGGCGGGGTGGGCAAGACCACCGTCGCCTCGTCGACCGCCACCGCCCTGGCGGCCGCCGGTCGCCGCGTCCTGCTCGTCTCCACCGACCCCGCCCACAACCTCGGGCACCTCTGGGAGCAGCGGATCGGCGACCGGGTCACCCGGGTCCGAGAGAACCTCGACGTCCTCGAGCTCGACCCCGCGGAGACCACCCGCCAGCACCTCGCGGCAGTCGGGCACACCATGCGGCAGATGATGCCGGAGCACCTCCACGGGGAGGTGACCCGGCACCTGGAGCTCTCCGCCCAGTCACCGGGCACGCATGAGGCGGCCGTCCTGGAACGCATCGCCGAGATCGTCGCCGGCTCCGCGGACCACGACCACGTCGTCTTCGACACCGCCCCCTCCGGCCACACCTCCCGCCTCATGGAGCTGCCGGAACTCATGGCCGCCTGGACCGACGGCCTCCTCGACCGCCGCGACAAGGCCGAGCACCTCTCCGCCGTCGCCCGCGGCCTCGCCCCCACCGGCCGGGACCGCGTCACCGCCGCCGAGGACCCCGTCGACCGCCGCAACCAGCAGTTACGTTCCATCCTGCTGCAGCGTCGCCGCCGCTTCACCCTGCTTCGCGACGCCCTCCGCGACCCCGCCCAGACCGTCTTCTTCATCGTCCTCACCGCCGAACGCCTCCCCGTCCTGGAGACCGGCGAGTTCCACGCCGAACTGCGCGACGCCGGCGTCCGCGTCGGCGGCCTGGTGGTCAACCGGCGCTCCCCCGCCGACCAGGGCGAGTTCCTCGCCGAGCGACGGGCACTGGAAGAGAAGGCGCTGTCCGACCTGGACCTAGACCTCCCGGTTATCCAGCTGCCGCTACTCCCCCGGGACGTCAGCGGGCTGGCCGAGGTGGAGGCCTTCGCGGAGCTGCTGTAGCGGCGTGCCGACGCCGTTCAGCACCCACCGAAACGTACCTTGTGGCCCCGTTGTCGTGCTCCCCGCCGGGGCTTCACGGTACGTCTCGGTTGCTCAGACCTTCTACCCCTCGATGTTGCGGAACCCGATCCCCAGCGGCAGACCCA
The DNA here is from genome assembly GCF_000819445.1 of Corynebacterium humireducens NBRC 106098 = DSM 45392. Lineage (NCBI taxonomy): Bacteria > Bacillati > Actinomycetota > Actinomycetes > Mycobacteriales > Corynebacteriaceae > Corynebacterium > Corynebacterium humireducens. The sequence continues at coordinate 2,322,796 of NZ_CP005286.1, forward strand.
CGTTGTCGGTGAGCCGCACCCCGCCGACCTCCGCGGAAACCAGCAGACGTGCGTCGCCCGTCTCCGGGGCGTCACCGAGGTCGAGCCCCCGGATCTCGAGGTAGTCGGGGGTCACGTGGGCGTCGGAAAGCACGGAACGGGCGACCTCCAGCACGGCGTCGGCCCCGTGCTCCGCGGCGTGCGCACCGGCGGTCAGCGCCGCCGACAGGGCGAGGGCCTGCTCGCGGGCGGACTCCTCGACGGAGGTGTTGCGCAGCGAGAGGGCCAGACCGTCGGGCATGCGGACGGTCGGCACGCCGTGGAGACGCACCGGCAAGTGCAGGTCGGTGATCGCCGCCTGCAGCGCCCGCATCTGCTCGTAGTCCTTCTCGCCGACCACGACGTCGCTGGGACCCACCAGGTTGAGCAGGGTCACCTCGAGCGTCAGCTGCATCGCCACCGCATCCACCGGCTCCAGGTAATGGTCGACCGGCTGCACAAGCGTCCGCAGACCGCGGGGCCACAGCTCATCCTGGGTGTAGGGGACGACGGCGTCGACCTGCTCGTCGACGAGCAGCTGCCGGTCGGTGCCGGAGTACGCGGCCACGACCACCGCACGCGGGATACGGCGGGCGGCGCGGATGAGCGCGGCGTGACCGGCGTGCAGCCCGCGGCCCAGCGGCACGAGCACCACTGGGCGACCCGTCTTACGCATCGCCCGGGACAGCACCCCGACCTGCTCCAGACTGAATTCACGGGCCTGGCCCGACTCAAAGCTCACAGTTTCTCCTCCTGAATGGCCCACAGTTCGGCGTCCTGGTTGTGGTGGGTCTCGGCGACACGCCGCAGCACCTGCCGGAACGCCCGCGCCTGACCGGGATCGTCGATCGACTGCCACTGCTCCCGCAACGACCCGACCTCCGGCAGGCGGATGAGACGGCTCCGGTGCGCGGTGATGTCGTCGGCCTCCTGGATGTCACCGACCACGTCGCCGAGCAGGCGCATCGCGTCGAGCGCCAGGGAGTTCACCGCCTCGACGTAGGTGATCGCCGCCGCCAGACGCACGCGCTCCTCGTCGCTGCACGGCACGCCACTCGCGCCGAGCTCCCCGAGCAGCAGCTCCGCGATGATGTCGCCCAGCTCATCGACGGTGGACACCGCCCACCGGGTCGGACTGAGCTCCCCCATCGCGATGACGACCGCGCCGGTCACCTCCAGCGGATCCATCACCTGCACGCCGTGCTGCAGCGACGTGTGCACGAAGATCTGCCCGCGCCGGGCTCTCTCCGCCAGACGCTCGATCGCCGGTTCCAGCAGCGGGTCCCGCACCTCCAGGACCACCATGTCGAGTTCCTCGAAGGCGGGGGGCGTCGGGTCGTAGTCCATGTAGGAGACGTCGTGCCCGACCTGGCTCAGCAGGTCCGGCAGGGAGGACGTACGGGAGTCACCGTAGACGCCCACCCGCATCCGCGGGGCACGCACTAGCTCTCCTGGTTCTCGCGGGCGCGGGCGCGCGCCAGCAGCTCGGCGACGGAGAGGGCACCGGACTGCTCGTCACGGCGACGACGTCCGCGACGCGGCTCCGCCGCCTCGGTCTCCTTCTCGACGACCGCCTCCGCCGGCTCCTCCCGGACGTGCCGGTCGCCGCCCTCGTCCCAGGACACGGCCTGGAAGGAACCGGTGTCGAAGACGCGGGTCTCGGCGAGGTCCTCGCGGGCGGCCTTCTTCTCCGCCTTCTTGTCTTCCTTGGCGGGCTTCACGGGAGCCTCAGCCTTCTCCGCCTTCTCCGCCTTCTTCTGCGCGGCCTCCGCCGCCTGCCGCTCCCGGATGATCTCCGTCAGCGGGTTCGCCTGCGGACGGGTCGGCTGCTGGCCGAGACGACCGGCGACGGCGTCCGCGGAGGGAGCGCCGGAGAAGGCGCCGAGGCGCGGCAGGTTGAGCGGCAGCTCCGGCTCCTCGGCCTGCGCGTGCTCGAAGGTCATGTTCTCGAGTTCCATGATGCGGCGGGCCTCGGCGCGCAGGGCGGCGGGCTCGTACTCGAATTCGCGGCCCGCCAGCGTCTCCAGCTGGGCGCGGATGCCGGCCAGCTCGCGCTGGATCTCCTGCAGGACCTCGGTGTCGCGGGAGTGCTGCTTGTCGCGCAGCTCCAGCGCGCGGGACTCGGCGAGGGCCTCCCGCTCGGCGGCGGCGCGGGCCACCTCGACGTCGTGGAGCTCACCGTGGTGGGTGAGCTCGCGGCGGGCGGACTCCGCCTCCCGGCGGTAGCGGAACACCAGGAAGAACCCGATGATCGCCGCCCACAGGGACGCGAGCAGCGCGAGTTTCAGGGCGCCGTCGCTGTCCGTGAACAGCATGACGACGCTCGCGATGAACGCGAGGACAATCAGCACAACCAGCATCACCTGGCTGCGGTCCGCTCCACCCTGCTCCTCAGTCATGTCCTCCACTTTAACCCGCCGCCTCCCCTTCAGCGGGTGGTGGTGTCTCGCAGTGTCGTTCGAGGTACACGCCGGCCCCCGCCAGCACCAGTCCGCCGAACGCGGAGGCGAGCACCCCGGGCAGGTCGTCGGCCGCGGCGATGAGGGTGTCCGCGCGCGGCAGGATGAAGCTCGCCATGCCCAGGTAGGCGCCGCCGATGAGCGCGCCCGTCCACGCCGACGCCTTGCCGATCACCAGGAACTGCGCCGCCGTCACCGGGCTGAGCTGGCTGCGGTCCTGGCCGATGCCGCTGTTCTCCTTGCGGTCGCGCACCCGCCAGGCCAGCAGGACGCACACCGCCGCCATGGTCCACAGGGTGACGGAGACGGTCACGGGGATGGTGCTCATGGAGCCGTAGAAACGCCACGTGAGGATCGCCGTGACGGCGGCGACGAAACCTCCGGCGGCGACGAGTCCGGCGATCGGGGTGCGCTGCACGTCAGAGCTCCCCTGCCTCGACGACGCCGGCGACCTCGTCCGGGTCGAGGGCGGCGATGAACTCCGTGAGGGGACGTCCCTGCAGCTGCGCCGCCGGGTCCGCCGCCAGCCACGGGACCAGCACGAAGGCCCTTTCGTGGGCGTGCGGGTGCGGGAGGGTGAGCACGGGGTCGTCGGACTCGACGCCCTCCACCGCCACCACGTCGACGTCGAGGGTGCGGGGTCCCCAGCGGCGCACGCGCACCCGTTCGGCGGCGTCCTCGAGCGCCTGCCCGCGGCGCAGCAGCTCCAGCGGGGTCTGCTCGACGTCGACGATGAGCACCGCGTTGAGGAACTCGTCCTGGTCGGTGACGCCCCAGGGGGGCGTCGCGAAGACCGGGCTCGCGGCGACGATCTCCCCCGCGAACTCCTCCTTCACGCCCCGGAGCAGGGCCCGGCGGTCGTCCATGTTCGACCCGATCGACAGCACGGCGCGCATCAGGCGTTCCTGAACTGTGCTTCTCGACGCCGCGACCGCCGCGCCACCACCGCCACGTCCGCGAACGTGTGCGGGATGGGGGCCTCCGGCTTGTGGATGGTCACCTCGACCGCGTGCAGGAGCGGGAAGTCCGCCATCGCACGTTCCGCGATCTCCACGGCGACGGTCTCGATGAGGTCCCGCGGCTCCCCCTCCACCACGGAGACCGCCAGCTCAGCCAGCTCCGCGTAGTTGACGGTGAGGGTGAGGTCGTCGGTCGCGGCCGCCGGGCCGATCTCCAGCCAGCAGGTGACGTCGACGATGAAGGGCTGACCCTCCCGCTTCTCCTCGGGGAAGACACCGTGGTGGCCGAAGCACTCCAGGCCGGTGAGCTCGATGCGGTCAGCCACGGTCGCCTCCCGCGTTCCACAGGGCGGCGACGTCGACGGCGTCCCGGGAGACGGGCACGTTGTGCACCCGCACGCCCCACGCGCCCATCTGCGCGGAGATGGCGGTGACGGCGGCGGTCGCCGGGTCGGCGTCGGCGGGCACGACCTCCAGGCCGCGGGCGGCGCGCACGCCCGCGAGGAAACGCTTGCGGGACGCACCGACGAGCACGGGGAACTCCCCGGCGATGAACTCCGGCAGGTGGTTGAGCAGCGCCCAGTTGTCCTCGGAGGACTTGGCGAAACCGAGCCCCGGGTCGAGCACGATGCTGTCCCGCGCCACGCCCGCGGCCAGCGCATTGTCGACGAGCCTCCCCAGCGTGTCCCGCACGTCCGCCACGACGTCCCCGCCGTGGTCGGCCTGCCCGGCGGCGTCACCGAACTGGACGGTGCGCCAGTGCATGAGGCACACCGGCAGGTCCGTGTTCGCCATGACGCGGTACATGTCCGGGTCGGCGAGCCCGCCGGAGACGTCGTTGATCATCGCCACGCCCGCCTCCGCCGCGGCCAGCGCCACGGAGGCCCGCATCGTGTCGACGGAGGTGGGGATGCCCTCCTCCGCGAGTGCCGCGACGACGGGGGCGACGCGGGCGGCCTCCACGGCGGCGTCGACACGCGTGGCACCCGGGCGGGTGGACTCGCCGCCGACGTCGATCATGTCGGCGCCCTGCTCCACCAACTCACGGCCGTGGGCGATGGCCGCGTCGATGTCGAGCCAGCGCCCGCCGTCGGAGAAGGAGTCCTCCGTGACGTTGACGATGCCCATCACCAGGCAACGGCCCGGCACCGTGAGATCAGCAACCCGCATGACGTCAGCCCCGGATCAGGGAGAGGACCTCGGCGCGGGAGGCGGCGGAGGTCTTGAAACCGCCGCGCACCGCCGACGTCGTCGTCGTGGAACCCGGCTTGCGGATACCCCGCATCGCCATGCACAGGTGCTCACACTCGATGACCACGATGACCGCCTGCGCACCCAGCTTGTCCACCAGTGCATCCGCGATCTGCGACGTCAGCCGCTCCTGCACCTGCGGGCGCTTCGCGTACATGTCCGCCAGGCGGGCCAGCTTGGACAGGCCCGTGACGTGGCCGTTCCGCCCCGGGATATAACCGATGTGCGCCTTGCCGTAGAAGGGCACCAGGTGGTGCTCACACGTGGAGTAGATCGGGATGTCCCGCACCAGCACGAGCTCCTGGTGGTCCTCCGCGAAGGTGCGCTCCAGCACGTCCGTCGGGTCGCAGTGCAGACCCGCGAAGACCTCCTCGTAGGCCCGGGCGACACGCGCCGGGGTGTCCCGCAGGCCCTCGCGGTCCGGGTCCTCGCCGACGGCGATGAGCAGTTCCCGGACGGCGGCCTCGGCGCGCTCCCGGTCGAATGCGTTGTGGGTGTCGGTCATGTCTACTCCTTCGGCAGCTGGGGGTTGTCGTGGTCCGGCTCGGCGACGTCGTCGGCACCGGTGGTGGGGTGTTCCTCGGGCTGCCTGCCGACGTCCCCCCGCTCCCCGTGCTCCGGCTGCTCGTGGTCGGGGAGACGGAAACCGATGATCTCCGTCGGGGCGTCGGTGGCGTCATCTGCACGGTGCTTGCCGACGCCCGGGCCCTCCCCGTAGTTCTTCATGCCCGGGTGCTCACCGGAGGTGGCGTAGGGGTTCTCCGACGGCGGCCAGCCCGGCGCGGTCCAGTCCGCCGGCGGCGGGGTGCCGCCGTAACGGGCACCCGGTGCGGTCGGCGCCGACGGGGTGGCCGGGGTCTCGGGGGTGTCCCCGTCAGCCTTCTCCGCGGCCTCGCCCTGCACGGCCAGTTCCGCCTGCCGCCTGGCGCGTGCCTGACGGGAGGCCTCCAGCAGGGAGAAACGCTTCGGAGGTTCCTCGCCCCGCTCGAGGGCGATCTCCACCGGGGTCTTCACCGGCTCGCGGCCCTCCTGCTTGGGGAAGTGGTTCTCCGCGTCCGGGAAGATGACCGGGGCGTCCATAGGCTCGATGCCCTCGAAGAGCACCTCGAGGTCGGGGCGGCGCAGGGTCTCCTTCTCCAGGAGCTTCTCGGCCAGGGTGTCCAGGTGGTCGCGGTACTCCGCGAGGATGTTGTAGGCGGTGCGGTGGGCGGCGTCGAGAAGCAGGTGCACCTCGTCGTCGATACGTGCCGCGACGGCCGGGGACACCGTGAGCATGCCGCCGCCCGGGCGGCCGGAGAAGGGGTCGCCCTGCTCCTCGCCGTACTTGACCATGCCGAGGGACGGCGACATGCCGTACTCGGTGATCATCGCGCGGGCGATCTTGGTGGCCTGCTCGATGTCGGCGGAGGCGCCGGTGGTCTGCTCACCGAAGACGAGCTCCTCGGCGGCGCGGCCACCCATGGCGAACACCAGACGGGCGAAGAGCTCGTCGCGGTTGTACATGCCCTTGTCGTCCTCCTGCGCCGTCATGGCGTGACCGCCGGTGCGGCCGCGGGCGAGGATGGTGACCTTGTACACGCGCTCGATGTCCTTGAGCGCCCACGCGGCCAGGGTGTGGCCGCCCTCGTGGTACGCGGTGACCTTCTTCTCCTTCTCGGAGATGATCTTGGAGGAGCGGCGCGGGCCGCCGATGACACGGTCGGTGGCCTCCTCCAGGGCGTCGGCGGTGATGACGTTGCCGCCGATACGGGCGGTGAGCAGGGCGGCCTCGTTGAGGACGTTCGCCAGGTCCGCGCCCGACATGCCGGCGGTGCGCTTGGCCAGGGCCTTGATGTCCGCGTCCGGACCCAGCGGCTTGCCCTTCGCGTGCACCTCGAGGATCCGCTCACGGCCCTTGAGGTCCGGGTTGGTCACCGGGATCTGCCGGTCGAAACGGCCCGGGCGCAGCAGCGCCGGGTCAAGGATGTCCGGGCGGTTGGTGGCGGCCATGAGGATGACGCCCTCGCGGTCACCGAAGCCGTCCATCTCGACGAGCAGCTGGTTGAGGGTCTGCTCGCGCTCGTCGTGGCCGCCGCCCATGCCGGAGCCGCGCTGGCGGCCGACGGCGTCGATCTCGTCGACGAAGATGATGCAGGGGCTGTTCTCCTTGGCCTGCTTGAACAGGTCACGGACGCGGGAGGCGCCGACGCCGACGAACATCTCGACGAAGTCGGAGCCGGAGATGGAGTAGAACGGCACGCCGGCCTCACCCGCCACGGCGCGCGCCAGCAGTGTCTTGCCGGTGCCGGGCGGGCCGTAGAGCAGGACGCCACGCGGGATCTTCGCGCCGAGGGCGTGGTAGCGGGTGGGGTCCTGCAGGAAGTCCTTGATCTCCTGCAGCTCGTCCACCGCCTCATCCGCGCCGGCGACGTCCGCGAACGTGTTGGTCGGCATGTCCTTGGTCAGCTCCTTGTGCTTGGAGCCGCCGAAGCCGAACATGCCGCCGCCACCCTGCATGCGGGTGAGGAAGAAGAAGAGGAGGCCGAAGAGCAGCAGCATCGGCAGCAGGAAGCCGAGCATGCCCATGAGGAAGCTCTCCTGCGTCACCTTGGTGTTGTACTCGTCCGCCCCGGAGGACTGGACGGCGTCGAACACCTGCGGGGCGGTACGCGCGGGGTACTGGGCGATGATCTCCTCGACGCCCTCGCGTTCCTCGTAGGTGATCGGTTCGCGCAGTTCGATGCGGATCCGCTGCTCGCGGTCGTCGATCTGCACTTCCCTGGCGTTGTTCTCCTGCAGCTGCGTCATCGCCACGGACGTGTCCACCCGCTGGAAACCGCGGGTGTCGTCGGTGAGCAGGCTGAACACGAAGATGGTGACCAGCGCGATCGCCGAGATCAGACCGATCTGGAGGATTCTCTTGTTGTTCATGTGTGCGGCCGCCGAAGCGCGTGGCTCGTCAGCCGGGCTCCACGACCTGTGCCTTTCGTATTCGTCCTACGTACTTCCACCACAACGCACCAGCGTGCGGTTTCGTTCCCTTATTACTCCCCGGAGTAGACGCGCGGGTGCAGGGTGCCGACGTAGGGCAGGTCGCGGTAGCGCTCGGAGTAGTCGAGGCCGTAGCCGATGACGAACTCGTTGGGGATGTCGAAGCCGACGTCGAAGAGCTCGATGTCCGCCTTGACCACCTCGGGCTTCCGCAGCAGGGTGATCACCTCGAGGGACTTCGGGTTGCGGGCCCGGAGGTTGCGCATCAGCCAGGAGAGGGTGAGTCCGGAGTCGATGATGTCCTCGACGATGAGCACGTCGCGGCCCTCGATCTCCCGGTCGAGGTCCTTGAGGATGCGCACCACACCGGAGCTCGTCGTGGAGTTGCCGTAGGAGGACACGGCCATGAACTCCATCTGCGAGGGGATCGACAGCGCACGGGTGAAGTCGGTGAGGAAGAACACCGCCCCCTTGAGCACACACACGAGGATCAGTTCCTCATCGGCGTCGCGGTAGGTCTCGGAGACCTTGTCGGCGAGTTCCTGGATCCGGTTCGCCAGCTGCTCCTCGCTGATGAGGACAGCCTCGACGTCCTCGCCGTAGCAGTTCGCCGGGACGTTGTGATCCTTGTTGTCGTGCACGGTCATGACACCTTTCCTAGGCCTCCACGGATAACGTCAGTCTGCCACCTACACGCCTGACTTCCAACCCTGCTCCCACGGCCACCGGCCCCTGGCCACGCCAGTTGGTGCACATGTCCGCAATCATGCTTATCGACGCCCCCGTCGGCGCCACCCCCTGCCCCACCAGCCACGCCGCGATCCGCCGCCGCCGCAACGGTTCCGGCTGGGCGGCCAGCTCGGCGCAGTCGTCGGTGGGCGGGCCGGCCAGCTCCTCGAGCAGCGCGTTGTCCGCGGCGATCCGGTCCGCCGTGCGGGCCAGCGGCGCGGTCGCGTCGCCGTGGAGCTGCTCGTTGAGGAACCGCCGGAGCGCCACCCGCCGGAAATCCGTGTCCACGTTGTGCGGGTCGTCCCAGGGCTCAAGCCCCAGTTCCGCGCAGGCCTGCTCGGTGTCGTGGCGCCGGATGCCGAGGAAAGGCCGGGTGATCCCGTGCGCCTGCGGGGCCATGCCGCCCGGGTTGCCGCGCAGGGCCTGGAGCAGGAGCGTCTCGGCCTGGTCGTCGCGGGTGTGCGCGACCCACACCGGGCGGCCCGGCGCACGGAGTGCCCGGTAGCGGGCGTGGCGGGCGTTGGCCTCCAGGTTGCCGGGCGCGACGGTGACCATGACGATCTCCGCCCGGGCCCCCATCCCGCGGGCCTGCGCGGCGGCGGTCTCCGCGACGTCCCGGGAATGCGGCTGCAGCTGGTGGTCCACGATGAGGGCGTGCACCTCCTGGCCCTCCGCCCGGGCCGCGGCGACCAGCGCCAGCGAATCCGCCCCGCCCGACAGCCCGACCGTGACCGGCTCGGGTGTGAGGAAGGGGCGCACCGCCCGGCGGCAGGCGAGGAAGTGCGGGCTCACGCGCGGCCAGAAGGGTTCCATGGGGCTGATGCTAGTGACCTGGTGACAACGTCGAACTCACATGGTCGAGAGGAGTCCCCCGGGGCGTCGACAAGCTCGAGACCAGTGCTCCCTCGACCGTGTCCTCTCGACAGTGCGTCGCGCCGGACCTCAGGAGTCCCGGATCGCGGAGGTGAACTCGTCGAGCGCCGCCCGCGCCCCGAGGATCTCCGCGTCGTTGACCAGCAGCGCGAAGGAGTAGACTCGCCCGGACTCCGCGGTGACCACGCCCGCCAGCGCCGACGTTCCGGTGAGGGTGCCGGTCTTGGCGCGGACCCAGCCGCGGCCGGAGAGGTCGTCGTAACGCTGGACCAGCGTGCCGGAACCGCCGGCGACGGGCAGGGTCGCCAGCAGCGGGCGCAGCTCGGGCCGGGAGGCGGCGTCGATGAGTATGTCGTCGAGGACGCGCGGCGGGATGAGGTTGTGCACCGAGAGGCCGGAGTTGTCCGCGAGGGTGACGCCGGTGATGTCGATGCCGTGCCCGGTGAGCACGTCCAGCGTCGACTGGGTGGCGGCCGCGGCGGACCCGGGCTGGCCGCGGTGGACGGCGATCTCGTGGCCGATCGCCTCGGCCATGACGTTGTCGGAGTGGAGCATCATGTCGCGGAGCCGCTCGGTGAGGGGCGGTGACTCCACGGAGGCGAGCACCGGGGTGTCCGTGGGGGCGGGGCCGAGTCCGACGGTGGTGGCGCCGAGGCGGTCGGCGAGGGCCCGGGCGACGTCGAGGGCCGGGGTGTGGGAGCGGGGCACGTCGCCCGTGGTGGCGCCGATGCGGGCGCCGTGGAGCATGGCGGGTTCGAGGGGGGCGATGTAGCCGGCGTCGACGTCCGCCGGGTCCCAGCCGGGCATGAAGGGGTCGCCGTCCCAGACGGAGGTGTCGATGATGACCTCGTCGGCGGTGCCGATGGTGTCGGCGAGGGAGTCGAGCTGCTTCTCCGTCAGCCACACGTCGCCGGAGGCGCGGAGGACCACGCTGCCCGGGTGGGCGCCCTGCACCACGTCGGTGACCAGCACGTCGTCGGGTCCCAGCTCGAGGATCGCCGCCGCGCCGGTGAGGATCTTCGTCGCGGACGCCGGCTGCAGCGGCGCGTCGGGGGCCTGCGCCCAGACGATCTCGCCGGTGACGGTGTCGGTGACGCGCCCGTGGACGGTGCCGAGCGCCGGGTTCGTCGCCAGTGCACTCAGCCGTGCGCCGAGGGCGACGTTGTCCACCGCGTCGGCGGAGGCGGGTTCCAGCACCGGGTCGGGGGTGTCCGCGACCCAGGCGGGGGCGTGGGTGAGGTCCCCGTAGTGGCGGTCGACGAGCACCGCGAATCCGGCGACCCCCGACACGGCGAGTGCGACGACACCGGCGGTCACGGACCACCACAGCTTCTTTCCACTCATTCCCTACACCCTAACCTGGTGGTGACGACACAACCACCACAAGGAGCTGTGCCTGAATGACAGAACTGCACATCGCCGTCGACACCGGCGGCACCTTCACCGACATCGGGGTCCGTCGCGCGGACGGCACGCTGGCGGTGTGGAAGGTGCCCTCTACGCCCGACGCCCCCGACGAGGCGGTGCTCACCGGCGTCACCGGGGCCCTGGAGAGGGAGGGCGCGGAACCCGGGCAGGTGACGCGCCTGGTGCACGGCACGACCGTGGCGACGAACACCGTGCTCACCCGCACCGGCGCGCGCGTCGGGCTGTTGACCACGCGCGGTTTCCGGGACGTGCTGGCGATCGCCCACCAGGCCCGTCCCTCGCTCTACGACAACACCGTCCACCGGGTGCCGCCGCTGGTCCCGGACGAGCTGATCGTGGACGTCGAGGAGCGTCTCTCCGCCGACGGGGAGGCCCTCATCCCCCTGCGTGAGGAGGCGCTTGCCGACGCCGCCGCGTCACTCGCCGCCCTGCACCTCGACGCCGTCGTGGTCAGTTTCCTCAACGCCTACGTCGATCCGCGCCACGAGCAGCAGGCCGTCGCGCATCTGCGGGCGGCCGGGGTGGCGCCTGTGGTCGTGGCGGCCACGGACATCACCTCCGAGATGCGGGAGTACGAGCGGACCTCCACCGCCGTGGTCAACGCCTACGTCCAGCCGAAGGTGTCCAGTTACATGGGACGGCTGGCGACGGGGATCGAGGAGATGGGCGTCGGTTCGCAGCTGTGGATCATGCAGTCCAACGGTGGGCTGCTCCATCCGCGGACCGCGGCGACGCACTCGGCCCGCACGGTCCTGTCGGGGCTGGCGGGCGGCGTCGTCGGGGCGGCGAACTGGGCGCGTCATCTGGGCCTGGACAAGGTCGTCAGCTTCGACATCGGCGGCACCTCGACCGACATCGCGCTCATCCGCGGGGGCGCGCCCGACGAGACCACCTCCGGGGAGATCGACTCGCTGCCGCTGCGGCTGCCGAGCGTCGACGTGCACACCATCGGTGCGGGCGGCGGTTCGGTGGCGTGGCGTGACTCGGGTGGGTCGCTGCGCGTCGGCCCGCACTCCGCCGGCGCCGAACCGGGCCCCGTCTCCTACGGCCGCGGCGGCACGGACCTCACCGTGACGGACGCCCACCTCGTCCTCGGCCGTCTGGGCACCGACCTGCTGGGCGGGCACTTCACCCTCGACCGCGAGGCCGCCCGCACCCGCATGGATGAGTGGGGTGCCGAGCTGGGGCTGTCCGCCGAGGAGGCCGCGGAGGGCATCCTGCAGGTCATCGCGGCGACGATGGCCCGCGGCATCCGCCGGGTGAGCGTCGAGCGGGGCGTCGACGTCCGTTCCTGCCACCTCATGGCCTTCGGCGGTGCCGGCCCGCTGCACGCCTCCGACCTCATCCACGAGCTCGGCATGGAGTCGGCCGTCATCCCGCCGCTGCCGGGCATCGCCTCGGCGGTCGGCATGCTGGACGCCCCCGTGCGGCACGACTTCGCCCGCCCCGTCAGCGACTTCGCCGACCTCCCGGCCGTCTTCGAGGGGCTCCGGCAGCGCGCCGCCGAGGAGATGCGGACGGGCTTCTTCGACACCGAACTGCTTGTCGACGCCCGCTACCTCGGCCAGTCCTTCGAACTCACCCTCCCCTGGGCCGGCGACTGGGACTCCCAGCGCGCCGCCTTCGACGAGCTCCACGCCGAGCGCTACGGCTTCTCCGACCCGGAGGCCGAGATGGAGGTCATCGTCGCCCGCCTGACCGCCACGGTCGGGCAGCCCCGCATCCCCCAGGAACTGGTGGCGGGGGTGGAGGAGGGGGACGTCGGGAAGCGGGACGTGTGGATCGACGGCGCGTGGGTGCCCACCCCGGTCCTCGACCGCGCCTCCCTCGCGCCGGGCCGGGTCGTGGAGGGCCCGGCGATCCTCAACCAGTTCGACACCACCACCTACATCCGCCCCGACCAGCAGGTCCGCGTCGACGAGCACGGCTTCCTGCACCTGAGGAGGACCCGATGACCCTCAACCCCGTCGAGATCGAGATCGCCCGCAACCGGCTGAAGTCGATCGCCGAGGAGGTCGGCACGGCACTGATCCGCACCTCCTACTCCCCCAACATCAAGGACCGCCGCGACTGCTCCGCGGGCCTCTACCTGCCCGACGGCGAGCTCATCGCCCAGGCCGAGCACATCCCGCTGCACCTGGGGCTCATGCCCACGGTGATCCGCAACGCGCTGGCCGAGTACGGCACCGACCGCCTGCGCCCCGGCGACGTCCTGCTGACGAACAACCCCTACCTCGGGGGACCGCACCTGCCGGACATCTGCGTCATCACGCCGGTGCACCACGCGGGGGAGCTGGTGGCGGTCGTCGCGAACATCGCCCACCACGTCGACGTCGGCGGCATCACCCCCGGCTCCATGGCCGCGCACGCCACCGAGATCTTCCAGGAGGGCATCCGCATCCCGCCGGTCCGCCTGTTCCGGGAGGGCACCCTCGACGAGGAGCTGCTCTCCCTGCTGCTCACCAACATCCGCACCGCCGACAAGACCCGCGGCGACCTCATGGCGCAGGTCTCCGCCAACCGCCTCGGCGCACGCCGCATCCTCGAGCTTGTCGACGAGTGGGGCACCACCGGCTTCGACCGTTCCTGCCGGGCGCTCGTCGACTACGCGGAACGCCGCACCCGCGCCGCCATCGCCGCGCTCCCCGACGGCACCGGCACCTTCACCGACCACCTCGAGCACACCGGCAACGCGGAGGAGCCGACGGCGATCGTCGTCACCGTGACGGTGCGCGGCGAGGAGATCGACATCGACCTCACGCAGACCGACGACCAGGTGCGCGGCGCCGTGAACTGCTCCTTCGCCGTCACACAGGCGTGCGCGGCGTACGTGCTCAAGACGCTCACAGACCCGACCCTGCCCTCCAATGCGGGGCTGACCCGTCCGCTGACGTTCCACACCCGGCCGGGCAGCCTCGTCCACGCGCAGTTCCCGGCGCCGGTGGCGCAGGGCAACATCCAGACGTCGCAACGCATCGTCGACGCGATGTACGGAGCGTTCGAGCAGTTCACCGACGGGATCGTCCCGGCGGCGTCGAGCGGCAGCATGAGCATCGTCACCATCGGCGGCATCGACCCGCGCGACGGCACCTACTACTCCTACGTCGAGACCTACGGCGGTGGGCAGGGCGCGTGGGCCGGCGGCGACGGCGCCGACGCCACCCACACCCACATGACCAACACCCGCAACACCCCCTGCGAGGTCATCGAGCGGGAGTACCCCCTGCGGGTGGGCACCTACGCCATCGCGCGGGGCACCGGCGGCACGGGTCGGCAGCGGGGCGGTGACGGACTCGTCCGCACCCTCACCGTCGCCCGCGGCGAGGCCACCGTCGTGGCCGCCACCTCCCGGGTGACCACCGCCCCCTGGGGGCTGGACGGCGGCGGGGAGGGCACACCCGGGGAGGTGCTGCGGGAGGACACGCCCGTGGCGTCGATGAGCCGCTTCGACCTCGGCACCGGGGAGTCGGTGACCATCCGCACCGCCGGCGGAGGAGGGTACGGCACGCCCACGGCATGACCTGCCGCTATGATGAACGGCAGTCCCCAAGAACACCGCAGCAAGGAGTCTGACGCATGAGCGTTGAAGTCATCATCGAGATCCCGAAGGGTTCGCGCAACAAGTACGAGGTCGACCACGAGACCGGTCGCGTCTTCCTCGACCGCTACCTGTTCACCCCGATGGCGTACCCGGCGGACTACGGCTTCATCGAGCACACCCTCGGTGAGGACGGCGACCCGATGGACGCGCTCGTCATCATGCCGGAGCCGGTCTTCCCGGGTGTCGTGGTGATGGCCCGCATCGTCGGCGTCTTCAAGATGACCGACGAGGCCGGCGGCGACGACAAGCTGCTCTGCGTCCTCGACGACCCGCGCTTCGACTCCTTCCAGGACCTCGAGGACATCTCCTCCTTCACCCGCGACGAGATCGAGCACTTCTTCGTCCACTACAAGGACCTCGAGCCGAACAAGGAGGTCACCGGCGCCGGCTGGGGCGACCGTGCCGAGGCCGAGCGCATCCTCCAGGAGTCCATCGACCGCTACAAGGAGGTCGGCGACAACACCCGCGAGGGCCTCGAGGCCGAGAAGGACAAGAAGAACGAGGTCGAGCAGCAGCTCAAGGAGGGTTAATCCCCCACCCGCCCCGCCCGTCCCCCACGGGCGGGGTTTTCTCATTCCCGGCCCACGCGCCTACCCTGCAGGGGTGACTCTCGCCCGCCGGTTGACGGCCCTCGTACTCTCCGCCCTGCTGCTCTCCCCCGCCCCGACCGCGGAGGCGTCCTCGGGGTCCTCGCGGGCGGCCGCCGTCGCCCCGGAGCCCGGGCTCGTCCTCGACATCCCGGACACCTTCGCCCACCCGACGTGGGACGCCGGGGCCGTCTCCCGGCTGGTCGACCAGGGCTACCTGGCCCCCGGCTTCGAGGTGACCACCCCCGACCGCGCCTGCTCCGCCGGTTTCATGGCGCGCACGGCCGCGGGGGAGCCGGTGATGGTCACCGCCGGCCACTGCGGCCTCGTCGGACAGACGGTGTTCGTCTCCCGCGACGGGCGGCAGGTGGCCGTCGGCACCGTCATCCACAGTGAGTTCGCCGCGGACAACTCCGCCCCCGACATCGGGATCGTGCGCCTGACCTCCCCGGAGGACGTCTCGCCGCGGCTCGCCGGCGTGTACCCGATCGAGGGTGTCCTGTCGGTGGAGGACGTGCAGCGCCTGCGCCCGGAACTGTGCCGCTTCGGCGCGCGCAGCGGAATCTCCTGCGGCGAGTACCTGGGCATACACGAGGACAAGATCGTCCTGTCCAACATCGCTCGCCCGGGCGACTCGGGCGGCCCCGTCCTCGCGCGTATCGACGGCCGCTACCACGCCGTCGGCGTCGCCTCCTGGATGCTCACCGGCTCCCGCCCGGTGATCGCGGCGCAGCCCCTCGCGGGGATCCTCGAGGAGCACAACCTGCAGCTCATGCGAGGCTGAGAAATCCCGGGGGTCTCCCCGGGTTCAGCCCGGGGGTCTGGGTTCACATGACGTGGATCACTAGGGTGGGTCCATCATGTCTACCTCACAGTTGCTGCGTTTCACCACCGAGAACATCAGCCCGGAGGCGCGCGTCCACCTGTGGGAGGGCCACAACGCCCGCGCGCTCATCCCCCTGGACATCCGTACCCTCGACGAGCAGCCGATGCGCTCCCGGCAGACGAACCTCCAGCTGCCGTCGATACGCATGGCCGACGTGACGGGGACGTCGCAGATCGTGGAACGCTCGGAGTCGTTCATCCGCGAGCACCCGACGGGCGTGGTCGCGGTGTTCTTCGCCCTGGAGGGCGAGGCCTTCTTCTTCCACCGTGGCGGACACCTGACGCTGCAGCCCGGGCAGGCCGTGCTCTACGACGCCGACCTCCCCTTCACCCGCGGTTTCTCCCGGGGGTTGCGCGAGGTGGTGCTCACCATCCCGCGGGAGCGGTACCGGGAGATGGCCGGCCCCCTCGGCCCGCCGCTGCCGGCGGTCTTCGACTTCAGCGCGCAGGGCGGGACCCACGAGCAGGCCCTGGCCCGGCTGGTGCTGCGCACGCTCACGCAGGTCAGCGGGCCGGAGCCGACGCTGGACCCGGCGCGCACCGAGGGGGACGCCCTCGCGCTGCTGCGGCTCATCCTGGGGAGGCGTGACGACGAGGCCGGTTTCCTCGCCTCCGCGAAGCAGTTCATCGACCGGCACCTCACGGACCGGGAGCTGACCGCGGGACGGGTGGCAGCGGCGGTGGGTCTGAGCGAACGTCAGCTGAGCAGACACTTCGCGGGGGACGGGACGTCGCTGGGCCGGTACGTCCAGGGGCAGCGCGTGCGGCTGGCGCAGGAGATGCTGCGGGACCCGGACCGGCAGGGGCTGTCGGTCGCGGAGGTGGCGGCGCGCTGCGGTTTCGCATCGCAGAGCCACTTCGGGCGGGTGTTCCGCGAGCGGGTCGGGGTGACGCCGCTCCAGTGGCGGAGGCAGTGATTTAGCCCACAGCGGACAGGTTCTGGCCCCACCCGGACGTGATCTCCGCCACACCTTCCGACGGGCAGTGACGCGGCATACATTCATCTCCGTCAGGTCCACCCCACCAAGGAGATGAACACCATGCCCGCCTTCCACGACGGTATCGCCGACACCGAGATCCCCGCAGGCGTCGTCACCACAGACGTCCTCATCGTCGGCTCCGGCCCCGCCGGCAGCTCCGCGGCACTCTTCCTGTCGACCCACGGGATCGACAACATCATGATCACCAAGTACCGCTGGACCGCGAACACGCCGCGCGCCCACATCACCAACCAGCGCACCATGGAGATCCTCCGCGACGTCGGCCTCGAGGCCCAGGTGCTCGAGAAGGCCGTCCCCCACGAGCAGATGGGCGACACCGTCTACGCCGAGTCCGTCGCCGGCGAGGAGATCGGCCGTCGCCCCACGTGGGGCTGGCGCCCAGACCGCCGCGCCGACTACGAGCTGGCCTCCCCCGCCATGCCCTGCGACATCCCGCAGACCCTGCTCGAGCCGATCCTCCTGGAGAACGCCACCAAGCGGGGCACGCAGACCCAGTTCTCCACCGAGTACCTCTCCCACACCCAGGACGACTCCGGGGTCTCCGTCCTGGTGCGCAACCGCCTCACCGGCCACGAGTACACCATCCGCGCGAAGTACCTCATCGGCGCCGACGGCGCCCGCTCCCAGATCGCCGAGGACATCGACATCCCCTTCGAGGGGGCCATGGACATCGGCGGCTCGATGAACCTGCAGTTCAAGGCCGACCTGTCCCGGTGGGTCGCGCACCGGCCGTCCATCCTGTACTGGGTCTTCCCGCCCGGCTCGAACATCGGTGGCCTCGGCGCCGGGCTGGTGCGCTGCGTCCGCCCCTGGAACGAGTGGCTCGCCGTCTGGGGCTACGACATCACCCAGGAGCCGCCGCATCTCGACGAGGAGGAGGCCAAGCGCATCGTCCGCATGCTGGTCGGCATCCCGGACCTCGAGCTGGAGATCACCGGCTACTCCCTGTGGGGCAACAACGAGCAGTGGGCCACCCACATGCAGAACGGGCGTGTGTTCATCGCCGGCGACGCCGCCCACCGCCACCCGCCGAGCCACGGCCTGGGGTCCAACACCTCCATCCAGGACTCCTACAACCTGGCCTGGAAGCTGGCCGCCGTGCTCAAGGGCCAGGCCGGCGAGGAGCTGCTGGAGACCTACTCGGTGGAGCGGGCGCCGATCGCCAAGCAGATCGTCACCCGCGCGAACAACTCCTCCCGCGAGTACCAGCCGATCTTCGACGCCCTCGGGGTCGCCGACGCGAAGACCGACGAGGAGTTCATCGAGAAGCTCCGGCTGCGCAAGGAGGCCACCCCGGAGGGCGCCGCCCGCCGCAAAGCCCTGCGCGCCGCCCTGGACAACAAGGACTACGAGTTCAACGCCCAGGGCACCGAGATCGGCCAGTTCTACCGGTCCACCGCCGTGGTCTGCGACGGCCTGGGACGCCCGGAGGTCACCGAGGACCCCCTGCTCCACCACCAGAAGTCGACCTACCCGGGTCTGCGCCTGCCGCACGCCTGGATCGGCGACACCTTCCGCAAGGAGTCCACCCACGACATCGCCACCGGCACCGGCTTCACCCTGTTCACCGGCATCAACGGCCGCCCCTGGGCGGAGGCCGCGGAGGAGGTCGCGGAGTCCCTGGGCATCGAGCTCAAGGCCGTCGTCATCGGCGAGGGCCTCGAGCACCAGGACCTCTACGGCGACTGGCTGCGCCAGCGCGAGGTCGAGGAGGACGGCGTCATCCTCGTCCGCCCCGACAAGCACATCGCCTGGCGTTCCCACCGCCTCGTCGAGGACCCGCGCCACGCGCTGACCGCCGTGCTCTCCTCCATCCTGTCCCGCGGCGGTGACGACGCCATGGAGGACGCGGAGGAGGTCGCCCGCCTCATGGTCACCGTCGGCTGATCCGCTTGTCGACGCCCACCTCGAGCCGCACGTCCACCCCCAGCCGCTCGAGGAAGGCGTCGTCGTGGCTGACCACGACGAGCCCGCCGTGGTAGTTGCCCAGGGCGCTGACCACCGCATCGATGCTGTTGAGGTCGAGGTTGTTGGTGGGTTCGTCGAGAAGCAGCACCTGGTGTGGCGGGTCGGCGAGCAGGAGCCGGGCGAGGGCGACGCGGAAGCGTTCCCCGCCGGACAGGTCCCCGACGCGGCGTCCGATGTCGTCGCCGGTGAACAGGAAGCGGGCGAGGTTCGCCCGCACCTGCTGCGGGTCCGCCCCCGGCACCGCCTGCCGGACGCACCCGAAGACGTCGAGGTCGTCGTCGAGGTGGTCGAGCCGCTGCGGCAGGTACCCGATCCGCCCGGTGTGCGCCACCAGCCGGGGCAGGGACTCCCCACCGTCGTGGAGGGTCTCCAGCAGCCGGGTCTTGCCCACGCCGTTGCGGCCGGTGAGCGCCACCCGCTCCGGGCCCTGCATGACGTGCGCCGTACCCCGGTCGTCGACCCACTCGAGGAGCCGGCGGCCGGCGGGCACGTCCGGGTCGGGCAGGTCGATCCGGATGTGCGCCTCCTTCCGCACGCGGGCCTCCTGCTCCCGCAGATTCTGCTCGGCCGACTCGACGGCCCGCCCGAGATCCTCCCGCAGCTTGCCGGCGGAGACCTGGGCCTCCGTCTTCCGCTGGTTCATGATGATCTTCGGTTTCCTCTTGTTCAGGTAGTCCGTCTTCGCGTAGGAACGGCGCCGGGCGAGCTTGGTCTCCGCCTCGACGCGCTGGCGTTTCTCCACGCGGAGGGTCTGCTCGGCGGCGCGCACCGCCCGCTCCGCGGCGGCCTGCTCCCGCGCCAGCTGCTCCCGGTACAGGCTGTAGGGCCCGCCGTAGACGGTCAGCTGCCGGTCGCGGAGCTCGACGGTGGAGTCCATGAGCTCCAGGAGCTCGACATCGTGACTGACGACGATGAGCGTGCCCCGCCACCCCGCCACGAGGTCCCGCAGGCGGGCGCGGGCCTCCCGGTCGAGGTTGTTGGTCGGCTCATCGAGCACCGTGAGCGGGGTGTCGGCCAGCCGGATGCCGATGAGCGCGGTGAGCACCGCCTCCCCGCCGGACAGCGTGCCGACCTCCCTGTCGAGGCCGACGGAGGTGAGGCCGGTGGCGTCGAGAAGCGCGCGGGCCCGGGCGGCGACGTCCCAGTCGTCGCCCACGGCGGTGAAGTGCCGGGGGTCCGGGTCGCCGGACTCGATGGCCGCCAGGGCATCCAGTTTCTCCCGGATGCCCAGCAGCTCCGCGACCGTCATCCCGGACTCCAGGGTGAGCTGCTGCGGCAGATGGGCGACGTCGCCGGCACGCGTGATGGTCCCGGACGTGGGGACGAGTTCCCCGGTGATGAGACGGAGGACCGTGGATTTCCCGGCCCCGTTGTCCCCGATGAGGCCGGTGCGTCCGGCGGTGAAGACGGCGTCCGTGCCGTCGAGGACGGGGGAACCGTCCGGCCAGGAGAAGGTGACTCCGGCAAAAATGAGGGGGTATGACATGAGAGGCTCCTACGAGGTTCAGCGGATGCGCTGACGGAGCCCCAGGGGAGGGTGCTACGACGTCAACGCGTGGATGCGCGGCGAACGATCGCGGATGAGCACGGGCCTCTCCGATCCTCGGGAACAGTGTCGGCGGGAACGTTAACACATCACGTGACGGAGGGGAAGACCCTCAGGCCCACCGGCCCACGACCACCCCGGAGATCAGTCCCACGACCAGCAGCCACACCCCCACCGCCAGCGCGAGGATGGCGGGCACCGCGCCGGGTTCCACGAGCAGCCACCCGAAACCGACCACCGTGCCGAGGGCGCCGGGGACGGTGAGCCAGCGGGGGAGGACGAGGGCGGGGCGTCGGAAAGCGAAGGCGACGGTGGACACCAGGGCGACGGGCGCGGAGAGGACCGCGATGGTCACCAGCGCCATGCCGACGCCCGCGCCGAGCCACAGCAGGCCCAGTCCGGCGGCGCCGGCGACGAGGACCACGATCCAGAGGCGGAGGGCGATCGGTCCCGTGAGTCGTCGAGTGTCCATGCCAGCCACTGTATTCGCTGTACTCTCGGTGTCATGAAGACTGTGAATGTAAACCAGGTTCCCGCCGACGCCCAGCTCATCGACGTCCGCGAGGCCGACGAGTACGCCGAGGTCCACGCCGCGGGCGCGACCCTCATCCCGCTGTCCGAGTTCGCCGGCCGCGTCGGCGAGATCGACACCGACCGTGACATCTACCTCATCTGCCGTTCCGGCAACCGCTCCGGAAAGGCCTGCGAGTTCCTCAAGGAGAACCACGGCATCGAGGCCATCAACGTCGAGGGCGGCACGATGGCGTGGGTGGAGAAGGGCCTCCCGCTGGGATAACAGATAGTGGGCCGCGGCCCATGATTTAACGCGACCACCGTGGGCGGTATACCATTGGTGGCATGTTGCAATCAGTTGATTCCCCCACGACGGGCGACGCCGCCCATGTCGGCGTACCCCTCACCCTCCTCGAATCACCGAGTTTCCAGCTGGAACGCCTCCGTCGCCGGACCCGCGACGAGGTGGAGGCCGCCCTCGCCACCCGCGGGACCACCATGCGGGGCTACTGGGTACTCACCTGCCTCATCGAGGGCGACGCCTCCTCCCAGACCTCCCTGTCCGACACCCTCGCCATCGACGCCTCCGACATGGTCCGCCTCATCGACGGCCTCGAGGAACAGGGCTGGGCCAAGCGCGAACGCGATCCCAAGGACCGCCGCCGTCAGATCGTCATGTCCACCAAGAAGGGCGTGAAGGCCCAGGCCGAACTGGCGGAACTCGTCGCCGCCGCCGAGGCCACCGCCCTCGACGAGTCCACCGGCAAACAGCTCAAGCACCTGCGCAAGCTGACGCAGGCCGTCCTCGTCGCCGACCTGGAGCCCAACCCCGACGAAGTCAAGGGGGCGTAAGTCCACGTGTCCATCCGCCAGGTCCCCCGCCAGTTCCTCCGCGCCGGCGACGCCCCCGCCAAACGCACCCTCTACGACATCCTCACCGCCACCGCCGCCGCCCACCCCGAGGCCGCGGCCATCGACGACGGCGAGATCCTCACCTACGCCGAACTCATGGACGAGGTCCACACCCTCGCCGCCGAACTCCACGCCAACGGCATCCGCCGCGGCGACCGCATCGGCATCCGCATGACCTCCGGCTCGCGTGACCTCTACGTGGCCATCCTCGCCACCATCGCCGCCGGCGCCGCCTACGTCCCCGTCGACGCCGACGACCCCGAGGAACGCGCCGAGATGGTCTTCTCCGAGGGGAAGATCAACGGCGTCTTCACCGACGAGGGCTTCCGCATGCTCTCCCCCCGTGCAGGAGGCGACAAGCACCGCCCGCGTCTCGACGACACCGCCTGGATCATCTTCACCTCCGGCTCCACCGGTAAACCCAAGGGAGTGGCCGTCTCCCACCGCTCCGCTGCCGCCTTCGTCGACGCCGAGGCCGAACTCTTCCTGGTCGACTCCCCCGGCGGCCCCCTCGGCCCCGAGGACCGCGTGCTCGCCGGACTGTCCGTCGCCTTCGACGCCTCCTGCGAGGAGATGTGGCTCGCCTGGCGCCACGGCTCCTGCCTCGTGCCCGCCCCCCGCTCCCTCGTGCGGTCCGGCATGGACCTGGGCCCCTGGCTGATCCGCCGCGACATCACCGTCGTGTCGACCGTGCCCACCCTCGCCGGCCTGTGGCCCGCCGAGGCACTCGACAACATCCGCCTCCTCATCGTCGGCGGTGAGGCCTGCTCCCAGGAGCTCGTCGAACGCCTCGCCACCGAGGACCGCGAGATGTGGAACACCTACGGTCCCACGGAGGCCACCGTCGTCGCATCCGCCACCCAGCTCCACCCCGGGCAGCCGGTCGGCATCGGCCTGCCGCTGGCCGGCTGGGACCTCATCGTCGTCGACTCCGAGGAACAGCCCGTCGCCGTCGGCGAGGTCGGGGAGCTCGTCATCGGCGGCGTCGGCCTGGCCCGCTACCTCGACCCGGAGAAGGACGCCGAGAAGTACGCCCCCATGCCCTCCGTGGGCTGGGCCCGCGCCTACCGCTCCGGCGACCACGTACGCCTCGAGGAGGACGGCCTCTATTTCGTCGGACGTGTCGACGACCAGGTGAAGATCGGCGGCCGCCGCATCGAGCTCGGCGAGGTCGAGGCCAACGTCGCCGCCCTGCCGAACGTGTACAACTCCGCCGTCGCGGTGCAGAAGACGGGTGCGAACCAGTCGGTGCTCGTCGGCTACGTGTCACTCGACGACCCCTCCCTGGGGTTCGACCACGACGCCGCCCACGACCGCCTCGCCGAGACGATGCCGGCGGCACTGGTCCCGCGCATCTGCGTCATGGAGGAGCTGCCGGTCCGCACGTCCGGCAAGGTCGACAAGGCCGCCCTGCCGTGGCCGCTGCCCGGCGTCGGCGTCGAGGCCACCGACCTCAACGCCACCGAGACGTGGCTCGCCGAACTGTGGGTCGACGTGCTCGGTACCTCCGTCCAGGACGCCGACGCGGACTTCTTCTCCCTCGGCGGCACCTCGCTGGCCGCGGCGACCCTCGTGGGCCGCATCCGTGAGCAGGTGCCCACCGTCGCCGTCCGCGACCTCTACGACCACCCGCGTCTGGGCTCCCTCGCGGAGGCCGTCGAGAACATCGCGGCGAAGACGGGTGTCTCGCTTCACGACGCCGCCCCCGTCGAACCCCGCGACGTCCGCCCCGTCGGCCCGCTCACCCGCGTGCTGCAGACCCTCATCCAGATCCCCCTGATGACCCTCCAGGCCACCACGTGGCTCGGCTGGATCCTCCTCGGCGGCAACCTGGCGCACATGGCCGGCCTCGAGTGGGCGGTGCACACCTCCTGGTGGCTGGTCGCCGTGCTGCTCGTCGTCTTCGGTTCGCCGGTGGGCCGTCTGCCCATCGGTGGCCTCGGCGCGCGGCTGCTCACCGCCGGCATCCAGCCGGGCGAGTACCCGCGTGGTGGTGCCACCCACCTGAGGATCTGGGCGGCCGAACGCTGGGCCGACGCCTCCGGCTCGCAGTCCATCTCCGGGGCGACGTGGGTCAACTACTACGCCCGCTCACTCGGCGTGAAGGTCGGCCGGGGCGTCGACCTGCACTCCCTGCCGCCGATCACCGGCCTGCTCACCCTCGGGGACCACTGTGCCATCGAGCCGGAGGTCGACATGTCGGGCTACTGGGTCGACGGTGACGTCGTCCACGTCGGCGCCATCGAGGTGGCCCCCGACGCGCGCGTCGGTGCGCGTTCCACGCTGCTGCCCGGTGCCGTCATCGGTGCCGACGCCCACGTCGAGGCCGGCTCCACCGTCACCGGTCACCGCACCATCAAGCCGGGGTCCCGCTGGTCGGGTTCCCCGGCGGAGAAGGTCGGCCGGTCGAAGCACCGCTTCCCGGACGAGCATCCGCCGCGTCGGTCCCGCTGGGTGCCGATCTACGGGCTGACCTCGGTGGCGTTGAGCCTGCAGCCGCTCGCCGCGATCGCGCTCGGTGCGCTGGTGGTCGTCTCGCTCATCGACGTCACCGGCGGCAACCCCCTCCTGGGGGCCGTCGTGTTCGCCCCGCTGGGTGGTCTGGTCGCGTTCGCGTTCTACATGGTGTCCATCTGGCTGGGAGTCCGCTTCCTGCAGATCGGGCTCAAGCCGGGCATCACGCCGGTGCGTTCCTTCCACGGCTGGCAGCTGTGGACCATCGAGCGTCTCATGGACGACGCCCGCACCTACCTCTTCCCGCTCTACGCCGGCCAGCTCACGCCGCTGTGGCTGCGCAGTCTGGGGGCGAGGATCGGGAAGAACGTGGAGGTCTCCACGGCCGTGATGATCCCGACGCTCACCGACGTCCGCGAGGGCGCCTTCCTCGCCGACGACACCCTCGTCGGCGGCTACGAGCTCGGTGGCGGCTGGATGCTGACGGGCGAGACGCGCGTCGGCAAGCGGTCGTTCGTGGGCAACTCCGGCATCACCGGGCCGGGCCGTAAGCTGCCGAAGAACTCGCTGGTGGCGGTGCTGTCCTCCACCCCGAAGAAGGCGAAGGCGAACACCAACTGGTGGGGTTCCCCGCCGGAGCGGATGCGTCGTGTCCACGTCGACGCCGACGGCGGCGAGGCCCTGACCTACAACCCGGGCCTGAAGGTGAAGTTCTTCCGCGGTTTCATCGAGACGATGCGTCTGCTCGCCACGATGACGTCCGCCATGCTGCTGGCGGGTGTGGTCGGCACGATCTACTGGCTGGTGGCCACCTACGGTGTCCTCGTCGCCTGGCTCGCCGGCGGGCTGGTGCTCATGGCGGCGGGCCTGCTCGCGATGGGTGTGACCGTGATGGTGAAGTGGTTCTGCGTCGGCAGGCACAGGCCCGGCGATCACCCGCTGTGGAGTGAGTTCGTGTGGCTCAACGAGCTGCAGGACGCCTTCGTCGAGGCGGTCGCCGCACCGTGGTTCCTGGTGCCGACGCTCGGCACCGGTGAACTCAACGTGGCCCTGCGGGCGCTCGGCGCGCGGATCGGCCACGGTGCGTGGGTGGAGTCGTACTGGTTCCCGGAGACAGACCTGTGCATCGTCGGTCGCGCCGCGACGGTCGGGCCCGGCACCGTCGTGCAGACGCACCTGTTCCAGGACCGCGTCATGAGCCTCGACACCGTCACCATCGCCGACGGCGCCACCCTCGCCGCGCACTCCGTCGCACTGCCGGCGGCCCGCATCGGCGACGGCGCGACGGTGGGCCCCGGCTCACTCGTCATGCGTGGTGACCAGGTGCCCGCCAACACCGTGTGGCAGGGCAACCCGATCGAGCCCTGGAATCGCGCTTAGCCGCTTTTCGACGCCCCCGTGACCCCCTCCGCGACCCGCGGAGGGGGTTTTCACCTGTTGATGAGTGCCATGGCGGACAACTGCCGTATCGGGTGAATGTTGCTCCGTGGTGGCCCACCATCGGGCGGCAGATGCACCACCCCACCAGGCCGGCGCTCCAGGCGCCCATTCCGGGGTGGGGCATTCGGATCATCGTCATTGCGCGCGTTGTGCACCGCACACGCCATCGACAGGTTCTCGATGTTGGTCTCCCCACCCTGCTCCCACGCTGTCAGGTGATGCACCTGGCACTGACTCGCCGGAGTGGTACACCCCGGGTGCGGACACAGGATCGTCTCCGCGGACAGGAGCATGCGCTGCTTGAAGTTCGCGAAGCGCTCGTCCCGGTACACGTTGACCCCACCACGGACAGGGTCGAAGACCCCCACGTATCCTTCCTCCACCATGGCCTCGGCGACCAGCTCGGCCCCGGTGATGGTGGTGCCGTCGGTGCGGGCGAAGACGGTCTCGTCACCCTCCTGCCGCAGCACCTTCGTCGACTCCGGCAGCGGCAGCACGGTGATCACCACCTCGCGGGCAGGCCCGCCACCCCGGGTGTCCAGGAAGGCGTCGAACATCGCCTGCTCATAGGTCAGCCGGGGGTCCTTCCGTCGCCGCTGGGCGGCCCCGGCACGGACCCCGCTGAGCACGCCCTCGATGACCCTCTCCGGGCCGGTGACGGTGAACGTGCGGTTGCCCAGACCGTCGGTGTTCTTGCCGCCCCTGAGGGCCCTTCGACCGTAGGCCTTCTTCTCGGCGTCCTCGACCCCGCGGTTGTAGTCACGCACGCGGGTGGCGGCAGCCCGGTCGATCTCCTCCACCGTGCCGCGCAGGGCGCACAACTCGACGCGCAGCTCCCACGGGGTGACCGCCGCGCCTGTGAGCAGCCGGCGGGTGTGCTTCTCCACCACACCCAGGGCGTCCAGGGACAACCCCACCGCCGCCGCCCGGGCAGCACGTTGCAGCCTCCGGTGACGGGTCGGCCCGAAGTAGATCCCGGCCAGCTTCTGCCAGGCCCCCGCGTCCCGGAAACCCAACCCTGACAGCGCAACGACGTCGACCGTGCCGGTCGCTAACGCCTCCAGCACGGGGATGGCCCGCAGGGCCTCAAACGCCGACATCAGGTTCATGCCCCGCACGCTAAACGCCCGACAGGCACACGTCGACACGCACCCTTCCGCGCCTGTGGATAAACCCCGGTTATCCACAGGAAACCCGGTTGAAAATGGACTCCACTTGACACCCCCGACACCCCTGGTATTCGGCGTTTCCTCATGTCAGAATAGATATCAGAATGGATAGTGTCCGTTTCCACTCGTTAAGTGGATTTTCATCTGAATCTCAGGGATCATGAACGTCACAAGACGAATCCATCCCTTTGGGGGCATGCATCATGAGCTACCACTACACCGAACGCGAGGATCCTAAACCTGTCCGCACCGGCCCCGGCCGCCCGCCGAACGAGGCCCTGGACAGGCAGGTCATCATCGCTGCCCGCCGCCTCATCCGGGAGGGCAAGCCGCTGACCATCCAGGAGATCGTCGAGGCCAGCGGGGCCTCCCGTTCCGCGATCTACCGTCGTTGGCCGAGCCTCAACGAGCTGCTCGCGGACGCCCTCGACCACGGTCGCACCAACCGGGTGTACAGCTTCGACGGCCCGATCAAGCCGATCCTCGAGGAACTCCTCTTCGACCGGATGCACGAGACCGTCGGCCGCGGCTACACCGACAAGCACTACCGTCGGCACCTGGAGCTCATGATGGCGAACCCGCAGCTGCAGAAGGTGTACTGGGAGAAGCATGCCTCCCGTCGCCTCAAGTGCATGCAGCGCGCCCTGCAGGCGGCGAAGGACAACGGTGAGATCCGCCGGGACGTCGACATCGAGGCCGCCCTCGACGCGATCTACGGTGTCCGCACCTTCCAGACCGCGGTGCGCGGCGTCCCCTTCGACTCGCCGGAGGCGGTGCAGCGCGCCCGCGCGGCCTTCGACCTCCTGCGGAAGGGCATGGAGCCCTGAACGCACTGAGGCCCGCACCCCAGCCGGGGTGCGGGCCTCACTCTGTTCCTAGTCGCCGATCTGATCGCGGCCACGCAGGACGATGAGCGGGTCCGGCGTACCGACCACGTCATGGTCCTTGTTCGTGTACTCGAACTTCGACAGGATGTAGCGCATCGCGTTGATGCGGGCGCGCTTCTTGTCATTCGACTTGATGGTGATCCACGGGGACTCGTCGGTGTCCGTGTAGCGGAACTGCTCCTCCTTGGCGCGGGTGTAGTCATCCCACCTGTCCAGGGAGGCGAGGTCCATCGGGGAGAGCTTCCACTGGCGGACCGGGTCGACCTGACGGATGGCGAAGCGGGTGCGCTGCTCCTTCTGGGTCACGGAGAACCAGAACTTCGTCAGGGAGATACCCGAACCGAGGAGCATGTTCTCCAGCATCGGGACCTCACGGAGGAACTCCGCGTGCTGCGACTCGGTGCAGAAGCCCATGACGCGCTCGACGCCGGAACGGTTGTACCAGGAGCGGTCGAAGAACACGATCTCGCCGGCAGCCGGGAAGTGCGCGATGTAGCGCTGGAAGTACCACGAGGTGGACTCCCGCGGGGACGGCTTCTCCAGGGCGACGGTCCGGGCACCACGGGGGTTGAGGTGCTCGTTGAAGCGCTTGATGGTGCCACCCTTGCCGGCGGCGTCACGGCCCTCGAAGAGGATGATGTGACGCTGACCGGTCTCCTTGGTCCAGTTCTGCCACTTCAGCAGTTCGATCTGGAGCTTGCGCTTGGTCTTCTCGTACTCGTCACGCGTCATGCGCTCCTCGTACGGGTAATTCTCCCGCCAGGTCTCAATGGGGGTTCCGTCCGGGCGCAGGAGTACCGGGTCGTCTTCGTCGGAATCGTCGACGACATATCCTTCCGTCTTCGCCAGATCGATGACAGGGAGATCGTCGTCATTGTGCTCAGCCATGCAGATAAGTCTAGTCACTGCCATGCACTCGGGCGCGGTGAACGGGACTTTGTCCGAAAAGAGGGCCGCGCTTTCCGACGCCCCGGGCCAATGCCCCATAAAAGGGAGAATGCCCCCATCCTCACGGATGGGGGCATTCTCGGAAGCTGTATTCAGCTGGTTATTTACTTGACCAGGCCGATGAGCTTGGCAACAGCCTCGGTCCACTTGCCCAGGCCCTCGAGCAGGTCGAAGGTGCCGCCGACCAGGCCGGTGGAGGAAAGTGCGGTCCAGGTATCGAGGAAGTCAGACATGTGAGTCTCCTTGTGATCAGAAAGTGTGAGTGTGGGGGGCATGTCCCTGTGGGACATAGTTCAGCACTTGGGCTGATGTTTCCTGTCCTGCGGACAGAGAGGAAAGCGGCAGCTGTACTACCGCCTCATCCCTACTTGTCGGAGGAGGACAGGACTGCGGAGGTGGTGTCAGCTGCGTCGCCGAAGCCCTGAACGAAGTCGATGACAGCGTTGATGTTGGCCGGGATGCCTGCGAGAGCGGTGCCGATGTTCTTGGCGAAGGTGGTGAAGTCGTTCAGCTGGCCCTGAATGGTACCGAGATCCATGAGATTCTCCTTGGTTTCTGCCCGGCTGCGGACAACCGGGTTGGTTTCAAATGACTGACACCCTCAGGGCGTCACGCAAGCCATTTTGTCACACTCTGGGGAACCGTCAAGCCATATGAACAATTCCGATTGCGGGGAACTTTCGTGACCCTCCCTTAATCTTCTGTGCTCCTGATCACAGTTTCCGCAGCATATTTCCCCCGACCTGCGGAAACAGTCGATAACAGGTCAATAACAAGTCAACCTCCGAGAGCGCCCGTAACACACCCGGGACAGAATTCGATTTAACGCCGGAACGTGCCGGGGAGACATTTTCACCCCACCCCCGAAATGGGGAAAGCCGCCCCCTGCGCCCCGGAAAGGGGCGTGGGGACGGCGATCGGAGAGGCGTCGATAAGCGGGGACTAGAAGCCCATGCCACCCATCGCGTCGCCTGCACCCTCCGGCATACCGGCGACAGCCGGCTCCGGCTTGTTGGCGACGACAGCCTCGGTGGTGAGGAACAGCGCAGCGATGGAGGCGGCGTTCTGCAGTGCGGAACGGGTGACCTTGACCGGGTCGTTGATGCCTGCGGCCATGAGGTCGACATACTCGCCGGTGGCGGCGTTCAGGCCCTGGCCGGCCGGCAGACCGGCGACCTTGTCGGCCACGACGCCGGCCTCGAGGCCTGCGTTGAGAGCGATCTGCTTCAGCGGGGCGGAGAGGGCCTCGCGGACGATGCGGACGCCCGTGGCCTCGTCACCGGTGAGGCCGAGCTCGTCGGCGAGCACCTCGGCGGCCTGCAGCAGCGCGACGCCACCGCCGGCGACGATGCCCTCGTCAACGGCAGCCTTGGCGTTGCGGACGGCGTCCTCGATGCGGTGCTTGCGCTCCTTGAGCTCCACCTCGGTGGCGGCACCGACCTTGAGGACGGCCACGCCGCCGGCCAGCTTGGCCAGACGCTCGTGCAGCTTCTCACGGTCGTAGTCGGAGTCGGAGTTCTCGATCTCGGCGCGGATCTGCTTGACGCGACCCTCGATCTGCTCCGGGGAGCCGGCGCCCTGGACGATGGTGGTGTCGTCCTTGGTGACGACGACCTTGCGGGCGGTGCCCAGCAGCGGGATGTCGGCGGTCTCGAGGGACAGGCCGACCTCCTCGGAGATGACCTGGCCACCGGTGAGGATGGCGATGTCCTGCAGCTGCGCCTTGCGGCGGTCACCGAAGCCCGGTGCCTTGACGGCGACGGACTTGAAGGTGCCACGGATCTTGTTGACGACCAGGGTGGACAGTGCCTCGCCCTCGACGTCCTCGGCGATGATCAGCAGCGGCTTGCCGGACTGCATCACCTTCTCCAGCAGCGGCAGGAGATCCTTGATGTTGGAGATCTTGCCGGAGACCAGCAGGACGTACGGGTCCTCGAGGACGGCCTCGCCGCGCTCGATGTCGGTGGCGAAGTAGCCGGAGATGTAGCCCTTGTCGAAGCGCATGCCCTCGGTGACCTCGAGCTCGACGCCGAAGGTGTTGGACTCCTCCACGGTGATGACGGAGTCCTTGTTCACCTCGCCGCCGCCGACGGCGTACATGGCCTTGGCGATCTGGGCGCCGATGGCCGGGTCAGCAGCGGAGATACCGGCGGTGGCGGCGATCTCCTCCTCGGTCTCGACCTCCTTGGCGGAGGCGAGCAGGGCCTCGGTGACCTTGGCGGTGGCGGCCTCGATGCCACGCTTGATGCCCATCGGGTTGGAGCCTGCGGCCACGTTGCGCAGACCCTCGCGGACGAGAGCCTGGGCCAGGACGGTGGCGGTGGTGGTGCCGTCGCCGGCGACGTCGTCGGTCTTCTTGGCGACCTCCTTCACCAGCTCCGCACCGATCTTCTCGTACGGATCCTCCAGCTCGATCTCACGGGCGATGGACACACCGTCGTTGGTGATGACCGGGGCGCCCCAGCCACGCTCGAGGACGACGTTGCGGCCCTTGGGGCCGAGGGTGACCTTGACTGCGTCGGCCAGGGTGTTCAGGCCGCGCTCGAGGCCGCGACGGGCCTCCTCGTCAAAGGCGATGAGCTTTGCCATGTGTTTGTGCTCCTTATAGATATAGGACGTCACTCACGTCTGCGCTCCAACAGGCGCCCGCGACGGCACGGTCGGTGAGTGTGGCCCAACCTCACCCGCTGAAGACATCGATTTCTGGCACTCACTCAATTTGAGTGCTAAACCGTTTCTAGCAGTCGATGCGGTCGAGTGCAAGGCACGGGGCGGGTGCGGCGGACTAATCTGGGGCGGCATGAGCACATCCCCGAACCTTGACGCACTCCGTACCCATATAGAGGGACAGCGCGAACGCATTTTCCGCGACCTCTCCGAGATCGTCGCCTTCGACTCCGTCCACGCCGAGCCCGGCCACGAGGAGGACGCCGCCGGCGCCGCCGAGTGGACCCGTCAGGCGCTTGCCGACGCCGGCCTCGACGTCGCCACCCACCCCACCGTCGACGGTTCGACGGCGGTGATCGGGCGTCGGGAAGCAGCGCCCGGCATGCCCACCGTCCTCCTCTACTCCCACCACGACGTCGTCCCCGCCGGAGACCACGCCCTGTGGACCTCCCCGCCCTTCGAGCTCACCGAGCGCAACGGCCGCTGGTACGGCCGCGGCGCCGCGGACTGCAAGGGGAACCTGGTCATGCACCTGGCCGCCCTGCGCGCCCTGGAGGATCTCGGTGGCACCGACCTGGGACTCATCGTGCTGGTCGAGGGGTCTGAGGAGCGCGGCGGCGAGGGCCTGGAGCACCTGCTGCAGACCCGGCCCGAGCTGTTCCGCGCCGACGTCATCCTCATCGCCGACTCCGGCAACGCCGCCGTGGGCGTGCCGACGCTGACCACCTCCCTCCGCGGCGGCGGGCAGGTCGTGGTCACCGTGGACACCCTGCGCGCGCCGCTGCACTCCGGCCAGTTCGGCGGCGCGGCCCCCGACGCGGTGGCCGCCCTGGTCCGCATCCTCGACTCGCTGCGCGACGAGCACGGCCGCACGGTCATCGACGGCGTCGACTGCACACGCAGGTGGGAGGGCGAGCCCTACACCCCGGAGGACTTCCGCCGCGACGCCGGCCTGCTCGAGGGCACGCAGATCATGGGCACCGCGGACGACGCCCCCGCCGACATGGTGTGGTCGCGCCCGGCCGTCACGGTCACCGGATTCACCTCCACGCCGGTCGCGGAGGCCGTCAACGCCGTGCCCGCCACCGCCCAGGCGAAGCTCAACGTGCGCGTGCCGGCGGGGCTCGACGCTGACGAGGTCATGGACAGGCTCGTCGACCACCTGCAGGCGCACGCCCCGTGGGGCGCGCACATCGACATCGAGGTGCAGGAGAAGAACCAGCCCTTCTCCGCCGACTCCTCCGGCCCCGCCCTCGCCGTGCTGCGCCGCTGCCTGGCCGACG
Source organism: Corynebacterium humireducens NBRC 106098 = DSM 45392 (assembly GCF_000819445.1). Classification (NCBI taxonomy): domain Bacteria; kingdom Bacillati; phylum Actinomycetota; class Actinomycetes; order Mycobacteriales; family Corynebacteriaceae; genus Corynebacterium; species Corynebacterium humireducens. Next base: position 2,355,344 of record NZ_CP005286.1, read on the forward strand.
CCTACGGCGCCGAGGACGCCGTGTCCCTCGGCTCCGGCGGTTCCATCCCGCTCACCCTCGCCCTCCAGGAGGCGTTCCCCGAGGCGGAGATCGCACTCTTCGGGGTGGAGGAACCGCAGTGCACGATCCACTCCCCGGACGAGTCCGTGGACCCCACGGAGATCATGAACGTCGCGGTCGCGGAGGCGGCGTTCCTGCAGGCCTGGGGACGTTGACGCGGAAAGTTGGGGGTGAACATGAGGTTAAATTCGGCGAACGGGTTGCAAAGAGGGTGGCGCGAATCATAAACTCGCAATCGTGACGTACACCAACATCGATCTTCAGCTAGTAGCCGAGGCTACGAACCCCAGTGCGGGCTAGGGACTGACTCCCCGCACCCTGGGGTAGTAGTCGTTAAGCTTTTTCGCCGCTGAAGAGTCGGTCCACTTAAACCAACCTTCCTTTCGAAGACCCTTTAGAGGACCGAAATTATGTTCAACACCATTTCTGCACCCGTCACCACCTACGCTTCCGCTGACATCAAGCAGGATCCGTTCACCACGCGTTTCGGCAGCACCCACCGTCTGCCCCGTGGTATGCGTGACGAGGCCGCCGGCATGGCCTGGCCGCTGTTCATCGCCACCTACGCCCCCGCCGCAGACATCCGCATCTCCCACATGGAGGCCACCCGCGGCCGTGGCGGTCAGCAGCACTACACCGCCGAGATGATCCGCACCTCCAAGACGGAGCAGCCGGTCACCTCCACCCACGACATCACCGCCATGGGTCCGACCTCCGCCGCGTCCCACCTGCTGGCCGACGCCGGCCGCCACGTCGAGATCCTGGCCTTCCACCAGACCGAGCTCTACGAGGCCACCATCACCTTCGTCAAGGTCGCCCACCAGAACAACGAGAACCGCACCGCCTGGGCCATGGGCTTCGGGGCCACCAACGAGGCCTCCATCGCCGCCGCCCTGGCCTCCGGTGCACAGCGCATCTACGGCTAGTCCCCCACCGTCCTCACCCTCGGAGACCCACAGAGAGGCGGTGACATGGGCACACCCACGCCCCCGGTACGAGTAGCCGACAAGTGCGGAACCTGAGTCAGGTTCCGCACTTTTCTTTTTCCGGGCCCCACCTCGCGAATGTATGAACAAGGTGTCCCCCGGGAGGGGCGCAACACACCCTTATATAACAGTCTCGGATAGACTGGGACCTCGTTGGCCGCGCCGCCTCAACCGACGCCGCCTCAATCTTGGGTGTTTCTCAGTGCTCTCATTCCTCTCGTCTGCCCGCCACCACACCCGGCGGGGATACAGGGAGCAACTGCCGCTGGGGGCAGCACGCACGTTGGCGACGACAACCACGGCACCGCGGTTCTCGCCTTGTCCTGTCCGCTCCACGCGAAGGGGAACATCGCCGACGTGCTGTTACTTCTTGCTGCCCTGACCATCACCTCGCTGGTCGCCCCATTCCTCATACGTTCGCTCGGCCGGGCCGCCTTCGGACTCCTCGCGATCGTGCCGGCCGCCGGCTTCCTCTGGGTGCTGTCGCTGTTCACGTCCGGCCGCTTCGCCGACGGCGGGGAGCTGCGCTACTCCCGGGAGTGGATGACGGCCGCGCACCTCGACCTGGAGTTCCGGCTGGACTCCCTGGCGGGCCTGTTCAGCCTGATCATCCTCGGTGTCGGCGCGCTCGTGCTGTTCTACTGCTGGGGCTACTTCGACTCGAATCCCCGGCGCCTGGCGATCTTCGGCTCCCAGATGGCGGCCTTCGCCATGGCCATGTTCGGCCTGGTGACCTCGGACAATCTCCTGCTGATGTACATCTTCTGGGAGATCACGTCGGTGCTGTCCTTCCTGCTGGTGGGCTACTACGGCGAGCGGGCGTCGTCACGGCGCTCCGCCAGCCAGGCCCTCATGGTGACCACCCTCGGCGGCCTGGCGATGCTGGTCGGCATCATCCTCTTCGGCCGTCAGACGGGCGTCTGGAGCCTCTCCGGGATCGCCGCGTTCACGGAGGTCCCGCACACCCCGCACATCACGGCGGCGATCGTCCTCATCCTGGCGGGCGCGCTGACCAAGTCCGCGATCGCCCCCGGCCACTTCTGGCTGCCCGGCGCGATGGCCGCCCCCACGCCGGTGTCGGCCTACCTGCACTCCGCGGCGATGGTGAAGGCGGGCATCTACCTGGTGGCCCGCCTCGCACCGGACTTCAACGTGGTGAACACGTGGCACCTGGTGGTCATCCCGCTGGGCCTGCTGACCATGCTCATGGCCGGGTGGATGGCGCTGCGCCAGAAGGACCTCAAGCTGGTTCTCGCCTACGGCACGGTCTCGCAGCTGGGCTTCATCACCGCGACGGTGGCGATCGGCTCGCGGGAGGCGATGCTCGCCGGGCTGGCGCTGACGTTCGCGCACTCCCTGTTCAAGGCGACCCTGTTCATGATCGTCGGTGCCATCGACCACACCACCGGCACGCGTGACATCCGCGAGCTCTCCGGCCTGGGCCGGAGGCAGCCGTTCATCGCGGGGCTGGCGCTGCTGTCGGCGCTGTCGATGGCGGGTGTGCCGCCGCTGTTCGGCTTCGTCGCGAAGGAGTCCGTCCTGGAGGCGGTCATGCACGAGGAGCTGCTCATCGGCATGCCGCGGAACATGATGCTCGTGGCGATGGTGCTCGGCTCCGTGCTCACCATGGCCTACTCGCTGCGGTTCCTGCACGGCGCCTTCGCCACCAAGCGGGAGGCCCACGCGACCGGGGGCGGCGAGTCGGAGGCCGTGTCCGGCATGACGCCGATCGGCCCCCGCCTGTGGCTCGCCCCGCTGGTGCTCACCGCCCTCACTCTCGGCCTGGGCCTCTACCCGCGGCCGCTGTCGGGGGCGCTCACCGCGCACCTGGACAACGTCTTCCCGCCGGACCCGGGCGAGTCGGCCGGCCACCTGGCGCTGTGGCACGGCCTGACGATCCCGCTGGCCCTGTCCGCGTTCATCATCCTCGGTGGTGTGGTCATGCACTGGCAGCGCGAGGTCATCGCGAAGGCACAGTTCGAGGAGCCCGCCCTGGGCTCCGCGGACGCCGCCTACGACTCGGTCCTCGACTTCCTGCGCACCGCCTCCCTGCGCCTGACGGCCTCGACGCAGCGTGGTTCCCTGGCGGTCAACCTGGGCATCATCTTCGCGGTGCTCATCTCCCTGCCGATGGCGGCGCTCATCCTCGGCGACCGTCCGGACGTGCGCATGGTCCTGTGGGACTCCCCGTGGCAGGCGCTGGCGTCGGGCATCATCATCGTCGCCGCCATCGCGGCCACCCGCATGGACAACCGCCTCTCCGGCGTCATCCTCGTCGGCGTGACCGGTTACGCGCTGGCCGCCCTCTTCGCCATGCACGGCGCCCCCGACCTGGCGCTCACCCAGACGCTGGTGGAGACGGTCCTCATGGTCATCTTCATGCTCGTTCTGCGTAAGCTGCCGACCTCCACCGAGTGGAGCCAGTCCCCCAAGGCGAACCGCGTCCGCGCGTGGCTGTCCATCGCCGTGGGCCTGTCGGTGACCGTGGTGACGATGTTCGCCATCAACGCCCGCACCCACGACCCGATCTCGCTGTACATGCCGGACCTGGCCATGGACATCGGCCACGGCGCCAACGCCGTCAACGTCCTGCTCGTGGACCTGCGCGCGTGGGACACCTTCGGCGAGATCTCGGTGCTCGTCATCGCCGCCACCGGCGTGGCCTCGCTCATCTACCGCACCCGCTCCTTCAGCCGCGTCTCCCGCCGCCCGACCCTCACGGTCACAGGCCGCCGCTGGCTGGCCGCGGGCGTGGAGACCGAGCGTGCCCAGAACCGTTCCCTCATGGTGGACGTCGCGACGCGCATCCTCTTCCCCTCGATGATGGTGCTCTCGCTGTACTTCTTCTTCGCCGGCCACAACGGCCCCGGCGGCGGTTTCGCGGGTGGCCTCGTCGCCGCCCTCGCGTTCACGCTGCGCTACATCGCGGGCGGCCGCGCCGAGCTCGAGGAGGCCCTGCCCGTCGACGCCGGACGTATCCTCGGCACCGGCCTGATCCTCTCCGCCGCGGCGGCGATCTGGCCGATGTTCCTCGGCCACCCGCCGCTGACGTCCTGGTACGACTCCGTTGATCTGCCGCTCATCGGTTCCATGTCCCTGCCCTCGGCACTGCTTTTCGACGCCGGCGTCTACCTCATCGTCGTCGGCCTCATGATGCACATCCTCTCCTCCCTCGGTGGTCAGCTCGACCAGGAGGAGGAGATGCGCAAGCAGCGCGCCCGCGACCGGGCCCGGTCGATGGCGCGTGCCGCGGAGCGGCGCCGCACGATGGCGGCACCGGCGGCACCGGCGGCGTCGACAAGCGAAGGAAAGAAATAGATGGTGGCGAACCTCTTCCTGCTGCTGGCGGCAGGTGCGATGGTCTCCGCGGGCGTGTACCTCGTGCTCGACCGTGCGATGACGAAGATGATGCTGGGGCTGATGCTCATCGGCAACGGCGCCAACCTGCTCATCCTGCAGGCCGGTGGCCCCGCCGGCTCCCCGCCGATCATGGGGCGCGAGTCCCTGTTCTACGGCGAGGCGCTGGCCGACCCGCTGGCGCAGGCGATGATCCTCACGGCGATCGTCATCGCGATGGCCATGACGGCGTTCATCCTCACGCTGGCCTACCGCCAGTACCGCTACCGCACCGCCGACGTCATCGAGGACGACATCGAGGACGCCGCCATCGCGGCCCGCCCCGCCACGGCGAGTGCGGCGCCCGACCACGACGCCTCCGACGACCCGGACACCGGCCGCGTCACCTCCGAGGGAGACACCTTCGGACTGCGCTCCTTCGAGGCCCCGGTGAAGGGTGAGATCGATGACTGAGACCCTCACCCCCTTCGTGGACACGCTCCTGCCGCTCATGCCCCTCCTCATCCCGCTGCCGGTGATCCTGCCGGCGGTGGCGGCGGCCCTCGCGCTGCTCGCCGGACGGCACCCCCGCATCCAGCGCATCCTCGCGCTGGGCACGCTGCTGGTGCTGGGTGTGCTCGCGGCGTCGATGATCATCGTCGTCGACATGGAGGGCATCCAGACGGTGCAGCTCGGCGGGTGGGACGCCCCCGTGGGCATCACCCTCGTCGCCGACCGCCTGTCGACGGTGATGCTCACCGTCTCCTCCGTCGTCCTGTTCTGCGTCATGTGGTACGCCATCAGCCAGGGTGTGCGCGACGGCGGCAAGGACGAGCCGGTCGCCGTGTTCCTGCCCACCTACTTGCTCCTGAGCATGGGCGTGAACATGTCCTTCCTGGCCGGTGACCTGTTCAACCTCTACGTCGGTTTCGAGGTCTTCCTCGTCGCCTCCTACGTGCTGCTCACCCTCGGTGCCTCACCCTCACGCGTGCGTGCCGGCGTCTCCTACGTCATGGTGTCGATGGTGTCGTCGATGGTGTTCCTCTTCGCGCTGGCCGGCGTCTACGCGGCGGTCGGCACGGTGAACCTCGCCCAGATCGGCATGCGCATGGAGGACGTCCCGACCGGCGCGCGGGCCGCCATCTTCGGCACCCTGCTCGTCGCGTTCGGCATCAAGGCGGCGGTCTTCCCGCTGGACGCCTGGCTGCCGGACTCCTACCCGACCGCCCCGTCGCTGGTCACCGCCGTGTTCGCGGGTCTGCTGACGAAGGTCGGCGTGTACTCCATCATCCGCATGCGCTCGGTGGTGTTCACCGACGGCTCCCTCGACGGGCTGCTCATGTGGGTGGCCCTGGCGACGATGATCGTGGGCATCCTCGGCGCGATGGCGCAGAACGACATCAAACGACTCCTGTCATTCACCCTGGTCAGCCACATCGGCTACATGATCTTCGGCATCGCGCTGGGTTCCGCCCAGGGTCTGTCCGGCGCGATCTTCTACGCCGTGCACCACATTCTCGTGCAGACCGCCCTGTTCCTGGTGGTCGGTCTCATCGAGCGGCAGGCGGGCACCTCCTCGCTGCGTCGCCTCGGTTCCCTGGCCTACACCGCACCGGTCATCGCGCTGCTGTACTTCATCCCGGCGGTCAACCTGGGCGGCATCCCGCCCTTCTCCGGCTTCCTGGGCAAGATCATCCTGCTGGAGGCCGGGGCCAACGTCGGCGGCTTCATGTCGTGGCTGCTCATCGGCGGCGCGGTGGTCACCTCGCTGCTCACCCTCTACGTCATGGTGCTCGTCTGGTCCAAGGGTTTCTGGCGCGACCGCTCCGACGCCCCCGAGGGCAACGTCGCCATGGCCCGCCCGGCACCGCTCGCCGACGTCACCGACGAGGTCGAGTTCGTCGAGCGTGACGACGTCGGCCGCATGCCCGTCGGCATGGTCGCCTCCACCGCGACGCTCATCGCCGCCTCGCTGGCCGTGACCGTGCTGGCCGGCCCCATCGCCGGCGTCACCGGGCGGGCCGCCGAGTCCGCGCAGGACATCAGCATCTACCGCACCGCCGTGCTGGGCACCACCGCCGACAACCCCGGCCGCACCCTCGACCAGCAGCGTCTGGACGACGGCTCCGACACCCTGCGCAACCGCGACCACCTGCTCCCGGAGCCGCAGCCCGCCGTCGAGACCGCCGCCACCGGGCAGACCGCAGAGAACAACGTGGAGAACGAGGAGGACCAGCCATGATCGCCGGACTCAAACGCCGTTTCCGCCCCTGGTTCATCGTCTGGATCACCATCATGTGGTGCCTGCTCATGGGCGAGGTCACCTGGGCCAACGTCATCGGTGGGCTGCTCGTCGGCTGCCTCATCGTCTTCGGCCTGCCGCTGCCGGCGATGCCGATCGCCGGGCTGAGCGTCAACTGGTGGCTGCTGTTCGTCCACATGCTCACCTGGTTCCGGGACCTCGCGGTCGCCTCCACCAAGGTGGCGTGGCTGGCGCTGCGCCCCGCCGAACCACCGAAGTCCGCCATCGTGCGCGTGCCCATGCGGGTGTCGAACGAGCTCGTCCTGTCCTTCGCCACCGTGCTGTACAACCTGCAGCCGGGTGGTTCGGTCAGTGACATCGACATCGCCAACCGCATGTGGACGGTCCACCTGCTCGACGCCGGCACCGAGCAGGCGCTGGCCCGCGAGCTGGAGACCATCGCCACGCTGGAGCGCCGCATGATCCGCATCTTCGAGAGGAAGTGACCGTGAGCCCTGATCTGTACACGAATCTGCTGCTCATCCCCGCGGCGTTCTTCGCCCTGTCCTTCATCATCATGACGTGGCGGATCGTCGTCGGCCCGAACTCGATGGACCGCATGCTGGGGCTCGACGGTTTCGTCGCCATGCTGCAGTGTGCGCTGGCCACCTACATCTGCTGGACGCTCGACACGACCGTGACCAACGCGATGCTCGTCATCGCACTGCTCGGTTTCATCGCCTCGGTGGCCGTCGCGCGTTTCCGCAAGAGGGACGGGAGCTGAAAACCATGACCTACACACTGTTCGCGGACATCGTCTCGCTCATCCTCATCATCACCGGCTCGTTCCTGGTGTTCTCGGCCGCGGTCGGCGTCGTCCGCTTCCGGGACACGATGGCCCGCATCCACGCCATCACGAAGCCGCAGACCACCGGCCTGATCCTCACGATCCTCGGGGCGCTGCTCAAGGTCACCGGCTCCCCCGACTTCGGCATCGCCCAGCGCGGCGACCTGGGCATCCTGCTCCTGCTGGTGATCTTCGCGGGCATGACCTCCCCGGTCACCGCCCAGCGTCTCGGCCGTGTCTCGCGCCGTGAGGGTCTCTACGGCGACCCCGAGCACATGACACGTAACGACGCCCCCGCCGACCGCTCACTGCGCCGCCGCTGAGGCGGTCGAGGCGGTCGGGCGGTCAGGAGTCCAGGAACCCGCGGATCTCCGCGAGCAGCTGCTCCGGCTGCCCGGGTCCGGTCGTGGTGCGCAGCGTCGGCACCGGGGTGTCCAGGGCCTCCTCCTGCCGGCGCCGCAGGAAACGTGGCACGAGGCGGGGCGCCTCCGGCACGGACAGCACCGCGTGGGTGACCCGCTGCGGCTGCTCCCGGGCCAGGCGTGCCACGGCCAGGGCGCCGGTGCCGTGACCGACGAGCACCACCCGGCGCAGCTCCTGCCGGTCCAGGTACTGCTCGAGGGACTGCACGCCCAGATTGGGCAGCCACGGCTTCCAGTCGGCCGGGAAGGCGCGCACCACCTCCGTCCACACGTCCGGCAGGTGCCCGGTGGAGTGGACGAGGACGACGTCGCTCACGGGACCATCTCCTCCATCTCCCGGCAGGCGGCGTCGATGACGGGGATCCAGCTGCCGGTGACGTCGTGGATGCGACGCTGACGCTGGTAGCCGGCGCCACGTTCGAGGATCTCGGAGACCAGCTGGAGTTCGGCGAGGCAGCCGAGTTCGGTGGCGAGGGGCGCGAGTTCGTCGACAAGCTCCGCGAGCTCCTGGGTGACCCAGCGCTCGTCGGTGTCACGGCTGGTGATCACGAGTGCCTCCAGCCCGTAGCGGGCGGCCCGCCACTTGTTCTCGGCGACGTGCCAGGGCTGCAGGACGGGCAGTTCCTCACCGCGGTCGATCATGCGGTCGTAGTGGACGACCAGGCAGTGCGTGAGCGCCACGACGGCGGCGAGTTCCCGCAGGTTGGAGGTGGCGTCGGAGACCCGCACCTCGACCGTGCCCCACTTCGGGGCGGGACGGATGTCGAAGTGCATCGACCCGGTGTGGTTGATCACGCCCGAGATGCCCTGGTCGTGCATGTAGGACTCCCACTCGGCCCAGTTCCGGAACTGGAAGGGCAGGCCGGCGGTGGGCAGCTGCTGGTAGAGCATCGTGCGGTTGGAGGCGTAGCCCGTGTCGATGCCGTCCCAGCCCGGCGACGACGCCGTCAGCGCCAGCAGGTGCGGGTAGCGGGTCATCAGGGCGTTGATGATCGGCCACACCCGGTCCTCGTGGCTGATCCCGACGTGCACGTGGATGCCCCAGATGAGCATCTGCGAACCCCAGTAGCGGGTGCGCTCGATGATCTCGGCGTAGGCCATCTTCGCGCTGACCGGGTTCTTCCGCCAGTCCGAGAAGGGGTGCGAGCCGGAGGACCACAGGCACAGTCCGAGGTCGGCGGCGGCCTCCTTCACGGCGGCCAGGTCGCGGGCGAGTTCCGCGACCGCCTCCGGCACGGTTTCGTGGATGCCGGTGACCAGTTCGACGGTGTTCTGCAGGAACTCCTTCTCCAGGTGCACCTCCGGGTGGCGGGACCGGACGAGGTCGATGACCTCGACGGCCTTGGGCGCCAGGTCGCGGGTCTCGGGGTCGATGAGCGCGATCTCCCACTCGACGCCGAGCGTCGGCCGCGGGGAGCGGCGGAACGGGATCGGCTCGATGCCGGTCCCCGGGCCCATCAGAGCGCCACCTGGTTCACCAGCACCAGAGTCAGGTCGTTGCGACCGGCGGTGTTCTCCGGGAGGAAGCCCTCGTACTCGCGGGCGACGCCGCCGAGGCGGTCGGCGAGCTCCCGCGCCCGCTGCTCCGCGGCGGCGTTGCCGGGCTGGAAGAAGACGGTGGTCTCCGGGAGGATGTGGTCCGCCAGGTTGCCGACCTCCCCGACCTCGAAACCGTCCTCCCGCAGGCGGTCCGCGACCTGCGCGGCCAGGTTCGGCACCGTCGAGTTGTTGAGCACGTTGAGGCGCTCCGGCTCCGGGGCGGGAGCGGGGCGGGGCGCCGGGGGCTGCTGCTTCTCGACGTCCCCCTCCTCCCGCGCCTCGGCATCGGCTGCATCGTCGGCGGCGTCGGCAGCGGCGGTGTCACGGTCCGCCTCCGGGGAGGCGGACCGGCCGGGTGCGGTGGCCACGGCCGTGGTGTCCGCAGAGGTGGCGCTGCCCGCGCCGTCGGTGGTGTCCGACGAGTTCTGCGTCGAGGCGTAGAGGCCCCACATCGCCAGCAGCACAGCGACGGCGATGAGCACCATCGCCAGCCCGCGCAGCGGGAGTCCCGAACTGGACTGATTCTCCGGATTCACATTGGTCACAGTAGTCACTCTAGCTTTCGGTGTGTCCTGTGTCTCCGTCGCCACGCGCCGCCTCCCTCTCAATTGCCCGCCGGTCGCGGATACGCCGCAACCGGGCCAGCAGCACCGGGTGGGAGGCCATGGCCGCGGGGACGTCGATAAGCAGATTGAGGCGCTGATAGTAACGGACCGGGCTCATCCCGAGCTCCGCGCGGATGAGCTCCTCCTTCGCGCCGGCCGAACGCGGGGCACGCTCCTCGAAGTCGAGGAGGCGGGCATCGGATTCACTCAGGTCGGACATGCCTAAACTGTAGGCCATGACGATCCGACCGATTGTGATCCACGGCGACCCCGTGCTGCACAACCCCACCAGCCCCGTCGACCCCGCGGACATCCCGGGCGAGGAGATCCAGACCCTCATCGCCGACATGTACGAGACGATGGACGCGGCCAACGGAGTGGGGCTGGCGGCGAACCAGGTGGGTGTGGGCAGGCGCCTGTTCGTGTACGACTGCCCCGACGACGACGGGGTCCGGCACAAGGGCTGCGTGATCAACCCCGTGCTCGAGACCTCCGAGATCCCCGAGACCATGCCCGCCGACGACGGCTCCGAGGACGAGGGCTGCCTCTCCGTCCCCGGCGAGGGCTGGCCCACCGGCCGCGCCGACTGGGCGAAGGTGACCGGACTCGACGCCGACGGCAACGAGATCGAGGTCGAGGGCACCGGCTTCTTCGCCCGCTGCCTCCAGCACGAGGTCGGCCACCTCGACGGCTTCCTCTACACCGACGTGCTCATCGGCCGCTACAGGCGCCAGGCGAAGAAGGCCATCAAGGCGAACGGGTGGACCGAACCCGGACTGACCTGGATGCCCGGCGAGGTCGAGGACCCCTTCGGGCACTAGATGGGCATCTTCCGCTCCGACGACGTGGCCGTCGGCGACCGCATCGTCGTCCGCCGCCTCCTGCCCGACACACCCGGGCACCTCACCGACATCATCGGGCACGTGGTGAACGTCTCGCCGCTGGTCGTACGCCCGCAGCTGGTCGGCGGCCTCGAATCCACGGCGGAGGCGGTGGAGATCCCCGCGGAGCTCATCAAGGTGGTGCGGAAGCTCTCGCCGCGCCGCATCCGCAACTCGGACATCCGCGCCGTGGAGGTCGCCACCGCCAAGGCCTTCCCCGGCATCGAGCACACCTGGACCACCGACGGCCAGTGGCTCATGCGCGCCGGCGACGGCATCACCGAGCGCTCCAACTCCGCCGCCCCGCTGGGCCGTTCCGCCGGTTTCGGCACGGTCCCGCTCGCGGAGCTCCGTGAGTTCTACGCCCGCCACGACCTGCCCGTGAAGGTGCTCATCCCGGAGCGCATCGGCGCCCCCGCCGAGAAGCTCGTGGAGACCGGCGGGTGGCGGCTCGGCCCGGAGATCATCGTGATGACCCGTCCCCTCGCCGATCTCCACCTGAAGGAGGAACGGTCGCTGGTCCCGGAGCTCGAGTTCCGCCTCGACGCCCAACCCGACGCCGACTGGCTGGCGCTGTACAACTTCCGCGGTCAGCCGCTGCCGGTCGAGGCGCTGCGCCTGCTGCAGGACCAGATCGACGGGGAGATGGGCTTCGGCCGCCTGCTCACCGCCGCCGGCGAGACCGTCGCCATCACGCGCGGCACGCTCACGGCCTCGGAGGACGGGCGGTTCTGGCTCGGCTACTCCGCCGTGGAGGTCGCCACCGCCCACCGCCGCCGCGGCCTGGGCACCCGGCTCGGCGCCGAGATGCTGGCGTGGGGCGCGGCGTCCGGCGCCACCGATGCGTACCTGCAGGTCATCGCGTCCAACGCGGCCGGCCGCGCGCTGTACGCCAAGCTCGGGTTCATCGAGCACCACCGCCACCGCTACGCACGCCTCGAGGAGCCGACGGAGGGCTGAGCCGGGGAACCGACCACCTGGCCCTCGACGTGACGCCCGGCCGGACCTAGACTGTGACGTGGACCACTTGGTGCCCGTTACGTCACACACAACGGTTCCCGCCCCTCCGTCAGCCCGAGGACCCTCCATGAGCCCCTCCCGGCCCAGCCCCGCCCTGCTCGACCCGCGGCTGCTGCGCGCCGTCACCGACCTCATCCACTCGTCCGCGCTGCCCACCCTCACCGTCACCGACCTCGCCGACCACGTCGGCTACAGCCCCCACCACTTCAGCCGCATCTTCCACGCCACGGTCGGCCTCAGCCCCGGGCAGTTCCTCGCCGGTGCACGCATCGACGCCGCCAAGAGATTGCTGCTCGGCGGCACCGACGCGGTCATCGACATCGCGACGGCCGTCGGCTTCGACTCCCCCTCCAGCTTCACCCGCCGTTTCCGGACCACGGTCGGCACCACCCCCGGGGCCCTGCGCACCCTCGCCGACGACCTCGCGGAGACCACCCTGACCCCGGTGGCCGTCGGCGACCCCCGCCAACCTCCCGTCCACGTCACCCTCGACCTGCCCGCCGCCCTGCGGCCCGCCGCGGAGGTGGCGGTGTGGATCGGGTGGTTCCCCCGCCCGGTCCCCTTCGGGCTGCCCGGCAGCGGACGGATGATCCTCGGGGTCAGCGACCTCGTACTCCCCCTCCACCCGGGGCACCCGTGGCTGCTCGGGCTCGTCGTCCCCCGGCACGCGTCGCCGGAGGAGCTGCTCACCCCCGAGGCACCCGTCTTCGCGCTGCACCCGCTGCCCGTGACCGGCCCCGGCGCACTGACCCTCCACTTCCGGCTGGCCGCCACCCACACGCCACCCATGCTGTCGGCCCTCCCGGCGCGCGTGCCGTAGACCGCCGCACTGCGGAGGAGCGCACGTTCGGACACACACGCCCCGCCGGACAGCCCTAGACTTCAGAGCGTGTCCCAGCACACATCCTGACCCGACACCTTCAAGGAGCCACACCATGTCCATGCAGTTCAGCGCCAGCCTCTCCTTCCCCGGCAACGCCGCCGAGGCGTTCCGCCACTACCACTCCATCTTCGGCGGCGAGCTCGAGTTGCTCACCTACGGCGACATGCCCATGGAGGGCCTGCCCTTCGAGCCGCGCGCCGACGCCGTCGCCCACGCCACCCTCAACTCCGGCACCCTGAGCATCGCTGGCGGCGACGCCATGGAGGAGAACGCTCCCGCCCTCACCTCCGACGTCTACTCCCTCCTCCTCCAGTTCGACTCCGTGGCGGAGGCGCAGGGGATCATCGACAGGCTTGTCGACGCCGGCGGCGAGGTCGTCATGCCCTTCGAGCCCGCCCCGTGGGGCGACACCTACGGCCAGGTCCGTGACCGGTTCGGCGTCCTGTGGATGGTCAACGCCACGGAGGGCTGAGCCGCGACTAGGGTGTACGGCATGCGCATCGTCTCCTGGAACGTCAACTCCGTGCGCACGCGCGCGGACCGGATCGTGGATTTCCTCAGCCGTCACGATGTGGACGTCCTGGGGATCCAGGAGACGAAGTGCACCGACGCCCAGTTCCCCTACTCCGTGTTCGAGGCCGCCGGCTACGAGGTCGCCCACGCGGGCACCAACCAGTGGAACGGCGTGGCGATCGTGTCACGGGTGGGGCTCGCGGACGTCGAGAAGCACTTTCCCGGACAGCCGGGCTTCGACAAGGACCCGCACAACGAGCAGATCGTGGAGTCCCGCGCCATCGGCGCGACCTGCGGCGGCGTCCGGGTGTGGAGCCTGTACGTGCCCAACGGCCGGGAGATCGCGGACCCGCACTACGACTACAAACTGCGCTGGCTCTACAACCTGGGCTTCCACGTGGAGAACTCCCTGCGGGAGGACCCGCACCAGAAGACCGTCTACCTGGGTGACTTCAACATCGCCCCCCGCGACGAGGACGTGTGGAACATCGACTTCTTCGCCGGGAAGACGCACGTCACCGAGCCGGAGAGGATCGTCTTCGAGGGGCTTATCGAGGCCGGTCTCACCGAGGTGACCCGTCCGCTCACCGAGCAGCGCTTCACCTACTGGGACTACAAGGGTTTCCGGTTCCAGAAGGGCGAGGGCATGCGGATCGACTTCCAGCTGGCCACCCCGGAGCTGGCGCGGATGGCGGCCCACGCGTTCATCGACGTCGAGGAGCGGGCCGGGAAGGGCGCGTCGGACCATGCGCCCGTCGTGGTGGACTACGTGGAGAAGGCCACGTTCGACGAGGTGCGCTGACGCCCGTGACTCTCGCCCTCGACCTCAACACCTGGCAGCTGATCGGCCTCATCGTCGACTACTCCATCAAGATCCTGGCGATCGGTCTGGTGCCGGAGGGTCGTCGTCCGAGCTCCTCCACCGCGTGGCTGCTCGCCATTCTGCTGCTGCCCTTCATCGGGCTGCCGCTGTTCCTGCTCATGGGTTCGCCGTACATCAACCGGCGTCGCCACCGCATCCAGCGGGAGGCGAACGTGATGATCGAGGACGTCCAGTCCCACATCCCCGACTGGCCGGAGGGCAGCGGCCTGCGCCCGGAGGTGCAGTCCGTCATCCGGCTCAACCGGCGGCTGACCAACCTGCCGGCGGTCGTCGGCCACAACCGTGGCGTGTACGGCGACTACGAGGAGACCATCCGCCGGATGGCCGCCGCGGTGGATGAGGCCCAGCACCACGTCCACGTCGAGATCTACATCACCGCCTGGGACGACACCACCGACGTGTTCTTCCGTGCGCTGGAACGGGCCGTGCAGCGGGGCGTGAAGGTGCGCTACCTCTTCGACCAGATCGGCTCACTCAAGTACCCCGGCTACTTCCGGCTGGGCCGCCGGCTGACGGAGATCGGCGTCGACTGGCACCTCATGCTCCCGCTGAAGCCGTGGCTGCTCAAGTTCCGTCGCCCGGACCTGCGTAACCACCGCAAGCTGCTCATCATCGACAGCCGCATCGGTTTCATGGGCTCCATCAACATGATCGACCGCTCCTACCTCCTCAGCGCCAACCAGCGGAAGGGTCGGCAGTGGATCGACTCGATGGTGGAGGTCAGCGGCCCCATCGTCGCGTCCATGGAGTTCATGTTCGCCGTGGACTGGTACGCGGAGACCAATGAGCTGCTCGACCCGGAGCCGCCGCGCGAGGACCCGGGGCTTTCCGGCCCGGAGGACGAGAACATCATCCAGCTCGTCCCCTCCGGCCCCGGCTACACCACGGAACCGAACCTGCGGATGTTCAACTCGATCGTCCACATGGCACAGCACCGTCTCGTGCTGTGCTCCCCCTACTTCATCCCCGACGAGTCGCTGCTCGAGGCAGTCACCTCGGCCTGCTACCGCGGGGTGCAGGTGGATCTGCTGGTCTCCGAGCAGTCGGACCAGTTCATGGTCCACCACGCGCAGTCCTCGTACTACCAGGTGCTCCTCGAGGCGGGCGTGCGGATCCACCTCTTCCCCGCCCCGTACGTGCTGCACTCGAAGTTCAACATCGCGGACCCGGGTTCCGTGAACTCGGTGGGCACCGTCGGCTCCTCCAACATGGACATGCGCAGCTTCGGCCTCAACTACGAGGCCACGCTGATGATCGCCCGGGGCAACCTCCTCGACGAGCTCATGGAGCTTGCCGACGCCTACCTCGCCGTCTCCCGCCGCCTCACCCTGGAGGAGTGGAACGACAGGAGCTTCCTGCGCCGCTACGTGGACAACGTCATGAAGCTGACGTCGGCGCTGCAGTAGCGCGCCCGGCGTACAGGGCCCCGGCCGTCGCCACGAGGGAGCACGCCACCATGCCGACGGCCATGGTGAGGCCGGGGTTCCCGCCCAGTCCCATGAGGGGGCTGACCAGACCGGCGACGCCGAACTGGGTGAAGCCCATGAGCGCGGACGCGGAGCCCGCCCGCGCGCGGACCAACCCGGTGCCCAGGGCGGTGGAGTTGCCCATGATGATGCTGATCTGGGAGACCCCGAGGAACAGCAGCGGCAGGATGAGCCAGGCGGTGGGGTGAAACAGCACGGTGGGCACGAGGAGGGCGGCCGTGACCACCTGCACGCCGAGGCCGGTGAGCAGGATCCGGTGGGTGGGGAACCTGCCGATGAGCCGGGCGTTGAGCATGCTGCCCCCGATGATGCCGACCCCGTTGAACGCGAACACGAGGGCGTAGACCTGCGGGGACATGCCCAGCTCCTCCTGCATGAGGAAGGGGGAGGCGGAGATGTAGCAGAACATCGTCGTGAAGCCGAAGGTGAAGCTCACCAGGTAGCCCCGGTAGCCGCGGCTGGCCAGGACGAAACGGTAGTTGTCGAGGATGCCGCGCACCGTGGCGGGGCTGCGCTCCTCCGGGGGCCGGGACTCGCGGATGGCGCCCACGACGACGAGCAGCTGGACGGCGGCCAGACCGGCGAGGATCCAGAAGAGGCCGCGCCAGCCGAGAGGGTCCGCGAGGAGCCCGCCGACCACGGGTGCGAGAACCGGCGCCACCCCCTGGATGGTCATGAGCAGGGCGAAGGCCCGGGCGGCGCGGTCCCCGGTCGCCAGGTCGGGGATGACGGCGCGGGAGAGCACGATCGCCGCCCCGGAGCCGAGCCCCTGGACGAGGCGCGCGGCGATGAGCATCCCGATGGTCGGGGCGAGCGCGGCGAGGACGGCGGCCACGCAGGCGACGGCGGTGCCCAGCAGCATGAGGCGGTGGCGGCCGAGGGCGTCGGACAGCGGTCCGATGAGGAGCTGCCCGAGGGCCAGACCGGCGAGGAAACCGGAGAGCGTGAGCTGCACCATCGACTGGGTGGTCTGCAGGTCCTCGACGATCGCCGGGAACGCCGGCAGGTACATGTCCACGGAGAAGGGGGCCGACGCCGAGAGCAGCGCCAGCGCCATGAGCAGCGGCACCGTGAGCTGCTGCGGTGCCCGAGGTTGACGGTCCATTGCGGACACCCTAGCGCAATGGTCATTTATTTCCGCCGGTGATAGATTCAGATGGACGCAGGTTGTCTTGAATATGTACGTGCAGTGAAGGGGCAAGTAATGACTGCTGAACAAATCAGGCCGGTCCCGCTCCCTGGTACCCAGCACTTCATCAACCCGAAGCAGATCCCTGCGGAACGCGACTTCGGCGCCCTCTCCGCCTTCGGGGCCACGGTGCGCTGGATGGGTGTGGCCGGCGCTGTGTTCATGCTGATCATGGCGGTGTACCTCATCCTCGACGGTGCCCTCGGACTCGGCTCCACCGGCGTCGCACGACTCTTCGACCTGGCGACCAACCCCGTCATCGGCCTGCTCATCGGCATCCTCGCCACCGCCGCCATCCAGTCCTCCACCGCCGTGACCGCGCTGACCGTCACGGCCGTCGGCACCGGCGGCATCTCCTTGTCCGTGGCGATCCCCATCATCCTCGGCGCGAACATCGGCACGACGATCACGGCGTCGATAGTGGCGTTCAGCTACATCGGCGACCGGACCAGCTTCCGCCGCGCCTTCGCCTCGGCGTCGCTGCACACCTGGTTCAACACCCTGTTCGCGCTGGCCGCCTTCATCCTGGAACTGGCGTTCCAGCCGCTGAGCAGATTCGCCAACATCGTCTCCGGGTCGGTCGGCGGCGAGGACCCCTCCGACACCGGACGCGGCCTGTTCCAGCTCTACTCCCCGCTCATCGACGCCCTCGGCGTCGACGGCCTCCTCGGCTCACTGTTCGACCGCCGCCTGGCCGCCGTGCTGGCGATCCTGCTGGGCACCCTGCTGGTGCTCGCCGCGATCCGCATCATCAACGCGCAGCTGTCCGTGCTCACCGCCGCGACCACCCGCACCCTCCTGGAGCGTTCGTCCGGCGCCTCCGACGCCCTCGGCGTCACGTCCGGCACCCTGGTCACCATGGCCGTCAACGCCTCCTCGGTGACCGTCTCCTCCCTGCTGCCCTTCTCCGTGGCCCGCACCCTGACGATGCGTGAGGTCCTGTCCGTGACGCTCGGCGCCAACGTCGGCACCACGCTCATGGCCCTGCTCGCGGCCCTGGCCGTGCCGGGCCAGCTCGGTGTCCTGGCGGTGCAGGCGGCGCTCGTGCACGTGATCTTCAACGTGCTGGGCACCATGCTGGTGCTCGTCTTCCCGCCGCTGCGCGCCCGGATCATCGCCCTGGCGGAGCTCTCCGGACGGGTGGCCGCCCGCGGCTACTCCGTCGCGGCGGCGGCCATGGCCATGGGCTACTTCTTCATCCCCGCGCTGGTCATCCTCGTCTACTCGCTCGCGACCTGACCGGTCAGGCATCGCGACGCTGCAGCACCACGACCCCCAGCACCCACGCCACCGCCGCCCACAGCAGGAAGTAGGCTCCCGCGCCGTGGATGTCCCAGGGCACCTCCTCCAGCGGGTGATCGGTGAGGAAGGACCGGAGGTTCTCGAACGGCAGGTAGGAACCGATCCGGTGCCCCACCCGGGGGATGAGTCGGAAGACCGCCTCCAGGCCCATGAACCAGATCAGCATGAGCGCCACCGTGCCGGCGGTCTGCCGCAGCAGCAGCGCCACCCCCTGACTGATCATCACCAGCATCGCGGCCGCCGCCGGGTAGACCCACATGATCTCCTGCGCCGCGGCGTCCCGGAAGGGCCGGAACATCTCCCCCGCGGACGCCGGTGCCAGCCACTTCGCCAGGTAGAAGCCCACGACCACCACCACGAACGTGAGCGCCGCCGCGAAGGCCGCGTAGAGCAGCAGCTTCGCCAGGGCGACGGTCCAGCGCCGCGGCACCGCCATGTAGGTGGCCGACTGCACGTGGTAGCGGTACTCGGTGGTCACGATCATGACCGCCTGGATCATGAGGACCGGGAAGCCGATGAGGTAGACCGTCGTCGCGGTCGCCGACGCCCACAGCGTGGGGAACCCGCCCTCGGCGGGCAACGTGGTCGAGCCGGTGAGCGCCGCCCAGCCGAGCCCGATGAGGATGAACAGGAGGGTGGTCCACCAGAAGGACGCCGTCGTCCGGAGCTTGGTGAACTCCGCCGCCAGGATATTCAGGAACACTGCTGTCTACTCCGCCTTCCGGGCCTGGTACTGGACGTCCTGTCCTGTCGAGTCCATGAACGCCTCCTCCAGGGAGGCCTGCCGCAACGACAGTTCATGCAGCTGGAAACCCCCGGTGAAGGCGAGGGCCCCCACCTCCTCGGTGCTGCTGTCCGCGACCTCGAGTCCGGGGCCGTGGGCCGGGGTGACCGTCAGCCCGGCGCGCCGCAGATGCTCCGCCAGCCCCGCCTGGTCCTCCGCACGGACGAGGACGGTCTGCGCGGAGTGCTCGCGGATGAACTCCTCCGTGGTGGTGTCGGCCACCAGTCGGCCCCGCCCGATGACGATGAGCCGGTCGGCGGTCAACGCCATCTCGGAGAGCAGGTGCGAGGAGATGAGCACCGTGCGCCCCTCCGCGGCGAGGGCGCGGAGCAGGCCCCGGACCCAGCGGATGCCCTCCGGGTCGAGCCCGTTGACCGGTTCGTCGAGCACGAGGATGCGGGGATCCCCGAGCAGCGCGGCCGCCAGGCCGAGGCGCTGCCCCATGCCCAGGGAGAACCCCCCGGTCTTCTTCTTCGCGACGCCCGCGAGCCCCACCAGGTCCAGCACCTCGTCGACACGCGAGAGGGGAAGACCGTTCGACTGCGCCAGCCACCGGAGGTGGTTGGCGGCGGAACGGTTGGGGTGGACGGCCTTGGCGTCGAGAAGCGCGCCCACGACGGTGAGGGGGCGGCGGAGTTCACGGTAGGGACGGCGGTCGACGAGCGCGGTGCCGGAGGTGGGCGTGTCGAGGCCCACGATCATCCGCATGGTCGTCGACTTCCCTGCCCCGTTGGGGCCGAGGAAACCGGTGACGATCCCGGGCTGCACCCGGAACGACAGGTCCTCCACCGCGCGGACCGGACCGTAGTCCTTGGTCAGCCCTTCAACGTGGATCATGCCTCCACACTGCCACACGACTCAGACGGACAGCCTGCGAATTGCCTGAACAAGTTCCGGGAGTGACTCAGCGAACGCGGGCATGAGAGGAAGATCAGAAAGTTCTGAGAGCCGCACCCAGCGCAACTCCACCGACTCCTCGTTGGGGAACGTCCTCAGCGGGCCGCCGGTCGTCGTGCGGGCGATGACGGTGGTGTAGGTCCAGCCTCCCGCCAGTTCCGGCTGCGCCGGGTCCGCGGGGAAGGGGCCGGCCGTCACCTGCTCGTGGAGCACCTCGATGAGGGAGGGCTCGAGGGAGCACTCCTCGACCGTCTCCCGGACCGCAGCCTCCACCACGGTCTCGTGGGAGTCCCGCGCCCCACCAGGCAGGGCCCACGTGCCGCCGTTGTTCGTCCACAGTGCCCGGTGCTGCATGAGCACCAGCGGATCCCCCTCCCGGCCCTCCGCCGCCAGGAGCATCAGCCCGGCCGCCCCGAAACGACCCCACACCCTGGCGCCGGGACCTGCCGCCCAGCCGTTTCCGTCTCCGATCATGACCCCGAGAGTAGTCCGCGCACAGGCCCCGGTGCGGGACATGGCGCAGGACACACTCAGCGGGTTATCATGTGTCAATGACCGGCGCGACGGAGTCACCCGAGCCAGCGCAGCGAAACTCGGGGTCTCGAACTGAGCGTGCCCCGGGGGGAGAGCTCTCCGGCCCGACGGGCACCCTGCTGCACTACCGTCGCACCCGCCTGCGCAACAGCACCCCGGGATCCACGCGGGCGTCGAAACGCACGCCCGTCGAGGATGACGGCGCCGACGTCCCCGAGGACACGCGCGACCACTGGCTCGACGAGGTCTCCTCCGACGAGGAGCACCGCCGCCGCGGCGCGATGGTCCGGGTGATGGACACCTTCGCGGTGCCGTACCTGTGGTTCCGCCGCATCTTCGCCTTCCTGGCCACCACACCGGGCAAGCTCGTGAGCATCACCGTGATCCTCTCCGTGGCGATCTTCGCGGCCGGCTGGTCGATGTCGCAGTCCTCCTCGTCCCGGCAGTCGGACCTGGACGTCCTGCTCACCACCACCGAGCCGATGAGTTACGCGGCGCACAACCTCTACACCTCGCTGTCGCTGGCGGACACGATCGCCACGACCGGTTTCGTGCAGGCCGGCGTCGAGTCGGCGGGCACCCGCGCCCGGTACAACGCCGCCATCGACCGGGCCATGGTCTCGGCGACGGAGTCCGCCGCGGGCCTCGACGTGCGGGACCGGGCGACGCTGCAGCTCATCTCCGACATCGAACGGCAGCTACCCATCTACACCGGCCTGGTGGAGACCGCGCGCATCAACAACCGCATGGGCAACCCCGTGGGCGTGGCGTACATGGCGGAGGCCTCCTCCCTCATGCGTGAGGAGATCCTGCCCGCCGCCGCCACCCTCTTCGCCGCCACCTCCAGCGACGTCCGCGAGCAGCAGCACCAGCTCACCCGCCCCCAGTGGGTGCCGTTGTCGGGACTGTTCGCGGCGGTGTTCTTCCTGGTGGTCGCCCAATGGCTGCTGTGGCGGATGACCCGGCGCCGCCTCAACCGGGGCTTCCTCGCGGCGACGGCCCTCATGCTCGTGGCCATCGTGTGGGTGTCGGCGTCGAACTTCACCACCTGGCAGGCCGGCACCCGTGGTTTCGCGGAGGCGTCGATGCCCTGGGACTCGCTCACCGCCTCCCGTATCCAGGCGCAGCAGGCCCGCACCCTGGAGACGCTGTCGCTGGTGCGCCGCCAGTCGGTGGCCGACACCACCACCTCCTTCGAGGCGACGGCCGAGGCCGTCAACATCGCCCTCAACGACTTCGAGCAGGCGGAGGGCCACACCCCGCTGGCGTCCGGCGCCAACCGCGCGCAGATCGTGGAGGCCCGCACCGCCCTGGCCGACTGGCAGGCCGCCCACGACCGTTTCATCGTCGCGATGAACTCGGGCAGCTACCAGGAGGCCGTGCGCCTGGCCACGACGACGACCTTCGTGCCGGGTTCCCCGCCGACGGCCGCCGCCTCCTACGACCGCCTCGACGGTGCCCTCTCCCGCCTCATCGCCGACGCCCGCTCCTCCATGCGGGCCTTCATCAACGACGGCCTCACCGCCACCCAGCTCGTGTCCACCGCGGTACTGCTGCTCAGTGTCCTGGCGATCCTCGCGGTGTGGATCGGCGTGCGCCCGCGCCTGCAGGAGTACCTGTGATGCGCCGTACCCTCGCCACCCTCGCCCTGCCCCTGTGCGCCGCACTCTTCCTCAGCGCCTGCTCCCTGCCGACGCTCGAGTTCCAGCGCTCCCCCGACGAGGGCCGTCCCGCCCTGCCGCCGCGTCCCGTCGCGCACGCCTACGGTCCGCCGATGCCCGCCGGCTCGCGGGTGGAGGAGCCCGGCGCGGAGGAACCCCGGGAGATCAACACGTGGGACGTCGTCGGCTCCCTGCGCCCCTACGAGGGGGAGCACGACCTCGCGTTGACGATCCCGCGGATCGTGGAGCGCGGCCGCATCATCGTCGGCGTCGACCAGTCGCAGAACCTGCTCTCCTTCCGTGACGGCGTGTCCGGTGAGCTGCAGGGTTTCGAGGTCGATCTCGCCCGGGAGATCGCCCGCGACATCTTCGGCGACCCCGAGCGCGTGGACTTCCGTTTCGTCGAGTCCGCCAGCCGCATGGACGCGCTGGAGAGGCACGAGGTCGATCTGGTCATCCGTACGATGACCGTCACCCGCGCCCGCCAGCAGGACGTGAGCTTCTCGACGCCCTACCTCACCACCGACTCCCGCCTCCTGGTCATGCGCAACTCCGCCATCCAGAGCGTCGCCCAGCTGCCCGGCCGCACGGTGTGCGTCACCGACGGTTCGACCGCCCTGGAGAAGGCCCGCATGTACGCGCCGCAGTCGCGGATCCTCAAGACCCGGGGCTGGGCCGACTGCCTCGTCGCCCTGCAGCAGCACCAGGCCGACGCGATCCTCTCCGACGACACGATCCTCTCCGGCATCGCCGCGCAGGACCCCTACACGGAGATCGTCGGCGAGTCGCTGGCCTCCGAGTCCTACGCCGTCGCCGTGGCACGCAGCACCACGGGGCTCGACACCGACGGGCTCGTCCGGCAGATCAACGCCACCATCGAGCGCGTGCGTGACGACGGCACCTGGTGGCGCCTCTACGACCGCTGGTTCGCCGTCTACCTGGCCACCCCCGGCCCACCCGCCCTGAACTACCGCGCCGAGCCCCCGCCGGTGCCGCCCACGCCCCCTGAGACACCCGGAGAGGAGGAGACCCCGTGAAGGACCGCGACCTCCCGCCGCCGGAACTGCCGGACATGGACGACTCCCCCGGCACGCAGGCCGTCCACTTCGACCCCTTCGCCGACGACGAGGACGACGTCAACGACGCCGGCCTCGACGCCCTCATCGCCGACCTGGGCAACCTCCGCGACCAGCACGAGGCCCCGACGACGGCCACCGCAGCGGGCACCGTGCCGGGCGGTCTCACGACGGGACCGGCCACCGCCCCCACCGCGGCGGCGGTCCGGGACGACACCTCCGCCCGCGCCCGGCAGGAGGCGCTGTCGACCTTCCGCGAACGCCGCGGCACACAACGCGGCGGCCGCACCGTCGCCGACGGCATGGTCGACCTGCCGTTCATCCTGCCGGCCCAGCCGGAGGAGGCCCTGCAGGACCCCGCGGAGGCCGCGAAGAAGGGCATCCCCGCGCCGCACCTCAACCCCGGCGACATGGTGGCCGGGCAGTACGAGATCCTCGGCGTCATCGCCCACGGCGGCATGGGCTGGATCTACCTGGCCAACGACCATTTCGTGTCCGGGCGCCTCGTGGTGCTCAAGGGCATGCAGTCGGAGAAGTCGGCGGACGAGTTGGGCGCGGCCGTCGCCGAGCGGGAGTTCCTGGCGGACATCACGCACCCCGGGATCGTGAAGATCTTCAACTTCATCGACGACCCCCGCGTGCCCGGCGGCTTCATCGTGATGGAGTACGTGGGTGGGCCGTCGCTACGCAGCCACCGCAACAGCCACGAGAACCATGTCCTGCCCCTCGACCTGGCGATCGCGTACATCATCGAGGTGCTGCCCGCGCTCGACTACCTGCACTCCCGCGGCGTGGTCTACAACGACCTTAAGCCGGACAACATCATCGTCACGGAGGACCAGGTCAAGCTCATCGACCTCGGTGCCGTCTCCGGCATCGGCGCCTACGGCTTCATCTACGGCACCAAGGGCTTCCAGGCGCCCGAGGTCTCCTCCGAGGGTCCGAGCGTGTCCAGCGACATCTACACCATCGGCCGGACCCTCGCGTCGCTGACGATCCACATGCCCAAGGACGAGAACGGCGTCTACCTGCCGGGCCTGCCCAGCCCGTCGACGGAGCCGCTGTTCCGCAAGCACCTGAGCTTCTACCGCCTGCTCACGCGCGCCACCAACCCCGACCCGACCCGCCGTTTCCGCGACATCTCCGAGCTGTCGACACAGCTCTACGGCGTGCTGCGTGAGGTCATCGCGATCCGCACGGGGCAGCAGTTCCCCGCGCAGCACTCGCTGTTCTCCCCGCAGCGTACGACCTTCGGCACGAAGCACCTGGTCTTCCGCACCGACCAGCTCATCGACGGCATCGACCGCACCGTGCGCATCACCTCCCCCGAAGTCGTCTCCGCGTTGCCCGCCCCGCTGATCGACCGCACCGACGTCGGTGCCGGCATGCTCTCCGGTTCCTCCTACACCGAGCCGCAGGAGGCGCTGGAGACGCTGCGCCAGGCGATGAAGACGCCCGAGTACGAGCAGTCCGCCGAGATCCCCCTCGGCGTCGTCCGCGCGATGCTGGACCTGGGTTTCACCGGTCAGGCACGCACGTGGCTCTCCTCCCTCGAGGGGCGGCTGGGCCACGACTGGCGTTTCCAGTGGTACTCCGGCGTCACCGCCCTGCTTCTCGACGACTACGTGTCCGCCCAGAGGCACTTCGCGGAGGTCCTCAACATCCTCCCCGGCGAGGCCGCCCCCAAACTCGCCCTCGCCGCCGTCGACGAGCTCATCCTCCAGCAGCTCGGCCACCACCACAGCGCCCTCCTGCCCGAGAAGGTCGCCCGCGCCGCCTCCCTGCTCAGCGCCAGCCTCGACTCCGTCGACCCCGAGGTCTTCGGCCAGATCAACCCCACCTGGGTCCACGTCTCCCAGGACCCGGCACACCTGCGCTTCAACGCCATGGGCCTCTACGGCCTGGTGTGGGCCACCAACCCCACCACCGTCTCCTCCGCCTTCGGACTCGCCCGCCAGCTCATGGCCGAGGACCAGATCGAGATGGCCGTCGCCGCCCTCGACCGCGTGCCCCAGGCCTCCCGCCACCACCGCATGGCGCAGCTGACCACCATCCTCCAGCTCATCTCGGGCACCCTCACCGAGTCCCGGATCCGCCGTGCGGCCCGGCGCCTCGAGGAGATCCCCACCAACGAGCCCCGCTTCCTCCAGATCAAGATCGCCGTCATGTCCGCGGGCCTCAACTTCCTCCGGGACGCCGACGTCGAGTCCGCCGCCTCCCCCAACGACCTCTTCGACTACCCCTTCACCCAGCGCGGCCTGCGCTACGGACTGTCCTACACCCTGCGGCAGCAGGCCCGGCAGGCCCCCTTCTCCCGGCACCGTTATGCGCTGGTGGACCTGGCGAACCAGGTGCGGCCGGTGACGTGGTTTTGATTTTCCTCCCCTCTCCCTCCCCTCTCCCTCCCCGTTGACACGTGACTTTCCCCGCAGATCCCGGTTTCCCCAGGTCGCGCGGTGTTACGGGTGGGGTTGACGTGTGAACGGAGAGGATGACCAGGCCAGCCCGGCGCTGGTCCACAGAGCGGGGTCGAGCGGCACGCCCCGCTCCGCGACGCGCCGGTACATGGCCACGATCCTCGGCACCGCCGAGCCGTCGCTCAAGTTGTGGTTGTTCACCCGGAAGTTCAGCACGCCGAGGTTCGATATCCGGTGCTGACGGATCACGTCGTCCCGGGCGGCGATCTCCACCGGTATCCCGAACTCCCCCGCGAGCTTGCCGCCGCCGTCGTACTCCGTCCCGAAACCGATCTCCGGCCAGCAGAAGTCCAACCGGGCGATGAAGCTGCCCAGGTGATCGCGGAGAATGACCTGCTGATGCGGCGCCGGCAGCCCCGCCTCCCACAGCGCCACCTTCAGGTCCGACTCGCGCGGGCTCCCCGACCACGGTGTCGCCAGCCGGGCGGTGTCGCGCATCGCGTCGACACCGACCCGTCCGGCGGCCCGGGCCAACGCGGCGTCGATGTCCTCCCGCGTGATCGTCCCCCGGGCCAGCGCATGATCCAGGCACCGCACGCCGGTGGTCACGTCGTGCCAGCGGGCGAGGTCGAGTCCGGTGCCGGCGACCGGGGTGACATGGACCTTCCCGAAGCGGGTCTCCACCACCTCCGCCGCCACCGACTGCCGCAGTGACAGGTGCCGGTGGACCACTCCGCCCCGGGTCCGACCGGCCCCGGTGACGCCGTGGGCGGCGAGTTCGACGGGGTGCGAGTCCTCCCACCCGGGCAGGGGCAGACCATGGATCAGCGCCGCCGACTTCCCGGCCACGATGCAGGTCGGCGCGGCCACCCCCGCCGCGACTATCGACGCCAGCGCCCGCTCCCGTCGGCCCAACCCGTGCCAGTCGGCGCTCCGGATGTGGATGCCCTTGGCGAGCCTGATCCGCGCCGCCACCCCGTAGAACTTCTTGCGCTCCCATGCCGTCAACGCGGACACGTCAATGAGAGGCCCCCCGACCCGTGACATGCCCACACCCTAACCCGCTCCGGCACGGCAGGCAGCGGACCACCCCGTTCACACGTCGGTCCCACCGGCCACACCTCGTGACCTGCGGAAACGCCCGACGTCGAGAAAAGCCACGTGTCAACAGAGAGGCCGGAAGCACGCGAAAACCCCCGACCAGCCAGGGTCGGGGGCTCACACGCAGAAGCGGCTACTTCTTGGCCAGGGCGGTGGCCTTCTGTGCGATGGCCAGCTCCTCGTTGGTCGGGACGACGAAGACCTTGACGGCGGAGTCGTCGGTGGAGATCTCGCGCGGACCGTCGTTGGGCAGGTCGTTGCGCTCCGGGTCGATCTTGATGCCGTACATCTCGAGGTCGGCCATGGCGTCCTCGCGGACGAACTTGGCGTTCTCGCCGACACCGGCGGTGAAGGTGATCGCGTCGACGCGGCCGAGGGCGATCATGTAGGAGCCGATGTAGCGGCGCAGCTGGTGGATGTAGATGTTGTACGCGGACCAGGCGTCGGTGTCGCCGTCCTCGATCATCTGGCGCAGCTCGCGGAAGTCGTTGACGCCGGACATGCCCTTGATGCCGGACTGGCGGTTGAGCAGGGTGTCGATCTCGTCGATGGACAGGCCCGCGGTGCGGTAGAGGTGGAAGATGATGCCCGGGTCGATGTCACCGCAGCGGGTGCCCATGACGAGGCCGGCGAGCGGGGTCATGCCCATGGAGGTGTCGATCGCGTGGCCACCCTGGACGGCGGAGCAGGAGGCGCCGTTGCCCAGGTGGAGGACGATCTGGTTGACGCTCTTCGGGTCCTTGCCGAGCAGCGCCGGGACCTGCTGGGAGATGAACTCGTGCGAGGTGCCGTGGAAGCCGTAGCGGCGGACGCCGTTCTCGCCGGCGACCTTCGCGTTGATGGCGTAGAGGGCGGCGGCCGGGGGCATGTCGGCGAAGAAGCCGGTGTCGAAGACGGCGACGTGCGGGATGTCCGGGAGGATCTCGCGGGCGACGACGATGCCGTCGACGTTGGCCGGGTTGTGCAGCGGGGCCAGCGGGATGATGTCGCGGATCATCTCGACGACCTGGTCGTTGATGAGCTCCGGCTCGGAGAAGACCTTGCCGCCGTGGACGACGCGGTGGCCGACGGCGGAGATGTCGACGTCGTGCGGTCCGACGCCGTGCTCGGTCATGATCTGGAAGGAGCGCTCGAGACCGACGGAGTGGTCGGCGATGGGCTCCTGGACGGAGTACTTCTCACCGCGGATCTTGATGGTGATGGAGCCCTGGGGCTCACCGATCTGCTCGACGAGGCCGGAGACCAGCGGCTCGTCGTTGGCGTCGGCGGTCGGGTCGAGGACCTGGAACTTGATGGAAGAAGAACCGGAGTTCAGGACGAGTGCGTAGGTCATTTAGTTTCCTCCGGCCTGGATGGCGGTGATAGCGACGGTGTTGACGATGTCCGGGACGGTGGCGCCACGGGAGAGGTCGTTGACGGGCTTGTTCAGACCCTGCAGGATCGGTCCGACGGCGAGGGCGGAGCCGGTGCGCTGTGCGGTCTTGTAGCCGATGTTGCCGGCTTCAAGGTCGGGGAAGACGAAAACGTTGGCCTGGCCTGCGACCTCGGAGTCGGGCATCTTCTTCTTCGCGACGCCCGGGTCGACGGCGGCGTCGAACTGCAGCGGGCCGTCGACCTTGAGGCTCGGGTCGATGCGCTTGGCGTTGTGGAGGGCCTCGATGGCGCGGTCGACGTCCGGGCCGGAGCCGGAGGCGCCGGTGGAGTAGGACAGGACGGCGACGCGGGGGTCGATGCCGAACTGGGCGGCGGTCTTCGCGGAGACGACGGCGATCTCGCCGAGCTGCTCGGCGGTCGGGTTCGGGTTGACGGCGCAGTCGCCGAAGGCCCAGAGACGGCCGCGCATGACCATCAGGAAGATCGAGGAGACCACGGAGGCGTCCGGGGTGGTCTTGATGATCTGGAAGGAGGGCTTGATGGTGTGCGCGGTGGTGTGCGCGGCACCGGAGACCATGCCGTCGGCGAGGCCCTTGTGGACCATCATGGTGCCGAAGTAGGAGATGTCCTTCATCGTCTCGCGGGCCTCGTCGAGGGTGACCCCCTTGGACTTGCGCAGCTCGACGAACTCCTCGGCGAACTCCTCGAGGAGCGGGGAGGCGAGGTGGTCGACGATGTGGGCCTTGCCCAGGTCGACGCCGAGCTCACCGGCGCGGTTCTTGATGTCGGCGGGGTCGCCGAGGATGGTCAGCTCGACGATGTCGCGGTCCAGCAGCTGGCCGGCGGCGAGCAGGATGCGGTCGTCCTCGCCCTCGGGGAGGACGATATGGGCCTTGGCGTCCTTGGCGCGCTGGAGCAGCCAGGACTCGAAGACCGGCGGGGACATGACCGGGGAGACGGAGACCTTGAGGGCCTCCTTGACCTTGACGACGTCGCGCAGGCCGTCCTCGGTGACGGCTGCGGCGATGACGGCGTCCAGGGACTTGGCCTGTCGCTCGGCGAGCTGGACGTGGGAACCGGAGGCGTCGGTGAGCAGGAGGATCGGCAGGCCGAGGGCGGCGGCGATCTCCGCGTCGAAGTGCAGGTTGCCGGTTCCGACGATGAGCACCGGGCCACCGTCGAGGAGGCCTGCCGTGACGATGCTGCCGACCTTGGGCTCGTGGTCGTCGAGACGGTGGACCTGGAGGCCGAGGGAAGCGGCGAGGCCGTCAATGTCAACACCGTCAAAGTTGCGGTTGATGACACTGAGCAGTGCTGAACGCGGGTCAGACATGCATAACCTTTCTGTCGCTGAGCGGGGTGTCCGGGGTAACACATCATCGCCGCTCGTGTGTGATCGGTCGCCATTCTATAACGAATGTCGCCTCCGCCACACAAGTACCAGGAGGAATTTTCAGACTTAACACGACATAGCCGGGCATTCCACAAATTGATACCCGCACCGAACGGGCGGCGGAAGGGGCACGGGAGCGTCGATAAGCATCCATCGCCGCAGCTCACACCCTAGAAATGACGTAACACCAACCCTGCATGAAGTGTATTTGGATTCATGCCCGTCCGCGCGGCAGGGAGTCCTGGATCACTCCCCCACAGCCTTTGACACACCTGCAAATGTCCGCGAATCGCCCGGCAGTGACCGCCCTGGGCCACACCCCATGGCCACCCCCGCCCCGGAATAGATCGCGACGCAGGGTGGTCAGTAGTATGGAGCGAAAGTATCTCCCTGTTTCCGAACTTAAGGATGTCACCCCACCATGTCCCGCCCCCTGCGCGTCGCCGTTGTCGGTGCCGGTCCCGCCGGCATCTATGCCTCGGACCTGCTCGTGAAGTCAGGTGAGGACGTGACCGTCGACCTCTTCGAGCGCATGCCCGCCCCCTTCGGTCTCATCCGTTACGGCGTCGCGCCCGACCACCCGCGCATCAAGGGCATCATCAAGTCGCTGCACGCGGTGCTCGACAAGCCGGAGATCCGCCTGCTCGGCAACATCGAGATCGGCAAGGACCTCACCGTCGACGAGATGCGTGACTACTACGACGCCATCGTCTTCTCCACCGGCGCCACCGGCGACCGCGAACTGCGCATCCCGGGCTCCGACCTGGACGGCTCCTTCGGCGCCGGCGAGTTCGTCGGCTTCTACGACGGCAACCCGGACTTCGCCCGCGACTGGGACCTGAGCGCCGAGAAGGTCGGCGTCATCGGCGTCGGCAACGTGGCCCTCGACGTCGCCCGCATCCTGGCCAAGACCGCCGACGAGCTCAAGGTCACCGAGATCCCGGACAACGTCTACGAGAACCTCGCCCGCTCCGCGGTGAAGGAGGTCCACGTCTTCGGCCGTCGCGGCCCGGCGCAGGCCAAGTTCACCCCGCTGGAGCTCAAGGAGCTCGACCACTCCGAGAACATCGAGGTCATCGTCGACCCCGAGGACATCGACTACGACGAGGCCTCCGAGAACGCCCGCCGCGAGTCCAAGTCCGTCGACCTCGTCTGCCAGACCCTCGAGGGCTACGCCATCCGCGAGCCGAAGGGCGCACGCAACAAGCTCTTCCTCCACTTCTTCGAGTCCCCGGCGGAGATCGTCGGCGAGGACGGCAAGGTCGTGGGCCTGAAGACCGAGCGCACCGAGCTCGACGGCACCGGCAACGTCCGCGGCACCGGCGAGTTCACCACGTGGGACGTCCAGGCGGTCTACCGCGCCGTCGGCTACCGCTCGGAGGCCGTCGAGGGCGTGCCCTTCGACGACGAGAGCGCCGTCATCCCCAACGACGGCGGCCGCGTCATCGACCCCGCCACCGAGGCCCCGGTCAAGGGCCTGTACGCCACCGGCTGGATCAAGCGCGGCCCGGTGGGCCTCATCGGCAACACCAAGTCCGACGCGAAGGACACCACCACCATGCTGCTGGAGGACTTCGCCGCCGGGCTTCTCGACGCCCCCGCCCACCCCGCCCCGGAGGCCATCCTCGAGCTGCTCCACGAGCGGGAGATCGCCGTGACCACCTGGGACGGCTGGTACAACCTCGACGCCGCCGAGCGCGCCCTGGGCGAGGCCGACGGCCGTGAGCGCAAGAAGATCGTCGAGTGGGACCAGATGATCATCTCCTCCCACCCGGAGTACGAGATCTAGGGTGCGGATCACCGCGGGTCCCCTCCGGGACCTCACCCCGCTGCAGGTGCACCAGCTGTACAAGCTGCGCGTCGACGTGTTCGTCCACGAGCAGCAGTGCCCCTACGCGGAGATCGACGACACCGACGCCCGTGACACCACGGTGCACATCTGCGCGTGGTCGCCGGAGGGGGAGCTGCTGGGCACCGCGCGCATGTTCCCCGTCGGGGAGGAGCGCCAGTTCGGCCGCTTCTGCCTCGCCCCCGCCGCCCGCGGCACGGGGCTGGCGCGGACCATCATGGAGCGGGCCCTCGAGCTCGGGGCCGACCGGCCCCTGGTGCTCGACGCGCAGGCCCCGCTCGTCGACTACTACGCGGGGTACGGTTTCCGCCCCGCGGGTGAGCTCTTCGACGACGAGGGCCTCCCCCACCAGCCCATGCGACGGGAAAAGGGCTGACGGCCGGGATACTGTGAGGGCATGAGTGAAAGCCCCCGCGTCTACGCCGTCGTCTCCCGTTTCTTCGACCTCTCCGCCCACGAGATCCATGCGCTGCTGAAGCTGCGCGCGGACGTCTTCGTCACGGAGCAGGGCTGGGCCCACACCGACATCGAGGACGTCGACATCGACGGCTCCTCCCGTCACCTGCTGCTCCATGACCTCACGCAGCGCCCGATGCCGCTGCTCGGTGCGGCGCGGGTGATCGACGCGGAGGTGGACGGGCGCGGCGTCGCGAAGCTGGGACGTATCTGCCTCACCCCCGCCAGCCGGGGCCGGGGCGTGTCGACGGCGCTCCTCGAGGCGGCCGTCGCCATGGCGCGGGAGACGTTCCCCGGGCGCGACATCGTGCTCGACGCGCAGGAGCCGCTGGTGGAGTTCTACTCCGGTCACGGCTTCGAGCCCTACGGCGAGCCCTTCACCCTCGGGCCGGTCGAGCGTCAGCCGATGGTGCTGGCCATCTGAGCGACCCGTTCGCGGGCCGTGTCAACGGTCTCCGCGGTGGCGAGCGCCACGCCCGCGGTGCCGTCGTAGAGACGGACGTCCGATTCCGGCACGGCCAGCGCTGCCGCCAGGTCCGCGGTCCCGGGCGGGCCCGTGAGGGGGGCGCAGGCGCCGGGTGAGATGAGCGTCGTGTCGATGGGCAGGCCCAGGATGGCGCGGGCGTGCAGGTCCCACTGGGAGAAGCGCTGCGTGCACAGGGTGACGGCGCCGATCCTGTGGGGGCGCGGGGTGACGGCGGAGAAGTAGACGTCCTCCCCCGCGACGAACATCTCGACCGTGAACAGGCCGCGCCCGCCGAGGGCGTTGGTGATGCGGGCGGTCATGGAACGGGCGTTCTCGAGAGCCCGCGGGTTGACCTCCATCGGCTGCCACGCGGCGACGAGCGCCCCCTCCCGGTGGGTGTGGCCGAGGGGTTCACAGAACCAGGTGGCCAGCCGGCCGGTGGCGGGGTCGACCGAGCGGACGGCGAGCATGGTGAGCTCGTGGTCGAAGTCGACGAAGCGTTCCACCATGACGCGGTCGCCCTGCCAGGCGCCCGCGAGGTCGGCCTCGGTGCGCACTACGGCGTGGCCGGAGCCGAAGGTCGCCGGCTTCACGATGCACGGCAGCCCCAGCTCCTCGACCGCCGCGGTGAACTCCTCGCGGGTGTCGGCGAAGCGGTAGGCCGTGGTCGGCAGGCCGAGCTCCTCGTTGGCGGTCCTCCGCAGGCGGTCGCGCGTCACGGTGAGCGCGCAGCCGCGGGCCGAGGGGGCGACGGTCACGCCGGAGGCCTCGAGGGCCTCCAGCGCGTCGACGTCGATGTCCTCCGTGAGGGGCACGACGATGTCGGCGCCGTGCTTCTCGACGAGCCCCCGCACCTCCGCAGCCCCCGCGGGGGCGGTGCGGACGGTGACGCCGAGGCGTCGGAAAGCGGCGGTGAGCTCCTCGGACTCCCCGAGCAGGAGGACAGTGGTCACTTACTTGTCCGCGAGGACGTCGTGGCGCACGATCGTCTGATCGCGGCCCGGGCCGACGCCGATGTAGGAGATGCGGCAGCCGGAGAGCTCCTCGAGGCGCAGGACGTAATCCTGGGCCTTCTGCGGCAGTTCCTCGAAGGTGCGGCAGCCGGTGATGTCCTCGTCCCAGGCGGGCATGGTCTCGAAGATCGGCTCCGCGTGGTGGAAGTCGGTCTGGGTGGTCGGCATCTCGTCGTGGCGCACGCCGTCGACGTCGTAGGCGACGCAGATCGGGATCTCGCCGATGCCGGTGAGGACGTCCAGCTTGGTGAGGAAGTAGTCGGTGAAGCCGTTGACGCGGGAGGCGTAGCGGGCGATCACGGAGTCGTACCAGCCGCAGCGGCGCTTGCGGCCGGTGTTGACGCCGACCTCACCGCCGACGGTCTGCAGGTACTCGCCCCACTTGTCGAAGAGCTCGGTCGGGAACGGGCCGGCGCCGACGCGGGTGGTGTACGCCTTGATGATGCCCAGCGTGGTGGTGATGCGGGTCGGGCCGATGCCGGAACCGACGCAGGCGCCGCCGGCGGTCGGGTTGGAGGACGTGACGAACGGGTAGGTGCCGTGGTCGACGTCGAGCATGGTGGCCTGGCCGCCCTCCATGAGGACGCGCTTGCCCTGGTCGAGGGCCTCGTTGAGCATGCGGTCGGAGTCGACGACCATCGGGCGCAGACGGTCGGCGTAGCTGAGGAAGTACTCGACGATGGTCTCCGGGTCGATGGCCTTGCGGTTGTACATCTTGACCAGGATCTGGTTCTTGACGTCCAGTGCGGAGGTCACCTTCTGACGCAGGATCGACTCGTCGAAGATGTCCTGCACGCGGATGCCGATGCGGTTGACCTTGTCGGCGTAGGCCGGGCCGATGCCGCGGCCGGTGGTGCCGATGGCGCGCTTGCCCAGGAAACGCTCCTGCACGCGGTCGAGGACCTGGTGGTACGGGGCGACGAGGTGGGCGTTCGCGGAGATGCGCAGGCGCTCCGGGTTGGCGCCGCGGGCGGCGAGGCCGTCGATCTCCTCGAAGAGGGCCTCGAGGTTGATCACGACACCGTTGCCGAGGATCGGGACAGCGTTCTCCGAGAGGACTCCCGCCGGGAGGAGCTTCAGCTCGTACTTCTCGCCACCGACGACGACGGTGTGGCCGGCGTTGTTGCCGCCGTTGGGCTTGACCACGTAGTCAACTTCGCCGCCCAGGATGTCGGTGGCCTTACCCTTGCCTTCATCGCCCCACTGGGCACCGACGATCACGATTGCAGCCATTATTGGGTCACTTCCGCTCAAGTTTCGGGAACGCGTGGCCGGGTGCAGCCACAGACGGCTTATCATTCTACTACCTCGCGGACTCCTTGTAGTATCAAACCTCATGCGAATGGTGATCCTGCGCTGTGGCGACGTCGAAGTTCCGGCCGGTCTGCCCGGCACCGTGGTGTCCCTCCCGGCGATTCCGGGGCGACGCGATCTCTCGCTTCTCGACGCCGCCGCGGCCGAACTCCTCCCCGAGGATCCGACGCCCTCGCTGGACGACATCGCCCGGCAGCCCGACGTCGAGCACCTCACGACCCCGGCCCTCGCCCCGCAGGCCCCGTACCTGCCGGAGCCGCTGCGCGTGGTGGTCGTGGGCACGGACGCGGCCCTGTCGGCTGTGCTCACCCGCATGATGCGCGGCGACTACCTGTGGGCGGAGGTCGCGTTCGTGCCGGTCGGCGAGTCCGTCGCCGCCCGGAACTGGGGGCTGGACGAGCCCTGGTCCACCGCCCTGGGCGGCACGGTGCGTCCGGTGCCGCTCATCCGCACTGACCTGGGCATTGCCGTCGCCGGCTCGGCCACGATCACCAACTGGGAGCCCGGGGAGATCACCGCGGAGATCATCGTCAACGACCATGTGCTGCTCCGCCACGAGGGACGTGAGGACGTGCTCTTCGACGGCGTCTTCGGCGCCCGCCTCGTCCCCATGCTCGACGCCCCCGGCATCGCCGCGGTGCAGATGCGCGAGCCGGAGAACCTGGAACTGACCTTCCGCCAGCGCCTGGCGCACCGCTTCAGCGGGTCGACCCCGCTGGACC
The DNA here is from genome assembly GCF_000819445.1 of Corynebacterium humireducens NBRC 106098 = DSM 45392. NCBI lineage: Bacteria > Bacillati > Actinomycetota > Actinomycetes > Mycobacteriales > Corynebacteriaceae > Corynebacterium > Corynebacterium humireducens. The sequence goes on from NZ_CP005286.1 coordinate 2,390,596, forward strand.
CCTCGTCTCTGGCCACGGGGCGTGCGGTGCAGGCCGGGGGCCCGGCCCTGGCGGTGACCGTGGACGGTGTGCGTCACCGGCGCCCGCTGGAGCGCTCCACTTTCTACCGTCACCTGAGGGACCTTCAAATCGTGCGCCCCTAATGTGATTAGAATCACAAAAGAAGTTCGGGCGGTGATGGCGGAAAGATGTGGTCGCCGTCACAATCGGGTGTGCGCGGGCGTCCGGAATCCGCAGCGACCTGACCAGCGGAATCCATCAATGTCCAGATATGTGCCCAGTCCAGCGGCCGGATTGTAGCCTCCCGTCCTGCGAATGCAACACCCCTCCGCAGAACCGGGTTTTTCGTGGCAGAGCCCCGCAACCGTTCCTACGCTCGGGATCACAACCACCCCGAAAGGAACAGCGCCATGAACCGCAACATCGCAGACCTCGTCAACGCCACCGCCTACGACCGCGACGGCGAGAAACTCGGCTCCGTCAAGGAGGTCTACATCAACGACTCCACCGGTCAGCCCGACTTCGTCGAGGTCGGCCACGGCCTCTTCGGCATGAGCTCCAGCATTGTCCCCCTCCGCGGCCACCGCCTCGACGGGGAGAACCTCCAGCTCGCGTTCTCCAAGGAGCACATCAAGGACGCGCCCGACATCGACGACGACGCCCACCTCTCCGAGGAGGACCACGCCACCATCTACCGCCACTTCGGCCTGGACGGCACCCCGGACTCCGAGGTCTACGAGCGCCACGTCTTCGAGGACGACTACGCCGGCGACCGCTTCGACCACGACCGTGACCTGGAGCGCGACCTCCGTGACGCCGAGCGCCATGACCTCCACGACGCGGAACTGCGCGGGACCGACCGGGACGTCCCCGTGACTCCCCCGGCGCCGGGCACCGACGTCCACGGTTTCGGCGACTACAACCGCGAGACCGACGCCCCCGCCGACCGCCTACGTGCGGAGTCCGACCGCGAGCTGGGCCTCGACCGCACCCCCGAGGACCGTGCCGCCCGCGGCACCAGCGCCTACGGCATGAGCGACGAGCCGCGCGAGCAGTACCGCGACTACGAGACCGCCGAGCGCGACTACGCCAAGGAGACCCGCGCCCACCAGAACGACGACGCCGACCGCGGCCGCGCGGAGGCCGAGCACGACGCCCGGGAGCAGCGCGGCGTCCGCCTGCGCCGCTACCGCGTGCAGCCGGTCGACGACCGGGTCGACCCGCCGATGCGCGAGCAGCACGACCCGCGCGACCTCGGCAACGTCGACGCCGACGGCCGCCCGCTCGACGAAGGCGACGAGCACATCCCCCGCTCCCGCTTCTGAGCCGGCCCACCCGAAGCCCCCTGTGATGATTCCCACACAGGGGGCTTTTCGACGCCACCCGTTCCCCCATCCACCACAACGTGCGGCCACCTTTTCAACCCCACCCCGCCCACCTGCAGTATCCATGCCCGTCGACACATATTCCCAGTTGAGAGGCGGGATTCTAGTCCACTTTCCCCGGAATGCAATACCCCGTACCGGGACGCCACAGGACAGTGGCGCGTATCACAACAACCCACTAAACTCGACTTTATCCGTAGATATTCTACGGTGCCAGATTCGAGAGGAACGACATCATGAACCGCCGTATCGCAGACCTCGCCGCCGCCACCGCCTACGACCGTGAGGGCGAGAAGCTCGGCTCCGTCACCGAGGTCTACATCAACGACACCACCGGGCAGCCCGACTTCGTCGAGGTCGCCCACGGACTCTTCGGCATGGACTCCAGCATCGTCCCCCTTCGCGGCCACCGCCTCGACGGGGAGGACCTCCACCTCGCCTTCACCCGGGACCGCATCAAGGACGCCCCCGACATCGACGACGAGGCACACCTCAGCGATGAGGAGCAGGAGCGCTTCATCTGCCACTTCGGACTCGCCGGCACCACCGGCTCCGAGGCCTACGAGGCCTTCGACTTCCCCAGCACCCTCGCCCCCGGCGTCGCGGTCCACGGCTTCGGCGACTACAACCCCGTCGCGGACGCCTCCGCCGACCGGATGCGCGCCGACTCCGACCACAAGCTCGGACTCGACCTCACCCCCGAGGACCGGGCCGCCCGCGGCACCAGCGCCCACGGCATGAGCGACGAGCCGCGCGAGCAGTACCGCGACTACGAGACGGCCGAGCGTAAGTACGCCAAGGAGGCCCGCGCCCACCAGAACGACGACGCCGACCGCGGTCGCGCGGAGGCCGCCCGCGACAAGGAGCGGCGGGGAGCCCGTCTGCTCCGCTTCCGCAACCGGGGTGCCGAGGCCAGCTGACCGTTCACTGATCCCCGATGCCCGGCCACATCTCCGGCGGGTAGCCGGGGGTCTGTGACGTCGGGGCCAGCGCGGAGGTGGCGGACTCCCGCGACCATCCGCACACCTCGAGCAGGTCCACCGTGATCGAGCGGGCCTGGGCGAGAATGACGTACTCGGAGAGCACCGCCCCCTCGCTGACGGCGTCGATGCCGGTGCGGGAACCGATCACCTGCAGACGACGCACCAGGTCCGGGATGTCCTGCGCCTCGTTGGAGGGGGTGCGCACGTCGAAGACGTCCGAGAGCGACGCCGCGACGTCGGCCAGTTCGTCGACGATGTTGACCAGGCGGGTCGACGCCGTGTCGCGGTCCCTGCACAGCACCTGCGCCCGGCGGGCCAGCACCCGGCTGTTCCGGATCATCGACTCGACGGCCGGCAGTATGCGCTCGAGGGAGCGGACCCGCCGCCGGGAGCCCCACAGCAGCGGGGACAGCAGCGTCAGCTCCCGGCCGACCTCCGCGGCGGAGAGCATGTTGTTGATGTCGGCCTGCGTGTCGTGGACGGCCTCCAACGCCTGGTCCAGGGCGTCGGCGTCACGGGTGTCGAGGGCGAGGGCGACGTCGTCAAGCACGGAGGAACCGATGCCCAGCAGCTTCGAGACCTCCTCCCGCCCCGAGTTCACGGGGGAGGACGGCAGCAGCGCGATGGTGAGCAGACCGATCGCCGCGCCCACGAAGGCGTCGAGCATGCGGTCGGGGCCGCCGCCCTCCGTGCCGGGCGGCAGGATCGTGGCGATGAGGATCGAGCCGATCGCCGCCTGGTTGCTCACCAGCGGCGACTTCGACAGGAACGACGCCACCAGCAGGGAGATTCCCACGATGAGCGGGATCTTCCACAGGCCGTCGGGCGTGTAGTGGACGAGCAGATCGCCGAGACCGACGCCGACGACGACGCCGAAGGACAGCTCCAGGGCCCGCCGGATGCGGTCGCCGCCGGTGAGCCCCAGGATGATGATCACCGTGATCGGCGCGAAGAACGGGACCGGATGCCCGATGAGGGACTGCGCCACCCAGAACGACACCCCCGCGGCCACCGCGACCTGCACGATCCGGAAGAAGCGCTTCCGCACGCGCAGCGCCCGGGACTCCAACGAGCCCTCGAGCTGGCGGAGACGTTCCAGGGTGCCGATTCTCAGTTTGGCCATGCACCGATACTAAGCGCAGAAAGCCCCGCACAGGGCGGGGCTTTCCTCGGGTGGAGAAGACTACTTGACGGTCTTGCCCACGGAGTGCAGGTCCTGGCAGGCCTCGATGACGCGCTCAGCCATCGACTGCTCGGCCTTCTTCAGGTAGGAACGCGGGTCGTAGGCCTTCTTGTTGCCCACCTCGCCGTCGATCTTGAGGACGCCGTCGTAGTTCTGGAACATGTGCGTGACGATCGGACGGGTGAACGCGTACTGGGTGTCCGTGTCGACGTTCATCTTGATGGTGCCGTAACGCAGCGCCTCCTCGATCTTCTCCTTCTCGGAGCCGGAGCCACCGTGGAAGACGAAGTCGAACGGCAGGGCGTCGTCGCCCAGACCCAGCTTGCGGCGGGCCACCTTCTGGCCCTCGAGCAGGACCTCCGGACGCAGCTTCACGTTGCCCGGCTTGTACACGCCGTGGACGTTGCCGAAGGTCGCGGCCAGCAGGTAGCGGCCGTTCTCACCGGTGCCGATGGCGTCGATGGTCTTCTCGAAGTCCTCCTCGGTGGTGTAGAGGTTGGCGCCGGCCTTGGCCTCGACACCGTCCTCCTCGCCGCCGACGACACCGATCTCGATCTCGAGGATAATGTTCGCCTTGCGGGACTTCTCCAGCAGCTCCTTCGCGATCTCCAGGTTCTCGTCGATCGGGACAGCGGAACCGTCCCACATGTGGGACTGGAAGAGCGGGAGCTCACCGGCGTCGACGCGCTCCTGGGAGATGGCCAGCAGCGGGCGCACGAACTCGTCGAGCACCTCCTTCTGGCAGTGGTCGGTGTGCAGGGCGACGTTGACGCCGTAGTGCTTGGCGGCCTCATGCGCGAAGGAGGCCAGGGCGACGGCGCCGGCGACCTTGTTCTTCACGGACAGACCGGAGCCGAATTCGGCGCCACCGGTGGAGAACTGGATGATGCCGTCGGACTCGGCCTCGGCGAAGCCGCGGAGAGCGGCGTTGATGGTCTCCGAGGAGGTGCAGTTGATGGCCGGGAAGGCGTAGCCGCCCTCCTTGGCCCTGTCGAGCATCTCGTTGTAGATTTCGGGAGTCGCGATAGGCATAGGGTGATCCTCCGGGTTAGCAAACAGGTCCGTATACCAGTATGCCTCCCTTTGGCCTCCCGCGCTCGCAACAGAGGGCGGAAAACCCGCGTCACCTCCCCCCCCGCCCCGCGCGCGGGGATCAGGACCGCTGGGTCTCCGCGTAGGTGGACACCCGGGCGGCGGCCTCCAGCAGCATCCAGCCGGAGAGCTGGACGGAGAGATCGCGTTCGTCGATACGCAGGACGCCGAGGGCCTCCGGCAGTGACGACGGCGCCAGGCCGAAGTTGTGCGGCAGGCGGGCGTCGGCGGTCCAGTCGGTGGCGAAGACGGGCAGGCCGTCCACCTCGAGGCGGCGGTTCCACACGGACTCCGCCGAGGAGAGGACCAGGCGGGCGGCGATCTTCTTCGCGGCCCGGTTGGCGGCGTTGTCGGAGGGCAGGCGCACCGCGACGTCCGCGAGGTAGCGCGCGAGGATTCCCTTGAACAGGCCGCCGTCGCCATCGCCGGTCTGCCAGTCGATGATGCCCGCGGGGGTGGCCATGTGGACCGCCACCGCCTGCACCAGCGAGCGGATGCGGGTGATGTACGGCATGGCCTCGTCGACCGCGTCGGCGTCGGCCATGTCGAGGATGCCGTCGGCGTGGGCGAAGCCGGCCTTCTCCCGCAGGGCGAGGGCGATCTCCAGGTTCGCGCCGAGGGTCACCCCCTGGCAGTACGGGTGGAGGTTCTCCACCAGCTCGGGGCCGTGCATGCGCATGCGGATGCCGTCCATGACGAGGCCGTCGTCGTTGATGAGGTTCCCGTGGATCCACTCCACGATCGTGCGGGCCTGCCCGAGCCGGCCGGTGCGCGCCATCATGATGGCCGCCGGACCGTTGGAGGGCACGTTGTAGAACGTCTCCCCGGTACGCCACGGCAGGACCCCGGTGAGGGAGTCGATGCCGTCGACGATGTTGTGCTCGAGGCGCGGCAGGACGGTCGGCATGGGCACCTGGCTGAGCGCCCCGGCGCGCCGCAGGGCGAGCGCGAGCCACGCCTTGTCGTCGTAGTAGCGGTTGGAGGTCAGCGGCCCGAGGTTGCGCAGACGGATGCCGTTGATCGTGTTCGCGACGATCCGGCGGCGCGCGCGGGTGGGGCGGCGCTTCGTGGCGTCGACGAGGCAGTCGAGGTAGTGCGCCTGCCACCAGTAGTGCCAGTGGTGGAGGAGCCGCTCCTTGGTGGTCGGCGGCCAGCTGACCACCGCCAGGTTGGTCCGCGGAATCCCCCAGACACGCGCCGAGTGGCGCTCGTTGATGGCGGCCTCCGCCAGGTCGGCGCGGTGCGCCCAGGTTTCCTGCACGTTCTTCCCGTCGCTCCGTAGCTTCCGTGTGTTACACCCCGTTGTGTCACACAAGGATAACGATTTCCTTGCGATTGCGTCACTACAAGGTCACCAGGCGTGACGCAGATCTCCATGCTGCCGGATCCAGGCGTGCATCGCTATGCCCGCCGCCACCCCCGCGTTGATCGACCGCGTCGACCCGAACTGGGCGATCGAGCACGTCATCAGCGCCCCCTCCGCCGCCTCCGGGGTGATGCCCGGCCCCTCCTGCCCGAACAGCAGCAGGCACTCCCGCGGCAGCTGGGCGGTCTCCAGCGGCACCGAACCGGGCGTGTTGTCGATGGCCACGACGGTCAGCCCCTGGTGCGCCGCCCACGCGAGCAACGAGTCCACGTCCGGGTGGTGCATGAGGTGCTGGTACCGGTCGGTGACCATCGCGCCCCGCCGATTCCAGCGCCGCCGCCCCACGATGTGCACCGTGTCCACCGCGAAGGCGTTGGCGGTACGCACGACGGTGCCGATGTTGGCGTCGTTCTCGAAGTTCTCGATCGCCACGTGCAGCGGGTGCCGCCGCGTGTCGATGTCCCGGACGATCGCCTCCCGCGTCCAGTAGCGGTAGGCGTCCACCACGTTGCGGCGGTCCCCCTCGGCGAGCAGCTCCGGGTCGTAGCGGTCAGCGTCGGGGCCGGTGGGCCACTCCCCCTCCCACGGGCCGACGCCATGCCGGCCCTCACCCCACTCGGTCGGCCCCTTCTCCACTCCGGGATCAGGCGAGACCAAGGTCATCCAGGCCCAGGAGGTAGCGGTACTCGAGACCCTCCGCACGGATGACCTCGTCGGCGCCGGTGGCACGGTCCACGACGGTGGCCACGCCGACGACCTCGGCGCCGAGCTCACGCAGCGCCGCCACGGCGGTCAGCGGGGAGTTGCCGGTGGTCGTGGTGTCCTCCACCACCAGCACCTTCTTGCCCACGACGTCCGGACCCTCCACGCGGCGCTGCATGCCGTGCTTCTTGGCCTCCTTGCGCACCACGAACGCGTCGATCGGACGGCCCTCAGCGTGCATCACGGCGGTGGCGACCGGGTCCGCGCCCAGGGTCAGACCACCGACGGAGACGTAGTCCCAGTCGGAGGTGAGCTGACGCAGCAGCGCACCGATGAGCCTCGACGCCTCGTTGTGCAGGGTCGCGCGGCGCAGGTCGACGTAGTAGTCCGCCTCCTTGCCCGACGACAGGGTCACCTTCCCGTGCACGATCGCCAGCTCCTTGACCAGTTCGGCCAGCTGTGCGAGCTGCGTCGCGTCGACATCAGTACGGCTCATGGGATTCTCCTTCAGGTACGGGGATCTACCCGAAACCTTAGTCGTCGAAGAGGGAGGAACCCCCACTGAGATCACGCGGCATCCGCGCGCCCCGGGGCCCCTCCTCCGGCTTCTCGACGCCGTCCGCGATCGCCTCCACCTCATCCGCACCGATGTCCCGCGGCTCGACGACGCCGCGAGCCACCGCCTGCCGACGACTCGGCAGGTCCAGCGGCTCCTCCGGCCGCTGCACGAGGGGACGCTCGCCGGCGTCGACGCCCTCGCGGGCCACCGCCAGCACCCCGAAACCGGGCTGCGGGGGTTCCGGCATCTGCCGGGTGGGGTCGAGGTCGTCGAGAAGCAGCGTCTGGGAGGCCGTGGCCTTCGGCGGCAGGGCGCGGGCGACGTCGGAGAGCATCGCCAGCGGCGCGAGCATCTGCTCCCAGTCGCCGCGGTGCGAACCCTTCGCCGTCTGCGCCAGCACCCAGTCGGACTCGATCCACACGGCGGTGACCACGTCCGGGAACACCTCGAAGGCGGTGGTGAAACGCTCGTCGACCAGCCGCTCCGCCACTCCCGTGTCGGTGGCGAGGACACGGAAGTCCCCCACCGTGAACGCCTCGATCAGGTCGTCCGAGGACTCCTGCTCGAGGGCGGCGATACGGCGGGCGTCGATGACCACGTCCGACCCCGCACCCCGGCGCATCGCCATGACGTTGACGCCGCCGAGATCCATGAGCAGCATCTCGTGGCCGTAGGCACGGCCGCTGACGATGTCGCGGGCCACCGCCCCGCTCGCCGCGGCACCGCGCGCCCATTCGTCGTTGAGCCAGTCATCCGTGCGGGCGAAACCGTAGCCCTTCTCCTCCGCCCAGGCGCGACGCTCGCGACGCAGCGCGCCGGGCAGGCTCAGCCCGTGGCGACGTTCCGGGGCGGGGGCCGGCGCAGGCTCCGGCTCGGGCACAGGGTCCGGGTCCTCCGCTTCCGGCTCCGGCTCCGGGGCGTCCGTCTCCTCGGGGGGCGGCGGGAGGTCGGTGTCCTCCGGCGCCCGGTCCTCCGTCACCGTCTGCTCCGTCTGCACCGCCTGCTCCTCCCCCTGCTCCGGCGCAGGGGCGACCCGCTGGCGGGCGTCGACACGCCACAGCACAGCCGCCGCACCAGCGGCGAGAGCAGCGAGGGCAAAGGCAATGGTGGACATCATCCTCGACAATAGTTGCCCGCGGGCGTTTTCCTCAGAAGCCCCGCTGGACCGGGTTCCCCGGATCGGCCGACCACTGGGACCAGCCGCCGACGTAGTGCGTCGCACAGCCCAGTCCGGCGTACTCCATCGCGGCGATCGCCAGGGCGGAGTGGTTGCCGGAACCGGAGTAAACGATCACCCGCTCCGGGGAGGTGATTCCCTCCCGCGCGAAACGCTCCCGGATCTCCTCCGGGGCGCGGACCGTCCAGTCCTCGTTGAGCAGATCGCGGACCGGGATGTTCACCGCGCCCGGGATGTGCCCCGCCTTGAGGTCGAGGAACTCACGCTGTCCCGCGAAGCGGCGGGCGTCGCGGGTGTCCACGAGGACGCCCCCGGAGGCGATGTGGTCACGGACGTCGTCGATCTCGGCGACAGGCAGCTGCCCCGCCCGGACCCGCCCACCGATGGCGGTGGCGAAGTTGCCCGGACCGCCGACGATGGGGAAACCCAGCTGGTCCCAGAGACGGAGACCACCGTCGAGGATCTGCACGTCCGCGATGCCCGCCCACCGCAGGATCCACCACGCACGGGCCGCCATGAGTCCCCGGCCCTCGTCGTAGACCACGACGCGGCTGTCCTCGTCGAGGCCCCAGCACCCGAACCAGTCCTGCAGGTGGTGGGGCTCCGGGAGGGGGTTGCGTCCCTCGGCGGAGCTCGGGATGCCGGCCAGCGCGTAGGGCGGGTCGCAGAACAGGGCGGTCGGCATGTGCTCCGACTCGTACTTCTTGTAGCCGCCGCCGTTGCCCGGGGCCCAGTAGGAGGCGAGGACCGTCTGCGGCTGACCGTGCCAGATGTCGTCGCGCAGTGACTCCGCGCTCACGAAGGTGCTCATGTGTCCCGATGGTAGGTGCTGCCGGACGGAGAGCCGGCCGTCCTCCCGCGGGCGGGTGTAGGCCACCGCGCCCATCGCCGGGGACAGGACTCCAGACGCGCACCCGTCGGCGAGGATGAGCGCGACCGTGGTGGATGCGTCGCCGTTCATGGGACCAGCGTACGGACGCCGGTAGCATGGCGACATGAAAACGACAGACACCATCCGCGACCTCATCGGCCGCGTCGAGCACTCCCTGTCACAGCTCCGCGACCTGTCGCCGCAGGAGCTCAACACCCACCCCGGCGGGCACCCCAACTCCCCCGCCTGGCTGCTCTGGCACGTCGGCCGGGAACTCGACATGCAGCTCGCGCACATCTCCGGCGGCGAGGAGGTGTGGGCCCGCCACCGCGACCGTTTCAACCTCGGGGACATCGGCGACACCCTCGGGTACGGCCACACCCCCGAGGAGGCCCGCTCCGTGCTTCTCGACGACCACACGCTCCTCCGCGCCTACATCCGCGAGGCGCTCAGCGCCGTCGCCGCGCACGCCGCGCGGGTCACCGACTGGGGCGAGGTCGTCGACACGTACGACGGGGAGCCGGTCACCCGCCAGGTGCGCGTGACGTCCCTGCTTCTCGACGCCCTCGAGCATCTCGCCCAGGTCCACTACATCGCCGGCATGCCGTCAATGGTTCCGTAGGGCCTCGATGAGCTCGGCCTTCCGCATGCCGGAACGTCCCTCGATGTCGAGCTCGGCGGCGCGTTTCCGCAGCTCCTCGACGGTCCAGTCCTCGTAGCTGCCGGCCTCACCCCCTTTTCGGCCCACCTCCTCCCGGGAGGTGTTCGCCGCCGCGTTGGCGATCCGGGCGGCCTTCTCCTGGCTCGCGCCGTCCGCGCGCAGCGCCTCGTAGAGTTCACGGTCCTTGATCGGGTCCTGTGCCATGGGCCCCAGCGTAGCGACTGTCCCCCGGGCGTGCGCTACGATAGTTGCGTAAAAGCAATTTCTGCTGCACTCCGGGAGGTGTGCCGTGCGCCTGCAGAACCCGTTCGCCGTCCTGAGCACCACCGGCCTCGACTCCCAGGTCCTCCAGGTGACCGCGGGTACCGAGCAGCTGTTGTCCGCCACCCAGATCTCCGAGCTGCTCCCCGAGGGAGGCACCCGGCAGGGCGTGCAGAAGGCTCTCGACCGCCTCGTCGACCAGGGCATCATCACGGAGACGACGGTCGGCCGGTCACGGGCCTACACCCTCAACCGCCACCACCTGCTCGCCGACGCCGTCCTGAGCATCCACCGCACCCGCTCGACCCTGCTGACCAGGACAGCCGCCGCGGTCGCCGCCTGGCCCGTCGCCCCCACCACCGTCACCCTCTTCGGTTCCGCGGCCCGGGACGACATGCGCACAGACAGCGACATCGACCTGCTCATAGTCCTGCCCGACGACGCCGACCATGAGGCAACGGACCAGCAGGTGCACGACCTCGCCACCGCGATGTCCCTCTGGACAGGCAACGACGTCCGCCCCCTGGTCTACCGCGAGTCGGAGGTGTCCCCCACCCCGGTCTTCGATGAGATCCTGCGCGACGGCATCCCCGTGGCCGGCGACCGGTCCTGGTTGCGGAGACATCTCCGCGCCACCTCATAGCGACGCCGCCCGCTCCCCGGGGTGGGGAACGGGCGGCGTCGATAAGCGGGGGTCTAGCCGCGGGAGACGTCCAGCGACTCGCCGCCCTCGGCGACGTCCACGCGGACGGTGTCGCCGTCGCGGATCTCGCCGGCCAGCAGCTCCTTGGCCAGGCGGTCACCGATCGCCTGCTGGATCAGGCGACGCAGCGGACGGGCGCCGTAGGCCGGGTCGTAGCCGCGCTCGCCGAGCCAGGACTTCGCCGCATCGGAGACCTCCAGCACCAGGCGGCGGCCCGACAGGCGGGCGGCCAGCTGGCCGATCTGGATGTCGACGATGTGGGTCAGCTGCTCCTGGGACAGCGGGTCGAAGATGACCACGTCGTCGAGGCGGTTGATGAACTCCGGCTTGAACGTCCGCTTCACGGCCTCCATCATCTGCTCGCGGGTGCCACCGGCACCCAGGTTCGAGGTGAGGATGAGGATCGTGTTGCGGAAATCGACCGTGCGGCCCTGGCCATCGGTGAGACGACCCTCGTCGAGGACCTGCAGCAGCACGTCGAAGACGTCCGGGTGGGCCTTCTCGACCTCGTCGAAGAGCACGACGGTGTACGGGCGACGGCGGACGGCCTCGGTGAGCTGACCGCCGGCGTCGTAGCCGACGTACCCCGGAGGGGCACCGACGAGACGGGCGACGGAGTGCTTCTCGCCGTACTCGGACATGTCGATGCGGACCATGGCACGCTCGTCGTCGAAGAGGAACTCCGCCAGCGACTTCGCCAGCTCGGTCTTGCCCACACCGGTCGGACCGAGGAAGAGGAAGGAACCGGTCGGACGGTTCGGGTCGGCGACGCCGGCCCGGGCGCGACGGGTCGCGTCGGAGACGGCCTGCACGGCCTCCTCCTGTCCGACGACACGGTTGCCCAGCACCTTCTCCATGGCCAGCAGCTTCTCGGTCTCACCGGCGAGCATCTTGCCCGCCGGGATACCGGTCCACGCGGAGACGACCTCGGCGATGGTGTCCGGGGTGACCTCCTCGCTGAGCATGGCGTTGTTGGCGCCGTCCGCCACCGCGGCCTCCGCCTCGGCGACCTCCTTCTCCAGCTCCGGGATCCGGCCGTAGCGCAGCTCGGCGACCTTGCCGTAGTCGCCGTCACGCTCCGCGATCTCGGACTCCTGGCGCAGCTTCTCCAGTTCCTCCTTCGCACCGCGCACCTTGTCGATGCTCGTCTTCTCGTTCATCCAGCGGGCCTTGAGCTCGCCGAGCTTCTCGCGCTCGTCCGCCAGCTCGGACTGGAGCTTGGTCAGACGCTCACGGGAGGCGGCGTCGGTCTCCTTCTGCAGGGCGACCTCCTCGATCTCGAGGCGGCGCACGATGCGCTCGAGCTCGTCGATCTCCTGCGGCGAGGAGTCGATCTCCATGCGCAGGCGGGAGGCGGCCTCGTCGACCAGGTCGATGGCCTTGTCCGGCAGGAAACGGTTGGTGATGTACCGGTCGGACAGGGTGGCGGCCGCGACCAGCGCGGAGTCCTGGATGCGGACACCGTGGTGGACCTCGTAACGCTCCTTCAGGCCACGGAGGATGCCGACGGCGTCCTCCACCGAGGGCTCACCGACGTAGACCTGCTGGAAACGACGCTCCAGCGCGGCGTCCTTCTCGATGTACTTGCGGTACTCGTCGAGCGTGGTGGCACCGACCAGGCGCAGCTCACCGCGGGCGAGCATCGGCTTGATCATGTTGCCGGCGTCCATGGCGGACTCACCGGTGGCACCGGCGCCGACGATGGTGTGCAGCTCGTCGATGAACGTGACGATCTGGCCGTTGGAGTTCTTGATCTCGTCGAGAACCGCCTTGAGGCGCTCCTCGAACTCGCCGCGGTACTTCGCGCCGGCCACCATCGAACCCAGGTCCAGGGAGATCAGGGTCTTGCCCTTGAGCGACTCCGGGACGTCCCCGGCCACCATGCGGCGGGCCAGGCCCTCCACGATGGCGGTCTTGCCGACGCCCGGCTCACCGATCAGCACCGGGTTGTTCTTGGTGCGGCGGCTGAGCACCTGCACGACGCGGCGGATCTCCGAGTCACGGCCGATCACCGGGTCGATCTTTCCCTCGCGGGCGCGGGCGGTGAGGTCGGTGGAGTACTTCTCCAGCGCCTGGAACTGGCCCTCCGGGTCCTGGTTGGTCACCTTGGAGGCGCCGCGCACGGACGGGAAGGCGCCCTTGATGGCGTCGTAGGTGGCACCCCGGCCGGTGAGCAGCCGAGCCGCGTCGGAGTCGCCGCGGGCGATACCGGCCATGAGGACCTCGGTGGAGACGTACTCGTCGCCGAGCTCGCCGGCCAGCTCCTGGGCGGCGGTCAGCGAGTTGAGGGCCTCGCGGTTGAAGTTCGGGTTGGCCAGGTTGGCGCCCTCGGCCTTGGGGTAACCGTCGACGAGCTCGCGGGCCTCGCGGGCCACGGTCTCGGGGTCGACGCCGGTGGCCTTGAGCACCGGGGCGGCGATGCCGTCCTGCTGGTCGAGAATCGCGGCCAGCAGGTGGGCCGGACGGATGTCCGGGTTACCGTTCGCGGAGGCCGTCTGCAGTGCGGACTGCAGGGCCTCCTGGGTCTTGGTGGTGGGGTTGAACGAGCTCATCGCACGTTTCCTTTCTCTTTCATTGGTCAGCTACTAGTAGTAACGCCTCAAGAGTTGAGTCTGTTCCACTCAAGGGGAAAAACTTTGAGTCGGGCACGCTCAAGTTTAGGGCAGGATGGTGCCATGAGCCCCACGCTTTACGACGCCGCCCGCGCCCGCGCCACCGAACTCCCCGGCGCGGAGAGGACCTTCCCCTTCGACGGCCACAACGCCGACATCGAGGTGTGGAAGGTCCGCGGGAGGATGTTCGCGATGCTCACCCGCGGGGTGGTCACCCTCAAGGCCGACCCCCACGAGGCGGAGATGCTGCGTGCCACCCACGACTGGATTCAGCCGGGGTGGCACATGAACAAGAGGCACTGAATTTCGGTGGGCGACGGGGTGTTCGCGGAGGGCGCGCAGTACCTGCACGACCTGGTCACCGACTCCTACCTCCTGGTGGTCGCCGGCCTGCCCCGCCGGCGGCGACCGGTCGACCCGGCGACGTTCGGCCGGGACGAAGGTGGATAGCCGGTACGTAAGGCGTTTTTCAGGGCCCTCGGCAGGGCCTTACGTACCGGCGATCACCCTCCGACCTTCGCGGCGGCCCGTTTCTCGGCGCCCGGCGTCTTCTTCGTGAAGATCGGCACGAGGATGACCGCCACGCCGACGATGAGGGACGCCCAGCCCAGGCCCGCGGTGAGGCCGGCGAGCACCGCGATGGGCGCGAGGATGGTCATGCCGATCTCGAAGGGGGCGAATCCGACGTAGGCCACGCCGTACTCGTTGAGCGTGCCGGACTTGAGCTTCGGGTCGACGATCTTGAGCAGGGCGATACCGGTGGCGACGGCCGCGGTGGCCCAGCCCCAGGAGAAGATGCCGCGCTCGAGCCACTTCTCGCCGAAGAACTCCGGCGAGAGCACGAAGAAGATGAACGTGCAGTACACGACGCCGAGGACGAAGAGGACGAGCAGCGGCACCCAGTAGTCGGCGATGGCGGCGGGCACGATCGACGCGACGCCGAAGGCGATGAGGTAGTCGGTCGCGGCGCCGGACATGGAGTTGACGGTGTTCTTGTCCAGGAAGTCCTTGCGGCCGAGGCCGGAGAGGAGTGCGCGTCCCAGCAGGCCGATGACGAACGACATGGCGAACAGCGGGATGGACACGTTCGGGAGGATGCCGGTGATGAAGCCGTTGACCAGGTAGGCGACGAGCACGGTGAGCATGACGAAGCCGAGGTGCAGGGCCAGCGGTTCGATGGAGGAGGGGTTCGTCGTCGCCTTACCGATCGACGGGCGCTCCTTGACGTTGTCGATGTAGCCGGAGCGCAGGTCCCACGGCAGTTCGCCGGGCATGGTGGAGGCGCGGCCGGTGCGGATGCCCCAGTTGGCGAAGATGAGGCCACCGACAATGGCGGCCAGGGTGCCCACCGTCGCGGCGGTGAAGCCCAGGGAGCTGGCGGCGACCGCCCCGGCCTCCTCCAGGGAGTGGCCGACGGCCGCCGCGGTGCCGAAGCCGCCGACGAAGCCCACCGGCAGCATCATGCCGAACCAGCTCTCGGTGCCGAAGAGGGGCTTGAACAGGAAGACCCCTAGCAGGATGAACAGTCCCCACTGGCCCATGAACATGCCGGTGGAGTACGACCACATCTGCCGGGCGCCGGTGCGCACCGAGGGGGTGAGGTCCATGGCGTAGGCCATCGAGGCGAAGACGAAGGCGATGAGGATGCCGGTGTAGGTGCCGATCTGGTCGGAGAAGTTGATCCAGCCCAGCACCTGCGGGCCGAACACCAGGCCCAGCAGGCCGGCGGTGATCGAGGCCGGCAGGAGCAGTCGCTGGAACAGCGTGACCTTCCTGCGCAGCAGGTTGCCGACGACCATGAGCAGGGAGATCCAGCCGACGTCGATAAGCAGGCTGTAAGGGGTGTAGTCCATACCGCTCAGCTTATGTCAGGTGGTAGGACCATACAGCACTCAGTACTTGATGGACATGCGTCCCTCGATCTTGCCGTGGCGCATGTCCTCGAAGACGGAGTTGACGTCGTCGAGGGAGCACTCGTGCACGGTCGGCTTGATCATGCCACGGGCGTAGAAGTCGAGCGCCTCCTCGAGATCCTGGCGGGTGCCGACGAGCGAACCACGGATCGTCAGCGCCTTGAACACGATCTCGAAGATGGGGGCCGGGAAGTCCCCCGGCGGCAGGCCGTTGAACACGATGGTGCCGCCCTTGCGGGCCATGCCGATGGCCTGGCCGAACGCCGCCTCGTGGACCGCGGTGACGAGGACGCCGTGCGCGCCGCCGCCGGTGAACTCCTGGACGGCCTCCGCCGGGTCGGAGTGCTTGGCGTTCACGGTGAACTCCGCGCCGTGGCGCTTGGCCAGCTCGAGCTTGTCGTCGGCGATGTCGACGGCGATGACGCGCATGCCCATGGCGACGGCGTACTGGACGGCGATGTGGCCGAGGCCGCCGACGCCGGAGATGACCATGAACTGGCCGGGCCTGGTCTCCGCGACCTTAAGGCCCTTGTAGACGGTGACGCCGGCGCAGAGGATCGGGGCGACCTCGACCGGGTCGGAGCCCTCGGGGATGCGGGCGCAGTAGCGGGTGTCGACGAGCATGTACTCGCCGAAGGAGCCGTTGACGGTGTAGCCGCCGTACTCGGCGTCGTTGCACAGGGTCTCCCAGCCGGTGCGGCAGTGCTCACAGGTGCCGCAGGCGGACCACAGCCACACGTTGCCGACCATGTCACCGACCTTGAGGTCGTGGTCGCCCGGGCCGAGCTCGACGATCTCGCCGACGCCCTCGTGGCCCGGCACGAACGGCGGCTCCGGCTTCACGGGCCAGTCGCCCTCGGCGGCGTGGAGGTCGGTGTGGCAGACGCCGGAGGCGTGGAGCTTCACCAGCGCCTGGTGGCGCCCGGGGGTGGGCAGGTCGATGTCGCGGACGTTAACGTCGGGGCCGAACTGCTCGACGACGGCGGCGCGGAAGGTGGCGGGGGCAGACATGGGAGATCCTTTCGGAGTGACGAAAATGTGCTACCAATCACACTAGCGGCCCGGCCAGTATGACCGCCATCACATTTTCCAATTCTCATCAAATATTCAGCAACTCCTGCGGTGCCACCTCCCTCTGCGCACGCACCCTCGCCGGGCGCTGCCCCGCCACACTCCTCCAGCAGAAAGTAGACTCAGCCGCGTGAAAGCCTTCGGATTCCTCAGTTTCGGTCACTACGCCATCGGCAACCAGCCCGGCCCCGGGGCCGGCGACACCCTCCGCCAGGCACTGGAGCTGGCCGTCATCGCCGACGAGCTCGGCGTGAACGGGGCCTACTTCCGCGTCCACCACTTCGCGCCCCAGGGCGCCTCCCCGATGCCGCTGCTCGGCGCCATCATCGGCGCCACGAAGAACATCGAGGTGGGCACTGGCGTCATCGACATGCGCTACGAGAACCCCCTCTACCTCGCCGAGGAGGCCGCCGCCCTCGACCTGCTCTCCGACGGTCGCGTCGCCCTCGGTGTCTCCCGCGGATCACCGGAACCCGCCCGGCGCGGCTGGGAGGCCTTCGGCTACTCCGCCACCGAGGCCAACGGCTCCGACATGGCCCGCGACAAGTTCGAGCGTTTCCTCACCGCCATCGACGGCTACGGCGTCGCCGAGGCCGCCCCCGCCGAGGAGCAGTACCCGCGCATGTACCAGCCGGGCACCCCGCTGCCGGTGTTCCCGCACTCCCCCGGCCTGCGCCGCCGCGTCTGGTGGGGCGCCGGCACCCACGCCAGCGCCGAGCAGGCCGCCCGCGACGGCGTCAACCTCATGAGCTCCACGCTCGTCTCCGAGGCCGACGGCTCCCCCCTCGCCGACCTGCAGGCCGAGCAGATCGCCCGCTACCGCGCCGAGTGGGCCGACGCGGGCCACGACTGGACGCCGCGGGTGTCGGTGTCCCGTTCCGTGTTCCCCATCGTCGACGACCGCACCCGCGACCTCTTCGGCCTCCAGGCCACCGGTCGCGACCAGATCGGCTCCCTCGGCGAGGGCACCCCGGTCACCTTCGGCCGCACCTACGCCGCCGAGCCGGACACCCTCATCGAGCAGCTGCGTGCCGACGCCGCCGTCATGGCCGCCGACACCCTCATGCTCACCATCCCGAACCAGATGGGCGTGGAGGTCAACCGGACGATCCTGGAGGCCTTCGCCGAGCACGTCGCCCCGGCGCTGGGCTGGCGCCCGGCGTCCGAGGGCCGCGTCGAGGGGTACCCGCTCGAGGGGTAGCGGTCAGGCCTTGTCCGCCACGAAGTCCCGGGCGATGACCGGCGGCTCGGCCTTCTCCTCTCCGATGTTGCGCAGGTTGAGCGCCACCAGCGCGTCCGTGGTCAGCTCCCCGGAGATGCCGTTGACGGCGTCGAGGGCCTCCTGCGGGATGGCGTCTGCGCGCATGAGCGGCAGGACGTTCTGCGGGAGGATGAGCTGCTCGGGGTCCTCGAGGGTGACCAGGTCGACCTCGTTGCCGGCCGCGTCCAGCAGCGGCGAGGTGGTGTAGATGTCGGCGACCTCCGCCGCCCCCTCCAGCACCGCGGCGACGGTGAGCGGGCCACCGCCGTCGGAGATCGGGACGACGGAGATCTTCGCCGCGTCGACGCCGTAGACGGAGGCCAGGCCGGGCGGGCCGTAGGGGCGCTCGGCGAACTCCGGGTTGGCGGCGATGCGGACCCGGTCCAGTTTGTCCAGGTCAGCGAGGGTCGTGAGGCCGTGTTCCTCGGCCAGGGCACGGGTCACGCGGTAGGAGTCCTTGGACTCGCCGTCGGCGATGTCACCGGCGACGAGCCCGGCGGGGAGGACGTCGGCAAGCGCCTCAGCGACGTCCCCGGCGGAGGCGCCGGACTCGAGTTCGGCGCCGTAGTACTGGGCGAGGTTGCCGGAGTACTCCGGCACGAGGTCGATGCTGCCCTCCTCGAGGGCCTTGAGGTAGACCTCGCGGGAGCCGATGCCGGAGGTCACCTCGACGTCGAAACCGGCGTCCTCGAGTGCGGCGGCCCAGATCTGGCCGATGATCTCGGACTCGGGGAAGTTGGCGGTGCCGATCGTGATGGTCCCGTCACCCGCGTCGGCAGTCGGGGAGGTGGCCAGCGGGTCCTCGTCGGAGGAGGAGCAGGAGCTCAGGGCCAGGGCGGCGAGGGCGAACACGGTGGTGGTGAGGCGGAGTTTCATGACACACGTCCTTGGGGTTGCAGTGATTTCTGGAGCAGGGCAAGACTGAGGTCGACGACCAGCGCCAGTGCCGTGACCAGCACGGCTCCGGCGAGCATCTGCGGGTAGTCCCGCAGGGCGAGGCCGTCGATGAGGTAGCGGCCGAGGCCGGACAGGCCGATGTAGGCGACGATCGTGGCGGTGGCCAGCACCTGGACGACGCAGGAACGCAGGCCGCCGATCATGACGGGCAGGGCCAGCGGCACCTCGACGCGACCGAGGATCTGGGCCTCGCTGAAGCCGCTGGCCCGCGCGGAGTCGACGACGTGGCGCGGCACCGCGATCATCCCGGCGACGATGCCGGCCAGCAGCGGCGGCACGGCGAGGAGGACGAGCACGATCGTGGAGGGCACCAACGGCATGCGCACCCCCGTGGACAGCGACACCGTCAGCCAGGTGAGCAGCCCCAGGGAGGGCAGGGCACGCAGGGCACCGGCGACGGAGAGCACGAGGTCCGCGCCCCGGCGGGAGTGCCCGACCCACAGCCCCAGCGGCACCGCGACGGCCAGCGCCAGGCCGACGGCCAGCGCGGTGTAGCCGAGGTGGTCGAGCGTGCGGGAGAGGATGAGCGGCCAACGGTCCGCGTCGGTGAGGAACGCCCACGTGAGCGAGATCTGGTTCATCCGACCCTCCTGGCCCACGGCATGAGGAGGCGGCCGAGGAGGACGAGGGCGGCGTCGAGAAGCACCGCGAGCAGCACCGTGCCGACAAGCCCGACGATGATCTGCGTCGGGAAGGAACGCTGGAACCCCTCGGTGAACAACGTGCCCAGCGACGCGACGCCGATGAGCGCACCCACCGAGACCAGCGAGATCGTCGACGCCGAGACGACACGGATGCCGGCGAGCAGCGCCGGGCCCGCGAGAGGGAGCTCGACGGTGAGGATTCGGCGCCACGCGGGGTAGCCGGTGGCGATCGCCGCCTGCCGGACGTCCCCCGGGACGGTGCCGAAGGCGTCGACGGTCGCCCGGACCTGCAGCGCGAGGCCGTAGAGCGTCATCGCGACGATGACGTTGAGCGGCGAGAGGATCGACGTGCCCAGCACCAGCGGCAGGACCACGAACAGCGCCAGCGAGGGGATGACGTACAGCAGTCCCGTGAGCACCACGACGACCTCCCGGGCCGGGCGGTAGCGGTGCGCGAACCAGCCGACGGGCAGCGCGAGGAGGAAGGACGCGAGGATCGCGGGCCACGACAGCGAGAAGTGCGCCCAGGCCAGCTCCCCGATGCGCCCGGCGTTGTCGGCCACCCAGCCCCACCTCATTCCAGCACCCCCCGGACGCGGCCGTTCCGGTCCACCACGAGGGTCCGTCCGCCACGATTCTCGACGCTCAGCATCCGTCCCTCCGCCCCCGTGAACTCACGGACCCGGTCGTTGGCGGGGGCGGTGAGGAACTCCTCCGGCGGGCCGGTCTGCTCGATGCGGGCACGGTCGCCCAGCAGGACGATCCGGTCGCCGAGGAGGAAGGCCTCGTCGATGTCGTGGGTGACCATGAGGATGGTCCGGGCCTTGCGCTCCTGCAGGGCGAGGACCTCCTCCTGCAGTCCCCGGCGCACCACCGGGTCGACGGCGCCGAAGGGTTCGTCCATGAGGAGGATGTCGGGGTCGGCGACGAGACCGCGGGCCACCCCGACGCGCTGCGCCTGCCCGCCGGAGAGTTCCGCCGGATACCGTCTCCCCAGGTCCGGGTGGAGTCCGACGAGGCGCAGCATCTCGACGGCGCGTTGCCGGGCCACCGTCCGGGGCATGCCGGACAGCTGCGCGACGGTCGCGACGTTGTCCAGCACCGTGCGGTGCGGCAGGAGACCGGAGTGCTGCATGACGTAGCCGATGGAACGGCGCAGGCGCACGGGATCGAGGTAGGCGACGTCCGCGCCGCGGACCAGGACACGGCCGGCGTCCGGGGAGACCATCCGGTTGACCATGCGCAGCAGCGTCGTCTTGCCGCAGCCGGAGGGTCCGACGAACACGGTCGTGGAGCCGGACTCGACGCAGTACGAGAACCCCTCCACCGCCGGTGTGGCGCTGCCGGGGTACGTGCGGGAGACGCCGTCGAACTCGATCATCGTGGTCTCCTTCCGGGGCACGGGGCGGCCGGGGGCGGGTGTCCTGTAATTCTAATCATGTTTTCTTCTGCACAGGTCGGAGAAAGGCCCGGGCGTATCCTCGGGGGCATGGTCCGCACCCGCCGCCGTCTGCTCCTGACCACCGTCGCCCTCCTCGTCGTCGTGCTCGTCGCCGGCGTGGTTCTTCTCCGCGACGGCCCGGAGGTGGGGTCCTGGCGTTCCGCGGAGGCGCAGGCCACGTACGCCGAGAACTACGAGCTGCTCATCGCGGAGCTGCCGGTGGCACCCGAGCGGCTGGACGTGGAGACCCCGCACGGCGTGGTCCGCGCCCTCCACTGGCCCGGCGCGGGTGAGCCGGTGCTGCTCATCCCGGGGCGTTCCTCCGGATCCGCCCAGTGGGTGGAGAACCTGCCCGGGTGGATCGGCGCCCGCCCGATCTACGCGCTCGACCCGCTGGGGGACGCCGGCTTCTCCACCCAGCGGGTGCCCCTGGACAGTGTCGGGCAGCAGGCGGACGCCTATGTCGAGGTCCTCGACGCCCTCGGGGTCGACCGGGTCCACGTCGTCGGCCACAGCTTCGGCGGGGCGCAGGCCGCCAACCTCGCGGTGTGGCACCCCGACCGGGTGGCATCGGTGGCGCTCATGGAGCCGGTGCTCGTCATCGCGTCCCCGCCGGTCTCCCTCTTCTTCTGGGCCACCGTCGCCTCCCTCCCGCTGCCGCAGTCCCTCCGGGACCGCGCGCTCGCGGAGATCGGCGGCACCACCGTCGAGGCCGTCCGCTCCGACTCCCCCATGTCCCGCATGATCGACGCCGCCAGCCGCGGCTACTCCGCCGCGCTGCCCATGCCCGGCCCGCTCACGGACGAGCAGTGGCGGACGCTCGACATGCCCGTGCGTCTCGACCTCGGCGGGAGACAGTCCCTGAGCGGCGGCGGGGCCGCCGAACGCATCCGCGGGCTGCTTCCCGACGCCACCGTCACCGTCTGGCCCGACGGCACCCACTCCCTGCCCATGGACCGCGCCGCGGACTTCGACGGGCTGCTGCCCGACTTCTGGGCGGCGGCGGAGGGCACGGGCGACGCCACCCCTTGACCCGCTCCCCGACCCACCGGGCACAATGGAGTCCATGCAGACCCTGTCCGACACCGGTGCCGTCCTCCGCGAACGCAGCGACGAGTTCCGGGACGCCGTCCAGCAGCGCCTCTACCTGGACGTGCTGGAGTCCCGGCAGGTGTTCCCTATCTCCCTGCGGCACACGCACCTCGAGCTGGCGCCGGCCTGCGCCTGGGTCCTCGAGCGCACGCCGGGCACGGGGGCGGTTCCGCCGGAGATCCTCGACCGGCTGCGGGAGCTGGGACGGGACCACCGTCGGCACGGTTTCCCGACGGAGATCTACCCGGCCTTCGCCACCGCGCTGGGCCACGGGCTGCGCACGCTCGACGCCCCGCACGCCGACGCCGCCGCCCGGGCGCTGGACACGGTGTGCACCGTCATGGCCGCCGCTGCCCGGGAGGCCGACCAGGCGGGGATCGCCCCCGCGTACTCGGCGGAGGTCCTCGGCGTGCAGCGGCGCACCCGGCACATCAGCGTGGTGAGCCTCGAGGCGGGTGTGCCCATCCCCTACCTCCCCGGACAGCACCTGCCGGTGAACTCGACCTACCTGCCGGGCGTGTGGCGGATGTTCTCCCCGGCGCTGCCGAGCAACCCCTTCGGGCAGCTGGAGTTCCACATCCGGGTGCTGGAGGACTCGGACATCTCCCAGCTCCTGGCCACCCCGAAGCCGGGTGACTACTGGATGTTCGGCCAGCCCCGCGGGGGACTGCGGATCACGGGTGAGCGTGACGTCCTGATGATCGCGCACGGCACAGGCCTGGCGCCGCTGCGGGCGATGCTCTTCGACATGCTCACGTGGGAGGAGCGTCCGCGCGTGCACCTGTTCGTCGCGGCGGAGTACCCGGGCGAGCTCTACGACCTCATGGGACTGTGGAATCTCTCCCTCGTCAGCCCGTGGTTGTCGGTGGTGCCCGTCGTCGAGCACCCCACGGACGCGTGGTGGGTCGGCGCGACCGAGTTCTCCCGCGCCCCCTACGGGCTGCACCTGCAGCAGACGGGGCAGGTCGGTGAGCTGGTCGCCTCCTACGGGGCGTGGGCGGACCGGGATGTCCTCGTGGTGGGTGATGCGGCGGGGGTGCGGGCGACCGTCGAGAAGCTCATCGCGGGAGGTACCCCGGCCGCGCACATCCAGACCGAGGCCTGGGAGAACACCGACGACTGGCCGTCACAGGACGGGTAGCGTCCGCCGTGCCTTCGTCACCTGCTCCAGGTCGAGGTCGAGGACGATGATCTCCGGTTCGTAGCCGGCCTCCGCTTCCCGACGCCCCGTCGGCCCCACCACGCAGGAGTGCCCGATGCCGGTGGGGCCGCTGGACTGCCCGGCCTCGGCCTCGCCACCCGGGCGGGCCTGGCCGGCGGCGACGATCCAGCAGGTGGAGTCGAGCGCGCGGGCCGCGGTGAGGGTGCGCCACTGGTAGAGCTTCTCGGGGCCGTCCATCCAGCTGGTCGGCACGACGATGACCTGCGCCCCGGCCCGCGCGAGGTCCTGGAACTGACTGGGGAAACGGATGTCGTAGCAGGTGGCGACGCCGACGGTGGTGCCGTCGACGTCGAAGGTCACCAGGCCCTCACCCGGTTTGACGGTGTCGGACTCGCGGTAGCTGAAGGCGTCGAAGGTGTGGAGCTTGTCGTAGCCGAGGTGGACGTCCGGTCCGGTGACGAGCGCGGTGTTGTACACGCGGTTGATGGTCTTCCCGTCGCGTTCGACGGTGTCGGCGGGGCGGAACATGCCGGCCACCGCCGTCACGCCGAGTTCGCGGGCGGCCTCCCGCAGGCCGGTGGCGAACTCGCCGTCGAGCTCCTGGGCCTGCCGGTCGAGCCGCCCGGTGTCGAAGGCCTGGCTCGTGGCCTCGGGGAACACGATCAGGCGGGCCCCCTGCGCGGCGGCCTGCCGCAGGCCGTCGACAGCGAGGGCCAAATTCTCGACGATATCCGGTCCGCTGGTCAGCTGCACGATGCCGATCTTCATGGCACCCACACTATGTGGATAACCCGGAGTTATCCACAGGTCGGCGCACCCCGCGGTTGGCAGATCGACGCCCGCCCCGCACACTGACGGCCATGGACCAGCTCACGATCACCACCGCCGCCTCCGACCACCTCGCCTCCCTGCTGCGCCGCCTCTCCCCGCCGGACCCGCCCGCCCTGCCCCCGGGGTCGCGCACGGCGGCCGCCCTCGACCGCGCCGCCCGCACCTGGGCGGGCACGCACCGTTCCGCAGAGTCGGCGCTGCGCGACCACGTCCACGAGGTGCGCGGGTTCCTCGACCGCGTCCGCGCGCTGGATCGGTCGTTGTTCTAGTGCTTCCCGACGCCCCCTCCCTCCGCCACGCCGCCCACCTCCTGAGCACCGACGCCGGGTGGCTCACCGAGCAGCACGACTGGCTCACCCGCACCGTCCGCGCCCTGCCGGGGACCGGTTTCCGCGGGTCCGCCGCGCAGGCCGCCGTCGACCGGATGCACCACCTCACCGCACCCCTGCACGGCCCTCCGGAGCAGATGCTGCGGGTCGCGCAGGTCCTGTCGATGACGGCCACCCTCCGGGAGGAGCTCGACGCGGTCGCCCGCCGCGCGGTCCTCGCCGTGGAACGGATCCCCGGCGCGGAGGGGCTGCTCGCACTGCTGCTCAAGGATCTGCGCGCTCTCGGGGACCTGCTCGACCACGCCTGCGCCCGGCAGGTGGACCTGCTGTGCACGTCAATCCCCGCCGAGGATCCGGCCCGGCTCGGTGACACCCCGGACCTGGGCATCGACGCCGTCCATGAACTCAACGCGCTCACCTCAGGGCTGGAACTGCCCCCGGATGTCCGGCTCCTCGAGATCGGCGGGGAGGGGGCGGGCCGCCTGGTCGCGGCGGTCGGCGACGTGGAGACCGCCGCCTCGGTGACCACGCTGGTCCCGGGTGTCGGTTCCTCCGATCCGGCGGGCCTGCCGGTGCACCTCGACCGGGCGCGCACCGTCGCGCAGGCCACGGGCGGGGCGGCGGTGCTGTGGCTCGGTTACCCCGCGCCGACCGGTCTGCCGCAGGCGCTGGCGCAGGAACCCGCCCGGGCGGCGGGATCCGAGCTCCGGGTCTTCCAGCAGGAACTCGCCCGACGTCATCCCGGGCAGCGGCGGATCGTCGTGGGGCATTCCTACGGGGCGGTGGTGGCGGGGCGGGCGGCGTCGTCAGGCGGTGGCCTGTACGCCGATGACCTGGTGCTGCTCGGCAGCCCGGGGGCGGGGGTCGGGTCGGCTGCGGAGATGACGTTGCTCGGCGACGACCCGCGGATCCACGCGATGACGCACCCCGTCGACCCGATCAGGCTGGTCGCGGGCACACACGGGCCAGACCCGACGACCCCGGGATTCGGGGCGCGGGTCTGGCCGGGTGACAGGGAGGGCGACCACAGCAGCTACTGGGATGACCCGGTGCTGCTGGGGCTGCTCAAGGGGTGGGCTCAGAAGAATCCCAGGGCGTCATCCGAGTAGGAGACGAGGAGGTTCTTCGTCTGCTGGTAGTGGGCGAGCATCATGAGGTGGTTCTCACGGCCGATGCCGGACTCCTTGTAGCCACCGAACGCTGCGTGGGCCGGGTAGTTGTGGTACTGGTTCACCCACACACGACCGGCGTGGATCTCGCGGCCCGCGCGGTAGGCGGTGCGGCCGTCACGGGACCAGACACCGGCGCCGAGGCCGTAGTTGGTGTCGTTGGCGATCTTGATGGCCTCGTCGAAGTCCTTGAAGGTGACGACGGAGAGCACCGGGCCGAAGATCTCCTCCTGGAAGATGCGCATGTCGTTGGTGCCCTTGAACACGGTCGGCTCGATGTAGTAGCCGTTGTCAAGGCCTTCGATCTTGTTGATGCTGCCGCCGGTGAGGGTCTCCGCGCCCTCCTGGGGGCCGAGCTCCAGGTAGCCGGAGATCTTGTCCATCTGCTCCTGGGAGGCCTGCGCACCCATCTGCGTCTCGGTGTCGAGGGGGTTGCCCTTCTTGATCTTGTTGACGCGCTCGACGCCGAGCTCGAGGAACTCGTCGGCGATGGACTCGTGGATGAGGGCACGGGACGGGCAGGTGCAGACCTCGCCCTGGTTGAGGGCGAACATCGCGAAGCCCTCGAGGCTCTTGTCGCGGAAGGCGTCGTCCTTGGCCATGACGTCGGGGAAGAAGATGGACGGGGACTTGCCGCCCAGCTCCAGGGTGACCGGGATGATCTTCTCGGCGGCGGCCTTGTTGATGATCTTGCCCACCGCGGTGGAACCGGTGAAGGCGATCTTGGCGATGCGGTCGGAGCTCGACAGGGCGACACCCGCCTCCTCGCCGAGGCCGTTGACGATGTTGAGCACGCCCGCCGGGAGCAGGTCCTGGATGATCTCCACGAGGTAGAGGAGGGAGGCCGGGGTCTGCTCGGCCGGCTTGAGGACGATGGCGTTACCGGCCGCCAGGGCCGGGGCGATCTTCCAGGTGGCCATGAGGATCGGGAAGTTCCACGGGATGATCTGGCCGACGACACCCAGCGGCTCGTGGAAGTGGTAGGCCACGGTGTCGTGGTCGATCTGGGACAGGCGTCCCTCCTGCGCGCGGGTGGCGCCGGCGAAATAACGGAAGTGATCGATCGCGAGCGGAATGTCGGCGGCGAGGGTCTC
Organism: Corynebacterium humireducens NBRC 106098 = DSM 45392; assembly: GCF_000819445.1. NCBI lineage: Bacteria > Bacillati > Actinomycetota > Actinomycetes > Mycobacteriales > Corynebacteriaceae > Corynebacterium > Corynebacterium humireducens. The sequence goes on from NZ_CP005286.1 coordinate 2,417,115, forward strand.
GCGGACGGCCTTGCCGTTCTCCCAGGTCTCGGCGACGGCGATCTCCTCGAGGTGCTCCTCCATGCGGTCCGCGATGCGGTGCAGGATGAGGGCGCGTTCGGCCGGGGAGGTCTGGCCCCAGGCGGGGGCGGCCTTGTGGGCGGCGTCGAGGGCGAGCTCGACGTCGGCGGCCTTACCGCGGGCCACCTGGCAGAACACCTCACCGGTGACCGGGGTGATGTTGTCCATGTACTCGCCGTCGACGGGTGCCACCCACTCGCCGCCGATGTAGTTGTCGTAGCGCTCGCGGTAGTTGACGATCGAGCCCTCGGTGCCGGGATTCGCGTACACGGTCATGATGGTGTCCTTTCACAGGGATTTGAGTGGCCTGCACCACACCATACAGTGACCCGCGCCACTTTTGTCAAGAATTGTTGTGACAGGCGCACAAACCCACGCTCACCCCGGGAAACAGGGTCAGCGTGGGCTCGTGTCGGTTCTTCTAGCGATGGTCCTGATGTCGCCGCAGCCGGCCGCGACGCGGCTCCCACATGACGATCGCCGTGGAGCGCGGCACGTGGACCAGCTCGCCCCGCGGCCGCGTCTGCTGCTCACGCAGTTCCTCGACCTCGGCCCGGAGGCGGTCGACCTCCTCGGTGAGCTCGATGATCGCCTTGATGCCGGCGAGGTTGACGCCCTCCTCCTGGCTGAGCTGCTGGATGCGGCGCAGCAGGGAGATGTCCTTGCGTGTGTAGCGTCGTCCGCCGCCGCTGGTGCGCTCGGGCGTGACCAGCCCCATGCGGTCATAGGTGCGCAGGGTCTGGGCGTGCATGCCGGTGAGTTCAGCGGCGACCGAGATGACGAAGACCTCGCCCAGGTCATCCGTCGGTGACTTCTCCTCCTTCATGGTCACTACACCTCCTCATGTCACTTGTTCCCGGCCCACCCGTCGCGCGGGTTGAAGCCGGAGTCCTTCTCCGCCTGCGCGTACTCCCGCAGGGCGCTGGTGGCGGCGGCGTCCATGTTCTTCGGCACGGCCACCTCGACGGTGACCAGCAGGTCACCGGCCTTGTCCCCGCTCTTCGGCACGCCGCGGCCACGGACACGCAGGGTCCGGCCGTTCGGGGTGCCGGCGGGCACCTTGACCCGGACGGGGGCGTCGAGGGTCGGCACGGTGATCGTGTCGCCGAGCGCGAGCTCGGAGAAGGACACCGGGACGGTCACCTCGAGGTCGTCGCCGTCGCGGGTGAAGACGGCGTCGTCACGCACGTGGACGGTGACGAACAGGTCGCCCGCGGGTTTGCCCTGGGGGCCGGCCTCCCCCTGGCCCGCGAGGCGGACCTTCTGGCCGTCGATGACGCCCGCCGGGATGCGGACGGTCAGCTGACGGGTGCGGCGGACGGTGCCCGAACCGTGGCACGTGGTGCAGGGGTCGGTGATGACCTGGCCGGTGCCGGAGCAGTTGGTGCACGGTGCGCTGAAGCCGAAGGCGCCGCGGTTCTCCGAGGTGAAGCCGGAGCCGTTGCACACCGAGCAGGTCTGCGGGTTGCCCGACTTGGAGCCGGAACCGTGGCAGGTGTTGCAGGGTGCGTCGCCGGTCAGCTGGAGCGGGATCGTCGTCCCCTTGGCTGCCTCACGGAAGTCAAGGGTGATCTCCGTCTCGACGTCCGCTCCCCGCGTCGGCCGAGCTGCGTGGCGAGGACCGCCGCCGCGGTTGAAAAGGCCACCGAAGATATCGCCCAGACCGCCGTCCGCAGAAAATCCTCCACCGGATCCTCGTCCGAAGATGTCCGAGGCGTCGAAGCCTTCCGACGTCTGGCGAAACCCGCCGGGGAATCCGGCGCCTCCGCCTCCGCCGAAGCCTCCGAAACCACCGCCGGAGCGGAGCATCGCCTTCAGCTGGTCGTATTCCTTGCGCTTGGTCTCGTCGCCGATGACGTCGTAGGCCTCGGCCGCCTTCTTGAAGCGGTCCTCCGCGGCCTTGTCGCCCGGGTTCTTGTCCGGGTGGTTCTCACGCGCGAGCTTGCGGTAGGCCTTCTTGATGTCCTCGGCGGAGGCGGATGAGGAGACCCCCAGATCCGCGTAGTAGTTCTTGTCTGCCCACTCTCGCTGAACGGTCACTGGGCATCTCCTCCTTTCAGAATGAGGAATCTATGTCTGATTATGTTTTATCGCTGCTAAAAAAGGGGGCACCGCCGCCCGAGGGCGGCTGGAGGTGCGTGTCTCGGACGGCGGTGCAGGTGTGTGACGGGCGGGGCCCGTTACTCGGTGGGGGCCGGGTCGGCGATGATGACCATCGCGTTGCGGACCACCCTGTCCCCGACGCGGTAACCGCGGCGGAGGACGGTGCCCAGGGCCTTGTCCTCACCGGAGGACAGATCCTGGACGGCCTCGTGGATCTCCGGGTCGAAGGTCTCCCCCTCCTCGCCGAAGGGGGTGAGCTTCAGGCCGGTGACCGTGTCGGTGAACTTGTCGGCGAAGGCCTTGAGCGGCCCCTCCTCGAGGTCACCGTGCTGGCGGGCCAGCTCCAGGTCGTCGAGGATCGGCAGCAGCTGGGTCAGCACCGACGCCTTGGCGGCGTCGATGATGCCCTGGCGGTCACGCTCGGTGCGCCGACGGTAGTTGGCGAACTCCGCGCTGACTCGCTGCAGGTCCTCGGTGCGCTCCGCGAGCTGGGACTCGAGGTCGGAGACCTCGCCGTCACCGTCGGCATCGGGGTCGATGTCGGACAGTGCGGCCTCCAGCTCAGCCTCGAGTTCCGGGTCGAGCTCCGGCTCCACCCGGGCCTCGGGGTCCTCGTCCTGGGCACGCGCGGCCTCGTCGGCGGCTGCCTCGGCACGCTCGGCCGAGGTCGCCTCCGGGTCGGTGTGCTCCGGGTCGCCCGGGTTGTCGGGCATCGGGTTGGGGTGCGTCACTACTTCTTCTCCTCACCGGTGTCCGGCTCGTCCTCGACGACCTCGGCGTCGACGACGTTGTCGTCGGCGTCCCCGGTCGGCGCGTCAGCCTGGGTGGCGCCGGCGTTGGCCTCAGCCTCGTAGATGGCCTTGCCCATCTCCTGGGACTCGGCGGAGAGCTTCTCGACGGCAGCCTTGATCGCCTCGAGATCCTCGCCCTTGAGAGCCTCCTCGACCTCCTTGGCGGCATCCTCGACCTTGGTCTTGATGTCCTCGGAGACCTTGTCGGAGTTCTCCTCCATGAACTTGCGGGTCTGGTAGACCATGGACTCCGCGTTGTTGCGGGTCTCCTGCTCCTCGCGGCGCTTCTTGTCCTCCTCGGCGTGGACCTCCGCATCCTTGATCATGCGGTCGATCTCCTCCTGGGACAGGCCGGAGCCGTCCTGGATCTTGATCGTGTTCTCCTTGCCGGTGCCCTTGTCCTTGGCGGTGACGTGGACGATGCCGTTGGCGTCGATGTCGAAGGTGACCTCGATCTGCGGCACGCCACGCGGGGCCGGGGCGATGCCACCGAGCTCGAAGGAACCGAGCAGCTTGTTGGCTGCGGCCATCTCGCGCTCACCCTGGAAGACCTGGATCTGCACGGAGGGCTGGTTGTCCTCGGCGGTGGTGAAGGTCTCGGAGCGCTTGGTCGGGATGGTGGTGTTGCGCTCGATGAGCTTCGTCATCACGCCGCCCTTGGTCTCGATGCCGAGGGACAGCGGGGTGACGTCGAGAAGCAGGACGTCCTTGACCTCGCCGCGCAGGACGCCGGCCTGCAGGGCGGCGCCGACGGCGACGACCTCGTCCGGGTTGACGCCCTTGTTCGGCTCGCGGCCACCGGTCAGCTCCTTGACCAGGTCGGTGACGGCCGGCATGCGGGTCGAGCCACCGACGAGGACCACGTGGTCGATGTCGGAGACGGACAGGCCGGAGTCCTTGATGACCTGGTTGAACGGCTGCTTGGTGCGGTCGAGCAGATCCTGGGTGATGCGCTGGAACTCGGTGCGGGACAGGGTCTCGTCGAGGAACAGCGGGTTCTTGTCGGCGTCGACGGTGATGTACGGCAGGTTGATGGTGGCCTGCTGGGAGGAGGACAGCTCGATCTTGGCCTTCTCGGCGGCCTCGCGCAGACGCTGCAGGGCCATCTTGTCCTTGGTCAGGTCGATGCCGTTGGTGGCCTTGAACTTCTCGACGAGCCAGTCGACGACACGCTGATCCCAGTCGTCGCCACCCAGCTGGTTGTCACCGGCGGTCGCACGGACCTCGACGACACCGTCACCGATCTCCAGCAGGGAGACGTCGAAGGTACCGCCACCCAGGTCGAAGACCAGGATGGTCTGCTCCTTGTCGCCCTTCTCCAGACCGTAGGCCAGAGCGGCGGCGGTCGGCTCGTTGACGATGCGCAGGACGTTCAGGCCCGCGATCTGGCCGGCCTCCTTGGTGGCCTGACGCTGGGCGTCCTCGAAGTAGGCCGGGACGGTGATCACGGCGTCGGTGATCTCCTCACCCAGGTAGGCCTCAGCGTCGCGCTTCAGCTTCATCAGGGTACGGGCGGAGATCTCCTGGGCGGTGTACTTCTTGTCGTCGATCTCGACGTTCCAGTCGGAGCCGATGTGGCGCTTGACGGAACGGATGGTGCGGTCGACGTTGGTCACGGCCTGGTTCTTGGCCGGCTGACCGACGAGGACCTCGCCGTTCTTGGCGAAGGCGACGACGGACGGGGTCGTCCGCGAGCCCTCGGCGTTGGCGATAACGGTGGCCTCGCCACCCTCGAGCACGGACACCACCGAGTTGGTGGTACCGAGGTCAATTCCTACTGCGCGTCCCATTATGTGTTTCCTCCTGTTGTCAAGGGATTTTCGCTTAAGTTGACTGCCACCGGCTCAACTTCTGGAACCAACCTACCAGAAGCCTTGAGTCCGGCCCACTCAACCTGACACTCCCTACAACGGGCCACTATCCAAAGTTGTTCCCGATCGACTCAACTTTCTTTGAAACTGCAGGTCAGAGCAACCTTTCCGCCTCGCCCCACGCACTCCGCGGCGACATGATCCACGCCAACGCCTTCGTCCACTGCTCCGCAATGAGCGGCACCGGGCCGCCGTCCCCCGCCTCCCCGGCCAGCCCGTGATGGAGGATGTGCACCAGATCGAAGGCCTCCAGCAGCTGAGTCACGCCCCGCAGACCCGGCGAACGGGCCAGCAGCGTCGCGGTGGTCTCCTCCGCCAGGCTCTCCGGCCCCGCCTCCCAGGCCCGCGGATCGAAGTCCCAGGCCCGGAGGCGGGGTGGCGGCAGGTCGATGATCTGCGTCGCCCACGCCAGCGCCTCCACCGCCCGGGCGGAACGGGCGAACATCTCCGCCTCCGCGCGCAACTGTGCCGGGATCACCGGACCGCCCCCGTCCGGGGACGTCGAGAACGCCGCCTGCCGCGCCCGGCCGACATCCTCGAGGAACCCCCTCTCCCGGCCCGTCAGCGAGTCCACCACCAGTGACCTCCCCGCCACGAGCTCATCCGCCGACGGGAACACCCCCTGGCGGATGTGCTCCGCCGCGTCAACCACGACCAGCAGTGCGCCGAGCCGGTAGAGCACCCGGGTGACGTCGCGGAGCACGACCTCCTCCTCCGCCGGGATGACCGGGATCTGCTCGTCGAGCTCGAGACCGGCCTGCCGCAGGGTCCGCAGATTCCGCTGGCGCCGCACGTAGGCGTCGGCGTGCACCGGCACCTTCACCCCCTTGCCCGGCGCAGCCAGGTTCTCCCCGTCGAGGTTGCGGAACGGGCCGTTGCCCACGCGGAACACGCAGTAGTGCGCCCACCCGGCGAACTCGGTGAGCTGCCGCGCGGTGTAGCCCTCCGGACGCGTGAAACGGTAGATGACCTGCGAACGCGAGACGTGACGCGCCAGCGGATGCACCTGCGTCACGTCCGGTCCCGTGACGCGCAGCCCGGCCTCGGCGATGTCGCCCAGCGCCTCCCCGATGAGCGCGGACACGTGCCGGGGATCGGTGAGCACCGCGACGGGTCCGTCGTCCGGCCCCACCTCAGGGGCGACGGCCGGCACGGTGGAGAACACGAGGACGTCCATGATTCCCATGCAACCAGACTCCCCACACCCCGGCAGGACGCAGAAACCCCTGTCCCGGAACGATAATCATCCCTATACTGGCCGGGAGAGTAACTCACGTCACATTTCACTCGCAGCCGCCCGGGGCGTCACCCCTGCCCCCGCGGCCCGAAGGAGAAAGGGCCCGCCAGTGAACCTGGAGCGCACCCGCACCCGCCACATCAGTGACCGCCCTCCGGTGGTCGGCTGAGCAGTCCCGCCCAGCCCACCCACCATCCCGGAAGGAAGACACTGATGTCCCAGCACGTTCCTGTCGAGCAGGTGCTCGACAAGGCCATCGAGCGCGCCCGCCTGTGGCTCGCCGCCACCTCCCACTCCGACGGCACCTCCGCCACGGAACGCCTCGCCGACCTGGTCCGTGACCCGGCGGGCGTCAGGTTCACCATGGACTTCGTCGACCGGGTCGCCCGCCCGGAGGACAACCGCACCGCCGCGCAGGCGCTGCGCAGGCTCGACAGCGCACCGGATTTCCTCGGCCGTCTCAACCAGGGGGCACTGCAGCTCGGCGGGATCCTCGGCCCGCGGCTGCCGCACATCGTCATGCCGCTGGCGCGGGCCCGTCTGCGTCAGATGGTCGGCCACCTGGTCCTCGACGCTGACGGCAGAGCACTGGACAAGCTCCTCGACCGCGCCGCCGCGGAGGGCACGCAGCTCAACCTCAACCTGCTGGGTGAGGCGGTCCTGGGTGACGGGGAGGCGGCCCGCCGTGCGGAACGCACCCTGGCGCTCATCGAGAATCCGCGGGTCACGTACGTCTCCGTCAAGGCGTCGAGCCTGGTGGCGCAGCTCAACCCCTGGGACCTGGAGGGCAACCTCGTCCGTCTCAAGGAGCAGCTGCGTCCGATGTACCGCGCGGCCCGGGACTCCGGCACGTTCATCAACCTGGACATGGAGGAGTACAAGGATCTCCGCCTGACGATCCGCCTGTTCACGGAACTGCTCAGCGAGGAGGAGTTCCGTGACCTCGAGGCGGGTATCGTCCTGCAGGCCTACCTCCCCGACAGCTTCGACGCCCTCGTCGAACTCGCCGAGTTCGCCCGCACCCGTTCCACGCCGATCAAGATCCGCCTGGTCAAGGGCGCGAATCTCTCGATGGAGAAGGTGGAGGCGGAGAGCCACGGCTGGGAGCAGGCACCCTACGCCACGAAGCACGAGGTGGACGCGAACTACGTCCGTCTCCTGGACTACATCCTCTCCCCGGAGCACGCCCCGCATGTGCGCATCGGCGTGGCCAGCCACAACCTCTTCAGCGTGGCGCTCGCCTGGGAGCTCGCCCTGGCGCGCGGGGTCACGGAGCAGATCGACGCCGAGATGCTCCAGGGCATGTCCCCGGCGCAGCAGCAGGCGGTCCGCGCGGAGGTCGGCCGGATGATCCTGTACACCCCGGTGGTGCACCGCGAGGACTTCGACGTCGCCGTCTCCTACCTGGTGCGTCGCCTCGAGGAGAACGCCGCGGAGGAGAACTTCCTGCACGCGCTCTTCGCCCCGGGGCACCACATGGACGCCCAGGAGAAGGCGCTTGTCGACGCCGTCCGCGACCCCTCCTCCACCGCTCCCCGCCGCACGCAGAACCGCCTCACGGAGTCGGGTCGCAGCGTCACGGGGCGTTTCACGAACGAGCCGGACACGGACCCTGCCCTGCGCGCCAACCGCGAGTGGGCGCTGGAGCGGCTGGCCGCGGACCCGCACGAGGTCACGGCGGAGGAGGTCACCGACCCGGCGGTCGTCGACCGGGCGGTCGCCCGGGCCCGGGAGCTGGCCCCGGAGTGGGCGTCGCGTAGCGGCCAGGAACGCGCGGAGGTGCTGGAGACGATCGCCGATGAACTGGCCCGGGCGCGCGGTGAGCTCGTCACCGTCATGGCGCACGAGGCCGGGAAGACCGTCGACCAGTCGGACCCGGAGATCTCCGAGGCCATCGACTTCGCCGCCTACTACGGCGAGCAGGCCCGCAACCTCGACCGGGCCCGCAGCGAGTTCACCCCGCACTCCCTCACGGTGGTCATCCCGCCGTGGAACTTCCCCGTCGCGATCCCGGCGGGCGGCGTCACGGCGGCGCTGGCGGCGGGTTCAGCGGTGATCATCAAGCCGGCGCCGCAGACGGTGGCCTGCGCCGAGGTCATGGTCGACGCGGTGCGCCGCGGCCTGGAGCGGCACGGCGTGGACCCGGACCTGGTCCAGTTCCTGCGCGCCGACGAGGGCGAGGCCGGTCAGCGTCTCATCTCCCACGAGGACGTCGACCACGTCATCCTCACGGGCGCCTCGGAGACGGCGGCACTGTTCCGCTCCTGGGACCCGCGGATGAGCATCAGCGCGGAGACCTCGGGCAAGAACGCGATCATCGTCACCCCGGCCGCGGACCCGGATCTGGCGGTCGAGGACATCTACCAGTCCGCCTTCGGCCACTCCGGGCAGAAGTGCTCGGCCAGCTCCCTGGTCATTCTCGTGGGGCAGGCGGGCGAATCACGTCGTATCCGCGAGCAGCTCATCGACGCCGTCCGCACCCTGCGGGTCGGCCCCGGCACGGACATCTCCACCACGATGAACGGCCTCATCGAGCCGCCGGGGGAGAAGCTGCACCGCGGGCTGACCACCCTGGAGGCCGGCGAGACCTGGCTGCTGGAGCCGGAGCAGCTCGACGAGGAGGGCCGCTTCTGGAGCCCCGGCATCCGCGACAACGTCCGCCCCGGTTCCTGGTTCCACCGCACCGAGTGCTTCGGCCCGGTGCTCGGCATCATGTACGCGACGACGCTGGAGGAGGCCGTCGAGTGGCAGAACTCCACCGGCTACGGACTCACCGGCGGCCTGCACAGCCTCGACGACGAGGAGATCGCCTACTGGACGGAGCACGTCGAGGTCGGCAACGCCTACGTCAACCGCGGCATCACCGGCGCGATCGTGCAGCGGCAGCCCTTCGGCGGCTGGAAGAACTCGGTCATCGGCCCCGGCGCGAAGGCGGGCGGCCCCAACTACGTCGCCCAGCTGGGCACGTGGGCGGACGGCGACCTCGACCACGCCCAGGTCGAGCTCATCCCCGCCGTCCGTCAGCTTCTCGACGCCGCCCCCGCCGCCCACCGCGACTGGCTCCGCCGGGCCGCGGAGCTCGACGAGATCGCCTGGCGCGAGGAGTTCGGCCGCGAGCACGACCTCACCGGCCTGCGCAGCGAGGCGAACATCTTCCGCTACCGTCCGCTGCCGGAGCCGCTGCAGATCCACATCGGCGAGGGTGCGGACGAGCGCGACGTCTGGCGCCTGCGGCTGGCGGGGGCGCGGACGGGCACGTCGAGAAGCACCGATGTGACGCCCACCCCGGGCGGACGCATCCGCGCCCTGGGCGCGGTACCTGCGGAGCTGTACGAGGAGGCGGCCGCCGTCGGCGCCGTCGTCCTCGACGGTCCCGTGCTTGCCGACGGCCGCCGTGAACTCCTCCCCTTCCTGCATGAACAGGCGCTCACGGTGACGCTGCACCGTTTCGGTGTGCTGCGACGTGTCGGTGGGATACGGCAGAATGAATGATGTGAACAACCCCATTGACCCCAATCTGCCGGGCGAACACGGAACCGACACCCGCGACCTGACCGACACAGTCTCCGACTACGCCGAGCTCTCGGACGACCCGCGGCTCGACGCCGGTCCGAACGACCGGGACGACGTCACCGACCGCGCGGTCTTCATCGGCCGCGACGGCCGGTGGGCCGCGGGGTGGGCGCTGCGCTTCATCATCTTCGTGGCGGCGGCGTTCATCGCCGGCAAGATCCTGGGCTTCGTGTGGGCGGGCCTCCTGCCGATCCTCCTGGCGCTGCTGGTGAGCACGGTCCTGTGGCCGCCGGTGAAGATGATGCGGGAGAAGCTGCGGTTCCCGCCAGCGCTGGCGGCGGTGGTGGTCATCATCGGGTTCTTCGTCATCATGGGCGCGATCTTCGCGGCGATGGCGCCAACCGTGCGCAACCAGGGCTCTGACCTGGTGAAGCAGGCGAGCGAGGGCATCGACAAGCTGAACTCCTGGGTGCAGGGTCCGCCCCTCAACCTCGAGCTCGAGCAGTTTGACGGGGTGCTGGAGGAGATCACCTCCTTCATCCAGAACCAGTCCTCGCAGATCGCCACGGGCGTGTTCACCGGCCTGAGCGCCGCGACGTCGGTGGCGGTGACCATCGTGGTCATGCTGGTGCTGACGTTCTTCTTCCTCAAGGACGGCGACCGCTTCCTGCCGTGGATGCGCCGCTACACCGGTGCCAACGCCGGCTGGCACCTCACCGAGGTGCTCACCCGCACGTGGAACACCCTCGCCGGGTTCATCCGCACCCAGGCGATCGTCTCCTTCGTGGACGCGTTCTTCATCGGCCTCGGCCTCGTCCTGCTCGGCGTGCCCCTGGCGTTCGTGCTCGCGGTGATCACCTTCTTCGCCGGGTTCATCCCCATCGTCGGTGCCGTCACCGCTGGCGCCCTCGCCGTGATCATCGCCCTCGTGTCCAACGGCGTGACCAACGCCCTGCTCGTCCTGGCGCTGATCATCGCGGTGCAGCAGCTGGAGAGCAACATCCTCCAGCCTTTCCTGCAGTCCAAGGCGATGAACATGCACGCGGCGGTCGTGCTGCTCTCGGTCACCCTGGGCTCCACCCTGTTCGGCATCATCGGCGCGTTCCTCGCGGTGCCGATCGCGGCGACCCTCGCCGTGTGGTTCCGCTACCACTCCGAGCTGGTCGCGCTGCGCGCCGGCGAGATCACCATCGACGACATCGAGATCGCCACCGCCAAGGGCTCGAATCTCACCTCCTGGGAGGCGTTCACCGCGGTGCGCGAACGACTGGTGTCCATCACCCCGACGCTGGTGCGGCGTAAGAACTCCACCGGCGGGGATAACGGGAGCACCGACGTCTCCGCCGGGGACACACCTGAGAAGCCGAACTGGCGGACGGTGTCCTCCTCCGATCCCTCCTGACGTGCGGGCCCTCGTCATCGGCGCAGGTCCGGCCGGTCTCACGGCCACGCTGGTCCTGCGCCGTGCCGGTTGGTACGTCCGCCTCGTGGAGGAGTCCCCTGCGTTGCGGACGCAGGGGTTCTCCGTGCCCGTGCACGAACGGGGCTCGGCGGTGCTCAGCGCGCTGGGCCTGCTGCCGCCTGTCGAGGGACTAGTGGAGATGTGGCGCGGGGATCTGGTGCGTCTGCTGGCGGGGGAGGTCGGGGAGATCGACTTCGGGGTGGGTGCAAAGGACCTGGCGGACCGCTTCGGCGACTACGACGTGGTGCTCGGTGCCGACGGCATCGACTCCCCCACCCGCGCCCTCGCCGGCTTCCCGGAGGGGCGGCGCGCGACGGGTTTCTCCCTGGCCCTGTACCGGGACGACCCCGCGGCCGGTCCCCGGGTGTTCCCCACGGGTGAGGACCCCGGCGGCACCCCGTGGCGCGTCGACGAGATCACCCAGATCGAGCTGCCCCACTGGTCACGGGGTCACGTCATGCTCATCGGCGACGCCGCGGCCGCGTGCGGCGCCGCCACCGGCTTCTCGACGACCGTCGCCCTCGTCATGGCCTACCAGGTGGCCAACGCCCTGGTGGCGGGACGGACCCCTCGTGATGTGGAGGCGCGGCTGCGCCCCTGGGTCACAGAGCAGCAAGCAGCCGCTCGACGGCGTCTGCCAGCTTGACGGCGCTGCCCTCGACGGCCTCGGCCCACTCGGGGGCGGTCTCCTCGTCGGCGCGGTCGCTGATCTGCTTGAGCAGGGTGATCGGCACGCCGAAACGGTGGGCGACGGCGGCGAGGGCGTAGCCCTCCATGTCGACCAGGCCGGCGACCTGCGCGATGCGGTCGCGGGTGGCGGTGTCCTCGACGAAGGTGTCGCCGGTGGCGAGCTGGCCCGTCGGGAAGAGACCGGTGACCTCGGGGGTGATCACGCGCGGCAGGGCGTCGCCGCCGATGTCGGAGGTGAACTCGACGTTGAAGTCGTGCTTGTGCACGCGGTCGATCTCGTAGACGCCGTTCGGGATCTCATCGCGCAGCGCCCCGCAGGTGCCGAGGTTGACGATCCGCGAGGGCAGCGTCCCGTCGGCGCGCCGGGTGCAGAGCTCCTCGGTCAGGGTGATCGCGGCCGGCAGCGTGCCGATGCCGGTCACCAGCAGATCAGCCCCTTCCGGCAGGTGGGCGGCTTCCTCGGACACGGCGGCGACGAACAGAACAGTCATGGGGCCTGATCCTACTACCAGTGGATCCGCGGCAGATCCCACCGGTGCACCAGCCCGAGGAGGTGCAGCATGCGTCGGTAAGCCTGCATGTTCATCACCTCGGACCAGCCGAATCGCTCCAGCGGCGGCAGGTTGTCGGCCCGCTCCTTCTCCTTCTTCAGCGTGAACTCCTGCTCACTTGCCGACGCCCCGTACTTCCCCCTCCCGTCCAACTCCACGTACCTCTCCGTCCCCTCCACCCGGAAGTCCACGTCGTAGCGCCGCCCGTTCCTCCCCCGCACGCTCACCTGCGGGACCAGCGTGAAGTCCCCGAAAAACACCGACTGCGCCAGAAACACCGCCTCCAGCGCGGACTGCACCTGCCCCGTCGCCTTCCCGACGAGCCGCGGCCAGTGCGCCAGCCCCTCCTTCCCCCTGACGTCGTAGGCGCTGAGCGACTCCCGAGTGACCAGCCCCTGCCGCAGCGCACTGCACGCGGCGACGAACCCGGCCCCGAAACCGTGCAGACGGGTGAGGTCGACGAGCGTGCGCTCCACCGTGGTCGCCTTGAGGTGCCGGCCGGTGACGTCTCTCGCGGTCAGCGTGTAGTGCACCTGCCTGAGCTGCGGTGATGCGGCGAGTTTCCGACCCCCGCCGTTGCGGTACACCGCGTGCCCCGCGGGAGTCGGCTCATAGCGCCACAGTTTCCACACGGCCGCCGCGGAGTAGCCGGCCAGAATGCGTCCGGTGCTCTCCCCCAGGGCCTTCGCCTCGAGGTCGTAGCGCTCCCAGGGTCGGAGCTCCCGGAGCGTGGAGGCCTCCAGGTACGCTCCCCGACTCAGCTTGACCAGGTGGCCTCTCCGCACCAGCGTCCGCAGCACGTTCGAGGCGTCCGGCAGGTGCTTCTGCTCCTTACGCAGGATCAGCCCGTCCTCCCGGCGTACGCACCTGTGCAGTCCCTGCTCCTCCATCTGTTCCCCTCTCCTGTCACTGCAGTTGGACTGGGAAAGGGGCGGAAAGGTTCCCGGTCGGCGGGGATCTGGGCGGGCCTGGATTATGCCAGCGCTCTTTGGGGGTGGTTGAGCACTCTGGTGCGGATCAATCAGCACCAGAGTGCTCAACCGCGACGTAAGAGCTGAGACTCCCCGCACCCCCATTGCCAAATAGACAGACCTGTACTAGTCTTTGCAGACAGTTCAGTCTATCGAAAGGAAGAGACCATGCCCGAGTCATCACAGCGGCCCCTGCGCATCGCAGTCATCAGCGACGGAGCCACGGGCATGTGCCTGGCCGAGAACCTGCTCACCACCCGCACAGCCGGGGAGCGCCAGGTCTTCGTCGACCTCATCACCTCCCGCCCGGCCCCCGCCGGCCTTCTCTCCACCGCCCCGGCCCCGACCGGCACCGGCACCCCGCGTCTGCGGCTGATCGGCAACGTGCAGGTGGGCGCCGACATCGAGCTGGAGGAACTGCACGGCCTCTACGACGCCGTGGTCACCCCGGACGCCCCGGCCCTGGAGAACACCGACCTGGCCACCCTCACCGGCGCGGCCCTGGCCTCCGCGGAGATCACCGCCGCCGTGTTCCCGGAGCGTCCGCAGGATGTCCCGCCGAAGGTCCTTGAGCTGCTCGCCGCCCGCGGCGTGGCGGTCACCTCCTGGCAGGGCTGGCCCGCCGGCCGCAGCGTCTCCGCGGACTGGGCCGCTCTCGAGCTGGCCGCCCGTGGCGTCCCGGTGTGCATGTGAGCGCGCCGGTCCTGGACGTGGCCGCGGGTCACGTCACGCTGGTCGGCGGTGGTCCGGGTGCGTGGGACCTCATCACCCTCCGGGGCCTGCGTGCCCTGGAGGCGGCCGACATCATCCTCACCGATCATCTCGGCCCCACCGATGAGCTGTCCCGTCTGTGTGACCTCACGGACAAGACCGTCATCGACGTGTCCAAACTCCCCTACGGCCGGCAGGTCGCGCAGGAGGAGACGAATCGTCTCCTCGTCGAGCACGCCCGCGCCGGCCGTCGTGTCGTGCGCCTCAAGGGCGGCGACCCCTATGTCTTCGGCCGCGGCCACGAAGAGCTTCTCGCCTGCTCCGCCGCGGGCGTGTCCTGCGAGGTGGTGCCTGGCGTGACCAGCGCGATCTCGGTTCCCGGGGCCGCCGGCATCCCCGTCACCCAGCGGGGCGTGGTGCACTCCTTCACGGTCGTCTCCGGGCATCTGCCGCCGGGGCACCCGGACTCGCTCGTCGACTGGGCCGCGCTGGCGCGGGCGGGCGGCACGATCTCGGTGATCATGGGTGTGCGCAACGTCGCCGCCATCACCGCCACGCTTGTCGACGCCGGCCTCGACCCCCACACCCCGGCCGCCGTCATCCAGGAGGGCACCACCACTGGGCAGCGTTCCTTCCGGTGCACGTTGGGAACCCTGGCCACGACGATGGCCGGGAACCGCATCGGGTCCCCGGCCGTGTACGTCATCGGCGACGTCGCCGCCCTGTAGCCCCCGCCCTACCGCACCCCCACCGACTGTCCGGTGGGGGTGCTCGTCGTTCCGGTGACGGGCTGCCCGGCGGCGGCGCGGGCACGGAGGGAGCGTCGCCAGCCGACCCACGAGAAGCCCAGGCCGACGACGATGACGGCCAGCAGCACCGGTCCTCCGGCGAAGGGCAGCACCTTGGGGAGGTTCAGCGCGACCAGCAGGGTGCCCACGACGCCGCCGAGGGCGGCCGGGTTGAGGCGGGTGACCAGCCACGCGGCGACCGGCGCGGCGATGACACCGCCGATGAGCAGCGCGAGCACGGCCGCGAGGTTGGCCACCAGGTCGTCCCACAGGCCGATGACGAAGCCGGCGGTCGCCGCGGCGGTGACCAGGAACTCGGCGGTGTTGACCGTGCCGACGATGCGGCGCGGTTCCGCCCGCCCCAGCGTCATCAGGGTCGAGGTGGTCACCGGGCCCCAGCCGCCGCCTCCGGAGGCGTCGATGAAGCCGCCGAACAGGCCGAGCCCGCCGAGGAAGCCGCGCGAGTGCCCCTTCCCGGCGCGGCGCGGGTGGATGCGTCCGCGGGAGAAGCGCCACACGAGGTTGGCGCCGATGAGGGTGAGGATCGTGGCGGTGACGGGGGCGGCGGCCTGCGTCGATAAGTGGGAGAGCACGGTTGCCCCGGCGAAGGCGCCCACGGCACCGGGGATGGCGAGGCGGCGGACGACCTGCCAGTCGACGTTTCCGAAACGCCAGTGCGAGACGCCGGAGACGAGGGTGGTGCCCAGTTCCGCGGTGTGGACGACGGCGCTGGCTGTGGCGGGGCCGAGTCCGGCGAGCACGATGAGGATCGTGGTGGAGGTGGCGCCGAAGCCCATGCCGAGGCCGCCGTCGACGAGCTGGGCGGCGAGCCCCGCGAGGGCGATGAGCAGGAGTGTGTTCATGGTGGGTTCCTAGGTGAGGGCGGCCCGGTACCGCGCCGCCACGACGTCGCGGAGGGCGTCGGTGAGCGGGCGGTCGGAGGTCGCGTGGGGTTGGGCGGCGCGCAGGCGGTCGAGCAGCAGGGCGTCGGTGACGAAGAGGGGGACGAGGTGGGCACCGCTGCTTATCGACGCCGCCTTCTCCCCCGTCGCCCGCACCACCGCGACGTCCCGCCCGAGGCGGGCGGCGAGGAGGTCGGCCAGCGACCGGACGGCGGCCTCGGCTGCGACGGAGGAGGATCCGACGTGCCCGAGGACGAGGTCCGGGTTGCGGGGGCGGGTGTGGCGGGCAAGGACGTCGGCGATGTCGGGGCCGGTGCCGAGGCCCCGGGCGGGCGTGAGCCGCAGGCCGGTGGCGCGGCGGGCCGCGTCGAGGGCGGCGGGGACGTCGTGACGCGCGTGGAAGGCGTCGGTGAACAGCAGGGGGACGACCACGGCGTGGTCGTGGCCGCGGGCGACGAGGTCGCGGGCGGCGTCGATGAGGGAGGGGGTGTCGAACTCGAGGTGGGCGGCGCGGGCGGTGACGCCCAGCACCTCCCCGGCCGCCCGGGTGAGGCGGTCGACGCCGGCGGCGGCGCGCGGGTGGCGGGACCCGTGGGAGAGGGTGAGCAGGGCGGTCACGGGTCAGCGGAGCCGGTGGCCGACGAGCCCGGCGGCGAGGGTGTCGCCGCTGGCCTGGTCGATGAGCAGGAAGGAGCCGACGGCGCCGCGGGCGGCGTAGGGCTCGACGGGGAGCTCGGTGGCGACGTCGATACGCACGTGGGCGATGTCGTTGAGGCCGAGGTCGTCCGGGGAGAGGTGGTCGGTGCGGCCGTCGATGTCGAGCAGCCGCTCGATCGCCGCGACGCGTCCCCGCACGAGTGAGGTGCCGTAGCGGACCTTCACGGGGGAGCCGGGGCGCAGGGTGCGGTCGCCGAGTCCGACGAGTGTGGCGGCGAAGGAGCGGGTCGGCTCCGGGCGGTCCTCACCGGCGATGAGGTCGCCGCGGATGAGGTCGATGTCGTCGGCCAGGCGCAGGACCACGGAGTCACCGGCGTGGGCGGAGCGGACCTCGCCGTCGGCGGTGTCGATGTGGGTGACGGTGCTGGTGCGCCCCTCGGGGAGGTGGACGGTGTCGCCGACGGTGAGCACGCCGGCGTCGACACGCCCGGCGTAGCCGCGGTAGTCGGAGGAGTGCTCGCGGATGACGTACTGGATCGGCAGGCGGAAGCCGAGGGCGTGGGCGCGGCCGCGGTGGACCTCGACGCTCTCGAGCAGTTCCAGCACCGTCGGCCCCTCGTACCAGGGGAGGTTCGCCGAGGGTTCGACGACGTTGTCGCCCAGCAGCGCGGAGACGGGGATGACGTGCGCGTCGTCGACGCCGACGTCGGTGGCCAGCGACGTGAACTCCGCCTCGATGTCCCGGAAGACGGCCTCGGACCAGTCAACGAGGTCGATCTTATTCACCGCGAGGAGCACTGTGCGCACCCCGAGGAGCGCCGCGACGGTGAGGTGGCGGCGGGTCTGCTCGACGACGCCGTGGCGGGCGTCGACAAGCAGGACGACCACCTGCGACGTGGACACGCCGGTGACGGTGTTGCGCGTGTACTGCACGTGGCCGGGGGTGTCGGCGAGGATGAAGGTGCGGCGGTCGGTGGCGAAGTAGCGGTAGGCCACGTCGATGGTGATGCCCTGCTCGCGTTCGGCGCGGAGGCCGTCGACGAGCAGTGAGAGGTCCAGGCCGCCGTGGAAACCGCGGTCGGCGGAGGTGCGCTCGACGGCGGCGAGCTGGTCGGCGAGGACGGAGCGGGTGTCGTGGAGCAGGCGGCCCACGAGGGTGGACTTGCCGTCGTCGACGGAGCCGGCGGTGCACAGGCGCAGCGTCTCGCGGGTGCGCAGGAGCGTGGTGGTCATCAGAAGTAGCCTTCCTTCTTGCGGTCTTCCATGGCGGATTCACTGAGGCGGTCGTCGGCGCGGGTGGCCCCGCGCTCGGTGAGGGTGGAGGTGGCGATCTCGGCGATGACGTCGTCGACCGTGGTGGCGTCGGAGAGCACCGCACCGGTGCAGGACATGTCGCCGACGGTGCGGTAGCGCACGCGGCGGACCTCGAGGGTCTCGCCCTCGCGGGGCCCACCCCACTCGCCGGCGGTCAGCCACATGCCGTCCCGCTCGAAGACGGCCCGCTCATGCGCGAAGTAGATCTCCGGCAGCGCGATGCCGCGGGCGCCGATGTACTCCCAGATGTCGGCCTCGGTCCAGTTGGAGATGGGGAAGACGCGGACGTTCTCGCCCGGCAGGTGGCCGCCGTTGTAGAGGTGCCACAGCTCCGGGCGCTGGCGGCGCGGATCCCAGCCGCCGAAGGAGTCGCGCACGGAGAAGACACGCTCCTTGGCGCGCGCCCGCTCCTCGTCGCGGCGGGCGCCACCGAGGACGGCGTCGTAGCCCTGCTCGGCGATGGTCTCCACGAGGGGGACGGTCTGCAGGGGATTGCGGGTGCCGTCGGGACGTTCGACGAGGTCACCGCGGTCGATCCAGTCCTGCACGTGCGCGACGCGCAGCCGCACGCCGGTCTCGGCGACGACTCGGTCACGGAACTCGATGACCTCGGGGAAGTTGTGGCCGGTGTCCACGTGGAGCAGCTCGAAGGGCACGGCCGCCGGAGCGAAGGCCCGGCGCGCCAGCTCGAGCACGACGACGGAGTCCTTGCCGCCGGAGAACAGCAGCCCGACCCGGTCGAACTGCCCGGCCACCTCCCGGAGGATGTGGATGGACTCGTTCTCGAGGTCCTGCAGATGGGGGGAGAGTCTGGTGAGGGTGGTGGTGGTCATGAGTGGAGCCCGCATTCTGTCTTGTTCTGTCCGGCCCAGCGGCCGGCCCGGGGATCCTCCCCGTCGGCGACGGGGAGGGTGCAGGTGGCGCACCCGATGGACGGGTAGCCCTGCGTGGTCAGGGGGTGTCGGATGAGGTCGTGGTCCGCGATGAACGCCTCCGTGTCCACGAGGGACCACGTGACCAGCGGCGAGATCTTCAGCCGCCCCGTCGCGTCAAGGCTGAGCGCCGGGGCGTGCGCCCGGGTCGGTCCGTCAGCGCGGCGCAGGCCGGTGACCCACCCCGCGTACGGGGTCAGGTGCACGGCCAGCGGCTCGACCTTGCGCATGCGGCAGCACGCGGCCGGGTCGCGCCGGTACAGGCCGGGCCCGTAGGCGGCGTCCTGCTCCGCCCGGGTGAGCGTCGGCGTCGCGGTCACCAGCGTCTGCGGGTACCGCCTGTCGACGTCCCGCGCCACCGCCAGCGTCTCCTCGAAGTGGTAGCCGGTGTCGAGGAAGAGCAGGTCGGCGTCGGGCGTGTGCCGGGCGGCCAGCTCCGCGAGGACGGTGTTCTCCATCGAGAGCGTCACCGCGAGGCGACCCGGCACGTGCTCCCGGGCCCACGCCAGGATGACGTCGGCGGGGGCGTCGTACAGCTCATCCGCGTGCTTCTCGACGAGCCGCGCGTTCTCCTCCCGCACCGCCCCCGGCAGGTCCCCGGTGGCGGTGGGGCCTGCCGGGCTGACGGCGGGGTCGTTGAGGTGGCCGCGACGGGACAGGGAGAGCTGGATCGCCGCACTCGTGGAGAGTGCCGGGGCCGGTCGGCGCGCCGGGGCGTCCTGCCCGTGGTAGCGGACGGAGAACACCCGGGTGCAGTCGCGGCACAGCCAGGCGAAGTCGTCCTCCGTGTTGGGCAGCAGATCCTCGCCGGCGCACCACGGGCAGTGCAGCGGATGGTTGCGGTTCGGGTTGGGGGCGCGACGGAAACTCACTGGAGGTCCTCCTCGGCGGCGCGCTGGACCCACTCCTGGAAGGTCTCCTCCGGTCGGCGCTGGTCCCGGAAGTGGGTGACCACGCGGGTGACGTAGTCCCCGATGTCGTCGGCGAGCACCTTGTGGCCGCGGAGCTTGCGGCCGAAGTTGGCGTTGAGGCTCATCGACCCGCCGAGGTGCACCTGGAAGCCCTCGACCCGGTTGCCGTCGGCGTCGGTGACGGTCTGGCCCTTGAAGCCGATGTCCGCGACCTGCGTGCGGGCACACGAGTTGGGGCAGCCGTTGACGGCGATGCGCACGGGCACGTCGATGTCGCCGACGCGTTCCTCCAGCTCGTCGACCAGGGCCACGGCACGCGACTTGGTCGTCGCGTGCGCCAGTTTGCAGAACTCCAGGCCGGTGCACGAGATGATGTTGCGGCGCCACTCGCTCGGCTTCGAGTACAGGCCGGTCTCGTCGAGGGCGGCGGCCAGGGCGGTGAGGTCGGTGCGCTCGACGTCGAGGAAGAGCAGCTCCTTCTCCGAGGTGGTGCGGATGCGCTCGATGCCGAAACGCTCCGCCACCTCGGCGATGGCGATGAGCTGCTCACCGGTGGTGTGCCCGACGGTCGGCTTCACGCCCAGGTAGAAGCGGCCGTCCTTCTGCGGGTGGATGCCGATGTGGTCGCGGTAGCCGGGGTTGGTGGGCTGGCGGGGTCCGTCGATGAGCGGGCGTCCGAGGTACTCCGTCTCGAGGACGTCCCGGAACTTCTCGATCCCCCATTCCGCCACGAGGAACTTGAGACGGGCACGATTCCGCAGGCGGCGGTAACCGTAGTCGCGGAAGATCCGGGCGACGCCGGCCCACACGTCCGGCACGTCCTCCAGCGGGATCCACGCGCCGAGCGACTGCGCGAGCATCGGGTTGGTGGACAGGCCACCGCCGACGAAGCACTCGAAACCCGGGCCGTGCTCGGGGTGGACGGAACCGATGAAGGCGACGTCCTGGATCTCGTGGGTGACGTCCTGGCGCGAGTGGCCGGAGATCGCGGACTTGAACTTGCGCGGCAGGTTGTGGAACTCCGGGTTCGGCAGGTGCTCGCGCTGGATCCGCTCGATCGCCGGGGTGGCGTCGATGATCTCCTCGGCGGCGACCCCCGCGACCGGGGAGCCGAGGATGATGCGCGGCACGTCACCGCAGCCCAGCAGGGGGCTGAGCCCCACGGAGTCGAGCTTCTCCCAGATCGCCGGGATGTCCTCGATGCGCAGCCAGTGCAGCTGGATGTTCTGCCGATCGGTGAAGTCCGCGGTGCTGCGGGCGTAGTCGCGGGAGATCTCCCCCACCGCGCGGAGGCGGGCCGGGGTTACCTGGCCGCCCTCGAAACGCACGCGCATCATGAAGTAGCGGTCCTGCAGCTCGGCGTCGGGCAGCTGGCCGGTGAGCTCACCGCCGAGATCCTGGCGGCGCTGCGTGTACAGGCCCAGCCACTTGAAGCGCGGGGCGAGGTCGTCGGCGGGGATGGAGTCGAAACCCTGCTTCGAGTAGATGTTGACCACCCGGTCGTAGACGGCGAGGATGTCGCCGTCCTGCTTCACCTCCTCCACGTGGTTGAGCGGCGTGGTGCCGTCGATCCGCCACTGGCCCTCCGGCTTGCGGGCGCGTCTGGGGCGCTCGCGGCGGGGTGCCTTCTCGATCGTGGTGGTCGTGTCCATGACCATCTCCCTACTGAACTGTTCTGTCTATTTCATTCACGTGGATTCGGCGCCGGGCGCCGCCACGGAGCCCCTGCCGGGGCGTCTGCAGTGGATTAGAGCAGACAGATCAGTTCATGGCAATGGTGGAGAGATGTAGATACGTCATGATTTTGGGCAACTTTCCCGATCATGGCTGTACGTAGTGTTTATATCCGACATACATTCACTGAATTGAATTGGGGGCGTCGAAGAGCGATGCCCGGACCCTGAATTGAAGTCGCCTTTTCGCTTGCATTACCGCCCAGGGGTGCTACTTTCACAGACCAGTCAGTCTAGTGATTTCCCGAAAGGAACCCATGAGCCAGCCCACCCTCCGCATCGCCGTCATCGGCGCCGGCCCCGCCGGCATCTACGCCTCCGACCTCCTGGTGAAGAACGCCGCCTCCATCGGCCGTGAGGTCCACGTCGACCTCATCGAGAAGCTGCCCGCCCCCTTCGGGCTCATCCGCTACGGCGTCGCCCCCGACCACCCGCGCATCAAGGGCATCATCACCTCCCTGCACCGCGTCCTCGACCGCCCCGAGATCCGCCTGCTCGGCAACATCGAGATCGGCCGCGACGTCACCGTCGAGGAGCTGCGCGAACACTACGACGCCGTCATCTTCGCCACCGGCGCCATCGCCGACCGCGACCTGGACATCCCGGGCGTCGACGCGCAGGGCTCCTTCGGCGCCGCCGACTTCGTCGGCTTCTACGACGGCAACCCCGAGTTCCCCCGCACCTGGGACCTGTCCGCGCAGTCCGTCGCCGTCATCGGCGTGGGCAACGTGGGCCTCGACGTCGCGCGCGTCCTGTCCAAGACCGCCGACGAACTCAACGTCACCGAGATCCCCGACAACGTCTACGAGACCCTCCGCACCAACCAGGCCACCGAGGTCCACGTCTTCGGCCGCCGCGGCCCCGCGCAGGCCAAGTTCACCCCGCAGGAACTCAAGGAACTCGACCACTCCCCCACCGTCAACGTCGTCGTCGACCCCGAGGACATCGACTACGACGACGCCAGCATCGAGGCCCGCAGCAGCTCCAAGTCGCAGGACCTCGTGTGCCAGACCCTCGAGGGCTACGCCATCCGCGAACCCAAGGACGCCCCGCACACCCTGCAGATCCACCTCTTCGAGTCTCCCACCGAGATCCTCACCCGCGACGGCCGTGTCGTCGGCCTGCGCACCGAACGCACCGAACTCGACGGCACCGGCCACGTCCGCGGCACCGGCACCTTCACCGACTGGCCCGTCCAGGCCGTCTACCGCGCCGTCGGCTACCGCTCCGAGCCGGTGCCGGGCGTGCCCTTCAACCATGTCGAGCATGTGATCCCGAACGACGGCGGCCACGTCCTCGACCCCGCCGGCACCCCCGTCCCCGGCCTCTACGCCACCGGCTGGATCAAGCGCGGCCCCGTCGGACTCATCGGCAACACCAAGTCCGACGCCAAGGAGACCACCGACCTCCTGCTCGCCGACGCCGCCGCCGGACTTCTCGACGCCCCCCTCCACCCCGCCGACGCCTTCCTCCAGCTTCTCGACGCCCGCGGCATCCCCGTCACCACCTGGGAGGGCTGGTACCGGCTCGACGCCGCCGAGCGCGCCCTCGGCGAGGCCTCCGGCGTGGAGGGCAAGGAGCGCCGGAAGATCGTCGAATGGGAGGAGATGGTCAGCCACGCACACATCACCCCGGCCTATGTGTGATTTCTCAGGCTCAGGGCCGGCAGCTGAGACTGGGCAGCGCTATGCCACGGGCCATGACACGCCGGGCCGGATAAAAATTCCTGACCCTGAGTCGATCTAACTGCGGTAACGGTCCGGTAGGCGAATTGTTACCGATCAGCAACCGTCCAAATTCATACCCACTAATGTGATCACTGTTACTCTCAAGAGTGGAAAGTACAACTGACAATTCTTAAGGAGAAACATCATGCGCGGTAGCGGACTCATCTGGACCATCGTCGGCATCCTGGCCATCATCGCCCTAGTCATCTGGATCATGTCGGCGATGTAATTCGCCCAGCATTAACCACCTGACTCCGAGGCACGTGTCCCCGGACCCTCCACTGGAGGTGCCGGGGACACGTGCGTTCCGGGGTACTGATGCCCGGGGCGATCCTGGAACCGGTAGTTCTTCGGAGATGCCGGAAGTCGGATGTGTCTTCAGCTTGGAAGGCTGAGGTTTTGTCGGCCAGCCTCTGATACCGGGAGTATCTGGGCCGCGAGTTAAGCGGAAGCCGGCGGGGCTTCATCCCCGCAGTACAAAACGCCACCGGTTGCCCTGCGGATAAGCTCAGGCTCATCCCCGCTGACGCGGGGAGCACGGGTCCGGAGCCTGCCCGACATCCGCCCCCGGGGGCTCATCCCCGCTGACGCGGGGAGCACCCGGCCAGACCAGAGCCTTCGAACGTGCACTGGGGCTCATCCCCGCTGACGCGGGGAGCACGCAGTGTGGGCTTGCCCGCAAATCGTGGACAAATAGTTAAGCGGCTACCAGCGCCGCAGCTGGCTGATCAAGCGATAATTCATAGGCCACCGGACTCAGAAAGCCGATGGCGGAATGCCGGCGGTAGCGGTTGTAGAAGACCTCGATCCACTCACTGACACCGTCGTAAACCTCCACCCTGGTGGCGAAGGCATGCCGGTAGAAATACTCGACCTTCAACGTCGCCCAGAACGACTCGGCCATCGCATTATCCCAGCACACCCCGGTCTGACCCATCGACATCCGCACACCGACTTCACGGGCGGCCTCATCCAGCTGCCAGCTGGTGAACTGGGCACCGCGGTCAGCGTGCAAGATCACCTGCTCCGGGAGGCTGCCACGGGTGGCTCGCGCGTTGTTCAACGCTGTGAGCACCAGATCGGTGTCCTGCCTCGGTCCCATCGAATGCCCAATGACCCGACGAGAGTGCCCATCGCGGATAGCACACAGATACACCCAGCCTTCGCCGCAGCGCAGGTAAGTGAAATCCGTGATCCAGGCGGCGTCGAGACGTCCGTGATCCCAGGTACGCTCACACAGATCCTCGTGCCGGCACTGCGCCTGTATTTTACGCCCGGGCACCCGAAACGACCTGGTCGACAATCCCTCCAGGCCTTGACGTCGCATGGATCGTGCGACCGTCTTACGGTCCACGTCCACACCGGCATCATGCAGGTCAGCGGTGATTCTCGGGGCACCGTAGGTGCCCCGGGAACGGTCATGGAACCAGCGGACCTGCTCATCCAGATCCTGCTGACGCGCACGGCGTTTACCAAGAATGTTCCGGCGCTGTGACCAGGCGTAAAACCCGGACCGGGAGACGTCCAGCACGCGTGCCATCATGGTGACCGGGTAGTTCGCCTTCTCTTGCGCCATTAGCTCGAACCGTTCCGGTGCTGTTGCTTGGCGGCGAAGAAGGCGCTGGCTTTTCCCAGGAACTCGTTTTCTGCCTTCAGGTCAGCGACTTCCTTACGTAGCCGGGCGATTTCGGCTGCCGTTTCCTCCGGTGACGGCTGTCCGGTGTCGGTGGAGGTGCGCCGGATGCGTTCTTTTTTGACCCAGCTACCGAGCAGTTGTTCGCCGAGGTCGAGCTGCTGGGCGACCGCCCGGATCGTTTGTCCGGTATCGAGGACCAGGCTCGCGGCGTCGCGGCGGTACTCCTCGGTGTATCGGCGTCGTTGTCCCATGTGAACATCCTTCCGCAGGGCACGGTGGCCCCGCTAGTTTAGGTGTCCACGACAAGAGGGTAACCCCAGTGGCCGGTGGACTCGTCCGAGTGCACCTGGGCTCATCCCCGCTGACGCGGGGAGCACTTCTCCCGCGCCGCGTCGAGCTCCTCCAGCGCCGGCTCATCCCCGCTGACGCGGGGAGCACGCAGCCGCACCGCCAACAACAGCGGCGAGGGGCGGCTCATCCCCGCTGACGCGGGGAGCACTGGATGCCGTTCCCGGGCCGATGCCTGCCCCGGGGCTCATCCCCGCTGACGCGGGGAGCACGCCACTGTGAAGCCAGTCGCGACCGCCGCCATCGGCTCATCCCCGCTGACGCGGGGAGCACCGTTTCGGGAATGAGCGCGAGACGCCGGGGGCGGGCTCATCCCCGCTGACGCGGGGAGCACGCATGTGTTCCATGAGGCACCCGAGGGGCCTGGGGCTCATCCCCGCTGACGCGGGGAGCACGTGGAAATCGACAACGCCGAAGGCCTACTCGCCGGCTCATCCCCGCTGACGCGGGGAGCACACGTCGGTAATCCCCCCGGATTCCTTTTTGATTGGGCTCATCCCCGCTGACGCGGGGAGCACGCGGATGCGGTAGGACTTTCCGAGTCGTAGGTGGGCTCATCCCCGCTGACGCGGGGAGCACGGCCGACCGCGATTGCCACCGCAGCCGCATCCCGGCTCATCCCCGCTGACGCGGGGAGCACGCGACCCAGCGGCCACGCTTCTCCGGCGGCTCCGGCTCATCCCCGCTGACGCGGGGAGCACTCGCGCAGGTATTGCGCGTTCCCGGCCCCCCACGGCTCATCCCCGCTGACGCGGGGAGCACCGGTCCCAGCACCCCCGACAACCTCGCCACCGCGGCTCATCCCCGCTGACGCGGGGAGCACCTGTGGGAGCAGTACCCGGAGCTGAGGCCGGAGGGCTCATCCCCGCTGACGCGGGGAGCACCCGAGTAATTAAGGAGTACTGATATGCCTACAAGGCTCATCCCCGCTGACGCGGGGAGCACATGAGGGGAAATAATGGCGTATACAAAGACCGCGGCTCATCCCCGCTGACGCGGGGAGCACGGCAAGGAGATCAAGCTGACCGCCCCCGCGGACGGCTCATCCCCGCTGACGCGGGGAGCACCGTCCGAGGCGGCGCTGGACCTCGGTCGCTCGCGGCTCATCCCCGCTGACGCGGGGAGCACTTGGTACATGGGGAGGATGCCCCCACTCCCGCGGGCTCATCCCCGCTGACGCGGGGAGCACAGCCGACGCCAACGGCACCCTCACCATCGAGGGGGCTCATCCCCGCTGACGCGGGGAGCACATCAAGCAGTCCGTGAAAAACGTGGACGAAGTTGGCTCATCCCCGCTGACGCGGGGAGCACACTAACCGGGAAGTCCGGGAGGGTACGTCTGCGGGCTCATCCCCGCTGACGCGGGGAGCACATCCAGCCCTACAACGACCACGCTGTTGCGACGGGCTCATCCCCGCTGACGCGGGGAGCACTGCTGTGGCTGCAGCAGGACGCCGCTCAGATCGGGCTCATCCCCGCTGACGCGGGGAGCACAGGATGTCGATGACGGGGCGGGTGTTGGCTCGGGGCTCATCCCCGCTGACGCGGGGAGCACCATGGTGCAAACGCTGACACAGGCTCACGCCGACGGCTCATCCCCGCTGACGCGGGGAGCACGCCTCCGCGTCCAGCTGCATCAGAGCCTCCGAGGGCTCATCCCCGCTGACGCGGGGAGCACCGGACGATGCGCACGACTCACCGCCGGGTCCTGGGCTCATCCCCGCTGACGCGGGGAGCACCAACCCCCGCAGAGATTGACTACGAGGCCGTAGGGCTCATCCCCGCTGACGCGGGGAGCACCTTGTGAAGCGTGCTGAGCGTCGCCAGGGCCAGGGCTCATCCCCGCTGACGCGGGGAGCACCGACTTTCAATCGGTAGTAACAGTGTGATACTGGGCTCATCCCCGCTGACGCGGGGAGCACTTTTCCAGTCCGTCTCCGATAGCGCGACAGAGCGGCTCATCCCCGCTGACGCGGGGAGCACAGCGTCGGCGGGCGGCGGCGGAGGAGAAGCGGCGGCTCATCCCCGCTGACGCGGGGAGCACCGCGGACCCCGCTGATATAGCGCTCGTGGATGGGGCTCATCCCCGCTGACGCGGGGAGCACCTGGAGTCGTCGGCGGGGCGTCGCCTCGGGATTATGGCTCATCCCCGCTGACGCGGGGAGCACGCCGGGGTGTGCTCGTCACACACCCCATAGGGGGGCTCATCCCCGCTGACGCGGGGAGCACGGGTTGAGGACATACTCCGGCTCCATCGCCGTCGGCTCATCCCCGCTGACGCGGGGAGCACTCTACGCGCGCCCGGCTGTGAAGTCGAAGGCTGGGCTCATCCCCGCTGACGCGGGGAGCACTAGCCACGCGCAACAACACGCAGCGCAACCACCGGCTCATCCCCGCTGACGCGGGGAGCACGACATGACACCATCAACCAGCCTGGGGACGGTGGGCTCATCCCCGCTGACGCGGGGAGCACGCGGCTTGGTCAGAGGGTCCGGCAGGTGCCGGGGGCTCATCCCCGCTGACGCGGGGAGCACCGGGACATGGCCGGCCGCCAACGATCCCGCAGCGGCTCATCCCCGCTGACGCGGGGAGCACTCGTGGCTGTCGACGTCGATGCCGGCCAGCAGGGGCTCATCCCCGCTGACGCGGGGAGCACCCGGTCGGCCACCTGAAGGGGGATCTGCTGACGGGCTCATCCCCGCTGACGCGGGGAGCACCGCCGGAAGCATGATCCGCTGCCGGCCTACCAGGGCTCATCCCCGCTGACGCGGGGAGCACTTCCTCGACCCCGAGGGGTATATCGACGACGCCGGCTCATCCCCGCTGACGCGGGGAGCACTGAGGTCACGGAGCAGGGTGTCACGTCGGGTGAGGCTCATCCCCGCTGACGCGGGGAGCACCCGCTAGTTTCAGACACTTCGATAGCCTGACACGGCTCATCCCCGCTGACGCGGGGAGCACCCAGTTTTCGCGGGGTTGGACTGAGGTGGCGCGGGCTCATCCCCGCTGACGCGGGGAGCACCCGGCCTCGATCCACTCATAAATGGTGGACTTCGGCTCATCCCCGCTGACGCGGGGAGCACGCCTTGTGGATGAGCAGGCCGCGGCGGGTGCGCGGCTCATCCCCGCTGACGCGGGGAGCACCAGCGCCCCGGAATCCACCCGGTCCGCCGCCGCTGGCTCATCCCCGCTGACGCGGGGAGCACGTGTGCGAGGAGTGCGAGGGCGACATCCTCGAGGGCTCATCCCCGCTGACGCGGGGAGCACCTGAGAACCCCTTATTGCGAGCTGCTTCAAGTGGGCTTGGGGTTACCCTCTTGTCGTGGACACCTAAACTAGCGGGGCCACCGTGCCCTGCGGAAGGATGTTCACATGGGACAACGACGCCGATACACCGAGGAGTACCGCCGCGACGCCGCGAGCCTGGTCCTCGATACCGGACAAACGATCCGGGCGGTCGCCCAGCAGCTCGACCTCGGCGAACAACTGCTCGGTAGCTGGGTCAAAAAAGAACGCATCCGGCGCACCTCCACCGACACCGGACAGCCGTCACCGGAGGAAACGGCAGCCGAAATCGCCCGGCTACGTAAGGAAGTCGCTGACCTGAAGGCAGAAAACGAGTTCCTGGGAAAAGCCAGCGCCTTCTTCGCCGCCAAGCAACAGCACCGGAACGGTTCGAGCTAATGGCGCAAGAGAAGGCGAACTACCCGGTCACCATGATGGCACGCGTGCTGGACGTCTCCCGGTCCGGGTTTTACGCCTGGTCACAGCGCCGGAACATTCTTGGTAAACGCCGTGCGCGTCAGCAGGATCTGGATGAGCAGGTCCGCTGGTTCCATGACCGTTCCCGGGGCACCTACGGTGCCCCGAGAATCACCGCTGACCTGCATGATGCCGGTGTGGACGTGGACCGTAAGACGGTCGCACGATCCATGCGACGTCAAGGCCTGGAGGGATTGTCGACCAGGTCGTTTCGGGTGCCCGGGCGTAAAATACAGGCGCAGTGCCGGCACGAGGATCTGTGTGAGCGTACCTGGGATCACGGACGTCTCGACGCCGCCTGGATCACGGATTTCACTTACCTGCGCTGCGGCGAAGGCTGGGTGTATCTGTGTGCTATCCGCGATGGGCACTCTCGTCGGGTCATTGGGCATTCGATGGGACCGAGGCAGGACACCGATCTGGTGCTCACAGCGTTGAACAACGCGCGAGCCACCCGTGGCAGCCTCCCGGAGCAGGTGATCTTGCACGCTGACCGCGGTGCCCAGTTCACCAGCTGGCAGCTGGATGAGGCCGCCCGTGAAGTCGGTGTGCGGATGTCGATGGGTCAGACCGGGGTGTGCTGGGATAATGCGATGGCCGAGTCGTTCTGGGCGACGTTGAAGGTCGAGTATTTCTACCGGCATGCCTTCGCCACCAGGGTGGAGGTTTGGGGTTACCCTCTTGTCGTGGACACCTAAACTAGCGGGGCCACCGTGCCCTGCGGAAGGATGTTCACATGGGACAACGACGCCGATACACCGAGGAGTACCGCCGCGACGCCGCGAGCCTGGTCCTCGATACCGGACAAACGATCCGGGCGGTCGCCCAGCAGCTCGACCTCGGCGAACAACTGCTCGGTAGCTGGGTCAAAAAAGAACGCATCCGGCGCACCTCCACCGACACCGGACAGCCGTCACCGGAGGAAACGGCAGCCGAAATCGCCCGGCTACGTAAGGAAGTCGCTGACCTGAAGGCAGAAAACGAGTTCCTGGGAAAAGCCAGCGCCTTCTTCGCCGCCAAGCAACAGCACCGGAACGGTTCGAGCTAATGGCGCAAGAGAAGGCGAACTACCCGGTCACCATGATGGCACGCGTGCTGGACGTCTCCCGGTCCGGGTTTTACGCCTGGTCACAGCGCCGGAACATTCTTGGTAAACGCCGTGCGCGTCAGCAGGATCTGGATGAGCAGGTCCGCTGGTTCCATGACCGTTCCCGGGGCACCTACGGTGCCCCGAGAATCACCGCTGACCTGCATGATGCCGGTGTGGACGTGGACCGTAAGACGGTCGCACGATCCATGCGACGTCAAGGCCTGGAGGGATTGTCGACCAGGTCGTTTCGGGTGCCCGGGCGTAAAATACAGGCGCAGTGCCGGCACGAGGATCTGTGTGAGCGTACCTGGGATCACGGACGTCTCGACGCCGCCTGGATCACGGATTTCACTTACCTGCGCTGCGGCGAAGGCTGGGTGTATCTGTGTGCTATCCGCGATGGGCACTCTCGTCGGGTCATTGGGCATTCGATGGGACCGAGGCAGGACACCGATCTGGTGCTCACAGCGTTGAACAACGCGCGAGCCACCCGTGGCAGCCTCCCGGAGCAGGTGATCTTGCACGCTGACCGCGGTGCCCAGTTCACCAGCTGGCAGCTGGATGAGGCCGCCCGTGAAGTCGGTGTGCGGATGTCGATGGGTCAGACCGGGGTGTGCTGGGATAATGCGATGGCCGAGTCGTTCTGGGCGACGTTGAAGGTCGAGTATTTCTACCGGCATGCCTTCGCCACCAGGGTGGAGGTTTACGACGGTGTCAGTGAGTGGATCGAGGTCTTCTACAACCGCTACCGCCGGCATTCCGCCATCGGCTTTCTGAGTCCGGTGGCCTATGAATTATCGCTTGATCAGCCAGCTGCGGCGCTGGTAGCCGCTTAACTATTTGTCCACGATTTGCGGGCAAGCCCAGTTTACGACGGTGTCAGTGAGTGGATCGAGGTCTTCTACAACCGCTACCGCCGGCATTCCGCCATCGGCTTTCTGAGTCCGGTGGCCTATGAATTATCGCTTGATCAGCCAGCTGCGGCGCTGGTAGCCGCTTAACTATTTGTCCACGATTTGCGGGCAAGCCCAGCTCATCCCCGCTGACGCGGGGAGCACCCTTGGTCCACGCGAACAAAAAGCCCCGGCCTAGGCTCATCCCCGCTGACGCGGGGAGCACGGGCGATTATTGGAGAAGCCGTTGATTAGTTTCGGCGCATCCCCGCTGACGCGGGGAGCACTTGACCATTGACGGACTGCCGCCGGACTCGACGGGCTCATCCCCGCTGACGCGGGGAGCACGCGATTTTATCCCTGGCGCGCACGAGCTGGACGGGCTCATCCCCGCTGACGCGGGGAGCACTTTTCGGCGTTCGCAGTGTAGGTATTCACAGGCGGCTCATCCCCGCTGACGCGGGGAGCACAAGACCGTCTACACCGACGGCATCAAGCCGGTGGGCTCATCCCCGCTGACGCGGGGAGCACTGGCGGGACATGCCGGCCGCCTCGGCGATCTGCGGCTCATCCCCGCTGACGCGGGGAGCACCCGCACCGCCAGGACTGGCATCTCCTGGAACCCGGCTCATCCCCGCTGACGCGGGGAGCACGATTTGGTTGGAGTCGATGATTTCGGGCACATCGGCTCATCCCCGCTGACGCGGGGAGCACCACGTGCACTGGGGCACCCACAGCGCACTGCGGGGCTCATCCCCGCTGACGCGGGGAGCACGAGGGTGTCGGCTGCGGACTGGGCGTCCATGAGGGCTCATCCCCGCTGACGCGGGGAGCACCTGGCGGTCAAGGCGCGGATTGTGAAGTCCGCGGGCTCATCCCCGCTGACGCGGGGAGCACATCGCCACCGTCGCAGCATTCCTCATCAACCGCGGCTCATCCCCGCTGACGCGGGGAGCACATCACCTACACCGTGACGGTGGCGTAGTGGTGGGGCTCATCCCCGCTGACGCGGGGAGCACCTTGACTGCTCTAAGTCAGAGGATGCGACCGCGGGCTCATCCCCGCTGACGCGGGGAGCACATCACCTACACCGTGACGGTGGCGTAGTGGTGGGGCTCATCCCCGCTGACGCGGGGAGCACCTTGACTGCTCTAAGTCAGAGGATGCGACCGCGGGCTCATCCCCGCTGACGCGGGGAGCACGCTGCGACGGTCAGGACGTGAACGGCGATCTAGGGCTCATCCCCGCTGACGCGGGGAGCACCGGAAGAAGGCTGCTGACAGGCTATTGAAGCCCGGCTCATCCCCGCTGACGCGGGGAGCACAAGCCGAAGGGCTCCGAGGATTCGGAGTGGATGGGCTCATCCCCGCTGACGCGGGGAGCACCCGATAGCAGCCACCGACGTATCGCCCAGGTACGGCTCATCCCCGCTGACGCGGGGAGCACGACCCACCTACGGCAGCACTGATCATGTGGCGGGGCTCATCCCCGCTGACGCGGGGAGCACGAGCACCCCACTGGACAGGTCGATCCCGTAGTGGGCTCATCCCCGCTGACGCGGGGAGCACTCCGCGTCCTCGCCTGCGGGCGGGGGTGTGATCGGCTCATCCCCGCTGACGCGGGGAGCACTTTCGTCCGGCCTGCCGGGTGGCGTCACGTCGGGGCTCATCCCCGCTGACGCGGGGAGCACCCGATAGCAGCCACCGACGTATCGCCCAGGTACGGCTCATCCCCGCTGACGCGGGGAGCACGCCTTCCGCACGTCACGGCCCTCAGCCAGCGTCGGCTCATCCCCGCTGACGCGGGGAGCACCTGGTCCTGGGCTCGGGGGGTTGGTGCCCTATGGGCTCATCCCCGCTGACGCGGGGAGCACTTCGGTGTCGTCTGTCCTGTTTCCTGGGCAGACGGCTCATCCCCGCTGACGCGGGGAGCACCCTACCGCTAGCCACCCCCATACGGGGGCATGAGGCTCATCCCCGCTGACGCGGGGAGCACTTCGTCTTGGTAATCCGCCCATCATCCACCCACGGCTCATCCCCGCTGACGCGGGGAGCACCCTACCGCTAGCCACCCCCATACGGGGGCATGAGGCTCATCCCCGCTGACGCGGGGAGCACTTCGTCTTGGTAATCCGCCCATCATCCACCCACGGCTCATCCCCGCTGACGCGGGGAGCACACCTCGGGGGGGGTCATAGGGTGTGCCGTCGGGGGGCTCATCCCCGCTGACGCGGGGAGCACCGGCGCCACTGTGAGTCATAGCCACGGGCGCGGGGCTCATCCCCGCTGACGCGGGGAGCACGCGCCACCGGGCCCGGGCCGGGGGACTCGGTGGGGCTCATCCCCGCTGACGCGGGGAGCACGCTTGTTCCCGGTTGAGTACGCGCCGCCGCCGGGGCTCATCCCCGCTGACGCGGGGAGCACCAGCACCTCGGGGCCAGGAGAACCCGGGGGTTCGGCTCATCCCCGCTGACGCGGGGAGCACTCCCCCTACGGCGGTGGTGGCGAGGATATGCCGGGCTCATCCCCGCTGACGCGGGGAGCACGTCCGTGATGGGCGTGCGGCGTGGCTTTGCGGGGGCTCATCCCCGCTGACGCGGGGAGCACTGCCCAGCGTGTTCTCGGTGGTGTGGACGATGAGGCTCATCCCCGCTGACGCGGGGAGCACTTTGATGTGCAGATCAAAGTGCCGAAGCGCCGGGGCTCATCCCCGCTGACGCGGGGAGCACGACACCGGACAGGTGACGGACATGTACTACATGGGCTCATCCCCGCTGACGCGGGGAGCACCCAGTCGGTGATGAAGCGACGGACTGGGACATCGGCTCATCCCCGCTGACGCGGGGAGCACCGCACGCCGGTATCCGTCCCGTCGACCCACCAGGGCTCATCCCCGCTGACGCGGGGAGCACCCGGTGAGCATGTTCAGGGTGCCCACGTTCGGGGGCTCATCCCCGCTGACGCGGGGAGCACCTAAATCGGGTTGCCGGCAGCGTCGTAGAACGGGGCTCATCCCCGCTGACGCGGGGAGCACCGTGACCCCGCCGGCAAGCCCCGCTCCAAGACCGGCTCATCCCCGCTGACGCGGGGAGCACCTGGTCCTGGGCTCGGGGGGTTGGTGCCCTACGGGCTCATCCCCGCTGACGCGGGGAGCACTCGAATCTGAAGGGCGCGCGTCCGTGGGTGCACGGCTCATCCCCGCTGACGCGGGGAGCACGAAATGTTCCCGTTCGATCAGTTTAAGGCTCTGGGCTCATCCCCGCTGACGCGGGGAGCACAGAGGCTGAATCGTCGACCTCGTGGTGTTGTTGGGCTCATCCCCGCTGACGCGGGGAGCACCTGTGTGGTGTGCAGGGATGCGTGCCCGAGGTGGGCTCATCCCCGCTGACGCGGGGAGCACTGCAAAAAGAGCAGTGGGATCTGGTCGCGCAGCGGCTCATCCCCGCTGACGCGGGGAGCACCTCGCGAGCTGACGGACCGCATCAAGATCGCGGGGCTCATCCCCGCTGACGCGGGGAGCACCGGGGAAACCGTGTCCGGCGTTTCCGTGTCCGGGGCTCATCCCCGCTGACGCGGGGAGCACATCGTCTCCAGCTTCGCCTGCATCTCCTTGTCCGGCTCATCCCCGCTGACGCGGGGAGCACGACCACGCTTCCTTCTGCTGCGGGTACATGGCCGGCTCATCCCCGCTGACGCGGGGAGCACGAGGTCTCCCCGTTCTCGAGGGCAGCGGTGTTGGGCTCATCCCCGCTGACGCGGGGAGCACAAGGCGTGGGACGCCATGGACAGCGAGGGTCGGGGCTCATCCCCGCTGACGCGGGGAGCACATCCCCCCGGATTCTTGTTTAGGTGCCGTAATCGGCTCATCCCCGCTGACGCGGGGAGCACTTGGAAGGCCAAATTGATACTGGTCTGCAATTCGGCTCATCCCCGCTGACGCGGGGAGCACCCAACCATTCGAGAAGTGCGAGCGGCTTGACCGGGCTCATCCCCGCTGACGCGGGGAGCACTTTTCTGCTCGTACACGGACATGGACAGGGCACGGCTCATCCCCGCTGACGCGGGGAGCACGTCTCCGGGGTGACACCCATCGTGCGGACCAGCGGCTCATCCCCGCTGACGCGGGGAGCACGTAGTCGCGGGCGTTCTGCAGCCGGACTACCCGGGCTCATCCCCGCTGACGCGGGGAGCACGCACCCGGGGGTTTCGCCTTGAAAAGCCTTGCCGGCTCATCCCCGCTGACGCGGGGAGCACACGTGGACGCGGGCACAGTGCGCGCGCGCGACCGGCTCATCCCCGCTGACGCGGGGAGCACTCCATCGGAGGCACCGTCGTCAGCGACGGGCAGGGCTCATCCCCGCTGACGCGGGGAGCACAGCACATCACCCGACGAGGTACGGCGGACCACCGGCTCATCCCCGCTGACGCGGGGAGCACCTCGCTGAACGTGAGGCGAAGACCGATGATGAGGGCTCATCCCCGCTGACGCGGGGAGCACTCGGCGGTGGCCTCGGCGGGCTGCTCCTTGGCCGGCTCATCCCCGCTGACGCGGGGAGCACGTGTCCGGCACGCGCTACTCCTCCGACGCCGACGGCTCATCCCCGCTGACGCGGGGAGCACCAGCGGGTCGGCGCAGAGTATGTTCTACGGCTGGGCTCATCCCCGCTGACGCGGGGAGCACAGACGCACATTCCCGTCAGTCAGCGCCGAGCAGGGCTCATCCCCGCTGACGCGGGGAGCACGGGGCATCCCCGGCATCCGCGCCGGCGTTCGCCGGCTCATCCCCGCTGACGCGGGGAGCACGTGCCGGAGACAGGCCCGGTGACCCTCGCTGAGGGCTCATCCCCGCTGACGCGGGGAGCACGCCGCAGCTATGGCTGCGGAGGCGGCGAATGAGGGCTCATCCCCGCTGACGCGGGGAGCACGAGGCTAGTGAGCATTACGCCTTCCGGCCGTTCGGCTCATCCCCGCTGACGCGGGGAGCACAACATCGATCTGCTCGGTTCCGATCCGGAGAAGGGCTCATCCCCGCTGACGCGGGGAGCACTCCGATACTGCGCGGCGCTGACTGACGGGAATGGGCTCATCCCCGCTGACGCGGGGAGCACTGGGCTGATGCAGGCCGGTCTGTCCAGACACGGGGCTCATCCCCGCTGACGCGGGGAGCACTTAACACTGGCGGTAACCATCGCGATAGTGCTGGGCTCATCCCCGCTGACGCGGGGAGCACGATACGTCACAGGTGACGAACATGAGAAACATGGGCTCATCCCCGCTGACGCGGGGAGCACACGACGATGGACCTCGGCAACCGTATCGGGGCGGGCTCATCCCCGCTGACGCGGGGAGCACGCGATGGTCAAGGACCTCGATCACATTGTGCTGGGCTCATCCCCGCTGACGCGGGGAGCACCCGGCTAAGGCTGGTGACGGCCAGACCACCGCGGGCTCATCCCCGCTGACGCGGGGAGCACCGATGATGAACCTCCGTACCAGCGTGCACGAGGGGCTCATCCCCGCTGACGCGGGGAGCACGGTTACCTCTCCCCGGACGGCGTCGCGATCAACGGCTCATCCCCGCTGACGCGGGGAGCACTCGACACCGATGGACCGCTGGTTGATATCCCAGGGCTCATCCCCGCTGACGCGGGGAGCACCAGGGTGCCGAACCTGACTCAATCGGACATTAAGGCTCATCCCCGCTGACGCGGGGAGCACCACGGACGCGGGTACCTCGGAGACGGCGAACAGGGCTCATCCCCGCTGACGCGGGGAGCACCACGGCAACGTGGGCGGAGGCCGTGGCAGGCGGGGCTCATCCCCGCTGACGCGGGGAGCACGACACCGACGGCGACAGGGGCACGTCACCGGTGGGCTCATCCCCGCTGACGCGGGGAGCACCTCGTCGCTGTCGAGCCCGTGGCCACCGAGTTGGGCTCATCCCCGCTGACGCGGGGAGCACAGGGGACCTATCAGGCCAGTGACCATGGACGCGGGCTCATCCCCGCTGACGCGGGGAGCACAAGGTGTCGCTGATTAATAAGGGGCATGATTTCGGCTCATCCCCGCTGACGCGGGGAGCACATTGTTGTTGATAGCGAGCACCCGGAATTGTCGGGCTCATCCCCGCTGACGCGGGGAGCACGTCGACGGTGGCGACATGCTCATTCGGCACGGGGGCTCATCCCCGCTGACGCGGGGAGCACGATGTTGAGCAGCAGTCTAAGCCCAATGATGAGGGCTCATCCCCGCTGACGCGGGGAGCACGTCAACCTTGCTCGGTTGCGTGCCGTAGGGTTGGGCTCATCCCCGCTGACGCGGGGAGCACATCACTCAGTCCGACCACTCCGTGACGCTTCAGGGCTCATCCCCGCTGACGCGGGGAGCACAGCAGCACGGATCGTCGCCACCACGAAGGCGGGGGCTCATCCCCGCTGACGCGGGGAGCACCCCGTAATCTTGTGTAGAGACATGTCGGCCTCGGGCTCATCCCCGCTGACGCGGGGAGCACCGGTGAGGTATCCGACCTCTTTCCCTGCCATACGGCTCATCCCCGCTGACGCGGGGAGCACTGCCGGAATCGCAGTGGCCAAACCTGTCGAACGGGCTCATCCCCGCTGACGCGGGGAGCACTGGGACATGACATAGAACGCATGCCCGCCACTGGGCTCATCCCCGCTGACGCGGGGAGCACACGCCACCCAATCCCACCAGTGGCTAGGCCAGAGGCTCATCCCCGCTGACGCGGGGAGCACTTGGCCCCGTTGATATACGTGTCATAGGAACCGGGCTCATCCCCGCTGACGCGGGGAGCACTGTTCCCAGGTGGCGATCGCCGACGCCGCTGAGGGCTCATCCCCGCTGACGCGGGGAGCACCGGCCCCAACACAACGGCAAAGGCCGGGTGTGCGGCTCATCCCCGCTGACGCGGGGAGCACTAGTCATGCGGCTTGTATTTCATCCAGGATTCCGGCTCATCCCCGCTGACGCGGGGAGCACTCCAGTGGTGGGATAGTCGTCAGGCCCGAGCAGGGCTCATCCCCGCTGACGCGGGGAGCACTGCGCGGACGCGGGCCGGGTCTGCCACACCTCGGGCTCATCCCCGCTGACGCGGGGAGCACGTCATGCGCCCACATTCCGACGCAATCGGCCTGGGCTCATCCCCGCTGACGCGGGGAGCACCGCACTATCGCCAGCCTGCTGGACAACGGCCAGGGCTCATCCCCGCTGACGCGGGGAGCACGCTGGTGTGGGATAGGCCCATGCCTTCTTTGAGGGCTCATCCCCGCTGACGCGGGGAGCACCCCGCGTAGTCCGTGACCACAGCAACAATCTCCGGCTCATCCCCGCTGACGCGGGGAGCACGGGTGCCCTTCGGGTTAGCCATTCTGGTTGTCCGGCTCATCCCCGCTGACGCGGGGAGCACGACAGTAATTATGAGCGCGCCGAAGTACATTAGGGCTCATCCCCGCTGACGCGGGGAGCACCGAGGTCACAGCCGTAGAAGTGGTGGAAGTCAGGGCTCATCCCCGCTGACGCGGGGAGCACTGCTCCGCGCACAGTGTGAACACCGAGTCCTTGGGCTCATCCCCGCTGACGCGGGGAGCACGTGACTACTGGCTTAACGAATCCACGATGGAGCGGCTCATCCCCGCTGACGCGGGGAGCACGCCACCTGGGGGACGGGCACGGCCGTGATGAGCGGCTCATCCCCGCTGACGCGGGGAGCACCATGACCTACGGCTCCAGCCTGACCCGAGAGCCGGCTCATCCCCGCTGACGCGGGGAGCACTCCTGGACCTGGACGGGTCCTACGCCCCGCTCAGGCTCATCCCCGCTGACGCGGGGAGCACTCCTGGTGGTGGAGAATCTGGACGGCACCCCGAGGCTCATCCCCGCTGACGCGGGGAGCACCTGCAGCACGGCGGGCCGGGCACGGGTGAGGTGGGCTCATCCCCGCTGACGCGGGGAGCACCCCATCGACCGGCCGGCCGCGTCCGTCGCCTTCGGCTCATCCCCGCTGACGCGGGGAGCACAGGGAGGGGTCATTCGACAGGGAGAGCATGGAGGGCTCATCCCCGCTGACGCGGGGAGCACGGGGTGGATGAAACACAGTGGGTGCTGGGGGCGGGCTCATCCCCGCTGACGCGGGGAGCACTCTGCACGACATCGCGACGACGATGACGACTGAGGCTCATCCCCGCTGACGCGGGGAGCACGTCAGGTTCACCGTGTGGCCGCCTGCCCTGCGCGGCTCATCCCCGCTGACGCGGGGAGCACGCCTCAACGAGGTTGAGGGGATGAAGGCCAACCGGCTCATCCCCGCTGACGCGGGGAGCACGAGGCGGCGCAGCGTGAGCGGGATAAGCAGCGGGGCTCATCCCCGCTGACGCGGGGAGCACTGACGCAGCTCCTCCACCTCGAGGGCCATGTCCGGCTCATCCCCGCTGACGCGGGGAGCACTCGTGGGCTGTTGCAGCAGCCTCACCCACTACAGGCTCATCCCCGCTGACGCGGGGAGCACCAGGTCGGTATCCGCATCCGTCGGGAGGATCATGGCTCATCCCCGCTGACGCGGGGAGCACGGCGGATACCGTTTTCACCGACCTGGATGGTGCGGCTCATCCCCGCTGACGCGGGGAGCACCAGAAGTCGCACGCTGACTTCGTCGCCCGCTTCGGCTCATCCCCGCTGACGCGGGGAGCACGACAGTGAGCTGGCGGACAGTCTGCAGGAGTGGGGCTCATCCCCGCTGACGCGGGGAGCACAATTGCTCTCCGTCGCCCCACCTGCCCGCCCCGGGCTCATCCCCGCTGACGCGGGGAGCACGGGGGGCGTGGAGGTGTGCGCCTCGGGCGGTGAGGCTCATCCCCGCTGACGCGGGGAGCACAACGCCTCCCAGAAGCGCCTCCTCGGGGACCTCGGCTCATCCCCGCTGACGCGGGGAGCACCTCAACCCCGAGTTCGCCAGCTGGATGATGGGGGGCTCATCCCCGCTGACGCGGGGAGCACGGTTCCACCCCGCCGACAAGAACACGTAGGTTCGGCTCATCCCCGCTGACGCGGGGAGCACACGGGGATGGAGAGCTGGCGGGT
Source organism: Corynebacterium humireducens NBRC 106098 = DSM 45392 (assembly GCF_000819445.1). NCBI lineage: Bacteria > Bacillati > Actinomycetota > Actinomycetes > Mycobacteriales > Corynebacteriaceae > Corynebacterium > Corynebacterium humireducens. The sequence goes on from NZ_CP005286.1 coordinate 2,456,863, forward strand.
GTTGATGGCCGGCTCATCCCCGCTGACGCGGGGAGCACGGATCTGGCGGTCATGCTGCTTCTCCGTTCAGGGGCTCATCCCCGCTGACGCGGGGAGCACGCGGTCTGCTCGGCGGGGGTCAGCCAGGTGTGCGGCTCATCCCCGCTGACGCGGGGAGCACCTCGAACGCTGACCTCACGAACTCCCTGAACGCGGCTCATCCCCGCTGACGCGGGGAGCACGACAGACAGCCCGGCGCGGTCGTCGTGAAGTCCGGCTCATCCCCGCTGACGCGGGGAGCACAAGCGCCGCGGCACGACTAACCCCGGCGACCAGGGCTCATCCCCGCTGACGCGGGGAGCACAACACCAGCAAGGGGGTGAGCAGGTTTGACCCGGGCTCATCCCCGCTGACGCGGGGAGCACAACGACCCGCCGACCACGGCGCAGAAGGACCGCGGCTCATCCCCGCTGACGCGGGGAGCACGGGACAGCGGGCCACTGGCTGCTGACCACCCACGGCTCATCCCCGCTGACGCGGGGAGCACCGGAGATCCAGAAGATCCTCGGATACCAGTTGCGGCTCATCCCCGCTGACGCGGGGAGCACACTGGCTGAGCTGCACCATTCCAATGGAAAACCGTCGTGCAGATACAACTGTAGTTTGTCGATCGCGCTAATAACGGCTTTTTCGTATTTGCCTGGCCTTGCTCCATCCGGTCCGGCGGGTGAACTTCTTCTTGGAGGGCCGGACCATCAGAGTGAGGCCATCGAAGTCGGTGGGTTCCCAGTCGTGTCGGTGTGTGCGAAACTCCATGCCCTGCTCATTGTTGGTGCTGTAGACGAGCAGAGCGCGGCCGTCCTTCGACAGTTCGACAGTTCGCTCCCACAGAAGGTCTCGTATGCGGGCACTGGGGCGGCCAACGAATACTCCCGGGGAGATCTCCGATAGCCACTTGGTCAGGTCTCCCCGTAGTCCTGCGGGGCAGGCGGTCACGACCAGGACGATCATCAGAGGTCGATTCCTTCCGGTTCGGCCCAGTTGATGCCGGCGGCGATGACCTCGAGCTCGTTCCAGAGCATCAGCTCGACGTCAATCGAATCCGGGTCATCTTCCGTCCGCATGAGGCTGTGCAGGTCTTTCACCATGCGTTCCATGAGTCGGTGTTCGACAACTTTCTCGCGGACTCTGCGGCGGACGTTCTTCACGGCGTCGAAATCCGGGTCAGCTGCGGCATCGAAGGCTGCGGGAATGGAGATCTCTGCTTTGTAGAGGTCCGCAATGTCGTAGACGAATGCACGGTCAGTGCCGCTGTGGATCACTCCCAGTGAGGGTACGAATCCCAACGCTGTGATGACGGCGTGCGCGACTCCGTAAAGGGCGGCATTGGCGCCGGTCAACGCCCGGTTGATCGGGTCCCCGGATTCAAAATCGTTGGGGTCGTAGCTTCGCCGGTCCCAGTACACGCCGACCCGCTGCGCATGTTCCGCGTAGATGCGTTTCATCCGCGCGCCTTCACGGCCCCGGAGCTGGGCCATCGTTGCACGTGAAACATCCTCACCGGCGAATCTCATGCTGTACATGGCCCGCGCACATTCCAGGCGACGCCGCTGATGACTGACTATCGACGCCTGCGCCTCCGCATTCCGTGACGTCTTGGCGGGAGGTCGTCCATGTGCGTAATAGCGGACGCCCTTTTCACCGGTCCAGACGACGGACACCCCGGCATCCCCCAGCAGCGCCATGGCCGCATAGGTGACGCGGGTACCGGGCCCCAGGAGAAGTGCGGCCAGTGTGGTCGCCGGGACATGCGCGATGCCCCGCTTGTCGGCAATGGTCAGCGCATTGTTGTCGCGGTTGACCACTGCTCGTTCGACGTAAAGGAAGCTGATGCGTCTTTCCACGCGCGCCAGCTCCTTACGCACAATGGGCACTTCACTCGGGTTCCGCACTGGTCACCCTCCGATTCGGGCCAGAGTCAGCAGTCCGCAGCCGTATGCTCGGGCGCGTCCGATGCCCTGGTTCAGGGTCGTCCGCAGGGCCTCCGCGTCGATGATCTCGAGGGTGCCCTCGAAGCGCGCGGTCGACAGGGACACCGTCCGTGACGACGACTCGTTGTTCTTCCGGAAGGTCTTGCGCTCACGGCCGACCACGACGGCGTCGTCAAGCAGACGGAAACCGGCGGTCTCGCTGCGTTGAGCGAGCCAGGCGAGCTGCTGTTCGGCGGTGACATGGGCGACAATCTTGCCGCGTGTGCCGCGTTCGCCGGCTTTCGATGACACCGGGTTGGCCACCAACGCAAATCGCCACCGCTGTCCCTTGACCAGGGTGTCCTGGAAACGCTGATAGTCAGCGCTCTGCGGAGGGCGGGTATCCCAGCCGGCCTGTTCGACGATGTGCAGTGCATCGGGTTTCTCCGGACCCACGATGTACAGGATGTGCTCGTCACCCTGGGAATCAGCGCGCCACAGCACACGCGCGGAGGAGGCGTCGATGTCCGGAGGGAAGGCCGAACGGACCGCCGCATGCATCGCCTCGGGGTTGGTCAGCAGTTTCCGCCCCCCACGCTTCCGAGGGTTGAGGTAAATGCGGGTCAGGGTGCTCATACTGAAATCACCGTCTCGAAGAAGGGGTCAACCGAGGTGCCCATGTCGTTGGGGAAGACACAGCCCTCCGGCTCCTGGACAACAGTGCGCCAGGAGTACACACGGTTCTCCTGGGAGAACGACACCGGCACATCCTGCTGCGCGACACCGCTCTCCCCGGGCCGGGCATCGCGGTAGATGGGCAGTTCCACGTTCTTGGCACGTGCCTTCCGGTGGAAGTCGGAGGCGTGCCACGGCTCCGCGCGCAGCGCCTCCACCGCCGACTTGTCGACGACCTTCAGCACCAGGTTCACCGGCGCCGGGCAGGAACGTCGCCCCAGGTAGAGGGGGAAACGGGGGTTCTTCAAGGCGTCGGCCAGACCGTCGACAACCTCCCGGTGGGGGCTTTCCAGCGCCGCCACGAAAGCGGCGTCCGACAGGTAGTAGCGGGTGACCAGGTTGGCGTGCTTCGCACCCTCAGCCAACGCGGTCTGGTAATCGCGCATTAGGCTGCCGGGCTGATCCACACGCACGGCCAGAGTGAGTTCCGCCAGATCCTCGACCGGATCCGTACGGCGTCGGCCCTCTGCTGCGGCGAGCAGTCCGATGATGCCGGACTTCGTGGGCACCTGACCGGTCGTACGCTGTTTGTAGCGGCTGGAATCACCCCATGACTGCATGGGCCCCTTCAGCAGAAGGAGCAGTGAGTGCGCCATGATCAGGCACCTGCCTCTGCGATGGCCTCGCGGACCAGTCCGTCCAGCTCAGGCAGCGTGGTGGTCGTGGCGATGTCCTGGAAAGGCTCGGTGAGATCCCCCAGCCCCACGACGAATGCCCGGGCCGGCACGAAACCGTAGGCGGACTCGATGGACTTCTCCTCCTCGGCGAGCGCGCGGGCACCCGCCTGTCGACGCCCCTCGTTGCTGCCGGCGGCCACAGGGTTCTCGAAGGCGTTGACCAGGGAGATCGACCGGTCCTCACGCACCGTCACGTAGACCAGCTCGGGGAGCGTGTTGTGTGCGAAGGTGTTCTGCTTGCCGGTGGGCAGGCTGGTAATGAAGCTGCGCACGAACGCGACAGCAGCGGTGACAGCGGCCTCCCGGTCACCGAGATTCTCCGCCAGGGACTCCACGTCGAGGGTGGCGAAGCGGTACAGCGTGGAGGACATCATCTGGACGGTGCCCATCATGCCGGCACCGGTCTCGTCATGATCCTCGACGACGTCATCCACGGCCGTGAAGAAATCGAACTCCGGCTCGGACTCGTGGATGCCGATGGCGTGCGCCACCTGCACGGAAGCATCCACGTTGTACGCGGCATCATCGGCGACCATGCGTCCGAACATGGCGATGTCGACGCTGTGGTCGGTGTCGATCAGCTTCGCGACGTCCGTCTTCTTCAGGTTCTCCCCGTCCGCGTCCACGATGGCCTGGGCGAGGTTCTCGATCTGACGCGGGCTGAGGAACAGCAGGTACCCGGTCTGCTGGAAGATGCGGCGCTGCTCCTCCTCGCTGTCGGTCTCCTTGACCTTCGGCTCGACGAGCTTGATCTTGACCACCTTGAACGCCTGGGCAACGCGATCCTCGGCGCGGTCCTCCGTCCAGGCTTCGCCGCCGAGTTCCATGACCTTGTTCACCACGAGTTCAACGACATGCTTCGTGCGGTAGCCAACGCTGGCGGGGTCGAAGGTCTCCTCGAAGTCCTTGCGGATGGCGCGCTTCCAGGACTGGGAGGACACACGCTGGCGCGGAACGCCGCCGTAGACGGCGCTCTTCGGGGCACCGGTGTCATCGCGGTTGATCAGGCTGGGGGGAAGGGTCTGCAGGGCATGGATGTCGATGATGAGGGACATGATGTTCCTTTCGGGAGGTGAGGTCAGTTGTCAGAGGTGGTGTCGGAGTCTGCGGCGGAACGGAAACGCCCCATGGCGAAGTCGCGGCCCCATCGCAGGAGGACGCCGGCACGTCGGTCGTCGTAATCAAGTGCGCGCAGGTCGTTGGCGAACTGGGCGTAATCGAAACCCAGCTGCTCTCCCCGCAGGAGAGTGACCATGGACCGCGTGTGGTTGAGGCGGGCACGGGAGGAGCGGGCGAGCAGGAGGGCGTCGAAACGCGGTTTGAGGGACGCTGACTCACTCTGCGCGTACAGACGCCCACAGGCGGTGGCGAAGGAGACCCCGCGCACGTGCATGGGCCGGGTGGAGCTCTGCATGTGCAGCGCAAACAGCGTCAGCGCATGGAATGCGGCGGCCTCTGAAGGGGATGCCGCGTCCCCGTGTCCGAGCGAGTTCTCGTTCAGGGCCGGGCTGAGCACGAGCAGGGTCTTCTCCAGGGAGAGCGGATCCTGTTCGATGGGCTGCCCGGCGCGACGTCGCAGTTCCGCCAGCACTCCCCTGGCCTGCGCCTGGGCGCGTTCGCCCTGCTCTCCGAGAATCTGCGACTGCAGCCGCGTGGCTGTCGCGCCCACGGAGACGAACAACGTGTCGCGTTCCGTTTGTTGTGTCATCGGTAGTTCTCCTTAGTCTTCGGTGTCATCGGTGTCGTCGATGCGGTGGAGGATCTTCCTCAGTCGTCCCTGCAGCATCCGGTAGGCGGATCCTGCGGACAGGATGCGGGTGCCCGCACCGTCGGGACCACTGCTGATCTCCCGGCCGACCAACGCCTTCGGGCCGGCACCGCGCATGAGCTCTGCGGCACGCTCGAGGATCTGCTCCCTGACCTCCACCTGCCAGTCGCTGATCTGCCTGTCGGTGTCATCCGGGTCAAGTTTGCCCAGCCAGGTGACGAAGCGCGGCTCAATTTCCGCAAGGATCCCATCCGTGGGGTCCGGCTGGAACTCGTACATGCCGCCGGCTGCCTCCAGGAGGTGGCCCGCGAACTGGCCCAGCGCGATTGCTGCATCCCGGGTGGAAGCAGCGGCGTCGATGACCTCCGCGCGGAGGTCCGCGGCCTCGGGTTCCAGCAGGGCCACCGGCAGATCGATCCGCCCGGTGACCACCGTGGCCACGGAAGATTCATTGGGCCCATAGGAGACCGACACCATCTGGATGTCCAGGACCGGGGGCATCTCCACGTCTTCCGCGATCTCCGCCAGTTGCGAGAGATTCCGGGGGCGGATGGGTGCCACGTTCTTCCCGTCGAAGCCCGGGTCCCGGTCCAACGAGATGAGGGGCTCCAGGGAACGCCACATCGTCCGGTTCGGATCGAAGGGCTGGGCGTAGTGGACAACCTTCCCGCCCTTGGACTGGTTCTTGCTGAAGCGGTACGGCGTCATCGGGTCGTCCAACACGTTGGCGCCGGCATCGGGGATGCGGTCACCGTTGCTCACCAGCACGGCCGTCACCCGACCGTCCTCGACGAACAGGCGAACGCGCCGCCCCTGCCAGGTGGCCAGGTCGCTGGGCCCCTGCGGGCCCGCGGTCTCTCCCGCACCCTCCGGCTTGTCGATGTGCCTCTCCGCCGCCGTATCCTGATTCCTCTCCCAGACCGGCCGGTCGTTGGTATCTGTGAGAGCTTTCTGCGTGGTGTTGAGGAGGAGCGTCTCCCGCAGGTTCTTGCCCACGACCAGGGTGCCGCCGGTACGGCCGGTCCAGCCGGTGCCGATCGGATAGCCTCTGCCACCCTTGACGCGGGCATCACCGACGGCGCCCGACTTGATGCCGGAGTAGTCGTAGGCCTGCGCGTAAATCAGCCAACGGGCGGCCTCCGCCAGGTCAAGGGATTCGCGTGCCTCGCCGGCGCGCATGGTGAAGTACTCGTCCTCTGCCTCCGGGATGATCCTCTGCACCGGGAAACGCGAGTCCTTCGACGTGCGGAGATCCGCCACCTGCATGAAGGGCTTCTCGGGGTGCAGGAGATCGAAACGGTCCTGGTATTCATCCAGGTACTCGCTGACCAGCTGGTCCGGCCCGCCCAGTTCCTTGAGCCGCGCCTCAAACCATCCCGCATAGGTGAAGGTCTGTCCGGGGCGGACAAGTGTCTCCGGGTGATGTGCCCGCCAGAAGATCGCCAGCAGCACGCGGAGAACCGCATAGTTCTGGGTGGGGGAATCGCCGCGGATACTCCTGACCTCATGCTGTCCGTCGAAGATGTCGCGGATGCCCAGGAGCTTCTCGCTACCGTCGGCTAATTCGCAGTTGATCCACGGCTCGGTGAGCAGGGAATAGGTAGGTGGTGAACTCACATTGTCCTCTCAATAAAGCGCATTGTTGTGATTTGTATCCGATTCAGCGGTTTTGTTCTCGACTTTGGTGTTCCTCTCCGCCGACCATCTCCAGCCCGAGTTCGGACGTGTACCGAAGCCGGCCGCCATTCAGTTCCGCCTCACCGCCCTCGTTGAAGCGGAGCGCCACCTGCCCCTTGAGCAGGAAATGTCCGGTCCATCCGATCGGCGTCTGTTTCTCCAGTTGATCGATCACCGCATCAAAGTCAGAGGCAAAGCGGGTGAGTCTGGCCGGCAGGCGGATCACGGAGGAGGCCAGCTGAAATGCTGTGTCCCGGTCCAGCACATCGTCGTCGACAAGTTCGATGTCATTGCAGTCGGCGTCGGGTGTCGGCATGGGCCGGTACCCGTACTCGGTGTCGATGACCGGGATGACCTCGATCGTGGGATCCGTGTCGCGCACCTGCGCGACGCCGGCCTCCTCCCCGGTCGGGGTCTTCTCGTCCATGCCCCGGTGATACCTCCCGAACAGACCCTCGAGTTTGTCCGCCTGGTCCGGTTCCGGGATCTGGAATGCGCGGGCCCTCAGCTCCGCTGTCCCCTGATTCATCTTCAGCTGGGACTTCACCTCCGTGTACGTCTCCGCCCAGGCGGCCGGTGGCACAAAATCGGGAGAGTAGGTGCGCTGGACGAGGGCGGAGACGTCATCGGGGCGTCGGAAAGCTGTGGAGAGATTCGCCAACGTCGACATGAGAATGGCGGGCTCATACACGGCGGCGCATCCCCGGTCGAAGACCGGGACCGGATCCGTGGCCAGGAGGCCGCGGACGTAGACCTGCGGCTCACGCAGCGCGGCAGGACGGTCCTCCACGGGCCGCTCATGGCGGTGCATACGGCCGATCCGCTGGATCAGCAGGTCCATGGGGGCGATATCGGTGATGAGGGCGTCCGCGTCAATGTCGAGACTCTGCTCGGCGACCTGCGTGGCACAGATGATCCGCCGGTACGGGCGCCCCTCCCCGCGGCGGGAATCGGGGCCGAGAGCCTCCCGCAGCCGGTCCTCCTTGAAGGCGCGGTCCGAGGCCAGGAAAGCACTGTGGTGGAGCTCCACCTCTTCGGGGAAGGCCTGCGAGATCTCCGCGTACGCATCCTGTGCACGACGGACGGTGTTGCTGATGATCAGCAGGCAGCCGCCATCCTCAGTGAGCTTCTCGACGAGCCCCCGCAACTCCTCCAACCCGTCCGGCACGATCTCGATCGAGGCCTCGATGTCCGTCGGACGTGACTCCACCTCAATCTCACGCACCCCCTGCCCGTCGACCACGGTGATCAGCGGATACGCCTCGGACAGGTCCTCGGGGAACGTGTCCTGGGTCTCCGAACCGTAGGCCTCGACCAGCGCCAGCTTCGTCTCCTTGGGCAGCGTCGCGCTGAGCAGGATGACGGACACCCCATACCGGGCCAGCCACCGCAGCGCCAGCTGCAGGTAACTCTGCATGTAGAGGTCGTAGGCGTGCACCTCATCCACGATGATCACCTTGCCCGCCAGTCCGATGTGCCGGAGCATGGAGTGCTTCATCTGCAGGGCCATCATCAACACCTGGTCGACGGTGGCGACGACGAAGTCGGACAGCATGGCCTTCTTCGTGCCCTGCATCCACTGGCTGGCCACCACGGCTCCGTGCCCGCCGTCGGTGTCGGTGCCGATCCCGCCCATCCGCAGCTTCTCGAAGTCCGCCGACAGCATCTTCCGCGAATGGACCAGGTTCATCGAGGTCACGGTGTGTTCCGGCGTGTTGCGTGTGGCCCACTCCGCGACCCGGTGGAACAGTCCGTTCGCCGTTCCCATGGTCGGAGCCGCGAGCAGGAGCCCCTGCGCCCGGGTGTCAGCGGCGATACGCTGCCCGGCGGCCAGGGCGGCCTCCGTCTTCCCCTCCCCTGTCGGGGCCTCCACGATGAGCAGGCACGCACCGTCCACGTCGGACACCGCCTCGAACGCGGCCTTCTGCATCGGGCGCGCCCCGAAATGCTCCGGCCACCCGAAGGCCCGACGGTAGAACTCGTCCGTCCCTTCATCCGGTTGGTACTCCACCGCCCACGGGCGAGTGAGATCCACCGCCGCGAACCCGGAACGGACGCGCTCCGCCTGTGAACCTGATGCCACCATGGGGAACGCCTTCTCATTGGAGGCGATCCAGTCCGCCATGACCAGCAGACCCACCAGCCGCATGGTCACGTCAGCGTGGATCTGCTCCGGCAGCCGGGGCAGAACCTCCTCCACACCCGCCACCTGGGCCATCCCAGCGAGGATCTCCTGCTGCAGGGCACTCCATTCCTTCGGGTACCTCCGGAGGATCCTCGCCGCCTGATTGCGGGCCTCTCCTGTCGTGGCGATGCCGTGGTGGGCCCCGACCACCGCTCCGAGCGCATTCGCCACCCTTTTCGGGCAGCCCCGCTTCTGCAACCAGTCACTGACCAGCAGCTCACCGACGAGTCCGTGCTGGAAGTGTCGCGAGCCCTCCTCGACCTTCGACATCTTCATGGGCAGCCCGGTGGCCGCGATGTCGTCGACGATGAGCCTCCCGAGTTCGTCATGTTCAATCTGCCGCACGAACTTGAGCGTCGCCTTGGCCACGTCATGCGTGCCCGCCAGAAAAAGGAACAGCGTCCGCAGATCCGACTCCGCGATACCGGACTTCTTCTCCAGTGATTTCTTCACCGACTCCGCCAACCACTCATCCCACAGGACAGCGCCCACACAGGCCACGTCCCCCAGATGCTGGACGAGCGGCAGATATCCGAACTCATCGCCGGGTTTAGCCCACAGCACACGCAACTCAGGCGAAGAGGAGTCGATGAACTGCTCCACACGTTCGAAGAACGGCAGGTCCATGTCGGGTGCGACCAATAGGCTCATGTTCATGACGCTAGCTTCCTACACAAAACGTGTCAAGCGCTAGATCAAAACCATGTTTACAGTTATATTGATGCCATGCTTTACGAATCCCCCCTCGGCGCATTAGCGTTGCAGTTGGCCCGCGTCAGCCGGCATGAGCCATGCAACCATGGCTGTGAGCTACCGAAGCTCTCCTCTCCCCGCGTCAGCGGGGCTCTGCGGCACGCGGCCCCCAACTCGTCACACCAATTCGCCAGCAAGGTTAGCCCTTTCCCCGCCCCTCCCCACCCCCCGGTGTCAAAGATAAGCCTTATCCTTGACGCCCCTCGGGCGGAAGTGAAGGATAAGGGCTATGTCTGATTGGATAGAGAAGCACTGGCCCGGAGCCGACGGCCCCGGGCTGAGTCGCAGAGCCAGGATGGGAGGTCCCTATCGGGCCTTCCTTCCGGATCCGCTCATCACTCGCCGTATCAACATCCCGGCAGCTCTGTCCCGGAAGGCGAGTCACGTTGAACAGCAGATCCTCTCACTGTCCAACCGTGGCTCCCTCCACACCACAGGCACCGGCCTGGAGGGAATTTCCCGCTTCCTTCTCCGGTCGGAGGCCATTTCCTCCTCCCGGATCGAAGGCATCGCCCCGCAACCGGACAAAGTGGCCATCGCGGAACTGCGCTTAGAACCTGGGGCGCCTTCAGCAAGTGTCGCCCAGCTGGTGGCCAACAACGTAGCCATCCTGCAGCAGCTGAGTGAGAAAGTCCGACGTACAGAAACCATCGGTCTGGCCGAGATTATCGAAGCCCAGGAGCTCCTCCTCAGGAACCCGCGCATCAGCGGCATCCGGGAGACCCAGAACTGGATCGGAGGATCCGACTACTCCCCCATCGAGGCTGAGTTCGTCCCGCCTCCCCCGGAGGTGGTTCCCGGACTGATGGATGACCTGATCGAATACCTCAACGGTGCCACTCATGGCGCACTTATTCAGGCAGCGCTCGTGCATGCCCAGTTCGAGACGATTCATCCGTTCGCAGACGGCAACGGCCGCGTCGGCCGAGCACTCATTCACGTCGTCCTGCAGCGCCGCGGTCTGGTGGACTACCCGGTCCTACCTGTCAGCATGGTCCTGGGCACCTGGTCCGACCGGTATATCCACGGGCTCACCCGGTTCCGGGCACCTGATTCCGGGTCTGCCGGACTGAGTGAGTGGCTGGATGTCTTCATCTCTGCTGCTGAAGAAGCTGCCACGCAGGCGACACGGATCTCCCGTGAGATTGATGAACTCCGTGCTGAGTGGCGGGAACGTGTCGATGCCCACCGGAAGTCACAGGGCATGGACCTGACCCCTGTTTGGTAGACACCCGACAACCCGGCTTTCTGCCGGGGAAGAAAGGTAACCTGCCACCATGCCGATCAAGACCTACACCGAGGAGTTCCGCCGCGACGCGGTCGCCCTCTACGAGAACTCACCCGGGGTATCGATCAACGCCCTCGCCACAGAACTCGGCGTCAACCGCAACACGCTCCAGATCTGGGTCCGCAAATACGGCACCGGCGCCCGCACCAGCAGCTCGGATTCTTCCTCCAGCTCTGACACACCGACCGTGGTGACCGAAGCGGAACGCATCCGCCAGCTGGAACGAGAAGTTCGCAGACTCCGGGAGGAACGCGACATTCTGCGCAAGGCCGCGAAATATTTTGCGGAAGAGACGAACTGGTGATCCGCTTCCAGTTCGTTGACGACGCCCGGAACGACCATTCGGTTAAGCGGTTATGCGAGGTCCTCCAGCTCAATCGGTCCTCGTACTACAAATGGAAAAACACCTCCGCCACCAGGAAGAAACGTCTGCTCAGCGACGCGATCCTCGGCGCAAGGGTCAAGGCCGTGTTCACCAAGGAACGCGGATGCTACGGGGCGAAACGCATCACTGCGGAACTCAACGACGATTCGACCGCAACCCCGGTCAACCACAAGAAAGTCGCCCGCATCATGCGCTCGTTGAAGCTGTTCGGGTATTCGAAGAAACGCAAGATCACCACCCCGGTGTCCGAGGGAAAGAAGTCGGTTTTTCCGGATCTCGTGGGAAGGAAATTCACCGCTGAGCATCCCAATCGGGTCTACGTCGGCGACATCACCTACCTGCCGATCGCGGACGGGTCGAATATGTACCTGGCCACCGTCATCGACTGTTTCTCCCGTCGGCTGGTCGGCTTCGCGATCGCCGATCACATGCGCACCTCCCTGGTCCAGGACGCGCTGGTGATGGCGAAGGGACAGCGTGGAAGTCTAAAGGATGCTGTTTTTCACTCGGATCACGGAAGTGTCTATACCTCGCATGCGTTCCAGGACACGTGCGGGGAGTTAGGGATCCGGCAGTCGATGGGCGCGATTGGTGCCAGTGCTGACAATGCCTTGGCGGAGTCATTTAACGCCGCGTTGAAGCGCGAGGTCCTCCAGGACGCGAAGACGTTTACCAATCAGTTGCAGTGCCGGCGAGATGTTTTCCGCTGGTGTACCCGCTACAACACCACGCGTCGACATTCCTGGTGTAAATATCTCGCGCCAGCAGTGTTTGAGGAGCGGTGTCCTGTTATGCTGAGATCTGCTTCCTGATCACATCCCCTGTGTCTACTTTCCGGGGGTCGGGCCCCATGACCAGGGCACTGCGCAGTGATTCCATCGAGGCCTCCATCCTCGAAAGCATCCCTGACCACCCCCTCCTCACCGCTCCCGTAGCTGCGTCGATGTTCTCCACCTCTCGAACCGCAGCAAACAAGGCCCTCGATAATCTGGTGGACGCAGGGGTCCTCCGAAGAAAATCCGTGGGAAAGGGGCTCTTCACGATTTAGAGTGCGTTGATCCGGTTGTGTATCTGGCCGGAGTGGATCAGTGACCGCAAGATGTAGTGGTTGAGATTCCTGAACCCCAGAGCAATCCCGCGTAGATGCTCAAGCCGTCCGTTGATCGCCTCGACCGGACCGTTGGACGCCCCGATATCGAAGTACGCCAGGACATCTTCCCGCCGACGCCACAGGGTTCTCCCGAGTTGAGCCAGCTCCTCCAGACCTTTCGGCAAGCCTTTGCGCAGGGTGTTGATGATCCGGTCCATCAACTTCTTGCCCTCCGACTTCTTCGGATGCCCGTACGCCTGGATCACGTCCTGATAGAACATCCACGTCACCTCCAGGGCCACGTAGTCGTCATCGGTGGCCCACAGCATGTCCAGTCGCTGTTTCTGCCGCTCGGTGAGGTAGTCCGTCCTGGTCAGTAGCGTGCGACGGTGCTTGTACAGCGGATCGTCCTTGCGGCCCCGGCGTCCGGTGGTCTCTCGTTGGAGCCGTTGCCGGCATCCGGTGAGCTTGTCAGCTGCCAGATGGACCACGTGAAAGGGATCCATGACCTTGGTGGCGCCCGGGAGGACCTGGTCGACAGCGCTGGCGTAGCCGGTGAACCCGTCCATGGTCACGACCTGCACCTGCTCCCGGAAGCCAGGGTCGCGTTCCTGCAGCCACGTGCGCAGCACGTCTGCGCTGCGGCCTGGGCGGATATCCAGTAGTCGGGCCGGCCCACGTCCGTCGACCAGCGGGGTGAGGTCGACCAGGATCGTCACCAGGTTGGACGGCTGGCCTGGCTTTCGGGTGTGCTTCCAGACATGTTCGTCCACACCGAGGATCCGGACTCCATCGAGGTGGGAAGCATCGTCGTAGACGAGCTGGCGGCAGGCATCCAGTGCGACCTGGTTGACCAGCTCCCACCCGACGCCCAGCGCTGTGGCGGTCGCAGCCACGCTCATCCGGTCAATCGCTAGTCGCTGGAGGACCCAGCGGGTGACGCGGTGGGTGAGCTTGGATCGGTCATCCGCGCAGGCCAGTGAAGCCTGGAAGATCTTGCGGGGACAGGACGCCATCGTGCACAGGAATCTGGGGACGCGCACATGCAGGCGGGTGGGGAACCCCACCACCGGCAGGTCGACCAGAGTCCGGACCACGTGATCACGTTTCGTCCCGGGGTGTCCGCACTCGGGACAGGTGGTGGCCACGGCCACCGGGGTGGCGTCGATGATGGTGATGTTGCCGGCGTCAGCGGCTCCGGTGATGGTCAGGCCGATTTCTGCCGTGCGGCAGATGGTGTCGGCGACGAGGTTGCCACTAGGCTGCACAGTAGGGTCCTGGTTCGGTCAGATGGAAGCTTCGCAACTCTCATCTTGTACCGGCCAGGACCTCTACATGTTGTGCCACCCCGAACCCCACCCCGTGGTCAGCTACGCACTCCAAATCGTGAAGAGCCGGGAAAGGGAGTCACCGGGTTCCTGGCAGACGAAGTCTTCCACCTCATCACCCTCGCTGAACGTCGACTGGCCAGCACTCGGTTCGACACTCTTCATGCTCCACCCTCCGCCCGTGCGGTCCCACTTCCTCCCCAGTAGATCTCCCTTATCTTTCACCCCACCGCACCTCCCGTTCCGCTGCTCAGGAGGGGGATCAGTGGGGCGTCGATAAGCAGCGATCAGGGTGCTCACCAGTGCGCACTCTAGACTGAGCACATGTTTGCGGTTGACCAGGCAATCTCCCCCACCACCATCGTGTTCGGTGTCATCGGCCTTGTTCTGTCACTCCCCGTGTGGGGGCTTTTCGTGGCGGCGGGGCTGCGGATGTTCCGTTTCGTCCGTTCGGGGCAGCCGCTCCCGGCGGGTGACCGCACGGACAGGCCGCTGCAGCGTTTCTCCCGTGTGCTCGTGGAGGTGTTCGGGCACACGCACTTCAAGTCACGCCCGCTGGTCAATGTGGCCCACTGGCTGGTCATGGTGGGTTTCCTGTTCGGTGTGCTGGTGTGGTTCGAGGCGTACATCCAGACGTTCAATCCGGCGGGCGGGTGGCCGTGGCTGGGTGACTGGGGTGCGTACCGCTTCGTTGAGGAGGTGCTGGGTATCGGCACGGTCGCGGGTATCGTGGCCCTGGTCGTGGTGCGCCTGCGCCAGGGCACGAAGGAGCGTGGTTCGCGGTTCTTCGGTTCCGACCACACCGCCGCCCGCGCCATCGAGGCGATCGTCTTCTTCGAGGGCCTGGGCATGCTGCTGGTGAAGGCCGGCAAGATCGCCACGTTCGGCGGTGGGCACCCGGTCGCGGACTTCCTCTCCCGCCACCTGGCGACGCTGCTGCCGGCCTCCCCGACGATGGTGTCCGCGTTCGCGCTGCTCAAGCTGCTCGGCGGCATGGCGTTCCTGGCGCTCCTGGGGCTCAACCTCTCGTGGGGCGTCGGCTGGCACCGTTTCCTCGCCTTCTTCAACATCTACCTGCAGACCAACGCGGACGGCCGCAAGGCCACCGGCCGCCTGAAGCCGATGACGTCGGGCAGCAAGGTGCTCACCCTCGACAACATCGGGGAGGAGGACACGTTGGGCGTCGGCAAGCTGGGGGACGCCTCGTGGAAGATGCTTCTCGACGCCTCCACCTGCACCGACTGCGGCCGCTGCCAGGACCTCTGCCCCGCCTGGAACACCGGCAAGCCGCTCAACCCGAAGCTCCTAATGACAGACATCCGCGACGCCGCGTTCGGCAGGGAGTACGAGGGCGTCGACGTGCTCAGCATGGCCAACGTCATCTCCGACGACGTCCTGTGGTCCTGCACGAACTGCGGCGCCTGCGTCGACCAGTGCCCCGTCGACATCGAGCACCTCGACCACGTCGCCGACCTGCGTCGCTTCCGGGTCCTCGCCGACTCCGAGTTCCCCTCCGAACTCACCGGCCTGTTCAAGAACCTCGAGTCCAAGGGCAACCCCTGGGGCCGCAACCGCGCCGACCGCAACTCCTGGGTCGCCGCCGCGCGTGCCGACGGCATCCCCGTCCCCGTCGTCGGCGACGACATCCAGGACCTCAGCGACACCGAGTACCTCTTCTGGGTCGGCTGCGCCGGCGCCTTCGACGACGACGGCGTGCGCACCACCCGCGCCGTCGTCGAACTGCTGCACACCGCAGGCGTGAAGTTCGCGGTCCTGTCCACCGGCGAGACCTGCACCGGCGACCCCGCCCGCCGGGCCGGCAACGAGTTCCTCTTCCAGATGCTCGCCACCGAGAACATCGCCACCCTCAACGACGTCTTCGACGGCGTCCCCGCCGGGCAGCGCAAGATCATCACCACCTGCCCCCACTGCTTCAACACCATCCGCAACGAGTACCCGGATTTCGACGGCCACTTCGACGTCTTCCACCACACCCAGCTGCTCAACCGCCTCGTCCGCGACGGCCTGCTCACACCCGTCCCCCGCGGCCCCGAGCACCGCCGCCCCGTCACCTACCACGACCCCTGCTTCCTCGGACGCCACAACCAGGTCTACGACCCGCCGCGCGAGATGGTCGAGGCCGCCGGCGCCTCCCTCGTCGAGATGGGCCACACCCGCGAGGAGGCCTTCTGCTGCGGCGCCGGCGGTGCACGCATGTACATGGAGGAGACCATCGGCCGCCGCGTCAACGAGTTCCGCTCCGAGCAGGCCCTCGCCACCGGCGCGGAGGAGATCGCCACCGGCTGCCCCTTCTGCACCACCATGTTCACCGGCGGCGTCAAGGCCCTGGCGTCCCCTGACGCACCCGCCCCAGTCGTGCGCGACGTCGCCCAGATGCTCCGCGACTCCATCCTTATCGACGGCCACCTCCCACCCGCCCGCGAACCCCACTTCCTCGGCGAGGTGATCCGCCCGAGGCGTTCGCGTGGGAATGGCGCGGCCGGTGCTGATGCGCCGCTCGCGGGTCGCGACCTCGGTCTGACCTCCACGAAGAAGCCCTCCCCCACAACTCCGCCTGCGCCTGCCACGCCTCCGGCACCGGTCGCTCCCGCGGCGCCCAATGGTGTGGTTCCTCCTGCTCCGGGTACCGCTGTACTGCCTGCGCAAGGTGCTCTCGCGGTGCCGAATGTTGTAGTTCCGCCCGTCCCGGGTGCCGCTGTGCCACCCGCACCAGGCACGGCGGTTCCTCCTGCGTCGACCACGCCACCGGCCCCTGGTGTGGCCGTTCCTCCTGCGCCGGGTGCTGCTGTACCGCCAGCCCCAGGTACTTCCGTGCCACCCGCACCGGCCGTTCCCGCAGCACCAAGTGTTGTAGTTCCCCCAGCACCAGGTACCGCCGTGCCACCCGCACCGGCCGTTCCCGCAGCACCAAGTGTTGTAGTTCCCCCAGCACCAGGTACCGCCGTGCCACCCGCACCGGCCGTTCCCGCAGCACCAAGTGTTGTAGTTCCCCCAGCACCAGGTACCGCCGTGCCACCCGCACCGGCCGTTCCCGCAGCACCAAGTGTTGTAGTTCCCCCAGCACCAGGTACCGCCGTGCCACCCGCACCGGCCGTTCCCGCAGCACCAAGTGTTGTAGTTCCCCCAGCACCGGGTACTGCCATGCCTCCCGCACCGGCCGTTCCCGCAGCACCAAGTGTTGTAGTTCCCCCAGCACCAGGTACTGCCATGCCTCCCGCACCGGCCGTTCCCGCAGCACCAAGTGTTGTAGTTCCCCCAGCACCAGGTACCGCCGTGCCACCCGCACCGGGCACAGCTGTTCCGCCGACACCGGCGGTGCCACCCGCCCCAGGCGGCGCCGTGCCACCCGCCTCGGCGGCTTTCGCGTCGCCAAATGTTGTAGTTCCACCCGCACCTGGCTCCGCAGTCCCGCCGACGCCGGCAGTCCCACCGGCACCGGGCACCGCGATTCCGCCCACGGCTGAGAAGAACGACACAGAGGAAAGGTGAGGGACTGGGGAGCGGGGCTCGTCGAGAAGCTCTCTGTTTACACGTGAACCCCATGAGTCACAGATCGCGACCTGGGGAAACACAAAGGGTCACGGAAGTTGACGTGGAATCGGAACCTTCCAGCACCACAACCCCCGGCCGAAAGCCCCGCCCCAACCCCCAACCCACTCCCAAAAGATCAGGGCTTCCCCGGAGGGTACTTTCAGGCTGCATCAGTAAGCTTGACGGCATGAGTATGAGGTACCCGACCCCCGGACCGAACATGAGGCTGAGCGACGCCGAGCGCAGCGCCGCCATGTCGACGCTGGGCCGTGCCTTCGCGGAGGGGCGGCTCTCCATTGACCAGTACGACGAGCGTTGCCAGAAGATCGCGCAGGCGGAGTTCCAGCGTGACCTGGATCCGCTGTTCAGCGACATTCCACGGTTCAGTGGTCAGGCGACGGGGCAGGTCGACAAGTTGTATTCGGCGCAGGAGATCGAGGCCGCGTACCGGGAGGGGCGCAACATCCGCCTGGGCCTCCTGGGGCTGTCGACGATCGGCACGGCGGTCGCCTCCGGGCTCCTGCTGACGGTCACGCCGGCTGCGGGCCTGCTGTGGCTGATCATCCCGACGGTGTGGATCATGTTGTACATCATGAAGGTGGGGCCGAAGTCGTGGTATGTGCCGAGTGCGCGGGCCGTCGACAAGCAGCGCCTCAGGGAGCTGCGGACGACGGAGCAGCTGCGCGCCGTGGAGCTGCGCCTGGCGAACCAGGAACAGCTCGAGGCTCTGAGGGCGGAACGACGCGCCCAGACGGCTGAATTGACGAACAAGGCGATGGGATTCGTGAACAAGGCGTTGGAGCGTGGCAAGAAGTAGTGGCAACATGTAGTCCATGAGTGAGACCGACTCCCCGACCCCTATCCGCCGACGCCCCCGTACCTTCGATCAGTCGAACAAGATGAAGGACGTCCTGTATGAGATCCGCGGCCCGGTGTCGGCGGAGGCGGAGCGGCTGGAGGCGGACGGTCACCACATCCTCAAGCTGAACACCGGCAACCCGGCCACGTTCGGCTTCGACGCGCCGGACGTGATCATGCGTGACATGATCGCCGCGCTGCCGACCGCGCAGGGCTACTCGACGTCCAAGGGCATCATCCCGGCCCGTCGTGCCGTGGTCACCCGTTATGAGCTCGTCGAGGGTTTCCCGGACTTCGACGTGGAGGACGTGTTCCTCGGCAACGGTGTCTCCGAGCTCATCACCATGACGATGCAGGCGCTGCTCAACGACGGTGACGAGGTCCTCATCCCCGCCCCGGACTACCCGCTGTGGACCGCCGCGTGCTCCCTGTCCGGCGGTAAGCCGGTGCACTACCTGTGCGATGAGGAGGACGACTGGAACCCGTCGATCGAGGACATCCGTTCCAAGGTGACGGAGAAGACGAAGGCGATCGTCGTCATCAACCCGAACAACCCGACTGGTGCGGTGTACTCGCGTGAGATCCTGCAGCAGATCGTGGACATCGCGCGCGAGCACGAGCTGCTCATCCTCGCCGACGAGATCTACGACCGCATCCTCTACGACGACGCCGAGCACATCTCCCTGGCCACCCTGGCCCCGGACCTGCTCACCATCACGTACAACGGCCTGTCCAAGGCGTACCGCGTCGCGGGCTACCGCGCCGGCTGGATGGTGCTCACCGGCCCGCAGGACCACGCCCGCGGCTTCATCGAGGGGCTGGAGCTCCTCGCCGGTACCCGCCTGTGCCCGAACGTGCCCGCGCAGCACGGCATCCAGGTGGCGCTCGGCGGCAAGCAGTCGATCTACTCGCTGACCGGCGAGGGCGGGCGTCTGCTCAACCAGCGCAACGTCGCGTACCAGAAGCTCAACGAGATTCCCGGCGTGAGCTGCGTGAAGCCGATGGGTGCGCTCTACGCCTTCCCGCGTCTGGACCCCAACGTCTACGAGATTCACGACGACGCCAAACTCATGCTCGACATCCTCCGCGCCGAGAAGATCCTCCTCGTGCAGGGCACCGGCTTCAACTGGCCGACGACCGACCACTTCCGCATGGTCACCCTGCCGTGGGCGTCGCAGCTGGAGAACGCCATCGAGCGGCTGGGCAACTTCCTGGTCAGCTACAAGCAGTAGCGGCGAAATCCGGGACGACGTGCTCGATGAGTTCCTCGAGCACCTCGTCCGCCGGGCGTGTCCCGCGCTTCAGGCCGAGGATGCAGTGGTCGACGCCCATCGCCTCCAGTTCGTGGAGGATGCGCACGAGCGGCCGCGCGCCGACGGACCAGCCGAACTTGATCGGCCCGGGCTCCGCGTCGAGGTCGGGGTGCAGGTCGAGGGCGATGTTCATGCCGAAGGGCTTGTCCACCCCGTCGCGCCACTCGGCGAGGTACTTCTGCTGCGTGGGCAGGGGACGGTGGTAGGTGAGGTGGGCGTCGGCGTGCTCGCGGTGCCACTCCATCGACTGCAGGCATGAGCCGACGGTGAGCACCGGCGGGCGCACGGCGAGGGGCTTCGGCACGATGTCGCCGCCCCACATACGGCCGCGTGACCAGCGGATTCCCTGGTTCTCGGTGGTCCACGCCTGGTCCATCACGTCGAGGTTCTCGCGGAACACGTCGGCGCGGGCGCCCTCCTCGAGACCGAAGGCCTTGTACTCGACGGGCCGGTCGCCCGTCGCGATGCCGAACAGGAACCGCCCGCCCGACAGGTGGTCGACGCTGGCCGCCTCCTTCGCCAGATGCAGGGGATGCCGCACGGGAGCCACGACGGCTGCGGTGCCCAGTGCGATCTCGCTTGTCGACGCCGCCAGGTACCCCAGATACGGGAACGGGTCCCACACCTGCCCCACGTCGCCGAAGTCGGCGACACGCAGCGGGATGTCGCGGAGCCAGGCCGTCGCGAAGCCGCCCTCCTCGGCCCGCCGGATGAGCTCGACCTGACGCCCGATGTCCACCGCAGGGTGCTCGGCGCTGCCCGCGACCAGCGGCAGCGCGATCCCCAGGGTCAGGCGGCCGCGCGGGAACGTCCGCCGGAAACCGGGCAGAGTGGTGACGGGTGCGTCGGACAGGGAGAACGGGGACATACCTCCTCATGCTATCGGGACTAGGGTTTCTCTACATGGGAAAACACCGCAGCTCAGGCACCCCCGTCTCTCCCTGGCGGCGGATACTCCTCGGCTTCCTCGTCCTCTCCCTCCTCGCCACCGTGTTCGGGGTGTGGCGGCTGTGGCCACCGGCCGGGGAACCGCAGGTGAGTGAGGAGTTCGCCACCACCTTCAACCTCAACCACACCCAGGTCAGCGGCACCGTCGAGCTTGTCGACGCCACCGCCTGCTCCTCCCCCTCCACGGGGAGGGCCTTCGACGGCTCACCCGTCGTCCCCCTGGAGCAGTCCGGGCAGGAGTGTGAGCGCTCTCTGGTGACCATCACCTCCGGCCCCGACGAGGGGCGGCGCACCCAGCTCGTCCACTACGGGCTGCCCGGCGAGCCGCACCTGCGGGAGGGCGATGAGGTGCTGCTCACCGCCACCGACGGACCGGAGGGCACGACCTACACCTTCGGCGACTACCAGCGTGCGGTCCCACTGGCGGTGTGGGGTGTACTCATCGCGCTCATGATCGTGGTGTTCGCCGCCTGGCGGGGCGTGCGCGCCCTGGTCGGTCTGGTGGTCACCCTCCTCGGGATCGGGGTGTTCCTCCTGCCGGCGCTGCTCCACGGCCGGGAGCCGCTCGCGCTGGCGGTGGTCGCGGGTTCGGCGATCCTCATGGTGGTGGTGCCGCTCGTCCACGGAGTGAACTGGAAGTCCGCCTCCGCGTTGGCGGGCACGCTCATCGCCCTGGCGGTGGCCGCCGGGCTGGCGCGGGCCGCCATCGGCACGACCCACCTGCGCGGCCTGGGTTCCGACGACAACCTCACCATCCTGCTCTACCTGCCGGACGTGTCCATCGTCGGTCTGCTGCTGTGCGGATTCATCATCGGCGCCCTCGGCGTGCTCAACGACGTCACGGTCGCCCAGTCCTCCACCGTCAACGAACTGGCGGACCTCGACCCCGACGCCTCCCCGTGGCGTCTGTTCCTCGGCGCGATGAAGGTCGGGCGCGACCACATCTCCTCGATGGTGTACACCCTGGTGCTCACCTACACGGGTGCGGTGCTGCCGATGCTCCTGCTCATCTCCGTGGCGCAGCGCCCGCTCACGCAGACGCTCACCAGCGACATCGTCGCCACGGAGCTGCTGCGCTCCGGCATCGGCGCCCTGGCGCTCACCCTCGCCGTGCCGCTGACCACGCTCATTGCGGCGTGGACGGTGCCGGAGAGGGCCGGGCGGGCGTCGACAGGCGTCTAGAGGGTGCGGCCCAGGGCGTGGATGTTCCAGCCGGCGGCCTGCCACTTGTCGACGTCGAGCACGTTGCGCCCGTCGATGATCGTGCGACGCTGCACGAGCTCACCGACGACCTCCGGGTCGAGGTCCCGGAACTGCTGCCACTCCGTGGCGAGCACGACCAGCTCCGCACCCTCGAGGGCCTCCTCGACGGAGTCGGTGTAGCCGAGCGTCGGGAAGACCTTGCGGGCGTTGTCCATGGCCTTCGGGTCGTAGACGGAAACCTCGGCGCCCGCCAGGGACAGGGAACCCGCCACCGACAGCGCCGGCGAGTCGCGCACGTCGTCCGAGTTCGGCTTGAACGCCGCGCCGAGGACGGTGATGCGGTGGCCGAGCAGGTTGCCGTCGCACAGCTCACGGGCCAGCTGCACGACACGGTCGCGGCGGCGCATGTTGATGGTGTCGACCTCACGCAGGAAGGTCAGTGCCTGGTCGGCGCCCAGCTCACCGGCACGCGCCATGAAGGCCCGGATGTCCTTGGGCAGGCAGCCGCCACCGAAGCCGAGGCCCGCGCCGAGGAACTTGCGGCCGATGCGGTCGTCGTAGCCGATGGCGTCGGCAAGTTTGGTCACGTCGCCGCCCGCGATCTCGCAGATCTCCGCGACGGCGTTGATGAAGGAGATCTTCGTGGCCAGGAACGCGTTCGCCGACACCTTGACCAGCTCGGACGTCACCGTGTCCATGACCAGGAACGGGGTGCCCTCCGCGATCGACTTCGCGTACACCTCACGGGCGACCTCCTCCGCGCGGGTCTCACCGCGACGCACACCGAGGACGATGCGGTCCGGGGAGATGGTGTCCTGCACGCCGTAGCCCTCACGGAGGAACTCCGGGTTCCAGGCGATCTCGACGGTGGTGCCCGGCTTCGCCAGCTCATCGGCCAGCTTCTGCAGCTCATCGGCGGTGCCCACCGGCACGGTCGACTTGCCGAAGATGATGTGGTCACCCTCCAGCAGCGGCACCAGGTCCCTGATCACCGCGTACACGTAGGTCAGGTCCGCCGCGTAGGAGCCCCGCTCCTGCGGGGTGCCCACACCGAGGAAGTGCACGTTCGCGAAGTCCGCCGCACGCTGGTAGTCGGTGGTGAAGTCCAGCCGACCGGACTCCAGGTTCCGGGTGAGCACCTCCGGCAGGCCGGGCTCGTAGAACGGGACCGTGCCCTCGCTGAGGGAGTCGATCTTGGCAGAGTCCACATCCACGCCGAGCACCTCATGGCCGAGCTCAGCCATGCAGGCCGCGTGGGTCGCACCCAGGTATCCGGTGCCGATGACAGTCATACGCATACCGGTTATTGTTACTGCTCCCGAATGAACGCAGGCTGAACTGGGATTGAATGCCACTTCCGGGGGTAGAGAACGGGGGACACCCCGCCCCGGCTACTCCGCCGGGAAGTTCAGGTACGCCCGCGACGGCGTCGGACCCCGCTGACCCTGGTACTTCGACCCCAGGGAGCCTGTGCCGTAGGGCACCTCCGCCGGGGAACTCATCCGGAACAGCGCCAGCTGTCCGACCTTCATGCCGGGCCACAAGGTCATCGGCAGGTTCGCGACGTTCGACAGCTCCAGCGTGATGTACCCCGAGAAACCCGGGTCGATGAAGCCCGCGGTCGAGTGCGCCAGCAGCCCCAGGCGTCCCAGCGAGGACTTGCCCTCGAGGCGACCGGCGAGGTTCGGCGGGAGCGTGAACTTCTCCAGCGTGGAGGCCAGCACGAACTCCCCCGGGTGCAGCACGAACGCCTCCCCCTCCTCCACCTCGACGAGGCTGGTCAGGTCATCCTGCTGCAGCTTCGGGTCGATGTGCGTGTACTTCGAGTTGTTGAACACCCGGAAGAACCGGTCCATGCGGACGTCCACGCTCGACGGCTGGATGTTCGCCGGTTCGAAGGGCTCGATCCCGAGGTCACCGGAGTTGATGGCGGAACGGATGTCACGATCTGAGAGAAGCACGGTCCTGAGTGTACGTGACGACGCCCCTCCGCTGGCCCACTCGATCACATGTACTAGTTAGCGGACATTGATGTCCTGGGGGCCCGTTAATGTCCGGGCTGTTCCACCAGTTCCTGTCTCTCGAACCGAAAGGTCCATCATGACCCGTTTCACCCGCGCCCTCACCGCCTCCGCCCTCGCGCTCACGATGGTGCTCGCCCCGACCGGCGTCGCCCACGCGCAGTCCAGCTTCGGCATGTCCTCGGCGGCCACCCAGAACTCCACCGAGCAGCGCCTGCGTGCCGCCGCCGAGGGAGCGATGTCCCGCTCCGGCCACCGCATCAACGAGTCCGCGGCCCGCCAGGCGCGGACCATCCTGAAGCGTGCCCTCTCCGGGGACTTCATCTACTTCAACGGCCAGGCCACCTACTTCGCCCCCGACTTCAGCGGCGGCGCCGTCATCTACCGGATCCCCAACTCCGACGTCGAGCGCGTCATCAGCGAGCTCGAGACCGGCTCGGCGGACTTCTCGTTCTCCGCACCGAAGGGCTTCGCCGCGGGTTCCGACGACACCCACCACTACCTGGTGGAGTACACGCTCCTCTAGACCAGGCGTTTCCTGACCGACCCCACGCCAGTGCTACACTTGTCCGGTAGCTCGTCATGAGCGACTGCCGGCGTAGTTTAATGGTAGAACTGCAGCTTCCCAAGCTGCTGGCGCGGGTTCGATTCCCGTCGCCGGCTCGGTCTGGAAACAGCCCCCCACCTGGATTTTCAGGTGGGGGGCGTTTTTCCGTCTCAGGGTCGGGGTAGCAGGACATGGAGTGCGGGAAGTAGGCCGTCCTGGCGCAGGTCCGATTCCTGTCGCCGGCATCATTGCTTTCCGGGGCCCCTGTGCTCACCTACCGCAGGAGGCTCTCCGCCACGAGCGCGGAGGCCCGCACGGACCCCGCCGACCTCGCCGCGTGCCCCGCAGTCTACTGCCGGGCGACGAAGTCGGTGAGGTGCAGCTCGTTGGTGGGGGTCACCGGCGCCCGCTCCCGCACGGGTTCATCAGACACACCGGACGATCGGCTGCGGATCGTACCTGGTGGTGATGGTCTCCCGGGAGATCTCGTTGCCGGAGAGGTCCCGGATGATGCGGGTGTCGGAGGTGGTGAAGCCGGGGATGCCGCCCGAGGGGATGCAGTCGGAGCCGGAGACGGTCTGCTGGCGGGGCTGCGTCGGGGCCCAGCGGCCGCCGTTGACGGATTCGACGGTGACGGTCTTCACGCCGGTGAGTCGGACGGTGACGTCGCCGCCGCCGACGGCGGTCTCGATGCGCACCGGGTACTGCGAGTTGTTGCGGAACTGCAGGTCGATGGCGCCCTCGAAGACGGTGGCCTCGCGTCCCGCGGGGTAGCGGGAGATGTAGTAGCTGTGCGGGGTGTGGGCGACGTCCTCCATGCCGGCGAAGTAGGCGGCGTTGTAGAGGGTGGTGGCGAACTGGCTGATGCCGCCGCCGACGGCCTCGCCGGCGCGGCCGTTGATGATGATGCCGGACTCGACGTAGCCCTGGGCTGCGCCGCGGGGGCCGGTGTAGCCGTTGAGAGAGAAGGTGTCGCCGGGGGCGACGATCGCGCCGTGGACCACGCTGGCCACCTGCGCGATGTTGACGCCGGAGGCCGCGGAGTAGCCGGAGGTGGTGAACTCGCCGACGACCTGGTCGAAGGTGGCCACCTCGGCCATCTCGGTGGTGAAGGTGGCGGGCTCGTCCTCGTAGACGGCGTCCCACTCGCGGTCCGCGGCGTCGGCGGACAGGAGACGCTTCTCGACGCCCTCGAGCGTCGTCTCCCAGTCGAGCTTCACGCCGTCGACGCTGGGGGTGATCTGGCGGGAGCCACCGGAGAAGTTGATCTGTGCGTTCTGCTTCTTCGCCTCGGTGTCGGCGAGGGTCTCGTTGAGGATCGCCTGCGCGGCCTCGAGGTCGAGCTCGGTGCGCAGGGCGCGTCCCTCGGGGACGAAGGTGACCACCTCGCCCATGCGGGCGGGTTCGATGACGCCGTCGATGTCGTCGCGTCCGTGGAGGGTGAGCGGGCCGGACACCGCGGCGGCGGCGTCGCCCTCGGCGGCGGCCTGCACGGCATCCCTGCCGATGGCGGGCGGGGTGATGTCGGCGTCAACCTCGACGCCGCTGGGGTCGAGCCAGTCGGTGGTCACGCGTTCCCGCAGCTGGGCGGGGTCGATCTCCTGGCCGTTGACGGGGTCGGTGACGTCCACGCGGCCGTCGGCAAGCGTGACCACGCCGTCGGCCGGCTCGGCGGTGAGGTCCGCGTGCAGTCGTTCCAGCTCGGGGGCGAGGGCGGCGTCGTCGACCAGGGAGACGATCTCGGCCTCGCGGCCGGACCCGAGGATCCCCTCCAGGCGGGGGAAGGGGTTGAGCGGTTCGGTGCCAATCTGGGCGACCGTGTCCGCGAAGTCGATGCTCAGTCCGGCGGAGGCCGGGATGAACTCGGTCTCCCGGTCGCCGGCCTCCACGCGGACCGGCTGGTTGACCGTGTCGCCGAGCTCGCGTTCCAGGGCAGCCTGAGCCTCGGCGGGGCTCATCCCGCCGATGTCGACGCCGCCGACGGTCGTGCCGCGCGGCACGTCACCCTTAGTCAGGGCGTAGTCGACGCCGTAGACGATTCCGAGGAGCGCGAAGAGTCCCACGACCACCCCGAGGGCGATCCTGAGTCCATTTCCACCCTTGTCCTGGCTGTTTGACTGACTCACAAGTCACACATTAGTGGCCGGGGTCATCTTTGCCTACTTTCGGCGGCCTACCGACCGGTCATTCACGCACCGGTGCGCAGGAGCTGAAGCTGGACGCGGTAGGCGGCCTCGTCGAGACGCTCCGTGGGGATCTCCCCGCGCGTGACGGCCTCGTCGAGGGCGTCGATGGCCGCGACCAGGGCCCCGCCGGAGGAGAAGAGCGGCTGGTCGACGCCCGCCCGGACCGCCGCGACCACGGCCTGCGGGAGCGTGTGGCTGTCGGTGATCGCGCGCATGCCGGTGAGGTCGTCGGTGTAGGTCAACCCGTCGAAGGGCCGCCCGCCCGGGTAGTCGCCGCTGCGCAGCAGCCGGTAGACCGCCGGATCGAGGCTCGAGGGCGTGCGCCCGTCGCCGAGGCCGGGGACGACCATGTGCCCGACCATCACCGCGCCGTCGACCTGCGGCAGGGCCGTCGCGTAGGGAGGCAGGTCATGCGCCAGCACCTGCTCCAGCGGCGGGGTGACCGCCAGCTGGTGGTGGGTGTCGCCGCTGGCCTGGCCGTGGCCGGGGAAGTGCTTGAACACGGGGGTGATGCGGGCGGCGGCCAGGCCCCGCGCGAACGCCGCCCCGTACTCGCCGGCCTGCACCGGGTCGGTGGAGAAGGAACGGTCGCCG
Source organism: Corynebacterium humireducens NBRC 106098 = DSM 45392 (assembly GCF_000819445.1). NCBI lineage: Bacteria > Bacillati > Actinomycetota > Actinomycetes > Mycobacteriales > Corynebacteriaceae > Corynebacterium > Corynebacterium humireducens. Next base: position 2,483,920 of record NZ_CP005286.1, read on the forward strand.
ACGACCTCCAGGCCGTGCGCGTCGACGTCGAGCACCGGCGCGAAGTCGACAGTCACGCCGTGCCAGCGCAGGACGTTGCCCAGGTCGGTGGCGTACCTCTCCACCTCCTGCGGGGTCATCTGCGTGGCCATCTGCCGCGGCGAGAGCCAGGAGCCGATGACGTGCTCGTGCCGCTGGACGCGTCCGCCCTCGTAGTCGATGGACACGGAGAAGGGCCGGCCGACGGCCTCCCGCAGGGCCACGATGTTGCGGCCCGGCGTGGTCAGCAGTTCGGGGTTCGCCCAGCTGGTGATGAAGATGCCGCCGACGCCCTGCTGCAGCTTCCACAGCGCGTCGTCGTAGTTGTCCACGCCGACGACCATGAGCGACGCGGCCTTCGCACGCTGCTCCTCCGGCACGCGGTCACGCGCGACGTCCTCCGGGGTGGGCGCGACGCTTGTCGACGTCCCCGAGCTCGTCCCCGTGCTCGTCGCCGGGGAGGAAGCTGCGGTGGTCGCCGAAGCACTCCCGGCGGGGACCGGGTCCGGCGTCGTCCCGGTGCAGCCGACGAGCCCCAGGGACAGGAGTCCGGCGAGCAGGCCGGCAGACGTGTACATATAACGGAGGGACCTCACGAGACGCACCCTAACAGGGTGCCCGCGGCGTCGATAGACTGACATACCGGACCACCCGCCCCAGACCCCAGGAACGTGATCCACCGTGTCGCAGCCTTCCACCATGCTCATCGCCTTCGACGGGTCCCGTGAGGCCCGGCGCGCCCTCACCCACGCGGCGCGTCTGCTGGCCATCCGGGAGGTGGAGATCCTCACGGCCTGGGAGCCGGTGCACCGCACGGCGGCCCGCGCGGTGGGCATGTCCGGCCACCACCAGGCGGAGTGGGTGACCGACGCCGAGCAGGACGACCCCGCCTACCTGCAGGCCCAGGACACCTGCCACGAGGGTGTGGCGCTCGCCCAGTCCCTGGGGCTGACGGCGCGGGCGCACCTGGTGGAGGCGTCCACCACGGTGTGGTCGGCGATCTGCGAGGCCGCCGAGGAGCTCGGTCCGGACGTCATCGTCACCGGTTCGCGGGGGGTGAGCGGGTGGCGGTCGCTGTGGCAGTCGTCCACGTCGGAGGGCGTGCTGCACCATGCGGGGATTCCCGTCCTCGTTGTTCCGCCGGAGTCCGGGGAGTAGGATGATCACCCATGTCCTACTCTTCCGGATCCGTTGACCGCCGCTCGGTGAGCTCGGTGATCGCCAGTGCGGTCGTCGGCGTCGCCCTCGGCGTGGTCTCGGTGATCGGTGTCGCCTCCTTCTCGGGGCAGGACACCGTCCCGCAGGGCAACGCCGTGCCCGCCGACGAGGCCCTGCTCGGTGGCCCGGAGTACGGCACCCGCGGCTAGCCGCCCATGCACCTCCTCGGCTGGGTCGTCCTCGGACTGGTCAGCCTCCTGCAGGCACCCGGCCGGGTCGCCGTCGACACCAAGCACGACCTCACGGCCGACCCCGCCGGTTTCCTCGCCCAGGCCACGCACGCGTGGACGGACACGTTCCCGCTGGGCCAGCTGCAGAACCAGGCCTACGGGTACCTCTTTCCCCACGGGGCGTTCTTCCTGCTCACGGAGCCGTTGCCCGACTGGCTGGCCCAGCGCCTGTGGTGGTGGCTGGTCCTGGGCGTGGGCTACTCCGGGTTCCTGCTGCTCCTGCGCCGCACGAACACCGGCACGCCGCCGTTCCGGGTGCTGGCCGCGTTCCTCTTCGCGCTCTCCCCGCGCACGCTGACCACGCTCACCGCGATCTCCTCGGAGACGTGGCCGGTCATGCTCGCGCCGTGGGTGATCCTGCCCTTCCTCGGCCGTCTCGGCCTGCGCGCGGTCGCCGCGGCGGTCATCCCGGTGGCGCTCATGGGGGCGGTCAACGCCACCGCCACGCTGGCCGCCTGCCTGCCCGCGGGTCTGGTGCTGGTGTGGCGGCTGCTGCGGCGTGACACCCACGCGCTGCCCACCCTCCTCGGCTGGCTCGCCGGCTGCGCCGCCGTCAGCCTCTGGTGGCTGGGGCCGCTGTTCATCCTGGGCCGCTACGCGCCGCCGTTCACCGACTACATCGAGTCGGGTTTCGTCACCACCCGCTGGCTCAACCTCATCGAGATCCTCCGCGGCACGACGAGCTGGGCGCCCTTCGTCGACACCGAGCGGGAGGCCGGGTTCCTGCTGGTCAGCTCCCCGACCTTCGTGCTGCTCACCACCGCCGTGGCGGCGCTCGGCCTGTGGGGTCTCACCCTGCGCAGCACCCCGCACCGCGGCCTGTGGGTCGGCATGCTGCTCGTGGGCGTCACCGTCCTCGGCGCGGCGCACGGCCCGCTCGGCCCCCAGTGGCTCGCGCTTCTCGACGGCCCCCTCGCCCCCTTCCGCAACCTCCACAAGTTCGACCCCCTGGTGCGCATCCCCCTGCTCATCGGCGTGGCTGGGCTGGGCACGCGGCTGCCGGTGCCGCGGACGCTGCACCCGGGGCGTCGGGAAGCGGCGGCCGTGCTGGTCCTCGTCGTGGGCGTCGCCGCCCTGGCCCCCGCCTGGTCGGGCCGGCTGCTGCCGCGTGGCACGTGGGAACACGTGCCCGGCTACTGGCAGGAGGCCGCGAACCTGCTCAACCGCGAGGCCGCGGGCACGCGCACGCTCATCGTCCCGGAGACGTCGTTCGCGCGGCAGACCTGGGGCTGGACCCGTGACGAACCCGCGCAGCCGCTTCTCGACGTCCCCTGGGCCGTCCGCGACGCCGTCCCCCTCGTCCCGCCCGAGGCGATCCGCGGGCTCGACGGGGTGATGGCCGTGCTCCACCACGACCCGGTCGCCGGCGCGGAGTCGCTGCGCCGCCTCGGCATCGGCGCCCTGCTCAACCGGAAGGACCTCGACGGCGCCGAGGAGGACGGGGGGCTGAACCTGCGGCCCCTCGCGCAGGCCACCGGCACCACGCTGCACCGCTTCGGCGGGGTCGAGGTGCTCATCCTCGACCCGCACGCCGACTGGACCCTCACCGAGCAGCAGCCGGTCCGGGTGGCCGGGGGCGGCGAGGTGCTCGCCGTGCTCGACATGCTCCACGGTCCCGGCCCCCGGGTGCTCGTCGACGGGGACGCGGAGATCGTCACCGACACCCCGGTGCTGGCGGTACGCAACTACGGCACGCTCGCGGGCGCGGTCTCCGCTCCCCTGGCCGGCCTCAGTGAGGGCGCGGACGTGCGCAACGCCGTCCCCGACTACCCCTCCGCCGGTCCCCGCACCCGCGTGGCGGAGCACGGCGGGCAGGTCACGGCCAGTTCCTCCGCCTCCGACGCCACCAGTTTCGGCGGGGCGGACCCGGCGCGCTCGCCCACGGCGGCCGTCGACGGCCACCCCGACACCGCCTGGTGGCCGAGCCCGGGCCCCGCGGAGGGGCAGTGGCTGGAGCTCACCCCGGAGCAGGTGATGCAGGACCCCGAGGTCACCCTCCACGCCACCGGGGAGACGGTCGTCGACGTCAACGGCACCGAGGTCGACCTCGGCACGGAGCCCGTCACCGTCACCCTCCCCGGCACGCACGAGAGCCTGCGCGTCACGCTGACGGAACCGGTCGGCCTGGCGGAGGTGACGGTCGCCGGTCACCCGCTCGGGAGGATCGTCACCGTGCCCGACACGTCCCCGGACGTGCGGCAGTTCCTCTTCCAGCGGCTCACCACCGACACCGGCACGCTCATCCGTGCGTTCACCGCCCCCCGCCCGCTGACGCTGCTTCTCGACGCCCCCGGGCCCGTCACCCTCGACGACACCGAACACGCCCCCGGCGACCTCGTCGAGCTCGCCCCCGGACCCCACACGCTGCGTACCGACGCCGCCTGGGTCACCCTCACCGAGGAGGGCTTCGACCCCTCCCCCGCCTGGGAACCCACCGGGCCGCGCCTCTCCGCCGCGCCCACCGACCGCCTCCTCGTCACCGGCCGCGCCGCGAACCCGGGCCTGGAGGCCACCCTCGACGGCGTGCCCCTGGAACCCCGCACCGTCGACGCCGCCACCCAGGCCTTCCTCATCCCGGCGGGCGCGGCCGGCACCGTCACCCTCTCGTTCGCGGCCGACGGCCTCTACCGGGGGCTGCTCCTCGGCGGCGGGGCGCTCGCCCTGCTCACGGTGCTGGCGGCGGGGGCCGTCCTGGTTTTCACCCGCCGCCGGGAGGAGCCGCCCCGGGAGGAGGAGGCGTCGCGGAGCCTCGTGCTCCTCGGTGCGGCCACGGCGCTCCTCGTTGCGGGCTGGCCGGGTCTGCTCGCCGCCGCCGCCACCCTGGTGGTCCGCCGGATCACGGTCATCCCGGCGGGGCTGCTCGCGTTCAGCCTCGTCGGCGTGGCCGGGGCGTGGCTCGCGCGCGGGCCGTGGCCGGTGGCCGACTACGCCGGCGACTCCACCGCCCTGGCGCTCCTGCTCGTCGCCGCCCTCACCAGCCTCTTGCCCGGTTCCTCGAGGAAGACGTAGCTCGCGGCCGCCACCGGCAGCGTCAACCCGAGCGTGACCAGCAGCACGGGCCAGAAACCACCGGAGAACCACTCGATGCCCAGGAGCGGGAACGCCAGCGAGAGCATCGCCACGTGCCACAGGAAGATCGAGTAGGACCAGCGCCCCAGCGCCTGCATGAGCGGCGTGACCAGCCACCGGCCACCCCGCGCGCCGGGGTCGAGGGCCTCGGGGACGACGACCGCGAAGGCGAAGACCGTCCCCGCCACCACGCGACGGGCGAACTCCTCCGGCTCCGGGTGCGTCAGACCCACCGGCCCGAACCACTCCTGGCCCGCGATCCACGCCGCCGCCAGGGCCACCCACCACCAGACCCAGCGCGCTCCCAGCGCCCGGCGGAACCAGCCGGGGACGCGCCCCTCCACCTCTGCGGCGAGCAGCCCCACCGCGAACCACGCCGCATACGCCGGCGGCCAGATCTGCCGGTTCGGGATGCCCGCCGCCGCGTCCGGGCCGGCCGCCACCCAGGGCAGGAAGGCCCAGCCCAGGGACAGCACCGCCAGGCCCAGGACCACGCCGATGCGGCCACTCCGGGGCAGCCGTCCGACGGTCAGGGCCAGCAGCGGCAGGGCCAGGTAGAAGGCCACCTCGACGCTCAGCGACCACAGGTGCGTGAGCCCCGGGGCCAGGCCGTCCACGAAGTACACCTGCGTGAGCGTGAGGTTCGCCACGACCTGCTCCCCCGACATGGTCGACGCCTCCGGCAGCAGCAGGATCACCGCCACCACGCAGCCCAGGTAGGCGGGGAGGATACGCCCGGCGCGGTTGAGGAGGTACCGGGTGATCGTCGGCAAGCTCCTGTCGGAGTGGTGCCCCCGCCACAGCAGGAACGCCGACAGGGCGAAGAACACGGGGACGAAGAAGTCGAAGCGGGCGAGCAGCGACCCCCACGGCGAACGCGGGTCGACGCCCGTCTGGAAGGCGACGTGGGTGAGAATCACACCGAGGGCCGCCACCGCACGCAGCCCTTCCAGCCCCGGCAGGTGCCGCGGTTTGTAGTATGTACGGGGAACAGGCGAGCCGGACACCGGTTCACCTCCCATTTTGTCCACCACCACCACCAGACCTCACGTCGATGGGTGTCTGCCGGTGATCTTAAACGAAGAGGGTGGGCCCGTGTCCGAGGCCTTTCTGCGACGAACCCCGATCCGGCTGCTGCTGCTCGCGCTGCTGCTGTTCGTCGTCGCCGGGGTGGTCCCGCCCTTCATCATCGGGCAGATGCGGCCGATCGAGATCGGCATGACGGAGGAGTTCCGCACCCGCCCCGCCGCCACCATGGTGCACGGCGTCCCCACCGCCGACGGCAGCCCGCCGCGGGACAACCAGCACCGCCCCGAGTGCCGCGACGTGCCCCTCACCGAGATGCCGCCCTCCTGCTTCCTGGTCGTCCGGGAGTCGCAGCACACCCTCACCCTGACCACCAGCAGCGCCCCCAAGAAGGGCGAGGTCAACGTGGACGCCATCACGCAGGTGCAGATCTCCGGCCGGGTCGCCAGCGAGATCCACGACTCCGTCCGCCTCGACCGCCGCTCCAGCTACCCGGTCTCCGACCCGGTGAGCCACCTGCGGCACTCCATGCCCGAGAGGCGCAGCGGAGTCGGCGAGGAGGACTTCGTGCGCGAGGGGCTCCAGTACTTCTTCCCCATGCCCACCTCCCGCCAGTCCTACGCCTGGTACGACACCACCGCCCGCCGCCCCCTGTGGCTCGACTTCGTCGGGGAGACCGAACGAAACGGACTGGACACCTACGAGTTCCACCTCACCGAGACTGCCCTCGACCTGAGCGGGCAGATGTCCTCCCTCCTCGAGATGCGCGACGACGAGCAGGCCGTCCTCGACGAGCTCGCCGCGAGCGGTGTCGGCACCCCCTGGTTCGCCATCCGCCGCACCGTGTGGGTGGAGCCGCAGTCCGGTACCATCGTCGACCTCCACCTCGAACCGCACGTCTACTTCGCCCCGGACGCCGCCACGGCGGAGGCCCGCGCCTTCGACCTCGACCCGGACCACACGATCTACCACTCCACCCTCGACTGGGACGACGAGACACTCGCCCGCGTGCACGACCGTGCGCAGGGGACCGTGCAGAAGCTGCGGGTCCTGCAGGTCTTCGCCGTACTCACCAAGGCCCTCGCGCTGGTGGTGGCGCTGGCCGGCGTCGTGCTGCTGCTGCGTGAACGCCGGGGACGCCCGTGACACGGATCCGGTGGTCCCCCCTGTGGGCGGGGCTGCTGATCGTCGCCCTCCTGTGGCCGCTGGCCCTGCCCGGGGAACTGGCGCTGCGCGACATGCTCGTTCCCGACTCCCCCGCCCTGTCCGTCGGGGCGCTGGGCACGGGGGACCTCCCGGCCCGCAACGCCCCGCAGGACGGGTTCCTCGCCCTGGCGGGCACCGTGCTGCCCGCCTCGTGGGTCGCGCGTCTGATGCTCCTCGGCGCCGCGGTCGCCGGGGCCTGGGGCGCGGTGCTGCTGGCCCGCACCCGGCAGGCCGGGCAGGTGGCGACCCTCGCCGCCGTCACCCTCACCCTGTGGAACCCCGCCGTGGTGGAGCGGCTGCTGCAGGGCCACTGGTCACTCGTCATCGCCGCGTGGCTGCTGCCGCTCATCGCCGCCGCCGGTCTCACCGGACGCACGTACCTGCAGTGGGGGGCGGTGTGGGCCGCCTGCCTCACCCCCACCGGCGGGCTGTTCGCCCTGTTCACGGCCCTGGCCACCGCCCGGGGCCGCCACCTGCCGACCGCCCTGCTCGGCCTCGTCTGCTGCCTGCCCTGGCTGGTCCCGGGGCTGCTGCTCGCCGGCGGGGAGACCGGCGCGGCCTCCGTCGCGGCATTCGCCCCGCGCGCCGAGGGCTGGCCCGGCGGGTCCGCCGGCGCGGTGGTCTCGGTGCTGGGGCTGGGCGGCATCTGGAACGCCGACGCCGTCCCCCAGTCCCGCACCCTCGGCTTCGCCCTGGTCGGGGTCGTCCTCTTCATACTGCTGCTCACCCGAGTCCGGCACGTCCCGGTGCCGCTGCTCGTGCTCGCCGGCGTGGGGCTCGGCGGGGCGCTGCTGCCCGTTCTGCTCCCCACCCTCTGGACGGCCGCGCTGACCTCCCTGCCCGGCGCCGGTCTGCTGCGCGACGCCAGCAAGCTCACCCTCCTGGCGGTGCCCGCGTGGGTGGCCGCGGCGGCGTCGTTCCACCGCTGGACGGGCCTCCTCCTCGCCCTCGCCCTGCTGCAGGTCCCCGACGCCCCGCGCGCGCTCGCCCCGCTGGCCCCGCAGGAGATCCCCGTCGACGAGGCCCTCGTGGAGCGTGCGGCCGGGCGCGACGTCCTGCTCGTCGACGGCACCCCGCTCACCCTCCGCCCCGACGGCACGGTCATCGTCGAGCCCCTCACCAAGGTGCTGTCGACGGTGGAGTCCGGGGCCCTCGTCGTCGACGGGGTGCTGGTCGACCCGCCCTCCCCGCGGTGGACCGCCGCGATGTCCGCCTGGGAGGACCACGACCTCGGACGCCTCGCGGAGCTGGGGGTCGGCGTGGTCGTCGACGACGGTCAGATCACCGAGACCACCGCCCCGCCGCGGTCCCGCGCCCTCGGGCTCAGCCTGCTGGCGGTGTGGTTGACGGTCCCCCTGCTGGTGGCCGGTCTGCGTCTCCGACGAGGCCGTGCAGCAGCTCCTCGAAACGCGCACCCGTGAGCTCCCAGGAGTAGCCCGCCGCTCGCTCCCGGGCGGCGCTGCCGAGGCGGTGGGCGAGGGCGGCGTCGTCAAGCAGGCGGGTCGTGAGCACCGTCAGCGCGGAGGGCGTGTCCGCCAGCAGGCCGGTGACGCCGTCGACGATGGAGTCCCGCAGGCCACCGGCCGAGCGGTACCCGACCGTGGGCACCTCATGCTGCGCCGCCTCCATGACGGCCAGCCCCCACCCCTCCTTCCGGGAGGGCATGAGGTGGACGGCGGCGCGGGCCAGCAGGGCGTGCTTGTAGTCCTCGGTGACCTGGCCGTGGAAGACGACCCGGTCCGCCACGCCCCGCTTCCGGGCGTGCTCGTGCAGCTCATCGGCCCACCAGCCGGAACCGATGACGTCGAGCACCAGCTCCCGGTCCCGCAGCGCCGCGACGACGTCGATGGCGTGCTCCAGCTGCTTGTGCGGCACCAGGCGGCTGAGGGTCACCAGATAGGTCGTGCCCTCCGCGCTGCGCAGCTGCGGGACGTTCGCGGGGATCGGGTCGACCCCGTTGCCGATGATCGTGATGTCCTCCGCACTGACCCCCAGCCCCACCAGCTCATCGCGGGAGTTCTGCGACACCGTCACGTACGGCGCACCCCGGTACACGCGCGGCGCGACCTGCGACTCCAGGAACCACCCCACCCGCGACAACACGCGGCCCACGACCGGCCACTGCTCACGATGGCAGTGGTGGGTGAGCAGCACGGTGGGCACCCCCGCGACCAGCCGCGCGAAGAAGGGGATGCCGTTCTGCGTGTCCACCACGACGTCGATGTCCCCCAGCGTGCCCAGGCCCGCCCGCCCCAGCAGGATCCCGTACCACGCCCGCGGGTACACGCTGAACTTGCCGCCGCTGCGTGAGTACCGCACCCCGTCGCGGTGGCTGCGGCGTGGCGCATCCGTGTGCCCGGCCGTGCGGTACACCACCTCATGGCCCTGCCGCGCCAGATACTCACCGACGCGCTCCAGGTAGCGCTCCGACCCCCCTCCCTGCGGGTGGGTCGAATCGCGCCAGCACAACAGCAGAATCTTCATGGTCCCGACTAGCCTACAGGTGTGTTCCCCCGCACCCGCCGCTTCTCGACGCTCCCCCGCTCCTGGTCCCTCCTCCGCGCCATCCGCCACGAGCAGACCCGCCCGGAGCTGTTCTACCGCCCCCTCGCCGAGGACACCGCCGGGCTGCTCGAGGCCCTGCTTCTCGACGCCCGCGGCACCCCCCTCTCCGGCACCTCCGTCCTCGACGTCGGCGGCGGACCCGGCTACTTCGCCGCCGCCTTCGCGGACCGCGGCGCCTGGTACGTGCCCGTCGAACCCGACGTCGGCGAGATGGCGGCCGCCGGCATCAGCGTCCCCGGCTCCGTGCGTGGCGACGGCCAGGCGCTCCCCTTCCGCACCGGCCGGTTCGACGTGGTCTACTCCTCCAACGTCGCCGAGCACGTCCCCGCCCCGTGGACCATGGCCGACGAGATGCTGCGCGTCACCCGCCCCGGCGGGCTCATGGTGCTCAGCTACACCCTGTGGCTCGGACCCTTCGGCGGCCACGAGACCGGCCTGTGGGAGCACTACGTCGGTGGGGAGTTCGCGCGGCGTCGCTACGAGAGGCGCCACGGGCACCCGCCGAAGAACGTCTGGGGCGAGTCGCTGTTCAACGTGTCCTGCGCCGCCGGTCTGCGCTGGGCCTCCGCGGTGGAGGGTGCCGACCTGCTCCTGGCCTTCCCCCGCTACCACCCCTCGTGGGCGTGGTGGATGGTGCGGGTGCCGCTGCTGCGGGAGTTCCTCGTGTCGAACCTGGTGGTCGTGCTGCGGAAGCACTGACGGCGTTCCCCTTCCCCCCTCTTCCCTGACGTCGAGATCACATCGTCGAGAGGAGTCCCGCGGGGGTCCCGCACGTTCGAGAGGACTCTCCTCTCGAACATCCTCTCTCGGACTTACGGTGCGACCGGGGCAGAAAAAATCCCACCCCCCAGGGACTGAGTCAACCTGGAGGGTGGAAGTTCTGAGGGGAGACGAACTAGTTCTTGTTCGCCTCGATGCGCTCCTTGAGCTTGCCCAGCTGCTCGTGGACCTCGTTCGGGACACGCGGGCCGAGGAATGCCAGGTACTCCTCGTTGTCGGCGACGTCGCGCTCCCAGTCTGCGGCCGGCGCAGTCAGGGCCTCCTTGACGTCCTCGAGCGGGGTGTCCAGGCCGGTCAGGTCGAGGTCCTCGGCGCGGGCGGTGTGGCCCACGACGGTCTCCTCGGCGTCGACCTTGCCCTCGATGCGGTCAATGATCCACTTCAGGACACGGGAGTTGTCACCGAAGCCCGGCCACAGGAAGCGGCCGTCCTCGCCACGGCGGAACCAGTTGACCAGGAAGATGGCCGGCATACGGTCGCCGCCCTTCTTGCCCATGTCGATCCAGTGCTGCAGGTAGTCACCGGCGTTGTAGCCCATGAACGGCAGCATGGCCATCGGGTCGTGGCGCAGGGAGCCGACCTTCGCCTCAGCGGATGCGGCGGTCTGGCCGGAGGCCAGGGTCGCACCGATGAAGGTGCCGTGCTCCCAGTCGTAGGACTGGGTGACCAGCGGGACGGTGTCGGCACGACGGCCACCGAAGAGGATGGCGTCGATCTTGACGCCCTTCGGGTCGTTGAACTCCGGTGCGGCGACCGGGCACTGCTCGATGGCCACGCAGTAGCGGGAGTTCGGGTGTGCGGCGTTGGTGCCGGACTCCGGGGTCCAGTCGTTGCCCAGCCAGTCGATGAGGTGCTCCGGCTTCTCGCCGTCCATGCCCTCCCACCAGACGTCACCGTCGTCGGTCAGTGCGACGTTGGTGAACAGGGTGTTGCCCGGCTCCATGGTCTCCATGGCGATCGGGTTGGAGGCGTAGTTGGTGCCCGGTGCGACGCCGAAGAAGCCGTTCTCCGGGTTGACGGCGTAGAGGCCGTCCTCGCGCAGCTTGAGCCAGGCGATGTCGTCGCCGACGACCTCGGCGGTCCAGCCCTCGATGGTCGGGGTGATCATGGCGAGGTTGGTCTTGCCGCAGGCGGACGGGAAAGCTGCCGCGATGTGGTAGCTCTTGCCCTCCGGGGAGTTGAGCTTCAGGATGAGCATGTGCTCAGCCATCCAGCCCTCCTCCTTGGCCATGACGGAGGCGATGCGCAGGGCGTAGCACTTCTTGGCCAGGATGGCGTTGCCGCCGTAACCGGAGCCGTAGGACCAGATCTCCTTGGTCTCCGGGAACTGGGTGATGTACTTGGTGTCGTTGCACGGCCAGATGACGTCCTCCTGGCCCGGCTCCAGCGGGGCGCCGACGGAGTGGAGTGCGCGGACGAAATCGCCGTCGGTGCCGATCTTCTCGAGCGCCTCGGAGCCCATACGGGTCATGATGCGCATGGAGAGGACGACGTAGGCGGAGTCGGTGAGCTGGACACCGAGCTTCGGCTCCGGGTCGGTGATCGGGCCCATGCAGAACGGCACGACGTACATGGTGCGGCCCTTCATGGAGCCGCGGTATACCTCGGTCATCTCCTTCTTCATCTCGACCGGGTCCGCCCAGTTGTTGGTCGGGCCGGCGTCCTCCTCCTTCTCGGAGCAGATGAAGGTGCGGGACTCGACGCGGGCGACATCGTCCGGGTTGGAGCGGGCCAGGAAGCTGTTCGGGCGCTTCTCCTCGTTGAGGCGGATGAAGGTGCCTGCCTCCACGAGCTCGGCGGAGAGGCGGTCCCACTCCTCCTGGGAGCCGTCGGCGAAGACGACCTTCTCCGGCTGCATCAGCTCCACTGCCTCGGCGATCCAGGTGAGGAGCTTCTCGTTATCGGTCGGTGCGGGGCCGACGAGGCCCTTGATGGCAGTGGTCATGTGTTCTCCTGACGTTTGCGGCAGTTCTCTCTATACAGGGTATCCATTAAATCGCGGTTGTGACGGTCTCACAGGACATGAGGTACGGGTCACAGGTCATATCCAGCGGGTTTATCCGCCGTCGATCCGCCGCCACCGTGCCTTTTCCCCGGAAATGCCCTGGTTGGAGGCCACACTTTCGGGGGTGACCATACCGGCTAAACCCCACGCCAGGGGCCCCTCTGACTGAGGTTTCACAGGTTCCGGGACCGCCAGACCCCAGGCCGCGCGGTGCGGGTCTGTAGTCCAGATGTCATAGCGTCCGTCGGCGTGGACCGAGGAGATGTGGTCGATGACGCCGTCGCCGTCGAGGTCGGCGTACACCGTGGTGCCGTCTCCGTCGGCGAGCGTGACGGAGTCACCGGGGTCGCCGTCGAGCAGGTGGTGCTCACCACCCAGGTCCAGGCGGAGTGCCCCGCCCCCGTCGAGCCCCTCAAGTCCGTGGAACATCTACGTCTCCTTCGCCAGTTGCCGTCGCAGCCACGTCGCCTCCGCGGGTGGGGTCCGCAGGAGGCGGGCGGTCTCCTGCCGGAGCCACGCCCGCCGTGCTTCCCGACGCCCCGTCCGCCACCGCAGCCCACCCGCGACCAGCCCCGCGACCGTCCCCGCCAGGAGCCCGGGCACCGGTCCGAGGAACCACGCGGCGCGCCCGAGCGTGAGGGCGGCCGCAGCCGCCAGGAACAGCGCCTGGGCGAGCACCTCCCACATCGCGGGAGGTCGGGCGGGGACCAGTCCGTGGCGCCGCGCGAGGGCGGGCAGCTCGGCGTGGGAGGCGGCGTCGATGAGCAGGCGGCGGCGACGTTCCAGCTGTTCGGCGGCACGCAGCCAGGCGCCGGGGCGGGGCGGCGGCAGCGCGGCGGGCAGGGTGAGCGCATGGCGGACGGCGTCCACGGGCGGCTGCCCCGGACGTACGACCGTGCCGGGGACGTCGGCAGGCAGGGGCGCGGTGGAGACGAGCCGCCCGGCGCGGTGGGCGGCGTCCCGGAGGGTGGGGTGGTCGGCGGTGGTCCAGCCGCCCGCGGGGGCGACGGCGAGGACGGCGTCGACGTGCGGGTCCGCCGCGACGATCTCCATGCCGGGCAGGTCCACGTCCCCAGGGTCGGGTCCGATGACCGCGACCCGCGGGCGGGTGCCGGCCACCACGGGCCGTCCCGCGATGGCGAGCAGTTCACGGGCCACGGAGGGGTGGCGGGCAGCCAGGGCGTGGAGCTCGCCGGCGAGGAGGCGGGTACGGACGTCGAGAAGCGGGACCTCGGGGAGCTCCGCGGGGAGCGCGGGCACGACGAGGAAGTGCTGCGGTCCGGCGGCCAGCCGCGCGCGGACGGCCGCGGGCAGCGGGCCGGGGTGGAGAAGCAGGACGACGTCGACGGCCGTGGTGGTCACCGGCCAGCGGACGGTGACCGCACGCACGGGCCAGTCGGGCAGCGGCACCGGGCCGTCGAGGGTGCAGGCCCCGAGGCGCGGCGGGCCGGTCAGTTCGAGGAGCACCCGGCGCAGGGCGAGGCCGGCAGGGCAGCCGAAGTCACGCGCGTGCGCCCAGTCAGCCGCGCGGATGAACATGTCGGGCGTGTCCACCGGCCCTCCCCCCCCCGCTCAGCAGATACGCGCCCATGATCACCCGGGCCCGCGGCCGCCGCAACAGGAGGCGGAACGGCCACGCCCCTCCGCCGGAGAATTGAAGTTTGACCATCACCGGGGGAGAATATCGAGGATGTCTAACTCTGATTTTCCCGATAACGCCCACTCCGCCGACGACCGTGCGGAACGCCCCCTCGGCGACCTCCCTGCCGGCCGTCCGCTGCAGACCGATTTCGGCGACGACGGCCGCGACTACCCGCGCCTCGGTGCCGTGAGTTTCCGCCGCGGCACCCTCACCGACAACCAGGAGAAGCTCTGGGAGGAGAACTGGCCGCGCCTCGGCCGCGTCCTCGCCGATGAGCGTATCGACGTCGACGAGTGGTTCGGCCGCACCTGTGCCCGCACGATCCTCGAGATCGGGTCCGGCACCGGCACCTCCACCGCCGCGATGGCCCCGCTCGAGGCGGACACCAACGTCATCGCCGTCGAGCTGTACAAGCCCGGCCTGGCGAAGCTGCTCGGCGCGGTGGTGCGCGGCGGCATCGACAACATCCGCATGGTGCGCGGCGACGGCGTCGAGGTCCTGGCCCGCATGATCGAGCCCGGTTCCCTCGACGGTGTCCGCATCTACTTCCCGGACCCGTGGCCCAAGGCGCGCCACCACAAGCGCCGCATCATCCAGACGGGCACGCTGCACCTCATCGCCACGCGCCTCAAGCCGGGCGGTGTGCTCCACGTGGCCACCGACCACGCCGACTACGCCGAGTGGATCACCGAGCTCGTCGACGCCGAGCCGCTCCTCGAGTTCAAGGGCTGGCCGTGGGCGGAGTGCCCGCAGCTGGTGGACCGGCAGGTCATCACCAAGTTCGAGGGCAAAGGTCTGGACAAGGACCACACCATCACCGAATTCCTCTGGCAGCGCACCGGTACTCCGGCCGCCTGATTTTCTTACTTAGAACCGAAAAGAGCCCCCCGTGAGCGATCTTCACGAATCCACCCACCACTACGGTGCCCAGGACGCCCCCGGCCCGGAGAATCTCCTGCTCGTCTGGGACGCCCCCAACCTCGACATGGGGCTGGGCGCCATCCTCGGCGGCCGTCCGACCGCCGCCTACCGCCCGCGTTTCGACGCCATCGGCCGCTGGCTGCTGGCCCGCGCCGACAGGCTCTCCCAGGAGACCGGCAGCCGGGTCGAGGCCGAGGCCACCGTCTTCACCAACGTCACCCCCGGCGGCGCGGACGTCGTCCGCCCCTGGGTGGAGGCGCTGCGTAACGTCGGTTTCGCCGTGTTCGCCAAGCCGAAGACGGACGAGGACTCCGACGTCGACCCGGACATGCTGGCGCACATCCGGCGTCGTCACGCGGAGGGCGTGCTCCGCGGTCTCGTCGTCGCCTCGGCCGACGGGCAGAACTTCAAGGAGACCATCGACGAGCTCATCGCCGAGGGTCTGCCGGTCACCGTCATCGGCTTCCACGAGCACGCCTCGTGGGCCGTGGCCTCCGACACGATCGAGTTCGTCGATCTGGAGGAGATCACCGGCGTCTTCCGTGAGCCGCTGCCGCGCATCAGTCTCGACCAGCTGCCCGACGAGGGTGCCTGGCTGCAGCCCTTCCGCCCGCTGTCGGCGCTGCTCGCCGGTCGCAACCACTAGGGGGCGGCGCATGTTCGAGAAGTGGGGACATTTCTCCTACCGCCACCGTCGTCTCGTTCCCGTGGTCGTCATCGCGGCGATCCTGGCCGTCTACGTGCTCTTCGGTCTGAAGCTGGAGGAGCGCATGAGCCAGGAGGGCTGGGACGATCCGGGCTCCAGCTCGACGACCGCCGCCGCCATCGAGCTCGAGACCTTCGGGCGCGACAACTCCGGCGACGTCATCCTGCTCTTCGAGTCGTCCGGGGGACGCCCCCTCAACGACCCGGCGACGTTCGGGGCCCTGGCCTCCCACCTGGAGGAGCTCAAGGAGCGGCACCCGGCGGAGATCGCGCACGTCACCAGCTACTTCGACACCCGCAACGCGCAGCTGATCAACGACGACGGCACCCGTGCCTTCGCCGCGATCGGCCTGCGGGGTGACGGGGAGCAGACGCTGCGGGACTTCCGCGCGATCGAGGACTCCCTCGTGCCCGCGGACCTGCCGGAGGACGTGGAGGTCCGCGTCGCCGGCGCCACCGCCGTCGCCGACTCCCTCGACGACGGCATGGCGGGCGACATCGTCCGCGCTGAGGTCATCGCCCTGCCGCTGGTGGCGGTCCTGCTGCTGTTCGTGTTCGGTTCCGTCGTGGCGGCGTTCATGCCGCTCATCGTGGGTGTCCTGTCCATCGCCGGGTCGCTCGGCGTGCTCTCCGTGCTGGCGGGCGTGGTGCAGGTCAACGTGTTCGCGCAGTCCGTCGTGACGCTGCTGGGCCTGGGCCTGGCCATCGACTACGGCCTGTTCATGGTCTCCCGTTTCCGCGAGGAGCTGGACAAGGGCACGTCCGTCCCGGAGGCGGTGGGCACGACCACCGCCACGGCCGGCAAGACCGTGGTGTTCTCCGCGGCGATGGTCGCGGTGGCCCTGTCCGGTCTGCTGGTGTTCCCGCAGGCCTTCCTCAAGTCGGTGGCCTACGGCGCGATCTCCGCGGTCGGTCTGGCGGCCCTGCTGTCCGTGACGGTGCTGCCGGCGCTGTTCGGCATGCTCGGCCACCGCATCGACAAGTGGACCGTGCGCCGCACCGAGCGCACCGCCCGCCGCCTCGAGGACACCGTCTGGTTCCGTGTCCCGGGTTGGGCGATGAAGCACGCCAAGCTCGTCACCGTCGGTGTGGCGGGCCTGCTCATCGCGCTCACCCTGCCGCTGGCGGGCGTGAAGTTCGGCGGCATCAACGAGACCTACCTCCCGCCGTCCAACGACGTCCGCGTCGCCCAGGACGACTTCAACGAGACGTTCCCGGCGTTCCGCACGGAGCCGGTCAAGCTGGTGGTCACGGGCGCCACCGAGCAGCAGCTCGTCGACATCTACGTCCAGGCCCGGGAGGTGACGGGCCTGAGTTCCCCGTTCACCCCGGACCACGGCACCGTCGACGGCACGACGGTGCTCTCCGCGGGCATCGAGGACCGTGCCCTCAACAGCTCCGTCGTCGAGCAGCTGCGTGCCCTCGACGTGCCGGAGGGGGTCGACGTCCACATCGGCGGCACCCCGGCCATGGAGATCGAGTCCATCGAGGCCCTCATGGACAAGCTGCCGTGGATGGCGCTGTACATCGTGGTGGCCACGTTCATCCTCATGGCGCTGGTCTTCGGGTCGCTCATCCTGCCGGCGAAGGCGATCATCATGACCGTCCTCGGCCTCGGCGCGACGCTGGGCGTGCTCACCGCCATGTTCGTCGACGGTGTCGGCGCGGGCCTGTTCAACTTCACGCCGGGTCCGCTGATGTCGCCGGTGCTGGTCCTCATCGTGGCGATCGTCTACGGACTGTCGACGGACTACGAGGTGTTCCTCGTCTCCCGCATGGTCGAGGCCCGCGACCGCGGACGCTCCACCGACGACGCCATCCGCTACGGCACGGCGCAGACCGGCTCCATCATCACGGCCGCGGCGCTCATCATGATCGTCGTGGCGGGAGCGTTCGGCTTCTCCGACATCGTCATGATGAAGTACATCGCCTTCGGCATGATCTTCGCCCTGGCCATCGACGCCACGATCATCCGCATGATGCTCGTCCCCGCCGTCATGCACCTGCTGCGTGAGGACAACTGGTGGGCCCCCGGCCTCGTCAAGAAGGCCTACGCCCGGATGGGACACAGTGAGCCGGAGACCGCGGAGGTCGCGGAGGCCGCAGCGGAACCGGAGCCCGAGCCCCTCCCCGAGCCTGAGCCGGAACCCGAGCCGGAACCCCAGCCTGAGCCCCTCCCTGAGCCGGAGGAGACGGAACCGGAGGACGTCGAGAAGCAGGAGGAGCCCCTCGAGGGTGAGCTCATGCTGGACGACGCCGTCGTCGTCGACCATGACGAGGCCGCCCGCGGGGGCCGCACCACGGCCGAGGACGAGGAGCTCATCCCGTTCACGGAGCTGATGAGGCGCCTGGAGGCCGACCGCAACGGCCCCCGCAAGCTGGAGGGCTGACATGTGGCGCTGGGTGCGGTGGCTCGCCCCGCTGGTGGTGCTCATCGTCCTGGCGCTGGTCTTCCGTGACCGGATGCCGTTCATCGGCGAGGGGGTGCGCCTGCTGCGCGACGCCTCGCCGTGGGCGGTCGCGGCTGCGGTGGTCGCCGCCCTCGCGTCGATCCTCGCGATGGCGGAGGTCATGCGCCTGCTTCTCGACGCCGGCGGCACCCCCGTCCCCCTCCGCCGCACCGCCGCCATCACCCTGGCGTCGAACTCCTGGTCCACGTCCCTGCCGGGTGGTCCGGCGTTCTCCGCGGTCCTGACGTACCAGGTGCAGCGCGGGTGGGGTGCGTCGCGGCTGCTGTGCGGCTGGTTCCTCGTGCTGTCGTCGGCGGTGTCGACGATGTGGCTGGTGGTCATCGGCGTCGCGGGGGTGTTCTTCCTCGGGGCGGACGTCAACGTGTGGTCGCTGCTGCTCACCCTCGCGCTCATGACGGGGCTGTCGTGGGCGGTGTGGTGGGCGGCCAACCACCCGGACACCCTGGAACGGTGGACCCGCGCGCTGCTCCCTCGCTTCAACCGGCTGCTGGGCCGAACCCCGGACCAGGGTGTCGAGGCGGCCGTCCGGCACATGCACCAGCTGGAGTCGGTGCACCTGGGCCCGGGGCGTTTCAGCCTGGTCGCGGGCTGGTCACTGCTCAACCGGGTCCTCGACGCACTGACGCTGTTCCTGTGCGTGTGGGCGGTGACCGGTTCGGTCCCGGCGGTGGCGGCGGTGCTGCTCGCGTACACCACCGCGAAGCTGGCCGGCTCCGCGCAGGTGACCCCGGGCGGGTTGGGGACGGTGGAGGCGGCGGTCATCGCCACGCTCGTGGCGGCGGGGATGACGGCGGTCGACGCGACCGCCGCGGCCGTGGTCTACCGGCTGGTGTCCTTCGCGCTCATCACGGCGGTCGGCTGGGTGGTGTACTTCCTGTACTACGCACGTCGGGGGGTCCGCGCGGGCACGGGTTAGTGTGGAGGGCATGAAGAGGTCCACCGCACTCATCGTCGACGTCATCGCCATCGCCGTGTTCGCCCTTCTGGCGCGCATCGCCCACCAGACCGACGCCATGCCGCTGAACTTCGCCGGCTGGCTGTCCACGTGGTGGCCTTTCCTGCTGGGCGTGTTCCTCTCCTGGGGCCTCATCGTGGCGTTCCGGCTGGACGGGCACCGTGTCTTCCCGGCGGGTCTGCTGGCGTGGGTGGTCACGGCCGCTGTGGGCCTGGGGATCTGGTCCTTCCGCAACGGGGCGATCCCGCACTGGTCCTTCGTCATCGTCGCGACGGTGATGTCCGGTCTGCTCCTGCTGGGCTGGCGCGCGGTGGCGCGTGTCACCCTGCGGAGGCGGCACGCCTGACTGTTCAGCGGACGCTGTACAATTCAGTGCATGCTGAACAGTGATCCGCGTCTGGATGTGATGAACAGGCTCGGCCGCGCCATGGCCGACGCCACCCGTTCCCGCATCCTCCTCCAGCTTCTCGACGCCCCCGGCTACCCCGGCGACCTCGCCGCCACCCTGGGGCTCACCCGCGCCAACGTGTCCAACCACCTCGCCTGCCTCCGCGGCTGCGGCATCGTCACCGCCACCCCGGAGGGGCGGCGCACCCGCTACGACATCGCCGACGCCCACCTGGCCCACGCCCTGTCCGGGCTGCTGGACACCACCCTCGCGGTGGACGAGTCCGTCCCCTGCCTGGACCCCTCCTGCGAGGTCGCGGGGTGCGCGTCATGAGCGCCCCCGAGACCGTCTCCGCCTGCGGCTGCTCCCACGAGGAGGAGGTCACCCTCGACCGCCCCGCGGACCCCACCCCCTGGTGGCGGGACCGCGCCATGCTCATCCCGGCGCTGTCCGGCCTGACCCTGCTGCTGGGGCTGCTCCTCGAGTGGCTCGGCGCCGGCCTGCCCGCCCGGGTGCTCTTCTGGCTCTCCCTGCTGCTGGGCGCCTCCCAGTTCGTGCCCGGTGCGCTGCGCAACCTGCTGCAGCACCGGCGCCTGGGCATCGGGCTGCTCATGACCATCTCCGCGGTGGGTGCCGTCCTCCTCGGTTACGTCGAGGAGGCCGCCGCCCTGGCCTTCCTCTACTCCATCGCCGAGGCCCTGGAGGACCGGGCGATGGACAGGGCCCGCAACGGTCTGCGCGCCCTGCTCACCCTCCTCCCCGAGACCGCCACCGTGCTCGTCGGTGGCGTGGCCCGGGAGGTGGGCGTCGAGACGCTGCGTCCCGGTGACCGCCTCCGGCTGGCCGCCGGTGAGCGGCTGGCCACCGACGGTGTCGTCGTCGCCGGGCACAGCAGCGTGGACACCTCGGCGATCACGGGTGAGTCCATCCCAGTGGAGGTGAGCCCCGGCGACCGGGTGCTGGCCGGCGCGATCAACTCCTCCGGCGTCCTGGAGATCGAGGCGACCGCCCCCGGCACCGACAATTCCCTGACCACCGTGGTCACCCTCGTGCAGGAGGCGCAGGAGAGGAAGGGCGACCGCGCCCGCCTCGCCGACCGCATCGCCCGCCCCCTCGTCCCGGGTGTGCTCGTCCTGGCGCTGCTGGTCGCGGCCCTGGGCTCCCTCCTCGGTGACCCGGCAGTGTGGATCGAACGCGCCCTGGTCGTGCTCGTGGCGGCCTCCCCGTGCGCGATCGCGATCTCCGTGCCCGTCACGGTCGTCTCCGCGATCGGCGCGGCGAGCCGCTTCGGCGTGGTCTTCCGCTCCGGCGCCGCCTTCGAGGAGCTCGGCGCGGTCCGCCACGTGGCGGTGGACAAGACCGGCACGCTCACCCGCAACCAGCCGACCGTCACCGAGGTGCTCACCGTCGACGCCACCCGCGCGGAGGTCCTCGCCTGGGCGGGCGCGCTGGAGTCCCACAGCACCCACCCGCTCGCCGCCGCCATCGTCGCCGCCGGCGAACCCGCGGCCGCCACCGACGTCCGGGAGACCCCCGGCCACGGCATCACCGGGCTTGTCGACTCCGTCCCCGTCACCGTCGGCTCCCCGCGCTGGCTCGACGCCGGCTCCCTGGCCGGGCAGGTGGCCGCGCTGGAGGAGGCCGGCATGACCGTCGTCCTCGTGGAGCACGGGGGCCGTGTGCGGGGGGCGATCGGCGTGCGCGATGAACTGCGCCCCGAGGCCGCCGAGGTGATCTCCACGCTGCGTGCCGACGCCCTCGGCGTCACCATGCTCACCGGCGACAACGCGCGTACCGCCCACGCCCTCGCGGCGGACGCCGGGATCACGGACGTCCGCGCCGAGCTGCGCCCCGCGGACAAGTCCGCGGCCGTGGCGGCCCTCCCCCACCCGGTCGCCATGGTCGGCGACGGCATCAACGACGCCCCCGCCCTGGCCACCGCCGACATCGGCATCGCCCTCGGCGCCACCGGTTCCGACGCCGCCGTCGAGTCCGCCGACCTGGCGATCACCGGCGACGACCTGCGGGCCATCCCCCGCGCCCTGCGGCACGCCCGTCGCGGCCGCCGGATCATCGACCAGAACATCGCCCTGTCGCTGCTCATCATCCTCCTGCTCCCGCCGCTGGCCGTGACCGGCGTGCTGGGGCTGGCCGCGGTCGTGCTCATCCACGAGATCGCCGAGGTCGTCGTCATCGTCAACGGCCTGCGGGCGGGCCGCCTGCAGGCCGGGTGACGTCGGAAAGCACGCGACCGCCCCGCCCACCGGAAAGGCGGGCAGGGCGGTCGCGGTGCGCCGGAGATTAGGCGGCGGCGCTGGAGAGCATGTGGGTCAGCTGGTTGGTGATCATGATGACCAGGTTGACGAGGTCGCCGAAGAGGTCGACTGCGGTGCTCAGCATGGTGAGGTTCTCCTAGAAGGTATGGATGACGATCAGTTTCAGTGGCTATATCGTGCCACAGTGACCATTTCGTTACATAAACGGTCGGCTACATCGGCATGATGGTGTGCTTCTTCGGCAGGTCCTCCTCGACCTTCGTCTCCATCTGCCGGATCGCCTTGCGCAGCGCCAGACGGGTGTCCCGCGGCTGGATCATCGCGTCGAGGTAGCCGCGCTCGGCGGCCACGTAGGGGCTGGTCATGTTCTCGTCGTAGAAGTCCATGAAGATCTTCTTCAGGTACTCCCGCTGCTCCGGCGGCGCGGCCTCCAGCTGCTTGCCCTGGATCATGACCACGGCGGCCGCGGAACCCATGACCGCGATCTGCGCGGTCGGCCACGCGAGGTTGATGTCACCGGTGAGGTTCTTCGAGCCCATGACGGCGTAGGCACCGCCGTAGGCCTTACGGACGATGAGCGTGATCTTCGGCACCGTCGCCTCCACGAGGGCGAAGGCCAGCTTCGCGCCACGGTGGATGAGACCGGCCTTCTCCTGCTCCACGCCCGGCAGGTAGCCCGGGGTGTCCACGACGAAGACGAGCGGGATGTTGTACGCGTCGCAGATGCGGATGAAACGCGCGCCCTTGTCGGCGGCGTCCGCGTCGATGCAGCCCGCGAAGTGCATGGGGTTGTTGGCCACGAAACCGACGGCGCGGCCGTCGATACGCCCGAACGCGGTGATGAGGTTCGGGGCGTAGTTCGGCTGGATCTCGACGATGTCCTCGTCGTCACCGAGCAGCGGCAGCAGCTCGAGCATGTCGTAGCCGGCGTTGGAGTCGTCCGGCATGAAGCTGTCGAGCTCCGCCTCGTCCGAGACCTCCTCGTCGGAGGGCGCGGCGAACACCGGGGCCGGATCGTGGCACGTCAGCGGCAGGTGCTCCAGCAGATCGCGGACGAAGTCGAAGGCGTCCTCCTCGCTGGAGAGCACCGCCGAGATGTTGCCGTTGAGCTCCTGCTGACGGGCGCCACCCAGCTCGGCGGAGGTGACGTCCTCACCGGTGACCTCACGGATCACGGCGGGACCGGTGACGTACATCTCGGTCTGACCGTCGACGGCGATGACGAAGTCGGTGGTCACCGGGGCGTACACCGCACCACCGGCGGACTTGCCCAGCATGATCGAGATCTGCGGGCTGCGGCCCGAGAGCGGCAGCTGACGACGCGAGATCTCCGAGTACATCGCCAGCGACGTCACCGCATCCTGGATACGGGCGCCACCCGAGTCCTGGATGCCGATGATCGGGCAGCCGATCTTGATGGCCATCTCCATGACCTCCACGACCTTACGGCCGAAGGTCTCACCGACGGAACCGCCGTACACGGTCTTGTCGTGCGCGTAGATGCACACGGGGCGGCCGTCGATACGGCCGTAACCGGTGACCACGCCGTCGGAGTAGACGGCGTCCGCCACGCCCGGGGTCTTCGCGAGTGCGCCGATCTCGACGAAGGAGCCTTCGTCGAGGAGCGCGTTGATACGCTCACGCGGGGTCGTCTGACCGGCCTCGTCACGCCGTGCGCGGGCGCGTTCGCTGCCGGGGTCGCGCGCCTGGTCGAGGCGGGCACGCAGGTCGGCGAGCTTCTCGGCGGTGGTGGTGCGGGCGGTAGACGTGTCAGTCACAGATCACTCCAGTTCATTGATCCGCTTGGCCATGTGGGCGCCGACGACGCCGATGGCGGGCTCGTCGGGCACTGCGAGGTGATCGCCCTTGAGCTGGACGATGTCAAGGTCGTCAACGATAGCCGACCAGCCGCCGTCCGGGTCAATATGGGCGTAACGCGGCTCCAGCTCGATGGCGCCGTCGTGCATGCGCTCGGCACGGAAGAGCACCACCGGCAGCTGGACCTCGGCCCAGCGGTGGAAGTCGAGCTTGTCCAGGATGCGGTTGTCCACGAAGCTGGCGCGCTGGTGCTCCAGCACGCCGGCGGCAAGGCCGTGCTCGGAGGCGTCGGTGGTGGCGAGGAACTGCTCGAGCATGCCGAGCATGGCCTCCTCACCGGCGGTCTCCAGCAGCTCGTAGGGCACCGGGAAGTCGAGGCCGTAGGTCTTCTTCGCGAACTCGCTGTAGCGCTTCCAGCGGGCCTTCGTCTCCTCCATCGTGTCCGGAACCGGCTCGGAGGGCTGGACCGTGTCGAGCAGCGCGATGTACGCGACCTCGACGTCTGTGTCCTTGAGCTGGTGCGCGACCTCGTAGGCCAGGGCACCGCCGAAGGACCAGCCGCCGAGGACCACCGGACGGCCGTCGGAGTACTCGCGGATCTCGTCGATGTAGGCGGCGGCCCGCTCCTCGAGGGTGCCCTCCAGGCGCTCGACGCCGTAGACCGGGACGTCCTCCGGGAGGCGGCGGGTCAGCGGCAGGAACACCACGGACGAGCCACCGGCCGGGTGGAACATGAACACGCTCGGCTTCGTGGAGCCCTCCGGGCGGGCACGCAGGACGCGGATGTTGCCCTCCACCTCGGTCTCCAGGGCGTCACGGACGATGTTCGCCAGCGGCTCCAGGGTGTCCACCTCGAGCACCTGACCCGGCTCGATCTCCCGGCCGACGCGGTCCGAGAGGCGCTCCGCGATCTCCTTCGCGACGTCCTCCGTGATCTCCGGCAGCGTGCTCGTCACACCGGCCGGGGCCTTCCCGGTGATGCCGGCCCAGGTGCCGAACACCATGCGCTCGGCGGCGTCACGCGGGGCGACGCCGACACCCTGCGGGGCGTCCCCGGCGGGGAGCTCCCCAGCCTCGCGGACCTCGGTCTCCGCCTCCTCAACGTCCTCGACGGACACGACCGGCTCGAGCAGGGAGGTGCCCTCGCTCTTCGCGGCGACGGCCTCCTCGACGATGCGGACGACGTCGGCGACGGAGGCGTCACGCAGTGCCTGGACCTGCAGCGGCGGGATCTGGAAGTCGTTCTCCACGCGGTTCTTGATGCGCATGCCCATGAGGGAGTCCAGGCCGAGGTCGATGAGCGGCAGCTCGCGCGGCAGGTCGTCGACGTCGTAGCCCATGGACTCGGACACGATGGCGCGGAGGCGGTCCTCGACGCTCTCACCCGAGGCCGGGTCCCAGCGGACCTCCTCGACCTCGACGGCGTCGGTGAGCGGCGCGTAGTCGGGCACGTCGGTGGCCTGCGGGGTCTGCACACCCGGCACGGTGCGCGGGGCACCCAGCGCCAGGGAGGTGGCGAAGCCCTCCGCCAGCAGGGTGGTGGTGCCGGCCTCGGAGACGCTGTGGACGGTGAGGGTCACGCCACCGATGGAGCGGGTGACCACGGTGGTGATGTCGCCGTTGACCGGCAGCATCGCGTGCTCCTCGGCGGCGACGAGCTGCGCGCCCGGCTGGACGGCCTCGGCGGCACGCTCGAGCAGCGCCAGGGCGGACGGCACCTCGTCGGCGGTGGTGGCGAAGGCCACGACGCCGTTCGGCAGGGTGACGCGCTGGCCCGGCAGGTCGGCGGCGCGGTGGCTGGCGGGGCGGGCGTTGGTCCAGAAACGCTGGTGCTTCCACGTGATGTGCGGGGCCGGGATGACCTCGCCCGGGCCGTAGACCAGGGAGAAGTCGACCGGGGCGCCGGTGGCGTAGAGCTTGGCCAGCAGGTCACGCAGGGCGTCGACCTCGCCGACCTTGCGCTTGAGCGCGAAGAGCAGCTGCGCGTCCGGCTTGCCCACGCTGAACGCCGTGTTCATCATGCCCATGATCGCGACCGGGTTCGGGGCGATCTCGACGAGGGTGGTGTGGCCGTTGGCGAAGGCCTGCTCGGTGGCGTCCTGGAAGTAGACGGCCTGGCGGGTCATGCGCAGCCAGTAGTCGGTGTCGTGGACGGTCTCGCCCGGCTGGTGGATGACGCCGCGGTCCACCGAGCTGATCAGCGGGGTGTGCAGCGGGGTCGGGGTGATGCCGGCGGTCTCGAAACCGAGCTCGCCGAGCAGCGGCTCGACGGCCGAGGTGTGGCCGGCGCCCTTGACGTTGAGCAGGCGGGCGAACTTGCCCTCCTCCTCGAGCTTCTCGACGAGCGCCGTGACCTGCTCACGCGGGCCACCCACGGTGGTCATGCCGGGGCCGGCGTAGACGGCGGGCTCGATGTCGGCGAAGGTCTCCTCCGCGTTGAGCTCCTCCAGGGCCTCGGTGGACAGCTCCACGACGGCCATCGCACCGAGCTGGTCCTCGGGGAGGGACTTCTCGCCCTCGCCCATGAGGCGGGCACGGTGGCAGGCGATCTGCATGGCGTCGTCCGCCGAGAGACCACCGGCGGCGTAGGCCGCGGCGATCTCGCCCATGGACATGCCCATGACGGCCGCCGGCTTCGCGCCGAAGGCGGCGAGCAGGTCGGTGAGGGCGATCTGGATCGCGGTGATGGCGACCTGGGCGGTCTCGGTGTCGTAGGTCTGCTCGTCGTCGTTGACGATCTCGAGGACGGACCAGCCGGACTCGAACTGGACGCGCTCGTCGAGCTCCTCCAGGCGGGCGCGGAACAGCGGCGACGCGGCGACGAGCTCCTTGACCATGAGGCGGTGCTGGGAGCCGAAACCGGAGTAGACGAAGACCGGGCCCACCGCGGAGGGCGCGTCGGCGGCGGTGATGCCGACCGAGACCTTGCCCTCGGCGACCTGACGCAGACGCTTGACCGCGTCAGCGACGTTGTCGGCGGTGACGACGGCACGGGAACGGCCGTGGTTGCGGCCGGCCAGGGAGCGGGCCACCGGCACCAGGTCGGTGTCCGGACGCTCCTCGAGGAAGTCGGCGAGATCGGCGGCCGCCTGCCGACGACGCGACGGCAGCAGGCCGCTCACCGGCAGCAGCACGGCGTTCGGGTGCTCGGCGTCGGGCAGCTGGGCCTCGGCGGGTGCGGGGGCCTCCTCCCCCTCGGCCGGTGCGTAGTCCGCGGCGTCGAAGGAGCTGACGACCAGGTGGGCGTTGGTGCCGCCGAAACCGAAACCGGAGACGCCCGCGATCCGGCGGCCGGAGTACTCGGGCCACTCGCGCGGGTCCTCGACGACCTCGAGGCGCTCGGCGTCGAAGTCGATGTAGCGGTTCGGGCCCGCGAAGTGCAGGGACGGCGGGATGACGCCGTGCTGGATCGACTGGACGACCTTGATCAGCCCGGCGGCGCCGGCCGCCGACTCGGCGTGGCCGATGTTGGACTTCACGGAGCCGAGCAGCGTCGGGCGGGACATCTCGCGGCCCTCACCGAGGACGGCACCCAGGGCCGTGGCCTCGATCGGGTCGCCGAGGATGGTGCCGGTGCCGTGGGCCTCCACGTAGTCGACGTCGGCCGGGTCGACGCCGGCGTCCGCGTAGGCGCGGGCCAGGACGTCGATCTGGGCGTCCGGGTTCGGGGCGGTCAGGCCGTTGGAGTGACCGTCGGAGTTGACCGCGGAACCCTTGATGACGGCGAGGATCCGGTCGCCGTCGGCAAGCGCATCAGCGACCCGCTTGAGCACGACGACGCCGGCGCCGTCGGCACGCACGAAGCCGTCGGCGTCGTCGGAGAAGGCGTGGATGTGGCCCGTCGGGCTGAGCACGCCGAGCTCACCGAAGGCCGTGGTGACGAACGGGGAGGCCAGGATGTTGACGCCACCGGCGAGCGCCACGTCGGCGTCGCCGTCGCGCAGTGCACGTACCGCCTGGTGGATGGCCACCAGGGAGGAGGAGCAGGCGGTGTCGACGTTGACGGAGGGGCCGCGGAAGTCGAAGGCGTAGGAGATGCGGTTCGGGATGATCGAGCTCGCGGTGCCGGTCAGCGCGTAGGGGTGCGCCTCGGCCGGGTCCGCGGTGATGAGCATGCCGTAGTCGTTGTTCGAGGAACCGAGGAAGACGCCCACCGGCTCACCGCGGAGGGTGTTCGGCGGGATGTGCGCGTCCTCGAGCGCCTCCCAGGCGACCTCGAGCATGATGCGCTGCTGCGGGTCCATGTTGGCGGCCTCGAGCGGGGAGAGCCCGAAGAACTCGGCGTCGAAGTTCGCCAGGTCATCCAGGTAACCGCCGGTCAGCGGCTGTTCCGCCATCTTGGCGGCCATGGTCTCCTCGGCGGCGTACTCGGACCAGCGGCCGATCGGCAGTGCGCCGGTGCCGTCCCGGCCCTCGACGAGCATGGACCAGTAGGCGTCCAGATCGCCGGCCCCCGGGAAACGGCCGGCCATGCCGACGACGGCGATGTCGTGGGTGCCGGGGGTCTGCGCGGCGCCGGAGACACCGGCGTGGCGGGACCGCGGACGGGAACGCTCGCGGGAGGCCGGTTCCCCGTCGATGAGGCGCTGCGCCAGCGCCTGGATCGTCGGGTACTCGTAGGCGATGGTCGCGTCGAGCTGGACACCCAGGAGGTTCTCCAGCTCGCCGGACATGACGACCGCGTCACGCGACGAGAGTCCGAAGTTCTCCATGGGCTTGGTGTCGGTGACCTCGTCGGGTGACAACCCGGTCACATCAACGACCCAGTCGCGGAGCCATCCGCGGAGCTGCTCGACGGTCATCGTCGCGGGTGCCTGGCTCTCAGTCATCTACGCGGTCTTCCTTTTCCTGCAGTGGTACAGCACGGTCTATACATCCGGAACTCTATCGTCCGCATGAATGTGTCCGTTACATGTCCCCGGTGGACGGCCCCGGGAGGGGCCACCCCCGCTAGCCGCGCTCAGCCAGGTAGGACTTCTGGATGACGCGACGGGCGATCTTGCCGGCGGAGGAACGCTGGATCTCGTTTGGGGCGACGAAGCGGATGTCCGCCGGGGTGACGCCGTGGGCGGAGGTCACCGCGCCACGGATCTTCTCGACGGCCTCCGCGTCACCGGACTCGTCGGCCTTGTCGTCGCGCTCGATGACGAGGACGAGCTGCTCGGTGGACTCGGCGGCGTCGTCGTCGGCCATGACCGAGAACGCGGCGACGGAGTCCGGGCGGACGTGGTCGGAGGCGTTCATGACGGTGTACTCGATGTCCTGCGGGTAGTGGTTGCGGCCCGCAATGACGATGAGGTCCTTGAGACGGCCGGTGATGTAGGTCTCGCCGTCGACGATGGCGCCCAGGTCACCGGTGGCCATCCAGCCGTCGTCGGGCATTCCCTCGGCGCGGGACTCCGGCAGACGCTCACCCAGGGTGTTGGCGAAGGTCTCGGCGGTCTCCTCCTCGCGGCCGAGGTAGCCGGCGGCGAGGTTGTCGCCCTTGACCCAGAGCTCACCGATCTGGCCGTCGGGCAGCTCGGCGCGGGTCTCCGGGTCGACGATGGTCAGCGCCTGCGGGCGCACGACCTGACCGTTGGAGGCGAAGGCGACGGCCAGCTCGGAGTCCTTCTCCACGAACTCGACGACGCCCTCGGCCAGCTTGTCGCGGTCGAAGTAGGAGATGAGCGGGCGCTCCTTGGTCTGCGGGGTGGTCACCAGCAGGGACGCCTCGGCCAGTCCGTAGGAGGGACGCAGGACGGTGTCGACCAGGCCGTGGGGGCCGAAGGCCGCGCGGAAGGAGTCGAGGGCCTTCTCGGTGACCGGCTCGGAGCCGATGATGATGCCGTCGAGAGCGGACAGGTCGAGGGTCTCGCCCTCCTTCGGGGTGCCGTAGCGGGCGGCCAGCTCGAGCGCGAAGTTCGGGACGACGGTGTAGACGGAGACACCCTCGTCGGAGTCACGGCGGTTGAGCTGGTCGACCCAGCGCTTCGGCTGCTGGATGAAGTCACGCGGCGACATGATCTCGTTCGGCAGGCCCAGGATGGTGACGAACAGGGCGAGGATGATGCCCATGTCGTGGTGCAGCGGCAGCCAGGACACCAGACGCAGCGGGGTGCGCAGGCGGGCGGCGGTGAAGATCTGCAGCACGTTGGTGAGGATGGAGCGGTTGGTCAGCTGCACGCCGGCCGGCACGCGGGTGGAGCCGGAGGTGTACTGCAGGAAGGCGGGCTGGTCGACCGGCATGGTCGACATGGAGGCCATGAGCTGCTGACCCTGCAGGGTCATCATCGGGTTCATGTAGGAGGCGGCCAGGGTGTCCGGCAGGGAGTCCACCGACAGGATGCGGGGACGCTCGCGGGACGGCAGCTCCGCGAAGTGCTCGCGCACGGCGGCGGCGGAACCGGAGTTGGTGAGCACGAAGGAGGGCTCACAGTCGGCGAAGACGGCCTTGAGGTGGTCCGCGTGGCCCGGTTCGGACGGGTCGTAGAGCGGGACCGGGGTCATGCCGGCGTAGAGGGCGCCGATGAATCCGAAGAGGTACTCCGGGGAGTTGTTGGCCAGGATGGCGACGCGGTCGCCGATCTTGCCCACCTGCTGCAGGCGCGCGGCGACGGCCTTGATGCGGGTGTTGATCTCCGTGCGGGTGTAGTCCACCGGGGTTCCCTCGCGGGATTCGGAGAAGTCCCAGAAGCGCAGGCAGTGGCGCTCGCCGCCGCCGAGCTGCAGGTCGCCCTGGTACATCAGCTCCGCGAGACCCGCGAGGGTCAGCTGGGGTGCCAGGACGATCTCGCCCTTGTCGTTGAAGAACTGGCTCATCGCCGCTTGCAGGTCCATGCTTCTCCTTTGGTGTACCCGCTGGTCAGTGGTGCGGGCGTGAAGTTTCTCAGCGCTAATGTCTTTTGTGCCAACCTAACAGAGCGGGCACTCGTTCTGTTAGTCCAAGTTCGTGATGTTTCCGTTACAAACGAGAGTACCCCGGGGGCACCCCCGGTCACTGGTGGATCAGGTCAGAGGCCCACTCCACGACCCACGCATTGGTGGTGGTCCCGGGGATGACGTCGGGGTTGGACGCGTAGAGGGCGTGGACTCCGTTGGCGGCGACCAGCGCCTGCGCGCGCTCGAGGGCGTTGCCCACCTGGCGGGGGGCGTCGCAGATGCTGTCGTTCGGGGCGCAGATGTCCCACACGCGGTCCTGGAGCTCACCGAAACCGCCGACACGCGGTCCGCGCATCGTGGCGCCGGGGACGATCGGCTGGACGAGCAGGTTGAGCGGCTGGAGGGCGACCTCGGCGCCGACGCCGGAGACGTGGGTGCCGGGAACCTGGCCCACACCAGGTTCCCTGCGGCCGTCCGCGATCAGGGCGACACCCCTGATGCGGTCGGCCGGCACCACGCCGCCACCCTGGCCGATCTGGCTGGCGACGTCCCCGAGGATGACGGCGCCCTGCGAGAATCCGGCCAGGATGAAGTCGGTGTAGGGGCACTCGTCGTGCATGGTGACCATCTCAGTCTCCAGCACGGACTGGCCCTCCTGCCGGGACTCGTCGTAGGTCATCTCGTGCTGCGCCTGGATGGAGCGGAACTGCGCCGTGTAGGGCAGGGTCCACACCCGCACGTCCTCGGCCGGGAAGCGCTCCTGCAGCGGACGGGTGATCGACAGCATGAAGCTGTACTCGTTGGCCGTCGGGTGGAACGGGTCGTCGCCCGGCGCCGACTCCCAGGTGCCCGGGGCGGCGATGACCTGGACGTCCGGGCACCAGTCGGGCTGGAGGATCTCCGTCGGCTCCGGCAGCCCCGGGGGAAGGGGGATGTCCTCCCCGGGTCGCAGGAAGCGGAACGTCCCGACTCCGATGAGGAGCACCAGGATCAGTACCGCCAGGATGGTGAACAGCTTGCGCATGCGGTGATTTTCCAACTAACAGTAGGCGTTCTTCGCGGCGGCCTCGATGATGGCCGTCACGTCTTCCACGGACTTGTCCGTCCGTCCCTGGCTCACCAGCTGGCCGGCGACCGCGGGAACGGTCGCACGGCCGAACTCGCTGTCGTCGTCATTGCACACGATGGCGGCGGTGCCGATGAGCTGGCTCTCGACGCCCTCGACGTCGATGCCCTCGTCGGTGAGTTCGCCCAGGAACTGGACGTCCTCGGGGGTGCGGGGCATCCCGGGCTCGGGGATCTCGTCGATCTCCCGGGCGCCCTGGTCCTGCGGGCCCGGGTCGGCGGCCCGGGGACGGCCGGGGGCCGCGTCCCTGCCTGCCGACGCCGCGCCGTCCCCGTCGCTGTCCTCCGTGCGCGTCTCCCGCGGTGCCCGCTCGAGCGGGGCGATGGACGTCGGGGTGGAGTCGTTGTCGTCCACCGTGGCGTCACCGCAGGCGGTGAGGGTGAGCGCGCCGATCAGGAGGGCGGCGAGCAGGCCGGACCTGGCCGGTGTGCGCATGATCAGTTCCGCCCCTCCACGATGCGTCCGTTGAGCTGGCTGATGGTGCCGTTCTGGAAGCGGACGACCTCACCGCCGGCCGGGACGTTGGCGTGGTCGGCGGCCGGGTAGCCGAACTCGCCGCCCTCGTAGCCCTTCGTGCCCCAGTGGTCGAAGATGGCACCGTACTTGATGTACTTCGCGCCGGTGGCGGCGGACCAGTAGATGTTGCCGTTCTCGAACTCCTGGAACGCTCCGCCGCGGATGATCTTCTCGTCGGAGGTCGGGAAGCCCAGCTCGGACTCGGCGGTCTTGAGGGAGGCGTACTTCTCGGCGATGGCACCGCGCACCCAGTGGGTCCGGCCGTCCGGGGTGGTGGCGATGACGCCACGCTGGAACTGCTGGACCTGGCCGCCCTTCACGTTCTGCGGGGCACCGGTCGGGTAGCCCAGGTCGCCGCGCTCGTAGCCGGTGGCGGCCCAGGAGTTGAACAGTGCCTTCGGGATCTCGCGGGCGCCGGTGGACGGGGTCCAGTAGATGGAGCCGTTCTCGAAGTGGACGTAGCGGCCGACGCCGTCGGGGGTGACCCGCTCACCGGTCGTCGGGAAGCCGAGCCAGGAGGCGGGGCCGCCGATGTGGTGGTAGCGGGCGTTGATGGCGCCGTACAGGGCGTGGGCACCGGTGTCCGGGGACCAGTAGGCGACGCCGTTGCGGAAGTCCTGGCGCATGCCGTCCTCGACCGGGTACTCGTTGGTCACGCAGGAGCCGATGACGCCGGACTGGGTGGCGGCGGCGATGGCGCCGACGGTGATGCAGTCCGTGCCGCGGTCCTCGCGGGAGAGCTGCATGGCGTTGGCCATGTGCGGCCAGGCCTGGGACATCTCGAACTGCCAGTACGGCCAGGCGTGGACGCCGGAGGGGCGGAAGTGGACGACCGGCTCGACGCCGACCTTGCGGGCCTCGCGGACGAAGGTCTCGGAGGTCATGCGGGAGAGGATCTCCAGGCCGATGCCGGCGGGGTTGGCGGGGCCGGTGGCCACGGAGTCGGGGTTGCCGAAGTCGTCCTGGCCGGAGCCGGCGGAGACGTAGACCTTCATGTCGCGGAGGGCCTCGATGCCCAGCTTCGGGTCGTTGTCGATCCAGGCCTGGTCGCCCGGCTGGCCCCACATGCGGGTGCCGTCGTAGCCGCCGGCGTCGCGCTGTGCGGCGAGGATGGACTCGGCCATGCCGACGGAGGTGGTGTCCAGGTAGCCGGAGAAGGAGCCCACGAAGGAGAACATGTGCGGGTTGTGCTGCGCGAGGTTCATCGCGGCGGTGCCGCCCATGGACAGGCCGACGATGGAGCGGGTCTTGCTGGAGCGGAAGCCCTCGTCGAGGATCGGGACGAGCTCGCGGATGAGGAAGGTCTCCCACTTGTAGTGCTTGCCGTTGTCGGGGCGCTGCCAGTCGGAGTAGAAGGAGGACTCGCCGCCGATCGGCAGGATCACGTTGACGTTCTTGTCGGCGTAGAACTGCTCGATGTTGGTCTCGATGGTCCAGCCGGAGTCGTCCTCGCGGGCGCGGAGACCGTCGAGTGCCCAGACCTCGGGGAAGGTGCGGCCGGGGCTGGAGTGCCAGTCACGGGCGAGGAGGATCTGGACCTGCTGGATCTGGTCCGGCATGGCGGCGGAACGGATGAACAGGGCGATGCGGCGGTTGGTGATCCACTCGAGGCGCTCGACCTTCACGCCTGCGGGGAGGTTCGCGATGTCGGGGTACTCGGTGTTGATCGGGGTGCGCTGCGGCGGGTCGGAGGGACGGATGGAGTCCGAGAGGCTGCTGCCGGAGCTGCCCGGCAGGATGCTCTGCGCCTGGGCGGCGGGTGCCACCGACAGTCCGAGGGCCAGGGTGGTGGGGAGGACGACGGCGGCGAGCCAGGGGCGGCGGCTCTGCGGGGAACGGGATGCGGTGTCGCGCATGAGAGGGTCCTTGTGGTGATGGTGTCGTGGCGGCGTGCGTGGGGTGGGTGTGCGTCCGGCACGTCCCCGGGGTTCCCGCCCCGGGGCTGCTTGCCGACGTCCGCCCGTCCCCGGCGTCACACGCCAGGTCTGTTCAGTTGTTCTCACCGTGGGCTCGTGAGGTTGTGGGACCTCGCCCGGGTCGCGTTCAAGTTTAAGTTGAACTTGAGACTTTAGGTAAGGGCACGCCGACAACGGGGGAGAAAAAGTGCACCCCGGGAGGTCGGGGACCTGCCGGGGTGTGGTGCACGCTGGTTACCAGGCGTTCATCACGTCGAGGACGCGCGGCTTGGTCTTGTGCAGCTGGTAGCCGAACTGGTTCCAGTTGTGGATGCCGGTCAGCGGGTAGTCGGCGGTCACGTTGAGGCCGGTGGCACGGGCCTTGACCTCCCACAGGCGGGTGGAGACACCGGCCAGCATCTCCAGCGGGGTGGCGGAGAGCTTGAGGTTCATCGGGTAGTTGGCGTCCTCCGGACCCCAGAAACCGGTGGCGGCGGAGATGTAGACGTCCTTGCCGCGCAGGCCCTCCATGTTGAGGAACGGGTCGTTCTCGAAACGGCGCGGGTTGATCACGGTGCCGTACATGGCGTTGACGTTGAAGCCGCCGGCGTCGAGAAGCGCGACACGCATGAGGGTCTGCATGCCCGGCATGGTCTGGGTCAGGTAGCCGGACCAGGACAGGGCCTGACGGAACTGTCCCGGGTGCTTCGCGGCGATGTTCAGGGCCGCGGTGCCGCCCATGGACAGGCCGGCGATGGAGTTGTTGTCCGGTGCGACGCCGAAGTGCTGCGCCAGGTAGCCCGGCAGCTCAGAGGTGAGGAAGGTCTCCCACTGGTAGGTGACCGGGTTGTTCAGGTCGTAGGTCGCCGGGTGCTCCCAGTCCGCGTAGAAGGAACCTGCACCACCGACCGGCATGACCAGGGTGATGTTGGAGTCGACGTAGAGCGCCGGGGCGTTGACGTCGACGGTCCAGGCGTTCGCGTGGTTGGTGGCACGCAGGCCGTCGAGCAGGTAGAAACCTGCGTTGCCGCCGCGGGCGGCGGGCTGGACCTGGACGGTGATGTTCGCGCCGGTCGACGGGGACCAGACGTCGCAGCGCTGGACCCAGTACTGGACGGGGTCCCACTCGCAGTGGCCGGTGGCGTCGGGGCGCAGCCACCCGCGGTTGTCTGCATGGGCGGTACCCACGCCACCTGCGACCATGACGGTCAGGGCGGTGGCGAAGGCGACCAGGGCCGCAATGATTCTCCTGCTCACGCTGCGGGCTCCGGTGATGACGGACATGGTTCTCCTCGGCTTGGCGTTTCTTCTACGGGACTATCGGCCCTGCCTGCCGGCTCGTTACCTGACCGCGCAGCCCTGACAGCATCCCTGCTGCGAGACACTCTAGAACAAAAGATAAAGAAAAGCTCACCCCTTCGTTATCTTTCTGTGACTATTTCGCGTCTCACCTGGGACGTTCGGGGGAAATATTCATTTCCCACGCAACACGGATTCCGGGGTCCGCGGGCCCGAACTCCTCGATGACCTCCTCCGGGGCGAGGCTGATCTCCAGCGAGCGGCCGTCGGTGAGCGCGAAGCGGATGTTCGCCAGGAAACGGCTCACACTCATCGGCTCCCGGTAGGAGGCCAGCAGCTCCGCCACCGCCGGGGTCTGCAGCGCCTCCCGGGCGCGGGCGGTCTCCTCCCGGTCGTACCACTCGGGCACGAACTCCGGGACGATCGACGTGTCCGCGGCCTGCCAGGACCACGGCAGCCACTTGTCGTGGCCCACGCGGGCGTCGGGGTCACGCGGCTGGCGGGCGGCCAGCGGCGTCGTCAGTCCGACGGTGTCGAGCACGCGCATCTCCAGCGGCGCATTCATGCTGGTCATGCCCAGGTTGATGTGGTACACCGTCGGCGGCTGGCCCGCCAGGCCGGAGGGGTCCCCGGCGGCGAGCTCCCGCGGGATGCGCGGGGAGGTGATCCACGAGAACTCCTCCTCGTTGAGCAGGATCATCGACATCATGGCGGTGTCCTCCGCCATCGCCCGCTCCATGACCTCCGGGTAGTGGTTCATGGCCTTCGCGGTGAGGAAGTCACTCGCGTACCTCGGCGGATCGTGCTGCTCGCGGAAGGTGGCGTACGTCCAGAAGTCACGCTCGTCGACGATGCCGAGCTCCTCGTAGTCGGTCTCCCAGTCGACGGGGTGACCGGTGATGGTCGTGCTGGCGGCCCACCAGCCCACGCCGATGAGGCCGACGGCGGCGAGCAGGTCGATGCGCGGACGGGTCACCCGCAGGTCCGACAGCGGCACCACGGCGACCGGCAGCAGCAGGGCGAACAGCGGCAGCAGGAGCATGCGCCCGTGCATGAAGTCGCCGCCGACCCGCAGCACGTAGAGCACGTGGATGAACCCGGCCAGCAGCACCAGAGCGATGGCCGCCTCCGGGGAACGTAGGCGGGCCAGCCCCCGCGGGGCGGTGTCCGGGTCGGCCGGGGTGGAGGGGCACGTCGACAGGCGCCACAGGGTGACGGCGCCCAGGGTCACGGCCAGCGCCAGCGCCACCCACAGCCAGTACGGGTCGGTGAGGTCCCGGACGTAGTTCCAGCCGTCGGCCCACTCGGAGTCACCCGCGGACTTCGCGACGGCCGTGTGCGGCGTGAGCAGCCCGTAGTAGCCCATGCGGAAGATCTGGTAGCCCGTCGGCACCGGCAGGGCCACCGCCAGGATGAGCGCCCGCTCCCGCCACGTCGCCGCGGCGAGCAGCAGGAGCAGCCCGGCCAGGCCGCCGTACAGCGCCAGCTCGGGGCGGACCAGCCAGGACAGGCCCGTCCAGAAGGCCAGCGCCCAGGTGGCCCAGCCCGTTCCGGTGCGCTGCGCCCAGCCCACGAGCAGCGCCCACAGCCCGGCGATCCACAGCAGGCTGAGACCCCACTCGAGGCCGGAGGTGGCGAAGTCCCGCGCCGGCGGCAGGGCCAGGTAGATCAGTCCGCCGACGGGCAGCAGCAGGAGGGCGGGGCGACGCCGGTACAGGAGCGTCGTGCCCCACGCGGCGATGCCCAGGGCCGCGGTGGTGAACAGCAGCGCCAGCCACATGGCGATGTCCTCGAGGCGGGCGTCGGTGACCCGCGCCCCGAGGTAGATGAGGTACTGCCAGAGGGTGGAGGTGTTGGCCTCGACGCGCTCCCCCGCGTTGAACACCGGGCCGTTGCCGGCGAGGAGGTTGCGCACGGTGCGCAGGACGATGAGGCCGTCGTCGCTCATCCAGCGACGGCGCCAACCGCCGGTGAACGCCAGGACGGCGACGAGCACGGCGGCGCCCGCCCCGGTCCACACCGTGAGCGAACGCGTCGTGGACGGTGATGTGCTGGCCCTCCGGTGGCGGCTACTCCCCGTTCGTGCAGGTTGACCGGACACCCCGGCAGCTGTGGTCATGCGGCAGATGTTAGCAGGGGGACGGGTGGGCCCCGGGGACCGGCGGCAGCGGGCGGCTCCCCCGGAATCAGAGGACCCCCGGGACCTGTTCCGGTCCCGGGGGTCGCGTCACGTGGCAGCTAGATCGCCGGCACGAGATACACCGCGAAGACGATGCACAGGATCCACAGCACGGCCAGCAGCTGCAGGACACGGTCCGACAGAGCCATCTCGTCCGGGGCACCACCGGCGCCGCGGTCGACGTCGGCGGCGTAGCGCAGGATCGCGATGGTGAACGGCACCATGGAGATCTGGTACCAGACGCCGGCCATGCCCTCGACGGCGTTGGAGAGCTGGAAACCCCACAGGGCGTAGCTCATGACGACGGCGGTGGCGGCCAGCGTCCACACGAAACGCAGGTACGTGGCGGTGTAACCCTGCAGGGAGCGGCGGATCTTCTTGCCGGTGCGCTCGGCGAGCTGCAGCTCGGCGTAGCGCTTGCCGGAGGCCATGAACAGCGAACCGAAGGCGGCGACCAGCAGGAACCACTGGGACAGCTCGATGCCGGCGGCGACGCCACCGGCCATGGCGCGGAGCATGAAACCGGAGGAGACCAGCGCGATGTCGATCACCGGCAGGTGCTTCCAGCCGAAGCAGTAGCCCAGCTGGAGGGCGATGTACACGGACACGACGGCGGCCAGGCCCCAGCCGGAGGAGGCCAGGAAGGACAGGCCGACGGCGGCCACGATGAGGATGACCGCCATGGCGTACGCCAGGTTGACCGGCAGCATGCCGGAGGCGATCGGGCGGAAGCGCTTGGTGGGGTGCTCGCGGTCGGCCTCGACGTCGCGGGCGTCGTTGACCAGGTAGATCGAGGACGCCGCGAGGCAGAAGACGACGAAGGCGAGGAGGACGTCGAGAAGCGTGCGTCCGTCGGTAAGCGCCTCGGCGCCGGCGGCCGCGGGGGCGGCGACGACGAGGACGTTCTTCACCCACTGCTTCGGGCGCAGCGCCTTGATCATGGCGTCCGGCAGGCTCTTCGGCGGGCGGCGCTTACGGGTGTTGTCGAGTCCCTCGGTGTGCGGCTCGGGGTAGAAGATGCCGGTCCGCTCCTCGACCTGGTGTTCCTCGGTCACGCGCTCTTCCTCTCGATTGCGGTGATCACCTTCGCGGTGGTGGCCCCGAGCACGGCACCCGCGAGGGTGTCGGTCGGGTAGTGGACTCCCAGAACCATACGCGACAACATCATCACCGGAACCCCGACGAGCGGCAGCTTCGAGCC
Source organism: Corynebacterium humireducens NBRC 106098 = DSM 45392 (assembly GCF_000819445.1). Taxonomy (NCBI): domain Bacteria; kingdom Bacillati; phylum Actinomycetota; class Actinomycetes; order Mycobacteriales; family Corynebacteriaceae; genus Corynebacterium; species Corynebacterium humireducens. The sequence continues at coordinate 2,522,290 of NZ_CP005286.1, forward strand.
GCTGAGGTCCGCCAGGCTGACGAGCGCCGCGGTGGTGGAGGTCGCGTGCGAGGACGGGAAGGACAGCCGCGAGGGCGTGCCGACGCCCACCCGGATCCGCTCGTCATGCGGTCGGGTGCGACGCACGATGCGTTTGATCACCACTGATGCGGCGTGCGACGTGAAGGCGGAGGCCCCCAACGCCAGCCACTGGCGACGCCGCCCACTGTCGACGGCCGCGCCCGCCCCCGCCAGGGCGAACCAGCCGAGGGCGTGCTCGCCGAAATGGGACAGCACGGTTGCGGCAGGAATCACACCCGGTCGGTCGACGAGTGCGTCCTGCACCCGGACCAGAAGGTCCACCTCGCGGCTCATTCGAAGATCCTCCTCCAGGACTCGCGGCTGACCAGCCCGGGCTGGGCGGTGCGGTAGGTGGTGCGCAGCTCGTCGAAACGCTCCCCGATCTCCTTCTGCAGGGCCCACGTCTCCTTGAGCAGACGCTCGGCGAGGGCGCGGTCGCGCTTGCGGTAGGCCACGCCGTTGTTGCCGGCGGTGGTGACGGTCGCGCCGTCGAGACGCGAGAGCGAGAACCAGCGGGCCTCGGCCGGGGACAGGTTGGCCTGCGGCGTGGTGTGGTGCTGCGGGTCCTCCTTGCCCAGGGAGTGCTTCAGGCCCTTGAGCAGCCAGCCGACCTTCTTGATCTTGGCCAGGCGGCCGCCGATGTCCTTGGTGGGCACACCCGGCGCGCCGGAGGCCGGCGGCAGGTCGGCGGCCGAGGGGATGACCACGGCGTCGGGGTAGCCGGCGCGGATCTTCGCGATGCGCGGCAGGGAGGTCTCGAGGATGTCGAAGAGCTGGTCGGGGCCGGCGAGGAAGTCCTTCATCGACTCGATCTGGATCGCCAGGGTCGAGTACTCCATGCACATGAGGTGCTTGAAGGTGGACTTGCGCAACGAGGTGATGATGCCGTCGACGGGCCCGTCGTGATTCAGGGCCGCGACGATGAGGCGGTTGCGCAGGTGGAAGTAGGCCTGCCAGTCGATGGCGTCGTCCTTGTCGGCCCACGCCATGTGCCAGATGGCGACGCCGGGCCAGGTGACCGTCGGGAAGCCCGCCTTTCCGGCACGCAGGGAGTACTCGGTGTCGTCCCACTTGATGAACAGCGGCAGGGGCTGCCCGATCTGTCGGCTGACGACGCGCGGGAACATGCACATCCACCAGCCGTTGTAGTCGACGTCGATGCGGCGGTGCAGGTCCTTCGAGTTCTTCGCGTCGGGGTCCTTCTCGTCCCCGTCGTGGCCGGTGAAGCCGAGGGGATACTTGGCGAAGTCATGGTCGTACGTGGAGTGCGGCGCCTCGCCCCACATGAAGTCGTGGCGCTGGACGATCTCGCCCATGGTGCGCAGCTGGGAGCGTTCCTGCAGGTTGAGCATCTGCCCGCCGACGATGATCGGCGACTTCGCGTAGCGGCCGACCTGCACGGCGCGGAGGATGGACTCCGGCTCGATGGCGATGTCGTCGTCCATGTAGAGGATGAACGGGGACTCCGCGGCACCGGCCGCGCCGTCGCCGAGGGCCTCGTACATGATGCGGGAGTAGCCGCCGGAGCCGCCGAGGTTGCCCTGACGGAACTCGTGGAAGCGGTCGCCGAAGTGGGCGACGGCCTCGTCGTAGCCGGGCTCGTCGGCCGGGTGCCGGTCGCCCTGGTCGGGCATGATGACGGCGTCGATGGCGGCGTCGACGAGCGGGTCCTCGCCGAGGGCCTGCAGCGCGGCGACCGCGTCGTGGGGGCGGTTGAACGTCGGGATGCCGACGGTCACGCGCTTGTCGAAGGGCCCCACCTCCGTGCCGTCCGGCATGATCTGCGGGCCGGGCTCACGGTCGGCGTACCAGCCGGCGTCGGTGAGCGTGGTGGCGGTCTCGGCGGTGACGTCGAACCACAGCCAGCCGCCGTCCTCGAAGTGCGAGAGGGGGATGGTGAATTCCGCCACATCGTCGGTGACGAACTGTCCGGCGACGGCCACGCGCGTGCCGTCGATCTTGGAGCGGTACACCTCGATGCTCGCCTGGCCGGCGACGTTCATGCGCAGCAGCACGTGGTCCAGCTGGGACCAGCGTCGCCAGTAGCTGGCGGGGAAGGCGTTGAAGTAGGTCTGGAAGGAGGCCTCGGCACCTGCGGGGACCGTCACGGTGACGCGGTCCTCCCAGGTCAGGCGCTCCTTGTTCTGCTCCGCCTCGATCAGGTAGAGCATGCGCACGTCGTGCGGCTCTCCCTTCCGGGGCAGCAGGATGCGCTGCAGCATCTCACGCACGGGTGCGTTGGGGGTGTTCTTCACGTCGTTCACGTCCGGTGAATCCGCCTTTCGACTCATCTCCGGAACAAGGGTAGTGCCCGGACGCCGGATTCCGCGCCACACGCACCGACGGCGACCCCTATCCTGGGCGGCATGAGACCCTTCCTCACCGCCGTTCTCCTCGGTCTGGCCGTCCTCGGTCTGGCCGTCCTCGGACTCGCGCCCGGGGTGTCCGCCGCCGTCGCCGTGCGCGGGGTGGAGGTCCTCGACCTCGCCGACGAGCTCTCCCCCGCCGACGAGCAGCTCCTCCTGGACCGCACCCCGTCCATCGACCTCCCGGCGGAGGTCACCGACGTCACCTACATCCTCTTCCCCACCAACGACGACAACCTCAACGACACCGTCCTCCACTTCGGCCGGGACGAACGCCCGGACCTCATCTCGGAGGCCGGCGACAAGTGGGCGCCCGGCGCGCTCATCGTCGCGGTGGGCCGCGACCCGCAGCGCATGGGCGTGTACTGCGGTGACGACGTCTGCGACGCGGCCGACATCTACGCCCCGGGGCGTCTCGACGGCATCCTCGACCGCATGCGTCCGCCCCTGCGGGACGGCAACCTGGCGGCCGGCATACTGGAGGGCACGAAGGCCGTCGCCGACCCCACGGCGGTGCGCGAGTCCTCCGGTCTCCCGGCCTGGGTGGGCGCGCTCATCGGCGGAGTCTTCGCGGTGGGTGGTCTGGGTGCGGCGGTGTTCGCCTGGAGGTTCACCCGCCGCAAGGTCATCCGGACGGCGCGCGAGCAGTTCGACGGGGTGCAGCGCGACTACGGGCGGGTCGCCCAGCAGCTGCAGGCGATCGACGTCCGCGCGCACTCGCTGACCTCTCCCCTGGCCAACGACGCCCTCCGCCGCCAGTGGGAGGAGGTCAAGACCGGCTTCCTCGGTCTCAACACCACCTTCGACCAGCTGGAGGGCCTGTCGGCGGGGGCGGAGGACAAGGAGTTCTGGCGGCGTCGGAAAGCGATCGGCACGGCACACGAGCAGGTCACCCGCCTGCGCACCGCGGAGGAGAACATCGAGCAGCTCGCCCAGATGGAGCACGGCGACGCCGACGTCCGCCGCCGCGAGCTGACGGACCTGCACGAGGACATCCTGCGGGCCGTCGCCGACATCGAGGACATCGACCTGAAGAACCGCCTCTCGCTTCTCGACGACCGCGTGCTCGCCCTCCGCGACCGCCTCGACGCCCCCGGTTTCATGGACGAGTTCGCCGGGCTGGTCTCCGACCACCGCGTGCTGGTCGAGGCGGCGCAGAAGAAGCTGTACGAGGAGTCCGGCACCAAGGAGGGTCGGGACCGGGACCGCCGGGCCCCCGCCCTGTGGGACTCCGGCTGGCGGCCGGGGTACGGCTACGGCAACTACGTCCCCTACGCCACGGTGTACTCGTGGCACTCGGCGGACGTGCAGGCGGCGCAGTCCTCGGGCAGCGCGACCACCGGCTACTCCTCAGGCGGTTTCTCCGGCGGTGGTGGTTCCTCGAGCTACTAGCCCGGCCGGAACGCGGGAGGCCGCCCGGGAAAGTGTTCCCGGGCGGCCTCGTCGTGTCCTGAGGGCTGCCTTCTTAGGCGGCGATCTCCTCGGCCTGCACCTCGTCGAGGGGACGGATCGCGATGTCCAGCGTGGCGAGCAGGTGGGCGACGCGGGCCTCGATGTGGTCGGCGATGACGCGGACCTGCTCGACGTTCATGCCGTCGGTGGACGGCACCTCCCACTGGACGAAGGTACGGCCCGGCAGGTCGTGCGGCTCCTCGGAGTCCATGTACACGACGACGTCGGCGGCGGCCACGGTGCGGCGGCGCTCGGTCTTGTACTTCGCGCCGTCGGCGGCGAGGCCGCGCTCGTCCATGACCCACTCGATGAGGGCGTCGTCACGGTTCTCCGGGTGGGTGCTGGCGACGGTGGCCACGATGGAGTTGTCGCTCAGACGGCGGGCCATGGCGGCGGCGAGGACGGCACGCTGGGAGTTGGTGCGGCTGGCGAAGAGGATGCGTTTACGCGGGGTACCCACGATCCCGTGGGTCCACAGGTGGTCCTCGATCCGCGAGGCCGCCTCACGGTGGACGAGCACCGGGAGGAAGTTCGGGATGCGTGCGGTCTCCGCGTGCTCGGCGATGACCTCGTCGAGGATGGCGTCGATAACCGTGGCCTCCAGGCGGTGGCCGAAACGGGTGTAGAGCTCCTTGCGGACGGGGCGGAAGTTGATGTTGTTCATGCTTGTCTGACCTCTCTTGTCGTTCAACTAAAGTTAACCCTAGGTGAACACAAGGTAAACATGCAAGTAACTGTCCTGCGCCTTTGCAAGACTATATCAGATAACCGCAGCTCAGGGGAGTTAACGGAGAATTAACTTTAATCCGGCAAAGTACGTGATCAGGGCCACTGCGGCGCCCACCAGCCACCCCGCCAGGACGTCACTGGCCCAGTGCACGTGCAGCACCAGACGCGACAGGCCGACCACGAGCGACAGCCCCCAGGCGACGGCCACCGGCACCCGCCACCATCCGCCCCGCGGCCACAGCAGCAGCGTGAGCGCCGTCGCGAACGCCGCCGTGGCCGTCGCGTGCCCCGACGGCAGCGCGTGGTTGCCCACGTCGATGAGCCACTCCTCCACCGGCGGCCGTTCCCGCCCGATGAGCCGCTTGAGCAGGTGGCTGACCAGGCTCGCGGTCAGCACCGCCGCGGGCAGCAGCAGCGGCGCCGCCCGCCGGGTGCGCGCCGCCCACCCCACCCCGAGGAGCAGCGCGAGAAGCCCCGTGAAGGTCGGGCCGGTGACGGGGGCGAGGGCCACGGAGGCGTCGACAAGCAGGGGCGGAGGGGAAAGGAGAAGGCCCCGGACGTGATCGTCCGGGGCCCAGCCAGCACCTGTCATGCCTGGGCGGCGTAGTTGGCCTTGCCCAGCTCGACGAGCAGTTCCTTCACGTGCGCCTCGATGTCGTCGGCGATCTCACGGACCTTCTCCACCGGCTGACCGGCCGGATCCGCGATGTCCCAGCGCTCGACGCGGTCACCCGGGATGCCCGGGATCTCGTCGACGCCCATGAGCACCACGACGTTGGCGCGGTGGACCGTGCGGGGCACGATCTCCTTCTGGTAGAGGTGCGCGTAGGGGATGCCGCGCTCCTCGAGCACCTGGAGCACCTCGGGTTGGATGCCGCCGGTCGGGTTGAGGCCCACGGAGCGGACGAAGACGCGGTCGCCGACGGCCTGCGAGGTGATGGCGGAGGCCAGCTGGGAGCGGCCGGCGTTGCGCTCGCAGACGAAGAGCACCTCGGGGCGGGCGGTGCCGGACCGGCCCCGGGCCCCGGCACGCTCCTCGAGAATCTCGGAGACCTCGCGCTCGACGGTGACGGGGAGGAAGGTCTCGACCGTGGCGTGGGAACGGGCCTCGGCGATCTTCTCGTCGAGAAGGTCGTCGATGGTGCGGGCGTAGAAGTACTGCCCGTACCGGCGGTGGAGATCCTCGCGGACGATGGCGAAGCGGTCGGTGCTCATGATGGAGGTACCTTTCCCTCAGTGGCGGAAAACTCTTAGTTCTCTATTTGTTAACCTACTGTTAACCTTACTCCCGCGTATTCCACCGCACAACCGGAGGAACCCGGCGGACTCTAGTGGCCGCGCTCCTGCTCCAGGGCCACGCCGTCCTCGAAGAACGGCACGAGCTTGTTGTCCCACAGGGTCAGCGCCGACGCGATCGCCATGTGCATGTCCAGGTACTGGTAGGTGCCCAGACGACCACCGAAGAGCACCCGGTTGTCCCGCGCCTCGGCGGCGGCGAGACCGCGGTACTCCTTGAGCATCGCGCGGTCGTCCGGGGTGTTGATCGGGTAGTACGGCTCATCCCCCTCCCCGGCGAAGCGCGAGTACTCCTTCATGATCACCGTCTTGTCCTTCGGGTACACGTCCTCGCGCTCCGGATGGAAGTGACGGAACTCGTGGATGCGGGTGTAGGGGACGTCCGCGTCGTTGTAGTTCATCACCGGCGTCCCCTGGAAGTCACCGGTGCCGAGCACCTCGGTGTCGAAGTCGAGGGTGCGCCAGCCGAGCTGGCCGGCGGAGTAGTCGAAGTAGCGGTCGAGCGGGCCGGTGTAGACGACCGGCGCGTCCGGGGACTCCGCACGCAGCTGATCGCGGACGTCGAACCAGTCGGTGTTCAGGCGGACGTCGATGAGCTCGTGGTCGGCCATGCGCTCGAGCCACGCGGCGTAACCGTCGACCGGCAGCCCCTCGTAGGTGTCGCTGAAGTAGCGGTTGTTGAAGTTGTAGCGCACCGGCAGGCGGGTGATGTTGGAGGCCGGGAGGTTCTTCGGGTCGGTCTGCCACTGCTTGGCGGTGTAGTCGCGGATGAACGCCTCGTAGAGGGGGCGGCCGATGAGGGAGATCGCCTTCTCCTCGAGGTTGTTCGCGTCGGCCGGGTCGATCTCGCTGGCCTGCTCGCGAATCAGCTCACGCGCCTCGTCGGGCGAGTAGTAGCGGCCGAAGAACTGGTTGATCATGCCCAGGCCCATGGGGAACTGGTACGCGGAACCATTGTGCATGGCGAAGACGCGGTGCTGGTAGTCCGTGAACGAGGTGAACTGGTTGACGTACTCCCACACGCGCCTGTTGGAGGTGTGGAAGAGGTGGGCACCGTACTTGTGGATCTCAATGCCCGTCTCCGGCTCCGCCTCGGAGTAGGCGTTGCCGCCGAGGTGGTCGCGGCGCTCGACGATGAGCACCTTCTTTCCCAGCTGGCTGGCCGCGCGCTCCGCGACAGTGAGTCCGAAGAGGCCGGAGCCGACAACAAAGAGGTCGTAAGTCATGGCTGACAGGCTAATCGACGCCCGCCCCTCCCACCCGCTGCAACACCGCCGCAGATTTCCCCGCCGACACGCCCGCACGAATCCTGCAGATTATTGTCACCGCAGTATCATCAATCACGATTGTGTACTAGTGTCACTGGTGACCCACCGGGACAGACATGTAACTAAGACCCAGGGAGTTCCCCCGTGCAGCAACGACGCCGAATCGCCACCCCCCGGCTGTCCAGCGTCAACCCGACGTTGGCCATCATCCTCACCCTCGCACTCATCGCCTCCGCCGCCTTCGGCGGCAACCGCATCCTGCAGACCCAGGACATCGGTTCCGGCCCCATCGAGGTGTCGAAGGCCAGCGCCTCCTTCGCCTCCGGTGACAACGTGCTCATCGACGACGCCGCCATCGCCGCCCAGTCCGGCGTCGCCGGACCGCGCACCGTCAAGGAGTTCAGCCGCGACGAGCAGTTCTCCATGTTCGCCGTCACCTGGCTGGACGACCGCGACATCGCCGCCTACGTCCGCGCCGAGATGGCCGACGGCAGCTGGGGTCCCTGGTGGCCCGCCGAACCGATCGGCGAGAAGGGCCCCAACGGCGAGAACGGCACCGAGCTGATCTACGTCGAGCCCACCCACAAGGTGCAGGTCTCCATCACCGGCGTCGACATCCTCGGCCCCCTCGAGGAGACCCCGGCCGAGGTGGACATCAACGTCGCCGACGCCGCCGCCGTCGACACCCCGGCGCGGGCCCCGGTGTCCGCCGGCCTGGCCCCGCTCCCGACCAACTACGGTGACATCCAGCCCGTCGCCGACGTCGCCGCCGCCGAGGACCTCGACGTCGTCTTCATCGACGGCCGTGCCGAGGAGGGCGGTATCGCCCTCGCCACCGACTCGGTGACCGACGGCATGCCGAAGGTCGTCACCCGCGCCGGCTGGGGCGCCCCCTCCGGCAACCGCTGCGGATTCCCCACCGACAAGAAGCTGCAGGCCGCCGCCGTGCACCACACCGCCGGCTCCAACAACTACACCCGGGCGCAGGCCGCCGGCATCATGCGCGGCATGCACAGCTACCACGCCAACACCCTCGGGTGGTGCGACATCGGCTACAACGCCGTCGTCGACAAGTTCGGCACCATCTACGAGGGCCGCGCCGGCGGCCTGGACAAGAACGTCCAGGGTGCACACGTCGGCGGCTTCAACAAGGGCACCTTCGGCATCTCCATGATGGGCAACTACGACGTCGCCCCGACCACCCCGGAGATGATCCGGTCCGTCGGCGAGATGATCGGCTGGAAGGCCGCCCTCGCAGGCTTCGATCCGAACGGCTCCGCCCCCTACACCCCGCTGTCCTTCGGTGGATCCAGGTACCGCGGCGGCGTCCCGATGACCCTCCCGAACGTCTTCGGCCACCGCGACGCGCACCACAACGCCTGCCCGGGCACCTACGGGTACGCACAGCTGCCCAGGATCCGGGAGATCGCGTCTGAGAAGCGCGACGACATCCTCGCGGGCCGGACCACCACCACAGCGCCGGCCCCGGGCGAGGACACCACCACCTCCCCCACGACCACATCCCCGACGACCACCACCCCGCAGGCCCCGCAGCAGCCGGCCCCGCAGCAGCCGCAGGAGCCCGGCATCACCAACACCCTGAGCTCCGCCGCAGGTGGCGACGAACTGGCCCTGCTCACCATCGTGGGCTCCCTGGCCGCCGTGGCCGTCGCGGTCATCGCCTCCAACGGCACGGTCCCGGGCACGACGCAGAAGGTCGGTGACGTCCAGGTCATGCCGGACCTCAAGCTGGCGGACCTCAAGCCGGTCCTCGACATCGTCTCCACGCTGGCCGGTGACACCAAGATCACCCAGGCCGTCGACCGTGTCGGCGCCAACTACGGCGCGGTGCTGGGCAACCCGCGCGGCGGCGTGAACACCGAGGACGCCCGGGTCGCGCTGTTCGACAACGGCATCGTCATCGACCAGGTCGGTTCCTCCGAGGCCCGCGCCCTGTGGGGCATCATCGGTGACGTCTGGGCCGGCCAGGGCTTCGACCTCGGCCCGCTGGGCATGCCGCTCAACGAGCAGTACAACGACGGCGACCGCCTCCGCGTCGACTTCGAGGGCGGCAACATCACGGTCAACCCGTTCGACGGCAGCGTCGACGTCGACCTGAACAACTAGGCCCAGTCGAGGGAGCGTGCCACGGCGCGCTCCCACTCCCCCACCAACGCCTCCCGACGCTCCACCGTCCATCCCGGCGCCCATGACCGGTCGGGGACCTGGAGCGCGCGGACGTCGTCAAGCGAAGACCAGAAACCACGGCCCACGCCGGCTGCGAAGGCAGCGCCGAGGGCCGTGGTCTCGATGTTGAGGGGACGGTGGACCTCCGTGCCGAGGATGTCCGCCTGCAGCTGCATGAGCGTGTCATTCGCGGTCATGCCGCCGTCGACGCGCAGGCCGGTGAGTTCGATGCCGGAGTCCGCGACCATCGCCTCGACCACCTCCCGGGTCTGCAGCGCCGTCGCCTCGAGGGCGGCACGCGCGATGTTCGAACGGTCGGCGAAGCGCGTGAGACCGACGATCACGCCGCGCGCGTCCGGTCGCCACCGCGGCGCGAACAGACCCGAGAACGCCGGGACGATGTACACGCCGCCGTTGTCCTCCGCCGCGATGCGCTCCACCTCATCGGCCGAGCGGATGATGCCGAGCTGGTCACGCAGCCACTGGATGAGCGAACCACCCACCGCCACCGACCCCTCCAGCGCGTACACGGGGGCCTCCCCCTCCCGCTGGTACAGCACGGTCGACAGCAGCCCGTGCTCGGAGACCTGCGGCTGCGCACCCGTGTTGAGCAGCAGAAACAGTCCCGTGCCGTAGGTGTTCTTCGCGTCACCGACCTCGAAGCACCCCTGCCCGAACATCGCCGACTGCTGATCCCCCAGCACCCCCGTGATCGGCACGCCCGCCAGGGTGCCCCGCCGACGGACCGCACCGAAATCACTTATCGACGCCCTGATCTCCGGCAGCACCTCCACCGGCACCCCGACCTCCGCGCAGAGCTCCGGATCCCACTCACACGTGCGCAGGTCCATGAGCAGGGTGCGCGAGGCGTTCGTGACGTCCGTGGCGTGCACCGCCTCCCGCCCTTCGTCGCCTCGCGCACCGCCGGTGAGGTTCCACAGCAGCCACGTGTCGATCGTCCCGGCCAGCAGCTCACCCCGCGCGGCCCGCTCGCGGGCACCCTCGACATGGTCGAGGATCCACGCGATCTTCGGGCCCGCCGGGTACGAGTTCGCGAGCAGCCCCGTACGGTCCAGCCACCGCCGCGGGTCCTCCCCCGCGACGTCAGCGGTGCGGGTGTCCTGCCACACGATCGCATTGTGGATCGGCTTCCCCGTGGCCTTCTCCCACACCACGGCGGTCTCCCGCTGGTTGGTCACCCCGAGGGCGGCGATCCGGTCGGGCGAGACGTCGATGTCGACCATCGCCGTGGACACCGCCCGGCGCGTGTTCGCCCAGATCTCCAGCGGATCATGCTCGACCCAGCCCTGCCGCGGCATGATCTGCTCGTGCTCGTACTGGGCCGAGGAGACCACCTGGCCGTCCCGGTCGATGATGACGCAGCGTGTCGACGTCGTGCCCTGGTCAATCGCCGCCACATATTGTTTCGGATGCGAAGCCGTCATGGCTCAAGTCTGCCACGGGGCGGTGGTGGGACGGGTTCACGTGGAACCACGCCGCACGACCCTAGAACCAGCGCTCCAGCACCTGGGCCAGGCCGCCCTCGTCGTTGGTGCCGGTGGTGAAGTCCGCGACGTCCTTGACCGAGTCGCGGGCGTTGCCCATGGCCACGCCGGTGCCGGCCCAGGCGAGCATCTCGATGTCGTTGGGCATGTCGCCGAACGCGATGACGTCCTCCCGGGCGATGCCGTGGAGGGTGGCCAGGGTGGAGACTCCCAGGGCCTTGGTCACGCCCGGGGCGGCGACCTCGAGGAGCCCCTCGTTCATGGAGAAGGTGACGTGGGCGACGTCCGGGTCGATGAACGGTGCGACCAGGTCGAACATCTCGGGGGCGGTGAGCTGCTCGTGGCGGAGGATCATCTTCACGGCGGGCTGGCTGATGACCTCGTGTTCGGGGGCCACGCCGTAGCCCTGCTCCTCCCAGGTGTGGAGGTAGCCCGGGGAGATGACGAACATCTCCTCCTCGGGGTCGAAGGCGGACCGGCCGACGCGTTCGCAGCCGATGGCGATGCCGCCGACCTCGTGGAACGCCTCCTTGGACAGCTCGAGGACCTCGGCCATGGTCTCCGGGGTCAGTGCGTGGGTGGCCAGGACCCGGTCGTTGGCGGAGTCGTAGACGACGGCGCCGTTGGAGGTCACGCAGACGGGGCGGATGGGCAGCTGGTCGAGGACGGGGAAGATCCACCGGTGGGGGCGCCCGGTGGCGAGGGCGACCTCGGTGCCGGCCTGCACGGCACGGACGATGACGTCGCGTACGCGGGGGATGATGCGGTCCTGCGAGTTGATGAGCGTGCCGTCAACGTCGCTGGCCACGAGCCTGGGGGCAGGTCCGGGGGTCTGCATGGGTCCTATCTCCTGAGTTTTTCCTTCACCTGGTCGATGAAGGTCCGTGCGTTGCCGAGGATGGCGTCGGCACGTTTGTCGAGTTTGGCGGAGGCCTTGGCCTCCTTCTTGGCTGCCCTGGCGGCGCGGTCCTCGGTGTCGATGCGGTGGGCGTCGGCAAGCGTGGGGGCGCTGCCGCCGGCGGCGTTGGGGATCCAGTACTCGCCGGCCGGGAACGGGCCGTAGGCGCGGTCGTAGTCGTCGCGGACGCGGTCGAGGAGGATCTGCATGGCGTCCTTGAGGCGCTGGATCGCGACGTCCGGGTCACCGCCGGGGTCGACGGGCTCGCCGACGCGGATGAACACCGGGGTGTTGGTACGGCCGAGGCGCTTGGGGTGGTCCTTGGTCCAGATGCGCTGGGAACCCCAGATGACCACGGGGATGAGCGGCACGTCGGCCTCGTCCGCGATGCGGGCCGCGCCGTTCTTGAAGTCCTTGAGCTCGAAGGACCGCGAGATCGTCGCCTCCGGGAAGATGCCCACGAGCTGTCCCTCGCGGAGACGGGAGACGGCCTCCTCGCGGGAGGCGGCGCCGGCGGCGCGGTTGACCTGGAGGTGCTTCATGGCGCGCATGAGGGGGCCGACGACGGGGGTGTCGAAGATCTCCTTCTTCGCCATGAACCGCACCAGGCGGCGGCCGCGGAGGTGCGCGGGGATGCCGCCGAAGATGAAGTCGTAGTAGCCGGTGTGGTTGACGGCCAGCAGGGCCGGCCCGTCCACGGGGATGTTCTCCGCACCGAAGACCGTCAGCCTGATCCCCTGCGCCTTCATCAGCGCCTTCGCGACGGGGATGATGATCCGGTTGTACGGGCTCTCCTTCCCCTCGACCGGGTGGCTGGGGACGTCGGGCAGGTCAGCGGGGACGTAAAATCCCCGGCTCTTGCGGAAACGTGGGTTGGCGGCCATGGTGTTCTCCCCTACTTCTTGGGCTCGAGGACATCCTTGCCCACGAACGGGCGCAGCGCCTCCGGAACGACGACGGAGCCGTCGGCCTGCTGGTTGTTCTCCAGGATGGCGACGAGCCAGCGGGTCGTGGCGAGGGTGCCGTTGAGGGTCGCGGCGATCTGGGCCTTGCCGTTCTCGTCGCGGTAGCGGGTCTGCAGGCGGCGGCCCTGGAAGGTGGTGCAGTTCGAGGTGGAGGTGAGCTCGCGGTAGGTGTTCTGGGTCGGGATCCAGGCCTCGGTGTCGAACTTGCGGGCGGCGGACTGACCGAGGTCGCCGCCGGCGATGTCGATGATGCGGTAGGGGACCTCGACGGCGGAGAGCATCTCGCGCTCCATGTCCAGCAGCGCCTGGTGCTGCGCGACGGCGTCCTCCGGCTTGCAGTAGACGAACATCTCGAGCTTGTCGAACTGGTGGACGCGGATGATGCCGCGGGTGTCCTTGCCGTAGGAGCCGGCCTCGCGACGGAAGCACGAGGACCAGCCGGTGTACTTCACCGGCCCCTGGGACAGGTCGATGATCTCGTCCTTGTGGTAGCCGGCCAGGGCGACCTCGGAGGTGCCGACCAGGTAGAGGTCGTCGCGCTCGAGGTAGTAGACCTCGTCGGCGTGCTCGCCGAGGAAGCCGGTGCCCTGCATGATCTCGGGGCGCACGAGCACCGGGGGGATCATGAGCTGGAAGCCGGCCTCGCGGGCCTTCTGCGCGGCGAGCATCATCATGCCGAGCTGCAGGAACGCGCCGTCGCCGGTGAGGTAGTAGAAGCGGGCGCCGCCGACCTTGGTGCCGCGCTCCATGTCGATGAGACCCAGGGAGGTGCCGAGCTCGAGGTGGTCCTTCGGCTCGAAGTCGAACTCGCGGGGCTCGCCGACGTGCTCGAGGATGACGAAGTCGTCCTCCCCGCCGGCGGGGGCGCCCTCGACGATGTTGGACAGCTGCATCTGCAGTGCGTGGACCCGGTCCTCGGCGGCCTTCTGGGCCTCCTCGGCGTCCCGGACCCTGGCCTTAAGCTCGTCCGCACCCTGGAGGAGGGACGGGCGCTCCTCCGGCGAGGCCTGGCCGATCGTCCTGCCGAAGGCCTTCTGCTCGCCGCGCAGGGCGTCGGCGGCGGAGATGGCGGCGCGGCGCTCCTCGTCGGCGGCGATGAGCCGGTCAACGAGCTGGGGGTCCTCGCCTCGGTTGAGCTGGGAGGCGCGGACGACGTCGGGGTTCTCGCGGAGGAATCTGAGATCAATCACGAATATGAGCCTACCGCGCGGGCCGGTGAGTCGGGCCGCGACCTGCGCAGAGGGCGTGACCATCACGACAGCCCGATTCCGGGCACTGGTCATAACCAGTGGACTAGAATGAGCGGCATGGCTTCTGCACCGCGGAATCTCCGCCTTCCCCAGTTGCCCGCCACGAGGATCACGGACGGGCCGAAGCCCAAGCACGCGCAGCTGCGGGCGATCCTGGAGGAGATGTGCGACACCCAGCTGCACCCCGGCGACCTCCTGCCGGGCGAGCGCGTCCTGGAGGAGACCTACGGCGTCTCCCGGATCACGGTGCGCCGGGCGATCGGTGACCTGGTGGCCAGCGGCCGTCTGCGGCGGGCCCGCGGCAAGGGCACGTTCGTGGCCCCGAATCCGCTGGTGTCGCGCCTGAATCTGGCGTCCTTCAGCTCCGAGATGGAGGCGCAGGACGTGACGGCGACGTCGAAGATCCTGCTCTCGGAACGCGCCCCGGCCCCGCCGGAGGTGAGCGAGTTCTTCGATTCCCCGCCCGGGACGGCGCACACGCACCTGCGGCGCCTGCGCCTGGGCGACGGGGAGCCCTACTCCATCGACGACGGCTGGTACAACGCCGTGCACGTGCCGGGGCTGCTGGAGAACGACGTGTACAACTCGGTGTACTCGATCCTGGAGAAGGACTACCGCGTCCCCGTCACCGAGGCCGATCAGGTGGTCACCGCGGTCAGCGCCGACGAGCAGGAGGCGATGCTTCTCGACGTCCCACCCGGCACCGCCCTCCTGCGCATCGTCCGGTACTCCCGTTCGGGTTCGCTCCCGGTGGAGTGGTGCTCCTCGGTGTACCGCACCGACCGGTACCGCCTGAACACCCGCGTCACACGTGTGTCGGACCGGCCGCGCGAGTAGGATCAGGGGATTATGACGACACGATCCGCACGTTCCGCGGCGGCAGTGCGCACCGGACTGGTGGCTGCACTCGCCGCCGCCGTCGCTGTCGGTTCCTACAGCTACTTCTCCGATGCCGCGACGACGGGCGCGGCGGCGGGCGGGGACACGACGTCCAGCCCGTCGCGGGACAACGGCGGCAACGGTGACTCCAACGGCACCTCCAGCTCGGTGGCCCCCTTCACCACCGCCGACGTCGGGGCGTGTCTGACCTGGGACATCGCCGCGGACGGCACGGTGAGCAACTTCCAGCAGGCCTCCTGCGAGGGGCAGCACCGTTTCGAGGTCTCCGCCCGCGAGAACCTCGCGACCTACCCGTCCTCGGAGTTCGGCCGCAACGCCCCGATGCCGGACCTGACCCGCCAGGCGCAGCTGCGCGAGGAGCTGTGCCAGTCCCCCACCCTGCGTTACCTGGGTGGGCGTTTCGATCCCGTCGGCCGGTACTCGATCGCCCCGATTCTCCCGCCTGCGGAGGCCTGGGCGGCGGGCGACCGCACGATGCTGTGCGGCGTCCAGTCCACCGACGCCTCGGGCGTGCCGCTGCTGACCACGGGTGCCGCGGCGGAGCAGGACCAGGCCGTGGTCGCGCAGCCGGGTGAGTGCGTGTTCGTCGACGACTCCCGGTCCCTGCGTCTGGTCGACTGCGCGGAGAACCACCACCTGGAGACCACGTCGATCGTGGACCTCGCGCCGGTGTTCCCGGAGGGCACCCCGAGCGTGGAGGACCAGGACCGTCACCTGCAGGAGGTGTGCACCCAGGCCGCGATCGACTACCTCGACGGCGAGGAGAACCTCTACCAGTCGACGCTGCAGCCCTACTGGGGCACGCTCGGCCAGGCCTCGTGGATCGGTGGTTCGCGCTCGGTGAACTGCTCGCTGTTCCACGTCAATGAGGCCGGTGGCTTCGCCAACCTCAACGGCACGGCGAAGGGCGGCCGGGAGGCCCTGCTCATCGACGGCCACCCGCCCGCCGAGCAGCCGCCCCGTAACCCCCTGCGGGAGCAGCCGGTACCGTAGTCGCCATGGTGGATGTCAGCGATGAGGACTTCGACGAGATGGTCAACGACGCCCTCGACCAGATTCCCGACGAGTTCGCCCGGCAGCTGCGCAACGTGGCGATCCAGGTCGCGGACTACAACGAGGAGCACCCCAGCTACCTGGGGCTCTACGTCGGGGTGGCGCTGCCGGAGCGCACGCACCACCACTCCGGTTTCCTGCCGGACGCGATCTTCATCTACCGGGAGTCCCTCAAGCGTTACGCGCACTCCGAGGAGGATCTGCGCGAGCAGGTGAAGGTGACCGTCTTCCATGAGGTCGGCCACTACTTCGGGCTCGAGGAGGAGGACCTCGAGCGTCTCGGCTGGGGCTGAGTCCCTAGATCTGGTGGTCCAGGTCCGCCCAGCGCACGAGCTTCCACTCGCCGAAGGGCCGGTCGTCGGGCTCCAGGACGATGAAGCGGCAGTTGCCCAGGTAGCCGGCGAAGGCGTAGTCGGGGTCGACGCTGGCGGCGTGCGCCGCCATGGTGCGGATCGCCGCGCCGTGGCTGACCACGAGGACGTCCTTCTTGGCGCCGTCGGCCAGGTGCTGCAGGGCGAGGTTCTCCATGACGGGCCGGTAGCGGTCCATGAGCTGCAGGTACGTCTCCCCGCCGGGGATGCGGGCGTTCGCGTCGGAGTGCAGCCAGCCGCGCAGGGCGGTGGCGTAGGAGCGGTGCGAGTCGTCGTCGGAGAGCATCTCGTGGTCGCCGGCGTAGATCTCGTGGAGTCCGACCTCCACGTCGATGGCCATCTCGCGTTCGCGCAGGCCGGCGGTCTGCTCGAAGGCGGTCATGGCGAGCAGGGCGGTCTGCTGGGCGCGCAGCGCCACGGAGCTGACCACCGCGCCGAGGCGGCCGGCGGACCCGCCCCCGGCCTCGCAGTACTCGACGAGTTCGACGCCGACGTTCCAGGCCTGGTTGCGGCCGGTGTCGGTGAGCTCGGCGCCCGGGGGACGGGTGTCGAGCTTGCGGGCGACGTTGCTGTGCGTCTGACCGTGGCGCAGAAGAATCAGACGACCGTTCACGGGAGATCCTTTCCGTCGCGGGCGGCCCGCACCCAGTCGGTGGCGCGTTGCAGCCGGGCCTGGTCGGCCTCGAGGGCGTCCTCGCGGCCGTCGCGGCCCGGGGTGGGCCAGGAACCGAGGTAGGTGATGTCCTCGGCGCGCAGCCACAGGGCCCGCAGGGCCTCGGCGAGCGGGATGTCGTCGATGTGGCCGACGAGGTCGACGTAGAAGTGGTAGGTGCCGAAGACCTTGCGCGTCGGGCGGGACTCGATGCGGCTCATGTCCACGCCGCGGAGGGAGAACTCGGTGAGCGCGGCGACGAGGGTGCCGGGTTCGTTGGGCAGGGTGAACACGACGGTGGTCTGGTCGGTGCCGGTGCGTGGTGTGGGCACGCCGCGGGGGCCGACGACGACGAAACGGGTGCGGGCGCCGGCCATGTCGGCGACCTCCTTCGCCACCACGTCGAGCCCGAAGAGGACGGCGGCGCGGTCGGGGGCGGCGGCGGCGTCGGCACGCCCCTCGGCGACGGCCTGGGCGGCCGCGGCGTTGGAGGAGGCAGGGACGAACTGGGCGTCGGGGAGGTGCTGTGCCAGCCACTGACGGACCTGCTGGTGGGCGACGGGGTGCGTCGTGAAGGTCCTGACGTCGGACAGTTCCGTACCGGGGCGCAGCATGATGGAGAAGGCGATCTCGATCTCCAGCTCGTGGTAGATCTGCACGCCGCCGGCCTCGACGAGGGCGTCGAAGGTGGAGGTCACGGCGCCGTCGACGGAGTTCTCGATGGCCACGCACGCGAACTGGGCGCGTCCCCCGCGCACCGCGTCGAGGGCCTCGCGCGGGGAGTTGACGGGGAGCTGTTCGACCTCGCCGTCCCCGAAGGCACCCTGGTCCTGGAAACGGATGAGGGCGGCCTCCGTGAAGGTGCCGGCGGGGCCGAGATACGCGACAGTGGTGGGTGCGGTCATGGATGACAGCCTATCCAGTCGTATTCTGGTCTGCATGACCCTGTCCCTGCCTGCGCTCGCCGTCCAGCTGCGGTCCGGGGAGCGTTCGGCGGCGGAGTCCGTCGAGAAGCTCGCCGACCGCCTGCGTGCCCTGCGCCCCGCTGAACACGGCTTCTCCCATCTCGCCCTGGAGCAGGCGCATGACGCGGCGCAGCGGCTCGACCGGCTGCGTACCGCCGAGCGGGGGCGTCTCCACGGGCTGCTGCTGCCGGTCAAGGACCTCTCGCAGGTGGCGGGCATGCCGACGACCTTCGGGTCCGCGCACCGCACCCGCCCGGCCGACACCACGGACACCCTGCCGGCGGCGTTGCTGGCGCAGGGGGCGCTCATCCCGGGCAAGTCGCACACCGCGGAGCTGGGGTTGATGATCTACACGGAGCCGCCGGGGTTCACCGCGCCTGACAACCCCCTCTGGCCGGGGCGCACGCCGGCGGGTTCCTCGGGTGGGGCGGCGGCGCTAGTGGCCCGTGGTGTGCTGCCCGCCGCGCACGCCTCCGACGGCGGCGGGTCGATCCGCGTGCCGGCCGCCGCCTGCGGCGTCGTGGGTGTCAAACCCTCGGCGCCACGGTTGGCGGCGCAGGGTTTCATCACACGCTCACTTATCGACGCCACCTTCCTCCTCTCCCTCACCCCCTCCCCGGGGCATCGCCGGGTCGGCGTGCTCACCCAGCCGCTGTTCACCGGCGCGAACGTCGGGGAGGTGCATCTGCGGGCCGTCGCCGAGGCAGCGGCGCGGTTGGCGGCGGCGGGGCACGAGGTCGTGGAGGTCCACCCGTACCCGGACGCGGAGGTCACCTTCGAGGCCTTCCGCACGATCTTCACCTCGAAGCTGGCGGGGCTGCCGGGTCCGGCGGAGGGACTCGTCGGTTGGCTGCGTGCCCACGGCCGGGCGGTCACGCGCACCCGCCTGGACCAGGCCAACCGGCACGCGGACGCCCTGCCGCGGCACCTTGCCGAGTACTGGGACGTCGATGCTCTTCTCACCCCGATGACCACGGATGATCCTCCGCCGATCGGGCACTTTGCGGCGATGGACCACGAGGAGAACTTCCTCGCACAGACCCGCTGGTCACCGTGGGGATCGCTGTTCAACATGACCGGCCGGGCGGCGGTGTCCGTGCCGTGGCCGGTGCCGGGCAGGCATCCCGTCGGCGTGCACCTGGGGTCGATCCGGCTTAACGACGGCGAGTTGATCGCCCTGGCGCAGGAGCTCCACGAGTGACCCGCCAGCGCCTGTGGACGGAGATCCTCATTGTCCTGGCCGTCAGCTTCGGCGTCTCCGGGATCCGCGGGATCCTGAGACTCACCGACGCGCTCATCGACGCCCGCCCGCTGTCCGCGCAGCAGGTCGCCCTCCACCAGACCCTGTCGAATGCCTCGTGGATCGACCTCGGCCTGCAGCTGGCGTCGGCCACCACGCTCTTCGCGTACGGCGCGCTGGCGTTGTTCCTCCTCGCCGGGCAGGTGCGGCTGCCGCGTCCCCGCTGGTCAGACCTGGGGTGGGGTGCCGGGCTCGCCGCGGTCATCGGCATCCCGGGGCTGGCCTTCTACGCCGCCGCTCTGCACCTGGGCCTGACCCGTGAGGTCGTCCCCACCACCCTGACTCACCCGTGGACCGAGGTTCCGGTACTGCTGACCTGGTCTTTCGTCAACGCCTGGGGTGAGGAGATCGTCGTGGTCATGTACCTGCTCACACGCCTGCGGCAGCTCGGGTGGGGGCTGGCCGGAGCGCTGGCGTTCTCCAGCGTGCTCCGCGGCAGCTACCACCTGTACCAGGGGATCTCGGCGGGGTTCGGCAACATCCTCATGGGCGTGCTCTACGGCTGGTTCTTCTGGCGCACCGGCCGGGTGTGGCCGCTCATCATCGCGCACTTCCTCATCGACGCCGTCGCGTTCGTCGGTTACGCGATCCTGCTAAACCGGAACTGATTCTTTTAACCCTGAACTTTCCCACTGCAAAGGGCAAGGCTGCGCTATGTTCCGCATGATTTTTTGCTGAGAATTGTGTGCAGCGGGTTGCAAACTGTCTTTTTCGTGAACAAAGTCACAAATAGCGCCCTCACCTGCATGGGTGATAGGGGCTTCCACTGTCTGTGATCTGAAAGTTGCTGAGATGTGACCGCTGACTCCCCCTGCTTCCACCCCCGAATCCAGGTAAAAGACAGCATTTCCGCAGCTCAATTCAACGCCATCCGCTTATGTGGGCGCAGGCTGTAAGTTCCCTTTTGATTCCCGGAATGAGTTCTCTATATTCAAAATTGTTCTGATATAGCAGGAACACAGCTCGATTGGTCCGCACACGTTGCCGAGACGAGCACTCAAGGCATACCGCGTGGCCCAAGCCCCTTCATACCCTGAGGATAGTTATGCATAAGAACAATAAGCGGATCGCCGCTGCCGTCCTGAGCCTCGCGCTCGGTTTCTCCGCCGCTGGTGCAGGCATCTTCGCACCGGTCGCAGGCGCGCAGGTCACGGTCACGGCTGGCGAGGTGTCCACCATCGACCTCAACGCTGACGTCACCCTGAACATCGAGAAGCTCAAGGGCAATCCGGATGGCAGCACCCCGGGCGCCACCGATCCGGTCGCGGGCATCAAGTTCGAGATCCGTAAGGTCAACCTGACGAACGGTCTGGACACCCTGGCCGGCTGGCAGGAGGTCGCTGGACTGACTGCTGCAGGTGTCGCGGCGCAGGACCTCCCCGTCCTGACCACCCTCACCACCGATAGCGACGGTAAGGCCTCGATCTCCACCGGTGACAACACAGACTTCACCGTCGGCCTCTACCTGGTGACCGAGAAGCAGTCCGCCGGTTACTCCGTGATCGACCCCTTCCTGATCACCCTGCCGCTCAACGACTCCACCGGCTGGAACTACGCCCCGACCGTCAAGCCGAAGAACCAGATGGATGAGGGCGACATCTCGAAGACCGTCAACGACCTCGGTGCCGTGGTCGGCAAGGAGATCGAATACACCATCTCCGCAGGTGTGCCGGTCGGCAATCTGACCCAGGTGGTCGTGGAGGATGACCTGCAGACCGGCCTCACCCCGGCCACCAACGTGGTCGTCACGTACGGCACCACCACCTTCGAGGCGGGCACCGACTACACCGTGAACTCCACCGATGGCGACGGCAACAAGCTCACCGTCACTTTCACGGCTGCCGGCCTGGCTACGCTGCAGCCCCTCGTGACCGAGGGCACCAAGCTGGAGGTCTCCTTCAAGACCACCATCGAGTCCCTGCCCGATGCAGAGAACGGCGGCGTCATCGAGAACGAGGCCTCCATCGACTTCGGCGGTGGCATCAAGTACTCCACCGACCCGGATGAGGGCGGCGACGACACCGGTACCGAGACCCGTCTCGGTAAGCTGAGCATCAACAAGGTCGCCAAGGACGGCACCGCCATCACCGGCGACGCAACCAAGGCCGCCACCTTCGAGCTGTGGCGTTGCAACCTCAACAACGACAACAAGTACGAGACTGTCGGCACCTCCCTCGGCTCCTACACCACCGATCCGGCCACTGGTGTCGCCACGCAGGTCGTCCAGGTCTCCGACTGGGTCAACAACGCCACCCCGGGTACGGGCACTGGCGCTGAGCTCTGCGTCGTGGAGACCTCTGCACCGGCCGGCTACGTCGTCAACCCGGCGCCGCAGAAGGTCGACTTCGACACCACCACCACCGATGACCCGTACGACATGATCGTCACCGTCACCAACGTCGAGGACACCATCACCGGCAACCTGCCGAACACCGGTGGTCTGGGCACCATGGGCCTGATCGCCGCTGGTGTGGTCGTCGCTGCCGCAGGTGGCGCCGCTGCACTGCGCGGTAACCGCTCCCGCGCCTAGTCACGTGACACCGCCCTCGTGTCCGGTTCCGGCCGGGCACAGGGCGGGCCACGCGGCATCGGCCACGTAGAGAATGGGTGTTCACACATTGCAGGTCCCCGAGAAGACTGCTCCCCGGAGGAGAAGCCTCGGCTATGTCCTGCGTTATGTCGTGACACCCATTCTTTTCGTTCTGGCGGGTATCAGCCTCATGCTGACGCCGGTGATCATCACCCAGCTGCAGAACCTGGAGCAGGCGCGGGCCGCCCGCGACTACTCCGCACAGGTGCTGCAGATGAAGGAGGAGATCCTCCGGCAGGAGCGTGACCAGGCGTCGGCGTGGAACGCGTCGACAAGCATCCCCATCGCAGGGGACCCGTGGACCAGCGACGCTGACCACGGGGACCCCGACTACCAGGCCTACCTGCGTCAACTGGATGTCGTGCCGGTGATGGCGCGCATCCGGGTTCCCGCCGCACAGATCGATCTTCCGATCTACCACGGCACGGACGAGCAGACGCTGGCCAGGGGTGCCGGGCACCTGTTCGGCACCTCGTTGCCGGTGGGTGGGCCGGGTACGCACGCGGTGATCACGGGACACACCGGAATCACCTCGGCCACACTCTTCGACAACCTCATAGATGTCCGCGACGGCGACCTCATGGCCGTCGACGTCCTCAACGAGACCCTCGTCTACCGCGTCACGCAGATCCAGACGGTGCTGCCACACGAGACGGAGTCTCTCGCCAGGGAGGCGGGACTCGACCAGCTCACGCTGATCACCTGCACCCCGTACGGCATCAACACGCACCGTCTGCTCGTCACCGGAGAGAGGATCAGCGACACCTCCCTCCCCACCCGGGACGTCGGATTCATCTGGCAACCCTGGATGATCCAGGCGCTCGTCCTGAGCGCAGTCCTTGTCGCCCTCATTTTCCTGGTCTGGATTTACCGGCACAGAAAGGAACGGAGATGACTGTAGTGATACGCCTCCTGTCACTGCTGCTCGCTGCTCTGGTCATGGCGTTACCCGTCACGGCCACGGCACAGGGCGAGCTCGGGTCCGTGACCGTCACGAAGCTCCCCACCACCCTCGACAGCCCGGGGGTCAGCCCCGTGCGCTTCGAGCTGTCGGGAGGTGATCTCACCGCCCCGGTCACGCGGTTCAGCGACGGCAACTCCGTCCACTTCGGTGACCTCACCCCCGGCACGTACCACGTCCGTGAACTGGCCACGCGCACCGGCGACATCGCCCGTGCGACGTCCGCGCCCTTCACCGTGACCATCCCCCGGGACGGTCGCTTCGACGTGACCGCCTACCCCAAGCCGCAGCCCCTCATGCTGGAGAAGTCCGCAGACGTGAGCAAGGTGGTGCCGGGGTCACGTTTCACCTACATTCTCGACGGCTCCGTCCCCCTGCCGGACACCAACGACCAGCTGCACCGCTACGTGCTTCGCGACGCCCTGCCGGAGGGTGTCACCCTCGTCGGCAGCACCCTCATGCAGGTGCACGTCGGGACCCGCACGGTCCCCCTGACCGAGGGCGTGCACTACAACGTCACCTCGGGCGATGACCGCGTGGTCACCGCCACCCTCACCCCGGCCGGCCTCGAGCTGCTCGCCCACGAGCGCAGCAGCCACGACGACGTCACCGTGCGTTTCGCCTTCGGCGTGCGCGTCTCCACCGGGGTGAAGCCGGGCAGCCACCTGCTCAACATCGCCCACCTCTACCCGGACGGCTACCCCGAGACCGGCCCGGACTCCGTCACCTCCAACGAACACGTCCTGCCGGTCACCGGCGCCGGCGGTTCCAGCGTGCCGGCCCTCCCGCTCCTGCCCCTGATCCCGTTCTTCCTGGGCTCCTCGGCGAGCAGCCTGGCCGGATCCTCCGCCGCCCCGGACGAGTCCGCCGACGCCCCGGCGACAGCACCGGACACCGACGTCCCCCTGGCACCCACCCCTGACCAGGCCACAGGTGCAGCCCCCGGCACCGGCTCCACCCCCGCCACCGCCGCTCCGGCACGACCCGCCCGTTCGGGCCTGGCATCCACCGGTGCCAGCGTCCTCGGTGTCGTCGCCCTGGGCCTGATCCTCACCCTGGCCGGAATCACCTTCATGAAGCGAGGTCGCCGTGATTAAGAACCTGTCAACGAAGATGCGCCGCCTGCTGGCCACGATCCTCAGCGCCCTGCTGGTGGTCAACGTGGCTCTGCCGGTGCAGGCACAGGCGCAGGATCCGAGCCCCTACGATCCCCTCGTCCACCTCGATGACGCCTACGCCTACGGCTACGGCGGCCTGCTGGATCTGCGTCTGCTCAACCAGTGGCTCACCATCGGAGCAAACGGTCGTGCACTGAGTGCCGCCGAGCTGCGCGGAGTGGACCAGCTGTGGGAAACCATCGCGGACAACGGCCAGGCACCGAACACCTCCGACATCGATGTCGAGCTCCTCGAGCTGATCTACATCAACCTCGGTGCGATCTCCCTGCCGCTGCTCGGTGAGGACGGTCTGCTGGAGTTCGTGCTCAACGACGCCCAGGTGGGTATCCTCCGTGAGTACGCCCACGCCCCCTCCGCCGCGCACGGGCACGGCGCCGCCGGTGTGGTCAGCGACTCCGGTGGTCTCGAACTGACACAGCCGGGTTCCGGCAAGAGCGCGTCGGTCGACATCCTCAGCCTGCTGAACCTGGGTGGCTCCCCCTTCATCACCGACCACGTCATCTCCGAGGCCGCCCTGGAGCTCGGCGCCATCAGCGCCGTCGCCATCAACCCGGACGACTCCGAGTTCCCCGACTACGAGGTCACCTGTGACCCCGACCTCACCGCGACCGACATCGGGGACAGCGACATGCCGGAGGTCATCTGCCACGGCTACCAGGTGGCGGACGCCATCGTCGTGCTCGACGCCCCCATCGTCAAGACCCTGATGAGCACCATCACGGACCTGCTGTCCGGCCTGGACACCACCATCAACGCCGCACTGGGGCAGAGCGGCCTCTTCAAGGGTCTGCTGGACACCCTCACCACGCTGCTCAAGGTGCTCACCCTCGGTCTCGTCGATCTGGAACTCAGCGTGACCGCGCGGGTGCCGGTCGTCGACATCCTCGACGACCTCCTGAACAAGGAGCTGAGCGACGAGTCCGGCCTGGTGAAGATCGACCTCAAGGAGGGCGTCATCAAGGTCGACCTGGCACAGCTGCACGTCGGGGGGCTGAACAACCTGGACCCGAACACCCCCCTGCTCACCGCGGACAACATCAACGCCATCACCGCCTCGGTGCTCAGCCTCCTCACCGACGATGCCGTGACCAACCCGAACGGCCTCATGGCCCACCTGGAGAGCGTCCTCGTCGGCGACGTCGACCCCGTGACCGGGGAGAACCTGCGGACCGGTGGTCTCTACGACACCGAGCTGGAGATCCTCCTCGTCAACAGCCTCCCCGTGGTCGGAGTGACCGGGACCCTCGAGGTCAGCGGCACCCTGGGCGAGATGTTCAACGGTGGCTTCACCTACGAGGGAACCGGCATATTCTTCGCGGCGAACGTCCTCTCCGGCATCCTCAACCCGCTCACCAGCGGCGTCGGTGAGATCCTCGAGGCACTGCTTTTCGACGGCCCCACCTCCATCGTCAGCACCCTGATCGGCAGTGCCCAGAACGCTGTCCTGTCGCAGCTCGTCGGCGTCCTGGACCCGGTCCTCCAGCAGGTGCTGGCGCCCCTGGCCAACGTCATCATCAACAAGCAGACGACGACGCAGGTTCCGCACGGCAAGGTCTTCACGGTCTCTGCAGTCGAGGTCAACGTCCTGGACCTCAACACCCAGGGCGAGCTCATCCACCTGCCGCTGGCCACCGCCGCTGTCATGGCGCAGCCCCCGGTCAGGATGGACTTTGACGTGGCCAAGGTCGGTGACGGCCGCAACCTCTACACCGGCGGGTACACCTACGACATGCTGTGCAAGCTGGGCGAACGCACCGTGGTGGACAAGACCGGCCTCCAGTACGCGGAGGGCCAGGTGGGCGACGGCTTCTTCTACGAACCCCCCAATCTGTCTCTGACCGGGGCCACCGGCGGTCTGCCGATGCCGGTGCGGATCACGCCCGGTGCAGTCTGCACCGTGACCGCCACCTCGGAAACGCTGACCACACCCCACGCCGCCCTGCGTCCCACCGGTGACGGTGAGGGCACCCGCACGCCGTACACCTACTTCCTGGACGTCGACAAGACGGACGGTGTGCTGATCTCCGGTGCCACCCCGGCCGACGGGCTGACGGAGATGAACCCCATCCCGATGACCGCTGCCGGCCAGGTGTCCCCGGACACCGACACCGTGGGTGACGAGTGGAAGAACCACACCTTCACCTTCGCGGTTCCCGCAGGCAAGAAGGTCCACCACGTCAGCATCGTCCATGCGTACGAGATCGACGACCGTGACGTCATCCTGTCGAAGGAGGCTGTCGGCGCGGTCCCGGAGGGTGAGACCTTCACCTTCGAGTACTCCCTCGACGGCGGGACGACCTGGATCTCCCAGGTGGCGGAGGAACCGCTGACGCTGACCGCCGGTGGTGACCCCGTCACCATCGCGGACGTCCCCGTGCTCGACCTGGACAGGCTCAACGCCACTCCGTCTGAGGTGGCCAACACCCAGATCATGATCCGCGAGAAGCTGGGATCGAACTCCGGGGCACAGTACGTCGACTGGACCGTTGACGGTGCCGAGCCCACCAGCGTGACATACATGACGGAGGGCGACTTCCAGTACGCCGTCGCCACGTTCGAGGCCGGCCCGGTCGAGAACGCCGCCACCGTTCCCACCCCGGACAAGAATGTGGAGATCACGAACTCCTACCTGGAGGTGAGCGTCGACAAGCACATCGACGGTCTGCTCGGCAGCATCAGCAACACCACGCTGCTGTCCTTCGGTCAGGACGAGATGACCATCCGCTACACCGTGACGGCCGAGGGTAACCCGACCTCGATCACGCTGTCCGACCCCTCGCTGAACAATGACCTGTTCACCCTGCCGTCCCACATCACCGTCGACCCTGACACCGGTGTCATCTCCGGGTGCCTGCTCACCGCTGTCGACGGCCGGGACGACACCTACTCCTGTGAGTTCACCGTCTCCATCAACGACCCGGAGGCACCGTTCCACTACAAGGCTGATGAAGCTGAGGTGACCGCGACCGTGACCGTCACCCACAACGAGCGCACCGTCACCGCCAGCGACACCGACAAGCACGGCGCCATGCGCCTGGCTGACATCCCCGGCCTGCTGCCGGAGACCGGTGCCACCTCCCTGGTGCTGGTGCTCGGCCTGGGCGTGCTCATCGCACTGGCGGCACTGGTCAACTTCGTCCGGAACCGGAGGAACTAAATGGTCACCCACACCCTGGAACACCGCCGGAAGGCGGAGAAGCCTAAGGACCAGGGGCGGAAATCCCGCCTCGTGTCCCTGGTGCTGCTCATCCTGAGCCTGCTGCTCATGGCCTACCCGGTGGTGGCCACGGTGTGGAATGACTACCAGAACGTCAAGGTCGCCCAGCAGTACGACGAGGAGCTGGCGAAGTCCCCGGACACGCTGGCCGGCATCCGGCAGCAGGCTGAGGACTACAACGTCCGACTCGACGCCGCCGGGCACCACTTCCGCCCGGAGGACCCCGCCGACCCGGAGTACCAGGACTACCTGTCCCAGATGCTCACGTCGGAGAGCAGCTCCATCATGTCCCGTCTGATCATCCCGGACATCGGTGTGGACCTGCCCGTCTACCACGGCACGACCGACAAGGTCCTCTACCGCGGTGCCGGCCACATGTACGGCAGTGACCTGCCCATCGGAGGAGAGAGCAACACCGCCGCCATCACCGCCCACACGGGCATGGTCAACGCGAGCATGTTCGACAACCTCTACAAGCTGAAGGAGGGGCAGCCCGTCTACATCAGTGTCCTCGGTGAGAAGCTGCGCTACCGGATGACCGGCTCCGAGATCGTCAAGCCGGACGACTACGACGCAGTGACCTACGAAGACGGTGTGGACAAGGTCGTCCTGATCACCTGCACCCCCTACGGCATCAACTCCGACCGCCTGCTGGTCACCGCCGTCCGTGACCACTCCCCGCTCACGGACGACGAGGCCGACAAGGGCTGGCAGCTCCAGCTGTCCTGGTGGATGAAGCTGGACCTGGCACTCATGGCCATCATCGTCGCCATCGCCCTGTGGTCGGCGCTGCGCCGCCGCAGGAGGCTCAAGGAGGAGGCCGAGGCCGCGGCCGAGGTCGCCGCCGAGTAGCCGTACCGTCCCCCGTTCGGGCCGTCTGATCACCATGATCAGACGGCCCGAACCCGTTGGTGAGGGTTCCCGCCCCGGGTGGCGTTACTCTATGACCCATGGATGATCGCGAACACCGCAGGCGGCAGCACCCCCGCCCGCTCGGCCATTCCTCCGACCCCCGCGACTCCGAAGACTTCGTCCTCGGCCGCGACGGCAAGCCCCTCGTCGACCGCTACGGGCGCCCCGTGCGCCGCCGCTCCCCGCAGCGGCCACCGCGACGGGAACCGCAACGACCGCCGCGTCGAGAAGCACCCTCCCCGGCGGAACGCCCGCAGCAGTACATCCCGCCCCGCCAGAAGGCACCGCGCCGGCAGGTCGCCCCGCCGCCCCCGGCCGCACCGCGCCCCCGCCGCCGCCGGGCCCGGTCCACGGGGGGCCCGCTGCGGAAGCTCGGCTGGCTCGTCGCCGTCGTCCTGGTGCTGGCACTGTCGCTGACGCTGTGGGCCGACGCCCAGCTCAACCGCGTCCAGGCACTGCCCGAGCAGCGGGTGGCCAACACGGCGGGCACCAACTGGCTGCTCGTCGGCTCCGACTCCCGCCAGGGAATGAGCGAGGAGGACGCCGAACGCCTCGGCACCGGCGGCGACATCGGCGTCGGACGCACCGACACGATCATGCTGCTGCACATCCCCAACGGCGGGCAGGCGCGTCTGGTGTCCCTGCCGCGTGACTCCTACGTCACCATCCCCGGCTACGGCGACGACAAGATCAACGCCGCCTTCACGTACGGCGGACCGCAGCTCCTGACGGCCACCGTCGAGAACGCCACCGGCCTGCGCATCGACCACTACGCCGAGATCGGCATGGGCGGACTGGCCAACGTCGTCGACGCCATCGGCGGCGTCGAGCTGTGTCCCGCCGAACCCATCAACGACCCCCTGGCCCGCCTGGACATCCAGGCCGGCTGCCAGACCATGGACGGCCCCACCGCCCTCGGCTACGTGCGCACCCGCGCCACCCCGATGGGCGACCTCGACCGCGTCGACCGGCAGCGGGAGTTCTTCGCCGCGCTCATCGACGAGGCCACCGCCCCCAACACCCTGCTCAACCCGCTGGAGTTCTTCCCCCTGGTGACCAGCACGGCGAACTCCTTCACCGTGGGCCGGGGCGACCACGTGTGGAACCTCGCCCGCGTGGGCCTGGCCATGCGCAGCGGCGTGCAGACCGAGACGGTGCCCGTCGGCGGTTTCGCGGACACCGCGGTGGGCAACGTCGTGCTGTGGGAGCCGGGTGCCACGGCGGCGCTGTGGGAGTCGATGCGGTAGGTGCCCCCTGAATCAGTGAAAGGAGTGCGCAGCTGCGCACTCCTTCCTTGCCTGACCTGCGGTGATGCTAGCGGATGGTCACCTGACGGGACTTGATGTTCTGCAGCTGCTTGCGCTCGTCGGCGGTGAGCTGCTCCTCGTTGGCCACCTCGGCGGCGACGGCCTCGGAGACGCGGGTCAGCTCGGCGCCGTAGGCGTCGTGGGCGACGGTCGGGTCGAGGTCGAAGACCGGGACGATGATGCCGTGGGTGCGGAACACACCGGCGAACTTCGTGCCCTCACCGAGGTTGAGCTCACCACGGGCGGCGACGCGGGCCAGTGCGTTGAGCAGGCCGTCCTCGTTGTCGTCGGGGCGGACCCACCGGATGTGGGCCTTGCCGCCACCGGGGTTGACCCACCAGACGGCGCCGGGGATCTCGGTGTCGACGCGGTGGGACTCCACGACGGCGTCGTTGGCCTGCTGCAGGGCCTGCGCGGTGACCGGGTCCAGCTGGGTGCCCTCCGGCATCCACCAGTTGAAGTCCTGGTACTCGGCGATCTCCAGCTGTGCGTCGGCGGCGATGAGCTCGCTCAGCGCGGGCTGGGAACCGTCGGCCACGCCCTGCTCGAGGGTGGCGCCGGCGGCGGCGTCACGGACCCACGCCAGGGCGTAGGCCAGGTCGCGGCCCGGGTTCTGGGAGGGGATGCGGGTCTGCAGGGCTACGAAGGCCTCGTTGCCGTCCTCGCGGACCAGGGCGGCGGCCCCGCCGGGCAGGACGGTCGCGATGTAGACGTCACGGTCGGTGCCGGCGACAGCCACCTTGGCGGTCGCGGCGGGGACGAACTCCTGCAGGGCGATGAGGTCGGCCTCACCGCCGATGCCTCCGAAGGGGCGGGCGTCCTTCTCCAGGGCGGCGCGCTCGGCGGCGCGGGCAGCGAGCTTCGCCTGACGACGGCTCATGCCCTCGGGCAGGTTCTCGTTCTTCTTGTTCTTCTTGGCCATGCGTCAAAGATACCCGGCGGGTCCTAGCCGGACGCGCCCAACACCTGCAACGCCAGGGAGACCTCGTCCGTGGCGATCATGTCCACGCCCTGTTCGCAGGCCCAGAGCATGTCCTCGGGGTCGTTGACGGTCCACATGTAGGTGGGCAGCCCCTGCCTGCCGATGAGGGAGGGTCTCATCTTCGCCCGCAGCAGCGACAGCCCCAGCCCGGTCGGCCTGCCCGGGTGGACGTCCAGGGGGTTGGCCCAGCGCTCGTACTTGCGGCGCAGGTGGATGCGGTCGATGTGGGGTGCAAGGCGGCGCATGCGCACGATGGCGCTGGCGGCGAAGGAGATGACGTGGATACGTTCGTCCCGTTCCATGCCGTGGTGCCGCAGCACGCGCACGACCTGTTCCTCGACCATCGGGCCGTAGCGGGAGGGGTGCTTGGTCTCGATGTAGAGGT
This sequence comes from Corynebacterium humireducens NBRC 106098 = DSM 45392, assembly GCF_000819445.1. Lineage (NCBI taxonomy): Bacteria > Bacillati > Actinomycetota > Actinomycetes > Mycobacteriales > Corynebacteriaceae > Corynebacterium > Corynebacterium humireducens. The sequence continues at coordinate 2,553,039 of NZ_CP005286.1, forward strand.
GCTTGTCCGTCGGCTCCACCATCTCCAGCAGCTCCGGGAGGGTGAGCATGTCCTGCGGCAGCTCGGCGGTGCCGTAGTTGTGGTCACGCAGGGCGTCCACCGTCATGCGGGAGACCCGCCCGGAGCCGTCCGCGACGCGGTCGATGAGCGGGTCATGCAACACCACCACCTCCCCGTCGAGGCTGAGGCGTACATCGCACTCGATGCCGTGGACGGGCAGTTCCAGCGCCCGCTCGAAGGCGACGGGCGTCAACTCGGGGTACTTCGCGGAGTAACCGCGGTGGGCGATGATCCTGGGTGCGGCGGTCATCTACTCATTCCCGGGCATCCAGCTCGAGATCTGGCGGAGCATCTGGCGGTTCTTGCGCTGGGAACGGCCGAGCTTGGTCGACAGGGTGTGGAGGATGCGGATCGCGTCGGTGATGTGCGGGCCCTTGTTGAGCATCACGGCCTCGGAGCGCAGGGCGTACGCGGCGTCGGTGATCTCGGCGCGGGTCGGCAGGCCGGACTTGGCCAGGTTCTCGAGCACCTGGGTGGCCATGATGACGGGCACGTGGGCGGCCTCCGCCATCTGGGCGATGAGGCGCGGGACCTCGGCCATGCGCTCGAAGCCGAGCTCGACGGCCAGGTCGCCGCGGGCGATCATGACTCCGAGGTTGGGGTGGCGCATGCCGGCGAGCAGGACGCTGCACAGGCCCTCGTAGGCGGGGATCGTCTCGATCTTGAGCACGATGCCGAGGTTGCGGACGCGCTCCGGGTCGTCGGACTCCTGCGCGATCTGCTCGAGGGTGTCGAGCACGAAGTTGACGTCGTCGGCGTCGCGAATGAAGGAGACGTTCGCGATGTCACCGTGCTCGGCCACGAAGCGGAACGCCTCGATGTCCTCCTCGGTGAGGCTCGGCAGCGGCAGGACGGTGTCCGGCAGGTTGATGCCCTTGTACGCGGCGAGCTTGGTGCCCTCCGGCCCGGCGTAGGTCACCTCGAGGCGCACCTCGTGGTGGCCCTGCTCCGTGACCTGCTTGTCGACGGCGCGGGCGGCGATCGAGCCGTCGTCGAAAAGCACCTTCTGCCCGACCTCGATGGCGGCGACGGCCTCCGGCAGCGTGCAGCCGATGCGCGGGGTGACGTCCGGGGCGACGACGGCGGGGGTCTGGTCGTCGGTGAGGATGAGCGTGTCTCCGATGCTCAGACGCAGGCGCTGCTCGGTCGGCGGGACGCCGGAGACGCGGGTCTTGGTCCAGTCGGTCTCGAGGAGGGTGGAGTTGGAGACGTAGGCGTTGCGACGCCCCTCCAGCAGCACCCCCTGCCCCTCGATGCGGGTGACGGTGAACCGGCGCTTCGCGTCGCGGTTGTCGTGGAAGGTGATCTCGGAGCCGATCTCCAGGGCCTCCAGCCAGTCACGCTCGACGCGCAGCGGCAGCGTCGGGCGGCCCGGCAGTCCGGCGGGGACCGGCGGGACCTCGTCGTCGGCCAGGTCGGCGGGGGTGAGCCAGATCTTCGACGGGGTGACCACCACGCCGGTGTCCTCGCGGGTGACGCGGGCGCGGCCGACCTCCGGGCCCGGCTCGATCTCCCCGGTGCGGACCTTCGGGCCCGCCAGGTCCATGGCGATCCTGATCTCCCGGCCGGCCTCGCGGGCGGCGGTGTGGACGTTGTCGATCATGCGCCTCCACACCTCGGGGCCGTCGTGGGCGCAGTTGATGCGGGCCAGCTCCATGCCGGCCTCGACGAAACCGCGGACCAGGTCGAGGTCCTCGCCTGCCTCCGTCGGCAGGGTCACCATGATGCGGGAGTGCGTCTCCTCGGAGGAGTAGCCGAGGAGCTGCAGGGCGTGGTCCTCGAGGATGTCGTCGGCGGTGGCGAAGGCGTCACGGACCTCGCTGCCGGTGTACTTGAGCTGCTCACCGTTGTAGGCGGAGAGCACGTTCCGCGCCGCGTGGAGACGGGCGAGGACGGCCGGCTCCGCCGTCGACAGGCGGGTGGCGCCGATGGAGGCCAGGCCGCCCTGGACCGCGCGGACGTCGTGCTGCCGCAGCTCGGCGTAGTGGACGAGGTTCACCGCGCCGTGGCGGTGGTTCTCGGCGACCCGCCCGATCGCGGGGGCCACCTGCTCCTCGACCTCCTTGAGGCAGTCGATGAGACCGTCGACCTCGGTGATCAGTTCCTGCAGCCTGGCATCCACGGCTGTCCTCCCGTACGCGCACGACAAAATGGGTGATACCCCCATATTGTGCCTGTGTTCGGGAGGTTCGGCATCTCGGGGAAGCCGTCAGTCGGCGGGGAAGAACTCCTCCTTGATCGCGCGCAGCGTGTCAGCCGAGTGGGCGAAGCGCTCCGCCTCGTGCTCGTTGAGCTTCAGCTCGACCGTGCGGGCGATTCCGGCGCGGTTGATGATCGCCGGGGTGCCGATGTAGAGGTCCTTCTGCCCGTACTCGCCGTCGAGGTACGCGGACACCGGCAGAGCGACGTCCTGGTTCTGGATGATCGCCTTCGTGATGCGCGCCAGGCCCATGCCGATGCCGTAGGAGGTGGAGCCCTTGGCGTCGATGATCTCGTAGGCGGCGTCGCGGGTCTCCTCGAAGATCTTCTCGATCCGCTCCGAGAAACCCTCCTCCTTCTCCGCGCTGGCCGACAGCGGCACGCCCGCGATGGTGGCGGTGGAGACGACCGGCAGCTCGGTGTCGCCGTGCTCGCCGACGATGTAGGCGTGGATGGAGGTCGGCGAGGTGTGGAACAGTTCGCCCAGCATGAAGCGGTAGCGGGCGGAGTCGAGGACCGTGCCCGAGCCGATCACCTGGTGGTGGTCGAGGCCCGAGTAGCGCCACACGGCGTACGTGAGGATGTCGACCGGGTTGGTGGCGACCAGGAAGATGCCGTCGAAGCCGTGGCCCATGACCTCGTCGACGATGGACTTCATGATCCTCATGTTCTTGTCGACGAGCTGCAGCCGCGTCTCGCCGGGCTTCTGTGCGGCACCGGCGCAGATGACGACGATCGCCGCTTCGCGGCAGTCCTCGTAGGTGCCCTCGGTGACGCGGGTGCGGGAGCTGGACCACACCACGCCGTGGTTGAGGTCCATGACGTTGCCGCGGAGCTTCTTCTCGTCGATGTCGATGATGGCCAGGTGGTCGACGGTGCCCTGGTTGACCAGTGCGTAGGCGTACGCGACGCCGACGTCGCCGGCGCCGATGAGGACCACTTTGTTTCCGACTGCAGTGCGCATGGGGTCTCCGTGCTTCCGAATGTGTCCGAATGACTGTCGATGTACAATCACCCCCTATTATGCCCCTTTCCGATCGGGCAGGCAGTGTGTAATGCGCTACACCTGATTCTCTGCCACACTCAGTGGTCATGAGGGGCCACCACCTGCGCCGTGCACTGACCTTCGTCGCACCCGCCGCCGTCGCCACGCTCCGCGCCGTGGCGTTCGGCCTCGAGGTGGTCAACGACCTCACCCCCGGCATCCGCATGACCCGCCGCCGACGCCTCCCTCAGCACCTCGGCGCCGGGATCCTCGGCGCGGAGGTCGCCACCTGGTGGGCCGTGTCCCCCTCCCTGCTGCCCCGCCCGTGGTGGGTGACCGCCGCCAACGTCGCCATCGTGCAGGGCGTCGGCCACGTGGGCGCCACCGCCCTCGCCTACGTGCTGCGCCGCTGGCTCCCCCCGACGAACTGGTTCTGGACGGGCACCGGACACACCGTCGTCGCCGTGGTCACCGCCAACGCCCTGCTCCTCAGCCTGCGCCGCCAGACCCAGCAGGCGCGGATGGTGGGCGTCGGCAGACGGCGCGGACGCTCCCACGCCCTCATCGGCGGGCTCGTGGGCACCGCCGGGTACGGCGTCCTCCTCCTGCTCGGCGACGCCGCCCAGGCCTCCGTCGACCGCCTCGGCGCCCGCCTGGCCCGGCACATGCCCCTGTGGGTCGCGTGGCCGCTGGCCGCCGGGGGCCTCACGTGGCTCGCGCTGCTGCTCAGCGACAAGGTCCTCGTCCGCCGCATCCTCGCCGACATGTCACGCCAGGCCAGCGTGGTCAACCAGTCCGTGTTCCCCGGCTCGATGATGCCCTGGGAGCCCGAGCGCTCCGGCTCCCCCTGGTCACTGGAGCCGTGGTCGGCGGTCGGTTCCCAGGGTCGCGCGGTGCTCTCCCTCGGGCCGCGCGCCCGCGACATCCACGAGGTCACCGGCCTCGACGAAACCCACGAACCCATCCGCCTGTTCGTCGGCCTCGTCCCCGGCCGTTCCCTCGAGGCCGCGGCCCAGCTCATCCTCGCGGAGATGGACCGGACCGGCGCTTTCCGACGCGACACCCTCGTCATCCAGACCTCCGCCGGCACCGGCTGGATCACCGACTGGTCCGTCGGCGCCGTCGAGTTCCTCACCGGCGGCAACTGCGCCACCATGGCCATGCAGTACTCCTACCTGCCCTCGCCGGTGTCCTACGTCGTCGACCGTGACACCCCCGTCCGCGCCTCCCGCATCCTCATCTCCGCGGTGCTCTCCCGCCTCGCGCAGATGGACCCGGCGGACCGCCCGCGCCTCTACGTCGCCGGCGAGTCCCTCGGCGCCTACGGCATCGCCGACTCCTTCGCCGACCTCGACGAGCTGCTGGAACGCACCGACGGCGCCCTGCTCACCGGCGCGCCCCGCTTCACCCGCCTCATCCGCGACCTCACCCGCTCCCGCGACCCCGGCTCCCCCGAACGCGTCCCCGTCATCGACGGCGGCCGCCACGTCCGCTTCGCCGCCCGCCCCCTGCACCTGCATCAGGACGTCCACGGCATGCCCTTCCCCCACGCCTGGGAGCACCCGCGGGTGGTCATCGGGCAGCACGCCTCCGACCCGATCGTGTGGTGGGACCGGCGGCTCTACTGGCGCCGCCCCGACTGGCTCACCGAGCCCGGTTCCCGCGGCATCCGCGCACCCCGTCCGCAGCACCTCGACGTGGTCCCCGGCATGCGCTGGGTGCCGTTCGTCTCCGGCTGGCAGGTCGGCCTCGACCAGCTCACGTCCGTCTCCGTGCCGGGCGGGCACGGGCACAACTACCACTCCGAGATGCTCTGGTACTGGGACGCCGTCCTCGGCGACCACGCCACCGTGCGGCTCACGCGGCCGCTGGCGCTGCGGATGGCGGCGTTCATCCGGACGGACTCGATCAGGCGGTGACCAGGGCGCCGTCGTAACGCATGCGCAGCGCCTCGGTGACGGGCGAACCGGCGACGGTGACGTCGGCGACGCGGTGCCAGGACATCTCCACGTGCGTGGGCCGGACGGTGAGGATGGCGTAGCCGTGGGCGTCGAGGTCCACGTGGCTGATGTGGCGGTTGTGCGCGAGGACGTGACGCTCCGCGGTCTGCGAGACCGGGTTGTCCTCCGCCGCGCCGAGGAACTCGTCGACGTTGGCCGCCGTGACCGAGGAGCACACCAGCTCGGCGGCCACCACGCGGTCCCTGTGCCAGATGTGGTTGGCCCACTCGGAGTGGATGTCACCGGCGAGGAAGACGGTCCGGCCGTGCGCGTGCTGCTCCGCCAGCTGCGCGAGCAGACGGTCCCGGTCCGCCACGTAGCCGTCCCACTGGTCGACGTTGACGGGGGTGCCGGCGACGTCGAGGCCGACCATCCCCGTCAGCTGGGCACGCAGCTGGTGGTCGATGTGCACCAGGTTGAGCGGTGCCAGCATGACGGACGTGCCGATGAGGTTCCAGCCCGTGTTCGCGGTGGCCAGGCGCGCGGAGAGCCACGAGAACTGTTCGCCGCCCATGATGGTGCGGTCCACGGAGGTGCGGGCCGCGGGCTGGAGCATGCCCGGCGCGCTGCGGTGGGAACGCAGGTCGAGCATGTGCAGCTCCGCGAGGCGGCCGAAACGCAGCGTGCGGTAGATGCGTCCCCCACGCGACGGGGAGGTGCCGCGGACGGGCAGCCACTCGAGGTAGGCCTGCATGGCGGCGTCGCGGCGCGTCTCCCAGTCCCCGTGGAAGTCGCTGTGTCCCTCGGCGCCGCCGGCCCAGGAGTCGTTGGCGATCTCGTGGTCGTCCCAGGTGACCACCCACGGGGCGGCTGCGTGGGCGTCCTGGAGCTCGACGTCGCGCCGGTAGTGCCCGTATCGCGAACGGTAGTCGGCGAGGGTGCGGATTTCCCACGTGGGCACGTGCGGGCGGACGACGCCGTACTTCCCCGCGTAGTCGCCGGAGGCGTACTCGTAGATGTAGTCGCCCAGGTGGACGACCACGTCGACCTCCCCGGCGTGCGCCCGCCGCGCGATGTCCGAGTAGGCGGAGAAGTAGCCCGCCTCGAAGTTCGCGCAGGAGCACACCGCCAGGGAGAGCTTCCCGATTTCCGCCTCGTCCGCCGGGGCCGTCCGCGTCCGCCCGGCGCGTGACACCCGCCCGGCGTGCTCGCCGTCGAGGACGGTGAAGCGGTACCAGTAGACGGTGTCCGGCTGCAGTCCGAAGGGGTCGACGTGGACGGTGTGGTCGTGGGCGGCGCGGGCGGTGGTGGCCCCGGCGCGCGCCAGCCGGCGGAACTCCGGGTCGGCGGCGACCTCCCAGCGGACGTTCACGTCGGGGCCGAGGCCGGAGCCGGGCACGCACTCCGGGGTGGGGGTCACGCGGGTCCACAGGATCACGGAGTTGGGCACCGGGTCGCCCGAGGCCACGCCGTGCATGAACACGTGGTGCTCCGGCGCAGCGTAGGGCTGCGGGGCGTGGAGGGTGTCAAGGTCCACGTCCGCCCAGGCCTGCACGTCCGAGGCGCGCACGCGGGCGAGCGAGCTCGGGGCGGCCGCGGCGGCACCGGCGATGAGGGTGCCCTGCAGCAGGCCCCGTCGCGTGATCCGGTGTTCGCCTGTTTGCCTCACGCTGGTCATTATGGGCGTTGTCCAGCGGTTTCGCAGCACAACGGGGGAAGTGTTCACGCTGGCTTCATAAAGGTCACGGCACCGTCATTTATGGTGTGACCCATGCTACTTCCCGCTGACACCCGCGCCGTCCTCTACGACCTGGACGGCACCCTCGTCGACCACGAGCACGCCGCCCGCGCCGGCGTCGAGTCCTGGAGCCGGGCCCTCGGGCTCCCCGCCGGGCAGTGGCAGCGCTGGCTCACCATCGAGAGGAAATGGTTCACCGCCTTCGAGAACGGCGAGGTCAGTCACCTCGGGCAGCGCGTCGCACGCTGCCGCGAGTTCATCGGCCGGGCGGAGCTCAGCGACGAGGAGGCCCTCACCATGTACGAGGACTACCTCGCCGTGTACCGCAGCAACTGGGTGGCCTACCCGGACGCACTGCCCTCCCTGCGGGCCGCGCTGGAGCGGGGCCTGACGGTGGGCGTCCTCACCAACGGCGCCGAGGAGATGCAGCGCGCCAAGCTCGAGCGCACCGGCCTGTGGCTCGACGGGATGATCATGTGCGCCACGGTGGAGCTCGGGGCCCCGAAACCGCAGCCGGAGTCCTACCGGGCGGCGCTGGAGAAGGTCGGCGCGTCCGCGGGGCACACCGTCATGATCGGCGACTCCTGGGAGAACGACGTCGCCGGGGCCCGCCGCGCGGGCCTGCACGCCGTGTACCTGGACCGGACGGGGAACGAGGGGACGTCGATAAGCAGCCTCGACGAGCTCGTCTGGCCCTAGTCGGGCAGGCGGCAGGCCACTCCGGTGGAGTGGTGCGGGCAGTAGCCGTGGGGCACCTTGTGCAGGTACTGCTGGTGCTCGTCCTCGGCGAGGAAGTAGGCGCCGGAGGGCGTGTCCGCGAGCGGCTTCACCTCGGTGGTCACCTCGCCGAACCCCTCCTTCTTCAGGTCCGCGGCATACTTGTCGACGATCGCCTGCACCCTCTCCGCCTCCTCCCGGGCCTCCGGACCGGTGGTGTAGATGGCGGAACGGTACTGCGTGCCGACGTCGTTGCCCTGCCGCATCCCCTGGGTCGGGTCGTGGTTCTCCAGGGCCAGGGCGACGAGCTCGTCGAGGGAGACCTTCTCCGGGTCGTAGACCACCTCCACCACCTCGGTGTGGTTGGTGCGCCCGGAGCAGACCTCCCGGTAGGTGGGGTGCGGGCTGACGCCGCCGGCGTAGCCGACGGACGTGCCCTCCACGCCGTCGAGCTCCCAGTACATCTTCTCCACGCCCCAGAAGCAGCCGATGCCGACGATGAGGGAACGCTGCCCCTCACGCCACGGGCCGGTGATGGGGGTGCCCAGCACGGCATGGGGGCGCGGGTGCGCCAGGATCGGGGTGTCGCGGCCGGGCAGGGCCTGCTCGGTGGGCACCAGTTCGGGGGTTCTGACAAACATCCAGGACATGTTGCCCAGGGTACCGTCCGTTCCGCGTGGGTCGAGGGCCTCGGCGATGGCGAGCACCTGCGGCAGGGCGTCCTCGCCGGCCGCGGTGACCTCGAGCGTGACCTCCGCACCCGGCACCACCACGCGCGGCACCCCGGCGAGCGCCAGGGCGTCCAGGCTCTTTCCCTCTGTGACCAGCGCATCCACCCCGGCGGCCCGCAGGGCGGTGTCGATCTCCGCGGCCAGCTGCCGGATCTTCCCCAGCTGCGCGTCACCGTCGGCGCGGTCCCTCGCATCCATCTCCTGCGCGTCCCGGAACACGCGGTACCCGAAGGGCGCGGTGTCCGGGTGGGCGCGGAAGTAGTCGATGATGTCGCCCAGGGTGCGGGCCGCACCGGCGGAATCCGCCAGGTGCCGCTCCATGGAGGGACCGGCCCCGGCGAGGAGCACGGACTCGGACTCGGTCCCCTGCAGCCGGTCGTACAGGTCCCGGATGTTCTCCGGTACCTCCACCAGCTCGACGCCGGCCTCCCGGGCCCGGTCCCGGAGCTGCGGGCTGATCTCCCCCATGACCATCACCCGGGCCGGACGCCCGGGCTGCTCTGCGGGCGGGCAGGCGGCGTCGTGGCCGAGCCGCACGTCCCGCAGGCTGCGCCCGAAAAAGCCCACCGAGTCGACGCGGTCGTCGATGGGCACGATCCCCCGGATGGAGCAGTCGGAGTGGGCGGCCTTGAGCCCGACCACCTTGTTCGCCTGCGCCGGGGAGATGACGGACCCGGAGGTCTCCGTGCCCACCGTCAGGTCCGCGTAGTCGAGGGCGACGGCGGTGGCCGAACCCGTCGAGGAGCCGAGCGGGTCGACCGTCAGCGGCCCGAGCGGGCTCAGCGCCTGCCCGCCCCGGCCGGAGAATCCGTTGGGTGCCTTGTAGGAGAGGAAGTTGGCGAACTCCGACAGGTTCGTCCGCCCCGCGATGACGGCACCGCGGGAACGCAGCTGCTTCACGACGTCCGCGTCCTCCCCCGCCACCGCATCCGCCAGCGCCCAGGAGCCCGAGTCGTTGGGCAGCCCCTCCACCGCCACGTTGCCCTTCACCATGACCACGGCCCCGTGGAGCGGGTTGTCCGGGTCCGGCGCCCCGGCCTGCTCGGCGGCGGCGATGGCGCGGGGATCCAGTTCCAGGACGGCCCGGTAGTAGGAGTTCGGCCGGTCCCCGTCCTGCATCCGCCACACGTGGTAGGCCAGCATGTCGCTGGCGGTGTAGCCGTGCTCGAGGCGGACCCGGTGGCGGTCCACCAGGTCCCGGTTCCCGAGACGCTCCTTCATCTCCTGCAGCCTTTCCTTCCCCACCGCGGCGAGGAGCTGCCCGAAGGGGCCGAAATCCACGTCCACCTGGCGGTCGAAACGGTTCTCCGTCTCGGTGAGGGTGAAGGCCGGGCCGGTGCCCCGCTGCAGGCCGCCGGCCTGCTGCATGAGGCGGGTGCCGCCGACGACCAGGCCCGCGCCCAGCGCCAGGACGATGATGAGGGCGGTGAGCAGCTTCGTGCCCCGGCTCCCCCGGTTCCCCCGCCGTCGCCGGACGAGGGAGACGGCCCCCAGCAGGACCGCGGCCACCACGAGGGTCACCGCGAGGAAGAGGAGGAGGGGGACGCCGTAGGCGTCGAGAAGCGAGGTCATGCCCCCATTATGAAACGCGGAACGCCGTCCCCGGAGGGGGACGGCGTCGGCGGTGGGAACTACCTGGTGGGGTTACTTGTTGTCGCGCGGCGGGACGAACGCGGTGGCGACGGCACCGATGACGGTGGCGACGGCGAACACCAGGAAGGCGTCCGAGGCGCCGAGGCCGAGGGCGATGATGAAGCCACCCATGGCCGGGCCGGCGATTCCGCCGAGGCGACCGAAGCCGGCGGCCCAGGACATGCCGGCCTGACGGGCGCGGGTCGGGTAGTAGTTCGAGGTCATGCCGTAGACGAGGATCTGGGTACCGGTGACGCCCAGGCCGGTGAGGGCGATGGCGGTGTACATCAGCGGGGCGGCGGTGAGGTACGGCATGGCGAACATGCAGGCGGAGGCGATGAGGAAGGTGGTGATGATGACCGGCTTCGGGCCGATGACGTCGGCGATCTTGGCGGCGGCCAGGGCACCGAGGGCGGCACCTGCGTTGAGGGCGACGAGGGAGTAGAGCGAGCCGTCGGAGGACATGCCGTTGATCTGCATGATCTGCGGGAGCCAGGTGTTGAGGCCGTAGGTGGCCATGATGGCCATGAAGCTCATGAGGCCGATCATGAGGGTGCCGAGCAGGAAGTGGCGGGAGAAGATGGCGGCCAGGCCGATCTTCTGCTTCTTCACGACGGCGCCGTCGTGGTCCAGCTTCACGATCTCGTCACGGGTGAACTGCTCCTCCGGGAAGTCGTACTTGCGGCAGATCTCGCGGGCACGGTCGGTGCGGCCCATGGCGGTGAGCCAGCGCGGGGACTCCGGCAGCAGGAACCAGGCGAGCGGCAGGAGGATGAGGATCGGGGAGGCGCCGATGAGGAAGAGGCCACGCCAGGAGATGGCGTCCTCGAACCAGAGGGCGGAGAAGGAGGCGATGACGCCGCCGAAGGGGATGCCGGCGTAGCCGATCGCGTTGAACATGTTCTTGCGGTGTGCCGGGGCGAACTCGGCGATGACCGCGCCACCGCCGGCGGTGATGACGCCGAGGGCCAGGCCGGTGAAGAAGCGGGTGGCGCCGAAGAAGGCGATGCTGGTGGAGAAGGCGGACATCGCCATGCCGACGGAGAACCACGCCAGTGCCGCGAGCATCATCTTGCGGCGTCCGATGCGGTCACCGATCGCGCCGGCGCCGAGGGCACCGAAGAGGATGCCGATCATGGTGTAGGAGCCGAGGGTGCCGGCGACGGCCGGGGCGAGGTGGCCGATGTGGTGCGGCTCCGCGAGGAGCGTCGGCAGGACGGCGCCGTAGATGACGATGTCGTAGCCGTCGAACACCATCGTGAGGAACATGACGGCGACGACGCCGAGAACGGACATCTTGTGTTGGTTGGACTTCCAGCCGGGGGCGGCGGTCGTCATGCGCGGTAGGGCGGCGGGGGCTTTCACGGACATGGTGTCACTCCTTGGGTGAGATCTGGGGTGTGGCGTGACCCTCACCACAGATCGCTATGGCCTGGCTCACATTGATGGAGGATTTATAACAAGGATTCGACCCACCCGGAACACCTTCCGTGGGGAACTACCCACGTCGGCATTGTTGTGACCTTCCCCCTTTGAGTGCGATGACCTGCGGATTCATCCTTTAATTCAGTTAATGCGGGCTAACTGTAAAGTTTGCAACAGGGGGTGATCACAAGTCACACCAAAGGCCTCCGGGGTCCGGTCGCGCCTCATCGCCGAAAGCCACGGAAACGCACTTCCCCCTCCCGGAAGCGGCATTCATTCAATTCCGCAACACTAACGTTGCCGAAATCAAAGATTCGCCTATCATGGTGGCAACGCGCCATCCGCCGGTACAGTCGGAAGGCGCACCCCGTTTAACGACAGGAAAGAGAACAACATGGCTGTTTACACCCTTCCGGAGCTCGACTACGCCTACGACGCCCTCGAGCCGCACATCGCCGCCGAGATCATGGAGCTGCACCACTCCAAGCACCACGCCGCCTACGTCGCCGGCGCCAACGCCGCCCTCGAGGCCCTCGAGGCCGAGCGCGACGGCGAGGCCAACCCGGACAAGATCCGCGCCCTGTCCAAGAACCTGGCCTTCAACCTCGGTGGCCACGCCAACCACTCCATCTTCTGGAAGAACCTCTCCCCGAACGGCGGCGGCGAGCCGACCGGCGAGCTGGCTGAGGCCATCAACCGCGACTTCGGCTCCTTCGACAAGTTCAAGGCGCACTTCACCGGTGCCGCCATGGGCCTGCAGGGCTCCGGCTGGGCCGTCCTCGGCTTCGACCACGTCGCTGACCGCCTCATCATCCAGCAGCTGACCGACCAGCAGGGCAACATCTCCGTGAACTTCACCCCGCTGCTCATGCTGGACATGTGGGAGCACGCCTTCTACCTCCAGTACAAGAACGTCAAGGCCGACTACGTCAAGGCCGTCTGGAACGTCTTCAACTGGGACGACGTCGCAGAGCGCTACGCCTCCGCGAAGTAACCCCCGCTTCTCGACGCCGCCGCACCCCGGGACACCCCGGGCTGCGGCGGTGTCGCCTTTTCTGCGCTACCTCCCCATGACGAAACGCCGGAACTGGTCCACCGGCGGCGCCTCCTGCGCCCCGGCGCGCCACACCATCCCCAGCTCCCGGTGGGCGGGCGGGTCCAGCGGGCGCAGCACGATGCTGCGGGGCGCGAGGTAGGGGTCGTCGAGGGGCAGCAGCGCCACACCCAGCCCCGCAGAGACCAGCCCCGCGACGGTGGTGAGCTCCATCGACTCGAACACCAGGTGCGGGCTGAACCCGAGCTCCCCCGTGAGGCGGTCGAGCAGCATGCGGGTGCCGTAGCCCGGGAGCATCCCGATGAAGGGCTCCTCCACCGCCTCCCGCAGGCTGACCGGCCCCTCCCCGGCCAGGCGGTGCCCCTCCGGGACGGCGAGCGCCAGGCGCTGCAACTCGAGTTCGTCCCACGCCAGCACGGCGTCCGCCCCGACGGACTCGCCCGGGCGGGGACCGACGAGGGCGATGTCGGCGGCGTCGGCAAGCACGCGGTCGATGAGGACCCGCGCCGCCCCCTGGTGGAGCTGGACGTCGACGTGCGGGTGCAGCGCGCGGTAGTCGCGGAGCAGGTCCGGGACCATCCACGTGCCCAGGGAGTGCATGAAGTCGAGGCGCACCGTGCCGCGCTCCGGGTCCATGAGACGTGCGACCTTCGTGCGGCCCTCCGCGAGTTCGCGCAACCCGGCGCGGGCGTGAGGCAGGTAGGCGCGGCCCCGGCCGTTGAGCACGAGACGGCGGCCCACGCGGTCGAAGAGGTCGGCCCCGACGGCCTCCTCCACCCGGCGGACGCGGCGGGTGAGCGTCGGCTGCGGGATGCCCAGGGCGGCGGCCGACTCCGTGAGGTGCCCGATCTCGGCGACGGCGATGAATCCGCGCAGGTCGGAGGTCGTGAGAGTGCTCATGCGCTAACCGTATCAATATGCGTCAATCCGCACATTTTACACATGATCCCCGGTGGGCCACGATGGGCACATGAGCCCAGGCCTGACCCGCACCGACCGCAACTACCGGCGAGCCGTCCTCGCCATGCTCGCCGCCGGCCTGGCCACCTTCAACGCCCTCTACGCCACGCAGGCGCTGCTGCCGACCCTCGTCGAGGACCTCGGCATCACCCCCACCGAGGCCGCCCTCACCGTCTCCGCGACGACCGGCCTGCTGGCGGTGTGCATCGTGCCGATGTCGATCCTCTCGGAACGCTTCGGCCGCGGCCGCCTGCTCGTCATCTCCGCCCTGACCGCCACCGCCCTGGGTCTCCTGCTGCCCCTCGCACCCGACGCCCCCACCCTCATCGCGCTGCGCGCCCTGCAGGGCATCGCCATCGCCGGCGTGCCCGCCGTCGCCATGACCTGGCTCGCCGAGGAACTCGACCCCGCCGCCCTGGGCCGCGCCATGGGCATCTACGTCGCCGGCACCACCGTCGGCGGACTCACCGGCCGCCTCATCCCGGCCGGCCTGCTGGAGATCGTCGACTGGCGGGCGGCCCTCGTCGTCAGCTCGCTCGTGGCGCTGGGCATGGCGGTCCTCATGACCGTCCTCCTGCCCCGCCAGCGCCGCTTCACCCCCAAACGGATCGGTCTGCGGACCGAACTCGCCGCCATGCTCGAGCACCTGCGCAACCCCCGGCTGGTCGGCCTGTTCGTCATCGCGTTCGTCGGCATGGGCGTGTTCGTGTCGCTGTACAACTTCTTCGGCTTCCGCATGATCGACCACTTCGGGCTCTCCCCCGCGCTGGTCGGCCTGGTGTTCCTCATGTACCTCTCCGGCACGTGGAGCTCCGCCCGCGCCGGCGCGCTGACCGACAAGTACGGCCGCGGCCGGGTGCTCATCGCCGGTGCCGCGCTCATGTTCCTCGGCCTGCTGGCCACGATGTCCGGCTGGCTGCCCGGCGCGCTCACCGGCCTGTTCCTGTTCACGGCGTCGTTCTTCGCCATGCACTCCACCGCCTCCAGCTGGATCGGCCTGGCCGCCACCAGCCACCGCGCGGAGGCGTCGAGCATGTACCTGTTCTCCTACTACGCCGGCTCCTCGCTGGTGGGCGCGGCCACGGGCGTGGTCTTCGCCCTGACCACCTGGTCCGGGTTCATCCTCGTCCTCGCAGCGCTCCTGCTGCTCGTCGTGGCCACGGCGCTGGTGCTGGGACGCGCGGAGGTGCGCGTGGCGTAGCTGCCCCGGCCGGGTACGGCTAGAGCCGCTCCACGCCCGGCGCGCCCGCCCGCAGCCAGTGCCGCACCGCGGCCGTCGCGCGGCAGTCGTCCTCGTTGTAGCGCAGCAGCTGACGCCGGGCCTCCAGGGCCGCCGTGTCCGATCCCCGGGAGATCCGGCGGGCGTTGACGGACTCCTCGCCGTCGAAGTCACCGTCCTCCCACGTGTAGCCCGCCTCCGGGGCCACCACCTTGAGGCCCAGCCCACCCGGGCCGGCCAGCTGCGCGCGGACCAGGCGGAACACGTCCACCCACTCCGGGGAGGAGATGAAGGCCCGGACCTCGGCCTCGGTGGGCACCCTGACGGGACCGAAGGTACGCCCCGCGAAACGCCGCGCGCTCATGAGCAGCCAGTGGTTCTCGCCGTGGTTGGACCAGCAGTAGGCCGCGAAGCTCTGCCCCGCGGCGTGGGCCCGCTCCCGGCGTTCCATGAGCCAGTGCCAGAAGCGGGCGAAGTTCTCGGCCTCCCCGTCCCCGCCGAGCGGCACCCACGTGGCGAAGGGCTGGTAGTTCTCCCCGTCGAAGGCACCCCACAGGTAGGCGCCCTGGTCGAGGTAGGCCTCCATGTCGACGTCGATCTCCACGTCCGTCGCCGGTGCCGTCACCTCGTCGACCTTCCGCAGCAGCACGACGCCGTCGCGCCAGGCCTGCGCCAGGCGGCTGGCGTCGCCGAGGTCGGCCTCGATGAGCCCGCCGACGGTGTCGATGCCCTCGTCGCGGTACTTCCTCGCCCGGTCACCGGCGAGGTAGAGGGAGATGTCGTCGACGGCGACCAGCTGCTCCTCGCACAGGGGCCAGAAACGGCAGGTCGCGCACTCCTTCACGCGGCGCGGGAAGTCCGGCAGCTCCGCGGTCAGCGCGGCGTCGAGGGCCGGCTGCAGCGGGGCGGTCGGCGTGAGGAAGGCACGGGAACGGTCTTGACCGATGGCGGCGCCGACCCCGGAGTCGACGCCGATATCCTCCAGCGCGCGGGCCGCGAGGCCGAGGCGGTAGCCGTCGGTGACGTGGTGACGCAGCCGGTAGCGGGCCTCCACCGCCTGCCCGAGGCCGAGGCGGGCGGTGGCGATGACCGGGGTGGAGCTGCCGTCGTCGGCACGCGCCACCCGGTGGTTGCTGATGATCACCGGCATGTACGTGTCGTCCGGCCGCCGGACCAGCAGATCGACGTCGACACGCCAGTCCACGCCGGACGAGGTGCCCATGAACACGGCGCCGGTGATGAGGTCCGCCTGCGCCGCCAGGGCCTCGAGGGTGGCCATCTCCGCGTGGAAGGAGTCGTCCTCGAGGGGGACCGGGGGGACGTCGACACGCAGGAAACGCTGACGGTCACCGCGGGCGGGGCGCACCGGAAGCAGGGCGTGGACGGCGGCGCGGGCGGCCTCGACGCGTTCCTGCCGCATCCGGGCCGCGCGGGTCCGCGGCACCTCCGGATGCCTGAGCTTCTGGACCTGCCGGTAGCGGCAACCCACCAGATCAGCGGCGCTCACAGGCTGGGCAATCACAATGGCGTGAGCATAACCCACCCTGACAGGTAATGTTGAACCCGACCACGAACTTCCGGAAAGACTGAGGCTAATCCACATGGGCATTTTCGAGGCCATCCGTAAGGGCCGCGCTAAGACGAAGGCAGAGATCCAGGCCGCGAAGGTCCGTGCCAGGAGCGAGGCCAAGCAGGAGGCGAAGCTGCAGCTGAAGCGTGAACAGCTGCTGCAGAAGTTCGAGAAGGACCTTCTCAAGGAGGAGCGCAAGGGCCTCAAGGCGAAGCGGAAGCACGAGCGCCGCATGGCGGAGAACACCCTCGAGCAGCTGCGCGCCGGCCGCCTCAATGCAGCCACCTTCAAGCGTTACGCCGGACTCGCCCGCGTCGCCCTGCCGGTCATGCTGCCCCTCATCTACCGGGCGGTCACCGCCGGCCGCGAGCAGGTCGTGGACGCCCGCGCCCGCAAGCTCGGCGTCAGCGCCGATGAACTGGCCCGTTTCTCCGGCCACGGCGCCGACCTGAAGGCACGTATCGACGGCATCAGCCGCACCCTCAACCGGGACCACCTGCCCACCGGTTTCATCCGTGACGTGGAGGACCGCCTCGCCGAGCTCCACACCGCGACCGACAACGCGGAGTTCATGACCCCGGAGCAGCGGCGCCGCGCCCACGCCACCATCTCCCGTGACATCGACGCCGTGACCCAGGAGATCCAGGAGCGTCTGCGCCGCCCCTAGGGTCATTTCCCCCGCAAAAATACCGCCGCCAATACGCCCCTGTAAGCGTATCGACGGCGGTTTACATTTCCCATGTGAATCACTATTGGGCAATATGCATTCAGGGTACCCATAAAGTGCCCCGAAACGTTACTATGTGAATGACCGCTTAAACGGATAGTGGCTTTATCCCCACAAAAGGAGAGACATTCCCATGGCCCGTCGCGAAATCACCCAGTACTTTGATGACCTCGACAATTCCCCCCTCGAGGACTCGGAGGTGAATATCATTCATTTCAGCGTGGACGGCAGCCACTACACCCTCGATCTCTCGGAGGAGAACGCCGCCGCTTTCCGGGCCGCACTTGATCCGTGGATCGCCGTCGCCCAGGTGGCCCAGGCCCCGCAGAAGAGCCCGGCCCGCGCCTCCTCCGCGTCCACCGCAGCCCAGCGTGAGAGGTCCCGCGCCATCCGAGAGTGGGCCCGTGCGAACGGCATGGACGTCTCCGACCGCGGCAAGATCGCCGCGTCCGTCCTCGAGGCCTACGAGAAGGCCCAGGGCAGGTAGCCCCCGGGGAAGGTCAGAGCACGCCCTGCTCGCGTGCGGCCGCCACGGCGGAGGTCCGCGAGCGCACACCCAGCTTGTCGTAGATGTGGACGAGGTGGGACTTCACCGTCGCCTCCGAGAGCATGAGCTCGTGGCCGATCTCCCGGTTCGAGGAACCGGCGGCGACGAGGGTGAGCACCTCCAGCTCACGGGGGGTGAGCGAGGTACGCGGGGTACGCACACGCGTCATGAGGCGGTCCGCGACCACCGGCGACAGCGCCGAGTCACCCTCCGCGGCGGAACGCACCGCGGCGAGCAGCTCCGCCGGCGGGGCGTCCTTGAGCATGTAGCCGACGGCCCCGGCCTCGATGGCGCCGAGGATGTCGGCGTCGGTGTCATAGTTGGTCACCACGAGCACGTGCGGCGGGTTGGACATGGACGCCTTGATGCGGGCGGTCGCCTCGGCACCGGTGGTCACCCGGGTGCCCTCGACGCCGGGTCCGAAGCGCAGGTCCATGAGCAGCACGTCGATGCCGCCCGCCTGGGCGGCGGCGACGGCCGCGTCCGCGGTCGCCACCTCGCCGACGACCTCGATGTCCTCGGCCTCCTCGAGCACGGCTCGCAGTCCCATACGGACGATCTCATGATCATCGGCCAGCAGCACACGGATCATGACGGCATCAGGCCCCTTCCTCGTTCGACGTTTCTGGTTCGAGTGTAGTCGTCTCCGCGGCGTCCTCCGGAAGGGGGATTGCCACGGACACCGCGGTGCCGTATCCGGGCGTCGCCTCCACCTCGAGCACACCGCCCTGTTCGGCGGCGCGCTGCCGCATGGCGTCGAGGCCGACGTGCCCCAGCCCGGCGGGGCGTTCCTGCACCGTCGCGGGGTCGAATCCCCGCCCGTTGTCCACGACGTCGAGGCGTACCTCGTCCGGCTCGTAGGTCACGGTCACGCGGCACCGGCTCGCCGCCGCATGCTTCGCGACGTTGCCCACCGCCCCCTGCGCGATACGCAGCAGGGCGGCCTCGGTCCGCATGGGCAGCTGCCGCACGGCCCCCTCCACGCCGACGTCGATGGTCAGCTCGCCGGCGGCGGCGAAGCCGGCGGCCATCCGCTCGAGCGCGGCCTCCAGCGAGGTCTCCTGCAGGGAGGCGGGCGTGAGGGCGGCGATCATGGCGCGGGCCTCGCTGAGGTTGTCCCGAGCGGTGGTGCGCGCCAGGTCGATGAACCGGGTGGGGCCGGCCAGCTGCTCCGGGGAGAGGCCGAGCTTCTCCAGGTCCCGGTCGGCGGAGTGCAGCAGCATCTGGATGCTCGACAGCCCCTGCGCGACGGTGTCGTGGATCTCGTGGGCGAGGCGCTGGCGTTCCGCGGCGACGCCGGCGGCGCGTTCGGTCTCCGCGAGCTGGGTGCGGGTGTTGATGAGCTGGGCGATCAGCTCCTCACGTTCCCGGCTGATGCGGATCAGCGTGCGGAACGCGTAGTGGATCGCCAGGACCACTCCCGCGGACACGGCCGGCCCCATGACGCCGCCGACGGTCAGCCCGTTGGGCACCTGCGTGAACACCGACGCGAGTGTCGCGGCAATGACGGCGACCACGCCGCGGATGTCGTCCATCACCCGGAGGTAGAGGAAGAACAGGGTGAACACGAGGTAGATGCCCACCGGCGAGATCATCATTGCCAGCACCCACAGCATCGTCAGGCTGAACAGCCACGCCAGGGCGGTGGGTTCCCGCCACTCGGGCAGCAGGGCGGTGCCGTAGAAGTAGAGCACCGCGAAACCCGAACCGAGCAGCAGGTTGAGGGCCGCCTCGCCGAAGGGCAGGTTCACCGAGGACACGAGCGCCGCGATCAGCAGCACCGTCGTGAGGATGTGCACACCGTCGATGAGCGCGTCCTCGTCGGGGGCCCGGGTGCGCCGGAGCTCCTCCACGTCGTCGAGGGGATCTAGGCTGGTCTCCATGCGTCTGAGCCTACCGAGCGTCCTGCCCGTCGCCCTCCTCACCGCACTCACCGCGGCGCTGGCGGGCTGTTCCCCGTCGGAGAGCCCCGAGTCGACCCCGCGTGCCGACGCCCCCGGGATCACTGAGGCCCCCGAGACCGCCGAGGTCACCGACTCCGGCCTGCCCCACGACGCCCTGCCGGAAGTCCCCGGCGGGCGGGACAGCTGGGAGGAGTGCCCGTACCTGGACACCGAGTGGGTCTCGGACACGAACGGGCAGCGGACCCTGGGGGTGGGCGTCGACACGCGTTTCGACACCCCGGCCTGCGTCTTCTGGTCCTACCCCGAGGAACCGCACCTGACGGTCATCGTCCGGGACATGGCCGACGTCGACGCAGCCATCGCCGTCGTGGACTGGGCCGCACCGATCGACACGACGGAACCCGCGGAGGACCCCGCGGGCTGGTCCGGGGGCCGGGCGGGCGCGGGCATGGTGCCGGACCGGGTGGGCTCCGTGTACGCGGTGCAGAAGGACGACCGGGCCGTGGTGGTGTTCAGCAACCAGGATCAGTCGGTCAAGGCGGAACTGGTCGCTACGGAGGTCATCTCACGCCTGGGGCTCTAGATCACACGGCCACGTCGTTGTAGGGCATGAGCGTGGACACCCACGGGAACACGACCTCCATGAGCAGGAGGAACACCGCCACGACGAGCGCCACGACCAGCAGGAGCTTCACCGGCCAGGGGCCCGGCAGGGCCCGCCACAGTGGTCCGTACATCTACTTCTCCTCCAGTACTGCCGGACGCTGCCCGGCGATCTTCGGGGTCGACTCGACCTCGATGGCGTGGACGATCATGCGCTCGGCGTTCGAGAACTGCGGGTGGCACGTGGTCAGGGTGATGAGCGACTCCATCGACTCGTCGACCTGGGTCGCCGCGAGACCCGGCACCGGGTTGATCACCTCGACGGCGCCCGGCAGGGTGATGTGCCGGCCCTGCACCCCGGCGTACTCGCCGGTGGTGATCCGCTCGACCTGCTCGGGGGTGAGGCAGCCGGTGGCCTCCGCGCGGCGGGCGTCCCCGACGGCGTCGATGGGCAGGACACGGTAGGTGATCCACTCGGTCTGCGTCTCGACGACCACCGCGTCACACACCTTCAGGTTCCCCAGGTCGTTGAACGGGGCGCCCTTGCCCACGCGGTGCCCGGCGACGGCGAAGTTGCCCGGCTCCCCCGGCATCTGCGTGTCGACGTACCGGCCCGGCCCCGCGTTGAGGTCCTCGTCGGAGGTGCCCTCGACGATGGCGAACTGGAAGTCCGAGCCGAACGCCGGCACGTACATGCGGGCGAAGGCCTCACCGAGTTCCGGGGTCAGCCGCTGCCGCGGGTTGACCCGCTCCCCGTCGCCGCCCCAGCGCGCCTCCAGGGCGGAGGCCTTCTCGTCCTGCAGTTTCCCCGCCGCGATGTTGGTCCAGTAGGACTCGTAGAAGGCGAAGAGCATGACGATCACGCCCGCGGTGAGCAGCAGTTCCCCGAGGACCTGGGAGACGCTCACACGTCGCCGGGGATTGTCGGTGCGGTTGCTCATGCGGGATAGACTCCTGGGAACGATACGATCGTCAAAGACTCACTGCAGTCTAGCGCCGAATGCATTTCTGCTGAATCCACTGAAGGTCAGGTGTCGCCCACCGTGCTCGAACCGTTCATCTACCCCGTCTCAGGGGTCCTGAAGCTCTGGCACATACTGCTGCACTCGGTGCTCGGGATCAACGACTCGACCGCCTGGATCATCTCCCTCTTCGGACTGGTGCTCACGGTCCGCCTCTTCCTCGTGCCCTTCTTCTGGGCGCAGGCGAAGACGGCCCGCATCTCGACGGCCATGCGCCCCGAGCAGATGGCCCTCAAGGATGAGTACGCCACCCGCACCGACAGGGAGTCGGTCGCGGAGCAGATGCGGCGCGAGAAGGAACTGAAGGAACGCTACGGGCACAAGGTGTCCGCCGGCTGCGTCCCGGCGCTCATCCAGCTGCCTGTGTTCCTCGGCCTGTACCAGGTGCTCATCCGCATCGCCCGCCCCACCGACGAGCTGGCGGTGGCGGCCGACACCCGCGTCGGCTTCCTCAACGCGGAGGAGATCAAGGCGTTCCTGCGTGCCACGGTCAACGACGTCCCCCTGCCCGCCTACATCTCCATGCCCGAGGAGACCCTCGCCCGCCTGGGCACCACCGCCGGCGACGTGCGTTCCTTCGTGCTCCCCTACCTGCTGGCTGCGGTGGTGTTCACCAGCGTGAACATGGCGGTGTCGATCTGGCGCAACCAGCAGACCCTCGACTGGGAGTCGGGGATGGCGCGCGGCATGCACCGCGTCATCATCATCCTCGCGGTGCTCGTGCCGTTCCTGCTGTTCTGGATCGCGTTCACCGGCCCCCTGCCGGTGGCGATCGTCCTCTACTGGTTCGCCAACAACCTGTGGACCATGGTGCAGACCCTCATCATGTACCCGATCCTCCACCGTCAGATCCCGCTCGACGAGTCCTTCCACGAGCTGCACCGGCAGGGCCGGGAGAAGGCCCGGGCGGCGGCGCGTGAGGCGCGGCAGGTGAAGTGGGACGCGCGGCGTCGGAAAGCAGTGGGCGCCGTGCAGCCGTGGCGGATCCCCGAGATCAGCCGCGAACTGAAGGCCGAGAAGGCCGAACGTCGCGAGCGGCTGGCGGCGGAGAAGGCGGAGCGGAAGGCGCTCGAGAAGGAGCGTCAGCAGGCCCGCAGCGCCCTGCAGCGGGAGGAGACGAACGCCCGCGTCGAGCGGTGGAGGGCGAAGCTGGAGGCGCGGAAGAACGCTAGATCGAGTAGTCCGCCGGAGGAGCCGACAGCATCTGACGGGCCAGATCACGGGCCGTCTGCAGCGGAGTGACCTCCCGGGCGAAGCGCGCGCCCGCCAGGCCGCCGTCGAGGAAGATGAGCAGCTGGTTCGCCTGCGTGGCGGAGGGGTAG
The DNA here is from genome assembly GCF_000819445.1 of Corynebacterium humireducens NBRC 106098 = DSM 45392. NCBI lineage: Bacteria > Bacillati > Actinomycetota > Actinomycetes > Mycobacteriales > Corynebacteriaceae > Corynebacterium > Corynebacterium humireducens. Next base: position 2,575,394 of record NZ_CP005286.1, read on the forward strand.
CCGTTCTTCGCGGTGAGCAGGTCCGTCATCGTCTGGTGCATCCAGCGGCGGTGCTCCCGGCAGGCGGCGACGATGCCGTGCTCGGACTCGGTCTCCGGGCGCGGGTACTCGTTGGCGGCGTTCTGGAAGTGGGAGCCGCGGAACTCCTTGCCCGGCTCCTCCGCGATGGCGAGGTCGAAGAAGGCGAGGATCTTGTCCTCGGCGTCCGTCATCCCCTTCGTCCGCTCCTCCCAGGCCGTCCGGTACTGCTCGTCGAGGTTCTCCAGGTAGGAGATGACCAGGGCGTCCTTCGAGCCGAAGAGGGAGTACAGGGACGCCTTGGCGACGTCCGCCTCCCGCAGGATCCGGTCGATGCCGATGACCCGGATGCCCTCCGTGGTGAACAGGTTGGTCGCCGAGTCGAGCAGTCGCTGACGCGGGCTCGGTCGGTTGCGACGCCGCGCGGTCGTCGTCTTCTTCCTCACTGTTCCTGCGGACACGTGGGTACCGGTTCCTTTCCGGGATCGTTCGGGACTACCTCTCCCACACAATATAGACAAACCGGTACGTCTTTTGACAGTCGCCCTGCATACGGGCATGAAAAAACCCGCCCCGAGGGGCGGGTTCATGCGGGGACCCGCAGGCTAGCTCCGGCTGCGACCGGTCACCATGTTGACGATGGTCAGCAGGATCACCGCACCGAGCAGACAGGTGAGGAAGCTGAAGATCAGGCCTCCGCCGGCCACGTCGACCCCCAGGAGGCTGAGGAGGAAGCCACCGAGTAGACCGCCGACCACACCGACGACGATGTTGAGCAGGAGACCCTGCTGGGCGTCCGTGCCCTTGATCTTGGAGGCGATCCAACCGGCCAGGCCGCCGATGATGATCCAACCGAGAATTCCGAGTCCGAGCATTGTGTTCTCCTTTGGTCCGTGCAGTTACCTGCCATTCATGCGTATGTGAACATGTCTAGTCTGTCACGACACCGGCGCGACCGCACGGGGCAAAGCAAAAAGTAACGGGATCGTTGCAGAAATGAACACAGATGTTGACCGCCGGGAATCCCACATAAAACAACTACCGGAAATGACAGATCCCCCGTGCCGGTCCGGGACCGGCACGGGGGAACGTCGACGGGCAGAGGTTAGAGCGACTCGGGTCGCACCACCATCATCGGGCACGGCGCCGACTGCAGCAGCGCACGCGAGGTCGAACCGAGCAGCATGCCCTTGAAGCCGCCACGACCGTGGGAACCCACGACGAGGAGCTGCGCACCCTCGGAGTTCTCCACCAGGGCCCGCACCGGACGGTCACGCGTGATCACCTTGCGCACCTGGACGTCCGGGTACTTCTCGGTCATCGGCGCGAGACGCTCGGCCAGCATGTCGATCTGCTCACGCTCGACCTCCTCCCACTGCTGCTGGGCGGCGGACAGGCCGGCCAGCGAGGCCTGGACCTGCATGTCCATCCAGGTGTGGACGGCGACCAGCTCCGCACCGCGGGCGTGGGCCTCGGCGAAGGCGATCTCGGTGGCCTTCTGGGAGACGTCGGAACCGTCGACACCGATGACGACCGGGCCGTACTTGGTGGACTCGTCGACGGTGTTGTCCTCGCGCACGACCACGACCGGGCAGGAGGCGTGGGAGACGACGGCCGCGGAGACCGAACCCATCACCATGCCGGACAGACCACCCAGGCCACGCGAGCCCATGACGATCATGGTGACGTCACGGGACATGTCGAGCAGCATGTCGATCGGGGAGCCCTCGGCGATGGTGTGGCCGATCTTCAGCTCCGGCGCGACCTCGTGGGCGATGGCACGGGCCTCGTCGATCTTCTCCATGGTCTCGGACTGCAGGTCGTCGAAAAGCTCCTGCGGCGGGACCATGCCTTCCGCGTAGAGGAACTGCGGCATCGTGTACGACGATGCCAGCCGCAGCGGGATGCCCCGCTTGTTGGCAGTGTTGGCTGCCCAACGGACCGCGTTGTGGGAGGCCGGGGAGCCGTCAACTGCTACAACGACGATATCTTCCTGAGTCATCTCGTGCGCCCTTTCCTTCGTGAGGATCAGATTATGAGTATCACAAATTATTGTACCGGTTGATGACAGGTTTGAGTCAGATGTTACAACCAGTTGACCTGGCGCCCGCAGGGCAGGATAGGCTGCTCTAAGCTGCGTTTACGCCGGGATGTCGATGGGTCGTGCGGCATCCGAGTTCGCCGGGTACAGCAGGCTGTAGATGACCTTTGCGATATCGAGCATGACCGCTCCGATACCCTCAGAGGAAAAAGCGATGGCCGGGTTAAGGATTGCGTCGAAGTTCATGTCTGACAGAGTAGTACAGCCTCCCCGCGGACAACGGTCACCACTTCCGGTCCGCGACGGACTCACCGCCACCCGCGCCCGCCTCCCCGAGGACGCCGCGCCGATGACCGCCGGCGAATGGGTCGGCCACCTCATCGCCACCCAACGTCACCGTCACCCGCGTGACGACGCCCGCGCGCTCCGGCAGCGTTTCGAGGACGGCCTCGTCGTCGACCGCCGCGGAGTGGCCTTCGGCTTCGAGGACCCCGTCGCCCCCGGGCAGGACGTGTTCTTCTACCGCCTGCCGGCCCCCGAGCCCGAGGTCCCCTACGAGATCGGCATCCTCCACCGCGACCGGGACCTGCTCGTGGCCGACAAGCCACCCTTCCTGGCAACCATGCCCCGCGGGAAGCACATCACCGAGACACTCACCGTCCGCCTGCGCCGGGCGCTGGATCTTCCCGAGCTCACCCCGGCCCACCGCCTCGACCGCCTCACCTCCGGCCTGCTCCTGTGCACACTGCGTCGCGACGTCCGCGGCGCCTACCAGCAGCTCTTCGCCTCCCGCGCCGTGACCAAGACCTACGAGGCGATCGCCGTCCACGACCCGGCCCTCCAGCCGGGCACCGTGTGGCGTTCCCGCATGATCAAGGTCCCCGGCGAGATCCAGGGCCACATCGTCCCCGGGGAACCCAACGCCACCACCACACTTGTCGACGTCATCCCCCTCACCCCCGAGGAACAGGCCACACTCGAATCCGTCCACGGCCCCTGCCCACCCCTGGCGCACTACGTCCTGCAGCCGGAGACCGGCCGCACCCACCAGCTGCGCCTGCACATGTGGGAGGCCGGCGTCCCGATCCTCGGCGACGACATCTACCCACGGATCCACACCGAGGATGAGGAGGACTTCCGACGCCCCCTGCACCTGGTGTCCACCGGACTCTCCTTCGTAGACCCGCTCAGCGGCGAGGGCCGAACCTTCACGGCACCGCGCCGGCTGCTGCCGGTGCAGTACTGACCCGGGCCACAAGGAGGCACCCCGGGCCAGAAGGCACGGGGTGCGGATGGACGGGGTTCAGACGGGGCGGACTATCACTGCTTCCAGGCGACGAAAACGTAGAGGTAGTTGCCCTCCTCCTTGACTTCCACGCCAAGGCCAGGATTACCGGTGACCGGCTTCTGGCCCGAGGGGTCGACGAAGATGTCGGCGCTGGCCTTCGGGACCCTGTGGATGCCCGCAAAGTATCCCGGCTTGGCCGGCAGATCTGCCCATCGGCAGTCGCCACAACGGCTCCGCTTGGTCCACTTCTGGGCGGAGAGGTCAACCTGGAGGAACTGCTTCAGGTAGTTGTTCAACGCCGGGTCGTAGGGGTTCCAACCCAGATACTGGTAGTAGTTGAGCGTGTCCTGCTTGAACTTCGCCACGTCAAAGCCCGGGACCGGAGGCGGATCAGGCTGAGGCTGCGGCGCGCCCCCGGAGGAGCCCTGGGAGGTCAGGTCAAAGAGGCTCTTCACGATTTAGAGTGCGTTGATCCGGTTGTGTATCTGGCCGGAGTGGATCAGTGACCGCAAGATGTAGTGGTTGAGATTCCTGAACCCCAGAGCAATCCCGCGTAGATGCTCAAGCCGTCCGTTGATCGCCTCGACCGGACCGTTGGACGCCCCGATATCGAAGTACGCCAGGACATCTTCCCGCCGACGCCACAGGGTTCTCCCGAGTTGAGCCAGCTCCTCCAGACCTTTCGGCAAGCCTTTGCGCAGGGTGTTGATGATCCGGTCCATCAACTTCTTGCCCTCCGACTTCTTCGGATGCCCGTACGCCTGGATCACGTCCTGATAGAACATCCACGTCACCTCCAGGGCCACGTAGTCGTCATCGGTGGCCCACAGCATGTCCAGTCGCTGTTTCTGCCGCTCGGTGAGGTAGTCCGTCCTGGTCAGTAGCGTGCGACGGTGCTTGTACAGCGGATCGTCCTTGCGGCCCCGGCGTCCGGTGGTCTCTCGTTGGAGCCGTTGCCGGCATCCGGTGAGCTTGTCAGCTGCCAGATGGACCACGTGAAAGGGATCCATGACCTTGGTGGCGCCCGGGAGGACCTGGTCGACAGCGCTGGCGTAGCCGGTGAACCCGTCCATGGTCACGACCTGCACCTGCTCCCGGAAGCCAGGGTCGCGTTCCTGCAGCCACGTGCGCAGCACGTCTGCGCTGCGGCCTGGGCGGATATCCAGTAGTCGGGCCGGCCCACGTCCGTCGACCAGCGGGGTGAGGTCGACCAGGATCGTCACCAGGTTGGACGGCTGGCCTGGCTTTCGGGTGTGCTTCCAGACATGTTCGTCCACACCGAGGATCCGGACTCCATCGAGGTGGGAAGCATCGTCGTAGACGAGCTGGCGGCAGGCATCCAGTGCGACCTGGTTGACCAGCTCCCACCCGACGCCCAGCGCTGTGGCGGTCGCAGCCACGCTCATCCGGTCAATCGCTAGTCGCTGGAGGACCCAGCGGGTGACGCGGTGGGTGAGCTTGGATCGGTCATCCGCGCAGGCCAGTGAAGCCTGGAAGATCTTGCGGGGACAGGACGCCATCGTGCACAGGAATCTGGGGACGCGCACATGCAGGCGGGTGGGGAACCCCACCACCGGCAGGTCGACCAGAGTCCGGACCACGTGATCACGTTTCGTCCCGGGGTGTCCGCACTCGGGACAGGTGGTGGCCACGGCCACCGGGGTGGCGTCGATGATGGTGATGTTGCCGGCGTCAGCGGCTCCGGTGATGGTCAGGCCGATTTCTGCCGTGCGGCAGATGGTGTCGGCGACGAGGTTGCCACTAGGCTGCACAGTAGGGTCCTGGTTCGGTCAGATGGAAGCTTCGCAACTCTCATCTTGTACCGGCCAGGACCTCTACATGTTGTGCCACCCCGAACCCCACCCCGTGGTCAGCTACGCATTCCAAATCGTGAAGAGCCAATAAAAGCCAACCTACATGCAGAAACAGCTATGCGATCACTGGTAGCCGGTCTTCCCGACGCCGGCTGCGGGGTCGGCAGTTTCTGGAATCACAAAAAGGGTGGGTGGCCCCGGGCTGGAACTGTTGTTCCTGTCCCGGGGCCACCCACCCTCATATTCAGTTGTTCAATTTTTTAGCGTCGGCGGCAACCTACTCTCCCACACCCTCCCGAGTGCAGTACCATCAGCGCGGGCAGGCTTAGCTTCCGGGTTCGGAATGGGACCGGGCGTTTCCCTGCCGCTATCAACCACCGACACACCCACAGGACAACCACCACCACAGGTGGGGGTCCCGGTGACGGGCGTGTTGTGTCAGACACTGCATAGTGGACGCGAGCAAACCATGTGTTGCTATGTGTTGTTACGTTGCGTTGCACACACCCCACCACGAAGGGGGGTAAAGTTTGTGTGTTTTTGTCGGTCAATTAGTACCGGTCACCTCCACACCTCACAGTGCTACCAGATCCGGCCTATCAACCCCATCATCTATGGGGAACCTCAAAAGAAACCTCATCTCGAAACAGGCTTCCCGCTTAGATGCTTTCAGCGGTTATCCCTTCCGTACGTAGCCAACCAGCCCTGCTCCTGGCGGAACAACTGGCACACCAGAGGTACGTCCGTCCCGGTCCTCTCGTACTAGGGACAGCCTTCCACAAGTTTCAACGCGCGCGGCGGATAGAGACCGAACTGTCTCACGACGTTCTAAACCCAGCTCGCGTACCGCTTTAATGGGCGAACAGCCCAACCCTTGGGACCTACTCCAGCCCCAGGATGCGACGAGCCGACATCGAGGTGCCAAACCATCCCGTCGATATGGACTCTTGGGGAAGATCAGCCTGTTATCCCCGGGGTACCTTTTATCCGTTGAGCGACACCACATCCACAAGTTGGTGCCGGATCACTAGTCCCGACTTTCGTCCCTGCTCGAGCTGTCACTCTCACAGTCAAGCTCCCTTGTGCACTTACACTCACCACCTGATTGCCAACCAGGCTGAGGGAACCTTTGGGCGCCTCCGTTACATTTTAGGAGGCAACCGCCCCAGTTAAACTACCCACCAGGCACTGTCCCCAACCCAGATCATGGGCCAAGGTTCAGGTGTCCAATCCGATCAGAGTGGTATTTCAACAACGACTCCCACACAACTGGCGTCATGTGATCCAAGTCTCCCACCTATCCTACACAAACCGAACCGAACACCAATACCAAGCTATAGTGAAGGTCCCGGGGTCTTTTCGTCCTGCCGCGCGTAACGAGCATCTTTACTCGTACTGCAATTTCACCGGGCCTGTGGTTGAGACAGCAGGGAAGTCGTTACGCCATTCGTGCAGGTCGGAACTTACCCGACAAGGAATTTCGCTACCTTAGGATGGTTATAGTTACCACCGCCGTTTACTGGGGCTTAAATTCTCCGCTTCGCAACCCGAAGGTCGCTAACAGGTCCTCTTAACCTTCCAGCACCGGGCAGGCGTCAGTCCGTATACCTCAACTTCATCGTTTTCGCACGGACCTGTGTTTTTAATAAACAGTCGCTTCCCTCTATTCTCTGCGACCACCACCAGCTCCACATGCAAGATGCTTCACCAGTGACGGCCCCCCTTCTCCCGAAGTTACGGGGGCATTTTGCCGAGTTCCTTAACCACAGTTCACCCGAACGCCTTAGTATTCTCTACCTGACTACCTGTGTCGGTTTGGGGTACGGGCCATGTATGTACATCGCTAGAGGCTTTTCTCGACAGCACGGGATCACCGACATCACCCACAACGGGCTACGCATCACGTCTCACACATCATGAGGGGCGGATTTGCCTGTCCCCTCGTGCTACACGCTTACACCACAATCCAATAAGTGGCACGGCTACCCCACTGCGTCACCCCATCACTTGGCTACTACCAGATTAGGCCCCACGCACGCGCCAGGTGGAGACGTCAAAGACGACTCCACGAGGTTTGTGGGTGGTTAGTATCACTGATTCACCACGGGCGCACATACACGGGTACGGGAATATCAACCCGTTGTCCATCGACTACGCCTGTCGGCCTCGCCTTAGGTCCCGACTCACCCTGGGAAGACGAACTTGACCCAGGAACCCTTAGTCATCCGGCGGGCAAGATTCTCACTTGCCAATTCGTTACTCATGCCTGCATTCTCACTCGCACACACTCCACAGCCCCTCACGGTACTGCTTCACAGCATGCACGACGCTCCCCTACCCAAAAACAATTGTTTTTGCCGCGGCTTCGGCGGTGTACTTGAGCCCCATTACATTGTCGGCGCAGAACCACTCGACCAGTGAGCTATTACGCACTCTTTCAAGGATGGCTGCTTCTAAGCCAACCTCCTGGCTGTCTTCGCGATCCCACATCCTTTTCCACTTAGTACACCCTTAGGGGCCTTAGCCGGCGATCTGGGCTGTTTCCCTCTCGACTATGAAGCTTATCCCCCACAGTCTCACTGCTGCGCTAACTTGACCGGCATTCGGAGTTTGGCTGACATTGCTAAGATTGTGGTCCCGCTCAACCAACCAGTAGCTCTACCTCCAGCAAGCAACACGCAACGCTGCACCTAAATGCATTTCGGGGAGAACCAGCTATCACGGAGTTTGATTGGCCTTTCACCCCTACCCACAGCTCATCCCCTCAGTTTTCAACCTAAGTGGGTTCGCGCCTCCACGACGTCTTACCATCGCTTCACACTGGCCATGGGTAGATCACCCCGCTTCGGGTCCAGGACATGCCACTGCTTCACCCTCGTTAGGATTCGCTTTCGCTACGACTACCCCTCACGGGTTAACCTCGCGACATGCCGCTGACTCGCAGGCTCATTCTTCCAAAGGCACGCCATCACACACAAGAGGTGCTCTGACGGATTGTAGGCACACGGTTTCAGGTACTATTTCACTCCCCTCCCGGGGTACTTTTCACCATTCCCTCACGGTACTATCCGCTATCGGTCACACTGGGTATTTAGGCTTACCGGGTGGTCCCGGCAGATTCACAGCAGATTTCACGGGCCCGCTGCTACTCGGGAACAACATCACGCACAGCCCCTGGTCTTCACGTACGGGACTCTCACCCTCTTCGGCGGGCCTTCCCAGACCACTTCCGCTAACCACGACACCACACGCCCGGGGGTGACAGCCCCCGGGAAGATGCATCCCACAACACCGCATGCGCAACCCCTGTCAGGTATCACACACACACGGTTTAGCCTCCTCCGCGTTCGCTCGCCACTACTAACGGAATCATTGTTATTTTCTCCTCCTACGGGTACTGAGATGTTTCACTTCCCCGCGTCAACCTCCACCACGACTATGAATTCATCGTGGGGTGACCACCCATCACGGTGGCCGGGTTTCCCCATTCGGACATCCTCGGATCAACGCTCTATTGGCAACTCCCCGAGGCTTAACGCAGCCTTACACGTCCTTCATCGGCCCAGCATGCCAAGGCATCCACCATGTGCCCTTACACAAACACACAACAACCACACCCTAACGAAAAAAGGCGCAGCTGGTGAACTACAACTTGAACAAACAACCACACACCACCCAACCCCCAAAAGGAGCCAGGGATGTGCGGCACACAAAAAATAAAGATGCTCGCGTCCACTATACAGTTCTCACACAACACACCACCCACCCCCACCACCAGCACGAGGACATCAACGTCCCCCACCAGCAGGCGGGAAGAATAGGTGATCACCGGAAACAACCATGTTGTCCCAGACACCCAACAGCGTGCCAACATACCCACATGTTCATGATCAAGTCCTGGTCGTGTGCACCGCTACGGTGCGCGTCCACCCGATTACATTGTGGCCGGCGGGTCAACACTCGTGACCACCAACCGACCGACGCCACCGACGACAACTGTCAGACGTGGACTTTCAAAAAAGCTCCTTAGAAAGGAGGTGATCCAGCCGCACCTTCCGGTACGGCTACCTTGTTACGACTTCGTCCCAATCGCCGATCCCACCTTCGACAGCTCCCTCCACAAGGGTTGGGCCACTGGCTTCGGGTGTTACCAACTTTCATGACGTGACGGGCGGTGTGTACAAGGCCCGGGAACGTATTCACCGCAGCGTTGCTGATCTGCGATTACTAGCGACTCCGACTTCATGGGGTCGAGTTGCAGACCCCAATCCGAACTGAGGCCGGCTTTCAGCGATTAGCTCCACCTCACGGTGTGGCGACGCGTTGTACCGACCATTGTAGCATGTGTGAAGCCCTGGACATAAGGGGCATGATGATTTGACGTCATCCCCACCTTCCTCCGAGTTGACCCCGGCAGTCTCTCATGAGTCCCCACCATCACGTGCTGGCAACATAAGACAAGGGTTGCGCTCGTTGCGGGACTTAACCCAACATCTCACGACACGAGCTGACGACAACCATGCACCACCTGTACACCAGCCACAAGGGAAGGACCATCTCTGGCCCGGTCCGGTGTATGTCAAGCCCAGGTAAGGTTCTTCGCGTTGCATCGAATTAATCCACATGCTCCGCCGCTTGTGCGGGCCCCCGTCAATTCCTTTGAGTTTTAGCCTTGCGGCCGTACTCCCCAGGCGGGGCGCTTAATGCGTTAGCTACGGCACAGAAGTCGTGGAAGACCCCTACACCTAGCGCCCACCGTTTACGGCATGGACTACCAGGGTATCTAATCCTGTTCGCTACCCATGCTTTCGCTCCTCAGCGTCAGTTACTGCCCAGAGACCTGCCTTCGCCATCGGTGTTCCTCCTGATATCTGCGCATTTCACCGCTACACCAGGAATTCCAGTCTCCCCTACAGCACTCAAGTATTGCCCGTATCGCCTGCACGCCCGAGGTTAAGCCCCGGAATTTCACAGACGACGCGACAAACCACCTACGAGCTCTTTACGCCCAGTAATTCCGGACAACGCTCGCACCCTACGTATTACCGCGGCTGCTGGCACGTAGTTAGCCGGTGCTTCTTATACAGGTACCGTCACCAAAAGGCTTCGTCCCTGTCGAAAGAGGTTTACAACCCGAAGGCCGTCATCCCCCACGCGGCGTCGCTGCATCAGGCTTCCGCCCATTGTGCAATATTCCCCACTGCTGCCTCCCGTAGGAGTCTGGGCCGTATCTCAGTCCCAATGTGGCCGTCCACCCTCTCAGGCCGGCTACCCGTCGACGCCTTGGTAGGCCATTACCCCACCAACAAGCTGATAGGCCGCGGGCTCATCCCACACCGAAAAATCTTTCCACCCCCCACACTAAAGGAGGGTCCTATCCGGTATTAGACCCAGTTTCCCAGGCTTATCCCGAAGTGCAGGGCAGATCACCCACGTGTTACTCACCCGTTCGCCACTCGAGTACCCCAGCAAGCTGGGGCCTTTCCGTTCGACTTGCATGTGTTAAGCACGCCGCCAGCGTTCGTCCTGAGCCAGGATCAAACTCTCCACAAAAACTTCTATCAGAAGAATCAGGCAGGAAAGCCCAAACCCAACCAAAAACAAACAACCAGCACACCACCACCCCACAACGAGGCGATGATGAAAATGATTGTCCAAAATGATGATTCACAAACACCCCCACCACCAACCACCAAAGGCTGGTACCGGGGACATGTCCGCAACCCGGCCCCCACCACTTCGACGAGGAAGAAGAAGGAGGCCGGAAAAAATTCACGGCCATGATCATGCCTGCACCACAACAACTCACACCACACAACATGGTGGTGCGCATTATTTCCAGTGGCACCCTGTCATAGAAAAGGTACCACCCGGCACACACCCACCAACCCGAACATCATACGCCCGAGGCTGGCCGGCACACACAACCAATAGACCACAAACAAAAGTACATTGGCACACTATTGAGTTCTCACACAACACTTGCACACCTCGACACACACCCGGGAGAATATCCCTGGCACCGGTCTTGGCGACGAGTTACGAACTTACCGAAGTGATCCGACCGAAGTCAAATCCGTGTTCTGTTCGTGAATTTTTCTTAGCTTGTCAGGGCCTGTTTTCCTGCCGCCTACTCACATCCAGCACTCCCTGGTGGGGGTGTTGTCTGCGGGGCGTTGTCGGTCGCGCTGACTCACATAAAGTTACACACCCCCACACACCAACACAAATCCCCAGCTCACAGCACCTAAACGTCACACACCACACACGCCGATCGGCACCCAACAGGCAATCGTGAGCGCCTACGTCAGCGGTAGAGTCCCCGGCTCTCGGCGACAGCCTCGATGAGTGTCCGCACCTCTGCGCGGGTGAAGTCGAGCTTGGCGGCTTCGTCGACAAGCGGGACCAGGAAGTTGGCCGCGAAGTCCTCGCGCCGGCGGGCGAGGATGATGTCCCGCGCCCGTGGGGTGACGAACATGCCGAGGCCGCGCCTCTTCTCCAGGATCCCCCGGTCGGCGAGGAGTGTGAGTCCCCGGCGGGCGGTGGCGGGGTTGATGTCGTGGAAGTCGGCGAGCTCGTTGGTTGAGGGGGCGCGCGATCCGGGGGAGAGGGTGCCGTCGATGATGCCGTCCTCGATGAGTCCGGCGATCTGACGGAACAGTGGGGCGGTTGTATCGTCCATCGGCACTCTTCAGCGGTTGATTACATCACTAACCAACCTATCGGCGAGATTACGATCCGGCAACCGTCACCCCCTGCCACCTGCGTGAATGCCGGGAATCCCCTGCCCGCCATCGACGTGGCGCCCCGGGTTAAGGCATGCTGGTGGGGAAGAAACTCACCTTAGATACCGGACAAAAAAGAAATTAGGAGCCATGCTTGAACGCACACTTGTCTTCGTCGACACCTCTTATCTCCTCGCGAGTTTCTACAACTCGTGGGAGACGGGTGCTCGTGCGCAGTTAGAAATTGATCTCCCCGAGGTCGTCAACGTCCTCGGGTCGATGATCCAGAACCAGCTCCATCAGCCGATTCACCGGCAGCTCTGGTACGACGGCATCCCCGAGTCGGGGCCGCACCGCTACCAGCGGGCCCTCCGGACCTGCGACGGCGTGCAGCTGCGCGCCGGCCAGCTCATCGAGTGGGGCGAGCGCCGTACCCAGAAGGCCGTGGACACCCGCCTGGTCGCGGACATGGTCGTTGCCGCCTGCCGCCAGCAGGTCTCCGACATCGTCCTCGTCTCCGGCGACGCCGACATGATCCCCGGCGTCAACGAGGCCACCAACCACGGCATCCGTGTCCATCTCTACGGCTTCGGCTGGGACTCCATGTCCTCGGCCCTGCGCCACGCCTGTGATTCCACGACCATCCTCGATCCGCGGGAGGACTTCGCCGAGGCCATGCAGCTGCAGGTTCTCGAGGGTCCGCTGCCGCCAGTCGTGCGCGACCGCCCGCTGTCCGACGCCGAGCCCATCGAGGACCTCGGCATGACGGCGGTGCCCAGCCCGCACGGCGCACCCCGGGCCGAGAGCACCGAGAGCACCGACACCGCCGAGACTCCGGCGGCCCCCCACTCCCCCACCGTCCCGGCGGAGGACTGCAGCCCGGCCGAGGGCACCTTCGCCCCGGCCAGCCCGTTGTCGCAGGCCCCGTCGCCGGTGGAGGCCGCCGTCCAGGAGGCGGCCGCGGTGTCGGCGCAGCCGGAGCCGCTCCGCCCGCCGCAGCAGGCCTCCGAGATCGACGACGCCGACATGCCGCTCCCCGAGCGGCCCCTGCAGGAGGACCGCACTCCGACACAGCCGCCCGCCCCCGCGGCGGCGGAGAAGGAGAAGGAGGGGGACGTCGAGAAGCAGGAGGAGGAGACGCCGAAGCCGGCTCCCCGTCCGGCGGCCCCGAAGCCGTCGATGATGGCTCCCCGCCGGAAGCTGCGTTCGCGTTATGTGCCGCTGCCGGAGGAGGTCTGGTCCTCGGCCGGTTTCCAGACGCCCTTCGACGTCGGTCAGCAGTACGCGACCTGGTGGTACGAGAATGCCGCCACGTCGGAGCAGCGTGACCAGGCACATCTGCTCTCCGGTGGCGGCCTGCCCCCGGAGATCGACCGTCCGCTGCTGCAGTTCGCGTGCGAGACCCTCCACGAGTACACGCTCAGCGAGTCGCAGCGCGTCAACCTCCGGGACGGGTTCCACTCCGGGATCCGCGGCGTACTGATCAACTTCCGCCGCGAGATCCGCGAGTAGCTCCCTGTTCTACTGCTTGTCGACGCCGTCGGGACCCGGGGTCTCCCCCTTCCCGGCGGCGTCGTCGTCATTCTCGACCGGCTCCGCCTCGACGAGCTCCGGCTGTTCCTCAGCCTTGCCCTCGGTGAGCTCCTTGCCGCCGGCCATGGAGGCGCGGATCTCGGCGAGCCGGGCGGCGGCCTTCATGTCGGTGCCGGCGCTGGTGATCTCCGCGATGCGGTCGCCGACGGAGTTCTGGGTGAGTTCCTGCGCACCGAGTGCCTCGGCGTAACGACGCTCGATCTTCTCCCGCACCGCGTCCAGGGTGGGCACGTTGCCGTCCGGACGCAGCTCCTGCATGGAGTCCATCGCCTTCGTGGCGGTCTCCTGCATGGCGGCCTGGTCGGCCTGGGCACGCAGCTGGTCGATCTGTGCGAGCTGCTCACGCAGGCGGGCCTCGGACTCGAGCTGCTGGCGGGTGGCCTGCTCCGCATTCTGCGTGGCCTGGGCGTGGAGCTGCTTGGTCTCCTCGAGCTGCTGCTCGACGGCGACGAGCTGGGAGGCGAAGATCTCCGCGGTGTTCGTGTACTCCTGCGCCTTGGCCTCATTGCCTTCGGCGGTGGCGCGGTCGGCGGCCTGCAGGGCGGTGCGCGTCTGGTCCTGGTGCTCCTGCTGCGACCTGAGCAGGCGGTCCAGCTTCATCTCGAGCTGCTTCTGGTTGCCGATGACGGCCGCCGCCTGCTCGGTGATCTGCTGGTGCTGCTTCTTGGCCGCGTCGGCGGCCTGTTGGATCTGGACCTTGGGGTCGGCATTCTCGTCGATCTTCGCATCGAAGGACGCCAGCAGGTACTTCCAGCCCTTGGAGAGGGGATTAGACATATCGTGGGTCTCGCTTTCTGACGAAAATGGGTATACGACAGAGTTTAGAGCGAAAGACGCGGTCATGTCGGCACGAAAAAGCCCGGTCCGCACTCTTCCGGAAGGAATGTGGACCGGGCTGCAGCCGGGGGTTACTGGCTCTCGGCGTCGCGGGCCGCGTTGGCCTCGGCGACCTGGCGGCGGACGTCCTCCATGTCCAGCGCCTTGACCTGACCGATGAGGTCCTCGAGGGCGGCCGGGGGCAGGGCGCCGGCGTCGCGGTAGACCATGATTCCGTCGCGGAAGATCATCAGGGTCGGGATGGACTGGATCTGCAGGGCCGCAGCGAGACCCTGGTGGGCCTCGGTGTCCAGCTTCGCGAAGGTGGCATCCGGGTGCTTCTCGGAGGCGGCCTCGAAGGTCGGGGCGAAGGCGCGGCACGGGCCGCACCACGATGCCCAGGCGTCGACGAGGACGATGCCCTCGCCGGTCACGGTCTGCTCGAAGGTGGCCTCAGTGACGTCAATGGTTGCCAAGGGATTCTCCTGTTGGGTCGTTTTGTATGGTTCTACATATGACCGCATTTATGCGGTGTCTTTCTAGCTCAACCCTACCCGGCTGAACCTTATTCCCATTCGGAGGGAACACCCGGAGGAAAGGACCCCATGATCAAGAACTACGTCGTCGAGGGCATGACCTGTGACGCCTGCCGTGCCTCGGTGGAGGAGGAGATCAACGAGATCCCCGGCACCCAGGGCGTCGATGTGGACCTGGAGACCGGCCGTGTGGCGGTGACCGGCGAGGAGATCTCCGACGAGCTGGTCGCCCGCGCGGTGGAGGCGGCCGGCTACCGGCTGCAGGAGCAGGACTAGTCTTTTTCGGATACCTCCTGAGGGTATAGACTCGACCTCATCACCCACCGAGGAGAGGAATCTCATGGCCGTCAAGAACTACCAGGTAGAGGGCATGACCTGCGGACACTGCGAGCTGTCCGTGCAGGAGGAGGTCGGCGAGGTCGCCGGCGTCTCCGGCGTGGAGGCCTCGCACGAGACCGGCACCGTGACCGTCACCGGTGAGGGCTTCACCGACGAGCAGGTCACCGCCGCCATCGAGGAGGCCGGCTACCGGGTCGTCGAGTAGCCGCCGGCAGCCCGGGCCGCCCGGACCCCACCGAGGGTCCGGGCTTTTTCGTCGTTGCCCGATACCCTAGGGGGGTATAGGCTGTGGGTATGACACAGACACAGCCACCCGTCGACGTGGTCCGCCTCGACCTCGGCGTCACCGGCATGACGTGCACCGCCTGCTCGGGCCGCGTGGAGCGCAAGCTCAACAAGGTCGACGGCGTGGAGGCCACCGTCAACTTCGCCACCGAGTCCGCGTCCATCTCCTACGACCCGGCCAAGGTCGACCCCGACGCGCTCATCGACGTCGTCCGCGGCGCAGGCTACGACGCCTTCGAGCTCGCCGACGAGACCGCAGTGACCGCGGGGACGGCGGAGACCCCCGCGGAGGAGGATGCGGGAGCAGGTGAGAGCCCCCACGAGGCCGCCCGCCGTCGCGAGTCCGCGGACCTCCGGCAGCGCCTCATCATGTCGGCGGTGCTCACCGTCCCGATCGTGCTGCTGAGCATGATCCCGGCGCTGCAGTTCACCAACTGGCAGTGGGCGGTGCTGACGATGACCACGCCGGTGTTCTTCTTCGGTGGCGCCCCGTTCCACAGGGCAACGTGGGCGAACCTCCGGCAGCGTTCCTTCACGATGGACACGCTCATCACGCTCGGCACCTCCGCCGCGTACCTGTGGAGCCTGTGGGCGCTGTTCCTCGGCAACGCCGGCCACCCGGGGATGAAGATGCAGATGCACCTCTTCCCCTCCGACACCACGATGGACGAGATCTACCTCGAGACCACCGCCGTCGTGATCACGTTCCTGCTGCTCGGCCGCTGGTTCGAGGTCCGCGCCAAGGGGCGTTCCTCGGAGGCGCTGCGCGCGCTGCTCGACATGGGGGCCAAGGACGCCGCCGTGCTTCGCGACGACCGCGAGGTCCGCGTCCCCGTCCGGGATCTGCAGGTCGGCGACGTCATCATCGTGCGCCCCGGCGAGAAGATCGCCACCGACGGCCGCGTCATCGAGGGTTCCTCCGCGGTCGACGAGTCCATGCTCACCGGCGAGTCGGTGCCGGTCGAGGTGAGCGTCGGCTCCCGCGTCACGGGCGCGACGATCAACGCCTCCGGCCGTCTCCTCGTCGAGGTCACCCGCGTGGGCGGTGACACGACGCTCGCCCAGATGGCCCGGCTGGTCTCCGACGCGCAGGCCCGGAAGGCCCCGGTCCAGCGGCTCGTCGACCGGATCTCCCAGGTCTTCGTGCCGGTGGTCATCGTGATCTCGCTGATCACCCTCGGTGTCCACCTGGCGCTCGGCGCCGGACTGGCCCCGTCGTTCACGGCCGCCGTCGCCGTCCTCATCATCGCCTGCCCCTGCGCCCTCGGCCTGGCCACCCCGACCGCGCTGCTCGTGGGCACCGGCCGGGGCGCGCAGCTGGGACTGCTCATCAAGGGTCCGGAGGTCCTCGAGTCGACCCGGCGCGTGGACACCATCGTCATGGACAAGACCGGCACCGTCACCGCCGGCGTCATGTCCGTCACGGACGTCCAGGCTGGTGAGGGACACTCAGCCGAGGACGTGCTCCGGTGGGGTGCCGCCGTCGAGGCGGGGTCCGAGCACCCCATCGCCGCCGCCGTCGTCCGCCACGCGGGCCAGGGGCTGCCCGAGGTCAGTGACTTCCGGAACCTCGCCGGCCAGGGCGTGACCGGCACCGTCGAGGGCCGCACGATCGCCGTCGGCCGCCCCGCCGGTGAGCTGCCCGGCGCGCTGCAGGACGCCTTCACCGCCGCCCAGGAACAGGGCGGCACCCCGGTCGTCGTGTCCGTCGACGGACAGCCGGCCGGCGTCATCACCGTCCGCGACACCGTGAAGGAGACCTCCGCCGCCGCCGTGGCCGCCCTGCGGGAGCTGGGCATGATCCCGATGCTGCTCACCGGTGACAACGCCGGGGCCGCCCGGGCCGTGGCCGCGGAGGTGGGCATCGACCCCGAGCACGTCATCGCGGAGGTGATGCCGGAGGACAAGGTGGCGGTCGTCGAGAAGCTCCAGCGGGAGGGACGCCACGTCGCGATGGTCGGTGACGGCGTCAACGACGCCGCCGCCCTGGCCCAGTCCGACCTCGGCCTGGCGATGGGGGCCGGCACGGACGTGGCCATCGAGGCCTCCGACATCACCCTGATGAACAACGACCTGCGCTCCGCCGTCGACGCCATCCGGCTGTCCCGCCGCACGCTCGGCACGATCAAGGGCAACCTGTTCTGGGCGTTCGCCTACAACGTGGTGCTCATCCCGGTCGCGGCACTCGGCTTCCTCAACCCCATGCTCGCGGGCATCGCCATGGCGTTCTCCTCGGTGTTCGTCGTGACGAACTCCCTGCGGCTGCGCGGCTTCCGGGCACAGCACCGGTAGTCGGCGCAGACGCGCGGGTTTAGGATCAGAACATGAACCAACAACTGACCAGGAACCAGCGCCTCGACAGGCTGCCGGTCACAGGCAAACACCGGAAACTGCTGTTCGGCTCCGGCATCGGATGGGCGCTCGACGCGATGGACGTCGGCCTCATCTCCTTCATCATGGCGGCGCTGGTCGTCCACTGGGGGCTGACCCCCACCCAGACCTCCTGGCTCGGTTCCGTCGGCTTCGTCGGCATGGCGCTGGGCGCCACGTTCGGTGGTCTGCTGGCCGACCGCATCGGCCGCCGCCAGGTCTTCGCCCTCACCCTGCTGGTCTACGGCCTGGCCACCGGCGCCTCCGCCCTGGCGGGCAGCCTCGCGGTGCTCATCGCCCTGCGCTTCGTGGTGGGCCTCGGCCTGGGTGCGGAACTGCCCGTCGCCTCCACCCTGGTCTCCGAGTTCTCGCCGCGTCGGTACCGCGGCCGCATGGTCGTCATCCTCGAGGCCTTCTGGGCCGTCGGCTGGATCTCCGCCGCCCTCATCGGCTACTTCGTGGTCACCAGCGGCGACAACGGCTGGCGCTGGGCCCTGGCCCTCGGCATGATCCCCACCTTCTACGCCATCTACGTGCGCCGCAGCCTGCCGGAGTCCGTCCGCTTCCTGGAGGACAAGGGCCGCCACGAGAAGGCGGAGGAGGTCGTCGCCTCCTTCGAGGCGGACGTCGACACGCAGGAACTGCAGCGTATCGACGCCGCCGAGCAGCAGCGCCTCCGCGATCTCCCACGCGAGGACTTCGCGGACGCCACGTCGATCTGGGCGCCGGGCCTGCGGCGCCGTACCGCCGCCCTGTGGATCGTGTGGTTCTGCGTGAACCTCTCGTACTACGGCGCGTTCATCTGGATCCCGTCACTGCTGGTGGCGGACGGCTTCACGCTGGTGAAGTCCTTCCAGTTCACGCTCATCATCACGCTGGCGCAGCTGCCGGGCTACGCCGTGGCGGCCTGGCTCATCGAGGCGTGGGGGCGGCGACACACGCTGGCGACGTTCCTGGTGGGCTCGGCGGCGTCGGCACTGTTCTTCGGCACCGCCTCCACGGAGACGACGATCATCGCCGCCGGCTGCCTGCTGTCCTTCTTCAACCTGGGCGCCTGGGGCGCGCTGTACGCCATCGGCCCGGAGCTCTACCCCTCGCACGTGCGTGGGGCGGGCACGGGTGCGGCGGCCGGATTCGGACGCATCGCGTCCATCATGGCGCCGCTGATCGTCCCCCCGATCCTGCTGTGGGGCGACTCGATCGCCCTGTTCGGCCTTTTCTCCGCGGCGTTCCTGCTGGCCGCGGTGGCCACGCTGACACTCCCCGAGCAGCGCGGCAAGGTGCTGGACGTCTAGCCGAAGTAGAACATCCACGCGAGGCGGTCGAGCAGGCTCGGCCTGCGCTCGCGGGTGAAGTCGTCGAGGTTGCGCGGGACCGAGAGGATGGTGGCCCTCTCGGTGCGCTCGACGCGGATGGCCGGGTTGAAGGCTGCGGTCCGGGGGTTGAACTCTCGAGTGGTCATGATGTCCCTCCTTGGTGCTGCGTCTTATTCGTTGCTTTGTTGATGCTGAGCCTACGGCGTTTTCGCAGGTCAGGCACCATTGGCAAGCCATACCTTAGTAATGCCCGCCTTAAATAGGTGACCCTAAGAAGCAGGGAAACCGCAGGAAATCAACCCTTTGAGGCGTGACCTTCCTCACTTATAGCCGGGGCGCCATCAGGGGCATCACGGGCATCCCACCCCTTTCCGGGGGTGCGTTGGTGTCCGACCCACCCGGAGGGCGGTTGTCCCCGCATCCTCCCCGCAGGACATAGACTGTGCGGACCGTCACAAGTACCACCATCCCTGGAGGACCGGATGAGCACCGATTCCCGCACCTGGGTCCGCGTCGGCCTGGGCATGTTCGTCCTCGCCTTCGGCGCCAACCTCTTCGCCCCGCTCCTGCTCTCCTACCGGGCGGAGGTGGGACTCACCCAGCCGCAGGTGACCTTCCTCCTCGCGGTCTACGTGCTCGGTCTGGTCCCCGCACTCCTCATCGGCGGCCCCCTGTCGGACGTGAAGGGCCGCCGCGCGATGATCCGTCCCGCGCTCATCCTGGGCGGGGTGGGGTCCGCGATCCTGGCCCTCGGTGCGGGCGGCTCCTTCCTCGCCCTCTCTGTGGGGCGTCTCGTCGCCGGCACCGCCATCGGGCTCATCATGGCCGCGGGCGCCGCCTGGCTGCAGGAGCTGTCGACGGGCCCGGTCCACCTGGGGGCCCGTCGCGCCACGGTTGCCCTCTCCCTCGGCTTCGGAGGCGGCCCCCTGCTGGCGGGCCTCATCGCCGAGTTCCTCCCCCACCCCAACCTGCTGCCCTACCTGGTGCACATCGTCCTGCTCACCCTCATCGCGCCACTGGTGTGGCGGACACCCGGCGGCGCGCCCCGGCCGGGGGTGGAACGGCGGGCGCTGTTCTCCCGCAGCGTGCTCTCCCGCCACTTCCTCTTCGCCGTGGCCGCCTGGGCGCCGTGGGGTTTCGGCGCGGTGGCGACCTCCTTCGCCGTCCTCCCCGCTCTGGTCGACGACGCCCTGACCTGGCCGGTGGCCTTCACCGGACTCGTCGTGGCGGTTACCATGGGCACCGGCGTGCTCATCCAGCCACTGGTCTCCCGCTTCGGGTCGGACCTGGTGCCGCCGGCGATCCTGGGCCTCGGCTTCGTCATCCTGGGCATGCTGGCGGCGACCGCCGTCGCGGTGACGGGGTCGCCCTGGCTGGTGTTTCCGGCGGCAGTGCTGCTCGGCGCCGCCTACGGCGTGATGATGGTCTCCGGCCTGCGCGAGGTGCAGATCATCGCCCCGCCACGGGAACTGGGCGCGGCCACCGCGGTCTTCTACTCCCTGACCTACGTCGGCTTCTTCGTCCCGCTCGTCCTGTCCTACCTCGGCCCGCTGCTCGGCTACCCACCGCTCTTCCTCGGCGGCGCGGTGATCGCCGCCGCCTCAATCGGGCCGGTGGTGCACATCGCTAGAGGCCGCGGATCCGCTCCGCCGCCGCAGCGATGATCTCGGCGACCTCCTCCTGCTTGTCGACGCCCGCCTCCCGCACCGCCTCCTTCAGCTCCCGGAAGGCGCGTCCGTAACGGCCCCGCGGATCCTCGTCGGAACGCTCGCGGTAGTCGTCGAGGATGCCCGCCCACCCGGGGTTCGCCTCGACCCGGGCACGGCCCTCGGCGGTGAGGGTGGCGAGCTTGCGACCCTCCTCCACCGACATGGTGATCAGGCCCTCGTCCTCGAGGAGGCTGAGGTTGGGGTAGATGCCGCCCGGTGACGGGGTCCACGCCCCCTCGGTGCGCTCGTCGATCTCGGAGATGAGCTGGTAGCCGTGCATGGGTTCGTCGGCAAGCAGCACGAGGATGACCTGGCGGAGGTCGCCGCGTCCCGCGCGCCCGCCGCGCCCCCTGCCCCGGCGGCCGTGACCTCCGTGGTGGCCGTGGTAGCCGTGCCGCCCGTGCATGCGGCGGCGCCGGCGGTGGCCGTGTCCGCCGTAACCGCCACAGCAGTCGTCGGCGGGACCGTGATTGATGGTGATGTCGTACATTCTCTCTTCCTTTCGATATATCGGAATGTCTGTCGTCACCATAACTTGCGATGTATCGCTATGGCAATAGTGATGTATCGCTACCTTCTCGGCGGAGAGCCCCACCGGAGCGGTGGGCCCCCTGTCAGCCGCGCGCCATGTCCACGAAACGGGAGAAGTGCAGCTGGTGGGCGACGGTCACGGTGTCGATCGGGCCACCACGGTGCTTCGCCAGGATGATGTCGGCCTCGCCGGCGCGGACGTCCTCGCGGTCCTGCGAGTCCGGGCGGTAGAGCAGCATGACCATGTCGGCGTCCTGCTCGAGGGAGCCCGACTCACGAAGGTCGGCGAGCTGCGGACGCTTGTCGGTACGCGCCTCCGGACCACGGTTGAGCTGCGAGATCGCCACCAGCGGCACATCCAGCTCCTTGGCCAGCAGCTTGAGCTGACGGGAGAACTCCGAGACCTCCTGCTGACGGGACTCGACCTTCTTGCCGGAGCTCATCAGCTGCAGATAGTCGATGACGATGAGCTGCAGGTCGTGCTTCTGCTTGAGGCGGCGCGCCTTGGAACGGATCTCCATCATGGTGAGGTTCGGGGAGTCGTCGATGAACAGCGGCGCCTCGGAGATCTGCCCCACCCGGTTGGCCAGGGTGGTCCAGGACTCGTCGGTCATGCGGCCGGAACGCATGTCGGAGAGCTTGATCGACGTCTCCGCCGACATGAGACGCATGACGATCTCCGACTTGCTCATCTCCAGCGAGAAGATGACCGACGCCTTGTTGTGCTTGATCGAGCACGAACGCATGAAGTCCAGCGCGATCGTCGACTTACCCACGCCCGGGCGGGCGGCGACGATGATCATCTGCCCGCCGTGCAGCCCGTTCGTCAGGTTGTCGAGGTCGACGAACCCGGTCGGCACCCCCTGCGCCAGGCCACCGAGGTTGGCGATCTGGTCGAGCTCCTCCATCGTCGGCTCGATGATGTCGGCCAGGACTGCGTAGTCCTCGGTCTCGGTCTTCTGCGCGATGGCGAAGACCTCCTGCTGCGCCAGGTCGAGGACGGTCTCGACCTCCGCGCCCTCGTTGCCCTCGTAACCGAGCTGGACGACGCGCGTGCCGGCGTCGACGAGCCGGCGGAGGATCGCCTTCTCCGCGACGATCTCCGCGTAGTAGCGGGCGTTTGCGGCCGTCGGCACCGAGGAGATGAGGGTGTGCAGGTAGGGGGCGCCGCCGACGCGCTCGAGGTCGTTGTGCCGGTCGAGGCGGCCGGCGACGATGACCGGGTCGATGTCCTTGCTCTCGCCGAACAGGTCGATCATCGCCGAGTAGATGAGCTGGTGCGCCGGGTGGTAGAAGTCCTCCGGCGAGAGCTCGCCGATGATCTCCACGACGGTGTTCGGGCTCAGCAGCATCGCGCCGAGCACGCCCTGCTCCGCCTCCCGGTCATGCGGCGGCTGGCGGTACTCGCCGAAGGCGGCGCCCGTGTTCCCCCGGTTGCGGCGCCGCTCCGGCCGTCCGCCCTGGCGTTCCGGGGCCTGGAACGCGGGGACCAGTGCACCCGGGTCCTCCGGGAGGTCCGGCTCCGACGGCGGCACGTAGTCGTCGTCGAAGCTGGCGTCACCGATTCCTGAAGTCATGAGTCGCAGTCTAGTCACCGCCCCGGCGGACACGAATCTGCACAGGAACCTGTGGATAACTCACTTCCCCCGACACGTGACAAGGGGACATCCACAGGTCCGCAGACCCCTCGGAGGGGGGTTTATCCACAGGTTCTGTGGATAACTCTTGGTTAACGGCAGTCAAAGCGCTTTTCGACGCCACCGGCCCTGTGGACAAACTGTGGACAACCCCCTCCCCCATCCGGGGATGAAGCACCATAACAGCAGGCCAGAAGCCTTTTCCGGGGCTGTGGATAACTGTCCACGAACAGTGAATAACTGCCCTCACCAGCACCTTTGACAGGGCCCGCCAGGAGAGCCACAGGCGACGGCCGGGCATCCGCCGGGCCACCGGAGGGTTAAGTGGAGGTTACACTCCCCAGTTTGTCCACAATTGTCCACACCCCGGCGTACACGGACGAAAACGACGCCCCGCGGTTCACGTTCCGCGGGGCGTCGAGAGCTGTTGTCGTTGGGCCGGCAGACCTCCCGGGGGAGGCTCCGACCGTCGTCATGGCGCGAGTTACGCGGCGACGACCTCGAAGTTGATCTTGCCGGTCACGTCGTCGTGGAGCTTGACGATGACCTGGTAGTTACCGGTCTTCTTCACGAGACCCTTGGGCAGCTCGATGTTGCGCTTGTCCAGGGCCGGGCCGCCTGCCTTCTTCACTGCGTCGGCGATGTCGTCGGTCTTCACGGAACCGAAGAGCTTGCCGGAGTCAGAGGTGCGAACCTGCACGGTCACGCCGGACAGCTGCTCGAGCTGCTCGCGGACCTCACGGGCGTGGTCGAGGTCGCGGATTGCGCGGGCCTCCTGGGCACGCTGAATGCCCTCGATCTGCTTCTCAGCACCACGGGTGGCCACGATGGCCAGGCCGCGGGGAAGCAGGTAGTTGCGTCCGTAACCGTTCTTGACCTCGACGACGTCTCCTGCGTCTCCGAGGTTCTCAACGGCAGCGGTGAGGATCAGCTTCATGATCCCTGCCTTTCGTTGTTCATCCCTGTCGGGAAAGTTCTGTTGAGTGGTTTGATCTGCTCGATCAGAACGGAGGCTCGTCATCGGCCGCACCGCCGAAACCACCGGCCGGCGGGGCGGAACCCCACGGGTCGTTGGCCGGCATCTGCTGCGGCTGCTGGGGTGCCTGCTGGGGCTGGACGTGCGGGGCCTGCTGGCCCTGCTGTCCGAAACCGCCCTGGTACTGAGACTGCTGCTGCTGGGGCTGACCCTGCGGCATGCGCTGGCCCTGGGGCTGGCCCTGGGGCTGGCCACCGCCGAAACCACCGCCGCCGTAGGAACCGCCACCTTCACGTGGGTTGCGGTTGACCTGGGCGGAGGCGAACTTCAGCGACGGGCCGACCTCATCGACCTCGATCTCGAACACCGTGCGGTTCTCGCCCTCCTTCGTCTGGTAGCTGCGCTGCTTGAGGCGGCCGTTGACGATGACGCGCATGCCCTTCGTGAGGGTCTCCGCGACATTCTCGGCTGCCTGGCGCCAGACGTTGCAGGTGAGGAACAGGGCCTCGCCGTCTTCCCACTGGTTCGTGTCCCTGTTGAAGGCACGGGGGGTCGAGGCGATACGGAAATTGGCCACCGCTGCACCCGAGGGGGTGAAACGGAGTTCAGGGTCGGCGACGACGTTGCCGACAACGGTGATGGGGGTATCTCCAATAGCCATGTTCTTCTTACCTTCCAGTGACGGGCCCGGGCGACGGGCGTGTGCTCGTCACCCAGTATCCGTTCTTAAGCGTCGGTGCGCAGAACCTTGGTGCGCAGGACGGAGTCGTTCAGGTTGAGAACGCGGTCCAGCTCAAGCACGGTCGCAGACTCGCACTCGAGGTTGATGACGGCGTAGACGCCCTCTTCCTTCTTGTTGATCGGGTAGGCAAGACGACGCTTACCCCAGACATCAACCTTCTCGACCTTGCCGTTGTCCTTACGGACATTCTCAAGGTACTTATCCAGGGACGGGGCAACGGTGCGCTCATCCTGGGACGGATCCAGGATGATCATGATTTCGTAGTGACGCATCGACCTCATCACCTCCTATGGTCTAGTAATTGTGTTCGGCCACGCCCCATGTGGGCGTGACAGGAGGGTCTGTTGCGTCAAGCAACCCCAGCAGCGTACCGCACGAAGGGCGCAAAGAGTTAATCGCTTCCCGACGCCCGCGTCACCGCGTGACGTCGCCGGGCATCGTCGCGAAGAACACCGCGAGGATCACCGGGATGACGGTGACGAAGATGAAGGCGCCGATGCCGAAGGCGACGGGCCAGACGGTCGGGTACTTCTTCATGAAGGTGTGGAACGCCGCGGCGATGCAGAGGAAGCCGATGACGATGGAGGCGATGCCGAGGACGGTGACAGTGCTCATGCGTCCACCATACGACGGTCCTCCGCCGACTCCTCAGCCTCCTCAGCCTCCACCGGGGCGAGCATCTGCCGCACCACCAGCACCACCATGACGGTGAGCAGGACGAGGCGGGTGAGCAGGGCGGCGTCGAGAAGCTCGGAGGGGATGCCCTTGTTCTCCGCGCCCATCATGTACCACATGAGCAGGGGCCACACGAGGGCGTCGACAGTCATCCACGTGAGCAGCAGACGCCAGCGCGGCAGCGCCAGGACGGCGGGGACCACCAGCCACAGGGAGTACTGCGGGGACCACACCTTGTTGAAGATCAGGAACGCCACCACGATGAGGAAGATCAGCTCGACGGCACGGGGGCGACGGGCGGCCCGCAGCCCGAGGACGAGGATCGCCAGGCACGCGCCGGCGAACAGACCGAACGAGAGGACGTTGAGCAGCGGGACGGGAAGCGTCGGCAGGAGGGTGTTGCGGTCGACGATCGCGTAGACCGTGGTCCACTCCGCGCCGCGTTCACTGTTGAGGCGCAGGAACTCCCCCCACCCCTCCGGGTACAGCACCATGACCGGGACGTTGACCACCAGCCAGGCGACGAGCCCCGTGCCCACCATGGTGAGGAAGGGGACGAAACGGCGGTCCCGGATCGCCAGCACCAGGTACGCGCCGAGCAGGTACAGGGGCCACAGCTTGAAGGCCGCGCCCAGGCCGGTGAGCAGACCCGCCGTCGCGTAACGGCCCCGGGAGGCCGCCAGGATCGCCCCGACCGCGAACGTGATGGACGGGATGTCCCAGTTCGTGAACGCGTGGACGATGACCAGCGGGGAGGCCGCGACGAGGACCGTGTCCCAGACACGGTTGCCCGCCAGCTCCGCGACCGTGCGGATGGTGAGCACCCACAGCGCGGACATCGCCAGCGCCGTGAGCGCGAAGTACCAGGATGCCTCCGCGATGATGAGCGGCGTCCGCGCGACCAGCGGGTACGTCAGACGCGAGAACCCCGCGACGACCCCCTGGAACAGACCCGCCAGCACCGGGTACTCCAGGTAACGGGTGAGGCCGTCCTCCACCCAGGAGAACGCATAGGGGAACCCCGGGAGGTTCAGCCCGCGCCCCTCGTAGAGCGGGGTGATGTCGTTGTAGCAGGCCGCCACGTACTGACGGTTGCCCGACCAGTTCAGACCGATGACGCCGTCCTCCCCACGCACCCCCTCGAGGCAGCGCGCCTTCGACAGGAAACCGAAGGAGAGAAACACCAGCGCCACGGAGATGAGCACCCGCAGCGGGGTCCACCACCGTTGGCGGCCCACCGCCGCGAACCGCCCGACGGGCCCACCCAGGAAATCGACGACGCCCCGCGCCACCGGCTCCGTGGCGGCCGGCGAGACGCGCTCCGTCACCTCTCGGGCCGCCATCAGTTGGGCAGCTCGATCACGAGGCCCGGGAGGATCTCGATGGTGTCCGGCTCCGGCTCCGGGACCGGCTCGAACGGGACCTCCTCGACGGGCTCCTCGACGGGCTCCTCCACCGGCTCCGGCTCGGGAGCCGGGGCGGGGGCCTGGTACACCGGGGCCGGCGGGGCCGGGATGTAGCTCAGGGCGTTGCCACCGGACGGGATGCCGGTGCCGAAGTTGATCGGGCCCGGGGTGGCGAAGTACCTGATCTCCTTGCCCTCGTGGGCCCCGTCCATCGACGCCTTCCAGATCGACGCCGGGCTGCCGGCACCGAACATGTTGCCGCCCCACTGGTTGTAGATCGCGGTGGTGTTGTCGGCGGTGCCCACCCACACGGCGGTGGCCAGCTGCGGGGTCGCGCCGATCATCCAGGCGTCCTTGTTGCGGCCCGTGTCACCGAGCTGCGCGGTGCCGGTCTTGGCGGCCGAGGGGCGGCCCCCGGCCAGGGCGTTGCCGTTGGAGTAGGCGGCGATGGGCTCCATCGCGCTGAGCAGGTTGTCGGCGACGACCTCCGCCACGCGACGCTCACCCTCCCCGGCCTCGTGCTGGAAGAGCAGCTCACCATCGGAGGTCTCCACCCGCTCGACGAAGTAGGTCTCGTGCCACACGCCACGGTTGGCCAGGGTGGCCAGCGCCGTCGCCATGTCCAGCGGACGGGACTGGTACTGGCCGAGGATGATGCCCTCGTAGGGCTGCTCACCGGCCTCGGTGAGCGTCGCCGGCACGCCCGGCAGGGTCTTCGCCATGCCCAGGGCGTGCGCCATGTCGGCGGTGTCCTGGGTGGTGTTGATGAGGTCGTCCTGCAGGCGGATGAAGCTGGTGTTGAAGGACTGCTTGAGCGCCTCGGACAGGGTGGTGTAGCCGGCGCTGCCGCCGTCCCAGTTGTTCACCACGATGTTGCCCGGCAGGCGGACCGGGGAGGAGTCGTACACGGCGGACAGCGGGATGCCCTGCTGGAGGGCGGCGGCCAGGCCGAAGATCTTGAAGGTGGAGCCGGTCTGCAGGGCGGCGTTGCCGTAGTCCCAGCCGGCGGCGTCGTCACCGCCGAAGTAGGCGCGGACGGCGCCGGTGCCCGGCTCCACGGAGACGACGCCCGCGCGGGCGTCCTCCTGCAGCTGCGCCAGGTTGGCGTGGACCGCGTCGACCGTGGCGTTCTGGGCCTGCATGTCGATGGTCGTGGTGATCCGCAGACCGCGGGTGGTCACGTCCTCCTCGCTGATGCCGATGCGCTTGAGCTCGTCCATGACATGGTTCTTGATCATGCCGTTGGTGCCGGTGGCCTCGGTGTAGGCGGAGTACTCGGCCGGGTTACGGGTCTCCGGGTAGTGCAGGCCGGCACGCTCCGTCTCCGGGAGGACGTCCATCTCGACCATGCCGTCGAGGACGTAGTTCCAGCGGGCCTGAGCGCCCTCCGGGTTGTTCCACGGGTCGAGCTGGCTCGGCAGCTGGATGGTGGCCGCGAGGACCGCGCCCTCCTCGGGGGTCAGCTCGGAGATCGACTTGTTGAAGTACGCGTGCGACGCGGCCTCCACGCCGTAGGCGTTGCGGCCGAGGTAGACGGTGTTGAGGTAGGCGGAGAGGATGTCCTCCTTGGCCCACTCGTTGGTCATCTTCACGGAGTAGACGAGCTCGCGGGCCTTACGCACGTAGGAGTGCTCGTCACCCACGAGGGCGTTCTTCACGTACTGCTGCGTGATCGTGGAGCCACCACCCGCGGACGGGTTGCCGGTGATCTGGCCGATCACGGCACGGCCGAAACCGGTGAAGGAGAAGCCCTGGTTGGTCCAGAACTCACGGTCCTCCGCGGCGAGGACCGCGTTCTGCACGTGCACCGGCACCTCCTCCAGCGGCACCTGCCGACGGTTGCCCTCCGGCGGCACGACACGCGCCAGCTCCGTCGTGGAGTCCGACGCGTAGATGGCGGACACCTGCGCGGAGGTCAGCTCGCCCGGCTCGGGCACGTCCACGGTGGCGTAAGCCACGAGGAACACGCCCAGCGGGATGAGGATCAGCGCCGCCAGGGCTCCGAGAGCGGTCGTGAGAATCGGGTGGCGACGGGCCCGGGCACCGATGCCCTTCTTCTCCCGGTCTGCCGCCCGCGACGAGCCGGTGGAGCTGGTGTTCTTCTTGTCTGACACGTGTTGTCCCCGCTGTGATCACTGATGAGGGTTGTTACACACGTGAACACTACTGCCCCGAGGGCCTCTTGGGGAATCTTTCCGCAGGGTCGGGCGGGTCAGCGGGTCGTGGCGGTCACCGCGGTCAGCAGATGATTCCACCGGCAGCGGGGGCAGACCTCCACGGTGTGCACGGTCGCCTCCCGGCCGGAGGCCACGATCCGGGCGATCTCCTCGTCGCTGCGGGCCGTCCCCGCCATCCGGCCGAGCTGCTCCCCGTGGATCCACTGCACGATGCGCAGGTCGTCGGATTCACACACCGGGCAGACATGGCCCGCGGGCACGCCGTGGTACTGCGCTGCGGTGACGAGCAGGAAGTCGGCGTCGCACACCTCGTCACGGGACACCTCACCGGCCCGCCACCGACGCAGCAGCTCAGCGCGGGCGAAACGGTGCGAGACCTCATTGCGGTAGACGACGTGTTCTCCTGTCACGCCGTGCAGTCTACGCACGTCCGCGCCCCGCCTGCACCGGCCATCTTGATCGATCCTGCTGGGCCCGATCTGCTTTCCGCGCATGCGACGGCATACGATGGAACGTTGAATAACCTGACGCAAGGAGTGAACGGATATATGAGCAAGGTTCGCGTGGCAATTGTCGGTGTGGGCAACTGCGCCACTTCACTGGTCCAGGGCGTGGAGTTCTACAGGGACACCCCCGCCGATGAGAAGGTCCCGGGCCTGATGCACGTCCAGTTCGGTGACTACCACGTCTCCGACGTGGAGTTCGTCGCCGCCTTCGACGTCGATGCCGCCAAGGTGGGCACCGACCTCGCGGACGCCATCCTGGCGGCCCCGAACTGCACCATCAAGATCGCCGACGTCCCGGCGACCGGCGTGACCGTGCAGCGTGGCCCGACCCTCGACGGCCTGGGCAAGCACTACCAGGAGACCGTCGAGGAGTCCTCCGAGGCGCCGGTCGACGTCGCCCAGGCGCTTCGCGACGCCGAGGTGGACGTCGTCGTCTCCTACCTGCCGGTCGGCTCCGAGCAGGCGGACAAGTTCTACGCCCAGGCCGCCATCGACGCGGGCTGCGCCTTCGTCAACGCCCTGCCGGTGTTCATCGCCTCCGACCCGGAGTGGGCCCAGAAGTTCATCGACGCCGGCCTCCCGATCGTCGGCGACGACATCAAGTCCCAGGTCGGCGCCACCATCACCCACCGCGTGATGGCCAAGCTGTTCGAGGACCGCGGCGTCCGCCTGGAGCGCACCATGCAGCTCAACGTGGGCGGCAACATGGACTTCAAGAACATGCTCGACCGTGACCGTCTGGAGTCCAAGAAGATCTCCAAGACCCAGGCCGTCACCTCGAACCTGGTGGAGTCCCCCATCGCCGGCAAGACCGAGGACCGCAACGTCCACATCGGCCCCTCCGACTACGTCGAGTGGCTCGACGACCGCAAGTGGGCCTACGTCCGCCTGGAGGGCACCGCCTTCGGTGAGGTCCCGCTCAACCTGGAGTACAAGCTCGAGGTCTGGGACTCCCCGAACTCCGCCGGCATCATCATCGACGCCGTCCGCGCCGCCAAGATCGCCCTCGACCGCAAGGTCGCCGGCCCGGTCCTGCCGGCCTCCGCCTACCTGATGAAGTCCCCGCCGGTGCAGATGGCCGACGAGGACGCCCGCGCACAGCTCGAGGCCTTCATCATCGGCGCCGACGACTAGGCGAGAAAGGGACTTCCGGGCGGATCGGTTTCGGGGGCAAACGTGTCTACTATGGAGACCATGACACCATCGACCCCTGAGGACATCGCCGCCCGGATCCGTCCGGCAATGACCAAGCTGTACGTCATGTACTTCCGCATTGCCGAACAGTCCGACCTGACGGGACCGCAGTTGTCGATCATGGCCCGGCTCAAGGACAACGGCCCCGCGCGGATCAGCCAGATCGCCCGCGAGGAGGGCATCCGCATGCCCACCGCCTCCAACGCCCTCCACCAGCTGGAGCAGCGGGAGCTGGTGGAGCGCATCCGCGACGAGCACGACCGTCGCGGCGTGCGCGTGCAGCTCACCGGCCTCGGGGAGAGCGAACTGGAGCGCGTCGGCGAGGAGCGCACCAAGTACCTCGCCGAGATGCTCGGCACCCTCAGCGAGGACGACCTCGCCCGTGTCGGCGAACTGACCGACATCATCAACAAACTCGCCGACAACTACGGCGCCGACCTCATTGACACGAACGACGGGTAAACAGGGATAATAGGGGACGTAAACACCCCCTACACCCCGATCACTTGATGGCATCCACTTTTATCGCCGCCGATGACGCCCCCACCAGAGTCCTGGTCGCGTGGCGTCCCGATTCCCCGGGCACCGAGTCCATCGAACTCGCTGCCTGGCTCAGCCGTACCACCGAGGTGCAGGTCCGCGTCGTCTCCACCCTGACCCGCCCCTGGCCGGCGTCCTCCTTCAGCCGCCTCGGCGGCAAGTACCAGAAGTGGCTCCGCAAGCAGGCCGAGGTCTGCGAGACCGCGGTGAAGCGGGCGTTGAACAACGCGGGCGTCGAGAAGCGCTGCTGGGACGACGAGTACTCCGTCTTCCTCGACGGACCGAGCGAGTCCGTCCTCATCAGTGAGGCGGCCGACGACTTCGGGGCGCACCTCATCATCCTCGGATCCGAGTCCACCGCACCGAAGGGCCGGTTCATCGCCGGTTCCACGGCCGATGCGCTGCTGCACTCCTCCCCCGTGCCCCTAGGGCTGGCACCGCGTGCCGTGCGCCTGTCGAAACGCGGCGTCACCCGCGTGAACTACGCCTTCCTCGAGACCGAGATCGACGAGAACGACCACTCGCTCCACTACGCCGCGAACCTCGCGGACAGCTGGGACGTCGGGATGCGCATCCTCGCGTTCTCCCCCTCGTGCACCGCCGAGCAGACGTTCCACGACAAACTCGACTTCTCCCGCGAACTCATCGACGAATGGCGCGAACACTCCCTCGCCATCCTCGACCGCAGCCAGGACGTCATCGCGGATCTGCACCCCGACGTCGAGGTCGAGTCCGGCATCGGCTCCGGCCACGGCTGGGCCGGTGCCATCGACGCCCTGAAATGGCGCAAGGGCGACCTGCTCATCCTCGGTTCCACCCCGCCGGGCACCCTGGAGCGCGTGTTCGTCGGATCGACGGCCACCGAGTTCCTGCGGCACGTACACGTCCCGGTGTTCATCCACCCGTCGCCACAGGATTGACGAGGGGTCTAAGGTTGAGACCATGAGTCACCCGGAGAACGAACCCTCTCAGCCGGATCCCGGCCGCCTGAACTGGCGGAACTTCCTGGATCACCCGGAGAATGACCTCACGGCCGACGCCGACT
The DNA here is from genome assembly GCF_000819445.1 of Corynebacterium humireducens NBRC 106098 = DSM 45392. Lineage (NCBI taxonomy): Bacteria > Bacillati > Actinomycetota > Actinomycetes > Mycobacteriales > Corynebacteriaceae > Corynebacterium > Corynebacterium humireducens. The sequence goes on from NZ_CP005286.1 coordinate 2,607,673, forward strand.
TCCACAACCGGCGCCCCCCGGAGCCGAAGACCGCCGAGGAGCTCGCCTCCTCCACGGACCCGATCCTCCAGCAGGAACGCAACCGCCGCTCCACCCGGCAGGCCATCGCGTGGCTGTTCGGCACCATGCTGCTGACCATCGGCGGCGGCCTCATCCTCGCCCTGGTCACCCGCCTGATGGGCGGCCCCGCGTGCGACGCCGGCGAGGCCACCTGGCTGTGCACCCGTTCCGCGCAGATCTGGTGGCCCATCGTCACCAGCGCCTTCGCCATGGGCGGCGTCATCGGCTGCGCCATCATCATGGTGCGCAAGCTCAACAGCTACACCCGCTGGCGCCCGTGGATGGGCGTGTTCTGGGTGCTCATCCCCTTCGCCATGATGTGGATGCTGCAGACCTGGCAGATCCTCATCATGGCCCTGAACAACTAGGCCCCGGACGCCACCCCGGCGGCCACCTCGGCGCAGTCCGGACGACCACAGTGCGCGGTCGCCGGCTGCGCCGCACACGATTCACAGACCAGGGCCTGCTTCCGGCAGGTGTCCTCGTTGAGGCAGTTGATGAAGTTGTTCGTGTGCCCACCGCAGTGGAGGCAGTGGCCGAGCTGCGTGTAGTCCTCGCCGAACTCCATGTGCATGCGCTTGTCGAAGACGTACAGCGACCCCTCCCACAGGCCCGAGTTGCCGTACTTCTCGCCGTAGCGGACGATGCCGCCGTCGATCTGGTACACCTCACGGAACCCGCGGTTGAGCATGAGGGAGGAGAGGATCTCGCAGCGCACACCGCCGGTGCAGTACGTGACGACGGGCCGGTCCTTCATCCAGTCGTACTTGCCGGACTCGAGCTCGTCGATGAAGTCGTGCGTGGTGGTGACGTCCGGGACGACCGCGTCACGGAACCTGCCGATCTGCGCCTCCATCGCGTTACGGCCGTCGAAGAAGACGACGTCGTCGCCGCGGGACTCGACGAGCTCGTTGACCTCCTCCGGCTTGAGGTGGACGCCGCCGCCCATGATGCCGTTCTCGTCGACCTTGATCTCCCCGGCCGCGTTGAAGGCGACGATCTCGTCGCGGACCTTCACGCTCAGCTTCGGGAAGTCCTCCGCCCCACCCTCGGACCACTTGAACTCCATGTCCCGGAAGCCCGGGTAGTCCCGCGTCTTGCGGATGTACCTCTTGCACGCGTCGATGTCACCGCCGACGGTGCCGTTGATGCCGTGCTCCGAGACGAGGATGCGTCCGCGCAGCCCGAGCGACTCGCAAAGGTCGCGCTGCCAGAGCATCACCGCCTTCGGGTCGGCGATCGGGGTGAAGCGGTAGTAGAGGAGGATTTTGCTGATGGCCACGAGGAAAAGTCTAGTCCTGCGGGGCGTGGCCTCCGATCAGGGGTATTTGAGCCGGGGCATCAGTCGGGAGGCCGGTCCGGCGCACCCGGTTGATGCCCTCAGTCGAATACCCCCTACCGCTTCCGGTACAGCGACTTGCGCCAGTACTCTGGCTCGGAGGTGACGAGCACGCCCAGGTTGCGGAAGATGTCCTCGTCCACCGAGCCGAGGATGGTGGTGGTGTGGACCTCGCAGCCGCGGAGGTTCTTCAGCTCGGCCAGGGCCCGGCGCGCGTCGTCGCTGCCGGCGGCGGACACGGACAGGGCGATGAGCACCTCGTCGGTGTGCAGGCGCGGGTTGCGGGAGCCGAGGTGCTCCGTCTTGAGGGTCTGGATCGGCTCGATCGACTCGGGGGAGAGCAGGTGCAGCTCCCGGTCGATGCCGGCGAGGTGCTTGAGGGCGTTGAGCAGCATGCCGGCCGAGCAGCCCAGCAGCGGGGTGGTCTTGCCGGTGATGATGGTGCCGTCGGCGAGTTCGATCGCGGAGCCCGGCTCGCCGGTCTGGTGGGCGACGGCCAGGGCGGGGGCGACCACGCGGCGGTCCTCGACGGTGGTGCGTGCCTTCGACATGATCATGCCGATGCGGGAGGAGACGACGTCGTCGAGGTCCTCACGGCGTTCGTCGACAAGTGCCTTGTAGTAGCGGCGCACGATCTCCTGACGGGAGGCCTCGCGGCAGATCTCGTCGTCGGAGATGCAGTGTCCGACCATGTTGACGCCCATGTCGGTGGGCGACTGGTAGGGGCTCTCCCCGGCGAGGGTCTCCAGGAGGGTGCGCAGGAGGGGGAAGACCTCGACGTCGCGGTTGTAGCTGGTGACCTGCCGGCCGTAGGCGGCGAGGTGGAAGGGGTCGATGACGTTGATGTCGTCGAGGTCGGCGGTGGCGGCCTCGTAGGCGAGGTTGACGGGGTGCTCGAGGGGGAGGTTCCAGATGGGGAAGGTCTCGAACTTGGCGTAGCCGGCCTTCACGCCCCGCTGGTACTCGTGGTACACCTGCGACAGGCAGGTGGCGAGCTTGCCGGAGCCGGGGCCCGGCGCGGTGACGACCACCAGGTCACGGCTGGTCTCGACGTAGTCGTTGACGCCGAAGCCCTGCTCGGAGACGATGCGGCGGGTGTCGGTCGGGTAGCCGGGGATGACACGGTGGCGGTGCACCTTGAGGCCCAGGCGCTGGAGGCGCTCCATGAAGGCGTGGGCGATGGGGTTGTCGTCGGTGAGCTGGGTGAGCACGACGTTCTCCACGAGGAAGCCCCGCTCCCGGAAGACGTCGATGAGGCGGAGGGTGTCCTCCTCGTACGGGATGCCGAGGTCGGCGCGGACCTTCTGGCGTTCGAGGTCCTTGGCGTTGAGGCAGACGATGATCTCGACGTCCTCCTTGATCCGCTCGAGCATGGCGATCTTGTTGTCCGGAGTGAAGCCGGGCAGGACGCGGGAGGCGTGCATGTCGTCGAAGAGCTTGCCGCCCATCTCGAGGTAGAGCTTGCCGCCGATCTCCGAGCGGCGGGCGTTGATGTGCTCCGACTGCAGTTGGATGTAACGTTCGCGATCGAATCCGATCCTGTGCGGCATGCGTGTTCCCCTGGGTTCGTGGATCTGACTGCACTGACCTTACCCGCCCCGGGTTGCGCAGCTTCCTCCACGCGTCTCACCTGGCCTGACGGTGCGCACCTGCGCTGACAGCCCACCGTTAGACTGTTCGGCATGCCTGAAGGTCATGTCATCCATCGTCTCGCCCGTGAGTTGAACGCGGGGTTCACCGGCGACGCACTGGAGGTCACGTCCCCGCAGGGTCGTTTCTCCGCCGAGGCGGCGCTTCTCGACGGCCACCGGATCGTCCGGGCCGAGGCCGTCGGCAAGCATCTGTTCATCGAGTTCGACGCACCCCACCCGGAGCACATCGTCTACATCCACCTGGGGCTCATCGGGCAGCTGCGGTTCGAGCCGGCCGGGGAGCAGGCGGGGCAGATCCGGCTGCGGATCCGCGCCGGGGACGTGGCGGCGCATCTGCGGGGGCCGCAGTGGTGCCGGCTCATCACGGAGGAGGAGTACGCGCAGATCCGGGCACGGTCGGGTGAGGACCCGATCCGTCCCGACGCCGACCCGGAGGTCCTGTGGCCGCGGATCCGGCGGTCGCGGCGCACGATCGGCTCGCTGCTGATGGACCAGAGGCTCTTCGCCGGGGTGGGCAACATCTACCGCGCGGAGACGCTGTTTCGCCTGGGGATCTCCCCGTTCCTGCCGGGTGCGCAGCTGACGAAGGCCGAGTTCGACAGCATCTGGCTCGACCTGGTGGGGCTCATGGCGGAGGGGGTGGAGTCGGGGCGCATCGACACGGTGCGGGAGATCCACACCCCGGAGGCCATGGGGCGGGCGCCCCGGAAGGACGACCACGGCGGCGAGGTGTACGTCTACCGCCGCGCCGGGCTGCCCTGCTACGTGTGCGGCACGCCGGTGTGCCACCGGGTGCTGGAGGGCCGCAATCTCTTCTGGTGCCCCTCGTGTCAGGACGGTGACTAGCCTGAGGGCATGACGTCGCGCAGCCTCGCCCATCCGGTCGCCACGATCCGTGCCTGCGAACAGGTGCTTCTCGACGCCCAACCGGAACCTGACCACCTCATGCGCCAGGCGGCCCACGCGGTGGCCGTCGCGGCGGACGCGCTGCTCAGCGACGTGGAGGCGCCGGAGGTCTGCCTGCTGGTCGGCGCCGGGGGCAACGGCGGTGACGCGCTCTACGCGGGGGCGGAGCTCGCGGCCTCCCACGGTGGCCGAGGTGTCCACGCGATCCTCCTCGGCCGGGAGGGGCGCGTGCACGAGCGGGCGTTGGCGGCCTTCGAGGAGGCCGGCGGTGTCGTCGTGCGTCACCTGCCGCCGCAGCCCGCGGGGGACCTCATCATCGACGGCGTCCTCGGCATCGGCGGCGCGGGCGGTCTCTCCCCGGAACTGGGGGCCTGGCTGCGGCGGGCCCGGGAGGAGGCGATCCCGGTCCTGGCGGTCGACGTCCCCTCGGGCGTGGACGCCGACACCGGTGCCCTGCCGGAGCACCACGTCACCGCCGACGTCACCGTGACGTTCGGTGGTCTACGCCTCGCGCACGCGGTGGGCAACGCGTGCGGTGAGATCCTCGTGGCCGACATCGCGAACGGGGAGGACTCCCTGGGTGACGCGCTGGCCCGCGAGGTGCTCGAGGGCCGTTCCCCGTATGTGCTGGTCCTGCGCGCGCTGGCCCCCTCCCGGGACTGGCCGCTGCCGCTCCACGCGCCGCACACGCCGGAGTGGTCGGGGCCGCTCGAACCCGGCGCGGGGGACGACAAGTACAGCGGCGGGGTGGTCGGCCTGTGCGCGGGGTCGGGGACGTACCCGGGGGCCGCGGTGCTCACCGCCCTGGGGGCCGTGCGTGCGACCAGTGCGATGGTCCGGTACGTCGGCCCGCTGGGGCGTGACGTCGTCCGGGCGGTGCCGGAGGTGGTCATCTCCGCCACGGTGGCGGACACCGGCCGGGTGCAGGCGTGGGTCGTCGGACCCGGCCGCGGCGAGGACGCGTCCGAGCTCGAGGAGCTGCTGGCCCGCCCCGAACCGCTGCTTGTCGACGCCGACGCGATCACCCTCCTCGCCCGCTCCCCGGAGCTGCGCTCCGCGCTGCGGGCGCGGGAGGGGGACACCCTGCTCACCCCGCACGCCGGCGAGTTCCGCCGCCTGGCCGACGCCGTCGGCGGCCTGCCGGACGTCACCGCCGACCCCCTCGGGGCGGTGCAGGCGCTGGCGGAGGACCTGCGGTGTGAGGTGCTGCTCAAGGGCCGCCGCACGATCCTGTGGACCGGCGGGCGGATCGTCACCGTCGACGCCGGCTCCTCCTGGGCCGCGACGCCCGGCTCGGGGGACGTGCTCGCCGGGATCGCGGGGGCGTGGATCGCCCGCGCCGGGATGCCCGGCGTCGTGGAGGCGGTGGCGGTCCACGGGGTGGCCACGTGGCTGTCCGCGCAGACCCCCGACGGGCCCGCACCGACCTCGGCCTCCCGGATCGCGGAGGCGGTGCCGCAGGCGACGGCACGGCTGTCACGGGGGCGTCGACAAGCGGAAAACCGCGCCACCCACGAGGGGTGACGCGGTTTCTGCGACCGGGGTGGAGCTAGTGCAGGGACTTGCCCTGAATGCCCTTCGGGACCATGAAGACCGCGATGAGCGAGATGAGGGAGACCACCGCGATGTAGATGCCGATGGAGAGGGAGGTGCCGGTGCCCTCGAGCAGCATCGTGGCGATCATCGGGGCGAAGGCACCACCGATGATGGAACCGATGGCGTAGCCGATGGAGACACCGGAGAGGCGGACCTCAGCCGGGAACATCTCGGCGTACAGCGCAGACTGCGGGCCGTAGGTGGAACCGAGCAGGATGCCGAGGACGACCATCGCCATGATGAACAGCGCGACGTTGCCGGTGTCGACGAGCAGCCAGGTCGGGATGGCCCACAGGATGGAACCGATGTAACCGAGGGCGAAGACCTGCTTGCGGCCCAGGGTGTCGGACAGAGCACCGAAGACCAGCGTCGCGACGATCCAGGAGATCGCCGTGGCGGCGGTGACGGCCAGGGTGGTGGTGCGGTCGTAACCGACGACCTTGGTGCCGTAGGAGACGATGTACGCGATGGCCAGGTAGCCCGCGGCGTTGACGCCCGCGAAGATGAAGGCGGCCAGGGCGACCTTGCCGGAGTGCTCCTTGAACAGCTTGGACAGCGGTGCGGAGGACTTCTTCTTCAGCTCCTCCAGCTCGGAGAAGACCGGGGACTCCTCGACCAGGCGACGGATGAGGAAGCCGATGACGATCAGGACGAGGGAGGAGACGAACGGGATACGCCAGCCCCAGGACTCGAACTGCTCGGTGCTCAGGGTCGCGGAGAGGACCAGCATGAACAGGGTGGCCAGCAGCATGCCGGCCGGGACGCCGACCTGCGGGAAGGCACCGAAGTAGCCGCGGCGGTGGACCGGCGCGTGCTCGACGGCCAGCAGGGCGGCGCCGCCCCACTCACCACCTGCGGACAGGCCCTGCAGGATACGCAGGAAGACCAGGATCACCGGGGCGGCGATGCCGATCTGCGCGTAGGTGGGCAGAAGGCCCATGGCCACGGTCGCGCCGCCCATGCCCAGCAGGGTGATGACGAGGACCGGCTTACGACCGAGACGGTCGCCGAGGTGGCCGGCGATGATCGCACCCAGGGGGCGGAAGAGGAACGAGATGCCCAGGGACGCCCAGGAGATGATCTGGGCCATCGTCGGGGACTCGTTGGAGGCGGGGTTGAAGTACTGGGCAGCGAAGATGAGCGCCGCTGCCTGAGCGTAGATGAAGAAGTCGAACCACTCGATCGTGGTTCCGACCATGGCGCCGGAGAGGACACGGCGGTGCTCCGCGGTGATCGGCTGCGGATCCGTGGTGGAGACCGTGCCGGTGGCGCCGGAGGCGAGAGTGTCGTTGGTCATCGCGGTGGGCTTTCTGTGGGAAGGGGGAGAGGGGGTGCTGGGGGTCAGCGGTTGTCGACGATGCGCTTGGCCTTGCCTTCGCCGCTGTCGACCTGGTCGACCACGTCGACGTCGACGGTGACGCCCATGCGGTCCTTGATGAGCTTGCGGAGGTTGAACTGCGAGTAGTTGATCTCCTCCGGGGTGCGGCCCGGGGCATGCTCGACGACCAGGGTCAGGTGGTCCATGCGGCCCCGCTTGGTGAGGACGCACTGGTAGCGCGGGCGGAGGTTCTTGTCCATGGTGATGAGCTCCTCGAACTGGGTCGGGAAGCAGTTGACGCCACGGAGGATGATCATGTCGTCGTTGCGGGCGCTGATGCGGTCCAGGCGACGCATGGAGCGGGCGGTGCCCGGCAGCAGACGGGTGAGGTCGTGGGTGCGGTAGCGGATGACCGGGAAGGCCTCCTTGGTGATCGGGGTGATCACCAGCTCGCCGAGCTCGCCGTCCGGCACCGGCTCCAGGGTCTCCGGGTCGAGGATCTCCGGGTAGAAGTGGTCCTCCCAGACGGTGAGGCCGTCCTTGGTCTCGATGCACTCCTGGGCGACGCCGGGGCCCATGACCTCGGAGAGGCCGTAGATGTCGGTGGCGTCGATGCCGAAGCCGTCCTCGAGGTCCTTGCGCATGCCCTCGGTCCACGGCTCGGAGCCGAAGATGCCGACGCGGATGGAGGAGTCGCGCGGGTCCATGCCGTTGGCGCGCATGCGGTCGAGGACGTTGAGCATGTAGGACGGGGTGCCGACGATGGCGTCCGGCTCGAAGTCACGCATGATCTCGAGCTGCTTGTCGGTCTGGCCGCCGGACATCGGGATGGCGGTGGCACCGAGCTTCTCGACGCCGTAGTGCAGACCCAGGCCACCGGTGAACAGGCCGTAGCCGAAGGTCACCTGGACGCGGTCACCGGGGCGGACGCCGCCGGCGCGCAGGGAACGGGCGACCAGGTTGGACCAGTTCTCGATGTCGTTGCGGGTGTAGCCGACGACGGTGGGACGGCCGGTGGTGCCGGAGGAGGCGTGGATGCGGGCGATCTGGTGCTTCTGGACCGCGAACATGCCGAAGGGGTAGTTCTCACGGAGGACGGCCTTGTCCGTGAACGGGAACAGGGAGATGTCCTTGAGCTCCTTGAAGTCGTCCGGGTGGACGCCCTTCTCATCGAAGGCCCGACGGTAGTGCGGGACGTTGTAGTACGCGTGGCGCAGGGTGTTCTTCATGCGCTCGGTCTGCAGAGCGGTCAGCTCATCGCGGGAGGCGTACTCGATGCTGGTCTGGGGACCGTTGATCGTGGAGGTGATATCCGTCGAGGAAGCCACGGAGTGTTCCTTTCCTACGGTCGAACACCGGCATGGGGGCCGGGACCGTGGGTTAGCAGAAATGTGAATGCCATTTACTAACCGACCAATCGGTCGGCAAGTATGTGGTGGAGATTACAACCTCACACCTGTTACTTGCAACACATTGGCCCAAGAAAGTCGGGTCCTGACACACATTGCGCCTACCCCACTACCCCCGGAAAAGGGAAAACCGCAGGTCACGGCCCCGAGCCGCGACCCACCCGATACCCCACCCCGTTTATGCCCGCGACCGGACGATTCCCGTGAAAACCATTTCGGGGGTAATCGACTCCAGATCCGCCGGCGCGTAACGGCCCTCGGGGTTGTACCACTCCACGATCGAGTTGATCATCCCGAAGATGAGGCGCGCGACGACGCCGGCCTCCAGGTCGGTGCGCAGGGAACCCTCCTCCTGCGCCCGCTTGACGACGTCCACCAGCGCCCGGGTGATCACCCGGCGGCGGGCCATGATCGCGAGCTCGGCGTCGGTGTTGCCGCGCAGACGCAGCAGCAGCCGGACGTAGGCCGGGTACTCGCACAGCACGCGGGTGGTGCCGCCGATGAGCAGGCGCAGCTGCTCGACCGGGTCGGCGGTCTCGGCGAGGGCACCCTCGACGACGGCGGTGAGCTCCTCGAGCGCCTTGTCCGTGGCCTCGACGAGGATCTCCTCCTTGGAGGCGATGTGGTGGTAGATCGCCGACTTGCTCAGCCCGAGACGCTCGGCGAGGGCCCCCATGGAGGTCGCCTCGTAGCCGCGGGCGTTGAACTCCTCCACCGCGATGCGGATGACGTCCTCGCGGGCGTAACCGGGGCGACCCCGTCCCGAGCCGGTCGGGGTGACGGTAGTGGACATGTCTCTCCTTAACAGATCCGTGCTGCACGGGGGAGTGTACGTGACCACATACAAAGAGCTTGTATTGCATTTCCTACACAAAGTGACCCGCATCACGTACACTGACCGCTCAATACCGACCGATCGGGCGGTATTTCCGCGGCAGGAGGCGGCACTCGTGCCCCTGACCTGCGCCGACGACACCATTCCGCCAGTCCCACAGGAGTTCAGCATGACCCAGCTTCTCGCCCCCGGCGTCGCCCAGGGAGCCAAGTACGACCACGTCCGCACCATGTTCGAGGAGGATCTGGCCTCCGCGGGCCTGGGCATGGTCATCACCCACATCGGCGACGGCGAGGCCCGGGGCCACTTCACGATCCGCCCCGACATGTGCAACGGCCACGGCACCGCCCAGGGCGGCTACCTCTTCACCTTCGCCGACTCCCTGTTCGCCGGCGCCTGCAACTCCACCGGCAACATCGCGGTCGCGGCCCAGGTGGGCATCCACTACATCGCACCCGCCCGCGAGGGCGACGTCGTGGAGGGCCACGCGGTCGAGCGTCGCGTGTGGGGACGCAACGGGATCACCGACGTCACGCTCACCGTCAACGGCGAGCCCATCGCGGAGTTCCGCGGCACATCCCGTGTGGTCAGAGCGATCTGACGGGGGCAGCGGACACCCGCCAAACCACACCCGTCCGAAAGAAAGTGATCTACGCCATTGACATGGATCACACCCCACCCATATACTGACCGAACGATCGGTAATTAAATGCCGACGAGACCGTTGTCGAACTTCACCCGAACGAAGGATCACCGATGACCACCGCCACCGAAAACCTCTCCCCCGCCGATGCGGCCGGGCAGGAGAACTTCGACCGCCTCATCGCGGAAGACTCCCGCATCGAGCCCACCGACTGGATGCCTGCCGCATACCGCAAGACCCTGACCCGTCAGATCTCCCAGCACGCACACTCGGAGATCATCGGCATGCAGCCGGAGGCGAACTGGATCACCCGCGCGCCCTCCCTGAAGCGCAAGGCCATCCTCATCGCCAAGGTCCAGGACGAGGCCGGCCACGGCCTCTACCTGTACTCGGCCGCCGAGACCCTGCAGACCGGCCGCGACGAGCTCGTCGACCAGCTGCTCGAGGGTCGCGCCAAGTACTCCTCGATCTTCAACTACCCGGCACGCACCTGGGCCGACATCGGAGCCATCGGCTGGCTCGTCGACGGTGCCGCCATCGCGAACCAGGTCCCGCTGTGCCGTGCGTCCTACGCACCCTACGGCCGCGCCATGGTCCGCATCTGCAAGGAGGAGTCCTTCCACCAGCGCCAGGGCTGGGAGATCCTCTACGAGCTCTCCCACGGCACCCCGGAGCAGAAGCAGATGGCACAGGAGGCCATCAACCGCTTCTACGGCCCGGCACTGCAGATGTTCGGCCCGCCGGACAACGACTCCCCGAACTCCAAGCAGTCCATGGACTGGAAGATCAAGCGCTTCTCCAACGACGAGCTGCGCCAGCGCTTCGTCGACATGATCGTCCCGCAGGCCGAGGCCCTGGGCCTCCACTTCGAGGACCCGGACCTCAAGTGGAACGAGGAGCGCGGCCACTACGACTTCGGCGAGCTCGACTGGGCCGAGTTCTACTCCGCCATCAAGGGCGCCGGCCCCTGCAACGTCCAGCGCATGCAGCGTCGCCGCCAGGCCTTCGAGGAGGGTGCCTGGGTCCGCGAGGCCGCAGCCGCCTACGCCGAGAAGTACCAGTCCTCCGACTCCCAGCTCATCGCCTAACACGCCCCCACACATCAAGGAGCACATCAGAAATGTCTGACCAGCAGCACTGGCCCATGTGGGAGGTCTTCGTCCGAAGCTCCCGCGGTCTGTCCCACGTCCACGCAGGCTCCCTGCACGCCCCGGACGCCACCATGGCCCTGCGTAACGCACGCGACCTGTACACCCGTCGCAACGAGGGCACCTCCGTGTGGGTCGTCCCCACCGAGGCCGTCACCGCCTCCGACCCGGACTCCAAGGGCGGCTTCTTCGAGTCGGCCTCCGGCAAGAACTACCGCCACGCCACCTACTACGAGAAGTCTGAAGGGGTGCCGCACCTGTGAGCAGCTTCGCAACCGTTGATTCCGCCACCCGCCAGACCCAGGGTGACTCCCTCACCGCCGAGGACGTCCAGGGCCTCGGCGCCAAGGCCAGCGAGGACGTCGCCGCCTACGCCGCCATGCTGGGCGATGACGCCCTCATGCTCGGCCAGCGCCTGAGCTGGTGGATCTCCCGTGCGCCGGAGATGGAGGAGGACATCGCCCTCGCCAACATCGCACTGGACCTGATCGGCCACACCCGCTTCCTGTACTCCTACGCCGGCACCGCGTGGGACAAGACCGAGGACGACCTCGCCTACTTCCGCGAGGAGGAGGAGTTCCGCTCCGCCCGCCTCATGGAGCAGGAGAACGGTGACTTCGGCCAGACCATCGCCCGTCAGCTGATCGCCTCGTACTACATGCTCGGCCTGTACACGGCCCTGCTGGACTCCAAGGACGAGACCCTCGCCGCCATCGCCGCGAAGGCCGTCAAGGAGGTCGAGTACCACGTCGACCACGCGAACCAGTGGGTTCTGCGTCTCAGCCTGGGCACCGAGCTGTCCAAGCACCGCATCGAGGAGGGCCTGTTCTACATGTGGCCCTACGTCGATGAGCTGTTCGAGGACCTGGAGCTGCACACCCGCCTCGCCGAGCAGGGCATCGCCGTCCTGCCGTCGAGCCTCCGCGCCGAGTTCGACGAGCGCATCAAGCACGTGCTCGACACCGCCGAGCTGGAGATCCCGCAGACCCCGCAGGCCATGTCCGGCCAGCGCACGGGCCGCTTCTCCGAGCTGCGCGCCTACATCCTCGCCGAGCTGCAGGTCTTCGCCCGCAAGCACCCCGGCGCCACCTGGTAAGACCACCCGCACATCCGAAGGAGGAAAGTCGTGACCACCCATCCCCTGCGTCCCACCGATCCTGAGGCCGCCAAGGTCTGGGACACCGCCGCCAGCGTGCCCGACCCGGAGATCCCCGTGATCTCCATCGCGGACCTGGGCATTCTTCGCGACGCCGCCATCATCGACGGCACTGCGGTGGTGACGATCACCCCGACCTACTCCGGATGTCCGGCCATGGACCACATCACGCGTGAGGTCGAGGAGGCGCTCGTCGCCGCCGGCTACGAGAACTCCCGCGTCGACCTGGTGCTCCAGCCCGCCTGGACCACCGACTGGATCACCGAGGAGGGTCGCGAGCAGCTGCGTGACTACGGCATCGCGCCGCCCGTGCACGCTGCCGGCGACCCCCGTCAGGGTCCGATCAAGCTCACCCTCGCTCCCCCGCCCCCGGTCCCGTGCCCGCGCTGCGGCTCGACCCGGACCAAAAACATCGCCCAATTCGGCTCGACCTCCTGCAAGGCCCTGTACTCCTGCGAGGACTGCCTCGAGCCCTTCGACTACTTCAAGGTGCACTGATGACCGCTCCCACCAAGAAAAAGGCCAAGTTCAACCCGCTGCAGGTCTCTGAGGTCCGTCGCCTGACCGACAACGCCGTCGAGGTCAGCTTCGAGGTCCCGGAAGAGCTTCGTGAGGACTACGACTACGTCCCCGGTCAGTACGTCGCGCTGCGTGCCGACATCGACGGCCAGGAGGTCCGTCGTTCGTACTCGATCTGTGACATCCCGCGCCCGGGCGTCATCCGCGTCGCCATCAAGCGCGACCTCGGTGGCGTCTTCTCCACCTGGGCCAACGACGAGCTCGAGCCGGGCACCGTCATCGAGGTCATGAACCCGCAGGGTGCCTTCACCTCGCGTGTCCACGTCACCTCCCTCAACGACGCCCAGGAGCTGCTCAAGGACGAGCTGGCCGACGTCGATGGTGCCCCGCACCTGGTCGCCATCGCCGCGGGCTCCGGCATCACCCCGATCATGTCGATCGCGCAGGCCCTGCTGTCGGGCTCCAGGTCCGCGACCTTCGAGCTGGTCTACGCCAACAAGGGCGGCGGCGACGTCATGTTCGCCGAGGAGATCGGCGACCTCAAGGACAAGTACCCGACCCGTTTCGCGGTGCACCACGTCCTGTCCCGTGAGCAGCGCGTCAACCCGCTGTTCTCCGGCCGCATCGACGACGAGAAGCTCTCCCTCCTCCTGGACAAGGTCATCCGCACCGACGAGACCGACGAGTGGTTCCTCTGCGGACCCTTCGAGCTGGTCCAGCTGGTCCGCGACGAGCTCGACAGCCGTGGCGTGAGCAGCGACAACGTCCGTTTCGAGCTGTTCTCCACCGGTAAGCCGCAGGACGGCCCGGGCCAGGGCAACACCGGCCGTCCGGTCGTCGTCGACCCGCACGGCCGCAACATCACCGTCTCCTTCAAGCTGGACGGCCTGTCCGGTTCCATCGAGTCCCCGGTCTCCGCGAACGAGACGATCCTCAACGCCGCCCTGCGCGCGCGCCCGGACGTCCCCTTCGCCTGCGCCGGCGGTGTCTGCGGCACCTGCCGCGCCAAGGTCATCGAGGGCGAGTTCGAGATGGACGAGAACTACGCGCTGGAGCCCGACGAGGTCGCCCAGGGCTACGTCCTGACCTGTCAGACCCGCGCCACCGGTGACAAGATCACCGTCGACTACGACGCCTAGAGGACCCACACCGTGATTGATCTCCACATCGAGGACAACGTCGCCGAGGTTGTCCTCAACAACCCGAAGGCACTGAACTCGCTGACCGAGGCGGATCTGCAGGAGCTCTCCGACGTCTACACCGAGGCCGCCGACCGTGGTGTCCGCGCCCTGGTGCTGCGTGGCGAGGGCCGCGGTTTCTGCGCCGGACGCAACATCCGCGGTCTCGACCCGCGTGACGACGACGCCACCGACTACCTGGCCAACAAGGTCACGCCGGTGCTGCAGCAGATGAGCACCTTCCCCGCCCCGACCTTCGGCGCCGTCCACGGCGTGTGCCTGGGTGTCGGGCTGGGCCTGGCCATCGCCTGCGACATCGTCTACGTGGCCGAGGACGCGACCTTCGGCTCCCCCTTCGCCAACCTGGGCGCCACCCTCGACTCCGGCGGGCACTCCCTGTTCGTCGAGCGTCTGGGTGCGCACCGGGCGATGGACCTCATCGTCACCGGGGACATGATCTCCGGTGCCGAGGCCGTCACCGCCGGCCTGTTCTCCCGCGCCCTCCCGGCGGAGGAGCTCGTGGAGTTCACCCGCGAGAAGGCACGTCGGGCCGCCAACGGCGCGACCCGCGCGTTCCTGACCAGCCGCACCCTCGTGCAGGACATCCGCGACAACCGTCGCGGCCTGTGGGAGTCCGTCGCGGACGAGAACGTCGCCCAGGGCGAGCTGTGCTCCTCCGCCGACTACCTCGAGGGCTTCGCCGCGTTCAACGAGAAGCGCAAGCCCGTCTTCACCGGTAACTAGAACTACAGAAAGAGCAGCCAGTGACCACTGCATACCTGGTATCAGGCCGCCGCACCCCGGTCGGCCGTTACGGCGGCGCACTGTCGTCCGTGCGTCCCGACGATCTCGCGGCGCTGACCATCAAGGCCGTCATCGAGGACGCCGGCATCGACCCGGCGGCCGTCGACGAGGTGATCCTCGGCAACGCCAACGGCGCCGGTGAGGAGAACCGCAACGTCGCCCGCATGGCCTGGCTGCTGGCGGGCTACCCGGACACCGTCCCGGGCATCACCGTCAACCGTCTCTGCGCGTCCGGCATGTCGGCCATCGCCATGGCCACCGCCCTGGTGGAGTCCGGCCAGGCCGACGTCGTCGTCGCCGGTGGCGTCGAGTCGATGTCGCGGGCCCCGTGGGTCGTCGAGAAGCCGACGACCGCCTTCGCGAAGCCCGGTGAGGCCTTCGACACCGCCATCGGCTGGCGCTTCGTCAACCCGAAGTTCGCCGCCCAGGACAAGATGACGTACTCCATGCCGGAGACCGCGGAGGAGGTCGCGCGCGTCTGCGACATCTCGCGCGCCGACGCCGACGCCTTCGCCGTCCAGTCCCAGGCCCGCGCCCTGGCGGCCATCGAGGCCGGCCACTTCCGCTCCGAGATCGTCCCCGTCGAGATCACCGACCGGAAGGGCAACGTCACGCTCGTCGACACCGACGAGGGTCCGCGCCCCGGCACCACCCCGGAGGTCCTGGCGAAGCTCCGCCCCGTCGTCAAGGGTGGCGAGGTCGTCACCGCCGGCAACTCCTCCACCCTCAACGACGGTGCCTCCGCGATCCTCGTGGTGAGCGAGGCGGCCGTCGAGAAGTACGGGCTCCGGCCGCGCGCCAGGGTCGTCGCGAACGCCAACGCGGGCCTCGCCCCGGAGGTCATGGGCCTCGGCCCGATCCCGGCGACCCGCAAGGTGCTCGAGCGCGCCGGCTGGAACCTCGGTTCCGTCGACGCCGTCGAGATCAACGAGGCCTTCGCCACCCAGTCCCTCGCGGTGATCCGCGAGCTGGAGCTGGACCAGAACAAGGTCAACGCGTGGGGCGGCGCCATCGCGCTGGGTCACCCGCTGGGTTCCTCCGGTTCCCGCATCACCATCACCCTGCTCAACCGTCTCGAGCAGGAGGGCGGCCAGCGCGGCATCGCCACCCTGTGCATCGGTGTGGGCCAGGGTTCGGCCATCGCGATCGAGAGGGTCTAGACGTGTTCGCAGATTTCCAGGCACTGACCGTCACCGACCGCGGTGACCGCCTCGTCGTCGAGCTGACCCGCCCCGAGGTGCGCAACGCCATCGACGACCAGATGGTCTCCGAGCTGCACGCCGTGTGCGAGTTCCTCGAGCGCGAGCCGAAGATCCTCATCATCACCGGGTGCGAGCACAACGGCCGCGGCATCTTCGCCTCCGGCGCCGACATCGCGCAGCTGCGTGAGCGTCGCCGGGAGGACGCGCTGCGCGGCATCAACAACACCATCTTCCACCGCATCTCCCAGCTGCCGATGCCGGTCATCGCCGCCGTCGACGGCTACGCCCTCGGCGGCGGGCTCGAGCTGGCGCTGGCCGCGGACTTCCGCATCTCCACGCCGGCCGCGAAGTTCGGCCAGCCAGAGGCCAACCTCGGCATCATCGCCGCCGCCGGTGGTCTGTGGCGCATCAAGGCGCTGGTGGGCGAGGCCATCGCGAAGGAGATCCTCCTCGCGGGCCGCATCCTCTCCGGTGAGGAGGCCGCCGCCGCGCACCTCGTCACCGAGCTCGCCGAACCGGCTGAGCTTCTCGACGCCGCCCACGCCTACGCCGACCGCATCGCCGCGCTCGACCCGCTGGCGGTGCGCATCTCCAAGCAGGTGATGGCCATGCCGGCGGCGGCCCACCCGGCCGTCGACAACATCGCCCAGGCCATCCTCTTCGAGTCGGACGCCAAGTTCGACCGCATGCAGGCCTTCCTCGACCGAAAGAAGAAGTAAGAAATGACTGTTCCCCAGAAGGTCGGTGTCCTCGGCGGTGGCCGCATGGGCGCCGGAATCGCCCACTCCTTCCTCGCCGCCGGCGCGGAGGTCACCGTCGTCGACATCAACGACGAGGCCGTGGCCGCCGCCGCGGAGCGCATCAGCAACGACGTCGACGGTTCCCTCAAGCGTGGTGCCGAGGGCACCCGCGAGGAGTGGCTGTCCCGCCTGACCGTCACCACCGACACGAACGCCTTCGCCGGCCTGCCGCTGGTCGTCGAGGCCGTGCCGGAGTCGATGGACCTCAAGATCTCCTCGTTCAAGAAGATCGCCGAGGCCTCCCCGGAGGCCGTCATCGCGACGAACACCTCCTCCCTGTCCGTCTCCGATCTGGCGCTGACCGTCGACAACGACGTCATCGGTCTGCACTTCTTCAACCCGGTCCCGGCCTCCAAGCTGGTCGAGATCGTCGTCGCCGACACCACCCCGGACGCCCTCGTCGACGAGGCCCGCGGCTGGGTGGAGGCGCTGGGCAAGACCCCGATCGTCGTGAAGGACGCCCCGGGCTTCGCCTCCTCCCGTCTCGGCGTGTGCATCGCCCTCGAGGCGATCCGCATGGTCGAGGAGGGCGTCGCGAGCCCGCAGGACATCGACAACGCGATGGTCCTGGGCTACAAGTTCCCGGTCGGCCCGCTGGCGCTCACCGACATCGTCGGCCTGGACGTGCGTCTCGGCATCGCCGAGTACCTGTCCTCCACCCTGGGCGACCGTTTCGCCCCGCCGCAGCTCATGCGCGACATGGTCGAGCGCGGCGAGCTTGGTCGCAAGTCCGGCAAGGGCTTCTACGACTACAGCTAGCGCTTCTTCTCGACGATCGCGTTGGTGATCCGCGCCGTGCACAGCCGCTGCCCGCTCTCGTCCGTGACCAGCACCTCATGCGAGGTCAGCGTCCGGCCGAGGCGGATGGCGGTGGCGGTGGCGGTCACGATCCCGGTGTGACCGGACGCGTGATGGGTGGCGTTGATGTCCACGCCGACAGCCACCTTCCCCATCGTCGACGCGTGGATGACGGCCGCCCAGGAGCCCACGGCCTCCGCGATGGCGACCATCGCACCGCCGTGCAGCAGCCCCAGTGACTGCCGGTTGCCGTCGACCGGCATGGTGGCGACGACCCTCTCCGGGGACTGTTCGAGCACCTCGACGCCCATCTTGCGGTCCAGTTCACCCAGCTGAATTGTCCACGGTTCCACGGTCTTCTCCTCTGTAGGCCTTGTGGGAAATGTGATCTTGATTATACTGGCCTGAAATCCCGACCGTCCGTTCGGTCATTAAATAAACCTCCAGGAAAGGACCCCGATGTCCACCCTCACCGACACCCTCGTCCCCAGCTACCTCTCCGGCGCCTGGGTCACCCCCGAGAACCCCTCCCGCGTGACCGAGGTGGCCGACGCCTCCACCGGCGAGATCGTCGCCACCGTCTCCACCGAGGGCCTCGACCTGGCCGGCGCCATCGAGTACGCCCGCGAGGTCGGCCAGCGCAACCTGCGCGAACTGACCATCCACGAGCGCGCCCTGAAGCTCAAGGAGCTGGCCCTCTACCTGGGTGAGCACAAGGAGGAGCTCTACGAGCTCGCCTACAAGACCGGCGCCACCAAGCGCGACAACGGCATCGACATCGACGGCGGCATCCAGACGATGTTCGTCTACTCCTCCAAGGGTCGCCGCGAGCTGCCGAACGGCCACATCATCATCGACGGCCCGACCGAGATCCTCTCCCGCGACAACTCCTTCCTGGGCACCCACATCTACACCACGCTCCCGGGCGTCGCCGTGCAGATCAACGCCTTCAACTTCCCGGTCTGGGGCATGCTCGAGAAGTTCGCGCCGTCCTTCATCGCCGGCATGCCGACCCTGGTCAAGCCGGCCACCCCGTCCGGCTACGTCACCGCCGCCGCCGTGCGTCTCATGCTCGAGTCCGGCATCCTCCCGGAGGGCTCCCTGCAGCTCATCTCCGGCTCCGCCCGTGACCTGCTGGACCACCTGGACCACCGCGACCACGTCGCCTTCACCGGCTCCGCCGCCACCGCCGCGACCCTGCGCTCCCACGAGAACGTCCTGAAGAACGGCGTCCGCTTCACCGCCGAGGCCGACTCCCTCAACGCCGCCATCCTCGGCGAGGACGTCACCGAGGACTCCCCCGAGTTCGAGGCCTACATCAAGGCCCTGTTCATCGAGATGACCGCCAAGGCCGGCCAGAAGTGCACCGCCGTCCGTCGCGCCATCGTCCCGACCGCACTCGTCGACACCGTCGCCGAGGCTCTCGCCGCCCGCGTCAACGACAAGATCGTCCCGGGTGACCCGCGCAGCGGTGAGGCCACCATGGGCCCGCTCGTCTCCGTCGACCAGCGTGCCGACGTCGCGGCAGCCGTCGACAAGCTCGTCGCCGCCGGCGGCAAGGTCGTCACCGGCGGCTCCGACCAGCTCGAGGGCGCCTTCTTCGCACCGACCATCCTCACCTTCGAGGACGCCGACACCGACGCCGTCCACGACGTCGAGGCCTTCGGCCCGGTCGTCTCCGTCATCGGCTACACCGACACCGACGACGCCCTGCGCCTGGCCGCCCGCGGCAAGGGCTCCCTCGTCGCCTCCGTCATCACCCACTCCCCGGAGCTGGCCGCCACCTACGCCCACAACATCGGTGCGTTCCACGGCCGCCTGCACTTCCTCGACCGTGACGACGCCAAGACCTCCACCGGCCACGGCTCCCCGCTCCCCCACCTGGTCCACGGTGGCCCAGGCCGCGCCGGCGGCGGCGAGGAGCTCGGCGGCATCCGCGGCGTCAAGCACTACATGCAGCGCACCGCCATCCAGGGCACCCCGGACCACCTGACCGCCATCACCGGCGAGTGGGTCCGCGGCGCCAAGGTCAACAAGGTCACCCGTGCCGACGTCGAGGCCGGCACCGCCGAGCACCCGTTCCGCAAGGACCTGGCCACCCTGCAGATCGGCGACCAGTTCGCCTCCGACCTGCGCCACGTCTCCCTCGAGGAGATCATCGAGTTCGCCGAGAAGACCGGCGACACCTTCTACGCGCACGTCGACGAGGAGGCCGCCATGGCCAACCCGTTCTTCCCGCGTCGCGTCGCCCACGGCTACCTGCTGGTCTCCTGGGCCGCCGGTCTGTTCGTCGAGCCCGCCCCGGGCCCGGTCCTGGCCAACTACGGCCTGGAGAACCTGCGCTTCATCACCCCGGTCACCTACGACGACTCCGTCCGCATCGAGCTGACCGCCAAGCGCATCACCCCGCGCGTCACCGACGACTACGGCGAGGTCTGCTGGGACGCGCAGCTGTTCAACCAGAACGACGAGCTGGTCGCGTCCTACGACGTGCTGACGCTCGTCGAGAAGGAGAACACCACCTACGCCAACTGGAACAAGTAGGTCCCACAGTCCGGCGAAGCACCGGGGAGGCAGTGTCGCGCTCACTCCCGGTGCTTCGTCATTTCTCCGGTCAGGAGTGCGCAGCTGCGCACTCTTTATGGCCGGTGACCTGGGGTTTCCTCCGGGCATACCGTCAGGTGACCCGCCCCGCGTCGGCCGTCTCGAAGCCACGTCGTACAGTGCGCAGCTGCGCACTCTTTTCCTACCCTGACCTGCGCTTTCGCAGAACAACCCACGGCCAGGTCAGGGCAGCCGCCCAGCCGCCGACGAGGAGGCCGGCACCGACGAACAGGTAGCGGGGCCAGGGGCCCATGACGTCGAGAAGCGAGGGTCCGGGCGGGGTGCCGTTGAGGTAGCCGTAGTTGGAGCCGGTGGCGACGTTGACCAGCATGGCCACGGCCGCCCAGCCGAGGTCCGGGGTGACGATGGACTGGACGTTGAGGGTCAGACCCCAGTAGTAGGTCGGCGCGATCCAGCGTGCCTGGCGGGTGACCAGCGCGAGGGAGGCGGTCAGCCGTGCAAGGTCCGAGAGGTGCAGGGGCAGGGAACGCCGGAGATCGAAGACGGAGGGCCGCATGTCCCACAGGGCCCAGGCGACGGACACCGCGAGGAGGAGCCAGCCGGCGACGGTGATCCAGTGGTCACTGCCCCGCCGGGCGGCCCGCACGAGCACCGGGGTGGCCACCGCGATGACGAGCAGTGCCACCCAGTGCTCCGGCCCGTAGGGCTGCATGTACCCCATGATGGATCACCCCCACTGTCAGGCCCGGCCGGTGATGGTGCCGCCCCGCAAAATGAAAGGCCAGCTCAGACCGTTCTTGGTCAGAACCTGCGGGCGCAGTTTTTCGGGCAGGATGAGGGATTTGTCGGCGTAACCCAGCAGGATCTCGTCGAAGGCGGGGAGTTCATACGTCGCCGCCAGGGCCGCCTCAAGCTCTGCAGCGGGCACGTCGAGCTGCCACTCCCCCATCCAGTCCTCCTCGCCGCCGGAGCCGAAGGGGACGACATCGCGGGCCAGCGCCACCGCCCGGCGCGCCTGCGCCACCGTGAGCCCCGCCCACCACACGAGGTCCTTCACCGACGCCGGCCCGTGCGAGTGCAGGTAGCGGGTGCCCAGCTCGGCGAGGGCCTCGTCGCCCTCCAGTTCACGCTGTGCCACGGGTAGGTCGTCGACGTGCACGAACGTCTCCACCGACCCCTGCCGGGGGCCCTGCACGACGTCCCCCTCGCCGCCGAGGGCGCGGACCAGGTGCGGGCCCCGGCCCTCCGTCGGGTCCACTCCGGCGGCGCGGAACACCTCGTAGACCTCCGGCCGGGTGAGGGGGCCGCGGCGCAGGGCCGCGTGCAGTGCCTTCCGCGCGACGGCGACGTCCGGTTCGCTGAGCCCCAGGCCGGGGCGTCGCTGCTGCTGCGCACGGGCCACCCGCGGCCCGCACAGCCGCATCATCCAGCGGGCGTCCTCGGCGGGGAGGAAGTGGAGGGTCCCACGCATCGGCCAGGCACGCACCACCTCGTGCCGGTCGACGGCGGCGAGGACGGCGGCGTCGTCATGCGGGCCCCGCAGGGACAGCGCCCGGATGCCGGCCGCGTACGTCTGCCCCTGGACGCCGAGCATCCAGCGGGCGACCTCGGCGGCGGTGCGGACGGGGGAGTGCAGGCCCTGCGCGACGAGGCGGCGGGCCTGCAGTTCGGAGGGTCGGTCCATGCCCCCATCATGGCAGGGAGTCGGACACCGCCGGGCGCGTCTGACCTACCCTCGGGGTATGTACCCGAAAATCGCTCCTCCCGCCCGGATCGCCACCCCGCTGAGCAAGGTCGCCGGCGAGTACTTCATCGGTTATGACTCCGCCGACGGAGGGTGGGACATCCTCCTGCGTTCCCCCGACTTCACCCCGAGCACACCGGTGATCAAGGTGTTCATCGACGAGACCCGCGTGGCACAGGAGGACTACCTCGGGAACTGTGTGTCGCGGGTCAGGGCGGCGATGGAGGCCGCCCGGAAGCTCTGAGTCTTCTACGCCGGGAGAGCCTCCCGGAGGCGGCCGTCGCGCATCTCGACGACGTGGTCGAAGGCGTCGAGAAGCGTGGTGTCGTGGGTGACCACCACGGTGGCGGTGCCGGATTCGCGGGTGATCCCGGCGAGCAGGTCGATGATCTCGCGGGAGAGCGCGGAGTCGAGTGCCGACGTCGGTTCATCGGCCAGGAGGACCGCGGGATCACCCATGAGGGCGCGGGCGATGTTCACGCGTTGACGCTGGCCGCCGGAGAGCTGCCCCATGCGGCGTTGCCCGAAGCCGGCGAGTCCGACGCGGGCGAGGAGCTCGTCGGCACGCGGGGCCCGCTCGCGCAGGGCCCGCCCCCGCAGACCCCGGATGTGGTCGGTGATGAGCAGCTGCTCGCGGACGGTGAGCGAACCCAGCAGGTTGGCCTGCTGGAAGATGAGGCCACGGGTGCCGTCGACACGCACGGTGCCGGACGTCGGCTCCTGCAGTCCGGCGGCGACGGCCAGGAGGGAGGACTTGCCGGAGCCCGACTCACCGACGAGGGCGGTGAACTCGCCGGGGCGGAGGGTGAGCGAGACGTCGTCGACTGCGGTGACCTCGGTGAGGCCGTCGGGGTAGGTGAGGGTGATGTGGTCGAGGGTGAGGGTCATTATCCGTTTCCTCCGAGTGCGATGAGCGGGTCGACCTTCGCGACCCGACGGGTGGCCAGGAACGCGCCGGCGATGCCGAGCACCCAGATCCCGAGTGCCGGACCGGCGACGGTCAGTGTGGACAGTTCGAACGGCACGGCCTGCCCGGCGAGGGTGCCCAGGGCCCAGCCGGCCAGCGCCCCGGCACCGACGCCGACGGCGAGGATGATCGACGCCTGCCCCAGCGCATCCCGCACGAGGTAGCCGGGCGTCGCGCCGAGGGCGCGCAGGATGGACAGGTCGCGGGTGCGCTGGATGGTCCAGACGGTGAGGAAGGAGACGGTCACCAGCGCGGAGATGCCGTAGAGGAAGCCCTGCATCGTCTGCAGCGACCCCTGTTCCGACTGGTGGGACGCCAGTCCGCTGAAGGAGTCCCGCAGGGTCACCGCGGTCATCCCCGTGCTTGCCGACGCCGCCTCCCAGTCAGCGTCCCCCTCCACGAGCAGGGCCGTGCCGACGGCCTCGTCACGGGCGATGGCCTGCCAGGTGGCGGTGTCGACCCACACGACGGGGGAGTGGGAATAGTGCTCGTCGGCCGTGGTGCCGACGACGGGCACCTCCTGGCCGCCGAGGAGGACTGTGCCGGGGGTGGCGTCGAGAAGCGACTCGGAGAGCACCGCCCCCGGGGTCGCGTCGGGGAGTCCGAGCACGGCGACGGCCTGCGTCGTGCCGGTTTCCATGCGGGTCTGCACCGCGCCGAGGGCGCGGACGGACGTGACGCCGTCGATCTTCTCCCAGGCGGCGACGTCCGCCGCGGTGACGCGCGACTCGGTGAAGGAGGGCTCCTCCGAGGCGAAGACCACGCGGTCGGGGTCCAGGGAGCGCAGGGCGGAGACGTTCTGCGCGCCGAGGCCGCCGGTCAGCCCGGTGAGCATGACGAGCAGCAGGGTGATGAGGCCCACGACCGAGCCGATCAGTGCGAAACGGCCGCGGGCGTGGACGATGTCCCGGATACCGAGGAACATGTCGGGTCCTTTCTGTTGCAGTGACCCCCATGCTTCCGGCGCGGGACCCGGATTCCATCGGCCTGCCGCCCGAAAAACCGCTCAACCGGTCGGTTGATGCCCACCCGACCGGGTGGCGGCTACGGTCGGAGGTGTGATCACCCTGCTCCGCTCCCTCCGCGTCGGTCTGCACGTGCTCTTCGCGTTCCTGCTGGGCCTGGGTGTGGTGCTGTTCCTGTGGGAGGACCCGGCGCGCGCGGCGACGACCCCGGTGCTGCCCCTGACGGTGACGCTGGCGCTGGTCTACGTGGTGGGCACGGTGTGGGAGCACAGTGTCTCCACGCCTCCCCGCGGGGTCGTGTGGTGGTGGCTCGCCGTGGTGACGCTGCTGTGGCATGCGCTGGTGGCGGTGTCCATCACCTTCGTGTGGCTGCTGTTCCCGCTGGTCCTGCTGTTCCTGCACCTGCTTCCCCGCACGCTCGGGGTGGTGGCGGCGACGGTGCTGTGGGGCATCGCGGCCTTCGTGCCCGCCAAGCTGCACCCGGGGGAGTGGACGGCCGGTTCGGCGGTGGGGCCGCTCATCGGCACGGTCCTGGCGGTGGCGATCTACTGGACGTACGTGGCCCTGCACCGGGAGGCCGCCCACCACCGGGCCGTCGCCGACGACCTGCGGGCCACGCAGGAGGAGCTGGCGGCCTCCGAGCACCAGGCGGGCCGCCTCGAGGAGCGCGAACGTCTGTCCCGCGAGATCCACGACACCGTCGCCCAGGAGCTGAGCTCCATCGTGCTGGTCAGCCGCGCCGTGCGCGGCAGCCTCGAGCGGGGTGACCTCGAGGCCGCTCTCCGGCAGGTCCGCACCATCGAGGACCAGGCCTCCGACAGCCTGGGGGAGGCCCGCCGCTTCGTCCGTGACCTCGCCGCCCCGGGGGAGCCCGTGCCGGTGGCGGTGCGCCACCTCATCCACCGCACCCTGGCCCGCCAGGAGGCGCTCGGGGAGCCGCTGAGCATCGAGCTGCAGCTCTCCGGGGACACGGACCGGGAGCTGCCCGAACCGGTGGCGCGCGCGGTGACGCGGGCGGCGGGGGAGCTGCTGGCGAACGTCGTGAAGCATGCCGGGGCGACGCGCGCCGTGGTGACCTACGCGGTGTGGGACACCGAGGTCACCCTCGACGTCATCGACGACGGCCGCGGCTTCTCCGGCGCCCACGGCTACGGGCTGCGCGGCCTGGAGTCCCGCGTGGCGGCCGTCGGCGGCGAACTGCTCATCGAGTCCGACTCCGACGGCACGGCCGCGGCCGTCCACATCCCCCTGACCTCAGAGAAGGAGCCCTCATGATCCGCGTCATGCTCATCGACGACCACCCCGTCGTCCGCGCCGGCCTGCGCACCATCCTCGACGGTTTCCCCGACATCACCGTCGTGGCGGAGGGGGCCGACGGCACAGCCGCGCTCGAGGCGACGCGCGAGGACGTCGACGTCGTCGTCTGTGACATCCAGATGCCCGGCATGGACGGCATCACCGCCACCCGCCGCCTCCGGGCCGCGGACGGTCCACCCGTCCTCATCCTCACGACCTACGACACGCAGGCCGACATCGTCGCCGCTGTCGAGGCCGGAGCTCTCGGCTACCTGCTCAAGGACGCCCCTGAGCAGGCGCTTCACGACGCCGTCGTGGCCACCGCCGCCGGCCGCCGCACCCTCGCCCCCGAGGTCGCCGGCGCCCTCGCCGAGCGCATGAGCCGCCCCACCGAGGCGCTGTCCCCCCGCGAGATCGAGATCCTGCAGGCCCTGGAGACCGGCGCCAGCAACCGCGAGCTGGCCAAGATGCTCTTCATCTCCGAGGCCACCGTGAAGACGCATCTGGTGCACATCTACCAGAAGCTCGGGGTGGGCACCCGGACCGCCGCCATCACGGAGGCACGGGAAAGACGCGTCATCTGACCGCTGCAGCGCGTATCATTCTGCCCATGATCCTTCGTCGAAGCGCCGTCCTGCTGGCTGCCGCCACCCTGCTCACCGCCTGCGGTACCGACTCCACCTCGGACACCGACACCACCACGACCACCACCGCCCCGACCACCGCCACCTCCACGGCCGTCGAGACGGGCACCCCCACCGAGGACACCGAGACCGCGGAGGCCACCGAGACCGTGGCCGCCGACACCACCGTCGAGACCACCACCGTCATCCCCGCCGACTGTGCACCCGACTCCTTCACCGTCGGTGACCTGGGGGATCCGGTCGTCGACTTCTGTGACGGCGCCTTCGCCAAGGTGACCCAGAAGGGAACGTCCTTCAGCATCGTCTTCCAGTCCGTCGACGGCCAGTGGGACATCTACCCGCAGCACGGCCTCGAGGACAACGGGCAGTGGTGCTACTCGCCGACCCTCCTCACCGCCGACGGGGCCGCCGAGGAGCTGCAGGAGATGATCCCGCTCTGCACGGAGTAGACCACCACTCCATTAGGGTGAAGGCATGAACGCCCGCGCCCGCGTCACCCCGCTGCTGTTCG
This sequence comes from Corynebacterium humireducens NBRC 106098 = DSM 45392, assembly GCF_000819445.1. Lineage (NCBI taxonomy): Bacteria > Bacillati > Actinomycetota > Actinomycetes > Mycobacteriales > Corynebacteriaceae > Corynebacterium > Corynebacterium humireducens. Next base: position 2,633,728 of record NZ_CP005286.1, read on the forward strand.
TCCCGCTGCTGCTCACCGTGAGTGCGTGCGGTGCCGACGACGATCCCGCCACGCCCACCGCCACCGTGTCGGTGACGGCACCGGTCACCGAGTCCGTCACCGTCGAGGTGACCACCACGACCAACGTGGCCCCCGTGCCCGCCTCCACGACGGCCCTGGCCACCGCTCCGGACTGTGGCGCGGATGCGTTCCGCGGTGACTTCAGCGAGCCTGTCGTCATGTACTGCGACGGTGAGTGGGCGCGTGCGGGCCAGGCCTTCACGGACCATCTCATCGTCTACCACGCCGTCGAGGGCCGCTGGGAACACTACGAGCCCCACGGCCGCTCCCCGGTCACGGAGTACCCGTGCTTCGATGAGTCGACCCTCATCGCGGACGGGGTGCCCGCCGAGCTCCGCGGGACGATGTCGGTCTGTCAGGACTGACCGGAGTGGGACTCCCGCCCCTCGACGCTGGTGACGGTGGTGAGCAGGAAAACGGAGTCCTCGAGCGCACTGACCGAGTGACGCTGGTGGGTCAGGGTGACCAGCTGGCCGGCGCCGATCGTCGTCTCCTCCTTGCCGGCGACCTTCACTTCACCGCTGAACAGGAAGATCGAGGCGGCGGGCGGGGAGTTGTGCTCCTGGAGCGTGGTGCCCTGCTTGAGGGCGATGACGGTCTGCCGCAGCGGGCCGTCGTTGACCAGTAGTTTCGCGGCGCGGCCGTTGTCGGCGCTGCAGGCCTTGTCGAGCAGCTGGCGGGCCTTCTCATCGACGATGGACATGAGGGGGTTCCTCCCTGTGGTGGTTGGTGGGCCTGATCCTACCCTCCCGCAGCGTGACCGGGGTCACTTTCAGGTCGGCCGCAGACGGGGGAGGAGTCGCCCTCCGCGCGGGTGAGCCCCCACACGACGAGCCCGATCGGCACCGGGTCCGTGACCAGTCCGCCGTGGCTCACGGGGTGGAGGCACGTGGACTCGACCTCGACGTTGACCACGTCCGCCCCGGAGGCGCCGGGATCGATCATGGACGTCTCGTTGGGTGTCGCGATGGTGTCGGAGGCGGTGTAGAGCGCGGTATACGTGACGCCCGGGGCGGCGTCGGGGAAGCCGTTGAGCCAGTCCACGAACTCGGAGTGCCGGAGCTGCTGCACGGCCGCCTCCCCGGCGAGGAAGGTCGAGGAGCCGGGGACGGCCTGCACGACGGAACCGACCCAGTTCCACCCGTTGACGTCCGTGCCGTGGAGCGTCGCCCCGAGGGTGACCACGCGGCGTACCTTCGCGGCGCCGTCGAGACCCATGACGTAACCCTTGGTCAGGGTGCCGCCCTGCGAGTGCCCGACGAGATCCACCCGTGAGGCGCCGGTGCGCCGGAGAACCCCGTCGACGAAGCTGTCCAGCTCGTGCACGCTGAGGAAGGGGTCGGCGTAGCCGTAACGTCCCACGGACGCGCTGAGCATGCTGAACTGGTCGGCGCCGTAGTTGAGGGCCCAGGTGCAGGCCCCCGCAGCGACGAGGCTCTCGGCGAGGGTGACCATGTGCCCGGACCCGCCGGCGGTGCCGTGGATGAGGACGACGGGGACGGGGAAGTCGGGCGTCGGCACGCAGGTGGGGTCGTTGAAGGGGCCGGCGACCGGCAGGTCGGAGGACAGCTGCACGGTCGATCCGAAGGTCTGCGCCAGCGCCGACTCCCGGGACATGCGGACGACGGGACCGGAGGACAGCTGCACCCCCGTGCCGGTGGAGTGGCCGATGCTGGAGCCCCGCTCGCGGGAGGAGACGTCATGCTCGGCGGACAGGCCGGGGACACGCGGCAGGCTCGACGCCCCGGCGGTCGGGGTCACCGTCAGTGCGACGGCCAGCAGGAGAGCGGCGGTCCTTCTCATGCCGCAATCCTAGGTGACGGACCTAGGTACCGGCGGCCACCTTCGCCGGGTCGCCGAGCCGTTCCCCGAGGCCCGCGAGCACCACGAACACGACGCCCAGGGCCAGGGCCAGGCCGATCCACACCCGGTGCCAGCGGGGACCGCACAGGCGCGCCACGACGGCGCCGAGGAACGCCCCGAGGGTGTTCATGAGCAGATCGTCGATGTCCGAGTAGCCGAGCGCGAACACGTACTGCGCCGTCTCGATCGTCAACGACGCGGCGAACCCGACGAGGACGGTGCTGAGGAGGGGACGGCGGGCGTCGATAAGCAGCATGTACACGAGCACCCCGAAGGGGACGAAGAAGGCGAGGTTGCCCAGGTAGCCGAAGGCGGGCAGGAACCAGCCGGTCGCGCCGAGGAGGTCCTCGAGGGGGACGGGGCGCAGCTCACGGTGCCGGTGGATGGCCGGATCCCACAGGTAGCCGATCCGGTAGAACGCCTTGAGCATGGTGAGCGCGACCATCACCGCGGCGTACACGGCGAGGGCGAACCAGGTGAGTCTGCGCATGGCCTCCACGATAACTAGCGTGGGGCCATGGACCACTCCCTGCTTGTCACACGTACCGACTCCACCGTCACCGCCACCCTCACCGACGAGGTGTTCCTCGGCCCCGGCGAGGTGCTTGTCGACGTCTCCCACTCATCCCTCAACTACAAGGACGGCATGGCGCTGCGCGGCGACCGCGGCGTGATGCGGGTGGACCCGCTGGTGCCGGGCATCGACGCGGTCGGAACGGTGGTGTCCTCGGAGGATCCCCGCTTCGCGCCGGGCGACCTGGTGACCACCAACGGTGGGGGACTGGGGGAGTTCCGCCACGGCGGCTACTCCACGCGGCAGCGGGTGCCCGCGGAGGCGACGGTGCACGTCCCGGATGTCTTCGACGCATGGCAGGCGGCGGCGATCGGTACGGCGGGGTTCACGGCCGCCCTGTCGGTCGCGGCGCTGCGTGAGCAGGGCGTGGACGGGGGAGAGGTGCTGGTCACGGGCGCGACGGGTGGCGTCGGTTCGATCGCGGTGCACCTGCTGGCGACCCTCGGCCACGACGTCGTGGCCGCGACGGGACGGGCCGGGGAGCACGGTGACTGGCTGCGTGAGCTGGGCGCGGGGGAGCTGGTCGACAGGGCCGAACTGGCGGCACCCGGCCGCCCCCTGCAGAAGGCCCGGTGGGCCGGGGTGGTGGACTGCATCGGTTCCCACACGCTGGTCAACGCGTGCGCGCAGACGCAGTGGGGTGGCACGGTCACCGCGTGCGGACTGGCGCAGGGCCCCGACCTACCCGCCACGGTGCTGCCGTTCATTCTCCGCGGCGTGAAGCTGGTGGGCATCAACTCGGTGGACGCGCCGCGGGAGCTCCGGGAGCGGGCGTGGGCGCTGCTGGCCGACACCCTGGACGTGGATGTCCTCACCTCCCTCAGCACGACGGTGCCCCTGGCAGAGGTCGTCGCCGCGGGGGAGGAGCTCATGGACGGTCGGCGCCGCGGGCGGACCGTGGTGGCGGTGCAGCCCTGAAGAGGCCCGGCAGAATCGCCGACGCGGCGCACGGTCTTGAGCCGTGCGCCGCGTGTACGGGGGATTAAGCGTTGACCAGGACCTTCTGCTCCTGGGCGAACTTGCTGGCGGAGGACAGCTGGTTGCGGAACAGGGTGAACGCGAGCCACAGGGTGGCGGCCGCGATGGTGGCCGGGACGAGCAGTGCGGCGTAGTAGGTGCCGGAGAACTTCTCGATCAGGCCGTTCTGGATCAGGCCGGTGTTGATGTAGAACATCGAGAGGACGGACAGTCCGACGCCCGGGCAGACCAGGGTGAAGGCAACGGGGGAGGTCTCCTCACGGGAGAGGACGAACTTCTGGAAGAAGCCGTTGGAGCGCATGACGACGTAGCCGAGGCCCAGGAAGGCGACCTGCGCGAGCATCATGAAGGTGAGGAAGAGCAGGATGCCGACGGAGGACTGTGCGTGCTCCTGCGGGCCGGCCGGGCCGGCGTCCATGAGGGTCTGCATGCCGTGGCGGTCACGCAGGACGGTGATGGAGTACAGGGTGAGGATCGGGACGGCGAGCCACAGTGTGGCGGAGTTCGGCAGCGCCAGGCCGTACTGCATGATGCTCATGACGCCGGCGACGAGGAAGACGCCGAAGAGCAGGACCGAGATGAAGCCGAAGAACATGGAGCCGGCGACGCCGATCATGACGATGAGCGGGTTGGTGCCCATGGCTGCGGGGGCACCGAAGCCGACGGCGACCATGGACATGGAGAACGCGGCGATGAGCTGGTTGAGGCCACCGTTGGCCTCGAAGGAGAAGCCGCCGCCGATGATGCGGCGCAGGTAGTTGGTCATGATGACCAGGGCCAGGACACCGACGGAGCCGTAGGCGAGCAGAGCCAGCGGCATGAGGGACTGGATGATGCTCCACAGGCCCGGGACGAGGGCGAGGGCGGCGACGAAGGCGCCGTTGATGGTCATGCCCAGGGTCAGCGGGATGGCCATGAGGGTGACCTCGGCGTTGGTGGACTTGAGGGTCTGGTACGCCTCGGTGTGCTTGAACTGGTTGAACTCGCGGAAGTTCCAGATCAGCAGTCCGATGTGGATGGCGAGCATGGCGATCATGCCGACGTAGCCGACGATGATGGCGGTGCGCATGAAGGAGTCGCCGTTGGCGTAGGCGCCGGTGATGGACTCGAAGGTCGGCATCGGGGTCTCCGGGTGCGGAGTGATGTGCATGAAGGCCATGAAGAAGAAGACGGCCATGCCGCCGAAACCGAGGGCGGCGAGGAAATAGAGGGGCGAGTACTTCTCGCCGAGGTTCCTGATCACGGTGGTGTTCCTTCTGTGTTTCGGACTTAAGTGGATACCCCGGGGGGTATGACGGTTCCTGAGATTAACAGAGCTTGCCGACGCCCGCAACCAGATACCCCCAGGGGCTTCACAGGTTGCCGCGAGGCGCGTCCAATGTTGAGTGCATCCGTTGCTCGCCGAAGACTCTCGGCAGAGGGATGCAGGAGTGCGCAGCTGCGCACTCTTTTTGCCCCCTGACCTGCAACGACGCCTTCCGGGAAGCTCATGTCCGGGGCGCCTGCTACGGTGGCCGTAATCGAACACCAATTCGACCACCGGGGGAATCCTTGCTCGCCACGATCACCGAGCCGTCCACACTCACCGACCGCCAGCTGACCACCTCGATCACCCACGCCCACCGCAACCTCACCCGCCACAAGGCCGCCTTCATCCTCCACCTCGCCGAGTTCGACCACCGTGGCCTGGGTGGTTCCGCCGGCACCGTCTCCTGGGCGGTACGCACCCAGGACCTGTCCCGGCGCACCGCCTTCGAGTACCTCCAGGTGGGTCGCGCGCTCCGCGACTTCCCCCTGCTCGCCCACCACTTCTCCGAGGGGGAGCTCTCCTACTCCAAGGTGCGCCTCCTCCTGCCGCTCCTGACCGCCGAGAACGAGGCCGAGCTGGTCGCCCTCGCCCTCGCGCACCTGTTCACCGAGCTGGAGACCCTGCTCGCCGGTCACCCACGGCCCAACGGACGCCCACGGAAGGCGCGGAACCGCCTCTCGGTGACCGTGGACGAGGACAACGGTGGGCTGAGGTTCTGGGGCGCCCTCGACGCTGAGCGCGGGGCCGAGTTCCTCGCCGCCCTGAAGAGCGCCGAACTGGCGCTGGGCGGGCAGGACTCCGCAGGCCCGGACTCCTCCACCACCCGTTTCGGCGTACCCACCAGCACCAGCCTCGTCGGGTCACTCATCAGCCTCTGCCACCTGGCGCGGACCAACCCGGAGGCGAAGACGACGGCCCCGGGCGCACAGGTGAACATCATCATCGACTCCGACGACCGCGCACGGATCCCGGGACAGCCCGCCGCCACCACCCCGGACCTGCTGCGCAGCATCCTCAACGGCTTCCTCTCCCTGCAGATCCGCGACGCCCGCGGACGCATCCTCCACCTGGGCCGCAGTTCCCGCCTGCTCAACCGCGCCCAGGAGAAGGCGCTGCTCACCCGCTGGAATCACCGCTGCGCCACACCCGGCTGTCCGTGCACCCGCTGGCTCGAGTTCCACCACATCGTCGCCTGGGCCGCCGGGGGCGGGACCGACCTCGAGAACCTCATCCCGCTGTGTTCCACGCACCACGCGATGGTCTCCAACGGGGAGCTGGTCATCGTGCCGGACGAGGTCGATCCGAGCCTCCTGCGATTCCGCTTCCCCGGCGGAGAGTCCTACACGTCGGTGGACAACGGGCCCGCGATGCTGGATCTGGCGATGGGGCAGCACGCCGACAGCTACTCCCACGGGCCCGTGCCGAAGGGCGATGAGGAGCTTCTCGACGTCTGGGAGCACCAGGACACCTTCGACGACATCACCCCAGTTCAGACGCCATAAAGAGTGCGCAGCTGCGCACTCTCCGACCCTCAGACCCCCGACAGGAAGGGAGCCACCACCAACCGCGACACCCGGCAGTCGAGGACCCAGACGCCGGGCACACCCTCCGCGAGCCACTCGCCGGCCGCCGCCAGGTCCCCCAACGTGTGCACCACCGTGCCGCGCGCCCCGAACGCACCGAACACCTCCGTGAAGTCGACCTCGGGGATCAGCATCGGCTCCTCCGGCACGCCCTGCGACGCGTACTGGTGGATCTCGGCGCCGTAGGCGGCGTCGTTGACCACCACGATGACGCACCGGCCGCCGGTGTCGTGGACGCGACGGATGACGGACTCGGCGTCGGCAAGCGCCATGAGGCCACCGCCGTCGCCGGTGACCAGGACGGTCAGCCGCTCGCCGGCGGCCTCGACGACTCCGACGGCGGCGCCGAGGCCGAGGCCGATCGTCTCGAAGCCGGTGCCCACGAGCACCAGGTGGTCCGGCGCGGGGACGTCGAGGTACATGCACGGCCAGGCGATGAAGTGGCCGCCGTCGGTGACCACGACGCGTTCACGCGGCAGGAGTTCGTTGAGTCGCGTAAAGAGCGTGCGCGGATCGAGCCGCCCGTCGGGGGCGAGTTCAGCGCCCTCGGCATGGGTGGTGCGCACCGGCGCACGCTTCACGACGCCGCCCTCCCCGGTCAGCTCCGGAAGCATCTCCTCGACGGTGCCGCGGAGGGGAGTGTCGATGCGTGGGGTGGTGGGGGAGTGGGGGTCGATCTGGATGACGTGTGCGTCAGGTCCAAAGGAGCCACCCTCGGTGAAACGGTTGAGGGACGCACCGAGGACGAGAACCACGTCGGCCTCCCGCATCGCGGCACGGGCTTCGGGGGCGGCGAAACCACCGCAGATGCCGAGGTCCCGGACGCCGGAGGCGCCGTCGAAGAAGCCTTTTGCCGGGGCGGTGGTGGCGACGTCGGCACCCCAGGACTCGGCCAGGGCGATGACCTCCTCGCGGGCCTCGACCGCCCCGCGGCCGGCGACGATCAACAGCTGTTGAGCACCACTGAGCAGGGACGATACCTCACCCGGAGAGTCCGAATCGGGCGTATCGGCGCCCTCCCACGGCAGGAAGAGCACCACCGGAACGGACTCCTCCAGCGCCACGCGCACAGCCACGGAGGGATCCGTCTCCACCCGCGCCCCACACGCCCGGGCCAGCGCTGCGTGGTCCACGGTCTCCGTGGAACCGGCGACGAGGAGGAGTGGGGAGCGGGAGATGGCGGCGTCGATAAGCGGGGTGAGGGCGTTGGTGAAACCCGGGCCGTAGGTGGTCGTGGCGACCGCCAGGCGCCGCGTCGTGCGCTGGAAGGCATCGGCGGCGGCCACCGCGGCGGCCTCGTGACGCACCGAGATGACGGAGACGCCCTGCTCCGCGAGTTCGCGGATGAACAGGGCGTTTCCGTTGCCCATCAGGCCGAAGACGGTGTCTGTGGCGGCTGCCACCACCTGCGCGGCCTCCCGGTGCACGGGGCTACTTCACCACCAGGTTGACCATGCGGCCCGGGACCACGATCTGCTTGATGAGGTTCTTGCCGGCGACGGCCTCGGCGATACGCGGCTCCTCGAGGACGCGGGCGACGACGGCGTCCTGATCGGCGTCGGCCGGGACCATGACGCGGGCGCGGACCTTGCCGTTGATCTGGACGGGCAGCTCGATCTCGTCGTCGACGAGCCACTTCTCGTCGAACTCCGGGAAAGGCTCGAAGGCGACGGTGTCGGTGTGGCCGAGACGCTTCCACAGCTCCTCCGCGATGTGCGGGGCAACCGGGGCGACCATGATGACCAGCGGCTCGACGGCGGCGGTGGGCACGGCGTCGGGGTAGGTCTTGGTCAGGTAGTTGACGTACTCGATGAGCTTGGCCACGACGGTGTTGACACGCAGGTTGTCGTAGTCGTCACGGACGCCCTCGATGGTGCGGTGGAGCTGCTTGTTGTCGTCGTCGCTGAGAGGGAGGTCCGCGGTGAGGGCGTCACCGGTCTCCTCGCTGACCACCAGACGCCACAGGCGCTGGAGGAAGCGCTGCGCGCCGACGACGTCCTTCGTCGCCCAGGGGCGGGAGGTGTCGAGCGGGCCCATGGACATCTCGTAGACGCGGAGGGTGTCGGCGCCGTAGTTCTCGCAGATGTCGTCCGGGGCGACGGCGTTCTTCAGGGACTTGCCCATCTTGCCGTACTCCTGGGTGACCTCCTCGTCGTTGTAGAAGAACCTGCCGTCCTTCTCCACGACCTCCTCGGCCGGCACGTAGACGCCACGGGCGTCGGTGTAGGCGTAGGCCTGGATGTAGCCCTGGTTGTACAGGCGGCGGTACGGCTCGACGGAGGTGACGTGGCCCAGGTCGTAGAGGACCTTGTGCCAGAAACGGGAGTAGAGCAGGTGCAGCACGGCGTGCTCGACGCCGCCGACGTAGAGGTCGACGCCGCCGCAGTCACCGTCGAACTGCGGGCCCGTCCAGTAGCGCTCGTTCTCGATGTCGACGAGCGCGTCGTCGTTGTTCGGGTCGATGTAGCGCAGCTGGTACCAGGAGGAACCGGCCCACTGCGGCATGACGTTGGTGTCGCGGGTGTAGATCTGCGGGCCGTCACCCAGGTCGAGCTCGACCTCGACCCACTCCTTCGCCTTGGCCAGCGGGGGCTGCGGCTCGGAGTCGGCGTCGTCCGGGTCGAAGGAGACCGGCTTGTAGTCCTCCACCTCGGGCAGCTCGATGGGGAGCATCGACTCGGGGAGGGCGTGGGCCTGGCCCTGCGCGTCGTAGACGATGGGGAAGGGCTCGCCCCAGTAGCGCTGGCGGGCGAACAGCCAGTCGCGGAGCTTGTACTGGATCTTCTCTGTGCCCTTGCCTTCGGCGACGAGCCACGCGATGGTGCGCTCGATGGCGTCGGCCTTGTTCAGACCGTTGATGTCCAGGCCCTCCTGGTTGGCGGAGTTCACCAGGGTGCCGTCGCCGGTCCAGGCGGCCTCGGTGACGTCGCCGCCGGCGACGACCTCGAGGATGGGCAGGCCGAAGACGGTGGCGAACTCGTAGTCGCGGTCGTCGTGGGCCGGGACGGCCATGATGGCGCCGGTGCCGTAGCCGGTGAGGACGTAGTCGGCGATGAAGACCGGGATCTGCGCGCCGTTGACCGGGTTGGTGGCGTAGGCGCCGAGGAAGACGCCGGTCTTGTCCTTGTTCTCCTGACGCTCGACGTCGGACTTGGCAGCGATGGCCTGGCGGTAGGCCTCCACGGCCTCGGCCGGGGTGGCGGCACCGTAGGTCCAGCGCTCGTCGGTGCCCTCGGGGAAGGCGTCGGCCACGAGGACGTCGACAAGCTCATGCTCCGGGGCGAGCACCATGTAGCTCGCGCCGAACAGGGTGTCCGGGCGGGTGGTGAACACGCGGATCGTGTGGCCGGAGGCGTCGAAGTCGACCTCCGCGCCGCGGGAACGGCCGATCCAGTTGCGCTGCATGGACTTGACCTTCTCGGGCCAGTCGAGAAGCTCGAGGTCGTCGATGAGGCGGTCGGAGTACGCGGTGATGCGCATCATCCACTGGGAGAGGTTCTTCCGGAACACCGGGAAGTTGCCGCGCTCGGAACGACCCTCCGCGGTCACCTCCTCGTTCGCCAGCACGGTGCCCAGGCCGGGGCACCAGTTGACCATGGAGTTCGAACGGTAGACCAGGCGGAACTCGTCGAGGGCCTGCTGCTTCTCGACGTCATCCAGCTCGTTGTAGTCACGCCCGTCCTTCGTCTGCAGGGCACCGGACTCCAGCAGCGGGATGAGCTCGTCGATGCGGCGGGCCTTCTGCTGCTCCTCGTCGAACCAGGCGTTGTAGATCTGCAGGAAGATCCACTGGGTCCAGCGGTAGTACTCCGGGTCGGTGGTGGCGATGGAACGGCGACGGTCGTGGCCCAGGCCGAGGGCGTCGAGCTGACGACGCATGTTCTCGATGTTGGCCATCGTCGTGGTGCGCGGGTGCGTGCCCGTCTGGATGGCGTACTGCTCGGCGGGCAGACCGAAGGCATCGTAACCCAGCGTGTGCAGGACGTTCCGGCCCATCATGCGGTGGAAGCGGGCGTAGACGTCCGTGGCGATGTAACCCAGCGGGTGACCGACGTGCAGGCCGGCACCGGAGGGGTAGGGGAACATGTCCTGGACGAAGAGCTTGTCCTTCGGCAGCTCCTGCCCGTCCGCGGGGGCGAGGTCGCCGACCGGGTTCGGGGCGTTGAAGGTGCCGTTGTCCACCCAGTACTGCTGCCAGCTGCGCTCAATGTCGTTGGCCAGTGAAGGGGTGTAACGGAACGCAGGGGTGGATTCACTCGGGTTCGTCATGGTTAAGCAGTGTAGTAGGCGCGCGCACGGACGGACGGTTGAGGCTAGTTCGGACGCTCGAAGACCACGAGCAGGCCGTCGACACCTCCCGGACCGACCCGGCCCTTGACGTCGACGGACGTCATCGACTTGTAGAGCCACCCCTCCCGAGCCTGCTCGTTGAGGATCTTCTCCAGTTTCTTCCCGGACAGCTTGCCACCGATGAGTCCCTCACGGATCTCCACGACCTTGTACTCCATGCCCGCCAGCCTAGACTGACTGGCATGGCCCCGTACCCGGCTGGTGAACTGATGCTGCGGCCGCTCCTCGTCGTCGTCGGAGCGGTGAGCCTGGCGCTCGGCGTCCTCGGCATCGTCCTGCCGGTCCTGCCGACGACGCCGTTCCTGCTGCTCAGCGCGTTCTGCTTCGCCCGCAGCTCGGAACGGCTGCACACCTACCTGGTCAACCACCCCGTGCTGGGCGAGTACATCAGCAACTACCACGACGCCACGATGACACGCGCCCACAAGGTGCGCACGATCGTCATGCTGTGGCTGAGCATCGTGCTCTCGACCGGCTATCTCGCCTGGTCAGGCCGCACGATCCCGGCGGTCATCCTGCCGTTCATCGCGGCGGGGGTGACCGTCCACATCCTCACCCTGCGCCCCCGGCGAGAGCCTCCAGCTCCGCCAGCTGAGCAGTGAGCTTCTCGACGTGCCCCCGTCCCAGCTCCGCCACCTCCGCGTCGGCGCTCGCCGCCGCGTGCTCGGCGAAGGGCAGGATCTGCGTGATGTGGGTGCGCATCTGCGCGACGTAGGCGTCGGCACCGTCCCGGAGAAGGGCCTCCCGCTCCTGCTGGCGCAGGGCGCCGCCGTCGCGGGGGCCGTCGATGAGTTCGTTGAGTTCACCGATGAGCGGGCCGGTGTTCTGCAGGCGGTCCCGGGCGAAGGCCGTGACCTCCGCGGGCACCCCCGGGCGGTCCACGATCATGCCGCTGCGCTGCATCACCTGGCGGTGGTGGCCGAGCAGGGCGAGGAGGGCGTCGCGGTCGGCGGTGACGGTCACGGTCTCCTCGACCGGCGCGGGCGTGTCCGCGGTGACCGTCTCGGTGACCGTCTCCGCCGGGAGAGTGGTGGCGTCCGGCCCGGCCGCGCAGCCGGCGAGGAGCAGGGGCAGCAGGAGGATCAGTCGACGAGCCATACGGTCTCACCCCTGACCTCAACCCGGTGGATCTTCATGGGGACGCGGGCCGGGTAGCGCACCGGGTCGCCGGACCGGAGGTTCCACAGCCCGTGGTGGAGGGGGCACTCGATGACGGCGTCCTCGTGGAGGGTGCCCGTCCTCAGCGACCACCCCACATGCGGGCAGCGGTCCTCGGTGACGTGGAAGTCGCCGTCGAGGTCGCGGATGAGGAGGAGGCCGTCGTCGAGAAGCAGCGTGCCACCGGGGGCGACGTCGTGGATCGAGGCGATGTCCTTCATGCCCACCATGATAGCGGCACCGGACAGACAGCTTGGTCTATCCGGGGGTCAGTGCGGAGCCTCCTCGGAGACCGTCGCCGGAATCTTTCCCCGCGCGAAGCGGTTCACGATCATCGCGATCGCACCGTCGCCGGTGACGTTCGCGGCCGTGCCGAAGGAGTCGACCGCGATGTACGCGGCGATCATGAGGGCGACCTGGGCGTCCGTGAAACCCAGCATGGAGCTGAGCAGGCCGACGGCCGCCATGATCGCGCCGCCCGGCACACCCGGCGCGGCGATCATCGTGACGCCGAGCATGAGGACGAAACCGATCGCCAGACCCGCGGACACGTCGAGGCCCGCCATGTGCACGATGGCGAAAGTGTAGAGGCCGATCTTCATCATCGAGCCGGCCAGGTGGATCGTCGCGCACAGCGGGACGACGAAACCGGCCACGTTGACGTCGACGCCGTTACGCACCGTGGAGGCGTAGGTGACCGGGATCGTCGCCGCGGAGGAGGAGGTGCCCAGGGCGGTGGCGTAGGCCGGCAGCATCGTGCGGAAGGCCCCCAGCGGGTTACGCCCCGTGACGGCACCCGCCACGGTGAACTGGACAGCAAGGAACACGAACGTCATCACCACGGACAGCAGCAGCACCTTGCCGAAGGCCAGCATCGTGTCCATGAGGTTGCCGTTCATGCCCATCGACAGGAACATGCCGAAGATGAACACCGGCAGCAGCGGGATGATGAACGCCGAGATCACCTTCATGACCACCCGCTCCAGGTCACGGGACGCCTTGTAGAGGGTGTCCGACTTCACCGCCGTCATCGACAGGCCCACCGCGAAGGCCAGCAGCAGAGCGGTCATCACCTCGAAGGGTGGGGTCATCTGGATCTCGAAGTAGGGGACCAGCCCGCCCTCCCCGACATCGGTGGCCTGCACCTCCTCCTGTCCCGCGAGCAGCCACGGGTACACCGCCCGGGCGACGACGTAGGCGAGGATGCCGGAGAGGATCGTCGACAGGTAGGCGATGCCCGTGGTCACGCCGAGCCACCTGCCCGCCCCGCGCCCCAGGCCTGCGATGGCCGGGGTGATGAGCGCGAAGATGAGGACGGGGACGAAGAAGCCGAGGAACCCGCCGAACAGACCGTTGAAGGTGGCGAAGATCCGGGCGAGCCAGTCGGGGAAGAAGAGGCTGCACACGATGCCCAGGACGATCGCGAGGATCACCCGGAACAGCAGCGATGAAGTCAGGCGTTTCAGGTCCATGTCAGGAATCTACCCCCGCAGGGTTAGACTCCTGGGTTATGACCGTCATCGCTGTGATTCTGCTCGTCCTCGCCGGGGCCCTGCTGCTTTTCGGCGTGCTCTCCTGGGCGCGGAAACTGCCGGGCAACGCGATCTTCGGCCTGCGTGTCCCGGAGGTCCGTAAGTCGGAGGAGGCCTGGCGCGCCGCCCACGCCGCCGCCGGCCCGATCTGGACCTTCGGTGGCGTGGCCCTGCTCTTCGGCGCCATGCTGGCCTTCGTCAGCGGTGGCTGGATGTGGGTGTTCACCGTGGTGACCCTCCTCGTCGCCCTGGTGGCGCTCTCCCTCGGCGCCAACGTGGGCGCTCGGACCGCCTCGCTCATCGAGGACTCCGGGGACTCCGAGGAGGGCGGCTGCGGCCAGGACTGCAACTGCGGGGCACCCGCCGAGACCCCCGCCGTGGACCTCGCCGCCCTCCGGAAGGCCGCCTCCGAGGCAGATAAAGCGTAGGAGGACTTGCGGAGTCCACCTCCGCGCATTAACGTTTCCTCCTGTGAAGAACATGACGAACACCCAGTGGTGGTGGCGCGCTTAGCGGCGTGCCACGTCTGTTCCTTCCGGCCCGCCAGCTTCCCATGAAGCGCCGCGGGCCTTTTTTGACGGTCGAGCCTGCGGGGCACACTCCCACCGAAAGGCCCGTATGAGCTCCCCGAACATCGTCACCAGGGACGTCCGTTACCACCCGGACGCCTCCGGCCTGTTCGCCCACATCGGCGGCACGGCCGCCCCGGATTCCCTCCTCCTGGAATCGGCGGACATCACCACCCGCTCCGGCATCTCCTCGATGGCGGTCCTCACCTCCTCCGTGCGCCTGACGTGCACCGGCCACACCGTGACCGCGGAGGCGCTGACACCGTCGGGGGAGGTGATCGTCGGGAAGCTCAACGAGCAGCTCGCCGACTACGGCCGCGACACGTTCACGTTCCCGCAGACCACCGCCGTGGACGAGCGGGAACGCCTCACCGCCGTCAGCCCCGTCGAGCCGCTGCGCGCCCTCACGCGGGACGCCGGCTACCGCACCGACACCCTGCCGCTGCTGGCCGGCGGCATCGCCTTCGACTTCCTCGAGACCTTCGAGGAGCTGCCGCCGGTGGGGGAGGGGCCGAACACCTACCCCGACTACCAGTTCGTGCTGGCCGAGATCGTGCTGCACATCAACCACGAGGACCAGACCGCCCAGCTCACGGGCGTCACCTTCGCCGACGCCGCCGACCTCGAGGCACGGATCGCGGAACTCGCCACGCTCATCGACGCCGACGTGCCCACCTACGACGTCGAGCACCACCCGGAGGACGTGCTGCGCGTCGAGGCCGACATCGACGACAGGAAGTTCTGCGCCCACGTGGAGGACCTCAAGGCCAACATCCACAACGGCGACATCTACCAGGTCGTCCCGGCCCGCACCTTCACCGCGCCCTGCCCCGACGCCTTCGCCGCGTACCGCCAGCTGCGCGAGACCAACCCCAGCCCCTACATGTTCTACCAGCGGGGCACCGGCACCAACGGCCGCCCCTTCGAGCTGTTCGGCGCGTCCCCCGAGTCGAACCTCAAGTTCGACGCCGACACCCGCGAGGTGCAGCTCTACCCGATCGCCGGCACCCGCCCGCGCGGCATGAACCCGGACGGCACCATCAACGACGAGCTCGACATCCGCATGGAGCTGGAGCTGCGCACCGACGCCAAGGAGATCGCCGAGCACACCATGCTCGTCGACCTCGCCCGCAACGACCTCGCGCGCGTCGCCGTCCCCGCCACCCGCCGCGTCGCCGACCTCCTCCAGGTGGACCGCTACTCCCGCGTCATGCACCTCGTGTCGCGGGTGACCGCCACTCTCGACCCGTCGCTCGACGCCTTCGACGCCTACCGGGCGTGCATGAACATGGGCACCCTCTCAGGGGCGCCGAAGATCCGGGCGATGGAGCTGCTGCGGGGCGTCGAGAAGCAGCGCCGCGGCTCCTACGGCGGTGCCATCGGCTACCTCAAGGGGGACGGCACGATGGACAACTGCATCGTGATCCGCTCCGCCTTCGTCCAGGACGGCGTCGCCCACGTGCAGGCCGGGGCGGGCGTCGTCCGTGACTCCAGCCCGCAGTCCGAGGCCGATGAGACCCTGCACAAGGCCTACGCCGTCCTCAACGCCATCGCGCTCGCCGCCGACTCGACCCTGGAGGTCATCCGATGACTCACATCGTGCTCGTCGACAACCACGACAGCTTCGTCTACAACCTCGTCGACGCCTTCGCGGAGGCCGGCCACCGGTGCACCGTGTTCCGCAACAGCGTCGCCGTCGAGGACATCCTCGCCGCGGAACCGGACCTCATCTGCCTCTCCCCGGGGCCCGGCTACCCCGCGGACGCCGGCAACCTGCTCGAGCTCGTCGACCGCGTGCTCGGCGAGATTCCGCTGCTCGGGATCTGCCTCGGCTTCCAGGCGCTCATCGAGCACCACGGCGGCACGGTCGAGCCCTGCGGTCCCGTCCACGGCGTCTCCCTGCCGATGGAACTCACCGACGCCGGCGTCGACTCCCCGGTGTTCGCGGGCCTGGCCGTGGACGCGGAGATCCCCGGCGAGGTCGGCCGCCTCGTCCCGGTCGCGCGCTACCACTCGCTCGGCTGCGTCACGGCGCCGGAGGGCGTGACGACGCTCGCCACCACGGACACCCGGGTCGGCGACGTCATCATGGCCGCCGCCATGGACCGGGCGATCGGCCTCCAGTTCCACCCCGAGAGCGTGCTCAGCCCGTCGGGGCCCATCATCCTCAACCGTTGCGTCGAGCAGCTGCTCACCGAAAGGACCCTCCCGTGACCAACCCCGATACCCTGCAGACCCTGCTGCGGTTCCTGGACAACAAGGCCCCGAGCGTCGAGGAGGCCGTCGAGGTCTTCACCCCGATGACCATCGGTGAGTACGACGACGTCCACATCGCCGCGCTGCTGGCGACGATCCGCACCCGCGGCGAGACCTTCGCCGACATCGCCGGCGCCGCCAAGGCCTTCCTCAACGCGGGCCGTCCTTTCCCGGTGTCGGGGGAGGGGGTGCTCGACACCGCCGGCACGGGTGGCGACGGCGCCAACACCATCAACATCACCACCGGCGCCTCCCTCCTGGCCGCCGCGGGTGGCCTCAAGGTGGTCAAGCACGGCAACCGCTCCGTGTCCTCCAGGTCCGGTTCCGCGGACGTCCTCGAGGCCCTCAACATCCCGCTGGACCTCGACCCGGACCGTGCGGTCCGCCAGTTCGAGGCGTCCAACTTCACCTTCCTCTTCGCCCCGGCGTACAACCCGGCGATCGCCCACGCGCAGCCGGTGCGCAAGGCGCTGAAGCTGCCCACCCTCTTCAACGTGCTCGGCCCGCTGCTGTCCCCGGTGCGCCCGGAGTTCCAGATCATGGGCGTGGCCAACCCGGGCCACGGCCAGATGCTCGCCGAGGTGTTCCGTGAGCTCGGCCGCTCACGCGCGCTCGTCGTCCACGGGGCCGGCACCGACGAGATCGCCGTCCACGGCACCACCACCGTATGGGAGCTGAAGGAGGACGGCTCGATCGAGCGTTACGAGATCACGCCGGAGGATCTCGGCGTCGAGAAGTGCTCCCTGGAGGACCTGACGGGCGGTGACGGTGAGGAGAACGCCCGCCACATGCGCGCCATCTTCGACGGCACCGGCCCGGTCGCGCACCGCAACGCCGTCGCCGTCAACGCGGGCGCGATGTTCTATCTCAACTCCCGCGCGGACAGCCTCCGCGAGGGCACCGATCTGGCTCTGCGCCTGCTGGAGGACGGTACAGTCCAGGACTGGATCACCACTCATGAGGGGACTGATTACAGTGTCTAAGCTGCCCACCGTTCTGGAGAGCATCGTCGAGGGCCGTCGCGGCCATCTCCCGGGGATCCGGGAACGCATCGCCCACGTCGATCTCGCCTCGCTCACGCCGTCCACCCGCTCGCTGTACGACGCCCTGCGTGCCGACGGCCGCGGTGGCAACCGCTTCATCATGGAGTGCAAGTCGGCCTCGCCGTCGCTCGGCATGATCCGCGAGCACTACGAGCCGGGCGCCATCGCGCGCGTCTACTCCCGCTACGCCTGCGGCATCTCCGTGCTCTGCGAGCCGGACCGCTTCGGCGGCGACTACGACCACCTGGCCACCGTCGCCTCCTCGACGCACCTGCCGGTGCTGTGCAAGGACTTCATCATCGACGAGGTCCAGATCCACGCCGCCCGCTACTTCGGCGCCGACGCCATCCTGCTGATGCTCTCCGTCCTCAGCGACGAGGAGTACACGGCGCTGGCAGCCGTGGCGGGGGAGTACAACCTGGACATCCTCACCGAGGTCATCGACGAGGAGGAGACCGAGCGCGCCCTGCGTCTGGGCGCGAAGATCATCGGCGTCAACCACCGCAACCTCCACTACCTGTCCATCGATCTCGGCCGCTCGGGTCGGCTGGCGCAGCTCGTGCCCGAGGACGCCGTGGTGGTCTCCGAGTCGGGTATCCGCGACAGCGAGACCGTCCGCCGGCTTGGCGCCCACTCCAACGGCTTCCTCGTCGGTTCGCAGCTGACCTCCCAGCCGGACATCGATCTCGCGGCCCGCTCCCTGGTCTACGGCCCGAACAAGGTCTGCGGTCTGGGTTCCCCCTCGGCCGCCCAGGCGGCTGCCGCGGCGGGCGCCGTGTACGGCGGCCTCATCTTCGAGGAGGCCTCCCCGCGCAATGTTTCACGTGAAACCGCGCAGCAGATCATCGGTGCCGAGCCGGGCCTGAGGTACGTGGCCGTCTCCCGCCGCACCTCCGGCTACGCGGAGCTGTGCTTGGACGGCGTGAGCGCCGTGCAGATCCACGCCCCGCTCCAGGGTTCCGTGGAGGCCGAGCGCGAGCTCATCGCCGCGGTCCGCGCCGAGGTGCCCGCGGGCGTCGAGGTGTGGCGCGCGGTGTCCATGACCTCCGAGGGGGGAGTGGAGACCGCCCTGGCCCTCGCCGACGCCAACGCAGTGGACATGCTCGTCCTCGACTCCGGGGACGGCGGCACCGGCACCGCCTTCGACTGGTCCACCATCCCCGCCGGAGTCACGCAGAAGTCCCTCCTCGCCGGCGGCCTGGCCCCCGCCAACCTGCACGAGGCACTCACCGTCGGCTGCCTCGGCCTCGACCTCAACTCCGGCGTGGAGTACCCCGCCGGAGCAGGGGAGTGGGCCGGCCGCAAGGACGCCGGGGCCCTGCGCACCGTCTTCGCCGCCATCCGCGCATTCAGCTACGAATAGGAACGATACCCATGACCACCTCCACCGACCGCGACGGCGGCGCGACCATCCTGCCCGCCTACTTCGGCGAATTCGGCGGACAGTTCGTCCCCGAGTCGCTCATCCCGGCGCTCGACGAACTGGAGCAGGCCTTCGTCGACGCCCAGAACGACCCGGCCTTCCGCGAGGAACTGGCCACCTACCTCCGCGACTACCTCGGTCGCCCCACCCCGCTCACCGAGTGCTCGAACCTGCCGCAGGAGGGGGAGGGGCGCGGCCACGCGCGGATCTTCCTCAAGCGGGAGGACCTCGTCCACGGCGGCGCGCACAAGACCAACCAGGTCATCGGCCAGGCCCTGCTGGCCAAGCGCATGGGCAAGAAGCGCATCATCGCCGAGACCGGCGCCGGCCAGCACGGCACCGCCACGGCGCTGGCCTGCTCCCTCCTCGGCCTCGAGTGCGTCATCTACATGGGCGCCAAGGACGTCGAGCGCCAGCAGCCCAACGTGTTCCGCATGAAGCTCATGGGCGCCACCGTCATCCCGGTGGCCACCGGCTCCGGCACCCTCAAGGACGCCGTGAGCGAGGCGCTGCGCGACTGGACCGCCACCTTCCACGAGTCCCACTACCTCCTGGGCACCGCCGCCGGCCCGCACCCCTTCCCGACGATCGTCCGCGAGTTCCACCGCGTCATCTCCGAGGAGGCCAAGGCGCAGATGCTCGAGCGCACCGGGGGCCTGCCCGACGTCGTCGTCGCCTGCGTCGGCGGCGGCTCCAACGCCATCGGCATGTTCGCGGAGTTCATCGACGAGGAGGGCGTCGAGCTCGTCGGCGTCGAGCCGGGCGGCCTGGGGCTGGACTCCGGCAAGCACGGCGCCACCATCAACGCCGGGCAGATCGGCATCCTCCACGGCGCGCGCAGCTACCTCATGCGCAACTCCGACGGTCAGGTGGAGGAGTCCTACTCCATCTCCGCCGGCCTCGACTACCCCGGCGTCGGCCCGCAGCACGCACACCTCCACGCCACCGGCCGCGCCACCTATGTGGGCATCACCGACCGGGAGGCCCTCGACGCCTTCCAGGCGCTCGCACTCCACGAGGGCATCATCCCCGCCCTCGAGTCCTCCCACGCCATGGCCTACGCCCTCAAGCGCGCCCGCCTGGCGGAGGAGAACAACGAGAACATCACCATCCTCGTGTCCCTGTCCGGCCGCGGAGACAAGGACGTCGACCACGTCCGCCGCACCCTTGAGGAGGCCCAGTAGCCATGTCCACCCGTTACGAGAAGCTCTTCACCGACCTCGCGGAGAAGGGGGAGGGCGCCTTCGTCCCCTTCCTCATGCTGGGTGACCCCACCCCGGCCGACGCCCTCGAGATCGTGCGCACCGTCGTGGAGGCGGGTGCCGACGCCCTCGAGCTCGGCGTCCCCTTCTCCGACCCGGTCGCCGACGGCCCGACGATCCAGACCTCCCACATCCGCGCCCTCGACGGGGGAGTGACGGTCGACGACGCCCTGAACCAGATCCGCACCATCCGCGCCGAGTTCCCCGACCTGCCGATCGGCATGCTCATCTACGGCAACGTCCCCTTCACCCGCGGCCTGGACAGCTTCTACCGCGAGTTCGCGGAGGCGGGCGCCGACTCGATCCTCATCCCCGACGTCCCCGTCCGGGAGGGTGCCCCCTTCATCGCCGCCGCCGAGGCCGCCGGCATCGACCCGATCTTCATCGCCCCGGCCCAGGCCGCCGAGAGGACCCTCGAGGGGGTCGCCGCCCACTCGCGCGGCTACATCTACGCCATCTCCCGCGACGGCGTCACGGGCACCGAGCGCGAGTCCTCGGTGACCGGCCTGTCCGAGGTGGTGGAGAACGTCCGCCGCTTCGGGGGCGCACCGATCCTCCTCGGCTTCGGCATCTCCACCCCGGCACACGTCGCCGACGCCATCGCGGCCGGCGCGGCGGGCGCCATCTCCGGTTCCGCGATCACCAAGATCATCAACCGCTACGTCGAGGGCGAGCACCCGGAGCCGGGCCGCGTCACCGACATGGCCGCCCTCAAGGGCGAGCTCCACGAGTTCGTCTCCGCCATGAAGGCGGCCACCCGCTAGGTTCCACGACAGACGCCCCCGCAATGTGCGGGGGCGTTTTTCTTTGCGACGCGCGCGGGCCACCGGACACGCCGACCCTTGACAGCGACGTAACGTCACAGTGCATCCTGGGGTCATGAAGATCAAGGATCTGGCGGATCTCGTGGGAACCACCCCCCGGGCGATCCGTCACTACCACCATGAGGGGCTGCTGCCGGTGCCCACAAATCCGGGGGTCCGGGACTACTCCCTCGACCACGCCGTCCGCCTGGTCCGCATTCGACATCTGTCTGAATCCGGGCTCAGTCTGGGGACAGTGCGGGAGCTGCTGCACAATCCCGACATGAGCCTCGACGAGGAGCTCGCTGCCGCCGAGGCCGGGATCGACGCACAGATCGAGGAGCTGGAACGGAGGCGAGGTCGACTCCGGGAGTTGCGGAGGCAACACGAGGCGGGGGACACGAGCGACCCCCTGCCGTACTCCGTTCCGGAGCGCCTGTCCCGCTTCTACGACCAGGTGGGGCCGCGGCTCTCTGCCGAGGCACGGCCCTCCTTCGAGATCGAACGGCGCGCCATGGAGGTGGCCGTCCGCATCCCCTTCGCGGCCGCGCTCATTGACGACTGGCTCACCGGATTCACGCCCGAGCGACTGGAGGCGACGGTGGACATCTACCACTTCTTCGACTCTCTTCCGGGCATGTCCAAGGAGGATGCTGAGGCCCGCTTCTCGACGGAGCTGGCGCGCTACCGCGCCGTCTTCGGCCCGGACTGGGGCGTCAACCACCGCGCGTGGCGGCAGACGATACGGCCCATCCTCCGCACGCCGGGAGTGATGACCCTGCTCTCCAAGGCCTATCCGCACCCCAACCAACAGCGGTTCATCGAGATCTTTCTCGAGGAAATCGCAGAACTCATGGAAGGGGGAGTTTCACGTGAAACATCCAGTCATTGAGGTCACCGGCCTGACCAAGAAGTTCGGCACCTTCCGGGCTCTCGACAACTTCACCATGTCCGTGGAGGAGGGGACGATCCACGGATTTCTCGGCCCCAACGGCTCCGGCAAGTCGACCACGATCCGCATCCTTCTGGGCGTACTGCACCCGACGTCGGGCACCGCGCGAGTGCTGGGGAAGGACCCGCGCCGGCACCCCTCCATCCTCCGGCGGGTCGGATACATCCCGGGGGACGTGGCGCTGTGGCCCACCCTCACGGGACGCGAGGTGTTCCGCGCCCTGGAATCGCTCCGCGGACGCCCCACGGATCGGGACCGCGAGGAGGAACTCATCGAGGCCTTCAAGCTGGATCCCGACAAGAAGACGCGGGACTACTCAACGGGCAACCGTCGGAAAGTGAGTCTCGTGGCGGCCCTGTCCACCGGGGCGGACGTGTTCATTCTCGACGAACCCACGGCCGGCCTCGACCCCCTCATGGAGCAGGTCTTCGTCCGGGAGCTCACGCGCGAGCGCGACAGGGGGGCCACGGTCCTCCTCTCGAGCCACATCATGAGCGAAGTGGAGAAGCTCTGCGACCACGTGACGATCATCCGCGATGGGCGGGCGGCGGAGTCGGGGAGCGTCGAGAAGCTCAGGCACCTGTCCGCCCACGAAATCACCGCGCGGGTTTCACGTGAAACATCGGCGCTCGCCGCCCTGCCGGGTGCCGAGTGGCGCGACGACACCTTCCGCATCACCACCGCCCGCGATGAGGTGCCACGAATCCTGCGGCTCGTTCTCGACGCCGGGGGAGTGGACGTCACCTCCACGCCCGCCAGCCTCGAGGACATGTTCCTCCAGCACTACGGAGACGAATCATGATCCGGCTCAACCTCCGACTGCGGCGCACCTTCCTCATCATCTGGAGCCTGTCGCTCTGGGCGGTGTTCGCGATCTTCCCTCCCGCGTACCAGAACTACTATCCGACGCCCGCGGACCGCCACTCCTTCCTCCTGGGCATGCAGCAGAACGCCGGAATGGTGGCTCTGTGGGGACCACTCGAGGATCCGCCCACCCTCGGCCAGATCGTCATGTGGGAGGCGGGGTCGATGATGATCATCCTGGGTTCCGTCATGAGCGTGCTCCTCTTCGTCGGCGTGCACCGAAGATCCGAGGCGCTCGGTCTCACCGAACTCCAGCTGTCCACCGGCATCAGCCGGATGGCACCCGCCGCTGCGGCCCTCGTGACCACTGTCATCGCCGCACTCATCGTCGGGCTCGGCAGTGCCGGCGTGTTGTGGCTCTCCTCCCTCTACGTCGAGGAGATGCCTATCGGGGGTGCCGTGAGCTCCGGGGCGGTCATCGCCCTCACCATGATCGGCTCCACGCTCCTGGCGCACCTGGTGCTCCTCTTCGTGGACAACCCGGCATCCGTCACACGGATCGCTCTGCTGACGGTGGCGGGCTCCTTCATCGCCCGCTCAGTCGCCGACTCCGAGGAATTCGGGTGGCTCAACTGGGTGTCACCGCTGGGATGGAAGACCGTCGTCCACCCCTATGTGGCGGATGACTGGCGCAGCATCGTGCTCCTCGCCCTCCTCTGCGCGGGAGTGGGCGGGCTCCTCCTGTGGGCCGAGCGGTACAGGGAGTACGGACGTGCCCTCGTCACCCTACCCACCTTCACCCGCACCCGTGCCCGCCGCATCCACGGTCCGGTGCACCTCGCCTCCGTCCTCCACCGCGGGACGGTGCTCGCCTGGGCGGTCGTCATCGCGGTCCTCGCCGCCTTCATCATCGCGCTCACCGGATCGCTCAGCGGATGGATGGAGACGGAGGCGAACGTCGGGCAGATCTTCAAGGACATCTTCGGGGAAGGCGACATGAAGGCGGAGTTCATCGCCTACACCGCCAAGCTCTGCGGCATCCTCGTCGCCACCTACGGTATCCAGGTCATCGTCGGACACCGGGCGGGCGAGCTCGACCGCACCGTCGATCTGCAGAGATCCACCGGCCTCCGCCGCTGGGTTCCCCTCGCATCTGTCACCGCGGTGAGCGTCGGGGGCGTACTGCTCGGCACACTCGCCATCCTCGGTGGGGGAGCAGTCGGTCTGTGGACCCAGGAGTCCACCACCTCCGTGGACTACGACAACCTGGTGCCGGCGGCCTGGTCCCAACTGGCTCCCGCGCTTCTGCTCACTGCAGTCGCGGTACTGCTCGTCGGCTGGGTGCCGCGCCTGACGCACCTCGCCTGGGCCCCGGTCGTCAGCGCCGCGGTACTCACCCTCTTCGGTCCGATCCTCAGCGCCCCGCAGTGGATGATCGACCTCTCGCCGTTCGAGTACCCGGTGAGCTCCACCAGTGGCGAATGGACGACACACCTCTGGATGGGTCTCGGCGCGATGGCGCTCATGGGCCTCGGGCTGCTGGGCTCGCAGCGGAGGGAGATCCTGTAAGCAGCAGACGGCCGCGCCATCCTTCCCCAGCGAGGATGGCGCGGCCGTCTGCTCTCCAGAAGGGTGGGGGAGCGGAACCGACATCCACGCAAGGCACTGGTGACCGGCGGCTCCCGGAAATGACCGACACTGAGGGGCAGCAAATGGGGCGCTAGGGCCAGCCCGCTGGCATCACTGCGGTGGATCACAGGGCAGACGGCCACGGCCAGCTGCGGGATGGGGGGACGCAGGGCACGCCCCGGAGATTGTCATTCCACTCGAGGCCGGGGAAGTGGTGGATGCTGCGGATCACTACCGAGGAGCTCTCTCCGGCCGCGTCCAATGACCGAGAGAATGCCCGACGCAGAGCAGGTCCGGTTTGTGTAGTTTCACTGGCTGGGAGGTGGAGTCCACGTGAAGTTGCAGAGTCCCCACTCCACCGCCAGTCCCCGAGACCATAGGACAGGGGACCACCTACGTCACAGTGACGTAATTCCCAACAAAGCCACCCAGAAGCCAACCAATTACGTCACAAATAAGTCACGTCAATCATGGGGCACCACAATTCCCGTGCCACACCATTCTGTAAGACATCAATAGTGGGGGACCGGAGCTCTCAGAACGACTCCCCGACAGCGCCGACACGGGCATACTGTGGGTATGTCTGATTCCATCACCTGCTCACGACGCATGTTCCTGCTCGGCACCGCGACGACTTTCGCGGGTGCCTTCCTCGCCGCCTGCGGTAGCGAACCCGACGCCGAGATCGCGGCGGCCGACGTCCCGGTGGGCAGCGCCACCATCTTCGACGGCTTCATCATTGCACAGCCGGTCGAGGGCACGTACGTCGCCTACTCCCAGACCTGCCCGCACCAGCGCAGCCCCATCACCGAGGTGGAGGGGGACACCGTGAGGTGCACCGCCCACAACTCGATCTTCCACATCGCGGACGGCTCGGTCATCTCGGGCCCGTCCCGGGACCCGCTCTACCCGGCGAAGGTCTCGCAGAGCGGCGGCACGCTCAACGTCTCCAAGTAGCGCGCCAGTAGGAGCCGGGGTAGGGGATCTCGCCCCGCTCCAGTCCGAGCTCGTGGGCGGCACGCAGCGCCCACCCGGACTCGCGGAGGGCCGCGCGGCCGATGAGGATGACGTCGGCCCGGTCCTCCCGGAGGATCTCCTCGGCCTGCTCCGGTTCGGTGATCATGCCGACGGCGGCCGTCGGTATGCCGGCCTCCCGGCGGATCGTCTCCGCGAAGGGCACCTGGAAACCGGGGCCGGTGGGGATCTTCGCCGGGGCGGCACCGCCGGTGGAGACGTCGATGAGGTCGACACCGGCGTCGCGAAGCAGTGCGGCGAGACGCACGGACTGCTCGAGGTCCCATGCGCCGTCGATCCAGTCGGTGGCGGAGATGCGCACCAGCAGCGGCATGCCCTCCGGGATGACCGCCCGCACCGCCGCGACGACGGCGAGGAAGAGGCGGGTGCGGTTCTCGAAGGAGCCGCCCCACTCGTCGGTGCGCCGGTTCGCCAGGGGAGTGAGGAACTGGTGGAGCAGGTAGCCGTGGGCGCCGTGGATCTCGACGGTGTCGAAACCCGCCCGCACCGCACGTTCGGCGGCGGCGGCGAACTGACCGGGGATCGCCGCGATCTCCTCGGCACTCATCTCGCGGGGCGCGTCGAGACCCTCCTGCGCGACGGCGGAGGGACCGATGGTGTGCCAGCCGCCGTGGCCGACGGGGACGGTGCCCTCGCCCAGGCCCGGACGCCAGGGGGTGGTGGACGCCTTGCGACCGGCGTGGTTGAGCTGGATGCCCATCTTCGCGCCCTGCGCGTGGACGAACTGGACGATGCGCGCCCAGGCCTTCTCCTGGCGGTCGTTCCACAGGCCGGTGCAGAGCGGGGAGATGCGCCCCTCGGGGACCACGCCGGTCGCCTCCGCGATGAGGAGGCCGAAACCGCCGGCGGCGCGGGCGCCGTAGTGGACGAGGTGCCAGTCCTCGGGGGTGCCGTCGGAATCGAAGGCGTGGTACTGGCACATGGGCGGCATCCACGCCCGGTTGCGGATCTCCAGATCGCGCAGGCGCAGCGGCGAGAAAAGTAGCGTCATGTGCCCCATGGTAGGACGCGCCGTAAACTCCAAGACATGTTGTCCCTTCTCAGGCGGACTGACCCGCTCATCCTTCTCATCATCGCGGCGGTGGTGGTGGCGATCATCGTGCCCGCCCGCGGCGACTTCGCGGAGTGGTTCTCCACTGCGACGAACATCGCCATCGCGTTCCTCTTCTTCCTCTACGGCGCCCGCCTGTCGACGCAGGAGGCGGTGAAGGGTCTCCTGCACTGGCGGCTGCACCTGCTCATCCTGGCGTTCACGTTCCTGGTGTTCCCGGTCATCGGCGTGGCCCTGCGCCCCCTCGGCGGGCTGATCGGCGAGGACATGTACCTGGGCATCCTCTTCATGACGCTGGTGCCCTCGACCGTGCAGTCCTCGGTGGCGTTCACGTCGATCGCGAAGGGCAACTACGCCGGCGCGATCGTCGCGGCCAGCGCCTCGAACCTGGCGGGTGTGTTCCTCACGCCGCTGCTGGTGATGCTGCTCATGTCGGGGGCGGGCACGATCCACGTGGACACGCAGGTGTTCATCGACATCGCCGTGCTCCTCCTCCTGCCCTTCGTCCTGGGCCAGGTCCTGCGCCGCTGGGTCAAGGGCTTCGCCGCGAACAAGGCCACGAAGATCGTAGACCGCGGCTCGATCACCATGGTCGTGTACTCGGCGTTCTCCGCGGGCATGGTCGCCGGCGTCTGGTCGGATGTGTCGGTGGGGCAGATCGTTTTCCTCATCGTCTTCTCGATCGTCCTGGTCGCCATCATGCTGTGGCTGACCCGTTTCTCCGCGGAGAAGCTGGGCTTCAACCAGAAGGACATGAAGGCCATCCAGTTCTGCGGCACCAAGAAGTCGCTCGCGACCGGCCTGCCGATGGCGTCGGTCATCTTCGGCGGCGCGAGCATCGGTCTGCTCATCCTGCCGCTGATGATCTTCCACCAGGTGCAGCTCATGATGTGCTCCTGGTTGGCGGCGCGTTACGCCCGCCAGGCACCGCCCCGCAAGCCGGTGGTCCTGCACTCCTGATTGCTTTTCGACGCCCGCCCCCTACGATGTTTCACGTGAAACAAAACATCCACGTACGCATCGACATGAGCATCCCGGGGGCGGGTTCTGTGATTCATGTGGCAGAACTCCTGCCGCGGGACGCGCAGACCTGCACCATGATCCGCATCATCGAGCTGGACCCCTCCGAGACGATCCGCGGCGGCGCCACCCAGGACACCTCCGCCGGCCTGGCGCAGGCCCCCAACCCGGTCGTGCCGCACCCGGACACCTACGCCGACTTCCCGGACATCGAGCACCGTCTCCTCAGCCCGGAGGAGTTCGAGGGCCTGTGGGCGGAGGCCGTGGCGGCCTTCCCGAAGCTCGGCTGACCGGACTCAGCTAGAAGACGAGGTTGACCAGGCCCATGTAGGCCAGGGTTCCTCCGAGGATCGAGAGCCCAGAGTCCCGCCGCCAGGCGTGCAGCCCCAGGGTCACCGCGACCCCGATGAGGGCCGCCGCCAGGCCACCGGGCGCCGAACGCTGCCCGAGGAGCGTGTACACCACCAGCACGGTCATCACTCCCACCGGCATCATCCGGGCGAGCAGACCGAAGAACTGGTTGTCGCGCAGCGCCCTGACAAAGGCGAAGGGCAGCCAGCGCAGCGCCACCGTGACCACCCCGATGGGCAGCAGGACCGCCAACGTCTGGGTGAGGGTGACCCCCTCGGGAAGCCCGTACATCAGACCCTCCACTCCAGGCGACGGTCCAGGGCGGGGGAGAGGTGCCGGCCGATGAGGACGAGGAAGTAGGCGCTCAGCGCCACCATGAGCATCTGCCCCGGGAGCACCAGGCCGGCAACGAGTGCCAGGCCACCGGCGAGCAGCGGCAGGGAGAGGTCCCGGCTGCCCCGGAAGGTCTCCCACGCCAGCACCACGAACAGTGCGACGAGTGCGAACTCCATGCCCTGGATGCCCGCCGGGATGACCTCACCGACGAGCGCCCCGATGATGCCGGGCACCACCCACATCGCCTGGCAGAAGAGCTGGATCGTCAGCACCTGCGTACCGGAGCGCGGAGGGTGGGCGGAGGCGATGGCGTAGGACTCGTCGGTCAGCGAGTACGTGGAGTAAGCACGGCCGGCCCGGCCCCGGACGAGGTGCCGGGGGAAGGTGAGGCCGTAGAAGATGTGCCGGAAGTTGACCATGAAGGCGGTCAGCGCCGTCGACAGGGGGCCGACGCCGGCGAGCACCAGGTTGACCGCCAGGAACTCCATGGACCCGGCGTAGATGAGCACCGAGAAGACCGGCGTCCACCACCAGGCGAAACCCACCTGCGTCATCAGCAGGCCGAAGGCCAGCCCCAGGGGGACCAGCCCGAGCGCGACGGCCCAGGCGTCCCGCAGTCCGGCACGGACGTCAGGGAACGCGGGGGTCAATTGTCCATGAGGTCGGCGGGGAACGTCGAGAAGAGCGGCAGCGGCGGCTGCTGGCGGCGCATGACGTCGCCCCACAGGTCGGTGCGGCCCGGGACGATGACGTCGGTGGGCAGCGCCGGGGTGACGAACCAGTCGCCGCGGTCGATCTCCCCGTCGAGCTGGCCGGGCGCCCACTCGGCGTAACCGGCGAACAGACGCATGCCCTCGACGAGCTCGGCGATGTCACCGGGATCGGCGCGCAGGTCGACGTGGGCGAGGCGGTTGGCCAGGCGGTTGAGCTGCGGGGCCGTCTCCATGTCGACGCCCGCCTTGGTCATCGCCAGACCGACGACGGACTGCTGGTTGAGGGGGCCACCGATGTAGAGGGCCTGCGGCTTCGCGACGGCCGGCAGCCAGTCCGGCATGACGTTGAACACGGCCAGGTCACTGCGCGACGCCAGGTTCACGCCGAAGGTGAGGTGCTCGTTGTGCTCGATGATGAGCACGACGGAACGGTTGAACTCGTCCGACAGCATCCCCGGGGCGGCGACGAGCAGCATGCCCGGCGCCGGCTCATTGCGCTCAAGGGCGTTGAACAGGCGATCGGCGTAGAAATCAGACATCGACATGGTGGGTGCGACCTCCCTCGCTCAGCTGACCCTGTGACTGTTCAGCTTCCCACCCCCCGCACGGTTCTGCAAACGCGTCAGTTCTGCGCGGCCCACCACGCCCGCAGTTCCGCGACGGCCTCCTCCCGCTCGAGGGGGCCCCGCTCGAGGCGCAGCTCCTTGAGGAAGGACCATGCGCGGCCGACGTCGGGACCGGCAGGCAGCCCGAGGATCTCCATGATCTCGTTGCCGTCGAGGTCGGGACGCACGCGGGCGAGATCCTCACGGGCGGCGATGTCCGCGATGCGCTCCTCCAGGTGGTCGTAGGTGCGCTGCAGGCGGGCGGCCTTCCGCTTATTGCGGGTGGTGGAGTCGGCGCGGACCAGCTTGTGCAGGCGGGGGAGCAGTTCCCCGGCGTCGGTGACGTAGCGGCGCACCGCGGAGTCGGTCCACTGGCCCTCACCGAAGCCGTAGAAACGCATGTGCAGGTAGATGAGCTGGGAGACGTCGCCGACCATCTGCTTCGAGTACTTCAGCGCCCGCATGCGGCGGCGCACCAGCTTCGCGCCGACCACCTCGTGGTGGTGGAAGGTGACGCGCCCCTCCTCGTTCCAGGAGCGGGTCTCGGGCTTGCCGCAGTCGTGGAGCAACGCCGCCCAGCGGAGCACGAGGTCGGGGCCGTCCTCCTCCTGGTCGATGGCCTGGCGGAGCACCTGCATGGAGTGGGCGTAGACGTCCTTGTGCTGGTTGTGCTCGTCCTTCATGTCCTGCATGGCGGGGATCTCGGGGAACACGTGGCGGGCGATGCCGGTCTGCACGAGCAGGTTCATGCCGGTCCACGGGGACTCGCCGAGCATGAGCTTGTCCAGCTCCACCTGGATACGTTCGGCGGTGATGCGTCCGATCTCCCCGGCCATGTCGGTCATGGCGGCCTTCACGCGGTCGGCCACGCCGAAGCCCAGCTGGGAGACGAAACGCGCGGCACGCAGCATGCGCAGCGGATCGTCGTGGAAGGAGATCTCCGGGGCGTCCGGGGTATCCAGGCGGCGGTCCACGAGGTCCTGCAGACCACCGACGGGGTCGTGGAAGCGGGCGGTGAGCTGCCCGGCGTCGTCGACAAGCAGTTCCACGGCCATGGCGTTGACCTTGAAGTCGCGGCGGATGAGATCGCCCTCCAGGGTGTCGCCGAACATGACGGAGGGGTTGCGGGAGACGCCGTCGTAGGAGTCGGAGCGGAAGGTGGTGATCTCGACCTGCTGGCCGCGGTGCGCGGCGGAGACGGTGCCGAACTCGATGCCGGTGTCCCAGACGTGTCCGGCCCAGCCCTCCAGAATGGAGGAGATGACGTCGGGGCGGGCGGGCGTGGTGAAGTCGAGGTCGTTACCCAGGCGCCCGAGAATGGCGTCGCGGACCGAGCCGCCGACCAGATAGAGAGGTAGGGAGCGGGACTGGAACTCGGCGACCAGGTCGCCGAGGACGTCCTGCAGGCCGGCGATCGTGCGCTCGGCCTGCGCGAGAAGGGCCAGGGGGGTAAGGGACTCGTCCGCGTTCACAACCGCTGAGTCTACCGGGGACACGCTGCGGCCTGGGAATTTCGAAAGGTCGTCCCACCGGTTACGATCATGGGGATGACTGAGAATGATCCCCAGGGCCCCAAGCGCCGGCGTCGCCGCCGCTCGCGTCGTCGTGGATCCGGAACTCAGGGACAGCAGCAGTCGAAGCAGACCCAGCAGACTGGTGAGAAGAGCGAGCCGAAGACCTCCCAGCGCCCCCCGCAGAAGCGTCGCCGTCGCCCGAATCGGAACCCGCACCGGGTGCAGAAGGCGCAGAAGCAGCACCGCCCGCAGCAGAACCGCATGGCCACCCGCGACGAAACGTCCGCGGGCGGCCTCGTCGTCTCCGGACTGGCGGAGGCGGTCAACGACGCCGGCGAGGTCGACCTCAGCCGTATCTACGTCGCCCTGATCGGCCGTCTGGACCGCCGGGGACGTCTCCTGTGGTCGATGCCGAAGGGCCACGTGGAGCCGGGGGAGAACCGCCGCGCCACCGCGGAGCGTGAGGTGTGGGAGGAGACCGGCGTGTACGGCGAGGCCTTCGCGGACCTCGGCGTCATCGACTACTGGTTCGTCTCCGAGGGGGTGCGCATCCACAAGACGGTGCACCACCACCTGCTCCGTTTCGTCGACGGCGACCTCAACGACGATGACCCGGAGGTGACCGAGGTGGCGTGGATCCCGGTGTCCGAGCTCATCGAGCACCTGGCCTACGCGGACGAGCGCAAGCTGGCGCGCACCGCCCATGACCTCCTGCCGGAGCTGGCACGGGAGGAGAAGGCCGCGGGAAGGGCGACCCCACGGTGACGCGGGCGCTGGTCGCAGCGTGCGCCGCGGCGGCCGTGTGCGTGTCCGCGCCCACCGTCCTCGCCGCCCCCACCCCCTACTCCCCGGAGACCCGGGAGGCGTGGGTCAACCCCATGGCCCGTGCCGGGGAGTCCGGCGACCTGCGTATCGACGTCACCCGTGCCCCCGACACCATCCGCGCGGGGGAGGAGATGCGGCTGGTGCTCACGGTGTCGAACTCCTCCGACGAGGCCGTCTCCGACCTGTTCATCGGTGCCCGGCGCGGCGATCCGACGTGGACGGTGGAGGAGGCCCGCCGGGTCCTCGCGCTGGACACCGGCGCGTACCCCTGGGCCGGCCCGGGCCTGGAGCTGCCGGGGGAGCTGGGTCCGGGGGAGCGCCGGGAGGTGACGCTGGTCCTGCCACCGGAGTTCCTGCCGGAGGGCACGTTCCCGCTGCTCCTGCAGATGGGGGAGACGACCGAGCGGATGCTCGTCACCGTCACCCCGGCGCCCACCGCGGGCGGCGAGGACGTCACGGCCCCGCAGGTCCCGGGCCTGACGGTGCTGCTGCCGCTGACCGCCCCCGTGGACATCGTGCCCGGTGAGACCGGTCGCGCCGCCGAGGAGACGCCGCTCATCCTGCAGACCGAGCAGCTGGCGGGTCAGCTCGCGCCCGGGGGGCGCCTGAGCGGGCTTCTCGACGTCTACGCCACCGAGCAGCGCGGCACCTGCCTGGCGGTGGATCCCGCGCTGGTGGACACCGTGTCCCGGATGAGGTCCGGGTACACCGTCGCCGGGGAGCGCCCCTCGCTGACGAAGAAGACCCAACGCCTGCGTGACAGCTGGTTCTCCGACGACGAACCCGACCCCGGTGTCCCGGGCCGGGGCGCCGCCGACGCGGCCGCCTGGCTGGAGCGCCTGCAGGGGGCGGGGTGCGTCGTGCCCCTGCCGTGGGCCGACGCGGACGTCAACGCCGTCGCCGCCACCGAGGACGAGTGGCTGTTCCGGGAGGCCACCGCCCGCGGCCCGCAGCTGCTCGCGGAGGAGCTCGGGGTGACACCGGTGGGCAACGTCGTCGTCCCGCCGTCCGGGTACGTCACCGAGCAGGCCGCCTCCGCGCTGGGCTGGGCGGACCAGACCGTGTCCGTCGAGGAGTCGTGGGAGGCGGCCGTCGCGGAGCTGACGCCGCAGCCCGCCGGGGTGGGGGACACGTCGCTGGAGTCGACGCACATCCCGGACCGTTCCGGCGCGCCGACGCCGGGTGCGCCGGTGCGTGTCCTCGTGGCCGCCAACTCGGTGTGGGGTGTGCCGCAGCAGGACAATCACGCGCTTCTCGCCCCGGGCGTCACGGCCGTGACCTACTCACCGGCGCTCGGTTCGCTGCTCGCCGCGACGGGCCCCGTGCCGCGCACGACGGGCTACTCCCACCCGGACTGGCGTTTCGACTACCGCCTCGACTCCCCGGCCGCCCGCGCCGTCACCGCCGCCTCGGCCGTCCGCCTCGCCGTCCGCCAGCAGACGCTGCCCGGCGACTGGGCGCAGAGCCCGCAGCCGGTCCTCGTCATGCCGGCGCCGCTTCTCGACGTCCCCACCGCCGGCACCCTCCTGCGCACCGTCA
Organism: Corynebacterium humireducens NBRC 106098 = DSM 45392; assembly: GCF_000819445.1. NCBI lineage: Bacteria > Bacillati > Actinomycetota > Actinomycetes > Mycobacteriales > Corynebacteriaceae > Corynebacterium > Corynebacterium humireducens. The sequence goes on from NZ_CP005286.1 coordinate 2,666,865, forward strand.
CCACGCTTCTCGACGACGCCGCCGCCACCCCCCTCGCCCTCGCGGACGCGCTGACGCCGCCCCCGGGGCTGGAGCAGCAGCCCGTGGCCCCGCCGTCCGTCGGCGTCACCCGCTTCGGCAGCCCGTGGCCCGACCCGGCGGCCGTCAGTGACACCGAGGTGCTCCGCGCCGCGCAGCAGACCCGCTACACCGACGACCTCACCCGCATGATGGTCAACGAACCGGCGATCCAGCTCGACCGCTACGACTTCACCCTGCCCCTGCGCCGCGACATCCTGATGGCGCTCACGGGGACGTCGAGAAGCTCCCTGGCGACCCGTGACAACGCCGTCCGCGCCGCCGACGAACGCCTCGACGCCAACCGGCGGACCCTCCAGGAGCTGCGCGGCTCCGTGGCGCTCATCCCGCCGGGGAACGTGTACACGCGGGCGTCGGAAAGCTCCCCGCTGCTCATCGTCGCGGAGAACGGACTGCCGCTGCCCGTGGACTCCGATCTGGCGTACTCCGGGCCGGAGGGCGCGACGCTGGCGATGAACGGCTACGTGTACATCCCGGCACACGGCTCGATCACCGTCCCGCTGACGGCCGACCTGCCCGCCGAGGAGAGCCAGACGCACCTGAGCCTGTGGCTGGCCACCCGCGACGGGTCCCCGATCTCGACGCCGGTGGAGATTACAGTGCAGACACGTGCCGGTATCGTCGGCACCTACGGCGTCGCCCTGCTCATCGTGGTGGGGCTGGCGCTCGCGCTGCTGTTCCGCGTCGGGCGTCACCGTCGACGCCGGCGTCCCTAGATGAGAAATGACCATGAGCGAAAATCTCCGTTCCCGCTTCGTCGCCGCCACCCCGCCGGCCCCCGTGCCGGAGCAACGGGCGGCACCCCCCGCACCCGTCGAGGACAGGTCCCGGCTGCGGGCCCCGGAGCCGGACACGCCGGAGACCCCGGGTGCGTCCTCGGGCGTGGCCTCCGACGCTGACGTCGTGCGGGCGGGCGGCTCGATGGCGATCGCCACGCTCGTCTCCCGCATCACCGGCTTCCTGCGCAACCTGCTCATCGCCGTCACCCTCGGTGGCGCGGTGGGCTCCGCCTTCAACACGGCAAACACCCTGCCGAACCTCATCACCGAGGTGGTCCTCGGTGCCGTGCTCACCTCGCTGGTGGTGCCGGTGCTGGTGCGGGCGGAGAAGGAGGACGCCGACCACGGCACCGCCTTCTTCAGACGCCTGTTCACGTTGTCGGCGTCGCTGCTCATCGTGGTGACGGTCATCTCCGTCATCGCCGCACCACTGCTGACACGGATGATGCTCGACGCGGACGGCGAGGTCAACGTCGTCCAGTCGACCTCGTTCGCGTTCCTGCTGCTCCCGCAGATCTTCTTCTACGGCATCTTCGCGCTGTTCATGGCGGTGCTCAACACGCGCGGCATCTTCCGGCCGGGCGCGTGGGCGCCGGTGGCGAACAACGTCGTCTCCATCGCCGTGCTGCTGCTGTACATGCTGCTGCCCGGCGAGCTGGGGGAGACCGCGCCCTCCGGGGTGATGGACCCGCACGTCCTCCTGCTGGGCCTGGGCACGACGCTGGGCGTCATCGTCCAGGCCGCGATCATGGTGCCGCCGCTGCGGCGGGCGGGCGTCGACCTGCGCCCCCTGTGGGGCATCGACGAGCGCCTCAAGCAGTTCGGCGGCATGGCGGTGGCGATCGTCGCCTACGTGGCGGTCTCCCAGCTGGGCTACATCATCACCACCCGCATCGCCTCACTCTACGACGCCGCCGCGCCGCTCATCTACCAGCAGCACTGGCTGCTGCTGCAGGTGCCGTACGGCATCATCGGCGTCACCCTGCTCACGGCGATCATGCCGCGCCTGTCGCGTCACGCCGCGGACGGCGACGACCGCGCCGTCGTCGGTGACCTCAGCATGGCCACCAAGCTGACGTTCATCGCGCTCATCCCGATCGTGGTGTTCTTCACGGCCTTCGGCCCGGACATCGGCGTCGCGCTGTTCGCGTACCGCAACTTCGACACCGAGTCCGGCATCCTGCTGGGACTCACGCTGTCGTTCTCCGCCTTCACGCTGCTGCCCTACGCCCTGGTGCTGCTGCACCTGCGCGTGTTCTACGCGCGTGAGGAGGCCTGGACCCCGACCTTCATCATCGCCGGCATCACCGCCACCAAGATCGTCCTGTCGCTGCTGGCCCCGATGGTGGCGTCCTCGCCCTCGCGCGTGGTCGTGCTCCTCGGTGCGGCCAACGGCTTCGGTTTCGTCGCCGGCGCCGTCATCGGTGCGCTGCTGCTGCGCCGCAAGCTCGGCCACCTGGGCACCCGTTCGCAGCTGCACACCACGGTGTGGGCCTCCGCGGCCTCGCTCATCGGTGTGGCCGTGGCGCTGTTCGTCGACTGGCTGCTGCCCTCCCTGACGGGTCTGGGCTCCTTCGGCGTGCTCATCCGGGTGGGCATCTCGGGCATCGTGTTCCTCATCGCCACGGGCGTCGCGCTGAGCTTCTCCGGCCTGCCGGAGGTGCAGAACCTGGGCCGTGCCTTCGCCCGTATCCCGGGCCTGTCCCGCTTCGTCCGCCCCGACCAGTCCAAGGCCATCGAGGTCGGCGCGAGCGACCCGCAGGAGGTGTCCGCGCAGCTGGTCGCCATGGACGCCTTCAACGCCTCACCGGCGCCCGCCCCGATGTCCGCCGGCGTGGTCCGCGGCCCGCGTCTGGTGCCGGGTGCGCCGGTCTCCGACGGCCGTTTCCGTCTGCTCGCCGACCACGGTTCCGTGCCCGGCGCGCGCTTCTGGCACGCGAAGGAGCAGGAGACGGGCCGGGAGGTGGCGCTGACGTTCGTCGACACCTCGGGCAACGCCCCGCTCGCCCCGGCCTCCCCGGCCGCCGCCGCGGGGGCCGCCGCCGAGGTGTCCCGCCGCACGCGCCGTCTGGCAGGGGTGCCGGGTGTCGCCGAGAACATCGAGGTGCTGGCCTACCGCGCCGGCTGTCTCGTCGTGGCTGACTGGGTGCCGGGCTCCTCCCTGCGGGCCGTCGCCGAGGGCGGGGACCTCGACCCGGAGGCCGTCGCCGCCGCGCTCGTCCCGCTGGTGGAAGGCGCCGCGCAGGACCTCCCGCTGGGTCTGGACAACCACGCCCGCATCCGCATCTCCACGTCCGGTGTGGCGGTCCTCGCCTTCCCCGCCGTGCTTCCCGACGCCACCCCCGACCGCGACCACACCTCCGTCCGCTCCATCCTCCGTCTGCTGGGCCAGGAGGACCTCCACGCGGAGACCGACCTGGCGGCCCTGGCGGCGACCCTGCGGGAGCGCGGCGGCGTCGCCGGTGGGGAGGAGCAGCTGGTGGTCGAGGAGGACGTCGAGCCGCGCCCCGACGAGCGTGCCGGTTTCGGCTCGAAGTCCTACTCCCGCGGCTCCACGGTGCTCCTCGCCACGGTGGCGATCGGTGCCGTCCTGCTCGTCGCCGCGCTGACCACCTACCTGGTGAGCGTCATCGGCGGTGACCGGGAGGCGACCCCGGTGAACCAGGATTCCATTCAGGGTTCCGCCACCGAGACCACGCCACGTCCGCTGCCGCGCGTCCAGCCCGCCACGGCCTCCGTCCCGGCGGTCACCGACGGTTCGCCGGACACCGTGTGGACGGGGCAGGGGGGCGTGACGGTGTCGCTCGCCGACCCCGCCGAACTGCGCACCCTGCTCTTCGAGTCCGGTGGGGGAGAGGTCGAGGTGTACGGCCTCACGGAGGGCACCGTGGCCGACTCCCCGGAGGGGCTGCCGCTGCTGGGTTCCGGTGAGCTCCGCGCGGGCCGCACCACCCTGGAGCTGGACCGCCCGATGACCGCCGGGGGAGTGCTCCTGTGGTTCCCCGCGTCGACGGTGCTCGCCGAGGTCGAGGTCGTGGGTCTGCGGTAGCTCCCACCCCGGTGGGCGGGGTGTCCCACCTGCCCGGCGGGCCCCCGGGGGATCGGTTCCAATGGCTGTGTCAGCAGTGTTTTCCGGGGGGAAAAATGACACAGACACAGACCGACCGGCGCCTGGTCGCCGACTACATCAGCGGGGATCTACGGGCCTTCACCACGATCGTCGAGAGGCACCGTGCGCGGCTGCTGTGGGTGGCGCGCCGCTACGGGCACAACGAGGACGACGCACAGGACATCCTGCAGGAGGCGTTGTTCAAGGCGAGCTGCAGCCTCCACACGTGGCGGCACGAGTCCTCGCTCAGCACCTGGCTGCACCGCCTGGTGATGAACTCGGGGTGGGACTTCCGCAATCACCGCCGTCACCTCGAGGTCCCCTCGCTTGACGACGGCGCCGTCCCCCACGACATCAACCCGCTGCTGGCCTCCGACCCGATCAGCCGCACGGAGGAGACGCTGCAGCTGCACCAGTCGCTCGCGCGTCTGCACCCGGACCAGCGGCGCGCGCTGTGGCTCATCGACATCGAGGGGTGGACGATCGGGCACGTCGCCGAGCGGGAGGGCGTGCGGCCGGGGACCATCAAGTCGCGCCGCAACCGGGCGCGGGAGGCGCTGCGCGCGGAGCTGGCGCGGGAATGTTCCACGGTGACGGAGCGTTGAGTACGGCAGACACATAGACTTGCGCTGAGTAGCAGTACACGCACCACAGGAGAATCAATGACCGTTCACGACGTCGCCATCATCGGTTCCGGCCCCGCCGGCTACACCGCCGCCATCTACGCCGCGCGCGCAGAGCTCAAGCCCATCATGTTCGAGGGCTACGAGTACGGCGGTTCGCTGATGAACACCACCGACGTGGAAAACTTCCCCGGCTTCCAGGACGGCATCATGGGCCCGGACCTGATGATGCAGATGCGGGGCCAGGCCGAGCGTTTCGGCACCGACATGCGCATGGAGCTCGTGGACAAGGTGGAGCTGGACGGTCCCGTGAAGCGGATCCACGTGGGCGACGAGGTCCACGAGGCCCGCACCGTCATCCTCGCCACCGGCGCCGCCCCGCGTCTGCTGGGTGTCCCGGGTGAGAACGAGCTCATGGGCCGCGGCGTGTCCTCGTGCGCGACCTGCGACGGCTTCTTCTTCAAGGGCCAGGAGATCGCGGTCATCGGTGGCGGTGACTCCGCGATGGAGGAGGCCACCTTCCTGACGAAGTTCGCCGACAAGGTGACCATCGTGCACCGTCGTGAGGAGTTCCGCGCGTCCGCCATCATGCTGGAGCGGGCCCGCGCCAACGAGAAGATCGAGTGGGCCCTGAACAAGGTGGTGGACCACGTCATCGAGAAGGACAACAAGGTCGGCGGCATCGTGCTGCGCGACACGATCACCGGTGAGCTGTCCGAGCTGCCGGTCGCCGCGATGTTCGTCGCCATCGGCCACGACCCGCGTTCCGGTTTCCTCGACGGTCAGGTCGAGCTGAAGGAGGGCGGCTACGTGAAGGTGTCCGAGCCGTCCACCGCGACCTCCGCCCCGGGCGTCTTCGCCTGCGGCGATCTTGTCGACGACCACTACCAGCAGGCCGTCACCGCCGCCGGCTCCGGTTGCCGCGCCGCCATCGACGCTGAGCACTATCTCGCCGCCCTCTAAGCAAACTGTAAGGAGAATCACATGAGTAATGTCATCGAGGTCACCGAGGCCAACTTCCGCGAGGTCGTCATCGACTCCGACAAGCCCGTCATCGTCGATTTCTGGGCCGAATGGTGCGGCCCCTGCAAGAAGCTGAGCCCCGTCTTGGACGAGGTAGCAGCGGAATTGGGCGACACCGTGACCGTCGCGAAGGTCAACGTCGACGAGGAGCGCACCCTCGGCGCCATGTTCCAGATCATGTCGATCCCGGCGGTCCTCTACTTCAAGGACGGCGAGAAGGTCGACGAGTTCATCGGCGTCCGACCCCGCTCCCACATCATGGCGAAGCTGGAACCGCTGCTCTAACTGGTAGCCTGAGTGGCCTAGTGCAGCACCGGCCGACTCCTGACGGCTGGGATAGGATCTGTAGCATCTGACCCTGGAAGGAGCGCCGTGACCAAGACGTTTCGCGTTGGTGACCGCAGCCCACGGGTGGCGGAGGCCCGTTCCACCCTCGCCCGCCTGGGCCTTCTCCCCGGCTACGAGCCGGACCTCTCGGACAAGTACGCCGAGGAGGACAAGTTCTTCGACGAGAGCCTGTCCCACGTCCTCAAGGCCTTCCAGCAGTCCCGTGGCATCGTGCCGTCCGGCAACATCGACGACATGACGCTGCGGGAGCTCCGCCACGCCTCCTACGCCCTGGGCAGCCGCGTCCTGTCGTACCAGCCGAACAACGAGCTGGTCGGCGACGACGTCACCCAGCTCCAGAACCAGCTGCAGGAACTGGGCTTCTACTCCCACCGCATCGACGGCCACTTCGGCCCCGGCACCTACGAGGCGCTGGCCAACTTCCAGCTGAACTCCGGCCTCCAGGACGACGGCGTGTGCGGCCCGGAGACCATCCGCGCCCTCAAGCTGCTCGGCCGACGCATCACCGGCGGCAGCCCCCACGCCATCCGCGAACGCGAACAGGTCCGCACCGCCGGCCCCAAGCTCGCCGGCAAGCGCGTGGTCATCGACCCCGCCCTCGGCGGCTCCCACAAGGGCCACGTCGTGCAGGGCCCCTACGGCCAGATCGCGGAGGAGGAGATCATCTGGGATCTCGCCTCCCGCATCGAGGGCCGCATGATCGCCGCCGGCATGGAGACCATCAAGTCCCGCCCCCGCATGGACAACCCCTCGGCGACCGCGCGTGCCGACGTCGCCAACGCCTTCGGCGCCGACCTCATCATCTCGCTCAAGTGCGACCACTACCCGAACGAGAAGGCCAACGGCATCGCCACCTTCTACTTCGGCTCCGACACCGGCAACAGCTCCCTCACCGGTGAGACCCTCTCCGGCTACATCCAGCGCGAGATCGTCGCCCGCACCAACCTGCAGAACTGCGGCTCCCACGCCCGCACCTGGGAGATGCTGCGCTTCACGCAGGCCCCGACCGTCGAGGTCGTCCTCGGCTACCTCTCCAACCCGGGTGACGTCGCGCAGCTGACCGACCCGGCGGTGCGGGACGCGATGGCCGAGGCCGTCGTCGTCGCCGTGAAGCGCCTCTACCTGCTGGACCGTGACGACGCCCCGACCGGCACCTACAAGTTCTCCGAGCTGCTGCGGGCCGAGCAGGCCTGACCCGTCCCGCCCGCCCGCCCGCCCCGCCGCCAAGTTCGAGACCACATGTTCGGGACAGGACTCCTCTCGAACGTGCCCCACGCTCCCGGGCCCGGTCCCGAACATGTCCTCTCGCCCTTAGCAGGCGCCTGACAGCCCGGCAACCGCGGCCCCGCGCCACCTGTGGACAACCACGCCCCATCCACAGGCACGGGTGCGCCTCCGCAACCTCGACTGTCCTCCGCCTGCCGCAGGCATCACGCTGGCAGTCATGACACCCGACTGGAAAGACACCCACCGCCTCCTCCGTCTGCGCCGGCAGCCCTACGACAGCCCTCAGATACGCGAACAGCTGGAGTCCGGGAAGCTGCGTCTCCTGACCAGCGAGATAGCCGTCCCCGCGTCCTACTACCGCGCTCTGCCGCCGTGGGAGAAGGCGGAGGCGCGCGCCGCAGCGGTGGGCCTGACGGTGGACAGGGGCGTCGTCGCGGGCAAGGCGGCGGCACGGCTGTGGGGGATCGGGCTCCTGAGCGTCGAGAACAAGGTGGAGGTCCAGCTGCCGGGCCGTGTCCGCGCGGGCAGCCGTGGGACGTGGACGACGGGTGCCCGCTACCGCTCGGTGATCCTCCCGAAGCGGTATCAGACGGTGGAGCGGGGGATCCGAGTCACCACCCGTCTGCGTTGCCTCGTGGACATCGCCCGGCACGAGCCGCTGGACGAGGCTGTCGTCGCTCTCGACTCCGCCCGCCACCTCTGGCCGGAGCTGACGCTCGAGCGCATCAACCGGGAGTTCGCCGAGATGGGGACGGTCCGCAACGGCTCACGGTTCCGCGCGGCCCTCGAGCGCTCGCGCCCGGACATCGGGAGCCCGTGGGAGACGAAAGCCCGGCTCCTGCTCATCGACGCCGCCCTCCCAGAGGTCCAGAGCGTCGAGACGCAGGTGGAGTTCCGTGACCCGCTCACCGGCCGGAGCTACTTCGTGGACATCCTCATCAACGGGTGGCTGGTCTTGGAAGTCGATGGCCGCAGCAAGTACCGGGGTGAGTACGGTGATCCGGCCACGGTGCTTCTCGACGAGCGCGACCGCGAGAAGGCCCTGCAGAACCTCGGGTCGGTGGTCCTCCGGGTGGGCGTGAAGGAGCTGACCGACGGCGGCGAGGGAGAGTGCACGATGGTGCAGCTGGTGCGGCGGGGGCTCCACAGCTTCACCGCCCCGACCTCCCTGCCCCGCGTCAGCTAGCGTCGAGACGACATGTTCGGAGGGAGCCCGCCAACCCCGGACAAGGTCGAGAGGACATCTGCCCCCGCACATCTCCTCTCGAACTTGTGCCAGGGCCAGGGCCAGTGGCGGCCCTGCTACATCAGCACCCGGTCGAACAGCTCCTCCACCGCGGAGAAGGCGAGCAGGTCGTGCGGCGGCGGCAGGTCCAGACGCAGGCGCGGCAGCACCGGATGGTCCGCGATGACCTGGAATCCCGCGGACTCGAGCACCGACACGGACATCAGCCCGATCTCGGAGGCGGAGCGCAGGATGGTGCCGACGGGTCCCTCAAGGAGCTCGTCGACGTCGGCACGCGCGAAGAAGTCCTCGCGCCAGCCGAAGGCCTCGACGGCGGTGGCGGCGCTGTCGACGAGGTGCATGATGCTGGCGTCGAGAAGCACGGACTCCAGCCCGACGCCGGCGAGTGCCCGGTCGATGAACAGGGAGGTGAGCACCTCGGCGTCCTCGGAGACGGGGGCGGTGGGGAGTTGGACGCAGCCGGGGGCGGCGTCGCGGGAGCACCACAGGACGGTGGCCACGGCGCGTTCGTGGGTGGAGCGTTCGAGGGAGTAGCCGCAGTGTCCGTAGTCGAGCAGGGTGGTGGTGAGCCAGGCCTCCTTCTCGAAGGCGGGGTCGCCGGAGCCCTGCACGAGGGACGCGGCCTCGGGGTCGAGTTCCCAGAAGATCGACCGCCCGGCCTGCGGGTGGATGCGGCCGATGGTCTCCTGGCTGACGGGGATCAGTGTGGCGAACACGACCGTGCGCCTTTAGTCACGGCCTTCGATGAGGCCGAGGATGCGCTCGAAGTCCTCCTGATCACCGAATTCGACGACCATGCGGCCCTTGCGGCGTCCCATGGTGACGGTCACGCGGGTGTCCCAGGTGTCTCCGAGTCGGGTGGCCGCGTGGGTGAAGAAGGCGGGCTGCTCGACGGGTTCGGGCTTGCGGCGCTCGGGTTCGTCCTCACCCCGGTTGAGCAGGGTGACGGCCTCCTCGGTGGCGCGGACGGACAGGCCCTCGGCGACGACGCGGTCGGCGAGTTCCTCCATGCCGGCGGGTCCGCCGACCTTGAGGCCGAGGAGGGCGCGGGCGTGTCCGGCGGAGAGGACCCCGGCGGCGACGCGGCGCTGCACCGGCACGGGCAGGGCCAGGAGGCGGATGGTGTTGGTGATGACGGGGCGGGAGCGGCCGAGGCGCTGGGCGAGTTCGGCCTGGGTGACGTCGAACTCCTCGAGGAGCTGCTGGTACGCGGCGGCCTCTTCCAGGGGGTTGAGCTGGACGCGGTGGATGTTCTCCAGCAGGGCGTCGCGGAGCATGGCCCCGTCGTCGGTGCTGCGGACGATGGCGGGGATGGTGGTCAGGCCGGCGCGTCCGGCGGCCCGCCAGCGGCGCTCGCCCATGACGAGTTCGTAGCCGTCGGCGACCTCGCGGACGACGATGGGCTGCATGAGCCCGAACTCGCGGATGGAGTGGACCAGCTCGGCGAGGGCCTCCTCGTCGAAGACGTTCCGCGGCTGCTGCGGATTGGGGACGATCTCCGCGAGGGGGATCTCCCGGTAGGTGGCGCCCGGGTCCGGGGTGGGCTGCTGCTTGGCGACGTCGCCCGGCGTCGGGCCCGTGCCCGGCAGTCCGGGCTTCGGGGCGCCGGTCACGGGCTGGCGGTCCCTGTTGTCACGGGCACCCTTGGTGCCGCCGAGGATGACGTCCGCGGCACCGTCGCCGAGGCGGGGGGAGGAGGGCGTGGGAGAGGAGGGGATCAGGGCGGCGAGGCCGCGACCGAGTCCACCCTTACGAGTCTCCTGGTTCATGACGCCTACCTTTCTGATTCAAGCTGCTTGGCTGTCTCGGGGCTGACACCGATGGGTCCGGTGGATTCGACGGGCTGGTAGTCGCCGCGGGAGGCGAACTCCTGGGCTGCGGCGAAGTAGGCGATCGCGCCACGGGACAGAGGCTCGTAGGTGAGGACGGTCTGGCCGTAGCCGGGGGCCTCGGAGACCTTCACCGAGCGGGGGATCATGGTGCCCAGGACGACGTCGCCGAAGTGGGCGCGGACCTCGGTGGCGACCTGCTCGGAGAGCTTCGTGCGTGCGTCGAACATGGTGAGCAGGATCGCGGAGATGTGGAGGTTGGTGTTGAGGTGCTGCCGGATCATCGAGATGTTGTTGAGCAGCTGGCCGACGCCCTCGAGTGCGTAGTACTCGCACTGGATGGGGATGAGGACCTCGTCGACGGCGGTCATCGCGTTGATGGTGAGCAGGCCGAGGGACGGCGGGCAGTCGATGATGACGTAGTCGAAGCCGTGCTCGTCGAGGAAGCCGGAGGCGCGCAGGGCGTCGTGCAGGCGGTACTCGCGGCGCACGAGGGAGACGAGCTCGATCTCCGCGCCGGCCAGGTCGATGGTGGCGGGGATGCAGAAGATGCTGTCCCCGGCGGTGGACTGCTGGACGGCCTGTTCCGCGGTGGCCTCGCCGATGAGCAGTTCGTAGCTGGAGATCGTGCCCGAGGTGTGCGCCACCCCGAGTGCCGTGGAGGCGTTGCCCTGCGGGTCCAGGTCGACGACGAGCACCTTCGCACCGTTCACCGCCAGACCGGCGGCGAGGTTGACGGAGCTGGTGGTCTTGCCTACGCCACCCTTCTGGTTGGCGACCGTGATGAGACGCGGCACGTCCGGCTTCGGCAACTGGTCAACCATGTTTTCCGACCCGACCTCTTCCTCAACTGTGAAACTGTAACTGTCTAGCCTTCCCTACCTTAGTGCACGCGGGGAATCCTGATAACCGTCGTCGGCTCTTCGAGCAGTTCAGCGCCCACGGTGCGGATCTCCGCCTCACCGCCGCCGGCCTTCCGGATCTGCACGGCGTCGCGTTCCAGCTCCTCGGTGACCGAGGATCCCTTCATGGCGATCATCTCGCCGCCCTTCCTCACCAGCGGCAGGGACCAGCCGGCGAGCTTGCCCAGCGGGGCGACGGCGCGGGAGGTGACGATGTCGACGCCCTCCCCGAGGGCCGCCCGGACCTGCTTCTCCTCGGCGCGGCCGCGGATGACGGTGACGTTGGGCAGGCCGAGCAGGTCAACGACCTCCTGCAGGTACACGGAGCGCTTGAGCAGCGGCTCGATGAGGGTGATGTCGAGGTCGGGGCGGGCGATCGCCAGGGGGATGCCGGGCAGGCCGGCCCCGGAGCCGACGTCGGCGACGCGGACGCCGTGGGGCATGGCCTCGCCGATGACGGCGCAGTTGAGGATGTGCCGGTCCCACAGGCGGGGGACCTCGCGGGGGCCGATGAAACCGCGGATGGAACCGTCGGTGGCCAGGGAGCGGTGGTAGGCCTCGGCAAGCGGGAGCCGCTCGCCGAAGATCTCGGAGGCGACGGCGGGTGCGGGCAGCAGCTCGGGGGTCTCACTCATGTCTCATAACGATACAGCCACCCCGAACCGGTGGTTCGGGGTGGCTGTCGGGGGGCGTCGGGAAGCTACTTCCTCTTGCGCTTCTTCTTGACTCCGGCACGGGCGCCGGGGGCGGGGGCCGTGGTGCGCTTGAGTGCCTTGCGGGCCTCCTCCTCGGCCTCCTCCTCGCGGTCCATCTGGGCGAAGAGGACGCGCTGCTGGAAGAAGGTCCACACGTTGTTGGACATCATGTAGAACAGCAGGCCGATGTGCCACAGGAAGCCGGTGAACAGGATGGTGGCGGGCATGACCCACAGCATCATCTTGTTCATCATGCCCATCTGCATGGCCATCATGTCGGCGTTGTCGCCGGTCGGGGCAGCCTGCTTGCCGGAGGCGATGCGGGCCTTCTGGCGGTCGATGGACATACGCGCGTTGAAGTGGGTGGCCACGGCGATGATGATGGCCAGCGGCGCGGCGACCATGATGATGTCCGTGCGGGTGAAGTCGACCGGCTGGAAGGCCTGGTACATCTCCTTCGGCATGGAGATGTAGGAGGACAGCGGGACGCCGAAGAAGCGGGCGTCGATGAAGGACTGGACCTCCTCCACGCCGAAGATGTAGTTCGGGGTGTTGCGGTTCTCCTCGATGGACATGCCCAGCTGGCCGACGCCCTCACCGGTGCGGTTGAAGGAGCGCAGCACGTGGAACAGACCGATGAAGACGGGGATCTGCACGAGCATCGGCAGGCAGCCGAGCAGCGGGTTGACGCCGTGCTCCTTCTGGAGCTTGCGCGTCTCCTCCATCATCTTCTGCTGGTCGTTCTTGTACTTGGTGCGGATCTCAGCCATCTTCGGCTGCATCTCCTGCATCTTGCGGCCCGAGCGCAGCTGGTTCTGGGTCGGCTTGAACATGATCGCCTTGACCGTGAAGGTGAGGAAGACGATCGCCAGCACCCAGGTGATGCCGAGATCCGGGTCCAGCACAAAGCTGAACACCTTGTGCCAGAACCACAGGATGGCCGAGATCGGCCAGTAGATGAAGTTGAGCACTGTGTGTCAGGACTCCTTGAAATCGGTTTTTTCGGGGACGGGGTCGTACCCGCCCGGATGCCATGGCCCGCACTTGCTCAGCCGGGCCAGCGTCATGACGAACCCCTTGGCCGCCCCGTGGTTCCGGACGGCACCCAGCGCATAGGAGCTGCAGGTCGGCTCGAAACGGCAGGACGACCCCATCTTAAAGGGGGACACATGCTTTTGGTAGAAGAGGACCAGGGCCTCGAGGCCGCGCGCGGCGGGGGAGAGCCTACGCATCCAGCGCCCCCAGGCGGGTGAGTGCCTTCCGGATGTCCTTCTCCAGGTCGCTTGACGACGCCGCCCCCGACGCCGGCAACGCGCGCACCACGAGGTCGGTGGTGGGCGGGAGGGCGTCGAAAAGCGAGGCGCACACGTGACGAAGCCGCCGGGACGTGCGGTGACGGATCACCGCGTTCCCGACGGCCTTGGAGACGATGAGCCCGACGCGGGGTCCGCCCTGGTGGGCGATCCCGGCGTCGGGCCCGGTCCGGCGGTCCAGGAGATGGACCACCACGGTGCGGCTACCGGCGCGGCGTCCACGCTTCATCGTCCGGCTGAAGTCAGTCGGCGACGTGAGCTTGTGCTGCTTCGGAAGCACCGTTGGTGCTGCTTAATTAAGCGGTCAGCTTGGCGCGGCCCTTACGGCGACGCGCCGAGACGATTGCGCGACCTGCACGGGTGCGCATACGGGTACGGAAGCCGTGCACGCGTGCGCGACGACGGTTGTTCGGCTGGAACGTCCGCTTGCCCTTTGCCACGGTTGTTCTCCTCTGTGTGACGCGGCCGGCCGTACGGGTCCGGCGGGGCCGCTGAAATTTTCATGACGGTTTGAGATGCCATCGGGTGGCGTGCTGCGTCCGCACTGACGCGCGGCGGATGCCGCGGCCCGGTGATCCGGTGCCGACGCTGCTCTCACACACATCCGCCGGTGCGGACCCTGGACGGGCGCATCCGGCGGTGTGACAGACCATCACAGACTACGCGAATCGGGGCCATTCGAACAAATTGACATTTCGCCGTGTCGTAGGGCACTGCGCGGGGGCACCTGAAATTACAATGCTGGGATTTTCGGCTGTTCAGCGGGCAGTTCGCCTGTTTCCGCAGCGGCGCGCGCGGGACCCGCGCGAGGGTCCCCGGCGTCCCGGGGAACGTGGTCGGGCGTTCGATGGACACCGCCCCCGGGGGTTGGGTAACAATGGAGAGACTCACAAGAAATCACAGAGCACCCACCAACAGCCCTGTGGATAACCGTCAAGACATGATTGAGGGTTTTCCGGAGGGCTCGCATTTCCGCTGGTGAAAGCGATGAATTTCCCGAATCGTGTTATCCACAGGTTCTAGACTAGGCTGTGGAAAGAATCGGTCGGCGGAATTATCCACACCTGTGGACAACTCTGTGGATGGCAAGGTAGCGGCCATATTCCCCTGGGGGATGGCCTGTGTACAGCTGCAGCGCACTACCTCCCGCCAGGCACGACCCCAGCGCGCTGCAACCACCTGTTTCCGCCAGGGACGCAGGCTATTTTGTGACTCATGTCACAGAATTGCAGGTGTTCCCGCATTCCGACGAAACCTCAGAAGGAGCCACCCCCAC